>NZ_DS990391.1:818660-846434 GCF_000155475.1 Helicobacter cinaedi CCUG 18818 = ATCC BAA-847 | reverse complement strand
GAGACTAGAAGCTCAATCAAATGGGAGTGAAATAATACATACTTAAAGCTTAAGGGGGGCTTAAATGAGTAAAGATTCTATGAAGCACGGCAAAAAATAGAATCTAATGCGTATAAATCTCCTGATATGCTGATTTAAAACGCTTATGAAACCAAAACCAATCCTGCGGTTTAGCCCTTATCGCCTTTTCAATCGCGTCAGCCTGTGCCTGTGTCGCTTCCAAAATATTCTGTGTGCTATCCTCACTTTTTTTACAATAAATAGGCGGATAGAATCTCGCCTCAAAAGATTTGTAGTTTTCTTTAATCTCTATCATCACCGGCACTATCCCTACATTAAAACGCCTTGAGAGCACCGAAGCAATGGTCGTATGCGTTGCCTTTTTGCCAAAAAACTCAACCCACACACCCTCACTCGCGGATATATTTTGATCCACCAAGATTCCAGCCAAGGCATTTTCTGCCCCATAAAGCTTTAGCAAATGTTTAAACGCACCTTTTTTATCAATAAACTTGACATTTTGCATTTCACGCCGCTGAATAATAAGCTCATTAATCGCACTAAACTGCGTTAAACGCCCCAAAGACGCCATATTACACCAATGATAACGCGGCGGCAATACACTTGCCATAGCCTCCCAATACCCATAATGTGCAGAAATCAGCACCGCCCCCTTATCTTTTTCCAAAGTCTGTAAAATATGCTCTTCATCAACGAATCTAAATCGCTTTGTATGCTTGTCTAACGGGATAAAAGGCACTCGTATCGTTTCAAGCAGTACGAAAGCAAAGTTTTTATAGCAAGTCTGAATCAAAGCTTTTTTATCCACTTCACTCATCTGCTCCCCATACACAAAATCCAAATTCGCCCTTGCGTCCTTATACCTGCGTCTATCCACAGCTCTCATTATAAACGCCAACGCCACAATATGCCATACAAAAAACCAATGTGGAATCTTGCTAAGATAAAAGCCCAAGCAACTCACAATAGCTTTTAATATTTTTGTAAAAAACTTCATATATCTCTCTCACAAGCCACACTATGCTGTCTTTGTAAAATCGTATCAATCTCTCCCACAATCGCACGAGGAGCAATCTTTGCAATAGAAAAATCATTCTTTTGATAGCGTGGATTCTCACTCCCACTTAAAAAGACATTTTGCTCCCCCACAAGAGCAAAACGCGAAGCAGGAGTATTGCCATAAAGTGTTACTGATGGTTTTTGCATAGCCCACGCCAAATGCGTAATGCCAGTATCTCCACCCACCACAACACTCACTTTTTGTATTAATGCCTTTATCTCACTCATACTTAAACGCGGTAAAAGCACAACATCTTTACTTTCAAAACAAGCTTTAATCTCTCGTGCCTTATCCGTGCTATACCACAGCAAAAGCACCTGAATCTGCGATTGAGATAAAAGTATTGCGGTCATTTCAACAAATAAATCCACCGGATAGCTTTTAGATTCTAAAGATGATTCAAGCACAAGTAGCACCAAATGCTTTTTGCTATCAATCCCGCATTCTTGCATTATTGTAGCCACTTGCTCTTTTGCCTTATTATTTAGACTAAATGCCTCTTTTCTCCTTGTATATACACGCTCTAGATTCACATCATCAAGCCCCAAAGCCTCACGGACAAGCACAAAATTCCGCTCTAAAATATGATTTTCATAAGGAATCCTTACTTTTTTCTTATAAAACAAACTTGCCGCCCTCTCTTTGATAGAATCCTTATCAAATCCCCAAAACTCGTCATATTTAAGGAATCTCCCACATACAGCTGATTTAATAAGCCCCTGCATATCTACAACCTTATCATAATAAGGCAGAGCTTTTAGCCGATTAATAATCTTAGGAATCGCTCCTATTCCACCTTTTTTTAAATCTATCCTAACAAGCCTATCCACACAAGGGCTATCCTGCAACACTTCCGCAAAGACATTATCCACAATCCAAGTAATCTCTACTTCCTGCCCCAACTTCTCTTGGAGTTTCTCTCGCACAAAGGGCAACACACAAGCCCCCACAATCACATCTCCTAACGAACTTAACCGAATGATTGCTACCCTAAGCCCCACATCACACCTTGATAAACTCAATCTGCAAAGGTTCAGGCTTATGAAGCTTAGCTATATTCTCTCTAGCCAAATACAAATCCGCACTTGTATAGATTCTTAGAATCTTAGACTTCACATACTCATAGCGTATCTGCAAATTCCCTTCACTCCTGCAAAGCGTTTCTGCTAAGGCTAACATAAAGCTTAGCCATTGCAAACTTAAAAGCTTAGGCATAAAATCGCTGATATGTTCTATACTCCCATCTTGTGGAATTTTCTTACCACTATATTCTACAAGCAAACAGATACTTAAACGCTCTGTATGTGAAAACCCATACTCCAAGGCATTAAGCAACATATATGAGCCGTGCAGTTCAGCATTATAAAAATTTAAAATCCGCCCAACACTTGATAAGTATGACGCAATATTTAAAAGCTTCTTACATTGCTCATCAAGCTTATGCAGGGGAAATAGGGCATCAAAAATTTTTAAAGATTCTCTTCTTGTCATCTCCGCATAAGTCTTATCCAGCATAAATCTATCTTCAATCGCACTAATGGAGGGATTAAAAGCTTTTGGGAAAGTATTTTTATGTCCGCGTAATAAATCGCTCAAATACACGCCCTCACGCACCCCAACACCGCTTGTAACAATCTGCTTTGCCCCAAAGTGAGCCAAAAACATTTGCAAAATAAGGCAACCACTGCGGATATTATCAATCCTATCTTGTGGTACTCCCATAGATTCTAGTTTGTCCTCACTTGCTTGAGAAATCTTTTCAAAAAACTTAAGATTCTGTGCGACATCTACTTCATAGCCGTGAAGCTCGGCAATAGGATATTTCTTATATTTCATAATCATCTTTGACAAAGCGCGTATCGTCCCACCAACGCCAAAAATGCGATTATGCTTAAAATGTGATGGCACACTTTTTAACTGCTCTTGGATAAATCTCCTTGCCCCTTCAATATTATTTTTCTTATCAAAAAACAGCTCTTTTAGTCGAATCGTGCCAATATCAAGTGAGATTAAATCTATAATTTTACCATTTCTAATAAACGCACACTCCGTGCTTCCACCGCCTATATCCATTGTTATACCATCTTTATAATGCAAAAGATTAGCACAGGCTATACCACCATACAGGGCTTCTTTCTTGCCATCAATGACTTTTACAGACAAGCCACATTCTTTTTTTACCCTATCTACAAATATCTTTGAATTAGGTGCATCACGCAAGGCAGAAGTCGCCACACAAAACACTTTCCTTGCCTTGTGTGCTTTTGAAATTTGAGCAAACTCCTTCAGTGCTAATACCGCCCTATTCATCGGCACTTCGCCTAAAACACCTCTAGATTCATAGCAGCCCTCTGAAATTCTCACCTTAGACTTAATCTCATAAATAAGATGAAAAGCAAAGCGAGAAGTCTTACGAAAAATCGCCATACGCACAGAGTTTGAGCCAATATCTATAACGGAGGTAATTTTTGCCATTATTCCCCTTTTTGTAGGGTTTCAAACTTATATCGTAGCTCCTCCATCGTCTCCATATTATCAGGATCTGGCACAATCGCATCAACGGGACAAACAGACAAGCAACTTGGCTCATCATAGCTTCCCACGCATTCTGTGCATACATCAGGGTCTATACTATAAATGGGATCGCCCTCTTCAATCGCTCCATTTGGACATTCTTCAGCACACGCATCACAAGCAATACATTCATTGTTTATCATTAAAGCCATCTTACCGCTCCCAAACTATTTTTACAAATAAAAAACTTAGCCTTTTAGCTGAATCTTCTTTAAAAAGAGCTAAAATCCGCCCCACTATCTAGAATCTGCACATCTACGCCGTAATCATTGTGGTGATTTGTAGCAATGATTTGGGAATTTGGCACAAGTGATAAAAGTGCCTCAAAAGAATCTTTATGTATAAATAACATACTTGCCCCACTAAAAATCGCCCTTTTTAGCTCATCTTTATCACACACTTCAACAAAAGGCTCTAAATTTAACCGCCTAGCAAATTGTAGCAACTCACTTAAAGTCTTAGCCGAATGCAACCCACAAGGGATAAGCAGACTATCCGCCCCAAACAACGCCGATTCTAGAATCTGATACGAATCTACAAACAAATCCGCGTGGATAATAGGCAGAGTGCTATGACGGCGGAGCAAAGAGATAGATTCTAATACCATACCCAAAGTGCTAGAATCCACTTTAGAATCTACACAATCCCCACTCACACAAGGCATATATTGCATTCTTAAATCAAGCAAAAACATATCTCCACCACTCTTATGTTTGCCATTTCTAACGCCATTTTGCTCCGCTCCACTTGCCATTTCCAAAAACCCAACCTCATCAAAATCACCCTGAATCTCAAATCTCATAGCATTTTTAGGTGGATTTGCCCTTGCACGAGCGAAAAATTCCCGCTCAAATCTTGGCAGAAAAGGGCTGTATGCTAATGTCCTGCCCAAAGTCTCAAAGTCAATCACGCTCTTGCGTTTAGCTAAATGTGCTTGAAGATTGCGTTTGCATTTTTCTGTAAAAATAACGCTTGATTGTAAAAAATTAGATTCTATGCTCTTCACTTTTGCTCCCCACATCTTAAAGATAAGCCTATGAAAAATGCCGATTTTAGCATATTCCACATTTAAAAACACTTGCTACAATCCCAACTTTCATTTTCTTAAACACATCACACAAAGGACATTACACGATGAATGATTCCGCTTTAATTATGCTTACAAGTGCGTGGAGCAATAAGATTCCAAGCGAGGCAGCCTTTATGCTTCAAGGGAGATTAGAAAAAATCCCTGAAGATAAAATTCAAGCTCTTAGCTTTATCCCGTTAAAAGACCCTATAATCGGGCTTATTTTGGGGCTTTTCTTTGGTGCTCTTGGTGTAGATAGATTCTACAAAGGCGATATTGGACTTGGTATCTTAAAGTTCCTATCCATTTTTATTTTTATCGGCTTTTTTTGGGCATTGGCAGATTTATATTTTGTATGGCAAGGGATTAAAAAAGATAATCTCAATAAAATCAACCAACAGCTTATGATTCTAGGCGTGTAGCTTAGAATCTTTAGACTCAATGTCTTTAAACCTTTGCTTTATTTAGATTCTAGAATCCCACGCTTTTACATCACAACATTGTCATTTTGAGCATTACGAAGAAGGCGAAAAATCTTTTTTAGATTCTAAGGTGTGCGGATAAACGCGGTAAGCAAAAAACTAGCAAATGAAAATAAAGTTGTAGATACTTCGCTCTCAAAGGCTCAGTATGACAATTTGGAGAATCTAGATTCTCAATTTTCCCATTTCTCCTTTTTTCCGCATTGTTACTTGCGGATTTTTATTTCAAGTATTTTTTGCTTTTTTTGATCATTGTGAATCCGTTTTTTTTTTTTTCAGCAGACATTAAGCTGGGGGGGGGGGCATAATGCAAATTTTTGTGCCTAAACCTGCATTCTTAAGTGTAAATTAAGTTTGCTTGAGCGTGGGTATAAAAAGTGGTGGATTCTTAAGCTTTATTGTTTGGAGTAAGAATCTAAAGTGGCGGTGGGAAGTTGCGATAATTTCCTTGAAATTTTGTAAATGGTAAATGAGGGGTTCTAATGGATTCAAATATGTTGCTTATGAGTTTGCAAGACAAGCTTCCAAACGACCAAATGAAGCTTCACGCACTCAAAGAGAGATTGGACAAAATGGACGAGCAAGGACGATAAGACTTTTTGCTTAAAACAAATACGCTTGGACTTTGTAATCCTAAAATGGTATTTTGGGTGGGAGCTTTTTTGCTGGGTTTCTTTGGTATAGCGTGGCTTATGCTGAAAAATATGCCACTATTTATCGCAAAACTTAGCGTATGGGCTTTATGGATACTTTTATGGATTATAGCTGCGGCAACAGATTCTGCTGTGGTGGCTGGTTTTTCACTTGTGCCACAGATTATTGTATATGTGTGGTTTGTGGTAGATTTATTTATCGTTGGCAAGAGAGCACGCGAATTTAACTACCAAAAAATAATGCAATCTTTGATATAAAAGGAATCTTGTATGAATAATCAAACAGCGATGTTTCTATCGCAATGGAATGATTCTATCCCTGAAGGCAGTGGATTAACGCTTCAATCTCGCCTTGAAAAACTTGATGAAAGTAAAGTTTCTTCACTTGCGATGGTTAGTCTTAAAAGTCCTATTATTGGGCTTACTTTGGGGCTATGTTTAGGTGGATTTGGAGCGGATAGATTCTACAAAGGCGATATTGGTTTAGGCATACTCAAGCTTATTACTTTTGGTGGCTTGGGGATTTGGGCGATTATTGATTGGTTTATGGTGTGGAAAGGCATAAAGCAAGATAATCTTAACAAAATCTCACAGCAATTAATGATGCTTGGCGTATAGTGGCACAGAGTGCTTGAAATATTAAAATAACAAAGGAGAAAAAATGAAAAAGTTAGGTGTATTTGTAATGAGTGTTGTGGTTGCAGGAATGCTAAATGGTTGTTTTGACTCTACCCCATCGTGTGATGATAAGGTTATAACACAGCATCTTAATGATGTATTGACAGAATTGTATAAGAATATTGCTACATTCAGTCTTTCAGAATACAAAACAGAGCGTGTAGATGATAATGCAAAAAAGGTAACTTGTCAGGCAAAAATCAGCATAACCGCCTTTGGGCAAACTAATACTGATATTTTAAGATATACAGCTCAAAACACAGGTAAAGACATTGAAGTAGAAATACTAGATAACTAATGTTCCACAATAAGATTGCAATTATGCAATCTTATCCACTCAGCATATTTAATAACTTTTCTTATAATTGCAGTTTTTGTAGGATTCAACTTTCAAATCTATTAAAAGCTCTATTTCACCTCAAAAGGACAAAAATGTTCTCCGCTTTTATACGCAAACTTCAAGGCTTTTTAGAATCTACTTCTTGGAGTGTTTTTATCACAAGTGTGATTCTCATTAACTCCGCGTGTTTGGGACTAGAGACGATTAAGTTTATCCATAAACATTTTGGAGAGATTCTTAGCATTATTGATTATATATGTCTTGGGATTTTTGTTATGGAGTTGGGATTGCGGATTTTAGCTTTTAGGCTAAAGTTTTTTATCGGCAAGGATTGGGGTTGGAATTGGTTTGATTTTATCATCATAGCAGTAAGTCTCTTTGCCGTGGGCGGACTAGCGGTGCTTAGGGCATTTAGGGTGATTAGAATCTTCCGCCTACTTTCTGTCATTCCCACTATGCGTTTAGTTTCTGCGGCAATGCTTCACACAATCCCCTCAATGATAAGCATAATGGTGCTTTTAATCATCTTTTACTGCATTTATGGGTGCTGTGTGTCAATCTCTTTGGAGAGGCGTTCCCGCAGTGGTTTGGAGATTTGGGCGATAGCTTTTATACGCTCTTTCAAATTATGACTTTAGAATCTTGGTCTATGGGGATTGTGCGTCCTATTATGGAAGTGTATCCTTGGGCGTGGGCGGTGTTTGTGAGCTTTATTTGCATTGCAAGCTTTATCGTGCTCAATCTCATTGTAGGTGTTGTGGTAGAAAGCATAGCCGAGATGAAGCAAATGCGTGAAGAAAACACTAAAGATTCTAAATCCAACGCAGAATCTACAAGCAAGGGTTAGCTCACAATGTCAATACAATCTGCGATTATTGGCTATGGGTATTGGGGGCGGAATGTCGCTAGGGCTTTGCATAATAGCACAGAGTTTGCCCTGCATACCATTTATGATGAAGATAAAGCCGCACAGACAAAAGCACAAGAAGATTATAACATTACGCCCTATGTCAGCTATGAGGCGATTTTAGCAGATTCTAAGATTCAAGCCATCTTTATCATCACTCCGCCGCAAACGCACTTTGCCCTAGCAGAATCTGCGTTAAAACATCACAAACACACCTTTGTAGAAAAGCCCCTAACTACGCAATACACACAAGCTCAAACTCTCTACGCTCTAGCTAAAAAGCAAGATAAGATTCTTTATTGCGATCATATTTTCCTGCATTCTCCGGCGGTGCAGTATCTCAAAGAGCAAATAAAAAGCTTTGGTGAGATTGTCTATATCAACGCAAGGCGGATAAATCTAGGGCTATTTCAAAGTAATGTAGATGTGATTTGGGATTTAGCTATCCACGATTTAAGCATTATTGATTACCTTGTGGGGCTGCATATCAAGGAGGTTTCTACCTTTAAGACACGCTATTTAGACTATCCTAATGACGCTTTGGCTAATATCAATCTACGATTAGAATCTGGCATTATCATAACCCTTAGTGTATCGTGGCTAAGTCCCATTAAGGTGCGTGAGATGATTATCGGTGGGAGTAAAAAGACTGCCATCTATGATGAGACAAAGAAAGATAAAATCGCCCTTTTTGACACAGGCGTTGTGATTAAAGATACTTTTGATACAAATAGCCTTTATCAAAAAATGGTGGAATATAAGCTAGGCGAACAGCTAACGCCCACTCTGCCAAACACAATGGCACTTGATAATTCCATTGCCTACTTTGCTTCACTTATTCTTGGCGATAATCTTAGACAATCTCAATGCGATGAGGGGCATATTTTACGCGTGATCAAAGCTATTGAGATAATCCAAGATTCACATACACAATCATAGTCCTTACACACTCTATTGTGTCATTCACAAACTTATTTTGCTAATAAGGCAAAAACAGATTTTTTCCACCCGATAACGCTTTTATAGGTTTGCATTTCACGCGATTTTATTTTAGTCAGCTTAAGGGTGTGCCTTAAGCGTAAAGCTACCGCCACTTTTCTTATAGTTTGCCACAACTACGCTGATATGAAATCTTGGAGTAACAAAATAGACAAAGGCGGATTCTACTCCACCACGCTAAAGCTAAGCTCTAAAATCTCTTTATGCGATTTAATGTAAGCATTTAGCTCATCTAGCTTTAAGTCCTTAATCTGATCCAGCTCCCGCTTGTGATAATCCAAAGGCAAATCCCTAAAGTAGTTTAAAAACTTCGCATTTAAGCGTTGAGATAAGCTCTCTTCACGCAATGGCTCACTCCCTAGCAGAAACGCCTTAGCCGCATTTAGCTCCTCTTCACTCACGCCATTATTTACAAACTCTTCTATCACTTCTTTGACAACCCTTATCGCCTCATCTTTATTCTCAAGCTTTGTTTGCAAATAGCCACTTGTATATTCCGCTGCACCGCCGACATTTACACGCATATACGCCGAGTAGGCTAAGCCCCGCTTCACACGCACTTCCTCCATCATACGCGAGCCAAAGCCACTACCGCCTAGGATAAAGCTCATAACCCTTGCCATATAATTTTTAGTTTTGTCCGCATTATCAAAGCGTGAGCCAAAATATACAAATGCTTGTTGCGTTGGCTTTTTAGAGCTTATATTTTTAGGCGTTTGAATAGCTTCAAATGAAAGCTTCTCTTTAGATTCTCCCACAGGCAGAGTGCTTAGGGCTTTTATCAAAGTAGTCTTAAACTCATTCTCTTGTAAATCCCCACCAGCCACGATGATAAGCCTTTTTAGCACGAGATTGCGTTGTAAAAACTGCTCCACATCTTGCAAACTTACAGATTCTACACTCTGCTTATCCCCAAGCAGTGGGGTTGCCATAGCTGTGCCTTCGAATAGAATCTTATAGAGATTCTTTTCAGCAATGCTATCAAAATCATCTTCTTGTTGGGCGAGTTTATTAAGGGTTAGCGTTTTAACTTTAGATAGAGCTTCTTGTGTAAGATTTGGCTGTTTTAAAAGCTCATTAAGTAGCGTAAAACTCTCATTTTGAAACTCTTTCAAATAAGAAAGCTCAAGATTCAAAGTCTGCAATCCCACACTCGCATATAAGCTAATAGCTTTGCTCTCTAGCCTTTTAGCAAACTCCACACTGCCTAAATCTTTTGTGCCTTCATTTAGAATCTTAGCACTTAAATTCCCTAGCCCAGCCTTAGCCCCATCGGCACTGCCACCGATAAACACAAGCTGCACACTCCCCACAGGCAGATTCTTACTTTGCTCAAAAAGCAATGGCACTGCCACGCCATTTATCTCTACACTCTGTATTTTTGTCTCCGCATTCATACTGCCTCCTACTAAAGCCATAAAAAATAATATACAAAAAAGCCCTGAGCGTAGCCCACGAGCCTTAAATCTTAGCGTTGTTTCTAACTTTGATTCTAATATCCGCTTTAGCATTTGCATTGCCCTAAGCATCAATACCGCTCCAAAATCTCATAAGCCGTGTTGCGTTTAGCAGGATTTTCGCCTATATCTTTAATCAAAGCTATCATCTCTTGTGCATTCATAGAGTTACACACACCAGCGGAAGATACGACATTTTCTTCCATCATTGTGCTACCCAAATCATTTGCCCCAAAGAGCAAAGCTAACTGCCCGATATGTGAGCCTTGCGTAACCCAGCTACTTTGGATATTCATAAAATTATCAAGGTAGATTCTGCTACACGCTAAAAGTCGCAAATAGCGGTTTGATGAAGCTTTTTGCAGGTTTGGAAACTCCTTTTGCAAAGGCGTATTATTAGGCTGAAAGCTCCACGTAATAAATGCCCTAAAGCCTTGAAACTCATCTTGTAAAGAGCGGATACAATCCCAATGTGCCACAATATCTTCATCATCTTCCACACTGCCAAACATCATCGTAGCTGTGCTTTTCATACCGATTTTATGTGCTTCTCTATGCACTTCAAGCCATTCTTTTGTATCAAGCTTTTTTGGTGCGATAATATCTCGCACTCTATCACTTAGAATCTCAGCCCCTGCCCCCGGAATAGAGCTAAGTCCAGCATTTTGTAGCCTTTTTAACACTTCGGGGATAGAGAGTTTAGAGATTTTAGCAATGTAGTTTATCTCAATGGCAGAAAATCCGTGAATGGTAATCATAGGATATTTTTTAGCGATATGCCCCACAAGCTCTTCATAATACTCAATCTTAAGCTTAGGATGCACACCCCCTTGGAATAGAATCTGCGTCCCGCCAATCTCTAAAAGCTCATCAATTTTCTTATCAATCTCTTCAAAACTCAAAATATACACACCCTCTTCGCCCAGCCGCCGCTTAAACGCACAAAACTTACAATCCACCCAGCAAATATTTGTGTAATTAATATTTCTATCAACAACAAAAGTTGTAGTCTTACTTGGGTGAAGCCTAGCCTTAATCGCACTTGCCATCACTCCTAGCTCCCGCAAATCCCCATAACGCATAAGATCTAGAATCTCGCTATTACTCACGCGTTTATTTGTGCTTTGTGTATTTGCCGCTTGAGCTGTCATTTGCTATCCTTTCTTGTAAAATTAGAATCTTAGAATCTTGTCCCCATCGTAAATTCAAAGGTTGAAGTCCTATCTCCGGGCTGTGGATTAATGGGGCGTGGGAATACAAGCACAATAGGACCCATAGGGCTTATCCACTCAACCGAAAGTCCCCACGAAGCACGGATTGTCTCATTAAAACTACTCACGCCTATCATACCATAATCCGCAAAAAGTGCTAAACGCATTTGTGCTTTTTCCAAAATTCCATAGCTAAGCTCCGCAGAATGCGTCATCATATAATTCCCCCCGATACGAATCTGACCCGATGGATCTCGCGGGGTAAGAGAGCTTATTTGATACCCTCTCACGCTCGAAATACCCCCCATATAGAATTTTGAAGTAATCGGCACATAGCCTTGCTCAAAAATCGCTCCCACTTGGGTTTTATATCGTGCGATTAAATCAACTCCAAAAAGTGATTTAAGATGATAATACAATGCCATTCTTCCATAAAGCTTGGTATATTTTTCATCTCCGCCAAGTCCGGCATATTCCACATAGGCTGAGATAATCGCACCATTTTTAGGGAAATAGTAGTCATCAGTATTGTCAAAATACAAGCTTGGGCTAATGGCTAACTTTAACGGATTATCCATTGTTAAATATTGTTTATACAGCCCCTCTAGCTTTGAATCATAAAAGTCCAAAACGCGTGTGGTAGAAATCGTATAGCCCAAAGAAGCACGAAGCGTATTTGTCAGCAATCGCCCACTTGTGATAGAAGTTCCAGTTGTCTGCTCCCTATAATCCCAATTCCAATACAGCGAGTGAAACCCACTCAAAGATGCACTATATTTAGAATCTAGCACACGCGGATTGCTTAAAGTAAGATTCACAAGTTGGCGGCGATAGCTCCAATCCGCATAGAGCTGCCCACTTTGCCCCGTGCCAAAGAGATTTCTCTCTCTAATAGAAGCATTCACCATAAGCTTGTCATAGCTCCCATAGCCTAGACCAAACATTAGCTCACCTGTGCGAGTTTCCTCCACATCTACAAGCAAATCCATAGAATCTTCGCTCACACGCCGCTCTTCAATCTTTACCTTACCAAAATACCCAAGCCTTTTGAGTGCATTTTCAGATTCTTTCAAATCTGTAAGCTTGTAGGTATCGCCCGGAGCCAAAAGCAACTCTCGGCGTATG
The DNA here is from genome assembly GCF_000155475.1 of Helicobacter cinaedi CCUG 18818 = ATCC BAA-847. Taxonomy (GTDB): domain Bacteria; phylum Campylobacterota; class Campylobacteria; order Campylobacterales; family Helicobacteraceae; genus Helicobacter_C; species Helicobacter_C cinaedi. Next base: position 833,858 of record NZ_DS990391.1, on the reverse strand, counting down.
ATTCTATCTGCGGTGCGAGAGTTGCCAGAGATAATGACATCGTGAATCTTAACCTTCTGTCCCACTTGTATAAGATACACAACTTTAACTTCTGCATTATCTTGATCTTTATCTAAATCCGGATTCACACGAGCAAAAGCATAGCCCAAATCGGCTATCTTTTGACGGATACTCTCTACATCAGCCCGAACATCTTCTATATTAAAATACTCGCCCTTCTTAATCTTAAGCCCTTTTCTTAGCTCGGATTCTTCAATCACAGGCATGTGTAGAATGATTTTAATCCCAGAAACCTTATACCGCCCCCCTTCTTTTATCTTGTAATATAAATTCGCACTATAATCGCTAAAGTTTGCATCTACAAAGGCTTGAGACACACTCGCATCTAAATAACCCTTACGCATATACGCATCTTGCACCCTAGCCCCATCATACTCTAAATCAGCAAGTTTCAGCTTCCCATCATTGCGTCCCCACATCCAGCCCATAAACTGCCTTGCTCTATTGGCACTTAGCTCTTCTAAATCTTTAACTTTGAGCTTCTCTCGCCCATCATAAGTGGCATTTTTGATAATAATATTTTCCCCTTGATTGACATTAAAAGTAATGGCATACGCCCCATCATTGCCCACTTCTTTTATTTCAGATTCTACTACCGTGCCATAATAACCCTGATATTCTAAAATCGTTTTTATTACAAGCTTTGCACGATTGAGCTTTATCTCATCATAACTATCGCCCTTTTTGATACCAAGCTGCGAATATAAAGTCTCTTTTTCCTGCTCACTCCCATAGCCTTTAATCTCCACACTTGCCACTTTTGGCTTTTGCTTAAAATAAAAACTCAATACTCCACGCTCAAAATCCGCATAAATATCTTCAAAATACCCTTGTGCATAGAGATTACGCACAGCTTTATCAACCTTTTCAACACTCAAAGTATCGCCAACTTTAATACCTATAATCTCATCGGCAAGCACATTTGAAATTGAGCTTAATCCCTCATATCTAATTTGATTAATCTCCTTTGAAAAAGCGACATTGCACAATAAAAGAGCAATAACACAGCAAAGTTTTTTCATATATTCCTTTTCCTCATAACAAAAGCGTGATTATAATAAAAAATCCTAACAAGCCCACAATAAGCGAGAAATCACAAAAATTTTTGCAAAGTATTGGCATTTGCCATAAAAGATTCTAATCCTGTAAAATCATCATTTTCTAGCAACTCTCGTGCTTTGTCAAACTCCGCTTGAAAGTGTGCCATAGCTTCAAGCACATTATGTTTGTTTTGCTTAAAGACATCTTTCCACATCAATGGAGAGCTTTTAGAGATTCTACTCATTGAGCGAAAGCCCCCACCAACAAGGGCGAGAATGGTTTGGGGATTTTCTTGTGCGAGTGTGGCATTTGCCAAAGCATAGCTTATGATATGAGGCATATGCGAGATAAGGGCGATATGCTTATCGTGGGATCTTGAATCCATTTTTAGAATCTTCATTCCAAGAGCAATGAAAATATCTTTTGCCAACTCCGCTTGGTACGCCCCACTTTGCTCTAAATCTGTCAAAATCACAATGGCATTTTCATATAACTCGCCAAATGCTGCCTTTGGTCCAAAAAACTCCGTCCCACACATAGGGTGTGCGCCCACAAAGTGAATCCTAAGCCATTGTGGCAAAGACTGCAATATCTTTACCTTTGCTCCACCTACATCAATAAGCGTAGTCTTTGGGTTTAGCTCTCCCTCTTTTAGCTCCGCCATTAAGGCAATAATCCCATCAACCGGCACACATAAAAACACCACATCACATTGCCAAATCTCTTTGAGTTCCACACACTCATCAACAAGCCCAAGATTCAACGCTTGTTGCGAATGCAAGGGGTTTTTATCATAGCCAATAATGCGTGTGATATGCTTATTTTGAATCTGCCCTACTTTTTTTAATGCTAGTCCCATAGAGCCACCCATTAGCCCAAGCCCGATAATGCCTATTTTCATTCCTTGCCCTTCCTTTATTCTTTCATTACCTTTAAGATTCTATATTGCATTTTGATTTAAGCTTAAGCGAGTTTTGCCAAACTTGCCAAAAACACACTTGCACTCTCACTTCGTAAAATAAGTGTATCATTTAAAGTTATGATTTTTGCAAATCTCTGCCTTTCCCTTTGGCTAAAGCCCCCTTCAGCCCCCACCATCACACGCACACTGCCATTTTCTGCCCCCTCATTAAAAGGGTTATGCTGCCTTATATCCTCTCCACCAAAATCAAAAGCATAAAAAGGTGTATATCGCTCACATACGCAATCAAAGTCCTTTAGCACTTCTAATTCCATCAAATCTATCCTGCCACATTGTTGGCAAGAAGAGATAAGAATCTTTTGCATTCTTTGTAGATTGAGGCTGAATTGCCGCTGTGAAAACTCCGCATAAAAAAAGCTGATACGCGAGATTCCAAGCTCATTTAAAAAAGGTAGGGTTTTTTCTATGACCTTTGGATCAATAATCGCCCACAGCAAGTGCAAAGGGCTAAAATGGCTCTTTGGGGAATCTTGCTCACTTATCTTTGTAAGCAGGGCGGATTTTTTCTTAATCTCAGCAATAGTGTAGGTATAAAGCTTCTTATCCTGTAAATTCCGCACTTTAATGACAGAATCTAGCTGCAAACGCCTTGCCTTAATGATATAGGTAAAATCATCATTACTAATCTCTACTTGAAAATCCCCAGCATTTGGCTGATACAAAAACTGCATAGCTAACTCACAAAATAAAACAGCACAGCAAAAAAGGCTAAATCTAGCATATAGAGCATTTTAGCAAATCTCACATAGCTTTGCATCGCCTCTAAGTTTGTGCGTCTTGCTACTTTTAAAATCCGTATGCGGTAAATCTCGCCCACAAGCACAAACACACAAAATGTTATCATCGCAATAATTTCTAAGCTCAAGCTCAAACTCCCAAATACCCAAATATTTATACCGCTTAACACGCTTACTGAGAGCAAAAAGAAAATAATAGGTGCAATAAACCAAATCTTTTTATTCATTCTCACAAGATTCTTTGAGCCAAAAAACAGCACCAAAAGATTTAACACAAAAGGCAGGGCAAAAAACGCTGCAAATATTTTATGATAGAGCATAAGGCTCATATAGGTATCTTGCAAAATGCTAGAATCAAACTCCTGCATATTCTCTCCTTTATTCTTTAAACTTGTTTGTCTTGGACTTGTTTAAATTCCTTGGATTAACTTTAATAGTTTATTATCACTAAAAATTTTTAACCTAAAGTTTCAAAGGATATTTCATCAAATCTCAAGCTGTTGTATTACTCAATATGGGCGCACCGAGCAGTCTATTTGAAGTGGAGAGTTTTTTAAAAAATATGTTTAATGATCCGCTCATTTTAGGCATTCAAAATAACTTTGGGCGTAAAATGTTGGCTAGTTTCATCACTCACAAACGCCTAGAAGATGCAAAAAAAAATTATCAAGCTATCGGTGGTAAATCCCCTCTGCTAGAACACACCGCAAATCTTGTAAAAACGCTCAATGCCCTAGATTCTAAACGACTTTATACTTTTGCTATGCGTTACACCCCACCTTTTGCCTATGGCGTTTTAGATGAGCTAAAACGCCAAAATATACAATCTTTGGTGCTTTTTAGTCTGTATCCGCAGTTTTGCACCGCAACCATTCACTCTTCTTTGCTTGATGCTAAAAATGCTTTACAATCCCTAAATTTTAGCCCAAAGCTCCTTGAAGTCTCACATTATCACATGCACCCTTCATATATTGCCTGTATTGTGGAAAAAATCAAACAAGCCCTAAAGGGTGAAGATTCTAAGGATTTTGTGCTTTTACTCTCTGCCCATTCCCTGCCACAATCTCGCATAGAACAAGGTGATCCTTATCAAAAGCAATGTGAAGAAAACAAAGCTGCCCTAGAATCTGCCCTGCAACAACAAGGCATTATATTTAAAAAAATCGCCCTTAGCTATCAGTCTAAAGTCGGCAAAATGAAGTGGCTAGAGCCTAGCACAAAAGATGCTATTACGCATTTTAAAAATGAAAAGCTTATTATCTTTCCGCTTTCTTTCACGCTTGATAATTCCGAAACAGACTATGAGCTTAAGATTCTCTATGCCAATCACGCACAGAATCTAGGCATAAAAGATTATCGTGTGTGTGATTGCTTTAATGCTGATGTAAGCTTTGCTAACACCATTATTGAAATCATACAAGGAGCGAGTGATGAAAAAAACTAGATTCTCTATACTCTGTGGATTCATTTGTGTATTTACTCTTTTGGGTTGCAGTGATGATAATGAAGTCAAAATCTCACAGGGCAATAATGCTGCTGCCATAGAACACGCTGAAAGCCTTGATAAACAAAGCTATGCGGGGCTAGAAGATATATTTTTAGACACAAAAAACATCTCCACACAAGAAGATAAAACTACGCTTTTAATCTTTGGGAAAAATAACTGCATATATTGCGATAAGATTAAAGATGATATAAAAGCAAATAGCGAGATAAAAAGCCATTTAAAAAGCCATTTTATCCCCTATTACATTAATGTCAGCTACACCAAAATCCATAACCTAAATTTTATAGATTCTAAAAAGGAGTTAAGCACCACTGCCCTTATGGAATCTTATGTCAAATCTCCTATGCGTCCTACACCTACACTTATATTTTTGAATCCTAAGGGAGAGAGTATTTTTGAATTGCCCGGCTATATGAATGCAGATTCTATATTAAAAATCCTGCAATATATGCAAAGCAAACAATGGCAGGATAAGGACCAAACGCAAGTGGCAAGTGAGATAAATAAGATTCTATAAATTCCAAGATTTTATTACATATAAGGAGCAAATATGCAACTTCTTAAAACACTTTTTTGTTCTATGAAAATGGTTTTATTACTTATCGCTTTATACGCCACTGCTTGTGGCATTGCAACCTTTATTGAAAAGTTTGATGGCACACTTGCGGCGCGATTTTGGGTATATGATGCTTTTTGGTTTGAGATTTTACATCTTTGGCTTGCTCTTTGCCTTATTGGCTGTTTTATCACTTCAAAAGCGTGGCAGAGAAAGAAATACGCTTCACTGCTTTTACACAGCTCATTTATTGTCATCATCATAGGAGCTGGTATCACGCGGTATTATGGATTTGAGGGACTTATGAGTTTGCGAGAAGGGGAGAGTGCTAATACTATCACTACAAACACACATTACATCTTTATACAAGTGAAAAATCCCCAAGGCGAAGTAGAGCATATTAGAATCCCAACCTACATTGATGATAAGATTAACCGCCCCATTAAGCAAACCTTTAGCTTTTTTGATAAACCTTTAGAAATTACCACAGGCAGTCTAAGCAGGGAAGATTCCCCTATGGGACGCTATGTTTTACAAGCCGATATTAAGTTTTTAGATAAAGATTTTGAAACGCTTATCCTGCGTGATGGGGATAGCACCCCTAGCAAAGAAAGCATTACCTTGCTACGCGAAGATGACTATACCATTCTCCTTGCGTGGGGGACAGATGCTATTGCCCTGCCTTTTTCACTTAAGCTTACAAGCTTTGAGCTTGAGCGTTATCCGGGCTCAAGCTCCCCAGCTTCCTATGCTTCACAAGTAGAAGTGCTTGAAAAAGACAAACCGCCATTCCCATTTAGAATCTTTATGAATAATATCCTTGATTATGGTGGCTATCGCTTTTTCCAAAGCTCCTATCACCCAGATGAAAAAGGCTCGATTCTATCGGTGAATAACGACCCGGGCAAAACGCCCACTTACATAGGCTATACAATGCTTATCCTTGGCGTTTTATGGCTGCTTTTTGATAAAAATGGACGCTTTTTAAGCCTAGGGAGATTCTTAAAAACACAGCAATTTTTATCGATTGCCCTATTTTGTGCCTTTAGCTTTTTTACTTTGCCAACGCACACTTATGCCCTGCCTAATGCTTCAAATGCTGATGAGATAGCAACACAAGATTCTAGCCTAGATTCTAGCTTTACTCCCAAACAAGCCCAAAATGAGAATCTACAAGACATTCCTACGATGATACGATCGCTCAAAAATGCTTCAAATCTAGCAAAGCAGTTTGATAAGATTCTAGTCCAAGATTTTGGCGGACGCACAAAGCCCATTCACACTCTAGCTGATGAATATATCCATAAACTCACGCAAAAAAGCACATTTTTAGATTTAAATCCTACGCAAATTTTCTTAGGTATGATTTTCTATCCACAAGAGTGGCAAACTATCCAAATGATAGCGACCAAATCGCCTAAGCTTAGGCAGATTCTAGGGCTAGATGAAAATCAAAAATATATTGCTTATATTGATGTCTTTAGTCCAAAGGGGCAGTATATCCTCCAAAACTATGTAGAAGCAGCAAATCTTAAAAACCCCGCCTTGCGTGATACATTTGAAAAAGATGTCATCAGTGTAGATGAGAAAATTAACTATGCGTTTTTAATCTATACTGGTCAGGTGCTTAGAATATTCCCTGATAGCAAAACCCCAAACAATCAATGGCTCTACCCACTTGAAGCCATTAGCTCGGCTGTGGCAGAAGGCAATATGCAAAAGGCTAAGACTCTTATGCAGGTGTATAAAGGCTTTGCAGAGGGTATGCAAATGGGGCTAGATTCTAATAATTGGCAAGAAGCTCATAAAGCCCTAGAAGAGATTGATAGAATCCAAAAAGAAAATGGCGGAGCAACGCTTATTAGCGATGCGAAAATAGATTCTGAAATTTGGCTAAACACTTACAATCCCTTTCATCAGCTCACATATCCCTATTTAATCCTTAGCATTGTGCTGTTTTTCATCGTGCTGTATTCCATTCTTAAAAATGCTCCACTCAAACCTAGAGTGCATAAAATCTTTTATACACTTTTATTCCTGCTTTTTGTGTTACATACTTGTGGCTTGGCATTGCGGTGGTATGTGAGCGAGCACGCTCCGTGGAGTAATGCTTATGAATCTATGCTCTATATTGCGTGGGCGGCGATTACTTCGGGTGTGGTGTTTTTTAGGCATTCTAATCTGGCTTTGAGTGCGTCTAGCTTTATGGCTGGAATCACGCTTTTTGTGGCTCATCTTGGCTTTATGGATCCACAAATTGGCAATCTCGTGCCGGTTTTAAAATCCTATTGGCTTAATATCCACGTCTCTGTTATCACTGCAAGTTATGGATTCTTAGGATTATGCTTTATGCTAGGGCTTATTACGCTATTTATGTTTGTGCTAAGGAGTGATAAATTTACGCAGAAAAACAACACCAAAGAACGCATTGATAGCTCTATTTTATCGCTAAGTGCTTTAAATGAAATGGCAATGATTTTAGGGCTATTTTTACTCACTGTGGGGAATTTCCTAGGGGGTATTTGGGCTAATGAATCGTGGGGGCGATATTGGGGCTGGGATTCTAAAGAGACTTGGGCGTTAATCAGCATTGGCGTGTATGCGATTATTTTGCACTTAAGATTTGTGGTAAAAACAAATCTGCCCTTTGTCTTTGCGAGTAGCTCTGTGGTTGGATTCTTCTCTGTGTTAATGACTTATTTTGGGGTGAATTTCTATCTCACTGGAATGCATAGCTATGCTGCAGGAGAGGCTATGCCTGTGCCATTGTGGGTAAAGATTATGGTGGTTGGAATCTTTGTGTTTATCCTTGTGGCAAGTAGAAATAGAAAGCTTGAAATGCCAAAGATATAAACACGGAGCTTAAAGATTCTACTTTGGATTATTCACAAAGCAAAAGCTTATCAAATTCATTGTAGAATCCGCACTTTGTAAATTATGTCTTAGGAGGTGTGTATGAAAAAAATTGTCCTTTGGATTTTGGGGATTATCCTAGCTTTATTTGTGCTTATTTTTTGTGTGCTTTTCACACCACCGGGCAATGCTTTGCTTAAGCCTATTATTCAAGGGCAGATTGATAAATACGCACCTATCAAACTTGAGCTTGAAACTTTCTCGCTTGGAATCTCAAGTGTTGAGCTTAAAATCGCACATAATGATACTATCATCATCACACTTGGTGGGGATTTTTCACTCTTTTCTCAAACGCTTGATTTAGCCCTCAAAGTTGATGCACGAGATATTGCCGTGCTAGGTGAACTTGTAGATACACCGCTGCAAGGCTCATTTGTGATTAATACAACGGCAAAAGGATCACTCAAACATCTTGAAGTCAATACTACAAGTGATATTGCAAAGTCTTTTACTGATATTCGCGTTACCTTGCAGGATTTTACACCTACGGCCATTTTGGCAAACATTAAAGACGCACAGATTAAAGAATTTCTTGCAATGGCTGGGATAAAGCCTTACGCGAGTGGCTCACTTAGCCTTGAAGCGGACATTAAAGGCGATCAAAATATGAACTTTAATGGCAATACCTTGTTGCAAATCGCTCAAGGCTTGGTGGATAGCACACTGATTAAAAAAGATTTTGATGTAGATGTGCCAAAGACGACTTTTGTAACTACACTTAATGCCCTTTTTGATATGGATAAACTTAATCACGACTTTAGCTTCAATGGCAATATTGGCAATATCCACTCAAGCGGACAAACGCTCCTTAAAACCCTTAGCACAAATACAAGCTATGCAGTAGATTTGAGCGATTTATCCGCTTTTACACCACTTGTGGGTATGCCTATACGCGGGAGCTTTAATACAAAGGGCGAAGTGAAAGGTGGAATAGAATCTTTAGAGATTAAAGGTAGCTCAAACATCGCAAGTTCAAACACAAGCTATGAAGCCCTGCTAAAAAACCTAGCCCCAGATACTATTAAAGCACAAGTGAGTAATTTAAAGCTTGATACATTGCTTTGGATGATTTATATGCCACGATATGCAGATATGAGATTAAATCTCAACGCGGTTGTAAGTGAGCTTGATAAAGGTATAAGCACAAAGACAGATCTTACGCTTACAGGCACAACAAATAATGTGGTGATGAAAAAGGAATTTGACCTTGATATGCCAAATACGAAATTCAATCTCACTTCAGGCGTAGTGCTAAAACAAGGCATAGGCGAGGCAAACTCAAAGCTAGATTCAGATATTGCCAATCTTAATCTTGCTAAAACCCAAATCAACCTTAAAGATTCTAGCTTTGTTGTCCCCTATGTTGCCACCATCCCAAATCTTAAAAAGCTTAAATTCCTTACGGGTATGGAACTCGCAGGGGATTTTAAAGCTCAAGGCACAGCAAAGCTTAAAGACACGCTTTATGCGGACTTTAGCACACAATCCCTTGGTGGAAGCATTGATGCAAAGCTTGATAATAATAAACTTTTTGCCTCGCTCAAAGATGTCAATACACTCAAGCTTTTTAGTATTGCTCAACTTAAGCCGGTGTTTAGCTCAAGTATGAATGGGGATTTTAACTATGACACGCTTACGGAAAAAGGCACACTCAAAGCGGTTTTAAGCAATGGTAAGCTTATGCCAAATGAAATTACACAACTCGCAGAAAAATACCTTAAAACGGATATTACAAAAGAAGCATACGAAGATGCCGGACTTAATGCCACCATTGACAAAAAGCTTATTACCACAGACATTGGGCTAACAAGCAATAATACCGCTATTTACGCACAGGAAGCGAGTATTGATACAGAAAAGGGCAAGATTAATGCAGATATAAAATTCCAAATCAAAGATAAATACATTTATCTTAAAGCAAGGGATAATCTCGCCTCGCCAAGTCTTAGCATTGATGCGAGTGATTTGATTAAAGCTGAAGCGAGTAAGGCTCTAAGCAAGGGAGCAGAACAAGCCATAGATAAATATATAAAAGATGATAAGATAAAAGAGGGTGCAGGAAAGCTTTTAAATAATCTTTTCAAATAAGATTCTAAGGGGGCAAACTTAAAAGTGATAACCACACAAATGGGACAATAAGATGAAGTATAAGCGATTTTTCAAGGCTTTTATGTCTGCTTTTCTTATCTCTTTTACTATAAGTTGTATGTATTTTCTTTTTCAAAAAATACATACCACCTAAATGCCAAAAACCGATAAAAGAGCCTAAATAAATTACGGAATATCTTTTGCTTTTTTACTTTAGATTCTCTATAAAAGGCTAAAGTATGCAAAGTGGATATTACAACACCACCGGCGGTATGGTAACGCAATTCAATAGGCTTGATCTCATCTCAAATAACCTTGCTAATCTCAACACCACAGGATTCAAACGCGATGATGTGGTCATTGGCGATTATTTGCGATTGTTTGAAACACACAAAGAACAACTCCCTATTGAAGATCACACACGCAAAGCCGCTAAGTTTCTTAACCGCACGATGAATCGTGTGCCAATTATCAGTGAAGAATATACCGATAGAAGTGTAGGCAGCCTAGCCCAAACGGACAATCCGCTTGATTTTGCCCTGCAAAGGGATAATGCCTTTTTTGTGATTAAAACACCCGATGGTATCCGCTACACACGCGATGGCAACTTTAATATAGACAATGATGGACACTTAGTCAATAAAGATGGACACCTTGTGCTAAGTCGTGATGGGCTAGATTCACAAGAAGGTATTATTATCCCCACAGGAATGTACTTAGAGAGCGACAACAATGGCAATCTCTATTTGCGAAATATCAATAATGACGCTATTGCGGAGCAAATCAACATCGGGGCATTAGCCGTTGTGGGCTTTGAAAATCCGCGTTATCTTAAAAAAGTTGGCAAAAATCTTTATGAATATCCACAAGATAGACTAGATGAACGCGATATTATGCAAAATAGTGCTATGATTGCACAAGGATTTTTAGAAAAAAGCAATGTCAATGCTGTGCTGGAGATGAGTTCTCTCATAGAGACAAATCGCCTTGTAGATATGTATTCTAAAGTAATGAAAAGCCATATGGACGATCTTAATACCGAAGCTATTACAAAACTTGCTGTGCGTGCTTAGATTCTAAAAATATATTTTCACACCACCTAGGAGCGTATATGCCAGATTCTCACGCATCAAAAGAGCTGCTAAATTGTTTTGAATACATCAAACGCTATCACACTGATATGCTAGATTCTATCGCGGTTATGCTTGAGCTTTTTTGGCTGAAACGCCACTCTGCCTCATTTATAGAATCTCTTATCCTTCTTACTAATAAACGCAAACCCATTTATGAATCTTTCTCTCAAGCCCTGCAAGAAGCCTTTGGAGCAGAGCTTTACACCCCTCTTAATCCAAATGCGAATCTTCTAAAGATTCTCAAAGTCGTTCATACACAAACCATCACAAATAGCGTTATTGAAGAGTTTTTACATATCATTACGCAAAAAAAGACAACCCATAAGCTTTTTTCCTACTCTACACCACTAGAAATTAATGAACTGCTTGTAGGAATCTTAGATATTAAAGAGACAGAGAGCGTGTATAATCCCTGCTATGGTATGGGGAGCTTGTTTTTTGCCATTTGCAATCACGCTAAGAATGTAGAACTTTATGGCGAGGAGCTAGAATCTACTTTGGCAAAAATCGCTAAAATTACCTGCAAGATTCTAAATCTTAGCTCCCAACATCTTGTGTTGAATAATATTCTCACAAATGCACAATTTAAACATCACAAGTTTGATAAAATCATTTGCAATCCCCCTCTTGATAGCCACATAGGCACACAATTTCTCAAAGAAGATGAACGCTTTTCTTCTTATGAAACACTCATTAAAACCTACCCAGAATTGCTTTTCCTTATCCACTCCCTTTCTCATCTCAAAGATAAAGGCGTGTTTATTCTCCGCACACAAACCTTGCTTAAGTCCTCGCTTGAAGGGCGTTTGCGTGAAAAGCTTTGTGAAGATAGGCTGATTGAAGCCATAATTGAGCTGCCCAAAAATATCTTTCCCCACCAAGCACACGATTTTTCAATCATTGTGCTTTCACAAAATAATGATTCTATTTTGCATATCAATGCCAACACGCCGCATTTCTACCGCAAAGATGGCAAGTATAACCGCCTTATCAATCTTAGCTCACTCCTTGCCCTTTATAAGCACAAAGCTACAAGTGAGCATTCTACTCTAACGCCCCTAAAGCAGATTAATCCACACGATTTAAGCGTGGGATATTATCTGCATAAGCCAAAGCAAGAAGTGGCAGATAGCTTATATCTTAAAGACTTGCAAGTAAGCATTTTCCGCGGACAGCGTGTCTATGGCAGTCCAAAAGATGAAAAAATCACCTTTTTTGATTTGGGTGTAGCAGATTTTGCGGAGTTTGGATTTTGCGATGAGTTTTCCACTCAACGCTTTAAGGGCGATAAAACTAAGATTAAAAAATATGCTTTAAAGCCCTATGATATAGCTATTTCTTTGCGTGGCAATACGCCAAAATTTACCATTCTTAGCCCTGAAGCTAAAAGGCACATTATCGTGGCAAATGCAGGCATAGTCGTGCTTCGCTCCCCAAACACGGATATTGCCATAGGGATTTATTGCTATCTTTTTTCGCATAAAGGGCAAAAGGCTCTAGGTAACATTGATGAGCGACTTGGTGTGCTTAACCCAAATGATTTAGAGAATCTCCCCATTCCGCGTAATTTCACACAAAATAGTCAAAAGACTTTTGCTAAGATTCAAGACTACGCCTTGCAATTAAGGGAGATAGAATCTCAACTCCAAAAGCTAAGGGACTAAATGCGGATTCTACACTCCGGGCTTAAAAATGTAAGCTATGGTAAAAATGTCAAGGTTGTTAACCCTAGCAATTTGTATGACTGCACACTAGAAGATGATGTGTTTGTTGGACCATTTTGTGAGATTCAAAGCCAAGTTAAAATCGGCAGGAGAACGCGGATTCAATCGCATAGCTTTATTTGCTCACTTGTAGAGATAGGGCAGGATTGCTTTATAGGGCACGGGGTAATGTTTATAAATGACAGATTTACTGAAGGCTTCCCCGCTCAAAGCAAAGATTTGTGGGAAGGCACACGCATTGGCAATAATGTCAGCATTGGCTCAAATGCCACGATTTTACCTGTAAATATTTGTGATAATGTGGTAATTGGGGCAGGAGCAGTTGTTACACGCTCTATTACACAAAGTGGAATCTATGCGGGCAATCCCGCCTCCTTACTCCGCAAACTCCCACAAGAAAATACAGCAAAAGGACAAAATAATGAATCTTAATAATGCCCTGCCCCAACATATCGCCATTATAATGGACGGCAATGGGCGTTGGGCAAAACAGCAGGGCAAAAAACGCACGCAAGGACATAAAGAGGGTGCAAAAGTTGTGCAGGAAATCACGCAATGGTGTGCCAACCAAAAGATTCCATTTCTCACACTCTATGCCTTTTCCACAGAGAATTGGAAGCGTCCAAAAATGGAGATAGACTATCTTATGAAGCTTTTAGAAAAATATCTTAAAGAAGAAAGGACAACTTATATCAAAAACAATATTAGATTCCGCGTCATTGGCGACATTGACGCCTTTAGTACGCCACTTAAAAATGCCATTTTTGAGTTAGAGCATTTAACGCAAAATCACACAAATTTAACGCAGATTCTAGCTCTAAACTATGGCTCACATAATGAAATTGCCCGCACCTTTCTTAAACTTGCCAACTCCCAAGCTCAAAGGCTAAGTAAGCTTACCACACAGGAAGTTACAGAGCTTATTAATGCCAACCTTGATACCGCCACACTGCCCAATGTAGATATGCTTATCCGCACAGGTGGGGAAAAAAGAATCTCAAACTTTTTACTTTGGCAGGCAAGTTACGCCGAGCTATTTTTCACCCCTACACTTTGGCCAGACTTCACCGCTAATGAGCTAGATTCTCTTTTGAGCGAGTTTAGTCAAAGACAAAGGCGTTTTGGCGGATTGTAAGTGGATTATAAAGATTCTAAAAGAAAAACTCAAAAATCGTAAAACTTTATGCTTTATTTGTAAAAAAGTGCTAAAAATTGCTTTTCACATTGACATTCTCCCAAAGGATCTCCTATGGATTTACAAACTCTCAAAGCAGCCTACCCAAAAGCCCTTCCCTATCACATCGGCGGTAAAGTTACCACGCAACCACGCAAACGCTTACGCTCCATTGATGAGCTAGGGCTTGCCTACACGCCCGGTGTTGCTGTGCCTTGTAAGCAAATAGAAGCCGAGCCTTTAAGTGCGTATGATTACACATCAAAAAGCAATCTTGTAGCTGTTATTAGTAATGGCACGGCGGTGCTTGGGCTTGGTGATATAGGGGCAATGGCAAGTAAGCCTGTAATGGAGGGCAAAGCGATTTTGTTTAAAACTTTTGCCGGAGTTGATGCCTTTGATATTGAAGTGAATGAAAAAGATGTGGATAAGTTTGTGAGCGTTGTCAAGGCAATCTCCCCTACTTTTGGGGGCATTAACCTTGAAGATATTAAGGCTCCAGAATGCTTTGAGATTGAAAAGCGTTTGATTGAAGAGCTTGATATTCCTGTAATGCACGATGATCAGCACGGCACAGCAATCATCTCAACCGCAGCGATTATTAATGCTTTACACTTGGTAAATAAGAAGGTAGAAGAGATTAAAGTCGTTGTCTTTGGTGCAGGGGCAGCGGCAGTGGCTTGTGCTAAGATGTATAAAGCCCTTGGGGTTAAGAATCTTGTGATGTTTGATTCTAAAGGGGCGATTACAGAGGATAGGACTGATTTAAATGCGTTAAAAAGGGAGTTTGCTTGTAAGGGACATTATAACTCTTATAGAGATGCACTCAATGGTGCAGATGTGATGCTTGGGCTATCAAAAGGGGATTTATTAAAGGCAGAAGACATTATGGGAATGAATGAATCTCCACTTATCTTTGCTCTAAGCAACCCCACACCCGAGATTATGCCAGAAGTTGTGAAAAAAGCAAGACCTGATGCGATTGTTGCCACCGGACGCAGTGATTTTCCAAACCAAATCAATAATGTGCTAGGTTTCCCTTATATTTTTAAAGGTGCGTTAAAAGTGAGGGCAAGCAAGATTAATGAAGAGATGAAATTTGCCGCTGCTAGAGCGATAGCAAATCTTGCACGAGAGCCAATCACGCAAAAACTTGAAGAACTTTTAAAGCAAAAAGTGAGCTTTGGCAAGGAATACATAATCCCCTCAGCCTTTGATGAGCGACTTGATGAAGTAGTAAGCAAAGCCGTAGCAGATGCGGCAATCTCAAGTGGTGTGGCAAG
>NZ_DS990391.1:507317-816388 GCF_000155475.1 Helicobacter cinaedi CCUG 18818 = ATCC BAA-847 | reverse complement strand
TTTATTACCTTTAATTTTGTCAATATTGCTTGGGTATTTTTTCGTGCTGAAAACTTACAAGGGGCGGTGAATCTGTTAAAGGGAATGTTTGGTGGGGAGGTGGTGCTGCCTATTGTGGTGGAAAATATATTAATAAAGCTTAAGTTCCTACCTTTTATTTCTCAAATAAGTAATAGTTTCATAAGTTTTGATATATGGGCAAATGCCATTACTGATAGCTCCTATGAAGTGTGGGGGTGTATTCTAGGAGCTTTTATTGTGTGTTTGGGCTTTAGGAATGGGGTGGAGTGGCTCAATCGTTTTAAGCCAAATTGGTTTTATGTGGTGTGGTTTTGGATAATTTTTGCACTTTCAATCAATGCTCTCAATAATGTCTCCGAATTTTTATATTTTAATTTTTAGGAGACAAACAATGAGCTATAAACGATACTGCCTATACGCATTACTGATTACAATTTTATTTCCTTGCAATGCTTTATTTAATTATGTATTTAATCCTTATGAAATTTTTACCCATCAATTTGCACCAAAAAGCATACATCATGTGCAACGATATGAAAAAATTGAATACCTAAAAACACATTATAATGACTTTAATGCCTATCTTATCGGTAGCTCACGCATAGGCCTCATAGAGCCAAAAGTAGCAGAATCCTACTTGCCAGATTCTAAATTTTACAATGCTTGGTTTTCAAGTGCTAATCCACTTGATGCGGAAATCTTCTTGCAATATCTCATAGAAAAAGACTATCCTATCAAATACGCTATTATTCAAATTGGGCTAGACCACGCCGCAAATATCATTGATTACCGCACAGCAAACGATATGCAACGCACTTGGCATTATGAGATAACGCATAAAAGTGTAAATGAATTTTATGCTTCATATCTTTTTAATTTTCTTCCAAGAGCTGTTTATGATAAATTTAAAGTCATTTTAGACTATGACGAACTGCCTCAATTTGAAGACATACACACAGGCATTTGGGGCTACACCATACGCGAAAAACAAAGAAATCAGAATCCACAAGCCTATGTCGCAAATGAGCCAAGCTTCCATAAGCCTCCTGTAAGACCACAAGATTCTATAAACAAACGCTCACTTATCCTACTAAAACAAACGCTCCACAATATAAACGCCCTATGTGCAAAACATCATATTATTTGCATTATCTACACAGCCCCTATGCACCATAGCACTATTAAACTTTTTTCTCCACAAGTAAGAGATTCTATCCTTTTACTAATGGCGGAGAACTTCCCTAATGGATTTTGGCATTTTGGCTATCTTAATAGCATAACTACAAATGACTACAATTACTACGAAGAAACTCACCATATCCCTGATATTGACATATTGAGCTTAAATAGGATTTTTCAGCGGAATGCAGATTCTATACCAAAGGATTTTGGCATATTTATTACAAAGGATAATCTCAAGCAGTCTCTAAAAACTATGCACGAGATAGAATCTCGCTTCAGCAGATAGCTCACACGCACCTACTCCTCCAAGATGATAAACTTTTCCCTATCCTTGCTTTTTGTGTTTTTGTGATTTTGCCTAAAATCTGCCACAGAATCTTTGATTATCGCATTTTTCTCGCTCAACACGCCTTGTGTGGCATTATTCAAAAACTCCAAAGCATAATCCTTCTTAGCAAGGCGCGCTGTGCTTGAACTCACTTTTGGAATATAGGTTTGCAGCTCCTTTACTCGCTTTGCAACATCTTCAAAATACGCCTGTGCCATTTTATCCCGCTCCCTGTCCTTTTCCCAGCTAAAGCCCTTATTATAGGACTTTATTACCTCATACCAATTCCCCCTCCGCACCTTGTGCCAATAGCCTAGCTCCTCTAACGCGGTTTGTGAAGCAAACTCATCATCTCGCATAAGCAGCTCTCCTACCATATTCCGCATAAATGCAGAATCCTTTTGCTTATGCTTTTTGATAATGCCCGGGATATGCGCGTGGTAGATTCCCGCTGATGGGTCAGCAAAATTTACCCTATATTCCCCCGCACAAGATTCCTTCCACGCAATAGCCGCCATTGTGTAGCCAAAGCCACTTTTTGCACCATATTTGAATGCCTTTAAAATCACTTGCTTTTGATTTTTATTAAACTTCTTAGGTTCAACGCATTTACCCTCTATCTTATGCAATGGCAAAGCACTCATCTCACCCAAAAAAACGCATAAACAAAACATACAAAACCAAACTTTTCTCACAAAATCTCCCTTATTTTCACACTTCTTTTCACAAAATTTGCCACTTTTAAATCACTTTTTAATAACAATGCCGTTACAATTACGCAATCATATCTAAAAAAGGAATATCCTTGAAATCACATTTGCCCTTGCTTATTGAGATTCTTACCGAAGAGCTTCCCGCACTGCCTTTGCTAAAAGAGCTACCACATATTATTCAAAAATGGCAGAGTATCGCCAAAAAGCACAATGTCAGCTCTACTCCTACATTGTATTATACGCCTAGACGCCTTGTGCTGTATGAAGAGGGCTTTTTAGCTCACACGCCAGATTCTCTTATAGAATCTTATGGTCCCCCTTTAAGCATTGCCTACATTGATGGGGATAAAACGAAGGGCTTAAGCAAAGCCGGAGAGAGCTTTTATAAAAAAAATAATCTCCCTTTAGAGCAAGAGCTTGAAACAAGAATAAAAGATAATAAAGAAGTGCTGTATTATGCTATTACGCAAAAGGGTGTGGAAACTTCTAGCCTTTTAGAATCTATGGTGGTAGAGTGGCTTCATTCATTGCAATTTGGCAAAAGTATGTTTTGGGGCGATGTGGAGCAAGGCTTTATCCGCCCTGTGAGAAATATCCTTATTTTACTAGGGGAGCAAAGCATTTGCGTGAATGCCTTTAATCGCCACTTTGGCAAACAAGCACAGATTTTTGTGCATAGAGATGTGAGCTTTGAGCCTTTTAAAATCACTTCCATAGAGCAGTATTTTGATACATTACAGAAAAATTTTGTCATTCTTAGCCAAGATAAACGCAAAGAGCTAATCCTTAGCCAAATCGCCGAGCTTGAATCAGCTCACAAGATTCAGGTTGAAATTGACACAGATTTGCTAAATGAGATTGTAGCTATTACAGAATATCCGCAAGCGGCGTATGGGAGCTTTGATTCTAGCTTCCTTGCCTTGCCTAGTGAAGTTATCATTACTTCTATGAAAGAAAATCAACGCTACTTTGCGACTTATAAAGATTCTGTGCTTCATAATGGCTTTGTGCTTGTGTCTAACTCCACGGCTAAAGATTTAAGCCCCATCGTGCAGGGTAATCAAAAGGTACTCAAAGCACGACTTGCTGATGCGATGTTTTTCTATGAAAATGACTTGAAAAAGGGCTTTACACCCGAGCTTTTAGAGCAGATTGTTTTTGTAGAAAATCTAGGCTCTTTGCTTGATAAATCTAAGCGAGAATCTGCCCTAGCTAACGCCCTTTTAGAATCTTTTGCCCCTGCTTTAGATTCAATAGATATGCCTAAAGATGAAGCAAGGCAGATTCTCACCCAAGCCACGAAATATGCTAAGGCGGATTTGCTTACCGAAATGGTGTATGAATTTACCGAGTTGCAGGGTGTTATGGGCTATTACTATGCAAAAAATTTTTGCTTTCACCCGCTTGTTGCCCTTGCTATTAAGGAGCAATACCTGCCCACAGGTGAAGATTCTGCCCTGCCTAGCCATATTCTAAGTGCGATTTTAGCCCTAAGCATTAAGCTTGATAATATTTTTGCCCTTTTTAGTATTGACAAGATTCCAAGTGGCTCAAAAGACCCCTTTGCCCTAAGACGCGCGGCAAATGGTGTGATAAAAATCATTAACCATTATGACTTAGACTTTGACTTACTTAGCGATATGCCAAGGCTTTATCAAGCAGGTGGCTATAAGATAAGTGATATGAAACGCATAGAGCAGTTTTTCATTGAACGCTTAGAGGGGGCTTTGAAAATCAATCCTTCAATTATCCGCAGTGTGCTAAAGGCGCGTGTGAATAACAAAAGGGTGCTAAACCTTAAAAACATTATCCGCAATACCAAGGCGTTAAATGCGTTTTTTGAAAAAAGCGATAAACAAGCCTTAGTCAGCCTATTTAAGCGTGTGGCAAATATTTTAAGCGATGAGATTAAGCCCACACATATTGATGAATCGCTGCTTAAGCTGCCGCAAGAAATCGCTCTTTTCCAAGCCCTAAAATCGCTTAAATCCCAAGCACTTACTGCAGATGTAGATTCTCAAATTACCGCACTTTTTAGTTTAAAAGAACCCTTAGAGGCGTTTTTTAACTCCGTGCTTGTCAATGATGAAAACAACGCCATTAAAACCAATCGGCAAATGCTTGTCTTTAGTGTGCATAGCGAGTTTCTCCGCATAGGTGATATGAGAGAAATTACATTGTGAAACATTTTTATTCCATTTTTTTACTTGAAGCAAAGAGTATTTTTACTTCAGTATCGGCAATGCTGATTATTTTTGGTGGATCACTCTTTTATCTTTTTCTCTACCCTACGCCTTATTATAATGATGTCGTGGCAAAGCAGAAAATCGCCATTATTGATTATGATAGCTCCACTTCATCGCGAGAGCTTATCACTTTTTTTAGAGCCTCACCGCATTTGGAGGTGGTGGAGATTTTAGATAATCCCAGCCTTGCTCAAGAGATGATAGAATCTAATCAAATCTATGGACTTATCACCATACCGCATAATTTTGAAAAGCACCTCTATCAGCAGATTCCACCCACTTTGTCTATTATGGCAAATGCGTCATATTTACTGATTTATGGCTCTATTGCTAATGCGGCTGCTGATGTGATAAGTGCGTTTAATGCTAGTCTTACAATCAAAATAGAAGAACACGAGATTCTATCCCCACGCCTTATTCCACTTTTTAACACATCAATGGGCTATATTAACTACACTCTAGCTCCCGTGCTTATTTTTATCCTACACCAAACGCTTATAGCAGGAGCTGGAATCATCGGTGGAACGCAAAATCAGCAGTATAATCAAGGGGTGAGAAACTACTACGCAAGTGCCAATCCGCTTCTCATCGTGCTATCAAAGATTTTTGTATTTTTCTGTATTTATGTTGTGCTTTTTGCGTTTTATTTTGGCTTTGCGTATGAATTTTATGGCGTGCATATCAATGCACACATTCTTGATTTTTGGCTTTTTAGCATAGGTTTTATTTTATCCACTGCCGCATTTGGTGTGTTTTTTGGCACACTTTTACCTAAACGCGCCTACTCAACGCAAATCATTATGTTAGCCTCAATGCCGATTGTCTTTTTGCTAGGATTTATATGGCCCAAAGCCCAGATTGCCCCTTGGGCGAGTGATATTATCGCTTTTCTCCCAGCCTATCACGGCATTAATGGACTTTTAGAACTCAATCAAATGGGTGCGAGTTTTAGTAGTATTTGGGGATATTTTTTAAATCTGCTCTTTTTGTGTTTATTGTATATTGGTGCGAGCGTATGGGTGATTTACAAGAAAACAAAGCGAATTGAGTGAGATTCTAAAATAAAAAAAGCACAAGCGTCTTAATCCCTTGTACTTTTATAAATACGAAGTTGAAAGCTTACTGCATTTGGGCGGCGACTTCAGCAGCAAAATCCTCTACTTTTTTCTCAATGCCTTCACCCAACTCAAAGCGGACATACTCCACAATCTCTATGCTGTCATTTAGCTCTTGAGATTTAGAATCTAGCACTTGAGCAATGGTCTTTTTATCGTCCATTACATAAAACTGCCCCAAAAGCGTCATTCTTTGATCAAGCAAGGTGCTATCAGCGATAAATCGCTCCATTTGCCCGGGTAAAATCTTATCCCAAATCTGCTCTGGCTTACCTTGAGCTTTTAAATCTTCACGCAATTGTGCTTCTTTAGCCTTCAGCACAGATTCATTTAATTCACTGCGACTAATGTATTCTGGAATCTTATGCAGTGGTTTGCCAAGCCGTTGTAGCTCTTCATTCTCTTTTTTCAATTCAGCGATAATGGCAACCTTTTCTTTTTGGATAAATTCACTATCAAGCTCTGTATAGCTTAGCACTTGAGGTTTCATCGCTGCTGCGTGCATACAAATACTTTTAGCGAGTTCCACACAGGCATTTTTTGAAGAATCTCTGCCATACTTCATAGCAATCAGCACACCCACACGCCCATTAGAATGCACATAGCCATTCACAATGCCACTGCCCTTTGCTTCTAGCGTGGTAACACGCCTAACAACGATATTTTCGCCAATCTTAGCGATATTTTGCTGGAGATACTCTTCAAACTTCACGCCCTCAACGCTCATACTTTGCAAACTCTGTGTACAAGAAAGTGTGTTCTCATACACCACCTTTGCCGTCCTATCCACAAGCTCTTTAAATGTATCGTTTTTAGCCACAAAGTCAGTTTCAGAATTTATCTCAATCATACTTGCTTTGCTAAAATCACTTGCTACTTCCACACTCACAACGCCTTCACTAGCCACTCTATCTGCTTTTTTAGCCGCTTTTGACAAGCCTTTTTCACGCAGATATTCTACGGCTTTTTGTAAATCGCCATTGGTCTCCACAAGTGCCTTTTTGCAATCCATCATTCCCGCGTCAGTCATCTCGCGGAGTTGCTTTACAAGCTGTGCTGGAATATCTGCCATTTTACGCCTCCTCTTGTGCGCTATTTTCTTCAGCTTTCACTTCATCAAGCAGTTCTTGCTTTTCAGATTCAGTTGCTGGAATCACCTCGCCTTGCTCATCTTGCAAGTCTTTATTTTCAGCCCTGCCCTCTAAAATCGCCTCGCTTATCTCTTTGCAGAAAAGCTGGATTGAGCGAATTGCATCATCATTGCCCGGGATTGGATAATCCACCATATCAGGGTCGCAGTTTGTATCAAGCGGTGCAACAACGGGAATCCCAAGCCTTCTAGCTTCTGCCACAGCGATTTTTTCCTTCGCCGCATCAATGACAAAAATCATATCCGGAGCTTTTTTCATATGACGCACACCGCCTAGATATTTATCAAGCTTTTCTTTCTTGCGTTGGAGCATTAGCTTTTCTTTCTTAGTCAGCAAATCAATCTGCCCACTAGATTCCATCTCTTCAATAATCTCTAGCTTGCGGACTGATTTTTTAATCGTGCTAAAGTTTGTAAGCATACCGCCAAGCCAACGATAATTCACATAGGGTGCATTCACAGATTCAGCATAAGCTTTTAGCGTTTCACTTGCCTGCTTTTTTGTGCCTACAAACATAATCACCTTGCCTTCACTCGCGACTTCTTTGACAATGTTGTAAGTGTAGCGGAAATAACGCAAAGTCTTTTGCAAGTCAATAATGTGGATATTTTTTCTCACGCCAAAGATAAAGCGTTTCATCTTTGGATTCCATCGGCGTGTTTGATGTCCAAAATGCACACCGCACTCAAGCAAATCTTTCATTGTTACCATAGGTTCTCCTTAAAGTTTTGGTTTGTCCTCCATACCCCTTAGCAAGATTCTCACAATCTGCAGAATCCAGCAACCTAACAAGGATTGGTATGTGTGAATTTTGTCGCCTTATTTTAAAACAATTTTAAAAGTAAAAGCACACAAAAGGGTGAGATTGTAACTCTTTTTGGCTAAAAGTTGGCTTATTTTGTAGCTTAAATCCGCGACACCACAATTTAAGCTTTATGCAAAATATGTAAATACTCAGTAGTTTTACTCTGCTTTTGCTGACGCGTGGAATCTGCTTTAAAGCGTTGGTAATCCTGCTTGACACAAGCATATGTGCCATATTTTTTCATAAGCTTTTCTATTTTTTCTAAACTCAAAAGTCCCTCATCGTTGTAGCTTACAAATATCCATTCAAATTGTGCATTTTGAAGCAAAAAATCAAGTGCATTCTCCACACAACTCTTTTTGCACCACGCTGATTTTTTGTATTCCCTAAGTCCTGTTTTGCCCTTTGGTATAAAGTCATCATACAACGCAATGGTATTAAGCAAATGATAGTTCGCTCCATATTCCCTAGCGTTATAAGGCGGATCAAGATAGAGTATATCGCCACTAATTTGCGTGATAAGATTTTGAGAATCTTCATTAAAAACCTTATGGCTATTGTGGCCAGATTCAAACACTGCAGGGCTTAGCACAAGCTCTTTTGTCGCACTTTTTTTAAGCCTTTTTAAAAACGCTCCATACACACAAGCCGTGTTTGCCACGCTATCGGCAGATTCTAGCAGTGAAGCAAGGAGGAAGTAAAACTCCGCCTCATTGATAAACCCACTTTGTTGCCACGCAGCAATTCTCTCTCTTATCCCGTCAATTTTCATCGCATTTTCATCGCTAAAATACTGCCTTCCACTCCCACCAAGGGCATAATGTGTGAAAATCTTTCCCTTTTTCAAAGGCGTGTTATTGAGCATTTCTATTAGCTTATTTGCACGGTTAATGAGAGTGTGATTAGCAATATAGTTTTGATTTAGCACAAAGCTATAATACTCTTTATCATTGCTTATCACTTGCTTGACTTTAAGTTTAAAAGCCTTGCTCACAGCCCCTGTGCCTGCAAATAAATCGCAAAAAATAGAATCTTGCAAAGGCTTGGTATTATGCTTTTTGAGTGTGGATTCTATGCTTTGCTGTAAAAATGGCAGTAATTTACACTTTGAGCCTATGTAGTTCATAAAATTATTTTTTGCTAAAGGTTACACTAGTGACTCGGCTATTCAAGCTTGTATCCTTCTCTCGATGTTTTGTAACTATGTGTTTATGACACAGGTATCCTATAGATTTTCCATCTTTTTCTTGATTTCTAAGGGCGGAATGTCCGTTGCCGCTAGAATATTCTGGGATTTTTTCCTTAATCTCATCTATTGTAAGTGTAAAAGGTGTGCCATCTTGATTAAGCCTATCAAAATCACTTGCAAATGCTTTTTCAATTTTTTTGCCTATTGTTCTACCAACTATGTTTGCCACATCTTGCTCCTTGTTGATTTTTTCTTGTTTGTTGCTCATCTTTGTGATCAATCTCAATTGTCGTGTTTTCACTCTTACCGCAAACGCCTAGCATTACACATTTTTGTGATTTGTAAAAATCTTTAATATCTTTTCGTATAGCTTGATTAAAGGCTTTTTGCGGATTAAATCCTTGCAACCTTATAGCATCAATGGCACTGCTGCTTGTGAGCGATTTATCAAGCTCTACAATATATGTTTTAGCTAAACTACTA
The DNA here is from genome assembly GCF_000155475.1 of Helicobacter cinaedi CCUG 18818 = ATCC BAA-847. Lineage (GTDB taxonomy): Bacteria > Campylobacterota > Campylobacteria > Campylobacterales > Helicobacteraceae > Helicobacter_C > Helicobacter_C cinaedi. The sequence continues at coordinate 807,155 of NZ_DS990391.1, read as the reverse complement.
CTCGCCCGACACCAGCTCCTGCCATTGCCAAGTTGCAAAGTCCTGTATGCTCCTACAAACTCACCCACACCAACTCACCTTGAAAAGCCCTTTTCATCAGGCTTAGCAAGTTCTAAAAATAAATCTATCTTGCTCTGTTTCATTCTTTTTATCCTAACTTACTCTCACACGCTCATTTCATATAATCTTTTACGCTCACTAGAGCTTGCGATATTAAGCTGTTGGCGGTATTTAGTAATGGTGCGTCTTACCATTTTAAGCTCAAATTTCTCTTCTACAATTTTTAGAATCTTCAAATCACTCAAAGGCTTTTTTCTATCCTCGTTTTTCACAAGATTCAATATAAAATCCTTAATTGACGCATTTGAAGTATCCCCATCAATAGCAGCGGTAAAAAAGCTTTTTATAGGGAAAATGCCCCTGTCGCATTCCAAATATTTATTCGCTATGGCACGAGAAATCGTGCTTGGGGCATAGCCCAAATCTTGGGCTATATCTTTAAGCTTCATTGGGCGAATCTCCCCACCCATAAAGAAATCATACTGATTTTCACGCAACGCAATGGCAATTTTTAGAATCGTAGCCTTACGCATATCTAGTGCATCTACCAAATCCTTAGCTTCTTTTAGCTTTGTTCTTAAAAATTCCGCCCCCTGCTTGTCTTTAAGCTTTAAATTCTCTTCAATCACAATCTTGGGATAATACGCATCATTAATCGCCACTTCAAGCTCATAAGTGGTATTTTTCAAACTATCACTTTTTAGGCGTTCAAAAATAAAAATATCAGGGATAATCTCCGCTTCCCTTGGGCTAAACTCAATGGCAGGGGGATTTTTAAAACTCTTAATAGTTTTCATCACAAGATTATAATCTTTGTGATTTTTATACTTGCTGTGATTGTGTAAGTCCTTAATCACCTTAGTTGCAAGTTCATAACCCTCCCCTTCTAAGTCGCTATTATTCAGCTGAAAAAGAAAAGATTCTAGCACATCTCTTGCCCCCACACCATAAGGCTCTAAATACGCAAATCGCTGTCTTACCCTTTCAAATTCACCTTCACTTACTCCCATTTCTAAGGCAAGCTCCGCCACCGCCACATCTAAATAGCCCTCATCATTGATATTTTCTAGAATCTTAAAAGCAATACTTTGAGAAATGCTAGTAGGAAAAAGTTTAGAATCTATTTGAGATTCAAGCACTTCATATAAGCTTTGCTCACTGATATAATTTTGTTCAAATCGCTCATTAGACGCACCACTAGATTGAGCTTTATTTCTTTTAGGTATCTTGGCATTCAGGCTTTGTGTCATTTGGCTTTGCACGCTTGCGTAAGGATTTTCATCAGCAATGGCATTAAGCGTTTCTTCAAGCTCGGTAACACCACTTTGCAAAATCGGCAACCAGCTTTTTAAAGTCGTAGAAAGCCGAGCTTTAACCTGCAGATTCCCGCGTAATTTCCCGCCTATACTCATACCTTAAAATGCTCTCCCAAATAGTATTTTCTCACAAGCTCATTACCATAAATCTCTTCAGCATTCCCACTTGCTAGTAACGCCCCGCTTTTAATCACATAAGTGCGGGAGCAAACTGAAAGCGTTTCTCGCACATTATGATCTGTGATTAATACCCCTATGCCAAGCTGTGTAAGCTTTAAAATAATATTTTGAATATCACTTACCGCGCGTGGATCTACCCCGGCAAAAGGCTCATCAAGCAAAATAAACTTTGGATCTTTGACTAACGCCCTAGCTATCTCTACGCGTCTTCTCTCTCCCCCACTTAGGCTAACGCCCTTTCTAGCGCGAATAGGCTCAATATTAAACTCTTCTAACATCTTTTCAATTTTCATCTGCCTATCTTTAGGACTTTTAATGCTAATTTCAGCGGCTAACATCAAATTTTCTTCAACGCTTAAATCCTTAAAAATGCTAGATTCTTGTGGCAGATAGCCAATGCCTAGATTTGAACGCTTATGTAAGGGAAGCTTTGTAATATCTGTGTGATTAAGCATTACTTTGCCTTCACTTGGGTGCAAAAGCCCCGTAATCATATAAAAAGTTGTCGTTTTCCCCGCACCATTAGGACCCAAAAGCCCCACTACTTCACCACTACTCACTTCAAGTGAGACATCTTGGACGATTTTTGTTTTTTTAATCTGTTTGCTAAGATTGTGTGCTGTAAGCTTATTCATACGCCCACCTTATAGATTCTGTAGATTCTATTGTTTTGCCCTAGCTCTATGTCTATGCTTATGGGCGTAAAGCCATTTTGTCTAAGCAGTGTTTGCAAGTCATTTCCCCCCCATTCCACAAAATGCACACCTTGAAGCTCTAAGCATTCTAACAATCCTAGCTCAAGCATTTCACTTAGCTCCTTGCGATAAATATCATAATGATAAATCACCCCATATTTTTGACATTCATAGCCTTGTGATAGGCTAAAGGTAGGGGAGCTTACCTCGCTTGTATCCCCACCGCAATAGGCTACAAAAGAGCGAACAAGCGTTGTTTTCCCGCTGCCAAGCTCCCCACGCAAAAGCACAATAGGCGATTTAGCTACATTCTCTTGCAGAATCTCACATAGGCTAAAAAGCTCATCTTCTTGGAGTTGTAGCTCACGCATTCTCATCGCCCTTATCTTGTTTGTCATTTTGCACGAGAACTTCCTTTATCCCCACACTATCGCGAATAGCTTCAATCACATCGCGATTTTGGCTTGTAAATTTTTGTAGCCCTTCTTGTTGATTTTGTGGGCTTTGGGCTTGTGGATTCTGCAAATTTTGCGGACTTTGCGAATCTTGTGTGGCTTGTGAGTTAGAATCTTGGATATTGTCTTGGACTTGCTCTATATGCGTATTTGCACCAAAAATCTCCCGCACAAGACTTACAATAATCTTACCAAACTCACGCAATTTTTCCTTATGCTCCCCTTGGGCTACACTCTGCCAACGCAACAGCGACTTTTCTCTGCTAAATTCCACAAATTTTACATTTTTTTCAAAAATCTCGCCTAGCTCGGCATTGCGATCTGTAATCTTTTGTATCAAGGTTTGAAAATGCAAAGCCCCTAGCGTTTTTTGTGAATCTAAAGAAGGTGTTTGGGCGGGAGCTTGTGGAGATTCAAAAGCTTGGGGATTCTGTGAATCTGCTGGAGTTTGGGGGGCTTGTGGATTCTGTGGCGAAGAGGGCAAAGAAGATAAAGCAGAAGTAGAATTTAGCACCTTATTTTGATTTGCTCCAAAAATCTCATTTTCTAGCTCTTCAATCATAGTTTCTATATCTTTTACCTTTATGGCTTCTTGCATTTTCATCGCACAGAGTAAAAGCACAAACGCCCCATCGGTGTTAAGATTTAACAAACTTTTAGATTCTGTGAGAATCCTAGCAAACCTATCTAGCAGCAAAGGCGGAAAGTCGCTATCCCTTTGCAAAAGTTTCTCCTTTAAAAAGAGCATCATTTCATCAAGTATCATCTCGCATTCATATTCATACAGCACTTGTAAAATCCCACTGACTTTATCGTGCTGATGGTGCAAAATGCCTTGAAAATACTCTTTCAAAACCTGCGGATCCACTATGCCTAGCATATCACTCACACTTGCAACTTCAATATGATTTTTACAAAAAATAATAGCTTGATCAAGTAAGGTGAGTGTATCTCGCAAGCTCCCAGATCCGCTCCGTGCGATCATCTCAAGGGCTTCTTGCTCATAGCTCACACCCTCTTTATTTAAAATATTTGTGATATGCTCAACAACAAGCCTATGGGGAATCTGCTTAAACCTAAAATGCTGAGTTCGGCTAAGGATAGTCGCAGGGAGCTTAAGCGGATCAGTTGTCGCAAGGATAAATTTCACAAATTCCGGTGGCTCTTCAAGCGTTTTTAATAGGGCATTAAACGCTTCTTTACTCAACATATGCACCTCATCTATGATAAAAATCTTATAGCGTCCAAAGCTAGGGCGGTATTTTGTCTGCTCAATGAGCTTTTTAATATCATCAATCCCCCTAGAACTCGCCGCGTCCATTTCAATAATATCTATATGCCGATTTTCTAATGCCGCTACACAACTCGCACAACTCCCGCAAGGTGTGCTGATAGGACCACTCTCGCATTCTAATGCTCTAGCAAAGATTCTAGCCGAGCTTGTTTTCCCACTCCCACGCAGTCCGCTAAAAAGATACGCGTGAGAAATATGCTTAGAATCTAACGCAAGGGAGAGCGTTTGAGAGATAGCATTTTGCCCAACCAAGTCGCTAAAACTCGCTGGACGATACTTCAAAGCAAGGGCGATTGAACTCATAGTGCATTCCTTATGAAAGAGTCAGTATTGTATAAAAAGAATCCAAAAACTAACATTACACCGCTCTATTCTTGTTTTTTCTGCTCATCTTGCTTTTTTTCACCCTCATCTTGATAGTTAAAAACCGGCAATGAAAGCTTATAAAAAATCGCCAAAAGTCTAGCTGATACGCCCACAAAAAGCGTTAAGATTGTCCCCAGCATAATATCTATTTTCGCATATTCAAGCAGAGCGTAATACATTCCCCCAGCAATGATAGCAATGCCTGCGTAAATCTCTTTTTGAAACACAAGGGGAATCCGCATACACAAAATATCACGCAAGATTCCACCAAAGACGCCTGTTATCACCGCTGCACTTACTGCTATGATAAAGCCATATTCCTTATCAATGGCTACTTGTGCGCCTAAAATACTAAAGACCACAAGCCCCACCGCATCAAGTGTAAGGAATACAGATTCAGATTTGCTCACCACTCGCGGGACTTGCGTAGTTAGCAATGCCGCTACGCAGATAAGAATCACATATTCAGGGTGGGCTACCCAAGTGAGCGGATAGTGATTGAGTAAAATATCGCGGATTGACCCACCGCCAATAGCCGTAACAAGTGCGATAAACATCACGCCAAACAAGTCCATTCTATGCTTTCCAGCCGCAAGAGCACCTGTCATACCTTCTGCTGTAATGGCGATGATATAAAGCGTTGTTAAAAGCATAAATTCCCTTTTTTGAAGCTCATTTGAATCTATGGAGCTACACTCTCAAAGTAGAAGCCAAACTATATTAAAATCTAGCTATAAAAATCTTTAGTGTGGAATCACTTTTGCTTTTAAACCCACAAATTGCTTCATAAAAGTAACAATTCCACGAGATTAAGATAAAGGATAGCCCTATGATGAGATCACTCTACACAGCCACCACCGGTATGCTAGGACAGCAAATGCAAATTGACAACACTTCAAACAATATCGCTAATGTCAATACCACAGGATATAAAAAGCAAAGGGCGGAGTTTGCGGATTTATTCTACCAAGTGTTGCAATACGCTGGGACAAGCACGAGTGAAACCACCATTTCGCCAACAGGCATTGAAGTGGGTATCGGTGTGCGACCCGTAGCAGTGCAAAAGATGTTTTCACAAGGACACCCCAAAGAGACGGAAAACAACCTTGATGTAGCCATCACCGGCAATGGATTTTTTCAAATTGAGTTGCCCGATGGCAATATCGCCTACACAAGAGCAGGGAGCTTTAAGCTTGATAATAATGGTAATGTCGTCAATGCAGAGGGCTATCGGCTTATCCCCGAGCTTACCATTCCAGAGGGGGCGACACAGATTAATATCGGCACAGACGGCACGGTAAGCGTGATTGAAGGCAATCAAACAGAAGTTAATGTGCTAGGGCAGATTGAGATTGTGAATTTCATTAATCCTGCTGGGCTTCACTCTCTAGGCGATAATCTTTTTATCAACACCAATGCTTCAGGCGATCCCGTAGCGGGAGTGCCCGGATTAGATGGCTTTGGGCAGTTGCGACAGGGATTTTTAGAGCTAAGTAATGTAAAGCTTGTAGAAGAGATGACGGATCTTATCACGGGGCAGAGAGCCTATGAAGCCAACTCAAAAAGCATTCAAACCGCAGATTCTATGCTACAAACCGTTAATGGCTTAAAACGATAGGTTGAGTAAAAAGCAAGTAAAAGGAGTGAGTGATGTTTGATAATTTTCCAAAGACTAGAAGTCCATTGCCACAAACTTATCAGGCTATCTATGAGCAACATTATAAGAACAATAGAGATGGATAAGGAACGGCAAGTGGCTTAGCCCAAAAATTAGAGCGTTGGCTACATTACAAAGTAGCCAATGACACACAAGGCATTAGTGGGCATAAAACCCTAGAAATAGGTGCAGGAACGCTTAATCAAATATCCTATGAAAGCGATTTCACACATGTATGATATTATAGAGCCATTCAAAGCCCTTTATAAAGATTCCCCAAAACTCCAACATATCAATGCCATATATAAAGATATTGCAGAAATAGCACAAAGCAGTGATATTAACGGGGGGGGGGGTAAATACAAATGCCGATAAAATAAGTGCATTTGCTAAATCCCACATAGAATCCCCTGCTTCCCTTGAATCCACGCAATCCATTAAATCCCAAATCCAAAGCCCATTTTATGACAGAATCATCTCTTGTGCGGTTTTAGAACATATTGCAAACTTGCCTGAAATAGTAGCACACCCGTGCTTGTTGCTGAAAGATGATGGCGTGTTTTCCGCTGCTATCCCAAGCCAAGCTAGATTATGATGTCATTATGAATTATGAGCATATCAACACACAAGCTGAAATTGTTGAAATATGCGATTATTTCTTTGATTCTGTGAAAAAGTCGCTTTTTGGCATGTGTGATGAGCTTTCAATCTACACGCACCTTTCTTGCAGGAAGCCAAACAGACAGAGGGTAAAGGATTATCTCGCCCTGCTTAAGTCTTAGCTCAATTTTTAGAATCCCGCTTTATATTGGTGTGTTGTTTTTAGAAATATTTTATTTTCTGCAGCTCATAAAAAATCTTATCCGCTACAAGCTTGTAGCCATTTGGCAGTAAATGCACATCGGCTTTGGCTAAGGCGGCTTCCTCCCACTTTTTCTTACCCCCACTTTGATTGATAAAGCCCTCCAGATCAAAGAGCATTGTTTGCTTTTGTTCAGCCACTTTGATAACCGCCTCTCTCACGCCCTTAGCGTTTTTACTCATCTTATACACTGCTTTTTTACGCCTTGAGGCATTGCTTACCTTTTGCACCACAGGGGGCGGGGTAAGGAGCAAAATACTAGCAGTTGGATTAGCCTCCCTTATATTGTCAATCAAATCGCTGTAATTTTTCACAAAAAGCGATTCGTTAAAGGTATCATACAACGCGTCATTTGAACCATAGCAAAGGATAACTAAATCCGCAGGAAGAAAACGCATTTGCTGCATAAAAAGTGCCTTATCCCATTTTAGCCATAAATTTGAACGCGCCCCATTTATGCCAAGATTCTCAACAAGATTATTATTTTCATCTGTAAGGAAAAATCCGCCAAGCAACACCTTTTCATTTAACGCACGGATTGTGGCGGGATAGTGTAGGCTAAGGCTCAAAAACTGCCACACAAAAGGGCGTTTAGCATTGATAATAAAGCGTTGATTATGAGAATCTTCCACGATTAAAGCAGATTCTTTGTTGGGAGATTTAAAAATGATTTTTGTCTCTATGGGGTTTGTGGATTTTTGCGGACTAAGTGTGATGGAGGCAGGAAGCTCAAGGGGCTTAGCTACCACGCCACCTAGCGGATATTCATCAAGCTCGTGTAAGCGGGAGTTTAGAATCTCAAAATTCTCACTCTCATATTTTAGGGCGATATTTTGATGATAGTTTGGATAGAGCGGATACACAAAGCCTAGCGTGTAGTCCTTAAAGAGTAGCCCACGCAACCGATGAGAGAAAAAATCCCCCGCAATGTGAGAATCCCCCAAAACACGAATGCTAAGATTCTGCCTACTTTCAAGCTTTTGCTGTAAAGCTTTTGGAATATCGGCTTGATAATTCACAATGCCTTGTGTGGATTCTAAAAGCTTTTTGCTCACATTGGCAATCTTAGGCTCACTCTGCTCACTTATAGCCTTTGCAATGAGTTTGAGCGGATATTCTTCACCCATACACACATTCACACACGCACTCACGCAAAGTATAAGGGCAGTGATGAGCTTTTTCATTCCATTACCCCCATTTACTCCTGTGTAGGCTCACTCTCTTGCGGGGCATTCTCAAGCGGCAACACTTCAAGGCTATTTAGCAAAATATTTGCCATTATTTGATAGCCCCTTGTGGTGAAATGCACCCCATCATCAGCACGCACCTGCACACTCTTACCCTTAGCATTTTTGATAAACGCAGAATATTTCCCACCTTGCGTAACAATGCCATTGCTCTGTAAGAAATACTCTTCACTTTGTTTTACCGCAGATTCATACAAACTATTAAGATACATTATCTTATCATTGAGCGATTTTTCACGCACACTTGGCACTTCATACCAAGCCACACGCACATTATATGCTTTAGCCACTTGTAAAATCTCATCAATGCGTTGCGTGTAAATCTCCTCCCACAAAGGGCTTTTAAACGCTATACCTTTTTTCATACTCCACGGGTCATTTGCCCCCAAAAGCACGACTACAAGCGAAATGTGCGGATTCTTTTCTAAAGCATCTCTTGTGGCTAACTCCCAATTAAAATAATGCTTATAAGTCAGCCCTGTGCTGTGTTTGCTAAGATTTATCCCTTGAATCTTTACCTTTTTGAAAGTCCTTAGCAAATAGGGTGCAACGCCCTGCATCATAGAATCGCCGATGAGTAAGATGCTATCTCCCTCGCTCACTTGGATTCTAGGATTGTTAATACTTCTTAAGGGCGTGTAGCTTTCTTGCAATGGCGGTGGTGTGGGCTGTGTGGGCGGAGTGGAATGAGACAAATCTTGTGGGAAAGGCTTTGAAAAATCTAGAGTAGATTCTATTTGTGGGTTTGGTGTAGGCGAGTTAGATAAATCTTGTAAATCTTTAGGCAATGTTGGAGCAGAATCATCTGTGGTAGCGATATTTTTTAGCACCGCTTCTATGGGGTTAGATTCTTTGAAATCAGAATCTAGAGAGTGATTTTCTTGTAAAGTAGAATCTTGGGGATTAGAATCTTGTGGGCTAGATTCTAGCGTTTTAGAATCCAAATCGTGGGGTTGAGATTCTGCCTTTTTGTCTAAATTTGTATCACTAGAATCTTTTTGTAAATCTCGCCCCTGCAAAGCAGAATCCTGCTTAAAATCTAGCTCTCCCATATCCTGCTCAATCTGCCCCACTTCAAGCAAACCAAAGACTTTTGAACGCAGAGATTCTAACTCGTCCATTAGCTTATCACTTAGAGCAAAAAGGGCGTTATCTTGCAAATATAGGGCATTATACGCACTCCCCACAAACTCCATAAAGATATTTTCACTCTCACTAAAGTTATGATACTGCTGCTCCACATAGCTCACAATGGAACTATGCAAATAAAAAAGTAGCTGCAAAAATGTAAAAAGAGCGATGAAAACAAACTGCCACGCACGCATTAAAAACTCGCATAAATAAAATTAGGAATCCCACTAGGCATAAAGCCCACAATGAGCGTGAAAATCACCGCTAAGATAATGGGCTTTAGCACAAGGGGAATAAGGCTAAAAATGCGTTGCGTAGATTCTAAAGTGTGAGCTATAAAAGGATAGATTAAAAAGAGTGCTACAAAGCCCATAAGCACACTATACGCATAAACAGGCGGTGTGAGTGAAAAATTTTGATACATCGCTAAAAAAAAGTTTATCGCCTCTTCAAGTGAATGGTAATAAAAAAATATCCAGCACAAACTCACAAATAAAAATGTCAAACTAGCCCCTCCAAAAGGCAGTTTAGGTAGTCCTAGCTGCTTATAGCAGTTTAACACCACAAGCCCAAAGCCGTGTAAAAGCCCCCAGATGAGAAAAGTCCAAGTATCGCCGTGCCACAAGCCTGAAAGCCCAAAGGAAAAAAGCACTAGAATCTGTGTCATCACAAAGCCATTTCTATTGCCCCCAAGCGGAATATAAATATAATCACGAATAAAGGTTGAAAGACTAATATGCCACCTATTCCAAAAGTCTTTGAGATTTTTTGCCATATAGGGCATATTAAAATTTGGCGGTAAGGTAAAGCCTAGAGCTAACCCAAAAGCACACACAAGATTCACATATCCGCTAAAATCACAATAAATATGCACACTATACGCAAACATCGCACAAAGCAATTCAAGGCTATGGTAGGAAAAAGGGGCGTTTAAAATGGGGGCGGCATAGATTTGTGCGTAATTTGCGATAAAGACCTTTTTTACCACGCCAAAAAGTATTAACGCGATAATCAAATCAATGTAGCCAAGCTCCCGCTTTGCGTGGTATTGACGAAAGAAAAAATGACTTCGCATTATAGGACCAGCAAGAAAGGTAGCAAAAAATGAAAGATAAATTGCTAATGCAATAAAACTTTGCAAGGCAGGGTTTTGCTCTTCATAATACTCCCCATCATCTTCATATCGCATAAGATTCTTGCCCTCTTCATATACTTGACGCAGGTAGGTAATGGAATTAAAAGTATAAAAGCTTAAGCCCAAAGGAAAAATAATAACAGATTCTAAAAAATCAAGCCCCAAAAGCACAAGCAGGGTGTCAAACTCATCTTTGATATTTGCATAATATTTAAAAAAGCACAAAAATAACACACATACGCTAACACAGCTTAAAAACACAAACCGCAACCTTGCAGTGTCAATAAAAAGGGCTAGAACATACACAAGGCAGGTATAAATCCCCACAATAAGTGCAAAATAAGGGCTAAAAAAATAAATCACAAGATAGTTAAAGCCTAAAAGCAAAAGATTTTGAATCTTAAAGGACTTCACAGCCCAATAGAGCGAGAAAAATACAAGCAAAAGAACACTAAATTCAATGGAAAAAAAACTCATATCTCTATTTTACCTTTTTGACCTTTTTTGCTTTTTTTGTGTGAATCTGTGATTTTAAGAATAGTGCTACAAGCAGAGCCATTATGGCAAAACTTAGACTACACAACGCAAACAACTTGTATAAGGCTTAATTTGCCTTGCTTTGCCTTTAATGTAAAGTTAAGATTCTAAGCGGTAAATGCAGAATAAATCCTTGTGCTTCAACATTGCATTGCAACACTTCTATATAAAACTGCTTTGACTTCTCATCTGCCCACGCTTTTATTACAAAACCTCTAGCTTTATCAATTAAATGTAGAATCTCTTTAAAGTGAGCAAATATGCACTTGCAAATCCATTATAAGCCCCTAACCTACAATGTCTTTTTGACTTTTTTAGACACTTGCGAAATGATAAGAAAGAGCAGAGCCAAAAGCCCAAGCAGCACAAAGGGCAAGACATAAGAGTGCGTGTCAATCTTTTCTAATAGGGCAATCACCCCACTGCTTGCATAATACCCAACTACACCCACAATAACCGCCCACAACACGCAAGAGAATGCATTAATGAAATAGAATCTAGAGAGATTAAAGCGACTAAAGCCAATGGCAAGGGGGACTATGGTTTTCACCCCATAGAGATATTTACTTAGCACAATCAGCCACGCGTCATAGCGTTTAAGCCAGATTTGTGCGAGAGCGATTTTGCGTCTGTGCTTTTGAAGCAGGGCGTTTAAATCTTTTTTTTGATACCTTGCAAGATAGGCTAAAAGCGAACTGCCAATAATGTTCCCCACACACGCAATAGGCACAGCAAACCATAAATCCATCTTACCCAAAGCACTCATCACCCCAGCGGTGATAAGCCCCACATATCCGCCCCCTAGCGAATATACAAACAAAATCACATAGCCCCATTCCTCAAGTGAATCTATCATATCTTGCATTGTTTTGCCTTTATGCTTGTTTTTATTGATGTGGTAGGGATTTTAACATAATTATAATAATAAATCTCATATATATTAGCATTATGCTTTAAAATTTAAGGCTTATCCCCTATTTTACGCACTCACGCTATGCAATGCCTTATCATACAAGCGATAAGTTTTGCTACAAAGCCTTGCTATTTCCTCATCGTGTGTCGCAAGGATAAGGGCTGCTCCATTTGTGCGGATATATGAAAAGAGAATCTCCATCACACGCAAAGCCGTTTGCTTATCAAGATTCCCCGTTGGTTCATCAGCAAAAATAATCTTTGGTTTTTTTGTCAGCACCCTTGCGATAGATAGCCTTTGCTGCTGTCCGCCGCTTAACTGCCCGATAGGCTGATGCACGACACTAGCAATATCAAATGCCTCTAAAAGATTTTCATCAATGCTTTGTTGAGATAAAATGGAGGCGACTTTGAGATTCTCCACTCCGCTGAATCCGCGAAACAAATAATGCGACTGAAACACAATGCCAAGCTCAAGCCGCCTTAAAAGGAGCTGCTTCTTTGCAGGGATAGCATAAATATCTTCAATACCTAGCAAACTCACTTTCCCAGCCTTTGGGGGCAGGAGAGTGGAAAGATTATTTAAAATGGTAGATTTACCACTCCCACTTACACCAAGAATGGCTATGCTTTCCCCCGCATTCGCACTTAGACTAAGATTCTCATATAGCGTTGTTTCAAAGCTATGGGCTAGAGATGTGGCATTGAGCAGATTCATAATTATCCTTTTATGTCTTTGTGTCGCATTAAAAGGGTATTGTAGCATAAAAAAAGCTTTTATTCTCAAACCCTATTTGCTACCAAGCCCAGCTATATAGGCAAAATTTACCCACAATTTAGAATCTAGGATTACAATCAAATAAGCAAGAGATTCTTGCTTAAATCATGAACAAGGAGCCTTTATGAGAAAGATTATTGTTGCTACTGCTTTAAGTGTAGCGTGTAGTGCGGCGTTGTTGGCAGTGCCTTATGAGATTGATGTAAGCCATTCATCAGTGGGCTTTGGCGTGAAACATATGTCTGTAAGCAATGTAAAAGGGAGCTTTGATAAATTCAGTGGCTCACTTGATGTTGAGGGCAAGACTATCAAGGCGTTAAATGGAGAAGTAGAAATCTCTTCAATCAACACAAATTCAAGTGCGCGTGATAAGCACCTAAATGCCCCAGATTTTTTTGATTCCAAAAAGTTTGGCAAGGCGACTTTAGAGCTTGTAAAACACAATGGCAAAAAGCTTGAAGCAAATATCACAATGCGAGGTGTTACAAAAAAGGTGGTGTTTGATGTAGAGCTTAATGGTCCTGTAAAGCACCCAAAAACAGGAAAAGACTTGGTAGCAATCACATTGCAGGGCAAACTTAATCGCAAAGATTTCGGTGTAGGCACAGACACAGGCAATGCAATGGTAAGCGATAATGTTGATGTGCATATTGAGCTTGAAGCTATGCAAAAATAGTGTTCTTACTTTGTCTTCCTAGTCTTTAAGCAGCTTAGGGAGACGAGATTCTATAAGTCCTTTTGAAAATATCTTACTTCTTTGTCTTACATTATTTTAAATCTTATTTTTAAAGCATTAGACTTATAAGCACACTTTGTTTAGAGATTTGAAAGAATTAGCAGATTTTAAAAGATTCTAGCAGATTGTAGAATCTGCTAGATAAGTAAAGATTAGTGAATCTCACTCCAAATGCGTCTTTTCCAAAGATACGCAAGGACACTAAGCACACCAAAGAAAATCATCAAATATATACCTAGAGATTCTCTCTCCGCCTTTTTAGCATCACCTATAGATTCTAAATACGCTACAACTCGCTCTTGAGCTTCGTGTGTCAAGCCTACGCGTGGCATAGAAAGTCCCACAGGCATTACACCAAGCTCTTTTGCTAGATTGCTATAATCTTTGTCATCTTGCCATTCACTCTTTTTATCATTGGCTGGGAGTGAGCCTTCTTTTTTGATGATGGCTTCTTGAATCGCTTTATAAGACACTTTTTGTGGATCATTAATGAAGTATTCCAAATAATGCCATCCCTTACTGCGAATCATCGTTGATAAATCAGGTGCGGCAGAGCCAAGATACACGCCTAGAGATTCTGGCGTCGTGCGAGAGCTAACACCATCATACTTCATCGTGTGGCAGCGAGAACAAGCATTAAGGAAAGTGGCTTTATTTGTAAGACTCTCTTCAAGCTTGGCAATCTCATTTTGCTTTTGCCCTTCACTTAGCGTTGAGTTTTCAATATTGCCCTTTTTAGCAACAAACTCTTGAGATTCTAAAACTTGCTTTTTCAAAGACACAGAGCCAATAGACTTAAGATAGGCTACAATGTCGGCTACCTCTTGATTCAAATCTCCATCTGTTACATAAGGTGTCATAGGAAAATCGCCATTAGGGAACTTATGAGCTAAATGCAGCGTATTTGCAGGATCAATGATGAGATTTGCCAAAAATTTCTCATCATAAATCGCCCCAGCCGTTGAAAGATCGGGTGTGAAAATAGTCGCTTCCTTATCATCGCGGAAATACACAGCCATATCCCCACCAGCAATGCCAACATCATTGAGCGTATGACAAGCCACGCAATTTGCTTCTACAAGAGCTTTTCCACGCTCTGCATTGCCCTTGCTTACATCAACATTATGAGATAAATCTTTAAACTCAAAGTCCGCCTTTGCTACTTCGGGGTGAAAAGTGGCGTGTGCCAAAGGCTCAACACCCCAATACAGCACACCTACGATAACTACAATAATGCCTAGAATCTTAATCTCTCTCATTAGTGTGCTCCTTTCTTGTTTTCAAGTATGGTTACAATCGGCAATGCCACAAAGATAAGAAACAAAAATCCAATAGATGCTACAAAACCGATGAAGTTATTTGCCCCTTCAGGTGGGAGCTTTCCAAAGATTGTAAGAACAATCATATCTACAATAAGCAGACAGAACCACACAAAATAGCCCGGACGCTTATGTGCAGGCGCTATAACAGAGCTTCTATCAAGCCAAGGCAGGAATAAAAATGCCACTTGTGCGATACCAAAAGCAATAAGCCCCAAATCCGCACTAAAGAAGAATCCTCTTAACACCTCATAGCTCCACAAGAAATACCACTCTGGGTAAATGTGAGCTGGAGTTTTCATATTATTTGCAGGATCAAAGTTAATAGGATCCATAGCAAAGTCAAAGTGGAAGCACACAAGATAGAAAAAGCCTATCATAAACAAGCACACAACAAAAATGTCTTTTGACAAGAATACAGGCCAAAAAGGAATAACTTTAGATTCTTTTTTTCTGCCCTCTTCGTATTTTTTTGCCTCCGCTTCAAAGTCAATATGCTCACCATCTTCGTTATTCACGTGTGGCATTCTAAGCGTATAGAAGTGCAATGCAATCACACCAATAATCACAATCGGCAACAAACATACATGAAGCATAAAAAAGCGTGTCAAAGTAGAATCTGCAACGACAAAATTCCCCCTCACCCACTCAACCACATCAGGACCGATGAATGGAATCCCACCAAAAAGGTTTGTGATAACCGCAGCCGCCCAATAGCTCATTTGCCCCCAAGGAAGCATATAGCCACTAAAAGCTTCAGCAGAGAAAAGCACAAAAAGCAACATTCCGCCAATCCACACCATTTCACGCCCTTTTTTGAAAGAGCCATAATAAATAGCCACAAACATATGAATATAGATAATCAAAAATATCATACTTGCTGCCACAGCGTGGATATGCCGCCACAACCAGCCAAATGCCACTTCAGTCATAATCGTATGATTGACACTATCAAAAGCAAGATTCACATCAGGCTTATAATACATCAAAAGGAAGAATCCAGACACCACGAGCAACGAAAAGAGCGTGAGTAACACAACGCCCATCGCCCAAAGGAAATTGATGTTTTTAGGGACCCAATACTTCGTCATCATCACTTCCATTAATTTCCTAATGGCAAGGCGTTGATCAAGCCAATCTACCAAGCCTTCAGCTTTTTTCACTTCCATACTTTCTCCTTATGCTTGTTTTGTTTCAAGCAGGGCTTTATACTCTTGCCCCTCTTCGCCTAGCACTATTTTTGTCCCATCAATCTTAAAAGGTGGAATATCCATAGGACGCGGTGGTGGAGTGCCTGCTTCATTTATACCAGAAGAGTTGAATCTTCCGCCGTGGCACGCACAAGCAAACTCTTGTGAGCCTTGATTGAAGCTTGGGATACAGCCCAAATGCGTGCAAATCTGAATCCCAACCGTATAAACCGCACCATCTATTTCAAAATCTCTGCCCGGTGTTTTTTGGCTACCTGCTTGTTTTTTAAGAATATACACAGGCTTACCTCGCCATTCCACCGTTTGAAGCACACCCTCTTGCAATACACTCAAATCAAATGTTGTAAATCCTGCCGAAACAACGCTAGGCAATGGATCCCAAGAGCGTTTCATCGCATACAAAGAAGCCACAGCTCCCACAGCTGCAACACCACCTAGAGCCATTCCCAGAAAATCGCGTCTTTTTGTGTCTTGCATCTTTTCTCCTTTCGTGTTTATTTGAAGTTTAAAAAGCTAGTATCGTATGCAAAAAAGGCTTAAATATTGTTTATTTTTGTTAAACTTTTTGTTTATTTTTAGAGTATGTTATAATGTGCGACACGAAAATAAATGACATCATAAAAGGGTATAACAAAAGGGATATAATGAAGGGTTTTGTAGATTCTTGTGTGTTTTTTTTACAAAAGGAGTTTAGCCAACGCGGGTTTAAAAAAGGGGTTTTAGGCTTAAGCGGCGGGATAGATTCTGCTGTGGTAGCAGCTCTTGGCGTTTTGGCTTTGGGGAGTGAAAATCTAAAAGTTTTGCTTATGCCCTCTCTTAGTTCAAGTCCCATACACTTTAATGATGCACTTAATCTTGCTAAGATTCTAAATCTCACCCCGCAAGTAATAAAGCTTGAAAGCTTTCAAAGCCATTTTGCCTCGCATTTGGGATTTGAAAACGACTTACTCAAAAGCGATTTAGATGATAGGCAAAAGTTGCGTATGGGGAATTTTTGCTCTAGGCTTAGAATGGCATTACTCTATGATTATGCAAGTGCGGAAAATGCCCTTGTGCTTGGCACAAGCAATAAAAGTGAGCTTGTGCTTGGCTATGGGACGATTTTTGGCGATTTAGCCTATGCGATAAACCCCATCGGCAGCCTGTATAAGACACAAATTTTTGCCCTAGCCAAGCATCTCAATCTTCCGCAGAATCTCATAAATAAAAAGCCAAGTGCGGATTTATTTGCTAATCAAAGCGATGAGAATGATTTGGGATATAGCTATGAAGAGATTGATTCTTTTCTTATGTGTTTTGAAAATCTAGGCGGTTTAAAGGCAGGGCAAAAAGATGAGCGAGACTGCATTCAAAACGCTTTAGAATCTCAAGGCTTTAAATCCCAAATGGTAAAATCACTTTGCACAAGAATCTGGATAAATGCCTTTAAACGCACTATGCCAAGCGTGTTTGCCTTTAGCAACCCCCCTTGTATCACACATCAAAACTAAGGAAAACAATGCGTTTTATTGACTCATATTTTTATAATCCCAACTTCCCGCAAAAATGCCTAAGTATCACTCTTTTACCTATTTCACTCCTTTATGCCATAGGCTCAATTGTAAGGCGAAAATTTTCCAAATTCCACGATTTTCATATCCCCATTGTGAGTGTGGGGAATCTCATCGCCGGGGGCAGTGGCAAGACACCTTTTATCATTGAGATAGCAAAAGATTTTCAAAATGCCTGTGTCATTTCTCGTGGCTATAAACGCTCATCTAAAGGGCTTGTTATAGTGAGCTTAAATGGTGAGATTCAAATCTCACAAGAAGAAGCCGGAGATGAGCCTTATCTCATCGCAAGAGAGCTAAAAAATGCAAGTGTGATTGTGTCTAAAAACCGCATAGAAGCTATACATAAAGCAAAAGAGCTAGGGGCTAAAGTTATATTTTTAGATGATGGATTTAGATTTAGATTTAAAAAACTCAATATCGTGCTAGAGCCGCTTTTAAAGCCGTATTTTCCATTTTGTTTGCCAAGTGGGATTTACCGCGAAGTAAAAAGTGCGGTAAAGGAAGCCGATATACTCGTGCGTGAGGGGATAGAGTATGAAAGGGAGGTGAGTATAGAATCTCCAAGTGAGCGAATGCTTTTGCTTACTGCTATTGCTAATCCTTCAAGGCTTGATGCGTTTTTGCCAGATTCTGTGGTGGGGAAAATCACGCTCAATGACCACGCACGATTTGATATACAAGCCTTGCAAGAGCTACAAAAAAAGCATAACGCCACTTCACTACTTGTAACAAGCAAAGATGAGGTGAAGCTAATGAAAAGCGGACTAGATTTAAGCGTTATGCGGTTGCGTTTGAAAATAGATTCTAAAGTTTTAGGGCAGATTCAGGGCTATGTGAAAAGTTTCGAAACGCAAACACAAGTAAATTAGCATTATTGTAAAAATGTTAGAATCTTGCCTTGTGAGTTAAAAGACTTGGTGAGCTGAAATTTGTATAAAGGAGATTTAACAATGAAACTTCAAGCAGGAGATAAAGCCCCGCTTTTTAGGCTAAAAAGTAGCGATGAGACAGAATTTGCCTTGCAGGATTTATTAAGCAAAAATGTCATTGTGTATTTTTACCCCAAGGACAATACGCCCGGCTGCACGATTGAAGCAAAAGACTTTAGTGCGCTTTTGGAATCTTTTGCCGCCAAAGATTATGTGATTGTAGGCATTAGTCCAGATAGCCCAAAATGTCATCAAAATTTTATTGCCAAGCAGAATCTTAAGATTTTGCTTCTTAGCGATACGGATAAAAGTGTGGCAAGTGCGTATGGGGCGTATGGCACAAAAATGATGTATGGCAAGGAAGTGCAAGGGATTATCCGTAGCACATTTATCATTGGTAAAGATGGTGTGATTAAACAAAGCTTTTATAATGTCAAGGCTAAAGACCACGCTCAAAAGGTGCTAGAGAGTTTGGAATAATGCGTGAGCTTGGGGGAAACAAACCCCATAGCACATAAAACTATTAGGGCTATAAGAATAAAATTTACCTTTAGATTCAGATTCTATCTCGCTCAAAAGTAAGCTTAGAATCTTACATTTAGCCCTAGCATAAGATACATTGGAGCATCTAGGTCAAGATTTTGAGCCGTGATAGTCCCAGCACCTGCACCATTAGGGAGTTTTACAGGATTCACCGCTTTGTTATTAAAATATTCAGCTAAAATAAACTTCATACGCAATTCTAGCTCAACATAGTCGTTAATCACATACGCACCGCCCACATTAAATCCAACACCAATGCCATCTATATTGCCTAGGTTTGTTTTACCCATATTATACACCGCACCAGCTCCAGTAAACACGCCAAAGCCACTTGCAAAATCATAGTGATAATAATCCACATTTACACCGATATGATTAAGATTCATTCTGCCTAGAATCTCATCTTTATTAAAACTCGCCCCAATATAATCAGCATAGATTCTAATAGCTTGTGTTGGCTTAAAATACACATCATAGCCTAGCCTAGCACTTCCACCAAAGCCACTTAAGCTCTTATCGCCATCAAATTGATCTATCTCAAAGCCTTGATTGTTAAAATACTCTGATGACCGATCCATAAAGCCAAAGCTCCCAGACGCACCTATCATAAACTTATTTTGCCCAGCCATTTCATCAGCCTGTGCAATACTCAAAAAGAAAAATCCGCATAAAACAAAAGCTAACTTTTTCACTCTCTCTCCTTTTGTAAAAAGTGGGCGAGATTCCAATCCAAGCAGGTAAATTTTCACAATCTTTACAAGGTTTTTGTTTTAGCAATTTCTTTGTAGGTCTCAAACACATCGCCCACTTTAATGTCATTGTAGTTTTCTAGCATAATGCCACATTCATAGCCTTTTGACACTTCCTTAGCATCATCTTTAAACCGCTTGAGTGAGCTAATAGATCCTGTATGCACCACCACACCATCGCGTATAAGCCGCACTTTAATACCCCTTTGAATACTCCCATCAACGACCATACACCCAGCAATCACGCCAACCTTAGGAATATTAAATGTCTCACGCACTTCAGCTTGTCCGGTGTTTTCTTCTTCAATCACAGGCGACATCAGCCCACCAAGCAACGCCTTAATATCATCAAGCAATGAATAAATAATGGAATATGTCTTAATCTCAACGCCAAGCTCTTTTGCCTTTGCTTTGACATTCCCTGTTGGGCGAATATTGAATCCTAGAATCAAGCTATTTTCACTTGTCGCAGACAAATCTATATCACTTTCACTAATCCCCCCAACGCCAAAACCGATAATATTGACACGCACTTCATCATTACTTAGCTTTTCCAAACTTGCTTTTATCGCTTCTAAACTGCCTTGTGTATCAGCCTTAATAATAAGTGGCAGACTTTTAAGATTCCCTTGAGCGACCATCTCGCCTAGCTCATCAAAAGTAACCTTTGTGCTTTTGCTTAGCTCTTTTTGCCGCAGATATAGGGCTCGTTTTTGTGCGTGTTCTCGTGCAATCGTGTCATTTTCCACACTTTGAAGCACTGCCCCCGCACTTGGCACAAGTGAAAGCCCCGTAACAACCGCTACACCAGAAGGATAAAGCTGTGTGATATTCTGCCCCCTATCATCAAGCAATGCCCTCACACGCCCAAAAGCCGTATCCGCCACGACAGAATCCCCGACATTCAGCACCCCTTGTTGCACGATGATAGTTGCCACCGGACCCCTGCCTTTTTCCAAACTCGCCTCTAATACGATAGCTCTAGCTTTACCTTGATGAGAAGCTTTAAGCTCTAAGACCTCAGCTTGGATTAAAATTGTCTCTAGCAGATTTTCAACCCCCTCCCCACTCTTAGCAGAAATAGGGATAAACTCATATTCCCCACCCCACTCATTAGGCGTGAATCCAAGCTCCGCACATTCAGCCTTAAGCTTATCGGGGTTAGCATTTTCCTTATCCATTTTATTCATCGCAATGATGATTTGCACATTAGCAGCCTTGGCGTGATTGAGTGCTTCTATGGTTTGTTGCTTCACGCCATCATCAGCAGCAATAACAATAATAGCTATATCCGTAACCTGCGCTCCACGGCTTCGCATTTGTGTAAAGGCTTCATGTCCGGGCGTGTCAATAAAGCTGATTTTTTTGCCATTTTTTTCCACCATATATGCCCCAATATGTTGGGTAATGCCCCCCGCTTCACCACTTGCCACGCGAGAATTACGGATATAATCAAGTAGTGAAGTTTTGCCGTGATCCACATGCCCCATAATCGTAACCACAGGCGGACGCTCAAGCTGTGGTGCATCTTCTAGTTCCATTTCTATTTCACTATGTTCTTTCACATCGTGGATAGAAATCTCTAGCTCAAACTCATCTGCTAGAATCTCAATAGCATCGCGATCAAGGAAATCATTTTTAGTCGCCATAAGTCCAAGATTAAATAGCACCTTGATGACTTCTTTAAGTTCTACTCTAATAAGTTCAGCAAACTCATATACGCGTATCTCTTCTGGGATAGAAATCGCCCCTTTGACTTTATCTACATTTTTTACTACTTTTGGCGGTTTGCGTCTTTTACCACCGCGTTTAATGCTCCCTTCATTCATCCACGGATTCTTTCTGTGAATCTGCACTCTATCTGTGATAGCTTGGCGGATTTTATTTTCTTCATCTTCATCACGCACCTGCGTTTCATTCAAATCAAAAAGCATAATCTCATCTTGCTCATCATCATAATCAAAGCTAATATCCCTATCATCTAAAATACGAATCTTTTGATCTGTATGCTTATGGGCTACCTTTGGCTTATGCTTATCTTTTTTGTGCTTTTTATGCTCTTCATCGGCACTTTGTGCGAGAAGCTCTTTATAGCTTAGCGTATGCTTTTTACTCTCGTCTTTTTTAGATTCAATAGGGCTTTGCTCTTTACTTTTTAGCTCTTGCTTATCATTCTTGCGGACAATCCTTAAGCCTATCTTGGCTTTTGGCTCTGCATTCACAACTTGAGTGGCTTCAGGATCTTGAGTAGAATCTTGGCTTTCTTTAGGGCTTGTTGCTTCAGTTTGTGGGCTATCCTGCTTTATCTTTTTAGATTCTTGCTCTAATGGAGCTTCTTTTTTGGTTTTAGATGGCTTTTTCTCTTTTTCCACCATTTGTTTTTTTTCTATTTGGGCTTTTGTATCTTTAGCTTGAGATGAAGTCTTTTTAGCAGAATCTTTACTTTTAGTTGCCTTTGACTTTTTAGATTCAGGCTTTGGGGGCAAAGGATTTACACCTGTTGTCATAAACTCATAGAGCATTGCCGCCTCTTCTTGCGTAACCGAGCTCGAAGGCGTTTTGACACTTAACCCCATTTCCTTGGCTTTTTCAAAGGCAAATTTAGCGTCTTTGCCAAATTCCTGCCCAATTTGTGCTAGTCTAATTTTTTCCATTGATTGCTTATCTCCTTTAGTCTTACAGCATAGTTCTCATTTGGTTTGAGCTTATTGATTTTGAGTATCACTTGAAGTGTTTTTGGCTGCCCTACGCACTCCCAACACACATAAAAACTTCGTCCTTTCCCGCTAAACTCACATAGGGAATCACCATCACATTGCAGTCTTAAAAGCTCCTTTTGATGAAATCTCTTGCGGCATTTGACACACATACGCGTTTGCTTGGCTTGTTTCATTTGTATTATACCTAATTTTTATGATTCTAGCAGTGTCGCACCCATATTATCAAACTCCAGCTCAAACACGCGGAATTTTGGAAAGCTCTTTTGCATTAGCTCTGCAAGATTCTTACTCTCATCGGCATAGCAAATATTTAAAAATGATGAGCCACTGCCAGAGAGCGTGCTTAAGAGAGCGTTATTCTCTAAAGCAAGTTTTTGGATAGCAAATAAAATCGGCAAAGCCTTCATACGCACATCTTGGTGGAATCTATCCCCACTTGCTTCCCTTAGTAGTGTATAATCCCCTTTTAAAAGTGCAGCACTTAACATACACGCGTGAGAAAGATTAAAAACCGCATCTTTTGTGCTGTATTTCTTAGGCAAAGTGCGACGAGAAAATTTTGTAGAAATAGTCGTATTTGGCACAACAACAACAGCTTTAATATCGCTAGAGATTGGCGTTTTCATACTCACAACCCTTGTTTTTTGACTGCCAAAAATAGAATCTTTATGGGTATTTTTGGTGGGCTGTTTATTAGATTCTAGCATTGCGATGTTAAAGCCTCCACAGAGTGCAGGAGTAATATTATCAGGGTGATTTTCATAGCAAAGGGCAAGGTTTAGAATCTCATTTGTATCCAAAGGCTTTTGCATTATATGATATGCACTCACAATCGCCCCGATAATCACCGCCGAGCTAGAGCCAAGCCCCCTTGAGATAGGAATATCATTGTGAAAGCTAAACTTATAATGTCTCCGCGGATATTCATAAAATTCAAGCACTTCATTAAAAATTTTAACAAACACATTATCCACGCGTAATTTTGGGCGATCTTCACCTTCTCCTGCAATATGGATACTGCTAAGTCGTGCGGGAGTAACGCTAAAAGTATTATAAAGATTCAAAGCCAAACCCAGCGTATCAAAGCCCGGTCCAAGATTGGCACTTGTAGCAGGAACACGAACAACCAAAACTTCTCTCCTTCCCTTTTAAAACATCAAAAAACTCGCATTATAATGTTTTTCTCTTAACTCCGCTTGTAAAGCCCCTAGATTCTAACTTTGCACCGGTGGCAGTATATACAATGGCTCTATCTTATGATGAAAACGGAGCGTATCTAGAATCTTTGGGAGATAAAACTCACTCTCTTGTGGGCTATCTACACCATAAGCAAGGGTAATCTCGCCATTTTCATTTTCATAAAAATAAGTTGTGCCAAAGGCTTTAATATACTTTGCTTGAGTGAAATAAAAGCTAGAAGTAGCTAATAGCTTCACTTCATAAAGTAAGCTTAGCGTGTGCAAAAAAATATGTGTAAGCTTCAACGCACTAAAACTCCCGGGACCATTGGCATAGTAAATGGTGTTTATTTTCATATCTGCATATTTAGAATCTTGCTTGGGATTTGGGAGTAAAGATTCAAAGATTTTAGGCAAGGCGGTAAGTGTTAGCTCATTGCTTACTATCTCTTCAAAAAGCTCTTTATTCTCATATAATCCACATTTTATAGTCCCACCAACACTCACAAGTGCTATATCAATTTCTTTCAATTTTATCTCTTAAACTTTTAAGGCTTACATCTCAACAATTACATCTCATAGGCGTATTCCAAGGCTTCTTCCATAGCCTTATCTTCAAGGCTTACAATCTCATAGGCTTTTTCATCACTTAAAAGCTGTTTTGTGAGTAAGTGATTAAGCTTGTGGCTTCCCGCATAAGAGACATAAGTGCCAAGCAGGGGCATTCCAAGCAATGCCATATCGCCAATAGCATCTAGAATCTTATGTCGCACAAACTCTTCCTTATACCTCAACCCATCTTTATTCAAAATCCCACTCTCATCAAGCACGATACAATTACTCAAATCCCCGCCCTTAGCAAGTCCAATAGAGCGTAAATAATTTACTTCGTGTAAAAATCCAAAAGTCCTAGCACGGGCAATCTCTTGCTTATACGCCTTTGTGCTAAAGGTAAATTTATAGTGTTGCTGACGGATAGCAGGGTGGCTAAAATCAATGCTAAAATCAAAAATTGTCCGCTCACTAGGCTCAACTCGCACGAACTTTTTATCATCTTGAATCTCAATGGGCTTTTTAATAGCGATAGCTTTTTTTGGAGCATCTTGTGAAATAACCCCAGCTTCCTCAATAAGCATACAATATCCAATGGAACTTCCGTCCATTATCGGCACTTCCTCATTATTTAAGCAGATTCTAATATTATCAATCCCATAAGCGTGAATGGCTGAAAGCAAATGCTCAATGGTAGAGATTCTAGCTTCCCCCTTGCCAAGCACGGTTGCCATTGTGGTATCAATGACATTTTCGGGCTTTAGCTCAATACTTGCCCTCAAATCACTACGATAAAACACTATACCACTATTCACATCTAATGGCTCTAGCTCCATTCTCACAGGCACACCCTTATGTAGCCCAACGCCCACAATCTCAACCTTATTCTTTATCGTTTTTTGTTTCATAGCAAGTCCTTTATGACTATATCATCGTCTTTTTTAAAAATTATTTTGAATAATGCACTGCTTTGGTTAATTTTATGTAAAAAAGGCTCATCAAGCAACCTATCTTGAAAAATGATCGCTGAAGCTAGAATCTTTTTGCAAATCATATATTCCCCGCCAACTTCAACGCTCCCCTTGCATTCACCAAAAACAGCAAGATTCCCACCTGCTACCACCCTAGCACCATCATTGACTTGAGATTCTATCACCACATCACCATTATGGATAATCTCCTCTCCACTCCGCACCACTTTAGAGACAAACAATGTGGGGGCAGATGAAATCTTTTGAGATTCTGCATTGAGCTTAGAATCTTTAGACTCCTTTTGCTGTGGGCTTTGAAAAGTGTAAATCGTATCAAGTGTGCTAAAACTTAGCTGATGAGATTGCAAAAACTCTTTTAAAACAGAATCTATCTCGCCTTTAAAGCCAAGCGTGTGGTATCGCAAAAGGGGCAAATGCTTTGTGATAAAAGCGATATATTCCTCCGTGCTAGCTCCAGCTTCAAATTCAAATAGCTTTAATGTCCGCTGATGTGTCTTTATCATAGCCTTGCACCCTTTAGACAAAAAGCATTTTAAGGAACCGCTCTTGTTTGATAAAAGCTTCGTGCTTTGTTTAAGACACTCACCACATTTTCATCAATCCACTTTTGATCAAGCCACTCACTCAAACGCACAAAATGCCCCTGTATTAGAATCCCAAAATGCAAATGATCGCCAAAAGCCCAACCTGTCGTGCCGGTTTTACCTATCTCTTGTCCTATATGCACCAAATCGCTTACTTCCACATAGCTCTCCTGCAAATGCGAATAAATTGATGACACGCCAAAGCCGTGATACAAAAGCAAAGTATTTCCATATAGCCCAAGATGACTTTTAAGCAGCACCACCGCATTATTACTTGCAATAACGGGTGCATTTTTCACACTTGCCACATCAATGCCTAAATGTATGGCTTCACTAATCTTTTCTTTCCCTAAAAAATAAGTGCGAAAATCCCCAAAACTCCCAACAAGCTTTGAGCCTCTAAGTGGCACAAAAGCGTGAAAGCCTTCATCAATAAAGCTTTTATCCCCAACTAAATCGCTACACGCCTTTAAGATTCTCTTTTCATCTTCACTGCGAATCTTTTCATTAAAAAACGCAAATTTTTCTATATCATTGTCAAACTCCCGCAAATGCTTTTTATCAATTTGAGAGAGTAGCTCATCAAGCTTACCACTTAAAAAATCCTCTTTAATGCGGATATTTGAGCGATAATAAGGGGCATTGATATTCCGTACAAGTGGAATATTATGCTTTGTGATATTCCCTGCTTTGTCTTTAGCCACAAGCTGAGTGCTAAAAAATTTATTTTTCAAAGGCCAAGCGATAATGCCAATATAAATATTGTCATCAAGGTATTTAAAAAGGGCAAACTCATCTGTGCCATTGCTCAAACGCACATCTTCTAATGCCATATCCTTGACTTCAACCGCCACCACCGCACTGCCCCCACGCACGATTTGATATGATGAAGCAATGGGCGTAACTTCTGGCGGTGTCGTATCTACGATGAGATTCAAATCAATCTTTGCCGTATTACCGGTGAAAAAATGTGAGCTACTCCAATCAGTTACTTCAATTTTATACTGAATACTCGTGCCGTTTTTCAATGTCATTGAAGGCTTTGGCAATGGAATCTTTACTGATTTTGGCTTACTTAAAACCACTTCTTTTTCATCACTCAAAATTTCATCATCAAATACCACTTGCACACGATAATCGCGTATCCCGCTTTCATCACTAAAGTCTATTTGAATCTCATCTTGTAAATTCCAATGCGTTGGGATTGAGCTAGATTCTAAACTAGGCTCTTGAGTTTCAAAAATAACAGAACTAAAGGCAACCACGCCTACCAAAATAAGAATTACAAGCCCAACGCTTAAGCCAATCAATCGTTTGTTATCCATACCACACGCCCCAAGTTTCCCTATCTGTCTTTAAGAAATTTAAGTAAGAAAGGCGATATTCTAACAAATCTTTTTAAATCCCAAATAAGCTTATGCAAGGCTTATGCGTAAAGATAGGGCTATATTGAGACTTTTTATAGAATAAAAGCAAGATTCTATAAACTTTTACACTACATTGTGTTTGCTTGTGCTTGGTGAGCCTTAGCACCTGCGGCTTGGAGAATTTCGCTCATTGTGTTTTTGCCTTCCAAGCTATCAAGGTATGCTACTTCTTGCAAGACTTGACCAACCGCGGCAAAAAGATCGTGCGGAATAGCTTGATTCAAATCTAGCTGACGATATAGCTCTCGTGCTAAAGGGGGATTTTCAATAATCCTAATCTCATACTCCCTAGCAACACCCTTTATACGGATAGCCAACTCATCAATCCCCTTTGCCACCACCACAGGCGGCATACCTTTTTCAATCTCTTTTTCACCATACCGCAACGCCACAGCATAATGCGTAGGGTTTGTAATCACCACAGAAGCACTTGGAATCTCTTGCATCATACGATTACTAGCGATTTTTTGCTGCATTTGACGAATTTTAGCTTTAATCTCGGGGCTTTGCTCATATTGCTTATACTCATCTTTGACTTCTTTGATACTCATTTTAAGGCTTTTAATGTATTGATAGCGTTTGATGAGATAATCACTCACCGCCATTATGAAAAATAAGATTAAAAGCACACCGATGAGAATTAACGCCTTTTGTCTAAACCACATAATCTGCCCATATAGCCCACTCATAGACACGCTAGACAGTTCATTAAAAAAGCTCACAAACACAGCAAATCCCACAATAAACGCCACAAAGACTTTGAGTGTAATCATAAAGCCATCAAGCAGTTTTTTGAGCGAAATGACATTTTTTATACCCGTAATGGGATTAATTTTAGAGAGCTTTGGCTTAATGGCTTTGGGGGAGAGCAATAGCCCAAATTGTGCGATATTAGCAATCACACCTGTTACCATAAGGGCTACAAAAAGCGGGGCTAACATAATAAATACTTCAAGCCCGATACTTAGCATCAAATCCCCCAGCATTCGCACATCAACTTCTTGTGTGATAAGTGAATTGATATGGATAAAAATCTTTTGGCTATGCTCCACCCAAAAAGGCAGAAGTAAAAACATCGCCCCAAGCCCCACAAGCAGAATAAAAAATCCCGCTAATTCCGGGCTTTTACTGACATTACCTTCTTCTCGTGCTTTAGCGATTTTATGGGTGGAGGGGGCTTGTGTCTTTTCTTCATCAGCCATTTTTTAGCCCTTTAGCTCATTTAATTTATCTAGCTTGTGGAGTGCGGTTTCATAATCCTGCATTGTGTTAATGTTTAAACCCTCTTCTTCGCTGATAGGGACAATCTCGTGCAGATGAGATTTAACAATGCGATGCAAGGCATAGCTTTTAGACTTATACGCCCATAGAAGAGAATCTAAAGTGGAGCGTTGCCATTTTGAAACCAAATAATGTGCTTTAAACTCACTTTGCGCATACACAATCGGGCTATCCTTTGAATCTAGGGCTAAAAGTGTCTCTTGTGAGATAAAAGGTGTATCCACACTTAGAAAAATAATCTCTTTAGAATCTAAAAGCTCAAAGGCATTTATCATTCCTACAAGCGGAGCATAAATGGAGCTTTTTTCTATTAAAAACTCCGCGTGAAAATTAAACTTATCCCTTTGCTTTGCACTCACATAGAGATTTTCACACATATTTTCAAAACGCATTACAAGCCATTGACTAAGCGGATAGCCACCAAAATGAATCTGTGTTTTATCCTGTCCCAAACGAGAGCTTTTCCCACCAGCGAGAATCACACAAGGTGTTGTAATCTTTTGCATAAAAAACCTTTAGCCTTTATAGTGTATTGTAACTTGTTTTGTATAATCCCCCATTGTAACAATAAAGTAGCAATAAATTTATAATCCTTAGGACATATATGCTTATAGATTCATTTCAACGCACAATTGATTATATGCGTGTATCAGTTACCAAGCAGTGTAACTTCCGCTGTCAATATTGTATGCCAGATACGCCTGAAGATTTTATTGATAAAACCGCCCTGCCACTGCCTAAAATGCTAATTTTTATTAAACTTGCCATTGATAATGGGATTAAAAAAATCCGCATTACCGGTGGAGAGCCACTTTTAAGGGCGGATTTATGCGATTTTATAGGTAGCGTTTATGCTTACGCCCCACATATTGAACTCACCCTTACAACCAATGCCTTTTTACTTGAAAAATACGCCCAAAGCCTAAAAGATTCAGGACTAAAACGCATAAATGTTTCACTAGATTCATTAAAAGATGAGCGGATTAAGCGTATATCCAAACGCGATGCCCTGCCCCAAATCCTGCGTGGAATCCATAAAGCGCACAAGCTCAAATTTGGCATTAAGCTCAATATGGTGCCACTGCAAGGGCTAAATGAAGATGAAATCCTAGATATGCTAGAGTTTGCTAAGACTCATCATTTTGGGGTGCGATTTATTGAATTTATGGAAAATATCCACGCAAAAGACAAACTCAAAGGGCTAAGGGCGAATGAAATTCTAGCCCATATCAATACAAAGTATAAAACTACACTACTCAAAAAAGACTGCTTTGGTCCGGCAAAGCTCTATGCGATTAATGATGAAACATCATATAGCTTTGGGATTATCTCGCCACACGAAGATGACTTCTGCCAAAGCTGTAATAGAATCCGCCTAACAAGCGATGGTGTGATTTGCCCTTGCTTGTATTACCAAGAAAGCGTAAGCTTAAGAGAAGCGATTTTAAATGAAGATATAAAAGCAATGCAAAGCCTACTAGAAAAAGCCATAAAAAATAAGCCCGAGAAAAACCAATGGGAGCAGAATATGAATCCTAATTTGCTTTCAACCCGTGCATTTTACTACACCGGCGGATAGAAACAAAGGAGCAAAAGCAAAATAAGATTCTAAATAAAAGCACATTAGAATGTGTTCTCAATGTTTTGCTTATTTTTATAAATCACAAGCATAAGGATTTACAATGGATATTTTACAAAAAGCCCTAGAATATAATGAATCTTCTCTTAGCCCACAAGAGCTAAGCAAACTCTATGAGTATGATATTTTTACCCTTGGTAAAGTCGCTAATAAGCTGCGGACAAAACGCTATGGGAAAAAGGTGTTTTTTAATAACAACCGCCATATTAATCCCAGCAATATCTGTGCTGATGTGTGTAAATTCTGTGCGTTTTCAGCAAGTCGCAAGAATCCAAACCCTTATGCAATGAGTATTGATGAGATTCTAACCCAAGCTCACAAAGCCTATGAAAATGGTGCAAAAGAGCTTCATATCGTATCCGCTCATAATCCAAACTACACTTATGAGTGGTATTTTGAACTTTTTAGGGAGATTAAAAAGGCATTGCCACAGGTGCATTTAAAAGCCCTAACGGCGGCGGAAGTGGATTATATAGATAGAATCTCAAACAAGGGCTATAAAAAAGTGTTAGAAGATATGGTGGAAGCAGGAGTTGATTCTATGCCCGGAGGTGGGGCGGAAATCTTTGATGAGAGTGTGCGAAGCTATATTTGTAAGGGCAAGGTAAGCTCTAAGCGATGGCTTGAAATCCACGCTTATTGGCACGGCTTAGGCAAAATGAGTAATGCCACTATGCTTTTTGGACATATAGAAAAAAGGGAGCATAGAATAGATCATATGCTGCGTTTGCGGGAGATTCAAAGTGAAGATTCTAAGGTGGCAAGTAAAAATGGCGGATTTAATGCCTTTATCCCGCTGTTATACCAAAAAGAAAATAACTTCCTTAATATCAAGGACTTCCCAAGCGGACAGGAGATTCTAAAAACTATTGCTATTGCTAGAATCTTATTACATAATATCCCGCATATCAAGGCGTATTGGGCGACTTTGGGGCTGAATATGGCGATTGTCGCACAGGAATTTGGTGCTAATGATATGGACGGCACAATACAACTAGAATCTATACAATCCGCCGCAGGAGCAAAAAGCAAAGGCGGATTAAGCAAAGATGAGCTTATCTCGCAGATTAAAGATGCGGGGTTTGTCGCCATAGAGCGAGATTCTATCTATAATGAATTAGCGGAGTATTAAGGGCTGTGGGAGATTCTAAGCACACGCATTCCACTTCTGACACTTCCACACACGCTAAGGAATCTAAGCGATGTTGTAGCCATTGTCAGTTGCCCTATGAAGAATCTCAGCTCTTTAAACGCATAGATGATAATGGGCAGGAGCTGTATTTTTGCTGTAATGGCTGTGAAAGCGTGTATTTGCTTTTAGAATCTTGTGAGCTTACAAGCTTTTATGATAAGCTAAATATGAGTATCACACCTCCAAATCTCACTCAACAAAGTGATGTAGCACATTTTGATACACAGGGCTTTTATGATAAATATATCCATTCCATTACTAAAGGCAATAAGCAGCTCTGCCAAGTGCATTTGATTCTAAGCGGGATTCATTGTGCGGCGTGTATTTGGCTGAATGAAAAGATTCTAAGTCAAACACAAGGCATATATGATGTGGCTATAAACTACACAAATAATAAAGCCACTATCACTTGGGATAATGCGATTTTGCCTTTAAGCAAGATTATCTGCCTTATCCGTTCCATTGGCTATGATGCGTATGTCTATGATAGTAGAATCCAAGAGAATGCGGATAAGGCACAGATGAAAGACTATTATATCCGCGTGATTGTTGCCCTTTTTTGCACGATGAATATTATGTGGGTGGCTATCGCACAATATAGCGGATACTTTCTAGGCATACAAGCAGATGCGAAGGATATTTTGAATCTTGCTTCATTTGTGCTTTGCACACCTACACTCTTTTATTCTGGCTGGATATTTTACCGCTCAAGCTACTATGGGCTGAAAAATGGCTTTATTGGAATGGACTTGCTTGTAAGTGTAGGCTCAAGCTTAACTTATCTCTACTCCATATATGCGGCTATTACACGCAGTGGCGAGACTTACTTTGAATCTGTGAGTATGATTATTACCTTTGTGCTAGTGGGGAAATTCCTAGAAGTGCGCGCAAGGAAAAATGCCGGCGATAGCCTTGATAGTCTGCAGAATCTTTTGCCTACAAGTGTGGAAGTAAGCAATGGCGAAACATACGAGCAAAGAAGCCTTGAGAGTGTAAAAGTGGGAGATAAGATTCTAGTGAGAGCGGGGGATAAAATCGCCATTGATGGAATCTTAGAGAGTGAATATGCCCTGTTTGATACCAAGGCAATTAGCGGGGAATCCCTGCCTTTAGAATCTAAAAAGGGTGAGGCGGTGCTTTCTGGCTATATTAACCTTCATCATCAAATCTTTTACACCGCTACAAAGGCATTTTCACAAAGCCTTATGAGTCATATTATTGAGCTTGTAAGCTCTTCTCTCTCTCATCGTCCGCAGATTCAAAATCTTGCTAATGCCCTTTCACAATATTTTTCACGCGTGATTTTAAGCCTAGCAGCCCTATGCTTTGTATTTTGGTATTTTCTAGCCGATGTTGGAGCGGAAAAATCGCTGATGATAGCCATATCTGTGATTATCATTGCTTGTCCTTGTGCGTTAGCTCTCGCTACCCCCATAGCGTCAGTCGTTGGAATTGGCGAGGCTTATAAGCATAATGTGCTATTTAAACAAGCCAAATTCCTTGAAAGCCTAGCAAAAGCGGATATGGTCGTTTTTGATAAGACAGGCACACTCACTATCGGCAAGCCAAAAGTGCAGCACTGCCACATACAAGGGGATTATGACAAGTTGCTTTTGCGTGAGTTTGTGCGTTCAAGCAAACACCCTGTGGCGTCAGGCATTGCGGAGTTTTTAGCAGATTCAGTTGATGGAGCGGGGATACAAAAAAATATGTGGAATCTTGAAAGCTTTCAGCAGTTTGACGCACAAGGCATTACCGCTAATAGTTTATCGCAGAGTGGGGAGGGTATTAAACTCGTGGGGGGGAATCTTGCCTTTTTAGAAAAACAAGGCTTTGTTATTCCACCTTTAAACATCTCTCAAGGTATGCTTTTTGCCTATGGGATAATAGACAATGGAGAAAAAAAATTATGCGAAGTTTTTGAGCTTTATGATGAGCTAAAACCCTATGCCAAAACACTCATAGAATCTCTGCATAAAAGTGGGATTGAGAGTGCATTGCTAAGTGGCGATAGGCAAGAGAGTGTGAATCTTATAAGCAATCAACTTCATATCCGCCAAGCTAAACACGCTTTATCCCCATTACAAAAGGCGGAGTGGATTAGCACCTATAAGCAAACACATAAAGATTCTGTGCTTGTGATGATAGGCGATGGCATTAATGACGCTCCAGCTCTAAACCAAAGCGACATAGCCATTTCTATGGGGGCGGGAAGCGATATTGCGATTTTAAGCAGTGATATTGTTATCCTTGATGACAAGCTTAGCACTTTGCATAACGCCTTTGCAATCGCACAAGGCACATACAAATCTATTAAGCAAAATATCGCTCTAAGCATAGGTTACAATGCCTTGAGTGTGCCTTTAGCCCTTGCTGGACTCGTTATACCACTTTTTGCCGCACTCTCAATGAGCCTTAGCTCCATCATTGTGGTGCTAAACTCATTAAGATTAAGAAATTTTAAAGCTTTTAAAGAAAACAAAAATGAGTAGAAACTGAAAAAGAAGTAAAAAAGTGTAATATTTTTATGCTTTTTTAGCTTATATTGCAAATTTTTAGCGTAACATAAGCTTGTTTTTAATCTTACATAGGGAGGCGTATGATGAAAAAGCATATCGTTTTTTTCGAAGCAGTAGGCGGTAGTGATAAGGGCAGAGATGGGCACAGAAAAGACACTGTGCCAATGATGGACTATCTCAAAAAGCTTGGTTGGAGTGCGGAAGTTGTGTTTTTCACAGATGAGATTTTAAAAGATTCTGCGAAAACAAATGAGATTTTTGAATATGTTAAAGGTGTGGCTGATGCGTATGTATCGCGTGTGAATCCGGGCAATTTGAAAGAAGAGAAGCTTTACTTTGATGTGTTGCGTAAGCTTTGTGATAGTGGCGTGATTGGTATGCCTCACCCTGATGCGATGATAGGCTATGGGGCAAAAGATGCTCTCACAAAACTTCGCAATACAGAGCTTGTACCAACAGATACTTTAGCCTACTATGATCCCGCTGAAGCAGAACGCATTGGTGTGAATTGGGTAGCAGGAGAAGAGCACGACTTTAAGGCAAACTTCCCAAAAACTCTAGCAAAAGGTGAGAGAGTGCTAAAGCAAAATCGCGGTAGCACAGGGGAGGGAATCTGGCGTGTGCAGCTAAAAGATCAAAGTCAATATGGTAAAGTTTCTTCTGTCCCACTTGATACCATTGTGCGATGCACAGAAGCGGTGGATAACCATGTAGAAGAGCATAAACTAGGCGATTTTATGAATTTCTGCGAGAAGTATTTGACAGGCGATAATGGTATGCTTGTGGATATGACTTTCTTGCCACGCATTAAAGAGGGTGAGATTAGAATCCTAATGCTGTATAAAGACCCAATTTATGTCGTACATAAAAAACCAGCTGAAGGGGCAGATGCGTTTTCAGCGACACTCTTTAGCGGGGCAAAATACCGCTATGATAAGCCAGAGCAATGGAATGAGTTAGTAAGCTACTTCTTATCTAACTTGCCAGAGATCAAAACAAAGCTTGGTAATTACGACTTGCCTTTGATTTGGACAGCAGACTTTATCCTTGATACCGATGAAAATGGTAAGGATAAGTATGTGCTAGGCGAGATTAACTGCTCTTGTGTGGGCTTTACTTCCCCTGTTGAGTTTTTGGATAAAACCGCTAGACGCGTAGCAAACACAATTATTAACATTGTGGAAGATGCGAAATCTTAACTCATTCTTTCAAGTCTTTATGCGAGATTCTCTTATCTCGCATACCCCATTTTAGACTATTCTTTAAGCGTTGGGCAAGATTCTAAAATCCCCTTAAAACTTCTTACTATTCACATCGTCTAAAATTTTTACTGCGACATTATCTAGTGCGGTGCTTATATCGCGTGAATGATTGGCAATTTTTACATTTTGTTGCGTGATGTATTCAAGCTGTGAAATGGTATCATTGATTTGATTGACACCTTGTGCTTGTTCTTTAATGGATTCTGCCATATCGTTGATACTCTGCACCAAAAGATTTGTATTTGCTTCAATTTCACCCAAACTTCTTTGTGTGCGTTCGGCAAGCTTTCTTACCTCATCAGCAACAACCGCAAATCCTCTGCCGTGCTCTCCTGCCCTTGCGGCTTCAATAGCGGCATTCAAAGCCAAAAGGTTTGTTTGATCGGCTATGTCGCGTATGATACCGATGACATTTTTGATATCTTCACTTTGGGCGATGACTTCGTTTGTGCGATCACTCACATTTTGCATAGATTGGGCAATCTCTTCTGTGAGAGTGGCAGTTTGTGCCAATGATGCACTTTGAGTGTTGGCACTCTCTGTAAGCTCAAGCACAGAAGATTCTAATTCTTTAGATTTTACTTCAAGTTCGTTGGCATAGTTTTTAGAGACTGAAAGCATACTCACCATAGAATCCCCTAAGCTATTTACGGCATTTTCAAGCCCTCTAGGGTTTTCTATCCTGTCAGTAAAGTCATTATTTTTATAAGCTTCAAACACTCTTGCGGTATTTTTGAGATTCTCGCCGACAAGATTTAAAAGCGTGTGCGACATTTGATTTATCGCATCTTTTAGCTCATTGATTTGCGGATTTAGGCTTGTATTTTCTATCACAGAGCCAAATCGCCCCTGCTTTGCCTCCTCTACGACACCTAGCACATCACGCACAAGGTTAGAATCTTTTTCTAGCCCATCTTGTGTGCGTTTGACATTCTCATCAATCGCCTTTACCATACGACCGATCTCATCTTTAGAATCTAGTGGGATAGAATCCATTGTTTTGCTCTCGTGGTTAAGATAAGCAAAAAAGGCAAAGACATTGTGCTGTAAGTTTAAGATTCCACGCAAATGGGTGCTGTAAAATAGCCACATTGATGGGAAAAAAATAAGCAAAAACGCCACCATTGAAATGGCGATATTGCTGCATATCGTTTGAGAGATATTACTCAAAATCCCCTGTGAAGTAGCGTGTGTGTGGGAATCTAGTGTGTCAATATACACGCCTGTGCCAATCCAAATATTTGCGGTGTTGGGGATAAGCTGTGCATAAGATACTTTTTGTACATCAACAAACTTTCCATCTGGCAGAGGCTTAGGGAAAACATAATAGACAAATTTACCCCTTTTGCTCTCATCTTTTGCACTCTCAAAAAGATCCCTTATGAAATAAGTGCCATTAATGTCCTTTGTATCCCATAGAGACTTGCCTATAATGTCTGTTTGATGTGGATATGCTAAAGCAACTCCTTCTTTATACACAAAATAATAGCTTGATTTATCATCTTCAAAATACATCTTGCTAATGGCTTTAGAAATGATTTGTATCTGCTCCTTTTCATCTAGCCCTTTTACAAGCTCACCAAGCGCACTCGCCATAGAATCTGTGCTAAGCTTGATTTTTGCTTCAATCTCTTGCTGTAACATTGCGATGATTTGTTCTTGTGTAGCTTTGGAGGACTTTTCTTCTCCTAGTATTGTCAGCACCAAAAATATGACAAATGCTATAAAAAAGCCGATAACAAGGCTTAGGAATTTTGATTTAAGTGAGAGATTCTTATAAAACTTCATAACCGCTCCTTTATTGCATTAATGTATGCTTTCACAAAGAGTAACACAAAATTTTACAAATCAGTATACAAAAAGACATAGTCTTGCCTATCGTTGCAGAATCTTTACAAATTGCTAGTGATAAAGTCAAACACACTTGGATCCAGATTCAATCTTTGCAAAAGGTTGAAAACTTAGAATTGATAACTCCATATAAATATCATATAAGTATGTTGCTCTACTTATTATGTAAATAGCTCACAAATCCTTGAAGCAATATACCCTTCAAAATCCTTTGGTACGCTAGATTCTTTGTTGTAATAATACAAATCCATCTCTATATCTAAGCCTTGAAAATCTAATTTTTTATTACAAAATAATTCTTTAAAGCCTTGCAATTTATCCCTTGCGTTTGCTTCAAAGCTTAAGCCCTTAGGATCTACAAAAATGATTCTATAATTCCCGCTTTGCTTATGCTTTAACCAAAAGATAAAATCGGGGTAAAATCTCCTTTGCTCTTGGCTTTGCGTGTCAAAATAGGGGATAAAAATAGAATCTAGCTTTTCTACAATCCTGCTAAAGCACCACTCATAATCTTTAAATGCGTTCTTAGAATCTTGTAAATATTTTTGTAAATCCTCTAAAAATTCTAGCTCACTTCTTTCGCTAATGGCATAGTTAATATGGATTGCAGAATCTTTATATGATTCTAAAACCATAGGGCTGTAATAGTGCTTTGCAAGCTCTGCTGTGATAACATAGCTATGTTTTTCTATGCTTTGTGCTGGTTTAGCTTGGATTTGCTCGGTGTATTCATCTAGTGAGATTTTGCCTTTTTCAAATTCTTTTTTAAGCGCATCCATGCTTTTAGCTTGTTTTATCTGTGCTAGTTCTTTAACCACTTTATTCATCTCTTTTATAATCATCTCACTAAGCCCATCACCACTTAGCATAAAATCTTTAAAATGCGTAATGCTATCTTCACAAGGCACAAACTTGTCTAATTCCTGCAAAGGTGCGTGGAAAAATCTATCCATACTGTGCAGGGCATTTTGTGGTTTAAGTTTTGGCATATTGCCCTTTATCTCTAAGCTTACACTTGCTTCATCACGCATTTTTTGCTGTATCTTTTGCAAAGTGCTAAAGCCCAAATCCGCTCTATTTATCCCACTTGATACAAGCAAAATATCTTCATCATAAGATTCTATATATTTGCTTAATCTCTCAAAGTCATAATGTGAAATCACAAAGGTTTCATTTTGTTTGTGAGAGTTTTTATAGCTTGGCACAAGCAGTGGTTCTAGCGTTTTATTTCTCTTAAAGCCAGCAAGCTTACTTTGGAATCTAAAGCCCTCAAGCCCCTTTAAAATCCACTCAATCGCTTCATTTTCTGTCGCCATAATAAACACACTCTCAACCCCCAAACTCCCATCACCTAAAGAATCCTTTGCGTTATACTCTAGCTTACCACTTGCTTTTAGTCGTTTGCGGACATCTTTAAAAGGCTCAATTCTTACCCCTCGTCCTATGGTTTGCAGGACATATTTTTTTGCATTTTTACTACCGATATTGATAAAGTTAATGAAATTCACGCGGTTACTATCCCACCCCTCGCTAAACACCTTGCTTCCCATCATAATTTGTATGGGTGATTCTTTGTGATTTAGCTCTTCAAAATACCCCTTTGCCATATCCTCCCCACTCTCAATGCCTAGCCCATCAAGATAGCTTTTCTCCCACTCTTTAATGCTACCGATATTTAAAAGCAAAAAGGGTTTTGTCGCATTTTTACTTTTAAAGGCAAGTTCTTTATTATTTCCCTTAATCTTACAGCACTCTAGACTTGAAGTCTCTTTAGCATAAAAGATTTGCTCTCTTAAGTCTTTAGAATCCACTTTTGCAAGTCTCTCTAAAAAGTCTTTATTCATCTCTTTTTCAGCAAAATATATATTGCTAGATTCTAGTTTTTTTGCTAAGTTTTTTGCAATCTCGCTTATATCTTTAGAATCTTGTAAGATTTTCATAATCGCTTCAAAATATAGCTTAATCCCCGCATCTTTGGTATTGACTTTATCAGCCACGGCGATGATTAAAGGATTATGATAATGCAGGTTTTCAAACTTTGCTTTTAAGCTTTTTAATTCCTGCTTTATCCCCACAAAAAGGATAAAGCTTTCCATTATCCGCTCTAACTTTTCATCGCTAGAATCCACTTTAGAATCTTTAAAGGCTTTGAGATTGCTATCTAGCACCACGATATTTTTCCCATAGCCATCATTATTAAACTTCTCTAAATTGTAGTTAAAAGCACAAGTAAAAAGCTCTATATCATTATCAAAAGTCGCAGAGAAATTAAAGATAAATCCGTGCGGATACTCCTGCCTCTCTCGCCCTTTTGCTAAGTCTCTTATATAGCTTTTTCTTATAGAATCTTTGCTATCGCCCTTATGTGCTTCATCAAGCAAGATATACCAGCCTTTTTCACGCATTAAATTATTATAATTTAGCCTTTTTGCCTTAGAATCTTTACCGACATTGTCTTTTATATCTAGCAAATCACTTCTACCAAGAAATACGACATTTTCAAAGTCCAGCAAACTTTGATTATCATACGCTTTTATCTCATTGCAAGTGATTTGTATCGGCTGATACGCATTAAAGCTTTGTATATGCGTTTTAAACTGATGTAAAATCTTATCATTTGGCACAAGTAGCATTATGGGCTTAGATTCTATCTCGCCATTTTTCATAAGTTTTTGCATAAGGCTTATAAGCTTTATCATCACAATACTTTTGCCACTGCCTGTCGCCATCCAAAAGCTTGCCATATTGCAAAACTCTTTTATATCCAAGCCTTTTTTAGAATCTAATTTTATAGCGTTGTATTTAAAAGCCTCTTTGTATTCATAGCATAGCTCTTTTGTATCATCTCTATACAGCTTTAAACTGCATAATGCCTTTTGCAATGCCGCTACTTGATACTCTTGCAGACTAATACTGCCATTAAAGCTTACTAAATCAAGGCTTTCAAAAAGATCGCTGAAAGATTGAATCTTTTTGTCTGTAATATCTTTTAAAATCAGTGATTGCTTTTTAGTCATTTTCCCACTCTCGTGTTAAGTGTTTTATAGGTAGATTCTAATATCTCTTCATCTTCTTGTTCTGCCTTTAGTAACGCTTCCTTTTTGCGTTGTGTAGCAAATATCTCATACTGCTTATAAGCGATTTGCTCCATTTGTGCGTTAGAGATACTGCCATTATCTTTTAAAATTTGCATTCCTTGAAAGATAAGCAAAGAATCCACATTTTGTCTCCAAAAGTCCATAGTCAAAGTTTGCTTATCTTTCACTCTAAGTTCTGCGGATTCTAAAAACACATTAACTAAACGATTTAAACTATCTAGCTCCTCTTTTTTTAGATAATTTTTCGCCACAATCACATCGCCCTTACGCACAACGCTACCTTTCCAGCTTGTAAGCCCCATATTCAGCTTTTTTGCATTTGCCCTCTCGCAAATCAGCTCCGCAGCAGTTCTATGCGTGATAGCGTATAAAAGCTTGTTTTGTGTCTGTGCGAAAAACATTTGCGTTGCTTTATCACTAGAATCATAATCTATACTCAAAGCAAAAAGCTCTCGCACTTTTTGATAAAACCTTTTTTCACTCGCCCTTATATCCCTAATCTGCTCTAACAGCTCATCAAAATAATCACTTCTGCCATTTGGATTTTTAAGTCTATCACTATCTATTAAAAAGCCCTTTTGCAAATAGGTTTTTAAATGTTCGTTTGCCCAGATTCTAAACTGCACTCCCCTTTTACTACGGACACGAAAGCCCACGGCTAAAATCATCTCTAAGGAATAAAATTTCACTTTGTATGATTTGCCATCACTAGCAGTTGTTCGGATTTCCCGAATAACTGAATTTGCCTGCAATTCCCCATCTTTTAGGATATTTGTGATATGTTCGCTTATACTAGATTTTGAGGTGTCAAAAAGTTTTGCCATAGAATCTTGGGCTAAAAACACACTCTCTCCAAGCTCATAGAGTTCTACTTTTATTTTTTTATCTTGTGTAGTGTAGAGAAGGATGTTTGGCATATTAGTTGTCATAAATATTTTCCTCTTAAAATATCTAAAAATAACTGATTTCTATTTTCCGCATCGTAAATTAAAGAACTATAATCCATAAAATTAACTATCGTATTATTAGCCTGATTATATTTGTAACAAATAGGAAAGTTAGTGCTTGTGTATATCTGATTGTAATCATCATTGATAAGATCTCTCAATATTTCTTCACTAAACTTTAAAAAACCGTAAGCCCAAATTCTTAAACCCTTTTGTGCATATGCCTCATTGATATAGGAAGCATAGCTTAATATCTGACGCTTTGCTTTTGGAAAATAATCCCTATCATTTTCTGGCTTTTTAAATTCTATCAATAAAATATCAGTAATTTTCTCTTTTTCATAAGTATTTGAAATGATACTTAATAAAT
The DNA here is from genome assembly GCF_000155475.1 of Helicobacter cinaedi CCUG 18818 = ATCC BAA-847. Classification (GTDB taxonomy): domain Bacteria; phylum Campylobacterota; class Campylobacteria; order Campylobacterales; family Helicobacteraceae; genus Helicobacter_C; species Helicobacter_C cinaedi. Next base: position 765,878 of record NZ_DS990391.1, on the reverse strand, counting down.
CAGGTCTTTCTATGTTTTTATGCAGCTCTGGAAAAATATCTTTAATCTGTATGTCGCTAAAAATTTTATCATAGCACATAAATCTATCATCAAATAACCAAACATTATTAGTTCTATAGTTTTTTTTATCATCAAATGTTTTTTTAGGCATAAATAAATTATGGATTTCAGCTTCTACACTCCCTTTATCAACAGAGTTTTTTAATTTTTGGATTAATTTATCCCTATCAAACACATATTCAGCCAATTCCGTTTGTGTTACTTTAGCTAATTTAGCTTCATAATTTGTTTTTACCTTATTATTATCATCTCTTAAAAAATCCTTATCATCATTAAATTCTTTTTTTGCATTTTCTAACATATCATTTACATTGAATTCATTCCTATTTTCAAAATATACTCCGAGATAAGGTGATTCTTTAATTGATTGTTTTCTATTTTCTTTAATTGTATTTTCTACATCAAAATTATGTTCCACATAAATTGTTTTGAGCTGATTTTCTAATTCATCGTGTATATCATTCCAACTCAAATCCTCAAATTCAAGCGAATTTTTTCGTTTGGGATAAATTTGCAATTCATTTCTTTCATCATTAACATTTTTATCAAAATAATCGGATTCTAAAATATAAAATATTCTTAAATCTTTTTCTTTTGGCAAATTATATTTACTTTCTTGGTTTAAATCTGAATTTTTTATAACAACCCTATTATTTGCAACATAAAATCCTTCATTTCTAAAATCACTTTCCCCAAAAATATATGATATGCTAAAAGAATAATTTTTAATTTTAAATTCTTTCTTTTCAAAATCTGGTATTTCAATACTCTTAACACTATCTACACATTCATCGTTTCTATAAATATCTATTTTAATATCCCTGTTTTCTATCTTAAAATAAGCCAGAAAATGCTCTTTGATTTGTTTTTTAATCTTAGAAAAATCAACCGAAAAATTATCTTTTGGATTTGATAAAATCACTTTAGTTTTATCAAAAAAATCTTGCTCCTTAGGCTCTGTCATACCATTATAGGCAAAATCAAATTCTTTATTTTTACTTACAACTTTTACGCTTTTAAAAAGTTTAAGATATATAAATCTTCCTATACCCTTACAGCCTAATGATTTTTTATAATTACTACGATATTCCCCAAAAGACTTCAAATTGTCCTCATTAAAGCCATCACCATTATCAATCACTTCAATTTTATCTACATAGGGAGTTATGTTTTTATTGTCTAAGCTGGAGGCTATAATTTTAAACTCAATATATGTGGCATTTGCTTGCATTGCATTTACTATTAATTCAAATATCACATTCTCAAGCTTGACATTTTTTAATTGATCTACAACCTCTGGTATATTTATTTTCATCACAATTTCTCCCACCACAAAAGATTTTTAAGCTTTGGGTATGTATGTAAGTCAATTTGGTCTAGCGATACAATATCGCCATTGTCAAACTCACAAGATTCTATGTCTTTAGAATCTAAAAATAATCGCTTGATTTTTAGCCCTTGTAAGTTTGCTAAAGTGTGGAATAAATCAAATTCTTTTCTATATCCGCTCATATCTAGTGTGATTGTTTCGCCCTTATTAAGCTTTTTAATGAGTTTGCGGGATTTTCTGTAATCAATGATTTTTTGTGCTTTTTGATAATCTTTAGCAGGGTAAATGCTTTGACTATCTTTATAAGTTGCTGTGCATTGTGCTTCTTTGTCATATTGAGGCGAAGCCGAAATATCTCTTTTAGATTCTATATTTTTAGATACTTCAGCTAACGCTTCAGTATGACAAGAAAAAGGCTTAGTATATTTGGAATCTATAAGCACATATTCACATTCTTTTAATGCTTCTTCATAGGATTCCAACTCATAGTATCTAAATGCCCCACCGCCTTGATAATTGCACTCTTTGCTAATCCCGCTTTGGAATCCTGCGATAACTTTTTTAAGGCGTGGGATAATGACTTTATAAAAATGCTCTCCCATTTCAATGCCAAGCCATTTACGCCCTAGCTTTTGTGCGGTAGCTAAACTCGTCCCACTTCCTGCAAAGAAGTCTAAAATTATAGAATCTTGATTGCTAGCTATTTCACAAATTCTTTTTAAAAGTTTTTCGGGTTTTGGGGTATCAAAAAGCTTGTCGTCAAATAAGGCTAAAATCTCTTTTGCAGCGTCTTGATTATGTCCTACTTCTTTATGTTTCCAAATCGTAAGCGGTGTAATGCCATCTTTCACTTCACTTAAAAATCTTTTAATTCTAGGCACAGAATCTCCACCATTAAAATAAATTCTATTATCCTTTAAATATTCCTCAAATGTTTCTTTTGAAAGTCTCCAAGAATAACCTTTTGGCGGTAAAATTTTTCTACCACTAGGCAGAGTAATTTCATAAATATTCGCTTCTACTGCAGGTCCTACACTCATATCACCACTTGTCCAAATACCTCTTGGGTCGTTATCGGGGTTTTTGTATCTTGCGTTTGCTTCCTCTGTTCGTGGTAATGGGTTTAACAATGTTTTATCAATATTTTTTGAATAGACGCTAATAAAATCGTGGTTGGGAGAAAAATCCTTCCTTAAATTAACAGCAGAAAAAACTTTTTCCCATATTATATTTGCCATAAAATTCCCTTCCCCAAATATCTCATCGCATAAAATTTTAAGTCTTGCTTGTTCATTATCATCTATGCTTATAAAAATGCTTCCGCTATCCTTTAAAAATTCCCTTGCTAATTCTAAGCGATTAGCTATCATTGAAAGCCACGATGAGTGATTGAATTTATCACTATAAATAAAGCCGTCATTGCCTGTATTGTAAGGCGGATCAATATAAATTAAATCCACCTTGCCTTGATATTTTGGCATTAGGGAATTTAAGGCTTGAAAATTATCTGCCTTTATTAGCTCACCATTAAGAATAGATTCTATATCATCAAACACGCTTAGAATCTTGTATTTTATCTCTTTGCTAAAATGCTTTGTATCAAGGGGCAAATAGCGGTATTTGTCGTTTGTAGATTCTTTAGTTACATTTTGTGTTTTTTTGTCATATTGAGGCGAAGCCGAAATATCTTTTTGTAAGTTTGTCATATTGAGTGGCAGCGAAATATCTTTTTTAGTTTCTGTATTTTTAGATACTTCAGCTAACGCTTCAGTATGACAAGAAAAAGATTTAGTATGGTGGAGAGAATATTGAAATTGATAAGTATAACAAAAATCCATAAAGGCTTCTTTGCTAAAACTCTCATCAATAAGCCCTAAATCCTGCCATTCTTTGATTTGAGATTCAAAGCCTTTGTCCTTACATATAGAATCTAAAAGGGCTGTATTATGCAAATAAGCATTAGTAGAATCTTGGCATTCTAAGGATTGAGATGAGAAATCGGCGTTTTCAAGTGAGCCAACAAGAAGCTTACTAGTCGTAAGTGCCGCAGTTGGCGAACGCAGAATCGCCGATTTATCACTCAATACTGAATGCCTTAAAATCAAATCAAAGCTAAAGACATAATTTACCGCTTTGACAAATTTAGGCTTTAACCACACAGCCTTTAGCTCATCTTCAAAATCGCCTATAAGCCCTATTATTTCTAAGGCGATATTGCGAATCCTTTGTAAATGTGAAATGGATTTTACACTCCATTCTTGAAACTCGCTGTCTTTATAGAGATAATGATAAAACCACAAGTCAAACTGCTCTTGTAAAAATGCCCTTGCATTTTTATGGATAAAAAAATCAACTTCATTTTGCTTTTTATAACTTGTAAAAAGCTTTTTTATGGTCGCTTCATCTAGGGGGAATTTATGTGCTTTTAGGGATTTTATAAAATCTTCGCTCAACTCATTGCTATTTTCTTTAAACACAGCATTAAATTCTGGGAATAAATCCTTTTGACTTAAAATCTTGATATAAATGGTGGGTATAGAATCTTGTTTATCTGTGCTTGTTTGCTCGATTTTATCAAGTTTGAAAATAAGCTTTCGCTTGGTATTATCAGCGTTTTGCGTATATTCACTTGTATCAAAGTGGATTTGGGCTAGCTCGTTTTCATCGCTTAAAGTAAGGCTAGTATAAAGCGTATCACTTTTGACATAGTATAAATCTTTTGTTTTATAAAAAAGGCTTGTATCTTTGGAATTGGTATAGACTTTTGCATAAATATTTTTATACAGCGGTGTATCGTGGAAAAATGGCGTGCCTGTATCATTAAGATAGCTATCAAAGAAAGTGTAAAGCTTGTTGTAAATATCGTGTGAGTTAAAATCATCATTTGGGATAGCAGAATCTAGGTAGGCTTTTATGTGAGAGAAATACTGCTCTTTTATGCTTAAAAGATTGCTAAAACCGCTTTGTGCGTTGCTTGTATTGCTTTGTGTATTTTGTGCTGTATGAGCCTTTTCATAGGCTTTTATCTTTGCACCCAGATAACATTCCTCTAATTTGCTATAAAATGCTTTTTTGTAGTCCATTATTTGCCTTTGTGTTTTTATGTGCTTTTTGTTAGGTATAAAGCTTAGTAAAACTTCCCCATATCTTGCTTAAGCGATTTATTTTGTATTGCGATTCTCTACTTTCTCCCATCTTCTAGCACTTTTAAATTGCCATTAGATTCTATCTCGCAGACGATGTATGGGAGTCCTTGAGCGTTTAATTCTTGCATAAAGGGGTCGGGGTCGTTTTGCTCCATATTCCACACGCCACTACCACTACTAGAATCTATCCCCTGATGCTCTCCACCTTTTGGCATATCGGCGTTGAGTTTTAGTCGCTCTACATTGTAGGATTCTATGCTAGAAGCTCCACTGCGTTCAGTATGGCAAGGGGCAGAATCCACTTTTTGAGATTCTACTTTAGAGTCTTTTTTGGAATCTTGGCATTCTAAGATTGTGCTGCTAGTTTGGCGGTTGTCAAGAAAATCGCGATTGAGCTTACTAGAGGTAAGTGATTGAGCGATTTTCGCAGACTCCGCCGAAATAGCAGTACAAGCTAAATGCCCCTTAGGCGCATTTAGCCCCCATTTATCTTCACAGATGAGCTTTGCTCCAATCATCGCTGGCACACCTGTGGTATAGCTCACACCTTGCGCATTGACTTCTTTATAACACGCCTCGTGATCGCAAATATTATAGATATAAATCGTGCGTTCTTTGCCGTCTTTCACGCCCTTCATATAGCAGCCAATGTGCGTTTGCCCCTTTGTGCGAGAGGCTAGACTTGCAGGATCTGGCAAAAGTGTTTTTAGCACTTCAATAGGCACGATTTTGCCACCCTTGTGTGCCACCTCATCAATGCGTAAAAAGCCGATGTTCTCTAAGCATTTCATATGCGTGAGATAGCTCTCGCCAAAAGTCATAAAAAAGCGGATTTTTCGCAAACCTTTGATATTGCGGATAAGCGATTCTAACTCTTCGTGGTAAAGCAAATAGCTATTTTTCACGCCAACTTCTGGGTAGTCCCACTCTTTCATCAAAGCTAGGGGCGCAATATCTCGCCACTGCCCCCCTGCGTATGGAAATTCAGCTTTTTGCGATAAAGGTGCAATTGTTCGCTCACAAGCGGCGTCATTACCGCTTAGGTAACTCCTTGCTTGTTCGCTCCAAAACACACCTTTCTCATCAAAAATCTTAGAATTTCCTTCTTTTTGTTGCTCTCTTTGTGCTTCTTTTGTCTCCACTTCTGCTCGCCAATGCTTTTCTTCTCGCTCAAACTTGCGGTAGATAGTATCTTGTTTTAAGTCTGGATTTAAGGCTAAGTCAGCTTGTGAAACAAGTCTATTTGATTCCACATTAGAATCCTTAATATCTTTTACCCAATATCTCGCCTTTGAACTCACTTCCCTTAGATTGATTTCAGGGTTAAAGTTTGTCGCAAACGCATAGCCGTGATCCCCCGCATTGCAGTCCAAAATATCAATGCTATGTATCTCATCAAAATAATGCTTTTGTGCGTAAGCACAAAACACATTAGTAACGCCCGGGTCAAAGCCACTGCCAAGCAGTGCAAAAATCCCTGCTTGTTTATAGCGTGTATCATACGCCCACTGCTCCTTATACTCAAAATGCGCTGAATCTGGATGCTCGTAATTTGCCGTGTCTAAATAATGCGTTTTTGTGCGAAGACACGCTTCCATAACGCTCAAGTCTTGGTAAGGCAATGCGACATTTACCACAAGCTTTGGGCGATATTTTTCAATCAAAGCCATCACAGATTCTACGCTATCAGCATCGACAGAATCTATCTCAATCCCACCTAAGCCTTTTTGGCGGATAGAATCTGCTATCGCTTGGCATTTGCTAAGGGTGCGAGAAGCTAAGATAATGCGAGTAAAACTCTCCCTATTCATCGCCATTTTATGCGCTACCACACCGCCAACTCCACCTGCACCAATCTGTAAAACACAAGCCATAATTGCTCCTTATGTAGATATTTTCTAATACGCCATTTCATACGATTTTATACGAGTGGCTGAATTATACACAATTTCATTCAATTATGACTACAAAACCCTTAGCATTAGGTTTTTACACCCACTTATCGGTTTGTAAGATTTTTGTAATGTTTATGCTATGATTGCGTCTTTATTCCACATTTGATAAGGATTAGCAATGCTCCTATCTCAAGCCACAAGCACAGCTTTCAAAGGCTATCTTACCTTGCAAAATACCATACAAAATGACTTTGAACTTAGCGGTATCGCCCCATTAGAATCTGCCACCCACACGCAAATAAGCTACATAGATCAGGATAAATATATCTCTTCTCTTGCAGATTCACAAGCTGGAGCGGTGCTTATCCGCAAAGAGTTAGAATCACAAGTGCCTAGCCACATTCAGCCCCTTATCGTAACAAATCCACATCTTGCCTTTGCTCTGCTTTCACATCTCTTTGCCTCAAGCGATTTTAGTCAGCAGACACAGGGCAGTATCCACCCAAGCGTGAAACTAGCCCCCAATGTCAGCATAGGAGAAAACTCTAGCATAGGGCAAGATTCTAGCCTTATGCCCGGCGTGGTAATAGGCGATAATGTCCGCATTGGCAAAAACTGCAAAATCTACCCAAATGTTGTAATTTATGGCAATACACATATCGGCGATAATGTCATTATCCACGCTGGAAGTATCATCGGCTGCGATGGCTTTGGCTACGCACATACCGATAAGGGAGAGCATATCAAAATCACACATAATGGCAGAGTGGTGATTGAAGATGATGTAGAGATTGGAGCGAATAATACCATTGATAGGGCGGTGTTTGGAGAGACGATTATCAAAAAAGGAGCAAAGATTGATAATCTCGTGCAAATTGGGCATAACTGCGTCATTGGCGAACATAGCATTCTTGTCTCGCAAGTGGGCTTGGCTGGATCTACCACAACCGGACGCAATGTCATCTTTGGCGGACAAGCCGGGACAGGAGGGCATATCCATATCGGCGATTTTGTGCAAGTAGCTGGAAGGGGAGCGGTAGGCAAAAATCTCCCTGCCAACACAAAATGGGGCGGACATCCGCTTATGGAGCTTGATGAGTGGATGAAATTTTATGTCTCTTTACGCAGAATGTTAAAAAAATCCACGCCACGCTAAATTTTTTAGAATCTTTTGAAAAAAGTTAAAGAAATAGCAAGATTTCTAGTATAGAATAAATCCACATTCACAATTTACAAAGGAGCGTTATGCAAAAATGGAATGCTTTTGATACCCGCTGGATGCTCTCTCTCTTTGGCACGGCAGTAGGAGCTGGGATCTTATATCTGCCTATTAAGGCTGGAGGCGGTGGCTTTTGGCCTGTTGTAGTGATGTGTTTTGTCATCTTTCCTATGGTGTATTTGAGCCACAGAGCGTTAAGTCGCTTTGTCTGTCAAGCAAATGGTAATGACAGAGACATCACTCACGCCGCAGAAGAGTATTTTGGACGCAATGTGAGTGTGTTTATCTCTATTTTGTATTTCTTTGCGATTTTCCCTATTTGCTTGGCGTATTGTGTAGGGATTACAAACACATTTGAAAGCTTTATTTACAATCAGCTTTTGCCCCTGCTAGATTCTAATGGCTCTCTAGCTATGTTTATCAGCTCTATTTACACAACCGAACTCAATGACAAAGGCACACAAGTAGCACATTTGCTGCCATTATGGCGGGCGATTTTGGTATTTTTAGGTGTAAGTGCGTTTATGTTGATTATGCTTTTTAGCGAAGAGTTTATTACCAAAGTATGCGAATGGCTTGTGTATCCGCTGTGTGCGATACTTTTTCTCTTTTCGCTCTATCTTATCCCGCACTGGAATCTAGGCAGTTTAAGCGAAGTGCCAAATGTTAAAGAGTTTCTTACAATCGTGTGGCTTACCCTACCTGTGCTTGTCTTTAGCTTTAATCACTCTCCGGCGATTTCTACATTTTCTTTGAGTGTGAAGCGTGAGTATGGGGATCATTCTGTGGCAAAAGCAAATCAAATTCTATTCCGCACGGCTACTATGTTGCTAATTTTTGTGATGTTTTTTGTCTTTTCTTGTGTGCTTTGTCTAAGTCCAGCGGAGCTTACAGAAGCGAGAGTGCAAAATATCCCTGTGCTATCCTACTTTGCTAATAAGCTTGATAATCCTATCATCTCTTATGGCGGTCCTTTGATAGCATTTTTGGCGATTTCTAGCTCATTTTTTGGGCATTATTTTGGAGCGCGTGAAGGAGCGTATGGTATCGTGCGTAAGTGCTGTAAAATCGTAGGGAATGAAACTCCAAACCTGAAAGTCATAGCTGTGGCAAGCACAAGTGTGATGTATGTGGTAATGCTTGTTGTAGCCTATATCAATCCTAGTGTGCTTGGCTTTATTGAAGACTTAGGCGGCCCAATCATCGCAGCGATTTTATTCCTTATGCCAATCATCGCTATTTATAGCGTGTCAAAAATGAAGCAGTTCAAAAACCCAGCCCTAGATGCCTTTGTGTTTATCACAGGGCTTTTGACAATCTTCACCGTGGCTTATAAGCTTATCGCTTAACACTTCTCTCTAGATTCTATCCCTTAGAATCTAGAGCAAATCATTAAGTGCAATAAATCAGTTTAAAAGCGTTGTGAGAAATTGAGACAGATAAATTTGCGACAAGGTAACTTCGCGTAGCAAAGCAACCCTGCATTTATAAAAGTGTCAAAAAAATACAGAATCTTAATCTTGTTTTTCTTGCTTTTCGGTGTGAGTGATGTTTAGCATAATAAACTTGTAGCACACATAAATCACCACAGGCCACAAGACAAGCATAAAAATTGAAGTTCCCATTGTGTTTCTCCTTACAATATTCCTAAGATTCTAATAGGCGTGAGTGTCATTACTCATCTCTTCTTTTGTGATTTTAACTCTATCCATTGCACGCCACACATACGCAATATAAGCCAACACAAAAGGCACAAGCAGGGAGACATAGCCCATTACTGAAAGTGTATAATAGCTTGAAGAGGCATTTTGTATGGTGAGAGAGCTTTGCAAATCAGCAATGGAAGGATAAAATGCACTATTGCCTAAGCCAACATTTAAAAACACCATCATCACTACAAGCACACTGCCTAGCCCAAGCGGAAAAATACCCTTTGTGCTACGCTTAAAGACATTAAGAAAAATCCCAAATAGCACCGCCACCATACCAAGCAATAGCCCCACAATCAAATAAGGCTGGGATAAAAAGTTATGTAAATACACATAAGATTCTAAGCTTACCTTGCCATCTTCACCCACATAGAATCCACTTTTAAAGCATATCCACGCTAAAAAGCCCAAAATACAAGGCAAAAACGCTAAAGTCGCTACAAACATAGCCAATCTTGCGCGTTTAGCAATAATCTCATCATTGATATTATTGAGAAAATAACTCGCTCCCAGAATCTGGCTTAAAAACACCAAACTTAAGCCCAAGAGATAGTTTGCCGGCTCAAGCAATGCCTCAAGCCCCCTACTTGCCTTGCTCCATTTTACAAAATTTCGTGAATCTAGCACAAAATGTGAGCCGCTAAAAAATGTGCTTACCGCCACACCGATTAAAAACACGCCAAATACACCATTAATCCACAAAAAGATTTCATACACCTTTGAGCCAAGTAGATTCCCTTCTTTTTTGCGATATTCATAGCTTACCGCCTGAATAATAAAGCAAAATAAAATTGCCAACCACACCCAATACGCTCCGCCAAAACTTACACTATAAAACAATGGAAATGCCGCAAAACACGCTCCACCAAATAGCACCAATGTGGTAAATCCTAGCTCCCACTTTCGCCCCAAAGAATTGATAAGCATAGTCTTTTCTAGCTCATCTTTTGCGATGATATGCAATAAACTCTGCCCGCCTTGCACAAAAAACATAAACACCAAAAGTCCGCCAAGCAGACTTACAATAATCCACCAATAAATTTGTAGCCCACTCAATTCAAGTCCAAAAAACATCACTTGCCCCCTTTATGCGTAGAATCCACGCTATGCTCTTCCACAAAGCCTTTTTTAATGCTTTTAATCATAATGCCAATCTCCGCACAAAGCAAAGTCGTAAAAAGAAACGCAAAAATAAAGAATGAGACTTGAATATGCACACTTGAAAGGTGCGTAGCGGCAATACCCACAGGGAGCAAGTCTTGTATCGCCCAAGGCTGCCGCCCAACTTCGGCGATAATCCACCCCGCTTCTGCGGCGATATAGCCAAAAGGTATAGCAATAACACAAAGCCACAGAATCTTGCGAAACTGCACGACATTATTTGCCATTGCCAAGTAAAGCACAACGATAAATAGCACAAAAAATGCACTTCCCAAAGCCACCATTATGTGAAAACTATAAAATGTCAAAGCAATCGGCGGAATAGCATCTTCGGGCTTTTCTAAATACCCATAGCCAAAGTTTGGCATATTAGATTCTAAAATCCCACGATTAAAATTCATCGCTTCGGTATCATTTTGTGCTTTTGCTTCCTTGTAGTCTTTGAGAGCTGAAAGGGCTAGTTTGCCACTTTGGATTCTAGAATCTATGCCGGTTATGCCTTGCTTTTCATTGCCGTGCAATAAGTCTTCAATACCCGGCACAAAGCTATTTGGACTGCGATTGCCAAGGATTGAAAGCGCATAAGGAATAGTAATATCAAATAGGAATACTTCCTTTTCATCGCCGGGTTTTTTATCGGGGTTTAAGATTCCAAATGCGGTGATTCCTGCTCTATGCTCTCCTTGGTAAATGCCCTCCATTGCGGCAAGTTTCATCGGCTGATGTTGTGTTACACGATAAGCACTCTCATCACCACTAAAGAATAAAAACATTGAAGTGATAAGCCCAAAACTCGCCCCCACAATTAAGCTCTTTTTCGCCTCACTTATAAATCTCCCCCTTAAAAGATACAAGGCAGAAATCCCCATTACAAAAAGAGCAGAGATAACATAGCCACTTGCCACAGTGTGTAAAAACTTTGAAACAGCCACGGGTGAAAGTGCTACTTCAGCAAAGCTACTCATTTCATTTCGTGCAGTATCAGGATTAAAAATCGTGCCAATGGGGTATTGCATCCAGCCATTTGCCACAAGAATCCAAAAGGCTGAAAGATTGCTGCCAATAGCTACAAACCAAGTAGAGAGTAAATGGAATTTTTTAGAGACTTTATCCCAGCCAAAAAACATTACGGCAAAGAAAGTAGCCTCCAAGAAAAATGCCATAATGCCTTCAACCGCTAAAGGTGCGCCAAAAATATCGCCCACAAACCAGCTGTAATTCGCCCAATTCGTGCCAAACTCAAACTCCATAATGATACCCGTAGCCACGCCAATGGCAAAATTTATCGCAAAAAGTGTAAGCCAAAAACGCGTGATTTTACGCCATTGTGGATTATCTGTTTTGACATAGATAGTCTCCATTATCGCCACAATAAAAGAAAGTCCCAAAGTCAAAGGCACAAACAAAAAATGATATAACGCCGTCAAAGCAAACTGTGCTCTCGCCCAATCCACACTTGCAAGTTCATTTACCATATCCATAACAACTCCTTAAGGTTTTGTGGGGGATTGTGTGAAGTTATGTGAAGGTGCAAGATTCTGTATAGGTCTCTGTGATTGCGTGAGATTATCCAAAACAAAGGCACTTTTTTCTTCAAAATCGCCCATTTGTGAAAGATTCTTATCATATACAAAAACCTTTAGCACGGCAAAAATCACAATGAGTTTAATAAAAATGACTTTCCATAGAATCTTGCCGACTTTTAGATTTTTAAATCCATCGACATAGAGCAGCAAAGCCTTTTTGAAAAACCCCACACAAACCTCCAGATTTCACACTTCATTTTTTTATGCCTTTGTAACCCCATAGCACAAAATGCAAGAGTGATTGTATCAAATTTTATACGGCTTTGAAAATGGTAAAATGTGCGTTTTTTGCAAAAAACTCCCTGCATTTTCTAAGATAATTATGCTTTTATTTTACTTTTTACATTTTGGGGTAAAATTCCCAAATCAAATTTCTATTCATTCTCTATGGAGTTTTTCAAATGTCTGTTTTGCAACATTTTTTTAATAGCTTTCATCATTTGCCCCCGCCAATGCAGAGAAATCTCCCCTTTATCGTAGATTCTTCAAACAATGCTCTAAGCATTGTTTTATGCGTCAATGCCAATAATATTGAGCTTTTTATGCAATGTCCAAGTTTTGTGAATCTCCTGCCAGATTCAAGGCAGATTCCATCAAATCTAGCTCTTGGTTATACTTCTAATCCGCTTGATTATATCCTTGCTATGCAGACAAGTATCATTACGCAAAATCCACACATTTTTGAAGAGCTTATGCCTTATTTTGCTAATCTTAATCTCGCAGGGGTGATTGATGATGAGCAACTGCGGCTTTTTAGTTTGCTCAAACACACCACCCCCTCACACATAAGCATAAGCACAAATAAGTCAAGCAAAACAAAGTATTTAAAAACATTTCACACGCAATTCCACGCCCTTTTTGAGCTTCTCACACCACTTTTAAGTAAAGATTCCTTGCTTCAGGCAATGGATAAGAATCTTACTAAATTAGAAGAGCAGCGGTTTTGCATAGGCATTACGGGGGTTTTAAGTGCGGGGAAATCTACATTTTTAAACGCTCTTTTAGGGCAGGAAGTTTTAGGGACTTCAAGCGTGCCAGAGACAGCAAATCTTAGTGTGTTGCGTTATGGAGAAACTCCAAGGGCAAGGGTGCATTTTTGGAGTAAGGAGCAATGGGAGGATTTAGAATCCCAAAGTGCGTATGATTCTAATCTTAAAGCATTTGTAAAAGAGAGTAAAGAGCATTTTAAGGATACATTACAAGATTTTATCACTTCACCAAAATACAGCAAAGACATTGAGCTAAATGATCTTAGTGCCTATACTTCGGCTAATCACACAAGCAAGTTTTGTAATCTCGTAGAAAAGGTGGAGCTTTTTATGCCCTTAGCATTTTTGGAAAATGGCGTAGAGATTGTAGATACGCCCGGGCTTGATGATCCTATCACAAAAAGAGAGGATATTACGCGGGAATATATTGAGCATTGTGATATGCTTATACATATTATGAATGTTAGCTGTGCGGCGACACAAAAAGATATTGATTTTATTTTAGAAGCCCTTTTAGAGCAGAATATCTCTCGTCTGCTTGTGGTGCTTACACGCATTGATTTGCTGACACAAAAGGAGCTAGAATCTAGCCTTGAATACACCAAATCAAGCCTTATATCCCAGCTTAAAAATGCCAAATACAAAGGCGATATACAATCCCTTATCCAAAGGATTGATTTTATCCCACTAGCAGGGTATGCGGCATTGCTTCATCGCATACAAAAAGCAGATTCTAAAGATAAGCCCACAATGAGCCTTGAAGAAAGCGGGATTTTAGAGATTGAATCTTATCTCCAAACAATGCTTTTAGGGCAGGATAGCCTTAAGGCAAAAGACAAGCTTTATCTTGCCTTTAAAGCAATGCTAAAAATCGCCCAAGATGAGAAAGAACTGATAGAAATAGAATCTGCCTTGCTTTGTGCGAGTGGGGAAGAGCTAGATTCTCTTATTAGCAAATATACCGCTCAAAACCAAGCCCTTTTAGATACACTTCAAAACTTTGAATCTCATCTATCCGTGCTGAATACGGATTTAGCGGACTTTCTTAACTCACTTGGGATTCTAAGCCACAATACCCTATCAAAATCCGCCACACTTATAAAAGACAAGGTGCTAAATGATATTCTCTATGATTTTGAACGAGGGGCAAAGCCCCAAGCTCAAGCCTTTTGCGTGATGATAGAGCAGGGGCTAAAGGACTGCTTTGCCGATATTTTGCGTGAGTATAAGTATAAGCTTAGTCGCAAGATTACACAGCTTAAAAGTGATATTGCCCCACAAGATTCCATAAATGCTATGGAATCTTCACAGAGCGATACCCTACCAAGCGTACATTTTCAGCTTAAAAGCAGTGAAATTACACATATTTTGCAAATTTTGGAATCTTTGCCACAAGCCTTAAGCCCTAAGCCGGAGCGTTTAAAAGCAAATTTAGATTCTTTATTTAAAGATATTTTTGAAAGCTTTGATGGGCTGATAAAAGAAAAAAACACAGCAATTAAAACGCTTTTTATGACGCATTTTGAGCAAATAGCACAACACAAAAAGCAAGAGATTGAAGAAGAGATTAAGAATAAGCAAGAGAGTTTAGAATCTGCCCTAGCTACAAAAAATAATGGCAATGCTGAAGTCCAAAAAGATAGGATTCAATCTAAACAAAGCCAGATTCAAGATATTGCAAAGCAAATCACACATACTTTAGAGGAGCTAAGCTAATGGAAGCCTTGAAGCAAACAGCACAAGATTCACAAGATTTAAGCAACACTTTGCTTGAAACTTTTATCAATGAATATTTAGAAGCAAAAAACAAAGCACTGCAAGGGAGCAATCCGCTGTATGCGTTGATTGACAAGACGCGTTATATGATTCAGCAAATGATGCCCCTAAGCTCTCGCATCTCCACAATACTCAAAAATCTCACCCAAAGCATACAAGAGCCGATGAAAATTGCCATTATCGGGCAGTTTAGTAGCGGAAAATCTACATTTTTAAACGCCCTTTTAGGACAGGAGATTCTCCCTAGTGGCATCACACCCATTACGGCTAAAATCTGCCATATCGTCTATGGCAACGATTACGCCCTTGAATTGCATTACAAAAATGGCAATATCGCCACAAAGCCATTGTATTATATGAATGAAGTAAGCGTTGCTGAGAATGCTAAAATCGCCTTTTACAAGCTTTATGCACCACTAGAGCTGCTTAAAACTATGAGCTTTTTAGACACGCCGGGCTTTAACTCACAAAATCAAAGCGATACAGACACGACAAATGCGGTGCTAGAGAGTGTAGATGGAATCATTTGGCTAACCCTTATTGATAATGTCGGCAAACAAAGTGAGAAAGAAATCATCAACGCACATATTAGACGCTATGTGAGTAAAAGCCTATGTGTGCTTAATCAAAAAGATAGGCTTAAAAATGAAGATGAGATAAACACAAGCCTAGAATATGCTAAAAAGGCTTTTAGTGGGCTGTTTGGGGATATTATTGCTATCTCGGCAAAAAACGCCCTGCAATCTTATAGCCACAATAATGAGCTAAATGCAGAGAAAGCAGGGGAATTGCTTTTAGATTCTAATATTCAATCTGTCGTGGCATTTTTACAAACACATATCACGCCTTTAGCTGAATCTGCCAAGACACGCACAATATGCACACAGCTCCGCACACTTTTACTCCGCTATGCTCGTTTGAGTTTGCACGCTAAATTGCGATTTTCTCACCTTGAATCTTTACTTCAAGATTCAGTCCAAATTTTGAATAACAACGCCATACAAAGTCCATTTTACAAGGATTTTCCTAAGCTTTTTGATACTTTTTCTTCTCATTTAGAATCCCTTAGCCAACATATCTATAATGCTATTGAAAGAACCTCACAGGAATTTACCCGCATAGAAAAAAGCTTTGGTTTCACAAAAGAGATAAAGCAAAGCAAGGAAGTGGCGTTTTTGCCTAAAGAGCGGTTATCTTTAAGCTTAAATAACGCAGATTCTACTTTTGCTAGGGATTTTACAAAGCTTGGATTTGACATTATGGAGAGTGGGAAAGAGTTTGAATCCTTGCTAGATACGCAAACAAAGCTAATACAGGACTTATTCATACAATGGTATGCTGCCTTTCTCCCGCCCTTGCAAAGCCCACCTTTGGAAAAAACCATTGATGAAATGGCACAATCTTTTCACACCCTTGCCTTAAAACACACCGCCGAATTGAAAGCTCATCTTATGCTCTTTCACAAGATTCTAAGTCTTAATTATCCTTTAAGCATAGCGTTGTGTCTTAGCCACATAGGCTTAAAGATTGAAGAGGCAAAGGCAAAG
Source organism: Helicobacter cinaedi CCUG 18818 = ATCC BAA-847 (assembly GCF_000155475.1). Classification (GTDB taxonomy): domain Bacteria; phylum Campylobacterota; class Campylobacteria; order Campylobacterales; family Helicobacteraceae; genus Helicobacter_C; species Helicobacter_C cinaedi. Next base: position 749,460 of record NZ_DS990391.1, on the reverse strand, counting down.
CATAGTAAAAGCCCAGATACACTGCCCCTTTTTAACCCAAGCTTAGAAAATATCCGCGATGAGCTAAGTCTAGGCTTTCATTTTCATTTCTTACAGGAAAATCTCCTAACCCAGCCTCTGCATAAAAAGAGTATTTGGCATTTTGAGCGAGAATATACCGAGCTTTGCAAAACTCAAGGTGAGCTACTCACGCAATATGCGGAAAAATACGCCCATCATCTTAAGCAGTTTCAAAGCCTTATAGCCACGCTTAAATCCTATTCGCAAGAGCAAGAATCGCAGGAATAAAGTGGCACTTTAAGCTTATTTGCTAGTCTCAATAATATAGGGTAGATAGGAGATTCTAGCTTTGGCTAATTCTTTATACATATCCATAGCGTTTTTGTCATCATCTTTGACCGGGGGCAAAAATGCTATATCATCTATAAGTGTTTGAAGCTTAGCGATTTTATCCTCTTGGTTTTTATGTTTATAGCCTTGCATTGCCGCATATAAGGACATCACTTTATGATAAGCTTCATTATTTGCTGCCACAAAGATGATTTTTATATGTGCTTGTTCTGTGAGCCTTGCGAGCTCTCTTATCTTTTCATTACAAGGCTCACAAAATGGGGTAAGCAACATATAGAGTGTTGTTTGTGTCTTACTTGTTGCTTTAAAGTCTAGCACATATTGCGGATATGTTTTAAATATCTTTAGAATCTTAGATTCTCGCATAGACGCATTGTGCTGTGTGAATATCTCATAAGCTTTATTGAAAGCTTCCATACTTGCAAACGAGGCGGAGAAAAAATCTGCGGGGCTATTGATACTCACATTTGTCTTGTCATCGCCCAAATACAGGGCATAAAAGCCATCTTCATCAGCTAGAATCTTAAACTTCATCTCGCCCAAATTCGCAGGTATCACTTCCACAGGCTCTGCCTTTATCTCTGCGATTTTTTGAGCGATGTTTATTTGTGTCTCAAGCCTTTTTTCAACTGAAGGCGTTTCTCTCCATTCTTTTGCATTAATAAAGCCAAAAAAGCCCACAATGGCAAATACTGCTAAAAATCTCATTGTATTCATTCCTTTCACAGCAAGTGGCGATTTTAGATTTTAAAATACGCCATATAGTTTTTCAGTGAATCTGAAATGTTTTTTAGCTCATTGATTGTTTTGTTGGCATTTTCAAGTGATAGGCTTGTCTCTTGTGAGAGTGTGGAAATGCCCTGCATATCATTTGAAATGCTTTGCATTGTGTTTTCTTGCTGACTTGATGAGCTTGCCACGGCTTTAGCCTTTTGGAGTGAATCTTGAGCCTGATTTTGAATCTCTTCAAGTGTTTGGACTGAATCCATAATCAGCTTTTGCCCTTTGTCAATTTGAGGCACAATGGCTTCAATGGCATCAACAGAAGTGCCTATGCCATCTTGGATAAGCTTTATCATATTGGCAATTTCCGCTGTCGTTGAGGCGGTGCGTTCAGCAAGTTTCCTTACCTCATCGGCAACAACCGCAAAGCCCCGTCCGTGTTCTCCAGCACGAGCTGCTTCAATAGCGGCATTAAGAGCTAAAAGGTTAGTTTGATCAGCAATTTCAGCAATCAAGCTTGCACTTCCGCTAATCTCCACAGACTGCTGCTGTAAGCCACGGATATTTTCCGCAGAAGAACTAATCATCTCTGTAATCTTGCCAATCTCTTCAGCGGTAATATTAATAATCTCCACACCTTTTGTTGAAATCTCCACACTTTTTGTGGAATTTTCTTCAGTTTGTTGAGCGATGTTTGAGACTTCAATCACTGCTTTGTTCATCTGCTCTATTTTACCTGCTACTTGCGTTGAGCTTTGCATTTGTGTCCTAGCAGCGTCTTGAGCTTGATTTGAAGTTTGAGAGACTTTTAATGCAACTTCGTTGATTTGGTTTGAAGAGCGTGTGATAAACTCCACAATTTCTTTGAGTTTTTCCTGCATTGTCGCAATGGAAGAGAGCATAGAATATTCACCCTTGTATGCTACAGATTCAGAAAGGTTGCCATTGGCGATTTTGCTGATAATTTGTGAAGCGATATATGGCTCTCCACCGAGCAAACGCAACAATGAGCGTATAATCACAATAGCCACAACTATGCCAAAAATAACGCTCAAAGCCAAAAGCACCAAAAGCACGATTCTAAACTCATTCACACCGCTTCTTAGCTCCGCAGTCAAAGCAGAATTCGCATCTTCTTGATAGTCAATAAACTGGTTAATCTCGGCAAGCCATTGCGTAAAATATGGGGATAGCGTTTTTAAGAGATTATAAGCTTTTTGTGAATCTCCAGCAAGTTTAGCTTGGCTAATCTGCACGATAAGTGGAATGGACTTAGCTTGAGTAGCCTCAATAGCTTGTAAAATACTAAGCTCCTTTTCATTAAGCAGATTTGTATTGATGAATTTCTCTTTCATATCATCTTCTGCTTCTTTGTAGAATTTTTCCAATGTGGCTATTTGTTCCAAAAGCTGTTGCAAACCTTTTGTATTCTCACTATCAATCAGCACCACATCACGCACAGCAATCGCTCTATCATGCACACTTCCACGAAAATTAATCGCATAGCGTTGAGCTAGGGCGTTGATGTCATTAATTTGACTAAGCGAAGCGTTTATCTCACTCACACGATTAAGTGCGATAAATACCATAATACACGAAAATAAGATAAGCACCCCAAAGCCAAAGCCCAGCATAACGCCAACACTCACCTTTTTCTCTGGTTTTGTTTTTTGTGAATCATTTGACATTTTTATCTCCTTATGTAAGATTCTGCATATAAATTTAATCGTGGATTGTATAACTTTTTAATAAATATTTATCCATAACACCAACGCAACCAACGCGAAAACTGCCTTATTTGACTTCAATTTACAAACTATGTCTAGAATCCCCACCATTTTTCCCACAAATAAAGGCTTAATATGAATACGGAAATGATTGCTGTTATGCTTGGTGTATCGCTTGTGCTTGGGCTATTTGGGCTCCTTGCTTTTATTTGGGGGCTAAAAAATGGACAATTTGATGATGCAAATAAAATGATGCAAGGTGTGCTTTTTGATTCTGTTGAAGATTTGAATCTTGCAGCAAAGGCTGAAAAAAAACATAACAATAAACATAAAGATAAGGAGCAAAAATGAATACGATATATGATGTTGTGGTTATTGGGTGCGGACCAGCGGGAATGAGTGCCACCATAGAAGCAAGGGCAAATAATCTTAGCGTGCTTGTGCTTGAAAAAGGTGAATCTCATAATATGAGTATCCGCAAATTCTACAAAGAGGGCAAACGCGTAGATAGAGACTACAAAGGGCAGGTTGTGGAACTTCAGGGCAATTTTGACTTTCAAGATGGCAATAGAGAAAGCACTTTAGAGTATTTTGACACGCTTTTAGAGCCTATAAATGTGGAGTATCAAAGCGATGTAGAATCTGTAAGTCAAAATAATGGAATCTTTAGTGTCAATACAAGTGATAATCGCAGTTTTAATGCGAAATTTGTCATCATCGCTATCGGTAAAATGGGACAGCCAAATAAGCCAAGCTATGCTATCCCTCCTACAATCCGCAAGCTTGTTAATTTTAATGCTAATGAGGCTAAGAGTAGTGAAAAGATTCTCGTTGTAGGTGGAGGAAACTCCGCTGTGGAATACGCCATTGACTTAGCTCAAAATACGCAAAGTGGGCAAGGCGGAAGTGTAACGCTCAATTACCGCCGCAAAGAATTTACACGCATTAATGACATAAACGCAAAAGAGTTAGAATCTGCTTTAGGTAGTGGGCGACTTTTGGGGCGATTTGGCATTGATATTGTGGAGTTAAGCGATGAAAGTAGTAAGGTAGGTGTGAAATTTAGTGATGAAAGTAAAGAAGTGTTTGATCGCGTGATTTATGCTATCGGTGGGGCAACGCCGGTGGATTTTCTCAAAAAATGTGGGATTGAGACTGATGAAAAAGGTGTGCCGCTTATCTCACAAGATTTAGAAAGCAATGTTAAAAATCTCTTTATTGCAGGGGATATTGCCCTAAAGAGCGGTGGCTCAATCGCTTTGGCTATCAAGCATAGTTATGATATTATCAACACCATCGCTAAAAGGGCTGCGTCGGCTTTTTAGCACTTTCAAGGGAGTTTGTGTGATTGGAGCGAAATATCTCATACAAAAATTATATACAATCTAAAAAAGATTTTCGCCTTTTCATAATACTCAAAATGGCAATGGTGCGATAAAGCGTGAGATTTTAGAATCTCAATCGGATTCTACACTAAGTAAATCTACTTTATTTTCTTGTGATAGGTTTCTGCCTTAGTCACATTTACAAAACACCCACACACAACAAAGGCAAACGCTATGTGGATTTAGGGAATCTACCCACGCAGTTGCTCTAGCCTATCGCGTTTTGTGCCAATATCAGTGATTTGAATCCCAAAGTTCCCATCTACAATCACCACTTCGCCTTTAGCAATGACCTTATCATCTACGAGTATATCCAAAGGATCATTAGCAAGTTGATTAAGCTCTATGACACTGCCTATATCCATAGCAATGACATCTTTTAAAAGCATTCTTTTCTGCCCGATACGCACCTTGACATTGAGCCGCACATCTAAAATCATATTGATATTTTTAAATTCTGTCGGGCTAAGTGCGTGAGCCACAGGAGTAGATCCAGATTCTGCGTGAGCTACAGGAGTAGCAGCTCCACCCTCAAAAAGTCCCACAAAACTTGCATTAGCTAAAATCGTAAAATTTGACTGGATAGAATCTAGTGAAAAATTAAAAATATATGCTTTATCAAAACGCGATAACTCTATGCTCTGTGTAACAAACTCAATATTGCTACACGAAAAATTAAGCTTTGGCAGCTCTTTTTGTGAGTTCAAAGATGTAGAGATTGCCCCAAAAATATTCGCACTTATCTCTTTTATCGCATCTAAATCATCTTCGCTCATTTCTGGCTTGCTCTCACCCTCACCGCCTAACATCATATCTGCTAGGGCTGTTGCCATTGCCACAGGGATAATCATAGCAAGCTCGCCACTACCATCACCACTTGCCTGAATATAGCTGATTGAATAGGGGATTGAGAGATTTTCAAGGCTTACATTACTATCGCTTGTGTGGGTTACACTTGGTGTTTTACCCATAAGTCCTTCAATGGTAGCAGTGGCTTCTTGAACAATTAAATCTATAAAAGGCTTCATTCTCCCTCCTCTTCAATATTTGCGATTCTGTTTTTGCGTTGAGATTCTAGCATTTCAAGCACTTCTTTGACTTGATCTTTTTCTGTTTTAATCACTTCTTTTATCTGCAATGTCTTGCGATACCTTTGCAAACCGATACTTGCTATATACTTTTCTCGCCCATCAACAGAGACTAAAATCGTATCATCAGCTGCCCTATCAAGCCGCACAATATCGCCAACCTGCAAGTCAAGCACTTCTTTGAGTGAAAGTGTGGCATTACCCAAATAGCCAGAGACAACGACATTCGCTCCGGCAATAAGGGCTTGAAGCTCTTTATTTCTACTCTTTTTTGAGCTTGTATCACTTAACATTAAATCCCTACTTGCTAGGCGGGATAGCACGGTTTCAAGGGATATAACAGGATAGCAAATACTCATCATTCCACTACTATGCCCGATAATAATCTCCATTACCACCATAATAACAATTTCATTTTGTGCCACGATTTGCACGACATTTGGGCTAGATTCTTTGGCATCTACGCTTGGGAAAATCTCTGTGATAGAGCTCCACGCCTCTTTGAGATTCTGCATAATCTGTCGCAAAAGCGTATCAAGTAGATTTAGCTCAATATCGCTAAATTCGCGTGAATTCTCATACGGGTCGCCCTTACCGCCTAAAAGCCTATCAATCATAGGAAAGGCAATGCTTGGATTTATCTCTAAAATCGCAGCACCCTCTAAGGGCTTCATTGAAAAAATATTAAAGCTTGTGGGGGAGGGTAAGCTCATCAAAAACTCCCCATAAGTCATTTGATCCACACTATGGAGCTGAATCTCAACAATACTTCTCATCACCGCAGACACTTGAGAAGAGAGACTTCTTGCCATTTTGTCGTGGATTGACTTAAACGCACGGAGCTGCTCTTTACTCACACGATTTGGGCGTTTAAAGTCATAGAGTGTAACTTGCTTTTGATGTGTAATGCCCTGCTTTTCTATCTCGGTGGTATCGCCATCATCATCAACAACCTCTAATAACGCATCAATTTCTTCTTGACTTAGTATATCAGCCATTTATATCTCCTAGTGCTTGTCGTATTTTTTTGATGACTTCTTTTGTGATCTGTGAGATTCTAGATTCGGTAATTTCTAGAATCTCGCTAATCTCTTTAAGATTTAGCTCCTCAAAATAATACAGCTGGATAATCATCTGCTCCCTTTTGCCAAGCTTTTTTAGGACATTGTGGACAATCTCCATTAGCTCATCTTTTTGCACATCTTCTAAGATATTTTCCCCACATATCGCATTATACTGCTCATCAATAGGCACAAGCGCATACACATCAGACGCCACTCTAGCTTCTTTTATCTTGGCAACATCTTCGTTTAGAATCTTTGCCAAATACTCATCACTTGGCTCTTCTTGGTAGTCATTAAAATACTTTGAAATCTCATAATCAATGGCTTTAACAAGTTTGCGACTAGCACGAGATAGCACATCAAGGCTACGCAAATAATCAAGCATCGCTCCATTTACACGCGTCTTAGCATAGCCCCAAAAGGAATCATTGAGACTGCTATCATACCGCCTAGCAAGTTTGATAAGCTCCTCTGTGCCAATGGATACTAAATCCGCCATTTCAATGGAGCTAGGCAAACGCTCTTTTAGACGGAATGCCATTGCTTTGACTGCGGGAAGATACTGCAGGGCGAGTTCATCTTGCGCGTATTTGAGCGTTTGATTGTAGCCGTTATTACTTTTCATACTTTTCATACCTTATCCCTTTATTCTCTACCCTTAGTTCGCATTCTGCTGGGCTGCCATTTCTTCATCATCAGATTCTATACTCTTAATGAAATTGCGAATCTTGGTAGATTCTTTTTCACGCTTATCAAATTCAAGGCGATAGTATTCAAGATTACTTTCAAGCTTACTTTTCTTTAATTTTGAGCTTTCAAAATCCAAAAACCAAAAATACAACGCCACACATACCGCCACAATCAAATATACGCCCATTGTTGTGATAATCGTCCATAGCACCATAAATTCCGGCTCATCAAACTTCGTAATAGAAAACGCAAGTCCAACGAAGAATCCTGCAACAACGCTAAAGCTCATATAATTATCTGGTTTCATTTCCGCCCCAAAAAGATAAACTCTTTAAAGATTCAAGCTATCAAATATAGCCAAGCACCCGCCGCCAAAAATCCGCAAATCGTTGCTTTTGTGGTGAGTTAAGCATATTTTGTTCCAACTTCATAACAACCCCTTGTGCGATATGTTGTATCTCTCCGCTTACCGCACTTAATGGCTCGGCTTTGACAAATAGCTCACGCGAACGCACCGCTTTTGCCACCACTTGACTTTGCTCGATGAATCCAAGATTCTGTAATGTAAGTGCGGGGATATTTTTCTTAGCCAAAGTTACAATTCTATCAAACACCATTTGAGATTCTCTCTGGCTTTTTACCATATTAAGAATCATAAAAATCTCATTACGCATTTTGGCATTAAGCTTGATAGTCGCATACGCATCAGTGAGCGCTGAAGGATCGGGCATAGTAACGACAATGAGCATATCACTAGCATTCAAAAAACCCTGCGTTATCCCGCCAATCCCAGCTCCAGTATCAATAATCATATAATCAATAGAATCTAAAATATCGCTCTCTTGTAAAAATCGCTCAAAAATACCGCTATGAGCATATTTTAGAATCTCCTCTCCATTATCACCCGGGATTAGATACAAACCTTCTTCAATGGGATAAATAATCTCCTGAAAACTCACTTCTCCACGCAATGCGTGAAGAATATTTTTTTGTGTCTTAACGCCAAAGATTAAATCAAGGTTGGCTAGTCCAATATCCGCATCAAAGATGGCTACGCGTTTTTTAAGCTTCCATAAGCAATAAGCAAGGTTGGCACTTATGCTTGATTTCCCCACTCCACCTTTGCCTGAAGTGATAGCAATAAACTTTGTGTTGCTAAAGTTGCGTTTATCCTTGCTTTGTATGAGGGATTGTAGCTCGTGGGCTTGATTTTGTATCATACGCTTTCCTATTGAGATTCTACTTAGATTCTGGACGCTTAAATCCATCAAGCAAACAATCTACCAAATAATCATTACTTGCCAAAATCAAGTCATTAGGCACACCTTGCCCGATTGAGAGATATGAAATGGGCTTTTTTGTGTCATATACGAGTGAAAACATATTCCCAAAATTGCGACTTTCATCAAGTTTGCTAAAAATCAAAGTGTCAATATTAAGCTCACTAAAGGCATTATAAGTATCTTTCAAGTCCTCATACTTGGCATTGAGTGCAAGCACTAGGCTAATGTCAATTTTATAATCCGTATTCAAATAAGACTTGATATTTTGCAATTTACCCCTATCGTGCTGTGAATGCCCCGCCGTGTCAATCAAAATATAATCGCAATGTTTGAGTGAATCTATGGCTTTTGGCAGCTCCTCTGGCTCTACAACAGTATCAATACTTAGCTTCATCATACGCGCATACGCCATAAGCTGATCTACCGCTGCTAAACGATAAGTATCAAGGGTAATCACCCCCACGCGATAGCGTTTATTGAGCATAAGTGAATATCTCGCAGCAAGTTTGGCTAGAGTGGTTGTTTTCCCCACGCCTGTTGGACCAACAAGCATCATAATTTTTTTATCATTATTATTGAGATTCTCACTCCTACAATAAATCATCTTTCGCAAAACTTCACGAAAATACCGCTTGATAGTCGTTGAGCTTGAACGCATTTTTAAAGGCATAAGCTCTAAGGATAGCTGCATAATCGTGTCTAAATGCTCTCTACTCATTCCGCTACTTTTAGCAATTCTATAAATTTCAGCAAATTCCTGCGGGATATTTATACCTTCATTTTTTGGGCTTTTCTCCTCCCATAGCATATTTTGAATGATTTTTAGCCTATCATTTAAATCATCAAGCTCACTTTTTATCTCTTTAAGCTCTAGCCTTTCATTGATATGCTGCTCTAAACGCGTTTGTTGTAAATCCTGAATCCTTTCATTTGCCCTTTCATCAAGCTTTTGCATAATCTGGGCTTTGCTGGGCTTATTAGTTGTAGTTGTGCTTGTGGGGTATGGTCGTGCGGCGTTGGGGCTTAGAGCAGGTGAAGATGATGACAAAGATGGTGTTGAAGGTGGCGGGGTTTGGGGAATAATGCTTGGAGATTCTGGCATATTACTTGGCACATTAGCAATCTGTGAGATTTCTTTGACGGCGTTTGAAAGCTGCAAGGTTACTTCATCGTAGATTCTAGGCTTGTTTGCTTCTTGGCGTTTTTTTGCCATTTTCTTTTCTGCTATTTCATCAAGCTTTTTTTGCACACTATTTTGTGGAATCTGCTGGGCTAAGTCTGTGCTAGATTCTGCTTTTGGCTCTATTGTGCTGTGCGTTTCCTTGCCCTCAATCTCATCAACGGCGATAACAATCTCATATAAGCCCGGTTGCGTAAGAGACTTTTTGCGAATCTCCTTGTTTTCAACAAGCAAAATATCGCTCCCAAAGGTTTCTTGTGCTTTTTTAAGAGCTTGGGCTGGAGTGTCGCCCATAAAGGTGTGAAGTTTCTTTGCCATAATATCCGCCTATCAAATAAAATCCCTGATTATAGCTTGTTTGAGTTTTAGCGAAGTTAAAGTTGGCTAAACTCGGTGTGATTTGTATAAAAAGCTTCACATTTTCACCATATTTTTTATTACATTGTGTAGATTACAAGATATTAAAAATGAGAGTTTTTGTTAAGATTTATTTAAAGTTTTTATTGCTATAAATCCGCACACAAACTTTTTTAGATAATAAGAATTGTTTGTAATTTTAATAAAAGGATTTATAATGAAGCCTTCAACTTCTCACTGCATTACTCAAAAAAACTGCTTTAATATCGCACTTATCCTTAGTTTCTTGTTTAGTGGGAGCTTTGCTGATTCTCTTAATACCTTAGAATCTAACGCAACTCGCCCTGACAATGAGACAAGAAAAGTGAATCTTGGACGATCTGTCGTTACCGCTTCGGGCTATGAGCAGGATATGAAAACCGCTCCAGCGTCCATCTCCATAATCCCCAAAGAAGAGATCTTAACCCGCCCCATTCGCGATATAGGTGATGCGGTGCAAGATGTCCCGGGCGTGTATGTGGAGCAGGACAAAACAGGGCAAAACTCAATCTCTATGCGTGGGCTTAGCTCGACATACACGCTTATCCTTATTGATGGCAAACGCCAAAATACCACGCGTGGCTTTGTGCAAAATGGGCTTGGGAATCAAACTTCCTTTATGCCGCCACCTTCAATGATAGAAAGGATTGAAGTTATTCGTGGTCCTGCCTCCACAATTTATGGTTCTGATGCTATGGGGGGGGTTATCAATATTATCACTAAAAAACATACAAATACATTCACAAGCGGAATCCAAATGGAAACAAAGCTTTTTGAGCCAAATAGTGAATGGGGGAATGTCTATGGCACAAATGCCTATATGAATATCCCTCTTCTCAAAGATAAGCTCTCGCTGAATCTCCGTGGCTCTGCAAGATACAATGATGCAAATGAATTTTTAAAGCCCTCGTGGGTAAGCCCAAGTAACAATGGCAATCCTTATGCGGCACACTCCTCCACAGGCTCTCGCAATTTTAGCGGTGGCTTTAGGCTCAACTACACGCCAACAAGTAGCGATTATATCTATCTAGATTCTGAAGTCTATAATGGACGGCTTGGAACGCTCAATACCTCTAGCAGTAGCATTACTTCCATACAAGAGCTTTTTAAGGTTAATTCCGTGCTTAGCCACGATGGAAACTATGAGTGGGGGAAACTCTCTAGCTATGTGCAGCACTCTTACAATCTCATTGCCCCACACGCAAATGTTGGCATTGGAGCGGATAAAGGGGATTATATCAAATATGCAAACAAACGCACCTCCCAAAATGCTATCTTCCAAAGCACTTATACAAATGACTTTGATTTAAACAATTATGGGGCGATTATTTTTAATGGTGGGGTGTATTATCAATTTGAGAATCTTATAGGCACAATCTCTAGCAAACACAGAAATATGCACCAAAATCAAGCTGCTATCTTTGCTGAAGGGGAATATCTCATAAGTGAGAGCATAAGCACCACACTTGGCTTACGCTATAATTATAGCGATCGCTTCGCCACCGTGCCAAATCCTAGATTCTATGTAAATTATAATCCCACAGATTGGCTGACATTTAAAGCAGGTGTGGCAAATGGTATGCTTATCCCTACACTTTTGCAAACCACTGATGGTGTTATTACCACAAGCACTAGCAGCGGTAGCTCTACATCTACAACAGAATCTTATGGGAATCCAAACCTAAAGCCCGAGCAAAGCTGGAACTACGAGCTTAGTGCGATTGTAGATACAGATCCAGCGATGTTTATTCTTACAGGCTATTACACAGATTTTAATAATCAAATTGAAACATTACAAGGCATAACAGGTAACGCACAAATCCCCGGGACAAACCAAATCTGCCCCGATTCTAGCACCTGCTCCACTTATCGCAATGTAGAAAAAAGTCTTGTAAGCGGAGCAGAACTAAGTGCAAAGATTAAGCCTATTGGTGGATTTTCCCTTGATGCAGGATATGGCTACACCTACACAAAAGCTCTAAGTGGCTCGGGCAAAGGAGAGCCGATAAATTCTATCCCGCGACACAGCTTTACTATTACCCCAAAATATCAATATGGTAATTTTGATATGTATGTGCGATGGAGTGGGAAATACAAAACGCCCACACCTTATGCAGGATCTAATGCACGAACAAATGTGCGAGAGATTGTAGGGCAGTATTACAAAGACTATCAGCTTGTAGATGTTGCAGCAAGCTACAAAATCGGCAAACACTATGCCCTAACTCTAGCGGTTAATAATCTCTTTGATGTGTATTTTATGGATTATGCAAGTTATACTACAAATGGTGGCAGTGGTGGGCAGGGCAGCACCACAAACGCACAAAACAAATACCAAAGAATCTTGCCAAGCCGAAACTATTGGATAAGCTTTAGAGCGGACTTCTAGGCTTTGGAGGATAGAATCTAAGCACAATACACTTCACATTTAACTCACAATCTTTAGATAGGATTGTGAGAATTTATATCATTACTTAAGGACTTTCACATTATGAAACTTCATCGTAAATTTTGGATGCAAATGCACCTTTACTTGAGCTTGTTTTTTCTCCCAGCAGCGTTGATATATGCGATAACGGGTGTGCTTTATATCTTTGAAATTCGTCAAAATTCCGGTGCGACTATCATTGATATTCCACTAGATTCTATGCCACAAAAGGGGCAGGAAGAGGAGTTTATCATAACCATTCTTACAAAGAACAATCTCCAAATCCCCAAAGACACGCAGGTGCGTATGATGAAAGGTAATCTCTCAATGGGGAATATCAAATACAGCGTAAGCTTAAGCAAAGATAAAGAGGGCAAACCTATGCTCCGCACGATAGATAGGGGATTATATGGAATCTTAATGCTTATGCACAAAAGCAGTGGAAGCAAACACGAAATAGCTGGATTCAAACTCTCATATTTTGACTTCATCGCCATTGGCTTTGGACTTTCAATGCTTCTATTTTATCTATCAGGGCTTATTATTACTTCATTTTGTAAGGGCAAACGCAAAATTGCTTTTAGTGTTTTGGGTGGAGGCTTTATTCTCACAGTCTTAGCGGTGTATGGAAGCATTTAGGGTTTGATACTTAGATTCCAATATGCCTTATCTGTCTTTTTGAGTAAGACATATGACAAGGTATATCAATGACACAACCTTATGGTAGCAAAAAGCCGTATTTATAGACTTTTACTTCTATCTTTTTGGCTAAGTTTTTTAGGGCATAGTTGAGTATGCCTAGCTTTTCTTTGTAGGCTTCATCATCGGCTTTTTGGGGTGGGTTCATTTTACCCTTATCATTAAAGCCTTGAAAGTGGGCTTTAATGTCATAGAGTGCGGCGTTTGCGTTATAGTCTTTAGAATCTTTTGCTTGTCCGTGGTAGTGCTTAAAAAGCTCTTTTCCTACTTGTAGCACTTCTTTTGCTTCATCGCCAAATTCAAGTGGCTTTGTGGGGATAAAGTCTTGCTCATCGTTAAAAAGACTTTGTTGCAAGAGTTTGGATTTTGTTTTGTCGTTTTTGCAAGTGTGAGTATTGTCATTTTGAATTTGCGTAGCAAACGAAAAATCTCTTTTAGATTTTGTGTGAGATACTTCGCTCCGCTCAGTATGACAAAGGGTAGAGTCGGTATGGCAAGGGGTAGAATCAGTATGACAAGTGGAATCTAGTTTTATTTTACCTTGTATAAATTCAAGCATAAAGTGGCTTTCAAAGGCTTCCCCAGCGTTTAAATCTTTTTCGCTAAAGGGGATAAAGTGATTTATACCCTCTTTAGCAGTAATTCTATTTTGTCCGTGAAAAAGCATAAAAATAAGGCAGTCGTTTTGAAATTCCTCGTCCTTTTCCCATTTTTTATTAGGGGCTAGAAACTGGTCTCTATCATTTATCCAAGTGGCTTTGATACAATGACGGACGGAGAAATAAATGCTTGTTGGGATAAGATTATTTGGTGTGATTTTAAATTTTGAAATGCCTTTTGCGTTACCTACCCCTTTAATAGAATCCCAAAAGTTAATGTTGCAAAAGTTATTATGCTGAAAATCTGTTCCAATACAACAAATCGCACATAGTTCCTTGTTGTTTGTGTCTATAAAGTTTTTTAACCATTGATTTAGATTCTGCTGTTTTGAATGTGTTGTATAGAATCGCTTTTTCCCTAAACTCGCCCCGTTTTCATCAAAAATATCTAAGATTATGCTGCTTTTCATTTAACGCCTTTTAGCATATCGCTTAGAATCTGTGCTAACTCATCTTTGCTTAGCTTATCACTTGCTACGCTAACGATAACATCTTCTAACTTTTGGTAGAAATCAGTAGGGAGAGAATCTGGGCGGTTTAGCTTGATAAAGGCTTTTGCTATGTAAAGTGCGGTGCGTTTATTGCCATCTGCAAAGGGGTGGAACTTCACACAGGCAAACATTAAATGGGTAAGCTTATCTATAAAGCTTGGGTAATAATCATCATTTTGGATTTGTGTCAGTGCAGAATCTAAAAGGGCGATTTGCTTAGGATTTGCCCCACTTAGTCCGCCTATTTCATTGATAATATCATCGTACATTATTTGCACTTCTTGTAAGCTTAAATATCTCATTTATCTTTAAGCCTTTCAAACACGGCTTTATTTTCTGGCTTTTTTAAATCCTGCAACATAGCTTCGCGTAATTGCTGGAAGTCATCGGTTTTTGTCTGCTCTATGCTTAGATGTGCTTGTGTCTTATCCGCTAGGGCTTTAAAGTCATCTAAAAACTCTTGCTTGACATTTTCTAATATCAAAGTCATTTTCTACTCCTTTTATCAAATCAAAACACTTCGCTATGGCTACTAATACGCATTGCCACTAGTTCTAAAAAGTCATCATTGTAACGATAAATCAGCACTAAATCAGGGCGGATATGGCAGTCCCTACAATTTGCATACTCTCCTTTAAGTGCGTGGTCTTTGTATTTTGGCTCTAGGCTCTCACCATTAGCAAGGCGTGTGAGAATCTCTAGCGTATGCTCTTGGTCTTTTGGGCTTAACTTTTTAAAGTCTTTTTTAAAAGCTTTTGTATAAGTGATTGTGTATTTCACGATAGAAGCTCCGCTTTTAGCTCCTCTATGCTGTCAAAAGATTTTAGCGTGCCTTTCTTGCGTTTTTTCTCAATCTCTTTAAGCGATTTTTTTAGCTTTTTTGCTGCCTTTTTGCTTGGCGTGTAGTCGTGGGCTTTACAAATAGGGCATTCATCTTGCACTTCTATTTGCAAGTCTTTATTTAATCCTTGCAAAGATTCTATAACACGCAAGATGCTTGTATCTACATTTTCTAGTATCAAAGTCATTTTTTACTCCTTTTTTGCTTGAATTTTAGCAAAAATTCTTATGTTTTATTCTTTTTGGCTTAAATCCCATACTAAAAAGCCTATGGGGAAATTGCCCTTGACATTATCAAAGGTGTAAGCTGGAGCAATAAAGCCTTTTAGAAACTTTGCTTGAAAGCTCTCTCTAAACCTTATGAAATTACTAGAATTGACATATTTAAGCGTTGAAAAGGCAGCTAGGTGGCAGTGTGGAATCTCATTGTAGATTCTTATAAAAAATTGCGCGAAAAGTTCCCTAACAGACTTATTATAATCTTTCATATATCGCTGAGAAATTAAAGTTTGATTGCTAACATTTGTTTTGTTTTCATTGTTGAAACTAGTAGTTGTTCTGGTGCTTGCCGCTTCCGCATAGGGAGGATTGATAAAGATGATAAGCTTTTTGCGTTTTTCATCATTTTTTAGAATCTCTTGTAATTTTGGGGGAAGTTTAGACTTTTTACAATCTTCGCAGTTTGGATTTACAAAGCCTTTAAAATAATCATCTTTAGAAGCCGCACTTTTGGGCGTTTGGCTAGATACTAGCTCACGCTCAGTATGACAAATGGGGGGGGGGGGGTGGAATCAGTATGAGAAGGGGTGGCGTGTTTCTCACAAGGCTTGTCAAAAAACTCATCGTTTAAAAAGTCAAATTGAAAAATATGCTTTGGCAGTAGGTGCAGGGCATTTTT
Organism: Helicobacter cinaedi CCUG 18818 = ATCC BAA-847; assembly: GCF_000155475.1. Lineage (GTDB taxonomy): Bacteria > Campylobacterota > Campylobacteria > Campylobacterales > Helicobacteraceae > Helicobacter_C > Helicobacter_C cinaedi. The sequence goes on along the minus strand of NZ_DS990391.1, from coordinate 733,558 downwards.
GCTTGATAATTCTTGCATAATCTCTACATCAGCCATATCTAAGGTAGAAGCATAGAGCCTGTGAGATTCTGTAAGGTTTGTAAGCAGATTGCCTGTCCCTGCGGCACAATCCCATATATAATACTCGCTTTGATAGTTTTCACCTAAGGCTTTTGCTAGGTAGCTTTGGGCTTTGCTAACCCAAATTTGCGGGGTGAAAAATGCTCCCTTTCTCTCCCTGATATCGCTAGGGACTAGCAAATCTCGCCTATCTATAATGTAGCTCCAATACTCTTCTTTTGGTGGGCGTTCATAGAGATTCCAAAAGGCTGTGTGGGCTTTTTGATTATCATTAAAACTTGCGGTATCTTTTTGCTGTGTCCCCATAAATGTGGTGGTTTTATTAAACTCATAATGCGTTTGTTTTAGCACGACAAAAAGTTTATCTAATAGGCTTTGATTTTCAGCACTTAATAAATCCGCTAGGTAGAAATCTGCGTCTAAAATCCCTGCGTTTTTAGCGAGATTCCAATCAATGCCAATGCTTGGGGCTACGCTTAAAAGCCATTTTTGATAAATGGTGGTGAAGTTGTTTTTGGTTATGGGGATTTTGGCGATGTTTTCATTATTTAGCGTGAAGTTTAGGCGTATGAAAGATTGCAATTCTTTATAGTCGCTTTTGAAGTTAAATTGTAGCTTTTTAGATTCTAAAAGTTCTTTTGTTTTGGTGTAGAGTGTTTTAAACTCTTTTGTGTCGTGCTTACTTGGGGTTACATTCCAATTAAAGTCATTTTGTGTAAAGATAGAATCTAGCTCGTGGTAGGGGATAAAGGCGATTTTCTCGCAATCGTAAGCCCCTAAGAAAAGGGGCGGGAGGTTGTTTTCATAGGTTTTTTCCTTGCCTATGGTTAGGATTAGCTGGATAAAAGATTCTATAATATCTGCCCTATTGCCTTTTTTGGCTTCTGCCCACAGGAAGTTTATAGGCTGAAAAAGTGTCTTTGCGTTATAACTTATGCAAAAGTCAATGCGTCCTAGAATCTGTGTAGAATCTAGATGTTTTAAAAGGGCTTTTTGCTCTTTGTCTAGATTTATATTTTCACTCTGTGGGTTTGGGCTGAAAAAATCGGTGGCGACTTTGTGCTTTAGCTCTTCTTCGGGGAGGTTTAGGGGATACATTTTACTCGCCTTTTGTGATTAAAGTTTGTATTGTAGCAAAATCGTTACTTTTACGATTTTAGAGTGCGTATTATAGCAGATTCTAAACTTGCAATATCCTACTTAAGCTTAGATATTCCTATCGCCATATATACTCGTCTTTTCTTAACTCAAAATATGCCATTTTGTCCTTGCGGCTAGAATCTAAAACAATGGCTTGTCCATCTCCTGCGGTATAGGTAGATTCATCGCCTTTAGGATACTTGGGGCGATATTATTTAATCCACCATTAGCGATATGTGTAACTCCATTAATCATTCCAAAGCACCATACCTGCCCGATTGTGTGATTTGTCAGCATATTGCCATTATCATCTTTCATCTCTTCGCAATTGCCGTGATCGCTTGTGATAAATAACGCATAGTCATTTGCCTTAGCAGATTCTATAATCCTGCCAAGCTCATAATCCACCGCTTCAACAGCCCTAATCGCCGCTTCAAAATTGCCCGTATGCCCTACCATATCGCCATTAGCAAAATTCACAACAATAAAATCATAGCCCTTTTCCATCGCCCCTAGCACACATTGCCCCACTTCATTCGCACTCATCTCCGGTTGCAAGTCATAGGTCTTCACATTAGGTGAAGGCACAAGGCAACGCTCTTCATTGGGATAGGGCTCTTCCCGCCCACCATTAAAGAAAAATGTAACATGTGCGTATTTTTCTGTTTCAGCGGTGTGAAACTGCCTTAAACCATTTGTGGCAATGACTTCTGCAAGGGTATTTTGCACCTTTTGCTTGGGAAAAAGTATGGGATAGGGAAATGTCGCGTCATATTCTGTCATCGTGGCGATAGATAGTGGGATAAACTCCCGCTCAAACTCACTAAATTGTGGATTGCCTAAAGATTCTACAATCTCTCTTGCCCTATCAGAGCGGAAATTCACAAAGATAAAAGCCTCTCCTGCCTCCATACCCTTATATCCGCCAAAACTCGCCGGGATAATAAACTCATCAAAAATCCCTTCATTATATTGATTCTTAACATACTCTTGCGGAGAAATGGAGCTAGGATTCCTGCCTTGTGCTATGCTTTGATGGGCTTGTTGCACTCGCTCCCACCGCTTATCCCTATCCATAGCATAAAATCGCCCTGAAATACTTGCGATACTTACTTTTTCATTACACAGCTTTTCTATCTCGCTTAAATACCCTAACGCACTCTGTGGCAGGACATCTCGCCCATCAGTGATAAGATGAAGCTTGATAGTTTTGCCTTGAATGGATAAAATCTCTATCAAAGCCTTAAAATGCGAGATATGTGAATGCACCCCACCATCACTTAACAACCCACATAAATGCACTACGCTAGAATCTGCCACCGCTTGAAGCAACGCAGGATTTTGAGCCAACTCACCGCTTGTAATGGCATTTGCAATCCTAACTAAATCTTGATACAAAATCCGCCCCGAGCCAATACACATATGCCCCACTTCCGAGTTTCCCATTTGCCCTTCCGGCAGCCCCACACTCAAGCCAAATGTATCAATCATACCATAAGGCACATTTTCAAATAAATAATCATAGTTTGGCTTTTTAGCGTGATAAAAAGCGTTGTGTGTTGTTTTATGGCTATAACCTATCCCATCAGTAATCACAAGAATCGCTTTCATTGTCTTTCCTTTAATATTTGATTGAAATTAACTAATTGTAGCTAAAATCAAAAATCTTTCACCAACCAAATCAAATTCCCTAGCTTTATGTGAGATTCACATAACTACCAAAGGATTCAAATATGCTCTATTGGCTTTACCAACATTTTGGGATTAATATTTTCTCCTACATTACTTTCCGTGCGGGAATGGCATTTTTTCTCGCCTTTGGAAGTGCTGTGCTGCTTATGCCTTGTTTCATCAAGTGGGCAAAGGCAAAAAAGGCTAATCAACCCATATCCACTTATGTAGCCGCACACGAAGGTAAGAAAAACACCCCCACAATGGGCGGAATTGTCTTTATTGTAAGTATGCTCTTTGCCTCTTTACTCTGTGCAAATCTTTTTAATCCCTATGTGTTGCTTGGGCTATTTTGTATTGTGAGCTTTGCACTCATTGGAGCTAGAGATGACTATATGAAAATATCAGCAAAAAGCAACGCGGGAATGAGTGCTAAGATGAAGTTCTTTTTACTCTTTGTTGTGGCACTGCTTGTTACTTCTGCTCTTTTATATATCGGGCATAATACAAATCTTTATGTGCCATTTATGAAATATCCGCTTTTTGATTTAGGTGCGTTTAAAATCACTGGAATCCCTGTCCTTGCATTGGGATTTTGGATACTTGTATTTTTAGCCACAAGCAATGCGGTCAATATCACCGATGGACTTGATGGCTTGGCTACTGTGCCTAGCATTTGTGCGTTATTTTCACTCTCCATTTTTGTATATGTGGCTGGACACGCAGGATTTTCTGGCTATCTTTTATGGCCCAAAGTCGTGGATAGTGGGGAATTAGCTATTTTATCAGTAGCCCTAATTGGTGCGCTTTTTGGATTCTTGTGGTATAACTGCCACCCGGCTCAAGTCTTTATGGGAGATAGTGGAAGCCTTAGCCTTGGGGCATTCATCGCATTTATGGCAATTATTTCAAGTAATGAGATTCTGCTCTTACTCATTGGTATTATTTTTGTGATTGAAGCATTATCGGTGATTTTACAAGTGGGGAGCTATAAATATAGAAAGAAAAGAATCTTTGCTATGGCACCTATTCATCATCACTTTGAAGTGCGGGGCTGGGCGGAAAATAAAATTATTGTGCGATTTTGGATTATTGCGATTTTAGCAAATCTCATCGCCATTCTTAGCCTTAAAATCCGCTAAAAATCTAAGAATCTATAAGGAACATCTATGCGTATCAGTATTTTTGGCTATGGGGTTACCACTACGCCACTTGTGAGCTTCCTTAATAATCAAGGACATAAGCTTAATATTTATGATGACAAGTTTGAAACTATAAGCACAGATGGCTTTGGCAATGCCCTGCTCCCTTCAAATGCCTTTGAACCAGAATCTAGTGATATTGAGATTCTAAGTCCGGGCATTCCGCCCTATCATCAGCTCGTGCAAAGGGCACAAAATCTTATAAGTGAGTATGATTACTTTGACACGCTTTTAAAAAAGGAAGCAAATCCGCCTTTAAGCATTTGGATAAGTGGCACAAATGGTAAAACGACCACCACTGAAATGACAACTTTGCTTTTAGAGCCTTATCACGCACAAAGCGGAGGGAATATCGGCACACCCTTAGCCCTTTTGTATCAAAACAAAGCCACAAAAATATGGGTGCTTGAGACAAGCTCATTTACCCTGCACTACACACACAAAGCCTATCCTAGAATCTACGCCCTTTTGCCTGTGAAAGAAGATCATATCACTTGGCACGGCAGTTTTGAAAACTACATTAGCGATAAGCTTAGTCCGCTTACAATTATGGATAATTTAACTCACGCCATTATCCCCGCACAATTTGTTAATCATAAGATAGTAGCCCAATACAAAGGCAATCTTATCACTTATGAATCTAGCCTTGATCTCGCCCAAAAATGCTCTATCGCCCTGCAAGATATTGTCTTTAAAGAGCCTTTTTTGCTTGATAGCGTGATTGCTTTAAGCATTGCTAAACTTGCTTGTGGAGCTGATGATATTAAGCGGCTCAATAGCTTTAGCATAGGCAAACACAGGATTGAAGAGTTTTATGATAAGCATAATCGCCTATGGGTTGATGATAGCAAAGGCACAAATGTAGATGCTACGATTCAGGCTATCAAACGCTATGCTAACACTCACCTTATGCTTATCTTAGGCGGTGATGATAAAGGGGCAAATCTCACGCCTCTTTTTGAATCTATGCAGGGAGCGGATATTGAGATTTTTAGCATTGGGGCAAATGAAGAGCGTTTAGCTACTTTGGCAAAGCAGTATGGTATCCCCCTTACAAAATGTGAAAATCTCACAAACGCTATGAGTAAAATCCATACCAAACGCGCACCAGACACTAAAGATGCCTCTAAAGATGTCGTTTTGCTATCCCCCGCTGCGGCAAGTTTGGATCAATTTAGCTCCTATAAAGAGAGGGGCGAACTCTTTGTCTCACTTGCCCTAAAAAATGAGTAAGATTAACACTAAAAAAACCCTTTAATAATCAGCCTTATAGATATAATAAAGCATAGGCAAATCACCACAGGGCGGATAATCGCTCCGTGTTTTATGGCAAGTTTCGCTCCCAAAGTCGCTCCTATCATCTGCCCCACACACATTAATATACCTAGAATCCACAGCACATTCCCACCTATGATAAAAAGCAAAGTAGAAGAGAGATTGCCACTAAAAACAAGAACGCGAGAGTGTGCTAGGGCTTTACTCAAGCCGTAACCTGCTATACTAACAAATATCATCAGCACAAAAGAGCCTATCCCCACACCCAAAAGCCCACCATACACACTTGCCACTGCACAGGACATATAGAGCAAAAATGGACACGGGGATTTTGCCCTATCCTTATCACTTAGCTTTGGTGAAAACAAAAAATACATTCCTACAAGAATCATCACAAAAGGCAGGATTTTAGATAGAATCTCAAGCGATACAAACTGCACAGCAAAAGCCCCCAAGCCAGAAAATATCACCGCTATGGCAATGCAAATGCGACTTTGCCCCAAATCCACCAAACCACCCTTATAATAATGAGCCGCTCCGGTGAATGAACCCACACAGGCTTGAAGCTTATTTGTCGCTAGGGCTTGAAGCGGATTTAATCCACTCAACAAAAGCAAGGGCATAGTTATCATTCCAGCCCCACCAGAGAGTGAGCCTACAAGCCCACCAAAGATAGAAGCTACAAATAGCACAATATACCAAAATGCTCCTATATCATTAAACATACTATCAAACATTTTGCCACCTGATTTTGCTTTTGATTTGACTTTTCTAGCCATAGCCTTGCTAAATCATAAAATTTTTTCCAAGGATTTCTGTCTCTTATTTCACTTAGATTCTACAATACATAAGATTTTTAAACCACAACAGATTTTTAATGATATTATACATAAGCATTTGCTTAGGACATAATGCTATGCTTATTACTACCCTTGCAAAAAGTGTTGCAAAATCTCGCTATTTTTAGATTCTGGCTTGTGGCACTCTAAAAGGCTGATGGTGGATTCTATCTTTTCAACAACGGATATAATTTTCTCTTGTGCTTCAAGGGGCGGGAGGGGGATTTTCAAGTCGTTAATTTTGCCTGATAAATTGTTGATATTTGAACCTGTTGCAGAATTTTCAAGTTTTTGTTTAAAATCATCATTTGCAATAGTATAGAAAACAAATTTTGCATTAAAACGACTTCTTAAAATTCCCATAAATCCTCCAGCATAGTATTCGGTATCTTTATCTATAAAAGCCACTTTTCCTATATGTTTTAAGCTTCCACTTGAAAAACACATAAAAATATCATTTTTTCGCAAAATTTTATTTTTATCTCCTATAAAATCTTGCTTAAGATAAATCATTTTTGAAAGCTCAAAGGTGTTGTTAAGGGTAATATTATCCGCAGTTAATACTATATTTTGTGTCTTTTCCGTTGTTTGCTCTGTTTTGTCGTATGTTATTCCTCTTATAATTTCGCATACTTGGCCGAGCTTGATTGTATCCCATCCTTGCGGTGGTGGGGTGGGGATAGAATCTAAAAGGGTTTTTAGGTTGTCATTTTGAGCCTTTGAAAAAGGCGAAAAATCTAGCTTATTTTTAGATTTTTCGCTATTGCTCAAAATGACAGGGTTAGATTCTGTATTTGTAGATACTAGCTCACGCTCAGTATGACAAGGGGCGGAGTTGATACAACTAGTCAAAAGGTCAAAATCTAGCTTAGATTCTAACTCTTGTATAGAATCTAGCAAGGAAGTGATGAAGTCTCTACTGCCCCCCCCCCGATAGATTCATCAGTATTTGCAATAATACCGCATTTGACTAAAATCGCTTTAATCAACTCTTGGTATTTTTCTATACTCATTCTTATGGTGTTATATTGCTCTTCTACTTTTTCACATTCTGCTACGATTTGAGTTTGAATCTCTAAAGGTGGCAAGGGAATTTTTAGTTGCGACAAATTAGTTCTTGTGATTTGAGGTTGAGCCGCACCTGTAATAACGCTTTTTATGTTTGACAGCGGCAAAATATAAATTAAAAATTTTTTTAATATAAGGTTTTTTTCTAATGGCGTTATTATCATCGCATTACCTGTAATCCAAGATTCTGGTTCTGTAAAGTTAATAGTTCCGCAAGTTGCACCCCTGCAAGTCATTGCTACTTCAGCATCTTTGTGATTATATTTATCGTAAAATCCTATTACGCCATTTGCACCATAAACTTTATATTGTCCTTGTTCTAAAATTTCTTTTGCTGTAATAGTTTGTGGCTGATACATTTTGCAAACAGATTCTAACTTTACTAACTCATATTTACAATTTTCAAAAGGATTCTGTGCCTTGCCCTCGCCTTGTGAATTGATAGGATTTAAACTTATAGCCTTATTAAAATCTACTTTGCTAAAGTCTAGCATATCTATGAGTTTTGCCTTAAAAGCATAGGGGCTTAAGTCTTGCGGAATAGGACTAGAGATTTCTAAAAATGCTTGGCGGATAAGGTGGGCTAGTTTGTTTTCATTTTGCGGATTATCCCTTTCAAAAAGGGGGCTAAGGTAGGGACTATTTAGCTCTTTTAAGCCTTCATCACCTTTGCGATTACTCCATTCATAGCCTAAAAATCTTTTCTGCTCTTTGTTATCATTTGGGGCTTTGATGATGATAGGGGCTTGATTGAAACTTAGAGAGAAATAGAGTAATTTATCTTTTTCTATCGCTCTTGCGTAAGCTAAAAAGGCGTTATGCGTTAAGGTGTCTTTGTCTTTAGAATCTTTATAAGCTTTGGATTCTACTAGCTTTTTATAATCGCTTGTTTCTTTAAAGGCGGCGTGGTATTCTTTAAAAGTATCTAGCCCTAAAAGCTGTGTTGTGCTTTGAGGGCTTTTAATATTTTGTTCTGTGTCTTTGGTTTCACTTGGGGCTTTGTCTAAATTATGATTAGATTCTAAATTTTTGTCATATTGAGCCATAGGCGAAATATCTCTATTGTGTTTTTTGAGATTATTCGCTACGCTCATAATGACAAGTTGAGATTCTAAACTCCCATTTAAAAAGCTCTCATACTCCCCTTTATCAAAGCCCCTAAAATCACAATAGGCATTAAAGGCTTTAACATAATTTTTATAGGTTTCATTGCGTAATAAATTGCCGCTTTCTATGTAGTTTTTGATATTGCTATAATCTTGCGAAATGGTTGTATTTTCTGGTGTGTAATTTTCCTTTTTGCGTAAAAATAGAATAATGGTATTTGTGCCTGTCGCCCCAAAAGTTTGAGAGCCTAACTCTACAATAGCGATAAAATCAAAATTAGCAAATAAAATCTCTCTTGTGCTTTTATAAATGCCATCTTTGTTTAAAATAGAGCTTGGCAGGATAATGGCGGCTTTTGCATTATCTCTTAAAAGCTGGTTTGCCCTCTCTATAAAAAAGCATTCAATGGCGTTATTTGTCTCTATATTTATATCATTAGTAAAAAGCGTGTAGATCTTTTTGGATTTAGCACTCAAGGTCTCTAAAAAGCCTTTAACAGAATAAGGGGGATTAGCGATAAGTAAATCAAAGCTGTGGTTATTGATTTGGGGTTTTTGCTTATTGCCTTTATCTGTTTTGGGATTTTCTAGCTCGTGTGTGGCAAGGGCATCTGCATAAAGGATATTGATTTCATTTTGTCCATACATTGCAGAAGAGACTTTTGCGACTTTACTTAAGCGGTATTCTTTCTCAATGCCATAAATTTGTTTGTAATGCTCTTGCAAATCCTGCTTAATGTAGCGTTTCAGTTCGTTTGCATAAGTGTTTAGAAAATGTCCTGCCCCACAAGCAAAGTCAAGCACTTTTAAAGGCTTAGAAGCCTTTGTCATAGAGTCTAGCGGTAAGGAATACATAATGAATTCACAAATTTGAATCGGGGTGAAAAACTGCCCTTCATCTTGCTTCATACCTTTTTGTAAGAAAAGCTCAAAAAGATTGCCCAAGAATTGATTGGTGGAATTTTGCGTGAGTTTGTAGGGAGCAAAAAGCTCGATAATTTCTTTTAGCACTATGGCGTTTTGTAAGAATAGCTCTTTATTATGCACTTCTAAAAAGGCAAAGTCGTTGTTGGAGTAGAATTTAAGCTCTTTGATATGCTTTTGAATCTGGGCTTTTAAATCGTTTGCGTGAAGTTTTTTAAAGGCTTTTTCTATATCATCATTAGAGACAAAGGTAATCTCCTCGCCCAAAAACTCACTCATCGCTTCTTTGTAAAGGAGCATTAGCCTATCTTGCATACTCGCATAAGTATCTGCCATAACGCCAAAATAACCAAATTTAAGATTGTTTTTATTAAAGCTTTCATCATAGATTTTACATAAAAAGATATTTACAAGTTTATCGAAGGCATTTTCCTTGCCTGAAATATTATGTTTGCGTAAAATCTTAGCAAACTCGTGGTATTTACCCTCTTCTTTTAGCTCTTTTAGCTTAGAAAAAGTGGGGGTTGTCTCTAGAATCTTATAAGCATTCACATCATTTTCAAAAATGCCTTGCGTGAAAAATTGCAATTCATAGCTCTCTTTCCATACTGCAAAAAGCTCGGTGTTATTACTTGCTTTTTTGTAGGATTTTTCTATATCGTTTTCTTGCAAGTATTCGTCATTATCAAAGGCTTGGATAATGTAATTTTGATATTTTATGCTTTTAGATTCTGCTTCTAAATCGCTGGCGTAAAGGCACAAAAATTTTGTGGATTTTTCTTGCTGAAAATAGCTAAAAAGTTGTCCGCCATTATTTTGCATTCTCTCCCATTCTTTGCTAAATTCGCTTTTGTTTTTGGTATTTTCTCCTGCGGTTTTGCACTCTATGAGTAAGTAAGAGGCATTTTTATTATCATATACTAGAATATCGGCTTTGCCACTTTTTGCTTCTCTGCCTAGCTGCCATCTTGGCTCTAGCTCTAAAGATTCTGCTTTATAGCCTTTTTCTAATAATCTATGCACACATTCAAAGACTACAAAATTTTCAGGGTGAGAGAAGTTTGAAGTCGTGGTGTCGTGTATCTTTATCCCTTGTGGGTAAATAAGCTTTTGGTTAGCAAAATCCACTTGCATTATGTAGGAGTTTATGGTCTTTGTGTAGATATGTGCTTGTTTAGATTCTAGCTTGTTGGATTCTGCTATTTTAGACTCTAGACTTTTAAATTTTGGCTTTTTGCCCCCCCCCCCCGTAGAGAGAGATTCAAACCCCAAAATCTCTAGCACTTCTTGTAAATTATCTTGTGTAATCATTAAACGCCTTTGTCTTAAATAAAATGTATCAATATGCTTTGGGTAGAATATACCAAATAGCAAGGATTCTGCTAGAATCTTTGCTGTGCCTTTACTCCCCCTCCAAGCTTCCCATATCAATCACATAGCGGAATCTTGCCTTCCCGCTTGTAAGATTGCTATATGCTTTGTCAATGTCCTTTACACTAATGATTTCTACTTCAGGGTAGATTCCCTGCTGCACGGAAATATCTAGCATTTCTTGCGTCTCTTTTATGCCGCCAATGAGTGAGCCATACACCTTTTTCCCCGCAGAAAAAACAAGCCTTGTTACATCAATATGCGTTTTTAGCTCCACAGGCGGCAGCCCCACAATCGCCATCTCACCGCCAAATTTCAGCAAATCCACATAGCTATTGACATCATAAGCCGTAGGAATGGTAGATATGATAAAGTTAAATCGCTCTTTGCATTCACTCGCACTTGTGTAAAGGGCTTTCACGCCTAGATTCTTAGCTTCTTGTGCTTTAAGTGTATTTCGTGCAAAGACACTCACTTCCGCCCCAAGATACAGGGCGTATTTCACCGCCATAAGCCCAAGTCCGCCAAATCCCGCTACTGCGACTTTATCGCCCTTTTTTACTTTGCTAAATTTTAAGGGGCTATAAGTGGTGATCCCAGCACAAAGCAGTGGAGCGACTTTCTCCAGCGGGGCATTGTGCGGCACTTGTATCGCAAAGTTTTCACTCACAACGATATTATTTGAGTAGCCGCCATAGGTTGGGGCATTATCGTGGAAGCAATCAAGGCAATCATAGGTAAAAACCGCCTTGCCATTCTCGCAAAACTGCTCTTGGCTTTGCTTACAAGCACTACACTCCCCACAGGAATTCACCATACAGCCAACCCCCGCATAATCGCCGATCTTAAACTTACTCACATTTTTGCCCACAGCTACCACACGCCCGGCTATCTCGTGCCCGGGGACCATAGGATAAATTCCCTCTTTCCACTCACTTCTAGCGGAGTGTATATCGCTATGGCAGATTCCAGCATACAGAATCTCAAGTAAAATATCATTCTCACCCATTGCGTGGCGAGTGAAGCTAAATGGCTTAAATGTATCATCTTTGTGCGTAACTGCATAGCCTTTTGCGGTGATTTTTTGCCCATTGTTGGCTTGGGCTAAGTTTTCTTCTAAAAGCATAAAAATTCCTTTGGGTAGTAAAATAGCTAAGATTCTATAATATTTGTCTATGAAAAATGCTAACAAGCGGGTTTAGACAAACATATAAAATCTTTAAGAGCGATATTATAAAGCCTAACACCTAGTGTTTGTCAAGAGAGAAGATGTCAAAAAATAAAAGGGTTGTGTGGCAGTCGCCACAACCCTAAAGTTTAAGATTCTACAACGCCTTATGCTTTGTAGAATCTAGGGTAAGTTAAAATTTCTTTTTCTGCACATCGGCTTAAATCTCACTTGCAATGCCATTTGTCAAGTCCGCGATTTGGATATTTTCTTGCGTAATCATCTGAATCTGATTAATAGAATCATTAATCTGTGTCAGTCCCAAAGTCTACTCATTGACTGCTTCTGAAATCTCATTGACACTTTGCACAAGCATATTAATGTTTGCTTCAATCTCGCCTAGCGATTTGCTTGTTTTTTCAGCAAGTTTTCTTACCTCATCAGCCACAACCACAAAGCCCCGTCCGTGTTCCCCAGCACGAGCGGCTTCAATAGCGGCATTAAGTGCTAAGAGATTTGTCTGCTGGGCAATATCCTGAATCATGCTCACAATATTTTTAATATCTTGGGCTTGAGCGGTAGCTTCTGTAGTTTGCTCACTCACGCTATGCATAGATGCGTTAATCTCACTTACCGCACTGGCAGAGTGAGTAAAATCAAGTCTTTCATACGCTGCAAATACCGCAGAAATCATATTCATATCCGCACCTATTTTAGATTCTAATACGGCTAACATTTTATTCAAAATCTCGCCAAACTCTTTAATCTGTAGATTAGTGGGCTTCACATTCACCCGTGCTGTCATATTGCCAGATTCTATGGCTTTGACAACTTCTAGCGTTTGAGCGATAGCTTGTTTATCTTTTGAAAGCGATTCGTTAGTGTTTGTAATATTCTCATCAATCGCCATTGCCATCACGCTAAACTCATCTTGTGTCTGCAAATCTAAAAGTGGCGTATCCTTAGTCTTATAATTGATGAAGTCAAAAAAGCTTAAAAGTCTTTGCGTGATATTTTTGATATGGTGTAGCTGATACACCACAATCCAATACAACACAATCGCCACAATCACAACAACGACAAAAAAAACAACCCAACTTGAGACATCAAAAGTGAATATAACTCCTGCTCAAAATATTCTTCAAAATTCGTCGAGCAGAGGAGCCAGTTTTGGTCATTAAGAATACACACTGCCATTTTTTCTATGCCACTATAGGTATAATGGATAATTTCCGATGGAGTGTTAGGCGTTTTGGGTGTATGAGTATATATATAGAAAATCTATACTTCATTTCTTTGTGAATCTTGCGAAAATAGCACTTTTTCATCAGAATACACGATATTATAATTGCCTCTATCATCAAAGCCAACGATATTGTTTTAAGCGATACAAAATCGTGCTGTAAATCTTTGAGAAATATATTTGCCCCTATGACACCCACGAGCTTACCATCTACTACAAGTAGGCTAAAATCCGTAGTAATCAACTCGCCTGTTGTGATATCATTAAAAGGTCGTGAAAGTCCAGATTCCATTGTCTTTTTAGCTGCTTGATACCACTCGCGTGTGCGAGAATCAAAGCCTTTGCTTTTATCAAGGATATAAGCTTTATTTTTTGACTGAATATCTGTTTTAATCAACAATCCATCAGCTTCATAGCCGATGTATAGTACATCAAGATGCGGAGTGAGCTTAAAAGCATATTCTACTTCTTAGCAACTGTACCATAAGACATATCGCCACTTTGGGCAATATCCTGTGCCATCTATTCTACGAAGTGAAGTTTAGATTCAAAATATGCGTTGATAAAGTTCTCCGCATTTTTCACACTCTCCTGTTTGCCGTGTGCCACGCTTGTAACAATGCTGGATTTAGCAAGAGAGAAACTCGCCAAAGACAACAATGCAAACGACACAAGAAGCAATGCCACGATTGTGATAGCAATCTTTCCACTCACACTTTTTAACATTTAACCCTCAATTTCAGATTCTAAAATAATGTGCTTACTTGGTATCGCACAATGAATTTGGGGTTATATAGTAAAAAATCCAAATTTGAAGTAATATTTGCATAAATTTTGTAAATTAAGTGTAAAGTATCCTTGTTTTCATTCTAACTACGAGCCATTTTAACTCAACAAAATTTAATACTGCTACTATGAAAATTCATATTTTTCATAAAAAAGAGATGTTAAATAGAATCTATTTTTAATATTTCTCACACTTTTTAAGCCAAATTTCAAACCAAGCAGAGTATAATCCGCACTCTTTTTTGTATGGCTCGATAGCTCAGTCGGTAGAGCAGGAGACTGAAAATCTCCGTGTCGGTGGTTCGATTCCGCCTCGAGCCACCACTTCTATTAAGCAATACTCTATTATCTCACATCAATAACCCTACTCATCGTATTGATAATATCATATCCATCCCATATTAGTGAAAAATCACTACTTTTGCCAATAGGCACAATTCTATCAATCCCCAAAATCCCAAGAGCAGCAATCTCTTCAAGTATAGTTTGAGAATCTACACCAAAATAAGTCAAAGTTTGAAATCGCTTAGAAACAATACGCAAGACTTCTTTTATACAATCTCCGCTAGATTCTATAAAGCTCCCACACGCACAGGTATAGCTCTCCACTCTTTCATCTAGCAATGGCACATAGATTCTGCTGATAAGGTTGTCGTGTGTATGCTCTATTTTTGCATTATCTATATTTAGGGCGACATCACATTGCGTTATAAGTTTATCTATGGCTACAATGCTCTCAAGCTCATATCTATCTTTTATATTAAGCCACACATAATGCCAGAATCTATTCCTTGCTTCATTGGCATAATCCTTATTAAGCCAAAAGATAAGTCTAGGGGAAGAGCAAGCATTTTGGTCATACAAATATGTATCATTATAAAAATGTCCTGCAAGTGTTTGTAACTCACTCTCATTAAGCTTAAGTAGCGATTTAGAATCTATCACACTTATAGAATACCTATCCGCAAAACATAGCTCTACGCAACGAGGTGCTATGGGGCTTTGCCGTATGTTATTTATCGTTGTATCTCCACCCCAAATCACTCTTACATCAGCTAAAGATGATAGTTTGTCTGTTATCTCTTTTAAATGTGAATATTGTATAATTCTTATATATTGTGTCATCTCATATTGACTTTTTAGATTCTCTAAAAGTCTGCATAAAATCTCTGTTTGTTTGAAAAACTTGCTAGATACCCGTATCACACTTGCATTGCCCGAGAGTAGTCCAGCCACTAAAGAATATGCAAAGTTTATCGGCACATTTGATGGTGCTATATGAAAGCTTAATCCCCTGCCTATTCTATTACGCAAAGAATCCTTATAATCTTTTTTAAGCTTTTCTATATTTGTTTTGCGGATAAAAAAGCCAAATGAGATGATATCAGCATAATTTTTTGCTTCACTATCACTCATTATGAGAAGTGAGAGTCTATGTAAAAACTCGCTTACTCTCTTATCAAAAATTTTTAATACAGGAAGCTTTTTTAGCTCATCTAATTGTTTGTAAAATTCCGCCTCATCTAAGATGGGAAACAAGCATTGTAAAGAAGTGTTAGAATCTAGGCTATTTTTGCTCATAGGTGTCGCTACATCCTCTAATTTCAGCATTTTGTATTCTCCCATTGATTGAAAAATATTTACCCTTTCTACCGCAAGGGCAGTCGTCTTCACCAAGTATTGTGCCTACATCTTCGCTTAAAATAATATGCCCCGGATATGAGTGTGGCAAAAGGGATACAAGCTCTAAAATCCCCTCTTCGTCCATATCTGCTATGCTAAAATCTCTAGATCTTCTTACAATAATATCTGCAAAAATAGGCGTGTGTAAAACTCCACACTCACATTCCATATAAATAGAACCGGTTTGCTCTACCATACCATAGTAGTTGTGTATCTTTCTCACACCACACACACTTTCTAACTCACTTTTAAAATGCTCTTTTGACACTGCTTGAGAAATGAGCTTTTTCCAGCCACCGCCGTGGATAAGAACAGAATCTTTTAAATCTAAAAAGAGATTTAACCTTTTTAACTCATTATAAAAATGCTGCCACACAATAAATGTAAAGCCAAATAACAGAATCTTTTTGCCCTTATGTTTCTCTATAAAATCCCTTATCAAAGCAACATTGAGATTCATATCTTTATCAAGTGCATAGATTTTTTCCCTAGCAAACATAGAAAATCCAAGCACCCCAGCACCCCTAGCAGAAAACATAGCTCTATTTTGCAACAAGTGAGAGCTATCGATAATAATCATAGGCATTCTACTATTGCCTATAAAGCTTTGCATAATCCTTGATAGTGCTTTTGTTTGATTGAGTGAAGTTTGCTTGTCTAAAAATATTTGCGATACACTCTGTCTGCTTGTGCCAGAAGAAGTCATTGTTTTTATAATCTCACTTTTCTCTATGCTTTTTAATGCGTAGTGCTTGAATAGTCGCACGGGCAAAAATGGTGCATTATAATAAGAATCTAGATTCTTGTCATTTTTGTAAGTGTGGGCAAGAGCTTGTTTCGTGTGAGCCATAGACGAAAAATCTTGTTGAGATTCCACATTAGATACTTCGCCTAAAGGCTCAGTATGACAATTACTAGATTCTATACCCTTGTCATATTGAGCCTTTGAAAAAGGCGAAATATCTTTATTAGATTCTAAAACTTTAGATACTTCGCTACACTCAGTATGACAATTAGATTCTAGACTCCCAACACCAAATGCGTCTAATATTCTTTTATACTCATTACAATGTTTGTAGTGAAATCTGCAAAGCTCTCTAATATTTTGTGTTAATAATCTCTCTTTATCTTCTTTGCAAAGGCTATAAGGATCTAGCTTAAAAATGCCTTCATAATCAATATCACTATTTTCCATTGCCACACTCTTTTTTCACAATATTATCTAGCATAGAGTAGAGTATCTTGCCAGAGCTACTTCTTGGCAAAGATTCTATGTATTTAACCTTTAGTGCTGTGGGGGCTATTTTTAGCCTATCACAAAGTAGCTTTTTAACTTCTTCACATCTTTCTTGTGTGATAAAAATATAAAGCATATCATCTACTCCGCTAGATTTTGCCTCTAACCCTTGAAACTCGCCCTCTATAATAGAATCTATATCATCAAGGTTTATTCTTCTGCCAAACATTTTTATAAAGCGATTCTTTCTCCCCACTATGTAGTAGTAGCCTTCACCATCTCTTTGTGCTATATCTCCTGTGTGTAGCACACCGCCAAACTCATCTTTTTTAGCTAAACTGAAACGATTTTCACTATAACCCAAAGTTACATTTTTCCCCTTATAAATAAGCTCTCCTTGCGTGTTATCTTGCTCTATACGATTACCTTTAGAATCTAGCAAATAAAACTCGCCATTAGGGATAGCCACACCTATACTGCCACACTTCTCTATTGACTTTTCACTTGGAAGATAGCTCATTCTAGCAGTAGCTTCTGTTTGTCCATACATTACGATAAATGCTTTATTGCTAGATTCGGCAAATGTAGCAAATTCCTTATGCAATTCAACTGAGAGCTTCCCACCTGCTTGTGTCATAGTTTTTAGATAAGGTAAAGACATATTAAAAAACTTTAGCTTTTTTAGCATTTCATAAGTGTATGGCACACCAGAGATTGAGCTAGCCCTTTGTATTGCGATAAACTCCCAAAGCTGCTTTTGCATAAGCGATTTATCGCTTAATAAAATCATCGCCCCGCTATACAAATGCGTATTAATCACTGATAAGCCAAATGTATAATGCAAAGGCAGGATTAAAATCGCCCTTTGTGTTTTGTCTATATGCAAATATTGAATAATAGATTCTGTATTGCTTTGTAAGTTCTCATAGCTTTGTCGCACCATTTTAGAACTACCTGTAGAACCCGATGTGCTAAGCAATAGGGCTAATTCACTATATAAACCTACATTTTGTGGAATCTGCCCTAAAGTTTGCAAAAGTGTGGGGGATTGCAAAAGTGTGTAGGAATATTGTCCTAACACTTCTTTAAAACCACTGCGTATAAACCTATCCTTTAGCCTATCAGGTAGCCACAAAAACTCTGGACTATAATCAAGCAAAAGCTTATCTAGCGTATTAGAATCTAAATTGCAATCTACCATTAAAGGCACAATGCAAGATTCAATCATACAAGCATAGCCTACTAAAGCTCCCATAGAGTTTTCGCATAGATTCACGCATAATGCTTTGTTAGATTCTATCCTATCTAGCACATTGCTTAAGCTCAAAGCAAACTCTGCTAACTCATTATAAGTAACAGAATTGCCCACATCATCAAGCACAGCGACCCTATCGCCAAATCTTGCAAAGTCAAAAAACATTTTAGGACTTACTTAAGATTGATACCATATTTTTTAAGAATCTCTATGCCTTTTTCAAATGAGCTAAAATCAATAATATCATCAGTTTCTAGCTCAATACTAAAAGCCTCTTCAAGTGCTGCCATAAGAGCCATATGCCCTACACTATCCCACGCTGGAATAGCTTGATATGATAGCCCTTCTACTTCATCTTTACCTATATTTAAACTTTCCATAAAGCACGATTTGTATGTTTGCATTTAAGCCTCCTTAATTAATTAAAATGAGATTGTATTGTTTGTGCTATTTGTGTAGCACAAAGTCCGTATTTTTCTAGCTGATAAGAATAATCAGCGGTATGCCCATAAGAATCTGGCAAACCAATGATTATTTGCCTAGTATCACAGCCTATTCTTGCTTTAAATTCTGCTATTGCACCTCCTAGCCCACCTATTATGCTATGCTCTTCAATCGTTGCTACAAGTTTATGCGACTTGCACGCATTAAGCACAGCCTCTTCATCTAGTGGTTTAATTGTGTGTAAATCAATGACAGAGCAGCTTATGCCATTTTGCTCTAATATTTCTACTGCTTTGAGAGAAGTATGCACCATACTACCTGTGGCAATAAGAGCAACATCATCTCCACTTTTTAGCGTAATTGCCTTGCCTATCTCAAAATCAAAATCTTCTTCATACACAATTGGCACATTAAGGGTATTTGTAAGTCGTATGTATGTAGGCGATTGTCTCAAAGCTACTGCATAAAGACATTTTTTTATCATACCGCAATCACTTGGGGAAATAATAATCATATTTGGAATGCTTCTAAGTAAAGCTATATCTTCCCACCCATAGTGAGAATGTCCAAGCTCACCCATACCCACACCACAGCCAAGCCCAACAAGCTTTACATTAAGATTCATATAGCCTAGATTCATACGGATAAAGTCAAAACATCTTCCTGTTATGAATGGTGCAAACGAAGAGGCAAAAGGGATTAATCCCTCTTTTGCTAATCCCGCAGATACAGAGATAAGACTTTGTTCGGCTATACCTGTATTAATAAAGCGATGTGGCATAACTTCACGCATTCTACCCAAGCCTGATGAGCCTCCTAAATCCGCTGATAAAGCAAATACATTATCATTCTTAGCAATAAGCTCCATTAAAAGCATTCCATAAGCTGCCCTTGTGCCGATTTTACTTAGCATTTTTGCTTCTTTACTTGTAAATGCACTCATTTTTGCACCTCCAATTCTTGCAAGGCGAGTTCAAAAAATTGTTTTGTAAGTCTATTATGATGCCATTCTGGCTTATTCTCCATAAATGAAATGCCATTGCCTTTGATAGATTCTGAAATAATAATGCGTGGCATATTTTGTGGATTCTTCTTTGCTAAAGTCTTATCAATTTGCTCGATATTATGTCCGTTTATTTGCTCCACATAAAAGCCAAAACTCTCCCATTTTCTAGCCATATCCCCCATATCTAGCACAGAGAAAGAGAATCCATCACTTTGACAACTATTCTTATCTAAAATAATGGTTAAATTATCTAGCTTATTATGTGCTGCAAACATCGCTACTTCCCACACACTCCCTTCATTACTCTCGCCATCGCCAATAAGTGTATAGATATGAAAGTCTTGTTGCTTTATCTTTGCTGCCTTTGCTATGCCAACAGCCAAACCCACGCCCTGCCCCAAACTCCCCGTTGAAGCCTCTATGCCAAGATTCACATTCATTACAGGATGCACACAAAAAGCACTATCATTACTCATAAAGCTATCCATTTCACTTTGCTTTACTATGCCACATTCCACAAGCACAGCATAGAGTGCTACCGCACAATGCCCCTTGCTTAATATGAATCTATCTCTCAATTCCCAAGTTGGATTTTTAAAATCATATTTCAAATGTTTCAAATACAGCACACTAAGAACATCAATAATAGACATCGCCCCGCCTAAATGCACACTCTTTTGACAATCATACGCAATTTGCAAAATGTGTTTTTTACTGCTTAAGATTCTATGTTTTAAATCTTCTTTCATCACGCCTTACCTCCATCTACTCGTATTACTTCACCATTGATAAAACTGCTTTTACTTGAAAGTAAAAATACAATCACTTCTGCTATTTCATTTGGTGTAGCCATTCTTTTTAGAGCGACATTTTGAATTGTTTTTTCCTTTAAGCAATCACTCATTAGCATAGGCATATTTGTATCTGTAATGCTTGGTGCTAGGGCATTTACCCTTATATGAAATGGGGCTAATTCACTTGCTAATTTTTTAGTCGCACCAATGAGACTAGTCTTACTTGAGACATATTCAAGAGAACCCGGGATTCCATCAAGGGCGGCAACAGAGCTAAGATTCACAATAGAGCCACTTTTATGTCGTATCATATTTTTTAAAAGTCGTTGTGTTAAAAGCAGGGGAGAGAAAAAATTCACTTGAAACACTTCTTTTATCTCTTCTATCTTTGTCATAGAAAAAAGCCTTGCATCTCCCACAATGCCAACATTATTAACAATACCATCAAGTGCCACTTTGAGCTTTAATATCTCATTAGCCGCATTCATAACTTCTGCTTCATTAGAAAAATCAGCATAAAACATAGCAAGATTCACATTATGCTTTTTGACTAGATTCTCTAATTCTTTTTGAGAGGCAGAATCTTGTGTTCTATTCATAGCAATAATATTTGCACCATTTTTAGCACATAGCTCTAGTGCTGCTTTGCCTATGCCTTTATTGCAGCCTGTTATGACTATATTTTTATCTTTTAACATTGCTCAATATAATCCTCTTTACCAAAAATCTCTTTTGCCTTATATGGCGTGAATATAGTCCTATCTTCAGGCAAGAATTTCTCTCTAAATTTAAAATTATGCGCACTTATGCAAATAGGGCTAAACTCACCAAAATATTTAATAGAAAATCCATAATCTAGAATCTCCTTTAAACTCTGCTCTTTTATATTGCCAATAGATATATTGATATACGGACATACAAGCACTTCACCAAGGGGCGTGATATATGTCCTATTCACAGTCCAACAACCACTAATTTTAGTTTTTGTCTTATCATACATATCCCAAGTATTAAACACCACATCATAATTCTTGCGTATCCCATCAAGTATTTTAAAATCTTCTGCGGTCATTCTATCCTCCTTTAAAGAGCCAAAAGGCATAGCCATAATGAGATAAGAGGTATAACCCTTAGCCTTTGCATAATCAAGCAAGGCAAATAAATCCGGATCCTTTGCGTTGTAATGCCCAAAAATAACATTAGGGAAAGCCGCCATACCAGCTTCACTTGCATAATCAAGCGCATTTAAAGCTCTTTGGTGAGCGTCTTTGATACTTCGCCCCCCCCCCCGTATTCTGTTAAATTCCTCTGCGTTCATACCGCTTACTGATACTGCCATAGCGTCTAATCCAGCTTCTGCTAAATCCTTAGCATATTGCGGTGTAATTAAATATCCATTTGTGATAAGTATCATTTGGAATCTCTCTGGCTTGAACGCTTGAATGAGCTTTAGCAGACTTTCCTTGTTGATTGTTAGCTCCCCACCTAAAAGCACAATCTCCCAAATGCCTAGCTCGTGTGCCTCATCTGCAATTCGCTCTATTTCACTTAGCTCCAAACGCTCTTTGTTATATTTATTTTCTACCTCTGAGTAGCAAAAAGTGCATTTAAAATTACAAGCATTATGATAGTTAAGCGTGATTGAGCGAGGGGTTTTGCCTACCTTGCCACCATTATTTTTTAATGCTTTTATATATTTATGCACCTTTGATACAACTATGGGTTTTTTTAACATTGACATTTATTTGCTCCTATTTTAATGTGATTAAATCCTGCGGGATGGCTAGAGTTAAATCCACTTGAGAAATACACTTAGATTCACAGCTAATACTTGCCTTGCACTCTCCCACGCCTCTTTTGTAAGAGAGCAAATCCGCACGGACAGAAAGCACATCGCCGGGCAAGGCACTTGTGTGAAACACTGCATTAGAAATCCTAGAGATAACTGACTTCTTGCCTTTCATATTTGGCATTGTCATCACGCATAATGCCGCGGTATTAAACATAGCCTCTAGCTGCAAGGCTCCGGGCATAAGCGGATTATCCGGAAAATGCCCCACAAAATACCATTCATTAATGCTAAGATTCTTCCTAGCGACCATATATTTTCCCGCCTCACCCTCTAATATAGAATCTATCATCAAAAATGGATAGCGATTTTCTAAATATTCTTGAATTTCAAGTATATCCATAGTCATTTTTGCTCCTTTGGGACTATATTTTTTAACATATCAGGCATACAGATTTTTATCTGCCCTTCACACACGACTTTATTGTCTACCATACCTTTGCCCTTGCCTATACCTATCCCTCTTTTCCAGCTTAATGTCTCTACTTCCATTTCTAGCTTTTGCCCGGGGACTACTCTTTGACGAAGTTTCACACCATCTACTTCTAATATATTTATAGGCTTTTTCTCATTACCCGGGAGCGTTAAAAACACATAAGTGAAAAGCTGTGTCAAAGCCTCTATTTGAAGCATACCCGGCATTATTGGATCATCTTTAAAATGCGTGGGGAAAAACCACTCATTAAAGGTTACATTTTTATAGCCTTTGACATATTCCCCGGGTTTTAGCTCTGTGATTCTATCCACATACAAATATGGGTAAGTGAGTGCGGTTAAGGTTTGAATGTGATTTATTGTTAGTTGTTGTAATAGTGGTGTCATTGTGGATTAGCTTTCTTTTTTGGATTTTTGGTTTTGTGTTGTGCTTGTGTGGGCTGCGTGATTTTTAGAATCTAGATTCTTGTCATTTTTGCAGGTGTGGGCAAGAGCTTCGCTCACGCAAGCCATAGGCGAAAAATCTTGTTTAGATTCTAGATTTTTGGATACTTTGCCTAAATGTCCAGTATGACAATCTTTAGATTCTATATCCTTGTCATATTGAGCCTTTGAAAAAGGCGAAATATCCTTTATGGAATCTAATTGTTTTACACAACGATAGCCTAGATTCTCTACATCTACGCTACTTGGTCTATCTTGATCGCCATCGGCTTTAAACATATAGAGATTTTCCCCATAGGCGTGATAGTAAATCTCTATATTTTTTGCCAAATATGGAGCAAAGTAGTTTGGAATCACATTTGTATCTTTTTCTAATCTCTCTATAAATCCAGCTTTTTTAAGCCCATCTCTATCGATATTTTTTTGATATAAATCTATATATTCATAGTCATTTTGCTTCATAAGCCTATCAAGTGCCTTACCTGCTCTATGAAACTGCTCCCTATCGCCCAAAATATCTACTATTCTTAGAACCTTAGCTCCATTATACGCTACTTCCCTACATACAAGCACAAGGTCAGATTCTAAGCCATAAAGCTTATATGTAAATACAGGATTATTAAAATATCGCTTGTTGATATACCACGGAGATTTATAGGGATTATGCTTTTTAAAAGATTCATTATCAAAAACTTCATACATATGCTTAAAATCTCTAAATAGCACTAATTCTGCTTGATCCTTAGAATCTATATCAAGTATTGTCTTATGTGTAATGTGAGCAATCTTATACTCTTTTTTATCATTTAGCCTATAAAAATGCTCTAATCGCCCCACCGTATCATCTTTGAAATATTTTTTTGTCAAAGGATATGATGTATTGAAATTCGAGCCAATACCAATGTAAGAACGGATTTTTACACCCATCATAAAGCGTTTGCGATATAAAATCTCTAGCCCCAAAAATGGCAAAAGTGCATTTGGACTTGTGCGAAACATACCACCAGACATATCAAAAGGCTCTGTATCATCATCACCCTTTGAGTAGATATAAATGCCCTCACACGCGTCTATTTTACCTGTCTGCCTATTCACCGCTAAAATATAATTAACCCTACCCCCCACTCCAAATTCATATTCAAAAAAATCTCTATTTATTGCTAAAATGTGATTTTTATCCCAATATTCTTTAAGAAACGCCATAATATTATCTATATCATTAGGCGTAGCTAATCTTATCTCGTATAGCTCATCAAACTTTGCACTTGTTTTTCCCCTACTCACAATAGCCTCCTATAACCTTATATTTCTCACTTCTAGGCGGATAGTCATTGCAATCAAGCCGTGGAAGCAAAAGTGGATTCTCATTTTGTAGGTGAGCTAATCGCACTTCCGTGGTTACACCAAGTATGCAGCCCATTTCACTTGCGATTTTTACTACTCGTTCATCATAGTTTCCAAATGGATAGCAGCACACCCAAGCATTTTTATCAATATAAGGTGAGATAACCTCTAAGCCCTTTGCCATATCTATGCGAATATCATATTCACTCAAAGTGCTAAGCCAATAATGCTCATACCCGTGGAATCCTATAAACATACCCTCTCTTTTCATAAGGGCGATTTGATCGTAATTCATATACAGCTCTCTAGCAAAGCGATCTTCAGCCAAGCCCAAATACTTTGCAAAAAGCTCACTGGCAATAATGTTTCTTAGTTTTTCTGGCAAAACGGCTTGAAGGATTCTTTTTATAAAAATCACTTCTTTTATATCAAATCGCTCATCTTTGGCATATTGCTTAAAAAGCTCATCATTACTAGGATAGCTAAACTCTCTCCCACGATAAAAGTCCATTTTCTCTAATAAATCATTTAATAAAGAATTTAGCGGTGCGGATGCAAGGATAAAATGAATCTTATTCACATCAAGCAAGGCATTTTCAGCAATGGTGCGTCCAGGCATAAAAAACGAGCCTTGAATCTTATGCTCTTTCAAAATGGGAAAGACATTTGTATAATGATCCATATAGCCATCATCAAAAGTGAGTAGCAAGGGATTTTCAGGGAGTTTTGAATAATCTATCGCGGAAGAATCTATTGTGTGAGAAGATTCTAAGGAATCTATAGAATCTGTGGGTATGGAATATTTTATAGATTTACATTGAGATTTACTGGGGGGGGGGTAATAGCAGAAATTAACTGCTCCATTGTGATAATGTTATAGTTTGCTTTAAAAAATTCAATTTGAGATTTAAACTCACTTATATCAAAACCTTTAATTCTAGGGTATCTACTATTTTTTAAATCCCTTACATAGTGATACATAACAATTGCTAAAGTATTTTTCATCACAATCCATCACCCTTCTTTTTATCTTTTAAAACTAATAGGAGCTGTATTATAGCCAATGATTTTAAACACATTATTTATATTTGTATTCACACAAGCTTTGAAGTTTGGCTTCTACCTCCTCTCAATCATAATGACACTTACAAACAACTTTATCAAAATCCTACTCACTTCAGCTATAATCCCAAACATTAAAATTTAAAGCAGAATCTTAGCGTTTGATTTAAACCCGAAGCTTTTAACATAATTTTAGAATCTTATAAAACACAAAGGACAAAATTGATGAAAAATATTGGCTTTTTTTACGCTTTTGTGCTGCTTAGTGTGTTAAGTGCTATCTCTATGTTTATCTCCTCCACACTTACACCTTTTCTTTCCCCACTCATTATTGGAATCTTGCTTGGCAGCATTCTCTCGCCCTTTTACCCTAAACTCAATAGAGCCTATCATCTCCAAAAAGGTATGGACTTTAGCGCTAAAAAGCTCCTGCGGTTAGGCATTGTGCTGTATGGCTCTTTTATTACGCTTAATGAACTTGCCACGCTTGGATTCAAAGGCTTTCTTCTTGCCTTAATTGTGGTGGCAGTAGTGTTTGTCTCTGCGATTTTTATCGGCAGGGCTTTAAAGCTTGATAGAGAAATTTCTTTGCTTGTAGGCATTGGCAGTGCGGTATGTGGAGCAGCAGCAATTCTCGCTTTAGAATCCACACTTAAAACTCACCCTAGCAAAAGCTCTGTGGCGTTGGGATTCATTGTGATTTTTGGGCTTATGGGTATGGTTATCCTGCCTTTGGTGTATTATAGTGGGCTTCTGCCATTAAGCGATTATCAATGGGGGATTTTCATCGGCGGGAGCTTACACGAAGTAGCAAATGTCGTAGGAGCAGCAGCAATCTCGCCTGAATCTCAAAGTGTTGCCCTGCTTGTGAAAATGACTCGCGTGGTGCTACTCGTGCCGCTTTTACTTATTATCTCTTATCTTATCTTTGCTTCAAGTGATAGCAAACAAAAAGGCACACTTTATATCCCCTATTTTGCCTTTGGCTTTTTGGGCGTGATTTTGCTAAACTCCTTTATTGACTTTCCACCTTTCATTGTAGAATCTACACAATTTATCTCAAAGCTCCTGCTTGTATTTGCGATGGTCGCACTTGGCTTACAGATTGATTGGCAAAAATTCATATCCTTTGGGGCAAAGACATTTATCCTTGCGTTAGCTTTATTTATTATCCTTTTATGTGGCACTTATTTTTTAGTGTATTTTATGTTTTAGGAGAGCAAAATGATAGAAAGTATTGATAAAACACGATTTTATGAAGTCATTCAACAAGGGTGCGTGGTGGTGGATTTCACAGCACCTTGGTGTCCTGATTGTCGGCATATTGATCCTATGCTTGAGATTTTAGAGCAAGAGTTTGCAGGGAAGATTGAGTTTTACAAAGTGGGCTTTGATACGGAGTTAGAGCTTAAAGACACGCTGAATATCCGCAAGATTCCCACACTTATTTTTTACAAAAATGGAGAGGAAGTGGGGGAGCGTCTCATTGAACCTCGCTCTGTTGAAAGCATTAGAGAAGCATTAAATAGCCTTTTGTAGCTTTGCAAGAATCAAGAATCTTTAGCAAAAAATTATTCCAAAAAATAAAGGAAACAGCTTGATACTTACCAAAAACACACGGATATATTTGAAATTTCTCCTATTCCTATGGCTTATTGCAATTACCCTGCGTATTGGCTTTTTAGCGTGGCAATGGAAAAGTCTATCGGCGTTTTCTTGGGAGGATATAGCTAAGGCTTTTTATATTGGTGTGCGTTTTGATGGTCGCATTGCAGCATTTATGTCTTTACCACTTCTTGTGTTTCTCTTTACACCATTTTTATCAAGGTTTTTTGGCAATATCCGCCCTTTTTTATTAGGATTTTATGTCATTGCATTTGCTTTTTATATTCTTATTTACATTGCGGATTTTGCCCACTACGCTTATCTTAATTCGCGTGTTAATTTTGCTGCCGTTGGGCTTTTAGAAGATACAAAAGAAGCTCTAGGTATGATTTGGCAGACTTACCCTGTCATTAAGCTTTTACTCGTGCTTGTAGTTGTTGTTGCAATTCTCACACTTTGTGCCAAGACAATTCTTAACAAATGGGTATATGCAAAAAATGCCCTCTCACACAAAATAACATCAGCAGTCGCCACTTTGTTTGTGCTTGTTATACTGATATATGGACAATATGGTATTGTCTATTATCCATTGCGGTGGAGTGAAGCATATTTTTCTGGTTACAATCAAATCACCGCTCTAGGGCTTAATCCTATACAGAATCTCGCTGATACTCGCCCACAAAACTTCTATGTGGATAATACAGAGCAAGCTCGCAAGGCATACCCAAACACCGCAAAATATCTAGGTGTGCAAAATCCAAATGCAGATTCTATAAGATACGATCGCTTTTCACAAACTGCTGGGGTGGGGGACAAGCCTAATATTGTCATTATTGTTATTGAATCTATGAGCACCCATAAAAGTTCGCTAATGTTTGATGAGTTAGACACGACACGCTTTCTTAAGCAACTCTCCACAGAATCTTTATATTTTCCAAACTACTATGCCTCGGCTAGAACCACTGCAAGAGCGATGTTTTCTATCATTACAGGCATACCTGATGTAAATGAGTATTTTAAAACGAGTTCTCGTGATCCATACACAATGGATCAAAATCTTGTGTGGAATAATTTTGATGGATACACAAAGCTCTATATGATTGGTGGCAATGCGAATTGGGCAAATATCCGCGGGGTGATGAGCAATAATATCTCAGGGCTAACAATATATGATGAAGGCTACTGGAAGTCGCCTAGAATGGATGTATGGGGTATTTCAGACCACGATCTTTTGCAAGAAGCTAATGTGCTGCTTGAAACGCAAAAAGAGCCTTTTATAAGCCTTATCCAACTTGCAAGTTTCCACACTCCATTCACCGTCCCCGATGGGATTGCAGATCTTGATTATACAATCCCAAATGATGAATATTTGGCAAAATACGCCTTTGATAGCAAACAAGAGTATCTTGCCCTAAAATTTTGCGACTATGCACTGAAGAAGTTTTTTGAAAGTGCGAAAAAATCATCATATTATGACAATACAATTTTTATCATCACAGGTGATCACGGAATGTCGCAGGTTTCTCCATCGGTTGAAGCAACCTACTCAAACTTATCTCTACACGAATTTCAGGTCCCGCTTATTATCCACTCGCCAAAATACTTCCCACAAGCCAAAATTATGAAGCAAACAGGCGGGCATATTGACATATTCCCAACAGCAGCAGGTTTGGCTGGAGTGAAAGTCCATAATACCACTATGGGACGAGACTTGCTTGATCCGTCTTTTGGCGAGGATAGATTCACATTTATCCGCCGCCTAAATAGACCGCCATTGCTTGTAAGCAATGAATATTGTTTCTCTAATGAATATGAACAAGCAGGTGGAGGCACACTCTACAAACGAGCAAGTAAAGATTCTACAAATACAGAATCTACAAAATGGGAGCTTGTGGAGGGGCAAGATTCTGAACTCTATTTAAAACTCAAAACAATAAATGAAGACTTGTGGCAAAGTGCAATTTATATGCTCTATCACAATGCCAAAGCAAAAGCCAATGAGGTTACAAATCCCACTCACACAAAGTGATTTATAATGATCCCATTGTGTGAAACATACGGACAAATGCTCTTTTACACCAAAAGGGCAAAATATCATAGAATCTCCCTCCAAATGCCAACCACCAAGGAAACGCGTAGAATCTCCTCCCCTTAATGATGACTTTATACATTTTTTTAACCGCAGATTCTACGCTCATCTGTGGGATAAGAGGGTGGATAAATTGCGTAAGTGGCGTTCTAATAAAGCCCGGACAAATGGTTGTAACACACACTTCACTTTGCCCAACAGATAGGCTTTCTCCCAAAGTTTTCACAAAGATTTTAGACGCACTATAACTTGGTGCATTTGGCAGGGCAAGTAACGCCGCAATAGAGCTTATAAGCACAATCTGTCCCCTTTTTCCGCTTATAACTTCCTGCCTACTCATAGATTCCAACGCATAAAAACTCCCAAACGCCACGCCAAGTGCATTTATCTTACAAATCTCGCTATGTTTTGCCGCACCTTGCTCTTCCCCCATAGCCACACCCGCATTCATAATTACTATATCCACACGAGATTGAAAAATATTTTCACACCACTGCTTCACCGCCTTTTCGCTACTCACATCAAAGCATTGCAAAAGCACCTTTGCAGTGGGATTGCATAATAGAATCTGATCCTTACTTTCTTGTAATCTCGCCTCATTTCTCCCAGCAATGTGTAAAGTAATGCTCTTATGATTTTTAGCAAACTCTAATGCCAACGCCCTACCTATACCGCTACTTGCCCCTGTAATCGCCACACTTATAGAATCTCCACCCATTTTTACCACGCCATTTGCCACATTCGCCCCCTTAATCTTTTAACATCATTATAGCAAATATGCTACAATACACGCGTAATCCCACCCCACAAGGACATCTATGATAAACATCGCAATCAATGGCTTTGGACGCATTGGTAGAAGTATCTTGCGTGCAAGTTTGCTTCGTAAAGATATGTGTGAAGATATACGCATTGTAGCGATAAATGATATACACGATTGGGAGATTCTAAGCTATCTTTTGGAGCGAGATAGCACACACGGGGCTTTGGGGCTTGAAGTAAAATATTCGCAAAACACACTAGAGATTGAAGGACTCCCGCCCATTCATACACTCACACAAAGCAATCCTAATAACCTTGATTTTGCCGCACTTGGAGCGGATATGATCTTAGAATCTAGCGGTAAATTCTTAGATTCTAAAACACTAGCCCACCACTGCAAAAAAGGCATTAAACAAAAAGGCATAACAAAAGTAATGCTTTGTGCCTCTCCCACAGATGGTATGCCAACCTTTGCCCTAGGGGTTAATCACACGCAATATAGCGGTGAATCTATCTTTTCAAATGCCTCTTGCACGGCTAATGCCCTTGCCCCACTTTGTAAGATTCTAAACCAAGATTTTGGCATAGAGCTGATGAGCTTTTGTATCACACATAGCTATACAAATGAGCAATCCCTGCTAGATAGTGTCTATCCAAACGACAAAAGACGCTCTCGTGCTGCGGCACAAAATATTATTCCAACAAGCACGGGGGCGAGCGGAACGCTTATCCGCCTTTTGCCAGAATTGAAGGGTAAAATCGCAGGACATAGCGTGCGTGTGCCTGTGCCTAATATCTTATTACTTGATATAACCCTTACCCTCTCACGCCATATCACCACGCAGAATCTGCATCAAAGCCTTATTTCTGCCGCACAAGATTCAATGAAAGGCATTATTGATATTGATTATAAGCAGGGTGTGAGTAGTGATTTTATAGGCAATCCGCATAGCGTTGTGTTTGTGCCGGATTTAAGCTATGTATTAAATGGCAAGATGGCACGGATTATGGCGTGGTGTGATAATGAATGGGGCTATGCTAATCGCGTACTTGATATGGCAAGATTCTGTGTTTCTAATTAAATGTTACACTTCCCCCCACTTGATAAAACCACGCTCAATCAGCTTCAAAAGCTCAAAGTAAGCGATATACTTGACTTTATTATCCACCATCTGCCAAAGTCCTACACAGACACCACCCCAAGCACAACCATTACTCCCCATACAAATGCCGTGTTACGCGTTAAGATTCATTCTCTTAGCACACTAGGCTTTGGTAAAAATGCCAGACTTCGCATTCACGCGTGGCTTTGTGATTTTAAGCAGGATATTGAGCTGCTTATATTCCACGCAAAGCCCTTTCACAAAGCAATTTTTGCGTTAGATAAAGAGCTTTACATTATGGGAAAGCTAGAGCTATATCAGGGCAGATTTAGCCTTATCCAGCCAAAGATGATTACAGAGATTAATACCATAACGCCCCACTTTAAAACCACACTGCTTAAAAACCAAACGATGATACAACTCGTTCAAATGCTTATCACACAGGAGAATCTAGCCTTTCTCCCCAAACATATCGCCCAAGATATTTATGAGATTTTTCACCCAAATGCCGAGTTTGTAGCCCTCCATCAAGCTAATGGCTTCTCACCCAAACATTTATACGCCCTAAAATTTGTAGAAATCTATCGGCATTTATTCCTGCTCTCTCGCAAGAAGATTCAAGCTCCCTCGCGTTTTATCTGCGATAATGATATAGATTCATTCCTGCAATCCCTGCCTTTTACACTCACACAAGGGCAGCAAAATGCCATTAAAGACATTCGCCACGATTTACAATCCCCCATTGCCTCGCGGCGGCTGATTATGGGCGATGTGGGCTGTGGAAAAAGTGTTGTGATTTTTAGTGCGGTGATGTGTGCTTATCCACATGCCAGTGTGCTTATGGCACCAACGACCATTCTAGCCACCCAGCTTTATGAAGAAGCCAAGCGTTTATTGCCCCCCTTTGTGAAAATCCACTTAATCACTTCAAAAACCCCAAATCTCTCACAAGAAGCAAAAGATTCACATTTTATCATCGGCACACAGGCTTTGCTTTATAGAGATTTTAGACTAGAAAATCTAGCCCTTGTGATGAGTGATGAGCAGCACCGCTTTGGCACCAAAGAGCGACATATTTTAGAAAAAATAGGGCAAGAAAATCTAGATTCTACACCTAATCTTTTTGACTTTAGCCTACAAAACGCATTAACAGATTCTATGGCAGATACAAACAAGAGAGATTCTAAAACGCCCCTTGAATCTACAAACAAAACGCGTCCGCATACTTTGCAATTCTCCGCCACGCCCATACCCAGAACCCTAGCGATGATTAATTCTCAATTTATTAATCTAAGCGTGATTAAAGACTTGCCCTTTAAAAAAGATATTACAACACGCATTATTGATAAAAGTGGCTTTAAGGCGTTATTAGCCCATCTCAAAGACGAGATAGCAAAGGGCAATCAAGCCATTATCGTCTATCCCCTTGTAGAAGAAAGCCAAACCCTTGATTATCTCTCACTCACTGAAGGGCAGGGTTTTTGGCAGCGACATTTTGAAGGTGTGTATTGCACTTCAGGCAAGGATAAAAATAAGCAAGATGTTATTGATGAGTTTGCACTCAAAGGCTCATTGCTTCTTGCTACCACGCTTATTGAAGTGGGAATCTCCCTGCCAAAAGTCTCAACTATTGTTATCGTAGCACCCGAGCGACTAGGACTAGCCACACTTCATCAGCTTAGAGGGCGTGTCAGTCGTAATGGGCTAAAGGGGTATTGCTATCTTTATACGCACAAAAGTGATAACCCAAGACTTCAAGCCTTTGCTCAAACGCTAAGCGGATTTGACATTGCCGAGCTTGATTTGCAATACCGCAGCAGTGGGGATTTACTTAGCGGCACAAGGCAGAGTGGCAATGAGTTTGAGTTTATTGATATAAGCCAAGATTCACAAGTGATAGAAGAAGCTAAGGCGTTTTTAAACTCATCTAAACTCATCTAAACTAATGCTTCTTTTTATAATCCCAAATGAGAAAAATACACGCACTTAAGAGCAAGATAATACCATTAAGATTTAACATAAAAGGTATGCCGCCATATCGCACAAGGGGCTGTGTGATAAAGGGCGAACAGAACTGCCCCATAAACACACTTGCTGATAAGAATCCTGCTGCCCTAGCCCTTTCACGCTCCTGTGCTACGCTTAAAAGCCACGAGCTATTATTCACAAGGATAATGCCAAGCCCAGAGCCAATAAGCACAAGAGCAAAAAGCAAAATCTCATAACTTTGCACAATACCTATGAGTAAGAATCCGCTCCCAATGCTGCCAAGCGAGATAAAATACAGCACAAAAACGCTGAATCTTGAACGCAGTCTCGCATAAAAAAGTGAAAGAAAAGCCGTGCAAAGTGAGCTTACCGCCAAACTCACACCGATAAGATTCCCGCTTTTATTGAGATTATGCGTGATAAAGTGCGGTATTTGGGTAGGCATCACATAAAACATACTCATCGCATAAAATGAAAAAAGATAAATAGGCAAGAATCTAAAAAAATTAAACTTTGATTCATTCTTGCTGACGGGAGTAGGCACATTGCGTTGTGGCTCAAATAGCACAAAAACCGCCATAAGCAGAATAAGAAAGCCCGAAGTATAGACCAAAAAGGGATACCGCCAATCCACATCGCTTAGCACCCCACCTAGCACCAAAAATACAGCTCCACCCCCTGCCATAAAAAAGCCCTGCAACCCTAAAGCCCTTTCACGCCTTGCCCCTTGGTAATAATCCCCCACCAACGCACTTACAGAAGTCATCATAAAAGCCGTTGCTATGCCAAAAATCGCCCTTGAGATAAGAATAAGATAAATACTAGATTCTAAAAAGAATCCACTCGCCCCACTTACACTCCATACAAAAATCGCCAGATACAAAAACCGCAATCGCCCATACTTATCAAGCAAAAATCCACTCACAGGTGCAAAAATCATAATAAACAACGCCGGAAGTGTCAGCACAAGGCGGGAGAGCATATCAATATGCGGAATCTGGCTAAATTGTTCTTCAAAATGCGGAATGGAAGGTGCGATAATCGTCCCACCTAGCACAGTCATTGAAGCGGTGGCAAAAAGGGCAGTTTGGAATATTACAGAATCTGTTAGGCTTGTTTTATCTTTTATTTCACTTGACATAATGTGTACGCTCCAAAGCTTTGTATAGCTAAAGACTACACTACCTATGATAACCTCTCATAAATAATCCACACACTCAAGTTAAATTAAACCCGCTCTCACCCAAAATCAACAAACAAACCTAAACATTATCCATAGTCTGCTGAATCTTGCTTTTTAACTCCTCAATTATGCCTTTTGTAGCTGAATCTGTGGCTATCTCGCTTTCAATGGCTTTAAGTGCTTTACTCACAGAGCTATGATCTTTCATATTGAGTTCTTTTGCAATCATCGGCATAGAGTTAATTGTCAAAGCCCGAGCCAAGTAAATCACCACCCTGCGTGCAAAAGCCACCTTGCGACTTCGCTCTTTGCTTAGAATCTCACTTGGCTTAATGTTTAGCTCCTTGCCAACAAGCTTGATAATATTATCAAGCGTAACGCCCTCCAATCGCTCATTTTGATAATTTTTCAATACATTCTTAGCCACTTTCAAGGCATTTGCTTCAGGGGATAGGCTCATATGCGTATTTATCGTGGAGAGAATCCCTTCAATCTGGCGGATATTGCCATAGATATTTGAAGCGATGTAATCAATCACTTCCTTATCAAAATTTATGCGATTGATTTGACATTTAAGCTCAATAATGGAGATTTTCGTCTCAAGCTCTGGATTTGTAATCTCCGCCATTACCCCACCTTCAAAACGCGATCGCAATCTATCTTCTAGCCCCTTAATCTCTTTTGGGGGCTTATCGCTTGTCATCACAATCTGCTTTTGTGTGCTATATAAAGCATTAAAAGTATTGAGTAGCTCTTCTTGCACACCCTCTCTATTACCAAGAAACTGCACATCATCAATCAATAGATAATCGCATTTGCGGTATTTCTCACGGAAGCTATCCATAGTCCCACGCCTTATTTTGCTGATAAAGTCATTGAGCAGCTCTTCAGCCGTGGTATAAAGCACATTTTTATTCTGCTCTTTGACAACATTCCCTATGGCGTGGAGCAAATGCGTCTTACCAAGCCCAGATTTCCCATAAAACAACACAGGATTATACGCCAAAGCTTGTTGCCTAGCCACAACTTTTGCGATGGTGTGGGCGTGTTCATTTGACTTGCCAACGACAAAATTTTCAAAAGTATAAAATGGATTCAAAGAGAGTAAATTTTGCTGAAAATGAGTGGGTATTTTATTGAAATTTAAACTTTTCACATTTTGATTTTTTTCTTTAACTCTTATGTGAATTTCTGGGCGGATTCCGTTGGGATTTTCCTCCATAAACGCATCGGCGATAGATTCTAAATAGTTACTTTTTATCCAATTTGCTACAAATATATTAGGCACATAAAAAACTTCTAAGTCTGTCCTTGAGGCACTTTCATCATATTCCATAAGGGAGATATAAGAGCTGTATTCTAAATCCGATAGCTTATTTTTAAGTTTTTTTAATATATTATCCAAATGCAATTTATTTCCTAAAGTGAGATGAATATTTTTACTTTCACGATGTGAATAAAATGTGAAAAGTCAAAAAATCTTTTAAGATGATGACCTTAAAAAGCGGAAGCGAAATCATAATGAAAAAATCTTTTAATTTGGATTAAATGATGTATATTTTAGGTATAGACCCGGGCAGCAGGAATTGTGGCTATGCTATTATCCAAATGGCAGATGCAAATATGCATTTGAAAGGGAGTCTAAAGCTCATAGAAGCGGGGATTATTAAGATTAAAGAGCGAAGTTTGCAACATCAAATCGTGGAGTTTGTGGAGGGGATTGATATGGTGCTAAAACTTCACCATATTGATGAAGTGGCAATTGAAGATATATTTTTTGCCTACAATCCCAAAAGTGTCATCAAACTCGCACAATTCCGCGGGGCGTTGAGCCTAAAAATTCTCCAAGAGATAGGCAACTTTGCTGAATACACCCCGCTACAAGTCAAAAAAGCCATCACAGGTAATGGCAAAGCGGATAAAGCCCAAGTCGCCTTTATGGTGAAAAAAATTCTGGGCATTAAAGGTGAGATAAAACCCCTTGATATTACCGATGCACTCGCCATTGCCATTACGCATTCCCAACGCGTGGGGCTAGAATCTAGTCTAAAATCAGCACAATGAAAACGCTTTATTTTAATGACACGCACAGCACTTATGCTTATGATTCTAGCACCATTTACACACCACATAACACAAAAAATCGCTCTTTTGATATTATCTCACTTCCCCCAAATGCCCTGCTTCACAGCCCCATTGAGATAGATAAAAAAGATTCTAGCCATATTCCCGCTTTGCTCTATGATAGGGCAAGGGAGAAGGGTATTCTTACTTTGCCAAATGAATCTTATACGCATTATTTTTGCGAACGCGAACATCTATTTGATGAGCAAAAATGCGTGTGTGAGAGCTTTTTTCACATAAAAGATAAGAATCTTAAAGCCCGCATTCTTACAAGCGATATATTTTTGCCCCTTGCCCTGCCCTGCTACAAGGATTTTATCGTGCTTATTCTGCCCTATTTATGCTATTTTGAAAACACCACTTTCAAAGAAGCCCTTAAGATAACCGCCCTAACTCAACCAAATGCGAATCCAAACATAAATCTATGTGAAAATCTTAGCTCCCTTATTGCCTACCTACAAGAAGCCTATCATAAGCACTTTGACACGCTGTATTATTTTAGCGATGATATAGCTTTGCTAGATACGCTCCTTGCTTGTAACACTACTCAAAATCTCCCCACTCCACTTCCCCTTAGCCAAATCACAGATGAAAGCAAAGATTTTGATTTTTACACTTTTAGGGCTTATCTCGCCTTTAGCTACACTCAAAAATACAAAGCAGATTTAACATTATCTTCTATAAACCCTTTGCCAAACTTCACCCCCAAGCCCTCCATTTACGCAAGATTCTTGCCACTTTTGCTTTTAAGCACTATCCTTTGTGTGCTTGTTATCCCCCTTGGACTGGCATTGTATAACCACCATTTGCAAAGCCAAATCACAGCCCTTAACACGCAAAATGAAACGCTTTTTGCCCCGCTAGACTTAGCCCAACAAGACACAGATATTCCCTCCCTTAGTCTCACACACGCCCAGCTTTCACACACCTTGCACGAGCTAGAATCGTGGCAGCAGAGCTACCCCAAACGCTATGCTTTTATGGAGGACATTTTTTCACAATGTGCCACAAATGATATACATCTAGAATCTATAAGCTTTGCCTTCTCTCAAAGCCATTTTATCGCTACTCTAAAGCTCAAAGCAGATTCAAAACTCAGTGTGTCAGCCTTTTTAGCCAAACTCAACAAAGCCACACAAACTGCTTTTTTACAGCCTTTGGATTCTATGGATTCTAATGCCAAATCACACATCATCGTGGTGCAAAATGTTTTCTAAGATTTTAAACCCTATTACGCAGTTTCTCTCCACAAAGACAAAGCGTGAAAAGATTCTGCTTTTTATCGCCATTATGGCACTTTGTGTGTTTATTATGATGGAGTTTATCTATCTACCACTTTTGCAAACCCAAAGCACCCTATCTAGAATCCATAACCACACGCTTAACGAGCTTACCCTCTCCCTAGATTCTATGCAATCGGCAAAAGCACAGCACCAACAACAAACAAATGAAGTCCAAAACCTACAAGAAGAAATCTTTTCATTGCAACAAAGCCTTAGCCACACAACTACACTTGAGCCGCTTTTAAATCCCTTTACCCTTATCCCTAGTCTTATCAATTTTGCTAAAAATGAAAATCTTACCTTAAATGCCTTTCACCCACACCCCACACTTAATGCCCTTGTTATAGAGGGCAGTGGGGAGTTTTGGCAGATTCTAAACTTGCTTAGCTTTTTAGAAAATCTCCACTTTGTAAGCCTAGAATCTTTAGAACTCTCTTCACAAGAACACAATCAAATCCACTTTCATTTGCTGATTATGGATATTCGCCAAGCCTTACCACATAAGCCACAACAGCAAATAAAGGAATAAATATGAAAAAATATAGGCTCATTTTTGTGCTTTTACTTGTAGGCTATACCACAAGCTATGCCGAGCAAAACCCCAAACAAAGCGTGATAGAATCCATTCCAACCCTAACAAACCCCTTCAAACACAACTCAACACAGAATCTAGAGCTTCAAGCCATTATCAATAATAAAGCATTGCTGAATGGGCAGTGGCACAAGCTTGGCGATGTGATAGATGGCTACACCATTACCGCCCTGCACTCTCAAGGCATTGTCCTGCAAAAGTCAAGCACTCGCTTTGCCTTATCGTTAAATGGCACACTAGAACAGCTAGAGCCATAAAATCACAAGCATAAAAAGTTACAAGATTCCACATAAAAGGCTTAAAAGTAGCAAGTGATTATTTACAATCTTGCGTAAAATTGTAAAATCAAGGAATGCCTTAAGAATTAAGAATCTAGATTCTAAAGACTCGTGAGTGCTTTTACGCTTAAGGCACGACCTTAAGCGTATAAAATAAAATCGTACGCAGTGCCACCTCTTAAAGCGTTGTAAGGGGTGAGCGGCACGACTGCGAACGATTTTTAAGGGGGAGGGAGCGATTTCGCGTGCAGTAGCGAAGCTACACTTGCAAATTTAAGCCCCTCCCCCTTAAAGAAAAAAGAATCCAAATTCTAAAAAAACATTTTGCTACGCTAAGGAATAACATTGAGAGAATCTAGATTCAAAAAGTGGGGAATATGAAACAATCAAAACCTTACCAAATCCCTGTGCTTCTGCGGATATGCGGGATTCTGCTTTTATTTTTACAAACTAGCCTAGCTTGTAGCACCCCCATTAATATCCACTCCGGTAGCAATGTCGCTTTAAGCAAAATCCTAGAAGAAATCGCCTCAATCTGTCATCTTAATGTCATCTATCTCCAAGAGCAAACAAAAGCTATGCTTGATAGCAAGAAAACTTCCATTCATATCAACAATAAACCGCTAATCCAAGTCCTTGATAGCCTTTTAAAAAGCAATGACTTTCACTACACTTTGCAAAAAGACACCTTGCAAGTTGGCTTTTTACTCACAAAGACTTTTGAGATTAGCTACATCGCCACAACACGCGTTGGCTCAAGCAATACTGACATCATCTTTTCACAGGATAATCAAACCCACTCCCCTTATAATACCCACACAAACGCACCGCTTGGCTTTTCAAACTTTGAGATAGAATCTCAAGCCCACAAAATGGCGATGAATAAAGCCACATCAAACACACAAACTATGGGAAAAAGCGGGACGAAAATTTATAGCATTGATGAGATTGACTTTTGGGGCGAATTACAAAATGAAATCGCCGGGGTAGCCTACACTCCGGGCGATAGCTATCAACCCACAACAAGTGAGCTAAAAAATAAAAAAGACATCATCATTAATAAAGCCGCAGGACTGCTTACCATCACCGCCACGCCAAAGCAGATTAAACGCGTGGAATCTTACCTTGCCACACTTAATAACAAGATTCAAAAGCAGGTGCTGATTGATGTATATATCTTTAATATTCAGCATAGCAATAACCAAACCTATGGCATAGACTGGAATGAATTTTATAAACTTGGCAATCTTTTAACTCTCCCGCCAAATGCGGAAGGCTCTAATAATGCCCTTACAGGTGTGAATAATGGCGATTTTGCTATAAGCATTTTTTCACAAGGAGTAAGCATTAACCGCATTGTTGAGTTTTTACAAACCTATGGCAAGGTGCAGTCTGTCTCTAACCCAAAAGTTTTGACGCTCAATAACCAACCTGCCATTATATCCGTTGGCAGTGTGCTTCGCTACTTTCAAAACACCACTTATCAAACCACCACGCAAGGCACTTCTATCCAAAACCTTTCTCAAACCTTCCCTTCTGTCTTTGCAGGAATCTTGCTTGATGTAACGCCAAGTGTGAAAAATGACAAAATCATTTTAAAGATTAACCCATCAATCACCAAAACCAAAGACATCTCTATTGAAAATCAAACCACCGCCCTAGAATCCCCGCCAAATCTCTCCACCAAACAGCTCTCATCTCTCGTGCAGGTTAAAGATGGCGAAAAAATAGTCCTTGGTGGCTTGATAGATAAAACTGAAGGGCAGATTTTACGCAAACTCCCCATTTTAGGCGATATACCGCTTATCAAATATCTCTTTAGCTATAAGAAAAATATTAAAGAAACCCAAGAAATGGTGATTATCATATCTCCGCATATCGTGCGATTAGACGCAAGAGAGCAAGAACAAGATAAAATTGAAGAAATTATAAACTTTACAAAGGAATCTGATTTGAAGCCACAAGATTCAAAAGATACTACAAAAGATTCTGCCCCACAAGATTCCACAAAGCAAGACTCTTCAACAGATACCGACACAAATTCCACTCCCCAAGAAAAGCAAGATTCTACACAAAGCTTAGAATCTCCATTAGAATCTAAGCCCAACAAGCAAGACTCCACACTTTTACAGCCCTTAGCCTACAAGACAGATAGCCCCATACCCCCACACAAAGCCCATATATGAATCCCTCCACATTTGAATCTATTAATCTCCACACTATTACACTAAATGAGTCTTGCCTACTCGCACTAGATTCTAAATTTATAGCAAAGCATCAATGTCTTATTTTTGATATGCAAGATTCTAGCGTGTCTATCGCCATATCGTGTGAAAACGCACCGCTTGGGCTGATTACAAATCATATTAGCTCCATTTTTCCGCATAAAAGTTTAAAGTTTTTCCTTGCTTCAAGCGAGAGTTTTGTAGCACAGCTAGAATCCATCACAGACTTTCAAGGCTTTTATAAACTTGAGCAAAATCTGCTTACCTTGCTAAAAAGCCATAGTCAGCATAATGATGATGAAAGGGCGGCTATTGCGTTGTTAGATTATATTTTAGAGCTTTGTATTAAGCATAGGGCGAGTGATATACATTTTGAATCTCAAGATTCTATCCATTGCGTTAGAATCCGCACAGATGGAATGCTGCGAGAGATTTTGACATTACAAAAAATAGTCTTTGAATCGCTCATTGCGTGTCTCAAGCTAGAGTGCAAACTTGATATAAACCAAAAGCGACAAGCCCAAGATGGACGCTTTAGCCGAGTTTTTGATAATAAGGCTTTTGACTTAAGGTTATCCGTCCTGCCCTCTTTTAGCGGAGAATCCCTTGTGCTTAGAATCTTGCATAAAAATGCCACACTTACCACACTTGAAAAGCTAGGATTCCAAAAAAAGCAAATGGAGATTATCACGCATTGTGCTAACTACCCAAGTGGGCTAATTTTGCTTTCAGGTCCCACAGGCAGTGGGAAATCAACCACGCTTTATGCGATTTTAGAATCCATAAAATCCCCGCAGAAAAAAATCATCACCCTTGAAGATCCCATAGAATACCGCATACATAACACAACGCAGGTGCTAATAAATGATAAGCATAATTTTGGCTTTGCTAATGCGCTCAAAGCCCTGCTGCGACACGATCCGGATATTTTGATGATTGGCGAGATACGCGATGAAAATAGCCTTGATATTGCTTTGCGTGCGTCTTTAACGGGGCATTTGGTGCTTTCCACCATTCACGCTAATGATTCTCTAAGCGTGATTGAGCGATTGCTTGATATGGGTGCAAAGGACTATCTTGTAAGCTCTACTTTGCGGCTGCTTATCTCTCAAAGGCTTGTGCGAAAGCTCTGCCCTCATTGTAAGATTCCACTCTCACTCAAGCAAATGTATGAAAAATTTGAATCTTACAAGCTTGAAACGCAGATTCTAAAGCCTTATGAAAAGGCGTGTTTTTACACCGCTTGTGGCTGTCAGCATTGCTATATGCAGGGCTATGATGGGCGATTGTTGATTGCTGAATGTTTAGAAAACTCTAGCCTTTTGCAACGCCACATTGCCGCCCCACAGGATAAAGAGATGATTATACAAGAGCTTAAAAAGGGCGGGTTTGAAAGTATGTTTGAAGTTGGCATAAAGCTTTTGGCTCAAGGCTTAAGCTCTTTTGAAGAGATATATAGGGTATGTCGGCTATGAGTGAGACACAAAACGCATTTAAGAACACATTCAAACACACGGCATTTTTTTCGCTTCAGGGGTATATCTCCACAAAAGATATAAGTATGCTGTTTTTACAAATATCCACAATGCTACAATCTCATCTGCCACTTTTACATATCATACAAATATGTGCGGATAATGCTAAAAATACAAGGCTTAAAGAAATTTTACAAGATATTGCCTACCACTTACAACTAGGGCAGAATCTCTCTTTTGGATTCAAAAAGTATAGAAATGTGTTTGGCGATATGAGCTATCAAATGATAACTTTAGGGGAAAAAAGCGGAGAATTGAAAGAAATTTTTAGTATGCTGAGTTCTCATCTCACAAAGGAATATAAGAATAAAAATAAACTCAAACGCACCCTTTTCTACCCCATTCTCGTGTTTCTTAGCATTATGGGGGCATTTATGGTGCTTGTAGCGTTTGTGCTGCCGCAGTTTTTAGAAATGTTTCTCTCTATGCAAATTGAGCTGCCTATCTATACGCGGATTCTGCTTTTTATGCAAACATTTTTTATAGACTTTGGGCTGATTTTTGCACTATGTGTGCTTTGTGCTGTGGCTCTATTTGGGTATGCGTATAAAAATACTTTGCATTTTAAGGCTAAGATTCACGCCTATATCTTACATATCCCGCTTGTTGGAGCAATTATAAAAGCACATTTTTATTATCAATACAGCTTTTCGCTCTATATCCAGCTTAAATCCGCCACGCCTATGGACTTAGCCCTAGCTTTAAGCAAAGACATAAGCAATCTTGCCCTTAAAGCAAAGTTTGAATCCGCCCTAGAATCTGTAAAAAATGGCAAAGCATTATCAGTGAGTTTAAAAGAGCAAAACGCCCTTGATGATATTGCCCTAGCCCTTATTAACGCCGGGGAGCAAAGCGGAAATCTAGCAGAAATGCTTGAAGTATGTGCTAAACATTTTGAAGAAATCGCCACTGAAAAAACCGATATGCTTATATCCCTTATAGAGCCAAGCCTTAGCCTTACTATGGGGATTTTACTGCTCTTTTTGGCATTAGGGATTTTTGTGCCGATGTGGGATATGAGCGTGTATGCCTTTGGGGCTTGAAAATCAAAAAGTTTTGATACAATCCGCACCATTTTTACACTATTAAGGAAAACTAATAAATCCAACAATGGCAATTATTTCTCACTAATCCT
Source organism: Helicobacter cinaedi CCUG 18818 = ATCC BAA-847 (assembly GCF_000155475.1). Taxonomy (GTDB): domain Bacteria; phylum Campylobacterota; class Campylobacteria; order Campylobacterales; family Helicobacteraceae; genus Helicobacter_C; species Helicobacter_C cinaedi. The sequence continues at coordinate 690,249 of NZ_DS990391.1, read as the reverse complement.
TATATTTGTAATCCATACAAATATAAGGAGACAAAAATGATTTTACATACATAATTTTCTACACTCTCCCTGTCATACTTTAAAACGAAAGGAGATTGTATGTTACGCATTTAAAATTTTGAAGGCTTAGGGGATTCCACGAGTGCTTTGATATGCGAGATAAACATATCCGTATCCACACCATTTTTAACAAAAAGGGAATCTTGCCTTTCATATAAATGGGGCTTAGATAAAATCTCTATAATCTTATCCACCGCTTCAGTGGTGCTTTTAGCGTGTTTCATCAAAGCATTATCAAGCAAAAATCTATCGTGAAAAAGCAAAAGTGAGCGAGTAGAAATCACAGGAATCCCAAGATAACACGCCTCTAGATTCATAGTCCCACCACCGCCTAAAAGCACATCAACAAAGGGATAAAAATCCTTTGGCTCTAGCTTATGATGTAAAATCTTAAAGCGACTTTTTGAATCTTGTGGGAGCTGTGAGAGACAAGATTCTAGCTCATCTTTGCCATAGCGAGGCATACATAGCACATTAGCCTTAAGTCTCCTAGCTAAAAGGGCAAAGCTCTCATAAATAATGGGCAGTTTGTGCTTGACATAATGTGCCTTATACTCTTCCTCACGCACCAAAATAATAGGCAAGGCAGAATCTAGCCCCAACTTCTCGCAAAACGCCCTCCTTTGTGGCGATTCCAAATCATAATGTAAAGGAATAGAATCTAGCCATAACGCCACATCAATAAAGTCATATTCCACCACTTGAGCGGGGCTTAGCCCCAAGCTTGTATAGCAAATCTCTGGCACGACAAAAGGGCGGAATACAAGATGAGAAAGCGGAAGTGTCAGGCGGGATAAAATCGTTATAGATTCTAAAGAGAATTTTTCATTAGCCACTGGCGTATCGGCAAAATGCACCACCGGTATCCCTAGCCCATACGCACACTGCACCCCATCAACACTCGCTCCGGTGATAAAAACCTTTGGAATCTCGTTTAATCTAGCAAATAGCTCCAAAAAGCCTTTTTGCCGATTAAGCCTAGATTCAAATTTACCTAGCTTACTCGCCCCACCATAGCCACCGATACAATGATGCTCTATCTTAAAAAGCCTTAAAAGCCTAATGCACTCATCATAGTCCTTACTCTCACGCGTGGTAACAATCACTGAATCTAAAGCCTTGAGCCTTGGCAAAATAGACTTAAAAAACAGCACATATTTTGGATCAATAATATCAAGCCAAATCATCTTTTGCCCTTGTGTTTTGTTTGATGTTGTATTTGTGTAGTTAAAAATGCGTTAAGATTCTAGCACAAGTTGAAATATTTTAAGGAGATTCATAATGGTAGAAAAAATCTCGTGTAAGATTGACATCACACTTTTGCACCACACGCCCCTGCATATTTGTAGTAATGCTATTCGCACTTGTTGGCAGAGCTTTGATAAGGGCGATTGTGGCGGAGAGAAAGATATAGAACTCATTGATAGAGTAGGGAATAAATTTAAACACGCAAGCACCTTAGAGCATTTAACTTATAATTTTTATATCAAGGGCATTTCAAGGGCGTGTCTGCAAGAGCTCGCACGACATCGTATGGCAAGCTTTAGTGTGAAAAGCTCCCGCTACACGCTAAAAGAGCTAAAAGATGAGCCTAGCTTTTTACCTATAAATGAGATAAACACACAAAGGGCGGAAAAGTTTATCGTTTTTACAAGTAGTGAAAGGGTGAATCACGCCTCCATTCACGCCCTAGAAAATTTACGCCAGATTCTAAGTGAAAACATCAGCAATGACATCGCTAAATTTGCTATGCCTGAATCTTACCGCACGGAGCTTAGCTTTTCTATCAATGCTAGAAGTTTGCAAAATTTCCTATCCCTTAGAAGCTCAAAATCCGCCCTTTGGGAGATTCGGGCTTTGGCTTTAGCGATATTTGAATCTTTGCCAGAAAAGCATAAGTTTATTTTCAAAGACTGCATAGCCCAACCCCCCACGCATTAGAATCTAGTCTTTATTTTGCTTAATACAGCAAGGGGAATAAGGGTAATCTTAGATTCTAGAATCTGTTTCTTTTTTAATCTTGTTTCTTATTTTCTCTCTTTTTAAAGTTTTAGAATCTTGTCATATTTGCAAGTGTGGGTTTGTAGCTTCGCTACTGCACGCGAAGTCGCTCCCTCCCCTTAAAAATCGTTCGCAGTCGTGCCGCTCACCCCCTACAACGCTTTAAGAGGTGGCACTGCGTGCGATTAATTTTTACACGCTTAAAGATATACTTTAAGCGTAGGACTTTCAATCATTTATTCTAAGTAAAATTCTAGAATCTCGCTTTATAATTGGGATTCTAAGAGTTATGCAACAACAAAAAGATTTAAACACTTAATGTATAATCCACACCCTATATCTTAAACATTTCACATTTTTAAGGAACTCTTATGTCGGCATTAAAACAATCTATCCTTTCGCCTTTTAGGGCTTTGGCAACGCTTTTTAGAGAGCTAAGATTTGAGCTAGATGATCTTATAAGATTTAAAAGCCTTAGCTTAATGGAGAGTGAAAGATATTGGCGGGTGATTTTTGCACAAGTCATTTTGGTGGCGTTTTTAGGCGGGAGCTTAGGGGCGATATTGCCATGGATTGGCTTTATAGATTCTAACATTGTCAATGGCATTGTTATCATAATGGCAATTATTGTCCTTATAGGTGGCTTTGTGCTTTTTGCACTCAATGTAAGAATCACAGCTAAAAGGCTAAAGACTTTGCATAAGGAATTGATAGAAGAATCTGCTCATTCCGTAGATTCTAACTTCTCTTACTTTTCAAGCTTTTTTATCCGCTTTATTACGCCAAAATATTTTTACATCTCTCTTGTGATTCTTGTCATCATTATGGCGTGTGTGCGGGTAATGTTTGAAAATATAGAGTATGAAGTAAAATATGAAGTAAAATCTGTTGTCATTTTTCTTGTTGTGGTGGGGACTTTTATAAGCTTGTTTTATAGCATTATCCTTGTGCCAAATCTCACAAAAATTTTGGATATAAAGCAATTTAGCCTAGATTTTAAAACAATGCTTTTAAGCATTGTGCTTTTCTGTGCGGGATTTTTGCTTGTAGGCTTTAGTTCTATGGTAATAGGTACTCTCTTCTATACTTATGAAGATTTTGTTTGCTTTCTTTATATGTTTTATGGTGGAATGGGGCTACTACTTTTGGGGTTATGGCAATATAGCGGGACATATATGAAAATCTGGCTTGTTGTAGCGGCGTATATTGTTTTGACATATTTGATTATAGTTTTAAGTGTATCTCCAGATCGCTTTTATCGCCTTAAAAATATTGAAAAAGAGGCAACGCTCATACCTGCCCTGTTCTGTTTTTTGCCGCTTTTAATATGGCATATAAGGCAAAGGGCGTTTGCGGGGGTTCTTGGCATAATATGGATATGTTATTTAGTGAGTTATTTGGTGAATGGCCATTTTGCTATGTATTTAGATGCTGCTACATTTTATATTTTTGCGATGATTGGCTTTTATTGCGTGAGATTTTTTGGTGAGAGTGAAAGCTTCTTTGGGAAGTTTATAAGGCTATTTTCTAAACTATGGATATGCGGAAGTATCAGTGGGCTAATCTTTCTCATTCTTTTCTTTAATGACATTACATTTGCGTTAGTCAAGGCTGTTGTAGCGTCGTTACTTGGCTTCTTTCTTAGCTTAAGCTTACAAAGGCTCAAAATGGAGTATTTTTCCTTGCTTTTGCTTGTATTATTTAACATATTTATGGGCATTTATCCTTTTTTATCTTATTTGCACTTTTGGGGCGAGTCTGCATATAATGCTAACTACACGACACTTCTATCTAGCTATTTTGTTATCTCTTTTATTTTGCTTTTTTTGTTTGCTCTCTCAAAGCTCACGGGGGCAGATTCTAAGTATCAAAGCCTTACACATCTTAGACTTTGTCTTGTGCTTTGTTTTAGTGCTATGATTGTATTTTGTATAAAATATCTCGATATAACCCTAAATGGTTATCTTCATAGCATTGTTTATGGCATTGCTATTCGGGATTGGGAGGCAATGGAAATCCGCGTGTTTTTTATCATTCTTTTTAGCCTTATGCTTTTGGGGCTATTTTGGCAGTATAATGTTTTATTTGCCCTAAGCTTTGTGGGCTTAATAGCAGATTTTATATTTTTCCCAAGATTAAGTGTATTTTTTATCCTGCTCTTTTTTGGTATGTTATGGGAGATAGCTAAGATTCTATTCTTGAATAGGCAAAGGGCAGAATCTATAAGCTAGATTCTATGTGAAAGCTCTTAGAGTTGCTTTAAGAGCTTGTCTATCACAAGCTCATTTGCTTTCACAAAATTTTTAGCAAAGCTTTCATCTTCTAGGCTTTGCAATGCCACTTCTTGCGTGATAATGCCACTTTTGCTACTTTGTGTCGTTGAAGTATTCAGCACTTCATAAAACACACTCATTTGTGCCTTGTATTTACCGCCATCTTCTACCACTTGTAAGCCAAGCAAAGAAAGTTTTAGAATCTTATTTAATTTTTGTGTGCCAAAGGGCGAGATTGCCACTTGAAAGCAGTTTTGCTCTAAGGCTTGTAAGAGATTAGATTCTAACATTTTGTTTGGGGAATCTACCCACTTTTTATGCTCTAATTCACTTATTTGCAGTGTTTGTGTGTTGTGTAAAATAATAGCCGTATCATTAAAAGGTGCATTAGCATTCACTTGCAATAGCCCGATTTTGCCTTTATTAGCCTTGCACTTTGCGTCATTTGCTTGAGTTTGAAGCTTTTGCAAACTCAAGTATGTTACCTTTGGAATCTGTGAGGCGATTTTCACATCTACACAGCTACTAAGCGTAAGTATAGTTACTATTCCAAGCCCTAAGATTCTATATTTTTTACTCATTTAATCCCCTTATTTAGATTTGTCATTTTGTTTGCCAAAAAGGCTATCATAAGGATTTTTATCCACCTTATCCACAAAACGCGTGGCTGTGTTAAAAAACCTACTCATATCTTGCAAACTCCCCTGCAACTGCAACAGCGTAGGAGTGAGAATTTCACGCACATTATATTCGCCATTTTTCATATTTTTATCCATTTGTGCGCTAAGACTTGCTAGGGAGCTTGTGCTACTTCTTAGCTCCTTTATCATCTCTGTAAGATTATTAAGATTTTCTTCATTAAAAGTGCGATTAAGATTAGCAAGTAGGGCGGTCATATCTTCACTAATCTCCCCAGCCTTACCTAGAATCTTATCCAACCCTCCCTTATCAAGCATAATCACCCTATCTCCTTGCTCATTAGCTTGTAATGTCTCGCCTTCACCCTGAATGAGTGAAAGATAATTTGCCCCTGCTAGTCCCTGTGAAGCCACGATGACTTTAGCATTTTGCTTTATCTCAAGCTTTGAATCTATAAGCATAGCAATAGCAATAACCCCACTTTTTATATCTTTAAAGCCCACAGACTGCACTCTGCCGACACTTATACCCTTATAGTGAATAGGCGTATTTGTGCCTACTCCACTTACCTCATCGGCACTATATGCGTAATATCGCGTATATTTTGCTGAATCTAGCTCAAAGCGATTAAGCCACAGCACAAAGAGAATCATTAAGATTAAAATTATAAAAAATATCGCTCCAATCCACACATACCGCACATTTCTTTCCATATCTCACTCCTAGTTTAACTTAGTCTTATGCAAATTCCGCTCATCAAAATCCTGCCAAAATCGCTCTCCCCTTTTGCCAGAGAATATCTTAGCTTGAGTAAAGCCCTGCTTCTTTTGGGTGTAAAGCTCATCTAAACTTCCCTCAAACACTATTGCCTTATCTTCTAGCAAAATTAGCCTATCCACACTATCTTTTATAGAATCTAAATCGTGCGTTACCATCACAATGGTGATCTTTAAAATTTCCTTGAGCTTTAAAATCAGCCTATCAAACCGCTCCGCACTTTGTAAATCAAGCCCACTTGTAGGCTCATCTAAAAATAAAATATCAGGGCTTAATGCCAATGCCCGAGCGAGAGCTACACGCTTTTTCATTCCGCCAGATAGCTCATAGGGGTATTTATCCACTACTTTAGAATCTAATCCTACTAAATCAAGCCACATTCTTGATAAACGCTCTATTGTGGCATTATCATAATGACTTTTCTGAGTAAGTAAAAAGCCGACATTATCTAAAACATTCATAGAAGAAAACAACGCCCCAAACTGAAACATCACGCCACAGCGATTTAAGATTCTATCGCGTTTAGATTCTGCTATGTCCAAAATATTTTCATTAAAAAATTCAATTTTACCACTTCTAGGCTTCTCCAAAAAAAGCATATTTTTTAATAAGGTGCTTTTGCCACTGCCACTACCGCCTAAGATTCCAAAGATTTCACCTTTTTTCACAGCAAAGCTAATCCCATTGTGAATAATATTCTCCCCATACTGCGTATAAAGCTCTTCAACACGAATAATATTCATATATTTAGCCCCGTGGTGATAATTGAAAAAATCGCATTAATTAAAATCACCCAAAAAATCGCATTGACTACACTCTTAGTCGTCTCAATCCCCACAGATTCCGTATCACCCTTGACATATAGCCCACGAAAGCACCCTACAAGTGCCACTGCCGCACCAAAAAATGGAGCTTTTATCACACCAACCCAAAAATTATTAATCCCCACATACTCATAAAATCGCTCCAAATACTGCATAAAATCTAAACCTGTTTGCATATTAATCGCAAGAAAACACGCAAATAAACTTACCGCATCAGCTAAAAACACAAGCAAAGGCATAATAATGACTAGAGCTAAGATTCTAGGTAATATGATATAATCAAACAGGCTAAGATTCATCGTTTTTAACGCGTCATTTTCTTCAGTGAGATTCATCACACCTATTTGAGCGGCAAAAGATGATGAGCTTCTCCCAGCTATTACAATAGCCAAGATAAAAGGTCCCATTTCACGCAAAGAGAGCTTTGCCACAATCTCCACGCTCATTAAAGGTACACCCATTTTTTCTAGTTGCAACACCCCTTGTAACGCAATAGCATAGCTCACAATAAAAGCTGTGAGTAATGCCACAGGCAAAGCTTTAAAGCCAGATTCATTAATATGATACATTATAGAGCCAAGCTTAAAATGCCTAAGATTCCAACAAGAGCGAAAAAAGTAAAATGAACACATTCCGAAAAAATTTAAAAAATCAAGGCTACTTTGGTAGGATCTCTCACAAAATTTTCCAAAATCAAATAAAGCACCATAAAACATAGAATGTGATTTAGACTTAGAATTTTCAAGCTTTGGCAGAGATTCAACCATACTTTGAAAAATTTCTTTCACTTGACTATCTGCGTTTAGAATCTCATAATCTTTCCCCTCTAAAAGCCCATAAATAAAAGCACAAAATACAAAATCTACCTTTGTAATCTCCAAAAAATCAAGGGTGATTCTTTCATTTGCACTAATGAGTTTAGAAAGAAAATCTTTAGACTTCTTATCAAGTGAGTAATCGCACGCCCCTTGAAACTTTATAAGCATTCTACCACTTACAAAGCTCACTTTAAAATCCATACTTTCCCTTTAATCTCTCTTAAGTTGAACCAGAGATTATAACAAAAGCTTGTAATGTTGGGTTACACAAAATAAGAATCTGCTCCTTTATCCACACCAAAAACGCCAAAAGTATGAAAAATTAGGCAAAAATAAGGATTTTTAGCTATAATCAACGGGAAATTTTGTGATATAGCTACACGCATTATTCACACATTCAAATAAAGCTCTAGGCGGTTTAGAAGTGCTTTTTCACATTTTCACTTCTACTACTACCCCTACTTTTAAATCTATATTTTAAAGGACATTTTATGAAAATCTCACTTCCCAAAAGTTTGCTTGAAACAGCACTCACAAATTGCCAAAATTTCCTTGATAAAAGAGATAGATCACAAATCACATCTCACATCTGCTTTGAAGCAAAAGATGATAAGCTTATCCTTAAAGCCACTGATTATGAGATTTGGCTTGAATCTCATATTAATATCCAGCCTCAAGCTCAAGGGAATGCCACAGCAAATGGGAAGCAGATTCTAGATATTATTAAACGATTAAAAGATGGTGATATAAACCTTGAAGCAAAAGAAGACACACTTCACATTTCACAAGGACGCTCACGCACAAAACTCCCTATGTTTAATGCCGATGAATTCCCTAGATTCCCAGAATATGATAATAACGCACAAATCAACATAGAAGCTCAAAAATTCCTGACTTCGCTAAAAAGGATTAATCCCGCAGTAGATACAAATAATCCAAAATACGAGCTTAATGGCTCTTTGCTTGATATTAAAGAATATGGATTTAATTTTGTCGCCACTGACACACGCCGCCTAGCTGTGATTGAATATAAAAGTCAATCTATTAACGCCCTTTCTCTTATCATTCCTAAAAAGGCAATCAGTGAAATTTCTAGGCTCTTTATAGATCATCTTGAGATTTATCACAACCCTACACATCTTATTTTGAAAAACAATGAATACACTTTCTACACAAAGCTCATTAATGGAAAATTCCCTGATTATGAGAAAATTATTCCTAAAGAATTTAAGTATAAGATTCTTTTACCAAAAGATAAATTTGTTGATGCCCTGCAATTTGTCAAATCCCTTGCAAATAACATCAAAATCACACTTTCACCAAATGAAGTGCTTTTTGAATCTTTGAATGAAGAAAGCGGTGAAGCTTCCACACAGATTGAAGCACAAACAGGCATAGAATCTTTAACTTTGGGGATTAACTCTAAGTATATCCTTGATTTTCTCTCACAAATTGATGGAAATGAATTTACCTTTTGTATCAATGAGTCAAACACCCCATTTATCGTAATGAGTGAAAACTTCTCAACTGTGATTATGCCTGTGATTCTCTAAGAACACAGCTCAACTTTTATCTGTCTTTGGAGTTTATTATGGAAAAAAAAGAATATCAAGCAAGTAATATTAAAGTTTTAAAAGGCTTAGAAGCGGTGCGAAAACGCCCCGGAATGTATATAGGCGATACAAACTCTGGTGGTTTGCACCATATGATTTATGAAGTGGTGGATAACTCCGTAGATGAAGCTATGGCAGGGCATTGCGATAGAATCAATATTACACTCACAATGGAAGGTAGTGCCATTATTGAGGATAATGGACGCGGGATTCCCGTAGATATTCACCCAACTGAAAATCTCCCTGCTGCCACACTTGTGCTTACAACACTTCACGCTGGAGGGAAGTTTGACCAAGATACTTATAAAGTCTCTGGAGGGTTACACGGGGTAGGTGTATCTGTGGTAAATGCCTTATCTAAAAAGCTTATTATGACGATTAAGAAAAATGGGCATATCTACCGCCAAGAGTTTGCACAAGGGATTCCACAAAGTGAGCTAGAGATTATCGGTGAGACAAAAGAGCACGGCACGATTATAGAATTTTACCCCGATGATGAGGTAATGGAAGTGCTAGAGTTTGATTCACAAATCCTTACTCGTAGATTTAAAGAAATGGCTTATCTCAATCACAACATTACAATTTATTTTAAAGATGAACGCACAGGACAAGAAGAATCTTATCATTTTGATGGGGGCTTAAAGCAATTTATCCAAGATGTGAATACAAAGCCCTTAGTCTCTTTAATCATTAGCTTTGAAGCCCTAGAGCAGGAAACTGAAGTAGAAATTGCCCTAGCTTATAATGAGGGCTATGATGAGAAAGTATTAAGCTTTGTGAATAATATTAGAACACCTGATGGTGGGACACACGAAGCGGGATTTAGAGCGGGGCTAAGCCGTGCGATTATGAATTATATTGAAGCCAACGCCAACGCACGAGAGAAAGATTCTAAAGTTACAGGTGATGATGTCCGTGAGGGGCTTGTAGCCATTATCTCTACAAAAGTCATTGATCCGCAGTTTGAGGGGCAGACAAAAGGAAAGCTAGGTAGTGCGTTTGTAAAACCTATTGTCCAAAAGCTCACTTATGAAAAACTCGCTAAATTCTTTGAAGAAAACCCAACGGAAGCTAGAATCATTATGCAAAAAGCCATTATGGCAGCTCGTGGGCGAGAAGCGGCAAAAAAAGCACGAGATCTTACACACAAGAAAGAAAGCTTTTCAGTGGGGACATTGCCGGGCAAATTAGCAGATTGTCAAAGTAAAGATCCTAGTGAATCTGAGATTTATTTAGTTGAGGGCGATAGTGCGGGTGGTAGTGCGAAACAAGGGCGAGATAGAGCGTTTCAAGCGATTTTGCCATTGCGTGGGAAGATTCTCAATGTGGAAAAATCTCGCCTTGATAAGATTCTAAAAAGTGATGAAATTAAAAATATGATTACTGCTTTTGGCTGTGGTATAGGAGATGAGTTTAATATAGAAAAGCTCCGCTATCATAAAATCATTATTATGACTGATGCTGATGTAGATGGTAGCCATATCCAAACGCTTTTAATGACATTTTTCTATCGCTATTTGAAACCTTTAGTAGAAAATGGACATATCTATATCGCCCAGCCACCACTTTATCGCTACAAAAAGGGCAAGACAGAAATTTATCTCAAAGATGAAAGGGCGTTGAGTGAATATCTTGTAGAAAATGGTATTGGGAATTTTAGCTTTGAGGGCATTGGGAATAAAGAGCTTTTAGAAGTGCTGAAATTCATCGCCCATTATCGCTCTATCCTAAAAGAGCTTGAGAAACGCTACCCTATGATTGATGTGGTGCGTTATCTTGTGGAAAATGATAGTTTTGATAATCTCACTTTAAATGAACTTAGTCAAAATATAGAATCTTATCTCCAAGCCAAAGAATGCAATATTTTAAATAAAATTACAAGTGAAGAGCAAATCACGCTGTATGTGCAAACAAAAGTAGGGCTTGTGGAGCTGGGCATTAATGATAGCTTGTTTATGGATAATTTCTTCCAAGAAGCACGATTTATTTATCAAAAAATCGCCGATAGGGATTTAGACTTTTTAAAAGGCGAAGATCTTATTGCGTTTTTAGAAAAGATTGAAGAAAGTGCGAAAAAAGATGCCTATATCCAACGCTACAAAGGCTTAGGAGAGATGAATCCAGATCAGCTGTGGGAGACTACAATGACACCGGCAAACCGCACACTTTTGCGTGTGAAGATTGATAATGATGCGGATACTGATGAGATTTTCACACTTTTTATGGGCGATGAGGTAGAGCCAAGACGAGCCTATATCCAAGAACATGCCAAAGATGTAAAACACTTAGATGTGTGATTTACATCTCAAAACCGCTAAAAAGGCTTTATCGCCTATGGAATCCTCGCTTTAGAATCTAAGAAAAACCACAAAAAGAGCGATTAAGATTCTATTTTCACGCTTTTTAGAATCTTCTTGTTACCTTTCTATCCATAACAAAAAAACTTATACAAAACATAATTTACTTTCAATACTTACAATGAACTTCGTTATATTTATTTTTAATATAACAAAAATCTTTCATTAAAGGAGTTCTTATGAACAAGTTTTTGGTTTCATTGGCTTTAGTTTCTAGTTTGAGTATAAGCTCTCTTATCGCAGAATCTAGCACATTAAATAAAACAGATTCTAAACTTCTTTTTGGCACAGCACAAAATGTTAATGTAGCAGTGTTAAGTGAAAATGAGATGAAGGAGACTAAGGGAGAGTTTGTTGATGGATTGGTATTGACAGCTACCATTATTGGAGGTGTAGCAGCCGGATTTGAAGTATATGATCGTGTTAAAAGTTGGTTTGATTAGGAGTTAATATGCTATTTTTACGACAAATTGCTTTATTAGTCTTATTTACTGCTCCCGCTTTTGCGGGAGTTGGTGCTTATGTGGCAGCAACAAATGGTGCTTTGTATTATCATTGTTTAAAGAGTGATGATTGTAGCTTTTGCAAAACCTGTCCTAAGACGCAATACACTCTAGGCATAGGTGGAATCTACCTTAATCAATCTAAGGATTTTGATTCTAAAGATTCTGGTGGATATGTGAGATTTGCCTTTAGTGAGTTTTCACCAAAGCAACGCTTTAATTTCACGCTTAACATACTGCTTGGAGCGGCACAACACACTTCAAATCCACAAGCTCTTTTTGCGACACAAAATCCCACAGCAAGTGTATTTTTTGAGCTTCGTCCAAAGGTGGGAGTAAATATTTTAAGCCAAAATCTCCCACTTTTTTTGAATCTCGCCTATACATTTGAGGGCTATAATCCTAATGTTGGCGATTCACGATATGATTTATACAAGCTTTTGTATCATTCAGTAGGTGGGGAGTTAGAGGGATTAATCTTTATAAATCCAAAGCTTAGGCTTACATATAGTGCGGGGTATGATTATATCTTTAGCGGAGGGTATAAAACATCTCAAGGGAAAGCAAAGTTTGATAATGGCTCTACAATCAGGGCGAGTGTAGGCTATGTGTATGCTTTGAATGAGAAGCTTTCATATTATATGAAGATTCAAGGCAAGATTCAAAACTTTGAATCCGCCCCATTACTTACCCAAAAAACACAGGAGCAATACATCGCTGGAGTTGAGCTAGGGCTGGGATTTTAGTTAATGTCCTTAGCTTATGGCAGGGAGTTTTTAGAATTTTTTTCTCAAAGCCCTAAATATATCTTAAATTTAATTTCTAGCTGTATTTGGGGCGTGATATTTGGCTTTAATGCGTTTATCAAATAACTATCAAATCATAAGGAGTAATAACAAATGCGAGTAGCTAAGATTTTGTTTCTTACAAGCGTATTTGTTTGCACTCATAATATAGCCCTTGCAGATTCTCAAGATTCTAAATTCTTTGGACAGGCGGGTATTGGCGGGGTGTATTATGACTTTTGGGGCGAGAATATCAGCAGTTTTGGAGCGTATCTAGGCGGTGAATTTGGCTGGGAGTTTTTCAATCGTGTGCATACGACCTTTGGCGTTCGCCTTGGTGGAGGGCAGAGCAAAGCATCGCAAGTGCTTGGCGTTGCAGAATCTGCTGGTTTTGTGATTTCTGATCAATATGTTAAGGTTGGTATAAATATCGCAGGAGTGAATGCACCACTTTATGTGAATATTCTCACAGAGCAAAATAATCACAACAGCAAAAGTGGCTTAAGTCGTAATCTTAGTTTGCTTGGAGCGGAGATTGAAGGGGCATTGCCATTAGGAAATGTCGCAAAGCTAGAGTATTCTGTGGGTTATGCTTTTAGTACAGGGGATTCATCATATTCCATTGCGGAGAAAATCTCATACATTAAGAAAGACCCTTCTCAAAGCTATGTGTTAAGTGCGAGTGTGGGCTTTGTGCGGAATCTAAGCGATAGCATAAGCTTTTACACTAAACTCATCGGCAAGTATCAAAATCTTAATGGTGCATATTATAGCGATGGCACACAGGGCTATCCAAGCTCTAGTAATATTGTAGGAATGCTGGAGTTTGGCTTTAGGGGATTATAAAATGTCTATGCTTGACTTTAGGCGTGTTATAGGGAGTATCGTCTCTTTTGGCTTTGCTCCATTGCTGCTTTGTGCCAAGCCAGTGAGTGTTGATGAAATTTTTACCAAAACTTCGCAATTTAAGATTCTAGGGAATCTTAGCTATATTAATATTCATCATTCACAGCTTGATGTCGTGCAAATACCACAGCAAAATAGCAGTGTCATTAGTGTGCCTATTCATAGCAAACTACATCAAGATTATTTAAATTTTTCGCTTCAAGCTCGTTATGGCATTATGAAAAGAGTAGAAATTTTTAGCACTTTAAATGCTTTTTGGCAGCAAAGCCTTTTTGAAATAAATCATAGCTTTAGCACACAGCAAAGGGCAGATTTTAACTCATTTGCACTAGGTTTTATCATTCAAGCAAAGCAAGAAGGAAAGTTTCCCGCCTTACTTCTTGGAGGAAGTGCTGATGTAGCAAACAAAACATACTTATCCCAAACACAAAATATGTGGCAGTATGGCAAGGGATATTCGGCTTTTGCCCTTAGCTTTTACACGATTGACTCGCTTGTATTTTTGCTCCAAGCTAATGCAAGATTCAATCTTCCACAAGATTTTGAAAATATTCATTTCAACCTTGCTGATATGTATTCTCTTAGTCCAATGGTGTATTTTGCGATAAATCCCTTTGTGTCGATTAATGCTGGAGTGCGGTATCAATATAGCACAAGAGCTTATGCCAATGATAGAATCCAAGCTCAAAGCTCATCTGTGGGCTATATTTTTGGTGTGGCGTATGAGATAAAATCCCGTCTTATTCTTTTTGCAAGTGCGGAGAGTTTTAAGAGTGCGTTTTATTCAAGCGATACGCTTTCGCTTATGCTTTCATATAGAATCTAATGTATTACTTTAGAATCTTGCTGTTTTTGTGGCTTTTTGCAAGTGGGGCAAAGGCTCACTCACTCTATAATGAACCCTTTTATATCACAAAGCCTTTGCATTCTTGGATTGAACTAAGAGATGAAAATCTCACGCGTCAAAAGTATGATTATAGTTGCGGGGCGGCTTCACTCTCAAGTGTTATGAGTTATTTTTATGATGTTAAGGTAAGTGAGCGTGAGATTTTGGACTTTTTACTTTCGCATAAGGGCATTAGCGTAGATAAGAAGCGTGAGATTGAAGTAGATAATGAGCTAAGGGAAAAAGCTCATCTTTCTTTTAGCGATTTGGCACTTTTTGCACAAAGCAAGGGGTTTCGCACACAGGGCTTGGCTTTAGACTTTGAAACATTGACAAAATTGCAAATTCCAGTGATTATTTATGTCAATGTGCGAGATATGGAGCATTTTAGCGTGTATAAAGGGGCAGATTCTCATTATGTGTATTTGGCTGATCCGAGTTTAGGTAATATCAAAGTCAGCAAGGGGAAGTTTTTAGAGATGTTTTATCAACGCGATGATTTGACCTATCCGGGCAAGATTCTAGCGATTTTAAGCGATACGCATAAGGGTAATGATACATTTTTCACACATAAGACAAATACGATGATATATAAGGCCATACAAGATAAGGCTTTGGACTAAACTTGCAGAATCTTAAATCCCAAAAAGGAAGATTCTTGCGTTTAAGATTCTCTATCAAGTTTCATTTAGCCCACAAACCCGCTGATAATATCTCCCATTTTTTCACAGCCTATCAGCTTTGAATCTTTATCCATCATATCGCCTGTGCGATAGCCTTCTTTCAAAGCAAGATTCACCGCATTCCGCACCGCTTGTGCCTCTTGCTTTAGTCCAAATGAAAGCTCTAACATCATCGCCACGGATAAAATCGTGCCGATGGGGTTTGCCTTGTCTGTCCCGGCAATATCCGGTGCGCTGCCGTGGATTGGCTCATATAGCCCTAAAGTGTCTTGAGAGAGTGAGGCAGAGGGGATTACGCCAATGGTGCCTGTGATGACACTTGCTTCATCGCTCAAAATATCCCCAAACATATTCTCCGTTAAAATCACATCAAACGCACTAGGGACACGGCAAATCTGCATTGCCGCATTATCCACATACATATGGCTTAGACTTACATCGGGATAGTCTTTTGCCACATTTTCCACCACTTCACGCCATAAACGCGATGAGCTCAACACATTTGCCTTATCCACGGACACAAGGTTTTTCTTGCGTTTTTGTGCGATTTGAAACGCCACTCTTGCGATAGATTCAATTTGAGATTGCGTATAGCTCATCTCATCAATAGCGACTTTTTCGCCATTTTTCTCCTCACACAAATGCCTACCAAAATACGCTCCACCCACAAGCTCACGCACGATAACAAAATCAATGCCTTTTTGCAATATTTCGCTTTTTAGCGGACTAGCATTTTTTAGCTCCGGCAGAAGTGTGGCTGGGCGGATATTAGCAAATACACCTAGCTCTTTTCTAAGTCTTAAAAGGGCAGATTCTGGGCGGTTATAGCTTGGCTCTTTATCCCATTTTGGACCGCCAACCGCCCCTAGCAAAACGCTATCACTACTCTTACAAACTTCCAAACTCTCCTTAGGCAAACACTCCCCACAAGCATCAATCGCACAGCCACCCGCTAAGACTTCCTTATACACAAACTCGTGCTTATACACTTTTGATATAGAATCTAACACCTTTAGGGCTTGTGTGATGACTTCTCTGCCGATACCATCGCCCTGTATTACTGCTATTTGTTTTTTCATTCTCTCTCCTTTGTTGCTGCGTTGTCTCTTGTGTGCTTTTGCGGGAGTCTGCAGTGTTGGCTCGGTCATTTGCGTTCAGCAAACTCCCTTCGCCTCCACTTTGACAACCCACAAAATCATCACAAGATACTTCCGCATTGGTATTTTTGTGTGTTTAAAAAAACTAACTCCTGCCTTAAAAAATATAAAAAACTCACAAAGCCTAACAGCAATTACTAGAATCTAGAATCTATAAATTGTCATACTGAGGCGTTAGCTGAAGTATCTAAAATATTAGAATCAAAAAAGATTTTTCGCCTACGGCTCACACGAGTGAAGCTCTTGCCCACACTTGCAAAAATGACAAAGTGCGGAATTTGCTTGAGAATCTAGATTCTAATTTACCCACAAAACCCAAACCCTACTTCTTATTCTTCGCTATCCAGTTCAAATACCCATTTGCATTGATAATCTCTTGTATAAAAGGCGGAAAGGGCGTTGTGCTAAAGCTTTTTTGGCTTTTAGATTCTATAATCTCACCTTTATCAAAGTCAATGCTTACACTATCGCCTTCTTGCAGGAAGTCTGCTATCTCTTGAGATTCAATAATTGCTAAGCCGATATTAATCGCATTGCGATAAAAGATTCTAGCAAAGCTTTTTGCGATAATGCAGCTTATCCCACTTGCCTTAATCGCAATAGGTGCGTGTTCCCTGCTGCTCCCACAGCCAAAGTTCCACCCGCCGACCATAATATCGCAGACTTTTACCTTTTTCACAAAATCCTTATCAATATCCTCCATACAATGACTTGCAAGCTCCCTATGATCTGCGGTGTTTAGATACCTTGCGGGAATAATCACATCAGTATCTACATTATCGCCATATTTATGGATAAATCCTTGTGCTTTCATTTTCTTAATCTCCTTTTGCGAGTAATCCACATTACATAACATCTTGTGGGGAGCTTAGAATCCCCCTTACCGCACTTGCTGCTGCCACTTCAGGGGAGCTAAGATACACTTCGCTTGTGGTGTGTCCCATTCTGCCTACAAAGTTGCGATTTGTAGTAGAGACACATTTTTCATTTGCTGCTAAGATTCCCATATGTCCGCCAAGGCAAGGACCACAAGTAGGCGTAGATACCACCGCTCCAGCTTTAATAAAAGTCTCTAAATACCCACGATTAATGCACTCTAAATAGATATTTTGCGTAGCAGGAATGATAATGCAACGCGTATTTTTTGCTATTGTTTTATCCTTTAGAATATTTGCTGCTACTTCCATATCACTTAGCCTACCATTCGTGCAAGAGCCGATGACAACTTGATCTATCTTTATCTCGCCCCACTGCTCTCTTTCTTTGGTATTTTCAGGCAAATGCGGAAACGCCACGGTGTGATCTATAGAATCTAGCTCAATATCAAAGACTTCTTCATACTCGGCATCTTCATCAGCCTTGTAGATTCTAAACTCCTTGCTCGTGCGTCCCTTAGCGTATTCAATCGTAATGTCATCTACTTCAAAAATGCCATTTTTCGCCCCCGCTTCAATCGCCATATTCGCAATGCAAAGCCTATCATCAATGGTTAGATTTTTTAGCCCCTCTCCGCTAAACTCCATACTTTTATACAACGCCCCATCAACGCCGATTTTACCAATAATATGCAAAATCACATCTTTGCCACTCACATAAGGGCGGAGTTTGCCCTTGAGATTAAACTTCATCGCCTTTGGGACTTTAAACCACGCCTCGCCTGTTGCCATACCCACAGCCATATCTGTGCTGCCCACACCCGTGCTAAACGCACCCAACGCCCCATAAGTGCAAGTGTGAGAATCTGCACCTATAATCAAATCACCGATTGTTACAATGCCTTGTTCAGGCAAAAGGGCGTGTTCTACCCCCATATTTCCCACATCATAGTAATGCTTAATATCAAAGTCATTGGCAAAACAGCGGCATTGCTGACTTTGCGTGGCGGCTTTTATGTCCTTATTTGGTGCGAAGTGATCCATTACAAGTGAGATTTTATTTTTATCAAAAACTTGCGTGAATTTTGCTTGTTTAAAGGCGTTGATTGCCACAGGCGTGGTGATGTCGTTGCCTAGCACCATATCTAGCTTGGCTCTTATTAAATCATTTGCCTTGACAGATTCTAATCTCGCTCTATCAGCTAAGATTTTTTGACTCATTGTCATTCCCATATTTTGCTCCTTACTGATTGTTGTTTGTCATTTTGTAATGTCTCTAAATACTCTTGCATAGGCAGTGTATCTACCTTCGCGCTAAAGATAGCAAAAGATTCTAGAATCTCGCAGCCACAATACTTAAACGCACTTGTAAGCGGACTTAAAATCGTATTAAGGCTATATCCGTGATGCCCATCATAGCTCTCTTTTGCCCCACCCAAAGTCGTAATGACTTGAAACTTCTTGCCCTGCAGTAGCTTAGAATCTTTACCATATAAAATATGTGTTAAAACCCTATCCTGCCACTCTTTCATAAGCGCAGGTGTGCTAAACCAAAATAGCGGAAATTGAAAGATGATTTTTTGTGAATCTTTGAGTAATGCCACTTCATTTTCGGCATTTATCACGCCATCTTTATAAGTCTCATTGAGATTGTGAATCTTCACATTTGAAAGTGTCTTCGCAGATTCTAATAACGCCCTATTGACTTTAGAATCTTTCCAAAATGTGTGTGAAAAAATAAGTAGTGTTTGCATAGAAACTCCTTTTTTTAAAGTTGATTTGATTTATACGCACGATTTAACGCACTGACTAACGCATACACTGAAGCTTTGATAATATCATTATCAATCCCTGCACCAAAGTATTTCTTGCTATTAGATTCAATCTGCACATAGGCTATCGCCTTAGCATTTGAGCCATTTTTCAAAGCGTGTTCGCTGTAATCTAATATATCAAAGCTTAGATTTAAATGCTCTCTTAACGCATTTGCCACGCTATCAAGCCGCCCATTCCCTTTAGAATCTATACTCATTTTTTGCGGTTTTATTAGCTCTATACGCACTTCACATTCATTTTCTTTTGTCTCAAAAGCAAACTCGCCTATCTCTAAAAACTCCGCAACATTCACAAAATCCTTTTCAAAAATCGCACATATCTCACTTGGGCTAAGCTCTTTATGTGCTTTATCCGAAATGTCCTTAATATAGTAGGAAAATTCCTCTCTAAAAAGTGGCGGTAAGTTCGCCCCATAATGCTCGTGCAAAATGTAGGCAATGCCGCCCTTGCCACTCTGTGAGTTTATGCGTATCACATCGCTTTCATACACTCGCCCCACATCTTGCGGATCAAGCGGGAGATAAGGCACACTCCAAGTGCTAAGATTTTTCTCTCTGTGATACGCCATACCTTTTGCAATAGCATCTTGATGAGAGCCAGAAAAGGCAGCAAAGACAAGCTTTCCGGCATAGGGTTGGCGTTCATACACTTGCATTTTGGTTACAGATTCATACACATCGCAAATTTTGGGGAGATTGCTAAAATCAAGCTTAGAATCTATCCCGTGTGTGGTGAGATTTAACGCTAGGGTGATAATATCCACATTGCCTGTGCGTTCGCCATTACCAAAAAGTGTGCCTTCAATCCTATCCGCCCCTGCTAAGATTCCAAGCTCCGCACTCGCCACCGCACAGCCCCTGTCATTATGCGGGTGCAAGGATATAAGCACATTTTCCCTATGTAAAAGATTCTTACTCATAAACTCCACTTGTTGTGCGTAGATATGGGGCAGGCTCATCTCAACTGTGGCAGGAAGATTCAAAATAAACTTTTGCTCTTTTGTGGGCTTAAAAATATCAATCACAGCATTGCTGACTTCAAGGGCGTAGTCAATCTCCGTGCCACTAAAACTCTCCGGCGAGTATTCAAAGGCAAAGTTGCCCTTTGTCTCTTGTGCGATTTGCTTCACGCACAACGCCCCATCAATGGCGATCTTTTTCACATCTTCTTTTGACTTTCTAAAGACTTGCTCCCTTTGTGCGTAGGAAGTTGAGTTATAAAAATGCACCACCGCATTAGGACAGCCTTGTAATGCTTCAAAAGTGCGTTTGATGATGTGTTCTCTTGCTTGAGTAAGGACTTGCAAACGCACATCTTTTGGAATGAGATTCTGCTCTATTAAGGTGCGTAAAAAGCGGTATTCAGTCTCACTTGCTGCGGGGAATCCAACCTCAATATCTTTAAAGCCAATTTGCAGCAGGAGTTTAAAGAATGTGATTTTTTCTTCTAAATTCATAGGGGTGATTAGGGCTTGATTCCCATCGCGTAAATCCACGCTACACCACAAAGGTGCGGATTGTATATGCTCTTTTTTGCTCCATTCTAAATACGATTTAGAATCTTTGTTAGAATCTGGGGGCATAAAGTAGCCTCGTTTGTATTTTGTATGATTCATAAAAACTCCTTGTAAAAAATGCTGCAAAGGCTTAAAAAGCCCTTTGATTGTAGCAATAAAAAATACAAAAATAATAAAAATTTTCTACAAAATCAGCAAAAGTTGCAAAGAATAGAAAATTTGGAATCTTTCTAGCGAGTTTTTATAGAATCTTGCTTAGGTTTATTAGCTTTCTTGGCTAGATTCTGCCTTTTTGATAATCCACCCTTTTTCACTTGGAAGTATGGCATATCGCTCCGCAGTGTGTAAGTCAAAGACATAGCATTCACTGCTTTCAAGTCTGCTTCGCTCTACCGGAATGACTTTAAGCCTATCTTTTATTTCCTGCATATCCTCACACATTGCGCTAAATCCGCACATCATCAATTTATACCGCATAAGATTCTCCCATAAAATTTTATGTAATATTGCCATTTTATTTTTACGCGATTTTAAAGCTAAAGGGTTGTGATTCTATGCTTGAAAAAGCTAGAATCACAAGATATTAGACCAGTTACTTACTCATCAACATCTTCGCCAGTTATATACTTTGCAATTGGGTCTTTTCCATCGCAGATAGTATAAGCCCACGAATCAGGCTCATGATCAAATTGTTCAAAGTAGTAAGCATATTCTTTTTTTACATATTTCATCGCTACAATATTGCAAGCTTCTTCCCCTGCTTTTGCTCCCATATTTTCCGTGTATGTGGCTGTTAGTTCGTTGATGAGTTTGATAAAATCTTTAGTTTTCATTTTTTTAAGCGATTTGCTATATCACTCATCAAACACTCTTTGACCATCACCTCGCCCTTCATATCCACCTTCAGCTATCTTAACAAACTCATCATACCCATCTATAGTATTGTTTTGATTTAAATTAGCAAACACAGAGCCAAAAGCGTAGCAGCTCACACTGATTCCTGCAATCATCAATAAACTGACGAATAACTTTCTCATAAGTGTCTTTTTTGTGTAAATTCCTTTGGTAGAAAGGTAAATCAATCCTACAAAAAACAACTTTTAAATCTTGGAATAAAAAGTGTAAAGCAAGGGTAAGTTTGTGGCAAAAAGCTTAGATTCTAGTTTAGAATCTAAGAAATGTGAAAAGCATAGAATCTTGTAGGGGTGAGTTTTTGGGGCTTTAAGCCTTATTTTTCACTCTCAAAAATAAAAGGCACACTTTTAATGCCTGCTTCCATAGTCTTTTGATTAAGACGCATTGTGTCTTTGATATCAATATTAATAAAGCTTGAAGGCACTTTGGAATTTGGTGTATAGACTTCTTGCAAAAGGGCGAGTTTTTGCTTATTATCTTTCATATCAGCTGCCCTTTCTCGTAGCATACTTGCCTTCAAAGGTGAATCTTTACCCACAAAGCCCACAATCAGCATATAGACATTAGAATCTGCTAGGTGTTTATCAATGTTTTTTAGCTCTTTTTGACAGCTTGGGCAGTTGGGATCGGAGATAATGTAGGTGATTTTTTTACTATTTTTGTTTTTAGATTCTAAAATGATGTAGTCATCTTTTGGAATCTGCTTAAAAAATTTGCTTAGCTTTTCATCATCGGGGGTGTCGTTTTGCGTTTGCTTAATGAGTGAGCCTACCGCTCCCATATCCTCATTATTGCTAGAGAAAAAGACATTTGACACACCTATAACCACCCGTCCATCGCTACTTGCAAAAATCGGCACTTGCATTTTACCTACTTCAATCAGCACGAGTTTAATGTTTGGCGTGGATTTAAGATCTTGGATTTTTAGGATTTTTGCGTTTTGTTTGGTGCTATATTTGATTGTCTCTTGCAGGGTTTGCTCAAAATTCGCCGCCAAAGCAAGACTAGAAATAAAGCTAGAGATAAGGCTAAGAGAGAGAAGAATCTTTTTCATCTATATCCTTTGTGAAGTAAATTTGGGCTAAGATTCTATAATGTTTTCACAAATACAAAGGCAAGGCGTAAAGAAATGAAAGGTGTAACGAAAGGCGTGAAGATTCTAAGCTCAAAGCACTATCCTTATACATATAAGTTTTTTAAACACAAAAATTTTAAATCTAGCTCTTACAAGGCGTGTCGAAATGTATTTGTCTTGGGGCTTGGCTCAAATATGGCTTTGAAAAATAGGGGCAGTGTGGAGATTTTAGAATCTGCTTTTGCTTGGCTAGATTCACACTCACGCATTCGTGTTTTGCAAAGCTCTCCTATTTGGCGTAATCCGCCCTTTGGCTTTGCCCTGCAAAATGACTTTTATAATGTAGTGTTGCTGTGTGAGAGTAATTTAAGTTTGGTAGAAATATTTGGGCTTATGTTTTATATGGAAAGACGCTTTGGGCGTGAGCGTAAAAGGGCATTTAAAAACGCACCCCGCACATTAGATGTGGATTTGATTTTATTTAATACTTTGAATCTGCAATGGAAGCATTTGTATGTGCCACATAGATTCTACACGCAAAGGAGTTCAGTAATGCTGCCGATGAGTTTTATAGAATCTTTGTGTTAGATTCTGCGTTGTCTTTTGGCTAGAATCGGCGATTGCTTCACCTTGTGTTTCGGCACTTACTTAAAGTAAGCTTCTCGCACAAGTCTCGCAAAGTCCCGATTCTAACTCAAAAATACTTTCGCAGTGGTGTTTTTGTGGGTATTGCAAATCCTAAAAGCCTAGAATCTAGAATACAAGCAGTTCGCGTTTTAAGCGGTTAAGAGAATCAATTTGTGCCTTAAGTTTATCAATCTCAACATCAATTTGTGCGAGTAAATCAAAGCTAAGATGTTCGGGCATATCCTGTGAGCCGCGTTTAATCATAATATAATCCACAAGCGAGATTTTAGCAATATTAAGCAAGATATTAATGTCATCGCGTATATCTTCTATGCTTTTAAAAATTTCATCTATTTTTTCCCACATTTTCACTCCTTTTTGTTGGTTTAGGCTTATTTCAGTCCTGCACTGATGAGCGTATGCAAGTGTATTGCACCTTGTATGTGTCTGTGCTTATCTGTGATGACAAGGAGCTGAATCTTATTATCTTCCATCATTTTGAGCGCATCATAGGCTAGAATATCGGGCGTATCGCATACTTTTGGATTTTGTGTAGCGTAAGCACCGACCTGAGATTCTAAGCTAAAGTCTTGCTTCATCATTGCGCGTCTTAAATCCCCATCGCTTAAAATCCCCCAAATCACATTATCTTTAGCAATAATGGCATTGCCAAGTCGCTTTTGGCTCATAATGATAATAGCTTGAGATAGGGGCATTTCTGGCGGGATAATAGGCAAATCTTGCGTTTGCATTAAGTCTTTAAGCTTGACAAAAAGCTGTTTGCCTAACGCTCCGCCGGGGTGAAAAGAGGCAAAATTTTCCGCCTTAAATGCTCGTCTTTTCATAAGGCACACGGCTAACACATCGCCAAGGGCAAGGGTAAGCGTTGTGGAGCTTGTAGGGGCGATATTAAGTGGACAGGCTTCACGCTTAATGCTAATGTCTAAAAAATAATCGCCCAAAGCGGATAAGGGCGAGAGCTTGTCTCTGCTCATTGTGATGATAGTATTACCAAAGCGTTTGATATGCGGAATAATGCTAAGGAGTTCTTCACTTTTCCCACTATAACTAATGGCAAGGAGAATATCATCTTTTTGTAACATTCCCAAATCCCCGTGCAGTGCTTCTGTGGGGTGTAAGAAAACGCTTGGTGTGCCTGTGCTTGAAAGCGTGGCAGAGATTTTTACACCAATAAGCCCACTTTTGCCTACACCGCATACGACAAGCTTCCCACGAGAATGAAAAATCTTTTCTACAATCGCTTCAAGTTCCGCTCCATTTATGCGTTTTATAGCTTCAAGCAGGGCTTGAGATTCTATCTCTAGCACTTCTTTTGCAATCTCTGCGTAATTGAGACTTTTCATTATGCGTCCTTTAAGTATTTCAAGGATTTAGATGACATAAATCATCGGCACAATGGTTGGATATTTTTTGACTTTTTTGAAAATATGTCGCTTGAATGTGTTATGCACTTCATTTTCAAGATTCTTCGCATTAAAGCCTTCTACCTTGAAGTTTTTCACCACAAATTCAAGTGTGTCATTCATCTCTTTTTCAAAGCCTTTATCTTCCTTGTCCGCTACAAGTCCGTAGCTTGTGATTTTTGTCTCCAAAATCTTGCGATCTTTGCTAATTTTAGCTGAAATAATCACAATGCCATCACTTGCTAAAGCCTGTCTGTCAAGCACGACATCATTTTCAATTTGGCGGTTGATTTGATTATCAATAAATGTTTTGCCATTTTTGACACTGCGGATTTTTTTCATATAGCTGGGATTGACTTCTATTTGATCGCCATCTTCCATAAGCAGGATATTTTTCTCCATTACCCCACAAGCAATGGCAGTTTGCTTATGTCTAGCGATGTGATTGTATTCTCCGTGCACTGGCAGAAAGAATTTTGGCTTCACAAGTCGTAGCATTAGCTTTTGTTCTTCTTGTGCGGCGTGTCCGCTTACGTGAATCTCGCTAAAGTCTTGGTAAGCCACTTTCGCTCCGGCTTTCATAAGGAAATTAAGCACGGTGGAAACAGAGCCTTCGTTGCCCGGAATGGCTTTAGCAGAGATAATCACCATATCGCTTGGCTTAATTTTAATATGTCTATGCTCATCTGTCGCCATACGATATAACGCACTCATTGTCTCGCCTTGAGAGCCTGTTGTTACAATCAATACTTCTTCATCAGGGTATTTTTCCACTTCGTGTGCTTCAATAAAAATATTTTGCGGCAAGTCAATGTAGCCTAGCTCTCTAGCAAGTTCAAGATTCTTCTCCATTGATCGCCCAATGACGGCGACTTTGCGGTTGTATTTTAGCCCGTGAGTTATGGCTTGATACACGCGATGAATATTTGAAGAGAATGTGCTCATAATTACACGCCCTTGGGCTTGTTTGAATAATGTCTCAAATGTCGGTCCTACACTTGCTTCGCTGGGCGTTACTCCGCTGCGGTGGGAGTTTGTAGAATCGCTAAGTAAGAGCATAACGCCTTCTTCTCCATAATGAGCTAGGCGGTGTAAATCGGTGGGGAGATTATCCACAGGGGTGTGGTCTATCTTAAAATCGCCGGTGTGGATAATCACACCTGCTTCTGTGCGTATGGCAAGGGCGGAAGCATCAATAATGGAATGCGTGATATTAATCCACTCTACTTCAAATGCACCGATCTTTATGGGTTTGCGTTTTTCAACAATTTTGAAAAATGAGCGGAATTTTTTTAGCCCGTGCTCATCAAACTTGCTTCCTATCATACCAAGTGGCAGTGGTGTGCCATAGATAGGGAATTGTAAGAGTTTAAAAAGATAAGGCACAGCACCTATATGGTCTTCGTGTGCGTGAGTGATGATAACTCCAGCAATCTTGTCTTTAATCGCAAAAAGATAGCTAAAATCTGGCACGAGAATATCCACGCCGTGCATATCTTCATTAGGGAAGCTCATACCCACATCAATGACGATAGCTGAATCTTGTGTTTCAATCACGGTGATATTTCCACCAATTTCGCCAAGCCCACCAAGTGGTGTGATACGCACACTTGCTTTTGTGTTGAGATTAAGCTTGTTGTGGGCATTAAGGCTTTGGCGTTGGATTTTCTCATTTGCTTCCACACCCCTTTTTAAATCTTTGTGTAAGCCTAGATTGCCTTTTTCATTTACATCTCTTACTTCGCGGATTCCATTTATGCTTTCATCATTTTGGGCTTTGTTGTGTTGAGCGTGGGGATTTTTGCCTTGCCATCGTCTTTTTTCAAAGTTTTTTTGCCCTTGATTTGTATTGCTTTGCGTGTCAGTTTGTGCATTGCCCTGCGTGTTTGCGTAATTTTTAGAATCTCTTTGCTTGAAGCGATTGTGAAAATTCTTTGCTTGATTTTGGCTAGATTCTGTAGAATCCGAAGTCATATCATTGGCTTGTTCCTCTGGGCTTTTTTTCTTGAATCTATCTGTGAATTTACTGAATCTGCTGACTTGGCTGCTCTGCTCTGGTGTTTTTTTTTCCATTGTTTCTTTCTCCTGCATTTTCTTGTCCTCCATTATCATTTCCTTTTTTGAGAGTGTTTAAAATATGGTGAAAACTTTCTGTCTTTACTTCGTGTGCTCTTGCATTTGGCTTCACATTTGCAGATTCTAAAGCTAACTCAACGCTTTTTTTATCAAAGGATAAAGAAAGATTTTTAGCAAGTGTTTTGCGTGGTGAGCAAAAGGCAAGTTTTAAAAAAGCTTCCAAATCACAGAGAGAGAAATCCGCATTTCCCTGTAATGGATTTTTATGTATCACAAAGACTGATGAGGTTACTTTGGGTATAGGGGAGAATGCTTCCTTTGGCACATCAAAAAGCAATTCTGCTGTGCCTAAACTCTCAACTAAAACGCTTAAAGCACAAAACTCTTTTTCACCACTTTTGGCACAGAACTTTTGTGCGACTTCCTTTTGTGTCATTACGATAAAGCCACGACAGAATCTATCATGCAAAAGACGCACGATAATATGTGTGGCGATGTAATAAGGAAGATTTGAGACAACCTTATACTCTTGTGTGTGTAACCACGCTTGTTGTGATGGGCGATTTAAAACATCTTCATAAATGATGTGTAATCGCCCACTCTCTATTTGCTTAGAAAATTTTTCATTAAGTAAAGAACATAAGTCTAAATCGACTTCATAGGCTATCAAGGATTCTATTTTCAATAGCTCTTGTGTCAAATCACCCAAGCCAACCCCAATTTCAACGCACTGAATAGGCAAAGTGGGAATGGATTGGACAATCTTATGAATATAGTGAGAATCTTGCAAAAAGTTCTGTCCTAAACGCTTTTTGGCGTGATGTGCAAGATTCTGCATTTGCTCAAAGCCCTAACCTTTATTTTAGAAAAATCAATTATAGTAAAAATATGCAAATATTTTATTTTATTAAGGAGTATTTGGCTATGATACACGCTAAATGCTACATTTTAAGATTTTATGTGAGATGTGAATCTGCTATTTGATTATTTCTTTGATTGATAATGGAGTTAAATTTAATGAGCCTTGCGAAAAGAATTATCCCCTGCCTTGATGTCAAAGATGGACGCGTGGTGAAGGGTGTGAATTTTGTGGATTTAAAAGATGCGGGCGATCCTGTGGAGATTGCAAAAGCATATAATGATGAGGGTGCTGATGAGCTGGTGCTGCTTGATATTTCTGCGAGTTATGAAAAACGCAAAACAATGCTTGATGTGGTGGAGAAAATCGCTCAAGTTACATTTATCCCTTTTAGCGTTGGTGGCGGAGTGGGATCGCTTGAGGATATATCGGCTTTGTTGTATGCGGGGTGTGATAAGGTTAGCTTAAATAGTGCGGCGATTAAGAATCCTGCTCTTATTAATGAAGGGGCTAAGAAGTTTGGCTCTCAATGTATCGTGGTGGCTATTGATGCGAAAAAATCGCCAAGTGGCTCGTGGAATGTCTATCTTAATGGTGGGCGGATAGATAGCGGAAAAAACTTGCTTGAATGGATAAAAGAAGTGTGCGATAGGGGAGCAGGGGAGATTCTGCTTACAAGTATGGACGCTGATGGGACAAAAAATGGCTATGATAGATTGATGATAGAAGCTGTGGCGGATAGTATCCCCGTGCCGTTAATCGCAAGTGGCGGAGCGGGGAAGATGCAGGACTTTGCCGATGTGTTTGAATCTGGAGCAAGTGCGGCATTAGCTGCAAGTGTGTTTCATTACAAAGAAATTGCCATAGCAGATTTGAAACAATATCTTGTTGAATGCAAGATTCCTGTGAGAGTATAGGGGGTGGGCGTATGATAGTCTGTGCTGGAAATGGAGAAGATTTTAGCTTTGCGAAGTCATTAGGCGTTGGGCTTGTGGAGAGTGCCATAGGGCTAATGCAAATCTGTCAAAAGGAAAGTGTAGATTCTCTCGTGTTTATAGGCAGTGCTGGGGCGTATAGCAAGGAAGTGAAGCTTTTTGATTTGTATATTGCTGATAGTGCGACACAAATCGAGTTGAGCTTTTTGCAGGATAAAGCTTACACGCCGCTAGATAATCATATCCAAAGTGGAATCTTGCAGGAAAATGTTTCATATGAAACATTTGCAAACAAAGCCATTATCAATAGCTCAAATTACATCACCACAGATGAGAATCTTGCCCTGCGATTTGCTAAAGCTGGAATCTTGCTTGAAAATATGGAGTTTTTTAGCATTATGAAAGTCGCTCAATATTTTAATATTCCTTGTTTTGGTGTGTTTTGCGTGAGTAATTACACACATCAAAATGCACATAATGAGTTTATGGCAAATCATCACAAAGTCAAGGAGATTTTATCCCATCATAGTGAGCTAATCCAACAAATCTCTATAAATCTTGCTAAACATAAGGGACTGTAGTGGGGATTCTAGAATCTAAGCCAAGTCTTTATGCTTATACGCTTAATGAGCTAAAATCTTTGCTTTCCCCCTCGTTTCGTGCCAAGCAAGTGTATCACTGGCTCTATCATCGCTATGAAAATAATATCGCTCTAATGGATAATATTTCTAAGGCTATGCAGGAGCATTTGCAATCGCATTTTATTATCTCACAAATCACACCTGTGCAAATTGAAAAAAGTAGCGATGGGAGTAAGAAATATTTGTTTCAAACAAAAGATGGGCATACCTTTGAATCTGTGCTTATCCAAATGAAGAGTAAAGAGCTTGATGAGAGTGGCGAAATTGTGAAAGGTGAAAAATGGACAATGTGCCTTTCTAGTCAAATTGGCTGTAAGGTGGGCTGTGCGTTTTGCTTTACCGCAAAGGGCGGGTTTGTGCGGAATTTGAATGCGGGGGAGATAGTAGAGCAGGTGGTGATGATGAAAAGAGATTCAAACATTGCCCCAAATAAGCGAGTAAATATCGTGTATATGGGAATGGGAGAACCGCTGCATAACCTTGCTAATGTGTCTCAAGCTATCAAGATTCTAGCCGAGCTAGATGGGCTAAGTATCTCTGCTAGGCGGCAGACGATTTCTACAAGTGGCATCGCCCCAAAGATTAAAGAGCTAGGAGAGCTGAATCTTGGTGTGCAACTTGCCATTTCTCTTCACGCTGTGAGCGATGAACTCCGCTCCAAGCTTATGCCTATTAACAAGGCATATAATATCGCTGAAGTTTTGAATGAAGTAAGAGCCTTTCCTGTGGATAGCAGGAAGCGGGTGATGTTTGAATACCTGATGATAAAGGGTGTGAATGATGATATAAAGGCTGCAAAAAAACTCCTTGCTTTGTTGAATGGGATTAAGGCAAAGGTGAATCTTATTTTGTTTAATCCGCACGAGGGAAGTGAATTTGAACGCCCACTTATGGAAGATGTAAGGGCTTTTGCTGATTTTTTAGTCAAAAAAGGATTGCTCTGCACGATACGAGAATCTAAGGGGATTGATATTAGTGCGGCGTGCGGACAATTACGAGAGAAAATCAAGCGTGAAAATGGCGAGATAACGCAAAAGTCTAAAAAAGCGAAAGTTTGAGATGGTTTGTTATAGGTAGGATTTGAAAAGTTGTGTGTGGATACTTAGATTCTAAATGTTTCATATGAAACATTTAGAATCTAAGTGGTGGAATGGCGTTTTGTCGCTTGAGATTCTATAATACGCCCTTAGATTTATGATGAAACTTTTGATAAAGGATAGAAATGGAGCTTGATATTATTTTGATATTATTTTTGGCTGTTGTGGCGGTTGTTGGTGTGGGGACATTTTGGTATTTGGCAAAGGATAGAAAATGAGTGTGCTTCAAAAAATGCTCGTGCATATTTGCTGTTCTGTTGATAGTCATTATTTTTTGAGTGAGCTAAGAAAGATTTATCCGCAACACGAAATGGTTGGGTATTTTTATAATCCAAATATCCACCCAAAAAGTGAGTATGATTTGCGTTTGCTTGATGTGGAGCGGAGCTGTAAAATGCTCAATATTCCGCTTTTGGAAGGGGAATATGAGATAAAGAAGTGGTTTGTTGATATTAAGGGGCTTGAAAATGAGCCAGAAAAAGGGGAGCGATGTGTGAAATGTTTTGATATGCGATTAGAAAAAACTGCTCAAGTCGCTCATAAAATGAATATAGAATCTTTCACTTCTACCTTGCTTTCAAGTCCATTAAAAGAGCAGCAGATTCTCTATGCAGAGGGTGATGAGATTGCTTCGCGGTATGGGCTGGATTTTATCAAGGTTGATGTGCGGAGTAATGGCGGCACACAAGCCCAAAGTGAGTTGGCAAACAAAGATAGATTGTATAAACAAACATATTGTGGCTGTCAGTATGCGTTGATAAAACAGCGAGATTCACAAAAACAAATCGCCCTTGAACTGATGAGTAATATTGGCAAACAAATCGCCCCCGGGAGCAATGAGCAAAGAAAGCGTGTATTTGAAATCCGTGATGAGTGCGAAGCACAGGGCAGGGAATATGCGTTATACAAGCAGTCTAAGATTATTTGGCGTAATTTGCGAAGTGTGTGTATTGATGGAGATAAAGTCATAAGCTCTTATGTGATTACACAATCTCGGGGCAAAAATATGGTGAAAACCGCGGCAATTACTTATATCAAACAAAATGTCAAAGATATACATTCTCAAATGCAAAGCATACAAATGGGCTATGCTAAACGCGATGATAGCGTGTTTATCAGTATCCAAACGCTCAATCTTTTACTAAAAACAAGCTATGCCAACACGCAAGAAATGGTGTATAATCCGCCACCTTATGAAGATGAGC
Organism: Helicobacter cinaedi CCUG 18818 = ATCC BAA-847; assembly: GCF_000155475.1. Classification (GTDB taxonomy): domain Bacteria; phylum Campylobacterota; class Campylobacteria; order Campylobacterales; family Helicobacteraceae; genus Helicobacter_C; species Helicobacter_C cinaedi. The sequence goes on along the minus strand of NZ_DS990391.1, from coordinate 658,886 downwards.
TTATGTTGCGTGGGCTGCTATGTGGAGCGGATAGTCTTAATCCCATTATTGTGATTGATTCTCATATAGAGCGGAGTTTGAAGCTTTTTATTGATGCGTATTTTCAAGAAAGTAGTATTTTTGCTATCGCCACATATTAAAAAAATTTGGTAGAATAGCGAATAATTTTTCACAAAAAGGAGTGTCAATGCAAACACAAAATCCAATAATGGATGTTGAAAAGATCCGTCAGATTCTGCCCCATCGCTATCCAATGCTGCTTGTAGATAGGGTGGTGGAGCTTGTCCGTAATAGTAATGACACAAAGCCAGATGGCTACATTAAAGCTTATAAGAATGTAACGATTAATGAAGAGGTATTTTTGGGGCATTTTCCAAGCAAACCCATTTACCCGGGTGTTATGCAGATTGAGGGAATGGCTCAAGCGGGTGGACTACTCGCATTTGTAAGTATGTTTGGCGATAATGTTGCTGAAGCTGAAAATAAGATTGTATATTTTATGACAATTGATAATGTAAAATTCCGCATTCCCGTGGTGCCCGGTGATAGACTTGTGTATGAACTCAAAGTGCTGAAGCACAAAGGGAGTGTGTGGCAGCTTGGAGCGAAAGCCTTTGTTGATGATAAGCTTGTATCTGAAGCTGAACTCAAGGCGATGATTGCAGATGCCCAAAGCTAAGAGGTGAAGAGATGAGTAACATTGGTAAAACGAGCATTATAAAAGAGGGTGCAAAAATAGGCAAAAATGTCGTTATTGGCGAGTTTTGCATTATTGATGAAAATGTCGTTATTGGCGATGATTGCGTGATAGGCAATTATGTGCATATTGCGGGTTGGACGACTTTAGGCAGGGGCAATAAGGTCTTTAACAATGCCGCTGTTGGTGTCCCACCACAAGATTTAAAATATGCAGGGGAAAAAACAGAGCTCATTATTGGCGATGAGAATCTTATCCGTGAATTTACTACGCTCAATCCCGGCACGATCGGCGGACATAGCAAAACAATCATCGGCAACAAGAATCTCTTTATGGCGTATGTGCATATTGCACACGACTGCGTGATTGGAAATGAATGCATTTTGGCAAATAATGCTACGCTCGGTGGACACGTGGAGCTTGGAGACTATGTGAATATTGGCGGACTAACACCTGTGCATCAGTTTGTTAAAATCGGCTCTGGCTGTATGGTTGCAGGAGGCTCTGTTTTGACGCAGGATTTGCCACCTTATTGCCTTGCAGAAGGAAATAGGGCTTATATTAGAGGATTAAACAAACATCGTATGCGTAAGCTTTTTACTCGTGAAGAGATTGATGAGATTAGCCATTTGTATAAGATTCTATTTTCACATACTGCCCCAATACGCGAACTAGCCCAGCAGGAGCTAGATAAGAATCCAAACCCAATAAGCCGCTCTATTTGTGAGTTTATCCTCTCAAATACACGCGGTATCCCTCTTAATAAAGGAACACAAAGTGAGTGATATGAATGTAAAAGAATGTAGTTTTTGTAAAGCAAAAGAAAGCATTAATAATCCGGTTATAGCCTCTGGTGTTACACCTGAAGTGTATATTTGTAAGAACTGCTTGATAACAGGCAACACAATCATCAATGAATATATGGCAGAAAATACCCAAAATGATGGGCAAAATGGCGAGGACAAGGGCTTTGATGTGGTGGCTCCAAGTCCCAAAGAGCTAAAGGCAAGGCTTGATGAATATGTGATAGGACAGGATTCTGCTAAGAAGGTCTTTTCTGTGGCGGTATATAATCATTATAAGCGTATCTTGCAAGGAGAAAAGCAAATAAGCAATGCTCTGCGTGAAGTAGAGTTGTCAAAATCAAATATTCTACTCATCGGTCCCACAGGGAGTGGAAAAACGCTAATGGCACAGACTTTGGCAAAGTTTTTAGATATTCCTATCGCTATTTCAGATGCTACAAGTTTGACGGAAGCTGGATATGTGGGCGAAGATGTGGAAAATATCCTTACACGCTTGCTTCAAGCCGCTGATGGCGATGTGAAAAAAGCAGAAAAAGGTATTGTGTTTATTGATGAGATTGATAAGATTTCAAGGCTTTCAGAAAATCGCTCTATTACGCGTGATGTTTCTGGTGAAGGTGTGCAGCAGGCATTGCTTAAGATTATAGAAGGTAGTGTGGTGAATATTCCACCAAAAGGGGGTAGAAAGCACCCAAATCAAGATTTTATACAAATTGATACAAAAGATATTTTGTTTGTGTGTGGCGGGGCATTTGATGGCTTGAGCGATATTATTAAAAGGCGTTTAGGTGGCAATGTGCTTGGATTCCACGGGGAGAAAAAGGGTAAGAGTGAAGAGAGTGCATTATTAGAGTATGTTGAGCCTGATGATCTTATAAGCTATGGGCTTATTCCTGAACTCATTGGACGATTGCATATGATAAGCACATTATCCCCTATTACCAAAGAAGCAATGGTTGAGATTCTCACAAAGCCAAAAAATGCACTTGTGAAGCAGTATCAAAAGATTTTTGAGCTTGATGGTGCGAATTTGAAATTTGACAAAGGGGCGATTGAGGCGATTGCGGAGCTTGCTATCAGTAGGAAAACGGGAGCTAGGGGCTTAAGAGCGATTATGGAAGAAGCGATGATTGATTTAATGTATGAATTGCCAGAGCTTGAGGGCTATGAGATTAGCATTTCAAAAGAGTGTATTACAGATAAACAAGCCCCACTTATGGTAAAAAAAAGAAAGAATCTGCAAAAAGGAGCTTAAATTAAGAAAAATAAAAGCTTAAGCAAAGGTGTTAAAGAGTATAATCGCCACAAAATTTTGCAAAATTTTAAGGAGTTTTTATGTTGATGGACAGACTCATTGGGACTTTTTCCAAAGACATTGCAATTGATTTAGGGACAGCAAACACTTTGGTTTTGGTTAAGGGAGAGGGTATCATCATCAATGAACCCTCTGTGGTTGCGGTGCAGGCAGACAGGTTTAGCACAGGCAAGATTCTTGCTGTGGGAAAAGAGGCTAAGGATATGCTAGGGAAAACGCCAGATGGAATCCAAGCCATTCGCCCGATGAAAGATGGCGTTATAGCGGATTTTGATATGACAGAAAAGATGATTCGCTATTTTATTGAGAAAGCTCATAAAAGAAAAAGCCTTATCCGTCCTCGCATTATGGTCTGTGTCCCTTATGGCTTAACCGGTGTGGAAAAAAAGGCGGTAAAAGAATCGGCAATGAGTGCTGGGGCTAGAGAAGTATTTTTGATAGAAGAGCCTATGGCAGCGGCTATTGGAGCGGGATTGCAGATTCAAGAATCTAAAGGGAATTTGGTGATTGACATCGGCGGTGGGACAACAGAAATTGGCGTTATCTCACTTGGTGGTTTGGTGATAAGCAAGTCAATCAAGGTTGCCGGAGATAAGCTTGATGTGGCGGTAATGGATTATGTGAGAAAGAAATTTAATCTCTTAATTGGGGAGCGAACGGGTGAAGAGATAAAAATTGAAATTGGCTCTGCTTCCCCTATGGAAAAGCCCCTTGTAATGCAGGTGAGAGGACGCGATCAGGTGAGTGGCTTACTCAACACTATTGAGCTAACAAGCGAAGATGTGAGAGAGGCGATGAAAGATCAATTGCGAGAGATAAGCAATGCACTTAAATCTGTGCTTGAATCTATGCCGCCAGACTTGGCAGGAGATATTGTGGAAAATGGCATTGTGCTAACCGGTGGCGGTGCGTTGATACGCGGACTTGATAAGTATCTTTCAGACATTGTACGATTGCCTGTGTATGTGGGCGAAGAGCCTTTGCTTTGTGTGGCAAAAGGCACAGGTAAGGCAATGGAGGATTTAGACCTACTTACGCAACTTGCTTTTGACTAAGGCGGATTATGCGGTATAAAATCCTTGTCTTTGGGATTATCTTTATTGCTTCTATTTTGGTGCTTATGGAGGTGGATAGGGGGATTCAGGCAAAGATTTTAGGTGTGAGCGATTATATTAAAACTTTCTTTTTAAACACAGGGGAGAGCATAGCTGATACCTACAATAGGCATTTTGATCAAGCCGCACAGATAGAATCTTTAAATCAAAAGCTTCAAGACTACGACAAACTTTCCCTTGAAAATCAAAATCTCAAAAACGAACTTGTTAAATATCAAAAAATTGTGGGACAAGATGGCTTTATCCACGGCTTGAGTGATTTTCACTTAGCTAGAATTATATCCTTTGCCACGCTTGGGGAAAAAGATAGAGTATGGCTTGATACAAATCTCTCAAACTATCGCAAGAGCGAGGCGTTGGAAGATAGAATCTTTGGCATAGTAAAAGATAATGCAGCCCTTGGTGTAGCAGTGGTGCAGAATGGACGCGTTGAGGGCTTTTTGAACGGCAATGCGAATTGTAACTATGATGTGTATATTGGGCAGAATCGGGTTATGGGGATAGTCTCTGGCTCTTCAGGTGGAAATTTGCTTGTGGATTATATCCCCTGGACTGAGATTCATAAAGGGGATAGGGTCTTTACAAGCGGACTTGATGGAATCTTTTTGGAAAATATTCCTGTGGGTGTGGTGGAAAATGTGCGTGAAAATTATGGATATTTGAGCGTTGAGGTTAAGCCCTATGCAAGTTTGGGTGAGCTTTCTTATGTGTGGATTATTGATAGGGAAACTCCACAGCTTCATCTCTTACAAGATGAGATTCACAGCAATCAGCCCCAAGATTCACAAAAAGAGCCACAAGAAAATATAGAATCTAATATGTAGCAATGAAGGCACGGATACATAAAGCAAAACTTTACAATATCAAGTGGCGATAAAGAGTAAGGATTTTAAGACATAGGGGCTAAAGAATGAAAAAGCACATCTCTCACAATTCCGCAGAATCTACAAAAGCCCATTTTGCAACACAAGATTCTAGCTCCCCACATTCCACGCCAAGTAATATAGAGCCACGCCAAACACAGCAAAATGAGACAGAGCGGCTTGATAGGCTTATGGAGTTTTTGCATATCATTATCGCTTCAATACAGCAAGATTCTACAAAAGCCCATTTAGATTCCCTTATGCAAGAATTTAGCTCCCTTACGCATACAGATATAAAGCTCCTTGCAAATCATTCAAATGGCAGGATTGTATTAGCCGAGCTTATCACGCTTTTGCGGGAGAGAATCTATACTTTGCTGACACAGGGGGTGTTGTGTGGGGTGGAGTATCTCTCTCTTTTGCTTTTTACGCATATTTCTACATATACAAAGTTTGAGAATATATCACAAGATACGCGTTTTGATGTGTTTATCACAATGGCACAAAAAAGCCTATTTGTTGATGGTAATAGCGATGTTGAAAATCTTTTGTTTATTGAGCTGTATATGGTGGCGAAAATTCTGCGAGATATGGGCAATTTTGATAGGCTTATACTTGAATATATTTCACTTATCTGCCTTGTGGATATAAACCTTCCGCTTTCACTAGAACACGCAAATTTTATAATCAAGCATTTTGAGAATCTAGGTGTAGATATGTCAATAATGCTTAATGCCCTAAAAAATCAACTTAACAAAGAAGTATATTTTGCCTACCCTAGCCAACGCAGACGCAGTATTTTAAATTGGCAACTGCATTGTTTTTGGAATGTTTCACATTTTTTTAATCATCACGCGTGGCTAGAACTCTATGAAGTGTGGAAAGAGCTGTTTTATACTATGCTTGAGAAAGGTAGCATAGAGGGCATTGATGAGGCGATGTATATGCAGTTTTTTATGTATCATCTATGTGGGAATAACTTTCACACGCAGGAGCAATGGGCTAGATTTTGTAAGGATATTGATAGGGTGGCAGTTAGGCATTATGAGAGCTTTGCCAAAAATCAAGGCATTTATGGCGTATCAAATCATCAGCCAACGGATAAAATCCGCATAGGAATCTTGCGTGATAGGCTGGTTGCAAATTCCCCTTATAAAGTGGAATTTAGCCTTTTAAGCAACCTTTTAAGCAATCAAGCCTTTAAGGAGCGTTATGAGATAAGAATCTATGCGATGAAGCTATTTGAAAAAAGTGTAGATGATGAAAAAATCGTGCAATCTTATGAGAATCTTGGCATTCCTGTGATTGATGTAGTATCAGGCTTTCATACGCAAGGCTTTTATAACTCCCACTTGCAAAAAGCCCTTGCTATCAAAGAGGCGTTAAATACCGATAATATCAGTATTCTCCTTAGCCCAAATAATGGCTATGGTATAAGCGATTTTATCCTTGCTTCACGCAGTGCAAAGAGCCAGATTTATTATTCCCACGGGAATTTTGTCTATGATGTGCCTTGTGTAGATTCTAAAATGACACATATTTGTCAAAATAAACGCCATATTTCTCACGAGGGCTATGAGTTTTATGGTGTGCCGGTGAAAATGCTAGAGCGATTCTATAATCCCGAGCTAGATTCACAAGCTAAAGAAAAAATCGCTCAAATCCGCAGTGAGTTTCCACAAGATAGCGTGATTTTAGGGAGTATCGGGCGATTAACAAAGCTCAACTCTAAGGAATATTGGCAATGCGTGATTGAGATAATGCAACGCTATCCGCAAAGCATTTATCTAGCCTGTGGTGGGGGGAATGAAAGCCTTATAAGCGAGTGTATCACAAGCTGTTTTACACAAGAGGCAGAGGCTCAAGCATTTTTACAAAGGATGCATTTCACAGGCTATATAGATAGTGGAATCTATGGGCATATCATTGATATATGGCTTGATAGCTTTCCGCTTGAACAGGGCGAAAGTCGCATAGAATATGTGGCAAAAGGTGGGCTAAGTATCGCTTTAAGTAAGATTCCACAAGAGCAACGCATTGAAGGCATTCAAACCTCACTTAAAGCTTGGCAGAGTATCCCTAATAAAGATGGCTCACTTAAAACACGGGCGGACTTTGATAATGCATTTGCACTTATTAAAGAATCCCAACTCCCTCTCCTTGCCTTTTCGCTCAAAGAGTATGTAGAAAAAGCAACAGCACTTTTAGAGCATTTTGTATCAGGGGATAGGGCATATATTGAGAATCTTAGAGAGCTTGGGGCAAAGGCTAGGGCAGTGGGCGATGAGATGAAAGAGTATGAAGGAATCTTGGCATTTATGGACGCCATTACGCAAACTCAAAGCTAAAGCGATAAGCAAAACCAAAAATATATGAAAAGGCATATTCTCATTCTAGCGGCGGCAAATATCTCAACCTGTCCGCGTCCTATGAGAATCTTAGAAGCACTCAAAGATGAGATAAAGCAGGGCAAGTATGAAGTAAGCGTTATGGGGATTGATAATGAAGATGGCAGTGCTATGCCTAAGATTCCACATATTGCGACCTTTAGCTATCCTTACTATAAAAAGCGAAATTTTTTTGGTGAGCTACGATTATGGCTTGATGTGATGTGTGGGCGGTGGGATAGACTAAGCTTTATCAAAAATCGCCTTGTGGTAAAGGAGCATATCAAAACGCATAGGTATGATGTGATTATCTGCCACGATTTATTACTTTTGCCGGTGCTGTTTGCGGGACTAGATTCTAAGCGAGAAGATTCTAAACGGCTAGATTCTAAAAGCAACAGGCAGGAAGCACAATCTACACGCGTTATCTTTGACGCAAGGGAGTTTTATCCATTGCAAAATACAAGCTCACTGCGTTGGCGGCTACTTTTTAAGGCATTTAACACTTATTTATGCGAAACTTATGCTAAAAGGGCGGATAGAATCTTTAGCGTATCGCCACGATTTTGTGAGCTATACAGCACACATTTTGGCTTAAAAGCCGAGCTTTTACTCTCACTGCCCCCATATTATGAGCTTAAGCCCACACCCACAAATCCCCAAAAGGTTAAGATTCTCTACCACGGAGCGTTAAACAAAAACCGCGATATTCATAAGATTATTTATTTGTGTCAAAAGCTTGATAAGCGGTTTTGTATGGACTTTATTTTCACAGGTGGGACAAAGCCTTATCGTAAAAAGATAGAATCTGCCATTTTAAGGCTACAAAAGCAGGGGTGTAATGTCAGGGTATTGCCCGCGGTGAGTTTGGAGCAAATAGTGCCATTTGGGAATGATTATGACATAGGTTTTATATACATTCCACAGCACAATCACAATCTCTTTGCCACAATCCCAAATAAATTTTTTGAATATATTCAATCGCGTTTAGCCTTGTTTTTGCCACCCATTGAGAGTTTGCAAAGCATTACGGAAAAATATGATAACGCCATTATCTCAAGTGATTTTAGCCTAGATTCTATGGCTCACGCCCTAAATGCCCTAAGCACAGAAGAGATAAGCACAAAGAAGCAAAATTCCCACATCGCTGCTTTGGAGCTAAATCTCAATCAAAATGTCCAAAAAATCCGCGATACGCTCATAGAGCTTTTAGAGCAAATGCCACTTCAAAAAGAGCCTTGCACTATACAATAACATTTCTAAGACTCCCGACAGATTCTATCTCACATACCACTTCATCGCTCTTTTGTAAGAATCTTGGCGGGTTAAAGCCCATACCCACACCGCTTGGCGTCCCCATAGAGATAATACTTCCCGCTTGTAATAGGCAATAATGCGATAGCTCATACAACGCACTTGCTACATCGCATATCATCAATGAAGTGTGAGAATCCTGCCTTAGTTCATTATTGACATAGCTTTTTATGGTGAGATTCTGCGGATTCACATCTTTAGCATAAAGCACACAAGGTCCCATAGGCAGAGAGCCTTGCAGGGATTTACCCATATACCATTGCTTATGCCTTTGTTGAATATCTCTAGCAGAAATATCATTAATAATTGTGTAGCCAAAGATAGAATCTAGTGCTTCTTGCTTGGTTTTAGGCTGATAGAGATGGGATTTTAAAATCACACCTAGTTCTACTTCATAATCAAGCTTTTGGGTTAAATGGCTATGGGCTGCAATGGGGGCATTATGAGGCGTGGTGTAATTCACGCGTTTGCTAAAATACACCGCATTTTCACGCTTTTCATCAAAAACCTCCTTTTTAAAAGCTGCTGATTCTCTAGCGTGATCAAGGTAGTTTATGCCAAGGCAAATCACATCTTGTCTAGGCATAGGAATGGGGGCTAGAAGTGTAACTTGCGACATAGAAAACGCATAAGGGCAGGTGTGATATTCCCGCATAGAATCTAGCATTTCTTGTGTGTGAAACTGAATAAATGTCAGCATATCAGTGTAGATTCTAGGAATATCGCTCACAAAGAGTTTAGAAAAGGGGTAGATTCTATCGCCATTTTTACTATCTTCTATGAGTAGTCCAAGCTCACAAGGTTGGGTAAAAAGGGCAAACGCATCTAGGGCAGAATCTTTAGCATACAAATCACACACATAAGGCACAAAGCTTACAAATTTCATTTTTAATCCTTTCTCTTAATATTTTTAGAATCTAGTGCAGAATCTAGCATCGGCAAGTGGCATATTCTAACACAAAGGGGGCAAAAATTAGGATTTTTTGCTACAATCCTAGCTTTATTTTTACTTTTTGTATTTTTATGAATAGGGAGTAGCAATGGACTACAAAGAGACTTTAATTTTACCCCAAACGACTTTTCCAATGCGAGGGAATCTCCCTCAAAATGAGCCACAAACTTACGCACAATGGAAAGAGAATAATCTCTATGAGCGATTAAAAAATGCCAATAAGGGTGCAAAAAGCTTTACTCTTCACGATGGACCACCTTATGCAAACGGACATCTTCACATAGGACACGCATTAAACAAGATTCTCAAAGATATTATTGTGAAATATCATTATTTTAAGGGCGAAAATATCCGCTATACGCCCGGCTGGGACTGCCACGGGCTGCCTATTGAGCAGCAAGTGGAGCAAAAAATAGGCAAGACTAAAAAAGATAATTTAGAAAAAACGAAATTGCGAGAGCTATGCAGGAATCACGCACAAAAATTTATTGAGATTCAAAGTGAAGAGTTTCAAGCTTTGGGTGTTTTGGGGGATTTTAGCAATCCTTACAAGACAATGGACTTTGCCTTTGAAGCACAGATTTATCGTTTGCTTATAGCCCTTGTGAAAGAGGGGCTTTTGGCAGAACGATCTAAGCCTATTTATTGGAGCTGGGCTTGTGAGAGTGCCTTAGCCGATGCAGAGGTGGAATACCAAGAGAAGCAATCAGATTCTATTTTTGTATCTTTTAACTTGGCAGATTCAGCATTATCCCAGCTTGGAATCCCACAGGGCAAACTTATCATTTGGACGACTACACCTTGGACACTCCCAGCAAATGTGGCTATCTCACTTAATCCAAATGAATCTTATGTGCTTACTCTTGATGGCTATATCGTGGCAAAAGCCCTGCATAGCAAATGCAAGGAGAATCTAGGTATTGGCGAAATCGCACAAGAATTTAGTGCTAAAGCTTTTGAAAACCTTGAAGCCATTAATCCGCTAAATGGCAGGACTTCACTTGTGATTTTAGGCGAACACGTGAGTATGAGTGAGGGCAGTGGAGCGGTGCATACAGCCCCCGGGCACGGCGAAGATGACTACTATATCGGGCTAAAATATAATCTGCCTGTGATTATGCCTGTTGATGATAAGGGAAATTTTAGCCCACTTGTTGAATCTATGGGACTTGTGCCAAAGGAATATGCGGGAGAGTTTGTAGGGAAAAATATCTTTGAAACACACGAGAGCATTTTTAAGATTCTAGGTTCAAATCTTTTGAAAAAAAGTGTGATTACGCATAGCTATCCGCATTGTTGGCGTTCGCACAAGCCTGTGATTTATCGCGCGACAACGCAGTGGTTTATTTTGCTTGATAAGCCTTTTTATCAAGGTAAAACATTAAAAGAATTAGCCTTAAGCGAGCTTGACAAGGTAAGATTCTATCCGCAAAATGGCAAAAATAGAATCTACTCTATGATTGAAAATCGCCCCGATTGGTGTATCTCTCGGCAGAGAGATTGGGGTGTGCCTATTGCCTTTTTGGTAGATAAGGACACAAACGCACCTTTGCTTGATATAGAAGTGCTTGAGTTTATGGCAGAGATTTTTGAAAAGCAGGGCTGTGATGCGTGGTGGAGCTATGAGATTAAAGACTTACTCCCGCAGAGCCATAAGCATTTAGCACAAAACTTAAGCAAAAGCAAACATATCCTTGATGTGTGGTTTGATAGCGGTAGCACTTGGAGTGCGGTATTGAAAAATAATTATCAAACTAAGAATGCTTATGACGCGGGGGAACACCCAGCGGATATGTATCTTGAGGGGAGTGATCAGCACAGAGGGTGGTTTCAAAGCTCTTTGTTACTCTCTTGTGCGGTGAGTAAAATCGCACCTTACAAGCAGATTCTAACCCACGGTTTTACCTTTGATAGAAATGGCGAAAAAATGAGTAAGAGTAAGGGGAATGTCATCGCCCCAAGTGAGATTATAAAAACGCAGGGCAGTGAGATTTTGCGTCTATGGGTAGCTTTAAGTCAGTATCAAAGCGATCAAAATATAAGCGATGAGATTTTAAAGCAAGTAGGAGAGCAGTATCGCAAGATTCGCAATACTATCCGCTTTTTACTTGCTAATGCGGACATTGAGCCAAGTGTAATGGTGGGTTTTGATGAGCTAGGGGCGATTGATAGATGGATTTTACAAACTTGTGATAGCGTGTTTGAAGACGCATATAGCTACTTTGATACCTATGACTTTGCTAAGGCATTTCAAGTGGTGATGAACTTTTTAAGCAATGAGTTAAGTGGAATCTACTTAGATTTGTGTAAGGATATTTTGTATTGTGACAGGGCAGATTCTGTGCGTAGGAGAGCGATTTTAAGCTCTATGGTGCTACTTTCTCAAAGGCTACTACATTTTATCGCCCCTGTGCTGACATACACGGCAAATGAAGCCTTTAGCCACGCGAGTTTAGCTATCAAACATAATCATTTGGGGGGCGAATGCAAGGATATTTTTGAGTTAAAAAGATTTGCGTGTAAAGATATGTATGATTTGAATCTAGATGTGGATTTTGCCTTGCTTTTAAATGTGCGAGAGAGCTTTGGGGAAGTGCTTGATAATCTTAAAAAGCAAAAAAGTATTAAGTCTTCGCTTGAAGTGGAGATTGTGTATTGTAGAGATCCTATTTTGCCAAAAGATTTTGCCCTGCTTGATAAGTGGCTGATTGTTTCACGTGTATATGCGGGGTGTGTAGATGGAGCAGATGTGAATGTGCTAGGGAAGTTTGAAGTGCAGGGACATAGCTTTGCTATACGCAAGGCACAAATGGCTAAGTGTGAGCGGTGTTGGCAGTTTGTGGTAGAAAATGGAGTGTTATGTGAGCGTTGCTCTGCTGTGGTGGCGACACTTTGAAGCGTGATAGGCTTTGGGGGCTTGTAATGGGATTTGAGTTTTTTGGCTTAAAGGTGTGGAATTTGAGTGAGCCATTTGGGTATTTTGAGGCTTTTAGCGGAATTGTTGTGGTGCTTTCTTGTGCGTTTGTGGGATTTTTAATCCTCCGCCATTTTCGCCCTAAAAATTTTTAAAAAATTTGAATCTTTTCAAATTTGTGATTTAAGATTTTATTATTTAACACATTGTGTTTTAGTCATTGCTACCGCGGAATCTCACTCATTTTAGTATTACTATTGTAAATAAAGTATGATTGTGGTAATATCTTTTTTAGTTTTTACATAAAAGATATTACGATGAAGTTAAAAGTATTTGTGATACTAAGCGTGATAGGTGTATCTTTAGCACAAGATGAAATCCCTGTGAAATTGGATAAAAGCATAGTGAGTGCTTCGCGTGTGGATACGCCTATCAACGAGGCTCCGGGCAATGTCAGCGTAGTTACACAAAGGCAAATCAATCTTCGTCCAAATTACAAATTTAGCGATACATTGCGTGGATTTGAGGGACTGCAACAGAGTAAATCGCGTGGTATGGATACCTTTGATGGCGTGAAGATTCGCGGATTAAGCGGTGCGGCGATAATGGTTGATGGCATTATGCTAAATGACATAAATAACAACACCAAAATGCTAACAGCGATGAGTGCTGATGATATAGAGCAGGTGGAGGTGGTGCGAGGGGCGTTTTCAAATATTTATGGCAGTGGTGCGGTTGCTGGGGCGATTAACTTCATCACAAGTATGCCAACAGCCTTTGAGACAAGGGCGAGTTTTGGCTATGGGAGCGCACTAGGCACGGAGTTTGCCCCAAAGAATACATTCCGTGGATATGCGAGTGTGGGCGATGCGTTTTTAGAGAAAAAACTACGAGTGAAACTCTCTTTTGGCACGACAAATTCACAAGGCTATGCGGCAGATTCTGTCGTAGTCAGTAATATAAATGACTATCAAGGTGGGAAGCCTACGCTAGATTCTAACACAGGAGCGATGAAGTATAATATCGGCGATATGGGGAATCAGGCGTATCAAACTTATGATAGTGCTTTGAAAGCGGAGTATGACATTGGCGATGTGGGGACATTGAGTGGCTATGTGCGGTGGAATATGTATAGCTATAATCATAAAAATCAACGCACATTTCTAACCAAAGATGGCAAGCCAAGCTATGGGCAAAATAGCGATGTGAATGACAACAAACCAGCTCCTATTCTCTATGGGCGACATATCGGCAAAGAGCAGTATCATCAGCTAGTGAGTGCGGTGGGCTATAAGCATTATCTACCAAATGATAGTCATATAGAAGTGAAGTTTTCACGCATTGATGGGTGGGATAAGTTTAATAATCCCGATGGCGGTCAAACCCCTAACAGTGCCAATACAACCATAAATGGCGGTGCAGGCTCACAAACAAATCATAAATATGAGACAAATAACCTTGATTTACTCTACCTTGCAAGTGTGAGTGAAAATCACAGAATCTTAAGCGGTGTGCAGTATCGGCACAATATTTACACGCAGACAAAAGACTACATAGCAAATTGGAAAGATTTTAACTCCGCACTTCAGGGCAGGGCGACTTCGCAAGGCGGAAAAAGTGCAAGTGTGGGAGTATTTAGCGAGTGGCAAGGGAGCTTTGGGGAGCATTTTAGCACAAATATCGGGGCGAGATATGACTATTGGAGGGGCTATGGCATATATAAAGATAATAATTACGCTACAAATACCAAGCAAAGCTTTAGCCCTAAGGTATCTTTAAACTACGCTCCAAGCGATATAACGCGGTTTAAGACATCATTTGGGCAGGCTTTTAAAGTACCGACTTTCTCACAAATGTTTAGTAATAGAAAGCTGACGGATGGCACACCTGTGAAGGGAAATGCGCGCTTAAAGCCTGAAAATGTCATAAGTTTTGATGTGGGCTTTGAGCAGGACATTGTTTTGGGTGAAGATTATGGAGCGTTTAAAATGTATTATTTTAATAATACAACGACAAATGCGATTATGCAGTATTCTACCACTTATGCGGATAAAAATTTGCAAGGAATGTATGATAATCTTGGAAAAAATCGCATACAAGGGATTGAAAGCTCTCTTATGTTGCCTTTTGGCTATGGTTTGAGTGTGCATTTAACCTATACTTTTATGGATTCTAAGATTTTAAAAAGTGTGGAATCTGCCACGATTGGTAACAAGGTCGCTGGGATTCCATCGCATTTAGCGTATGGGGCGATTAACTATGATAAGGAGGCTTTTTATGGCTCTTTTGGCGTGGAATATGCAAGTAAGCCCTATAAAAACGCAAACAATACACCTACGCCAAGTGGTGTATATGGAGCGACAGATAGCTATGCTATTGTGGATTTGCGTTTAGGGTGGCGGATAAATAAGCATTTTGATGTAAGCTCAAATATCACAAACCTTTTTAACCACACTTATTATAGCTACTATCGTGCGAGTGGCAGGGCGTTTTTTGTCTCACTTGCTGGGAGATTTTAGGGGATTTTGAATTTTAACAAGCAAAGCGAAGTTTCTTTAGAAAATCTCAAATTGATGAGAAAGTAGGGGTTTAAAGTGGGAGGTTGGGAAGCAATCTTAATGTTGAAGCTGTGAGCTTATGGTATCAGCAAGGCTAAGTTGGGAGTTTATAATCCATCTATTTTGTTCATAATTCACAAGATGAAGTTGAGATTCTACTACTACTTTGTCAAAGTGGATTTTCACAAGGGCGGTTGCGGTAGGCATTATGGAGCTAGAATCTTGGGGTTTTTGAGCTTTAGAATCTTGCGTCTCAATCTCATCTGGTGTAATGTGTAAAATCTCCACACGCTTATAACCACCTAGCATTTTTGCACGCGTGGATTCTGCTGCGACAAAGAGATTGGCTAGGTTGGCATTTCCCATAGATTGAAGGGCAAAGCCATAGCTAGAATAATGTAGATATTTGTCTAAATCTCCACCAAATAGCCCTTGCATATAGCCTTCTATCGCCTCTTGTTGAGCCTTTTCTCGCGGGGATTTGTGTAAATCACAGCCAAGAAAAGCAAAACATAATAAGCCTATACACAAAAAAAGACACAAAGATTGTATTGTGGCTTTTGTGCTGTGGTGGGTGGCGGGAGTCATAGAGTGGAATTTTTCAATCATATCTTTTTAAGAAAGCAGGTTTTTAGCACGACCACACCGCATTTATTAACCTTAGCTTCAATCTCATCATCTTTGTTTGTGAGCCTGATGTTTTTAATTGTCGTGCCGCGTTTAATGGTGCTTGAAGCCCCTTTGACTTTTAAATCTTTAATAACGCTTACATTATCTCCAGCGTTTAGCTCTGTGCCATTAGAATCTTTTGCCATTCTATCCTCTTAGAATCTTAAAATATGCTCAATTTGAAGTGGTATTATAAGCGTTTTTGTGCATATTTGCAAGGAAAAATAAGAATGCTTAGCATAACCCTTGCTTAAAAGCCGTATAAATGCTAATGTGTTAGGACATAAAGACGATATGTATAGCTTAAAGCTAAGGAGGAGGATATGGCACTTAGTCCCATTGGAAATGTTACTTATATCAATCAAAACTCCCAAGTTGGCTCTATGCAACACGCAAATGCGATGCAAAAGGTGGATTTTGCACTCAATGCAAATATGCAAGAGTTTGTAGATAAACTTAAAGCTGTGCAAGAAGTCGCCCCCGCACAAGAGACAAAAGCCATTGATCCTGATGATAAACAGGAGAAAAAAAACGAGCAAGAATCGCATAAAGATTCTGAATCTGTTAAAGAGAGCGAGAGCTTGGCAGTGGTAGAATATGATGTGGCTGATGATATTGCGTGTGTGGGCGATGAGGTGCATTTGCTTGATATTTTGGCGTAAAACAAATAGAGATTAGGGCTTATGCTAGTTTTGCAAAGATATTACTCCATACACAATACCAAAGATTCCAACCATTATAAGCACGATGTCGTTAAGCTTTGTTATGAGTGTTTCAAATCGCTCTAGTTGTATCTTTTGAGAAATGTAGCTTATAAGAAGAAGCAAACTAAAATCAAGGGTTATCCACGATAGTGTAAGGATTGTAAGGCTAAGATAAATGGAGTGTGTTATACCCAAAAACTGCGGAAAAAAGGCGATAAAAAATAAAATATCTTTGGGGTTTGATAGGCTTAGGAATAAGCCTTGTAAGAAAGGGCTATATTTGTTTTGCGTTGTCTTTTTGGTGCTTTTAAGGGAGTTTGCTTTTCGTGCTTGCTCACTACCGCTTACTGCGTTTTCTAAAGGGGCTTCGCTTTGAGAGCCTTTGGGTTTAGAATCCTGATGAGATTTGTGGGATATTTCGCTACGCTCAATATGAAAAGGCTCAATATGGCAAGGCTGTCCTGAAACTCCACATTTCCTTTGCTTAAAAAATCCCAAAAGTGAGCTAGAGCCAAGATAGATTATAAAGCCACAGCCCATAATACTCACAATCCCAAGCATAGATTCTGAAACTTTAGCTACACCTAAAATCACCACAATGCTTACAGCGATAAGTATGAGTGAGCCTAGATTTGTCCCGCAGATTGTCTTTAGGGCTTGTGTGCTTTTGCTTTTAGAATCTTGCCCTTTTAGCGTATTTTTTAGCACAAGGGCAACAACCGGTCCGGGCGTGATGATGAGTGTAATAACAGCACCCAAATACGCACCAAACAAGGTAAAATCTAGCATTGCTTTTTAGCTAAAAAAAACTATTTTTTAGCAATCCTTTCAATCACCGCATTAAAGCTCTTGCTTGGTCGCATAACGCTTTCAGCCTTGCTGTCATCAAATTTATAATATCCGCCTAGATCTACTTTCACACCTTGAGCGGAGTTAAATTCAGTCCTAATAGAATCTTGCTTAGATTCTAGCTCATTAGCAATAGGCGTAAAGAATGCTGCAATACTAGAATCTGTGCTTTGATTTGCCAACGCTCTAGCAAAATACATCGCCAAGTAAAAATGGCTTGTGCGGTTGTCATCTTCGCCCACTTTGCGTGAAGGGGCTTTGTTGTTATCAAGCCATTGTGAAGTAGCCGAGTCTAGCGCGTCTGCTAACACCTTTGCCTTAGGGCTATTTTGCTTTTGCGCGTAAAACTCTAGGCTTGCTTGCAAGGCTAAAAACTCGCCCAAGCTATCCCAACGCAAATGATTTTCTTCCACAAGCTGTTCTACCTGCTTTGGCGCACTGCCTCCAGCTCCGGTTTCAAACATCGCCCCACCATTTAGCATAGGCACGACTGAGAGCATTTTCGCACTTGTGCCAAGCTCCAAAATGGGGAAAAGATCAGTCAAATAATCACGCAAAACATTGCCTGTGATAGAGATGGCATTTTTACCAGCGCGGATAAGGCGTAAAGATTCTAAACACGCTTCTTTTGGGGCTAAAATAGCTATGTCCTTGCCCTTTTCTTGTAGCCTTTTTTTGACTAAATCAATCATAATTTTATTACTAGCCCTCTTTTCATCAAGCCAGAAAATCGCCTTATCCCCTGTCAAATCCGCTCTTTCAATCCCTAAATCAATCCAGTTTTGCACCGCATCAAATTTTGCCTGATTAGCACGATAAATATCGCCCTTTTTCACGCTATGAGAAAGCAAAGTTGTGTCATTAGAATCCACAATAATAAACTCGCCATCATTTGGGGCTACAAAGGTTTTGTCGTGTGAGCCATATTCTTGGGCTTTTTTCGCCATTAAGCCTACATTGCTAACACTGCCTAGCGTAGCGGGGTTTAGCACTCCATTAGCCTTTAAATCTTCAATCACGGCTTCATAAATAGTCGCATAAGTTTTATCAGGAATCACAGCATTCGCATCGCATTCCTTGCCGTCTTTATCCCATAATCTCGCACCATTTTTTAGCATAGCAGGCATTGAGGCATCTACAATCACATCGCTTGGGATATGTAGATTTGTAATGCCTTTGTCGGAATTTACCATGGAAATTTTGGCACTTCTCTCTAAAATCTCATTGTATTTAGCTAGAATTGCCGCTTTTTTGGGGCTAGATTCTATCTTTGTAAGCAACTCATTCACGCCATTATTGGCATTCACACCTAGTGCTTCTAGCTCGTCCTTAAACTCATCAAAAAGCTCCTTAAAATACGCTTTCACCGCATAGCCAAAAAGGATTGGATCGCTTACTTTCATCATCGTAGCTTTTAAATGCAGTGAAAAGAGTATGCCTTGCTTTTTGCAAGATTCAATCTGCTCTGTGTAAAACTCACCTAGCTTTTGTGCGTCCATAAAGGTGGCGTCCAAAATCTCATTTGCCTCTAGCTTTAGCCCATCTTTTAGCACCTTTTGCCCGCTAGAATCTTTGAAAATAATCTTAGCAGTCGTGGGAGATTCGATTAGCACCGCCTTTTCATTATCAAAGAAATCGCCCTCTTTCATATAGCTCACACAGCTTTTTGAGTTTTTATCAAAGGGTGTTACGCGGTAAGGATTTTTCTGTGCGTAGGATTTGACCGCATTGGTGCTACGGCGATCGGAATTGCCCTGTCGTAAAACAGGATTGACTGCTGAGCCTAGCACTTTTTGGTATTTCTCTTTCACTGCCTTTTCTTGCTCGTTGCTTGGCTCATCGGGGAAATCTGGCACATTATAGCCCTTTGCTTGAAGCTCTTTAATGGCGTTTTTAAGCTGTGGAATTGAAGCGGAGATATTTGGGGTTTTAATGAGATTTGCATTTGGCGTTTTGACAAGCTCACCAAGCTGACTTAGGGCGTCTTCTACGCGTTGATTTAGAGCTAGATTCTCCGGGAATTGCGCTAAGATTCTAGCACTTAGCGAAATGTCAGCAGTCTCTACTTGAATATCTGCGTGATTAAGAAAAGCCTTTGCGATAGGCAGAAATGAGTAGGTCGCTAGGGCTGGGGATTCATCTGTGAGTGTGTAAGTGATTTTCATTGTGTGTCCTTTTGTCGTGAAATTAAAAGTGTCTTTAGTATAGCAAAAATCATTATTTTTGGAATAATAGGCAAGATTTTTTTAAACTTTTGGTGTGATAAGGGCGGATAGGTAGCATTTATTTTATAACTTGATATTATGTTTGCCTTGTAAATTTGGCTCAAAAAATTTAGAATCTAAGCCTTTTTTCTATACAATTTTGCTGATTTTGGCATTTATAAGATTCTAAGGAAAAGCACTAAAATGATTAGCAAACATTCCATTGAAACGCTCAAACAAACAATAGATATTCTTGATGTTATCGGCTCGGTTGTGGAGTTAAAAAAAGTTGGAAGCAATTATGTGGCGTGTTGTCCATTCCACGATGAGAAAACGCCTAGCTTTGTGGTGAGCCCAGCAAAAGGATTCTATCACTGCTATGGCTGCGGTGTGGGCGGTGATAGTATAAAGTTTCTTATGGAGTATGAAAAGCTAAGTTTTGTAGAGAGTGTGGAAAAAATCGCAGCGATTATGAACTTCACGCTTGAATACGAAAAGAGCTATGAGAAAAAACCCGATTTTACTTTGCTTGATGAGATAGCACGCTTTTATCAAAAGAATCTCTTAAATCATAAGCCATCGTTAGAATATCTTAGCTCTCGCTGTGTGGCAAACTCAAGCATTGAAAAGTTTGCTTTGGGCTATTGTGGGGCGAGCTTTGAAACGCTCAAATTTCTTAATGCTAAAATGCTGAATAAGGCTGAAGCCTTGGAATATGGCGTGATTGGCAAAGATTCTACAAGGGAGTATGCGAGGTTTAGCGATAGGATTATTTTTCCCATTCATTCCCCTAGTGGCAAGGTTGTGGGCTTTGGCGGACGCACGATGAGTGGGGCAAATGCGAAATATATAAACTCCCCACAAAGCAAGATTTTTAATAAATCAAAACTGCTTTATGGCTACTACATCGCAAAGGATAAGATTTATAAGCAAAAGAAAATCATTGTATGTGAGGGGTATCTTGATGTGATTATGTTGCATCAAGTGGGGTTTGACTACGCCGTGGCGACACTTGGCACGGCTTTGACAAAGGATCATTTGCCACTTTTAAGCAAGGGGGAGCCAAAGGTGATTTTAAGCTATGATGGCGATAAGGCAGGGATAAATGCAGCTTTTAAAGCAGCTAAGATTCTAGCCGCAAGTGGCAAAGATGGGGGTGTTGTGATTTTTGCTAATGGAGCTGACCCTGCTGATATGGTGGCAAATAAGCAGGTAAATGAACTTAGCGATATGTTTGCTAACCCTATGCGTTTTGTGGATTTTATCCTAAGCCATATTGCTAAAAGTTATGATCTCAATAATCCTTTGGAGAAAGAGAAGGCATTAACTGAATCTACGCAGTTTATTCACACACTTAGCCCCGTGTTGCAAGAGGAGTATAAGCCCACACTCGCACATTTGCTATCTTTGCCTACACATCTTATCGGCTCAAAACGCCCTGTGTTGCATACTCCCCCTGCTTTTACCGCCCCAACGCAAGAGATTGCTGAATCTGTGCTTGTGAAAACCTTGCTTGAAAAGCCTAGATGGATTGATTTTACATTAGAATATATTGATATATCGTTGTTTGCTTACAAAAGAGAAGAGTTTGCCAAGCTTTTGCAACAAGAGGTAGAACACCCACTGCTTATTGCCATTGCCATTAATGAAAAAATTAAGCCTTTAAATGATTTACCCTCCCTTAAAGAACATTTGAGATTATTCATTATTCAAGCTTATACGCAGTTTTTGTCTCAAATACCGCGTTTTGAAGCGATGAGTTTGCAGGAAAAAGGCACACTCATCAAGGAAGTAAAAACCAAAATCTTACAACTTAAAAAAGGAGAATTATTGCCCTATGTTAGCTTTAGCACTTTTTAGCGGAGGTTGTGATAGCCTCATCTCTATGAAACTATTAAAAGATCAAGGCATTGATGTGATTGCACTGCATTTTAACATCGGCTTTGGCGGGAATAAGGATAAGCTAGAATATTTTCAAAACGCCACAGCACAGATTGATGTGAAACTACAAGTCCTTGATATAAGGCAGCAGTTTTTTTAATGATGTGTTGTTTAAGCCAAAATACGGCTATGGCAAGTATTTTAACCCCTGCATTGATTGCCACGCCAATATGTTTGCCAATGCCTTTGATTATCTACTTAAGGTTAATGCGGACTTTGTCATTAGTGGTGAGGTGCTAGGACAGCGTCCAAAATCCCAACGCAAGGAAGCCTTAGATCAAGTTAGGTCTCTTGTGCGAAAAATAGGGCTAGATTCTAAATTTGATAGAATCTTAAGCCGTGATGGGAGCGATAAGAGTAAGCCACAAACCCTTGATGAGCTGCTTTTGCGTCCTATGAGTGCCAAACTTTTGGAGCCAAGTTTCCCTGAAAAAATGGGCTGGGTGGATAGAGAGAGATTGCTTGATGTGAGTGGGCGGGGACGCACAAGGCAGCTAGAAATGATTAAGGCGTATGGGTTTGAGTATTTTGAAAAGCCCGGAGGTGGCTGTCTGCTCACTCAAGATTCTGTGGCGTTAAAGATTAAGGATCTCATCTCGCATCGTCAAATGCAGTTTGAAGATATAGAGATGGTAAAGGTTGGGCGGTATCTCGTGCTGGAAAATGGTGCGAGATGTGTCATTGCAAGGAATGAAGAGGAAAATGCTAAACTTGCCACGCCAAATCCGCAAATGGAGCAGATTACTTTGCTTGATTGCGTAGGACCGCTTGGGATTGTGGAGAGCAATGCAAGTGCGGAAGATAAGATTCTAGCTGGACGCATTGCCTTAAGCTATGCTAGAACAGAATCTCACAAATCCTATCAAGTTAAAATCGGCTCTATGGTGCATACACTCACACCGCTTGAACGGGAAAAAGCACAGGAATATTTGCTATTAAGTTCTTAATTTTATGTTGAGATTGGGGATTTACAAGTGATAGTTTATAGAATCTATGATAACTAAATTTAGTTTAATAGACTAAAGTTTTTTTATAAAAATTATATAAAGTATTGACTTGTTTAACAAGTTAATATAAAATTATCGCACTTCAAAAATTGAGTGCTAAATTTTTGATAATTTTATAATGACAAGGAGTTTGATATGAAGTTTAAACCTCTAGGTGAAAGGGTGCTTGTAGAGCGTCTCGAGGAAGATACAAAGACAAGTTCAGGTATTATCATTCCTGATAATGCTAAGGAAAAGCCGCTTATGGGTCTTGTAAAGGCTGTAAGTGCGAAAGTCAAAGATGACAAGGCATTGAAAGAGAATGACACAATCGTGTTTGGCAAATATAAAGGCACTGAAATCAAGCTAGATTCTAAAGAATATATCGTTTTAGAGCTAGAAGATATTTTGGGCGTTATTGAAAAATAAATCACACATAAGGAGTAGCAAATGGCAAAAGAAATTCACTTTTCAGATTCAGCGAGAAACAAATTGTATGAAGGGATTAAGCAGTTAAGCGATGCCGTTAAGGTAACAATGGGACCAAAAGGGCGAAATGTCCTTATTCAAAAAAGCTATGGTGCGCCTACAATTACAAAAGATGGCGTGTCTGTGGCAAAAGAAGTAGAGCTAGCTGATCCTATTGCAAATATGGGTGCACAGCTTGTAAAAGAAGTAGCGAGTAAAACCGCTGATGCGGCAGGTGATGGGACGACTACGGCAACCGTGCTTGCATACAGCATTTACAAAGAGGGTTTAAGAAATATTACAGCTGGGGCTAATCCTATTGCCGTAAAACGCGGTATGGATAAGGCGGTGGCGGCGATTATTGATGAGCTGAAAAAGATTAGCAAAAAAGTTGGTGGCAAAAGCGACATCGCACAAGTAGCGACAATCTCCGCAAACTCTGATGAAAACATTGGCTCACTTATCGCAGAAGCAATGGAAAAAGTCGGCAAAGATGGTGTCATCACTGTTGAAGAAGCTAAGGGTATTAATGATGAGCTAAGTGTTGTTGAGGGTATGCAGTTTGATAGGGGCTATCTTTCGGCATATTTTGTAACAAATACAGATAAAATGACAGCACAGCTTGAAAATGCCTATGTGCTTTTAACAGATAAAAAAATCTCAAATATGAAAGAGATTTTGCCTTTGCTTGAAGCGACTATGCAAAGTGGCAAACCACTTCTTATCATTGCTGAAGATATTGAGGGCGAAGCACTTACAACTTTGGTAGTCAATAAACTCCGTGGTGTGCTGAATGTATCAGCAGTTAAGGCTCCGGGCTTTGGCGATAGAAGAAAGGCAATGCTACAAGATATTGCTATCCTTACAGGTGGGCAAGTGATTAGCGAAGAGCTTGGCAAAACGCTGGAGGCTGCTACTATCGCTGATTTAGGAAGTGCGGCAAGAATCGTGATTGATAAAGATAATACGACAATCGTTGATGGCAAAGGCAAAGCAAAAGATGTCAAAGATAGAATCGCACAAATCAAAATGGAGATTGAAAACACAACAAGTGATTATGATAGAGAAAAACTCCAAGAGCGTTTGGCAAAGCTTAGCGGTGGTGTGGCTGTTATTAAGGTAGGTGCACCAAGTGAAGTAGAGATGAAAGAGAAAAAAGATCGCGTAGATGACGCGCTTGCAGCGACAAAAGCAGCGGTTGAAGAAGGCATTGTAGCAGGAGGCGGTGTAGCCCTTATCCATGCGGCTAAGAAAGTGAATCTAAAGCTTAGCGGCGATGAGGCGATTGGCTATGATATTATCAAACGCGCGATTAAAGCTCCATTGGCACAAATCGCTACAAACGCAGGATATGATGCGGGCGTGGTAGTCAATAAAGTGCAAGAAGTGGAAGGTAGTGGCGGTATCTATGGCTTTGATGCAAGTAAGGGTGAGCATGTGGATAGTATGTTTAAAGAAGGCATTATTGATCCATTGAAAGTTACTCGTATAGCGTTGCAAAATGCGGTTTCTGTCTCAAGTCTGCTTTTGACAACAGAGGCGACAATTAATGAGATTAAAGAAGATAAGCCAGTCCCTGCAATGCCTGATATGGGTGGAATGGGAGGTATGGGCGGAATGATGTAATCCCCCCAACCCCTTTTTTGGCTGCAAGATTCTGTCTCCCTTATGGGGCAGAGTCTATATCATTCCACAACTTCACACCCGAAGGAGTCCCCCTATGCAAATAAAATCTACACTCAAACAGCTTATTAAAAACAATCCACTTTATAAAGACTTTATCCACCCTATGCGTGTTAAGTTAAAAGAAAAAGCTTTAGCTAAACTAGATGATGAAAGTTACTTTATAAAAAGACATAAAAAAATATTTGGCTATACACCAGATTTTAAAATAATGAAAAAATCATTCATAGAATCTTGTTTGATAGAAATCCAATATATACAGCCCTAGCAGATAAACTCAAAGCTAGAATCTACATTGCCACCACATTACAACACTTTAATCCAACTCACAATACACAGGATAATACTACTTATACTATGGGGGGGGGGGGCAACCTTATAGCCTAAATCAAAACAATATAGATTTACAAAATGATCCTACTTTAAACACAACAACTTCTATTTCCCCACAAACACAAAATAAAGAATGTTACAATCCAAATCAAAATAACACAGAATCTAGCAATAAAACTTCACAAGCAACACAATATAAAGAAAATGAAAACATAAATTCTACTTCCATTTGTCATGCTGAGCCTTTAGGTGAAGTATCTAAAACTTTAGAATCCAAACAAGATTCAAGCAAAGATATTTCGTGCTTACACACTCAATATGACAAGATTCTAGAAACCACACAAAACACACCACAAAATCCTATACCTAACCAAGCAACACAGATTCTAAACTCACTTCTTGCTAAAGATTCTCTGCTTTTCCAACCTATTGACACACTCACACAAGAACTCTTTAATACAAATGAATGTCAATACTTACCAAAACTCTATGGAATCTATAAAAGTGTAGATGAGATTGATTTCTCTAAACTTCCACAAAGCTTTGTATTAAAGACAAATCACGATAGCGGTGGTGTAGTCTTAGTCAAAGATAAAGTTGCTTTTCTAAAAGATTCTAAAAGCTTTAATGAAGCTATGACTAAACTCACAACACATTTAAACACAAACTTTTACACACTTTATAGAGAATGGCATTATAAAGACATAGAGCCTAGAATCTTTGTGGAGGAGATGTTGTTGGAGACTAACGCAGATGGGGAAGCTAAAGTGCCAAGTGATTATAAAATCCACTGCTTTGGTAAAACACAATACATACAAGTGGATACCGATAGATTTGTGGAGCATACAAGAAGTATTTTTGATGAGAATTGGAATGTTATGCCGATAAAATATCTTTATCAGCCTCCAAATATCATTCCAAATAAGCCCGAACACCTTAACATTATGCTTGAGATTGCCCGTATGTTAATAATGTCGCCTTATCTAAGAGTTGATTTGTATAATATCCAAGGTAGAATTGTGGTTGGGGAACTTACTTTTACCCCAGAAGGTGGCACGGGCAGATTCACACCACAAGAATGGGATAAAAAGTTTGGGGATATGTGGAAATAATCCTTTCACCCCGTGTTGCGTAAGCCTTGAGCTATGCCTACAATGGTAGCGTGAATCTGCTCCATCAGTCGCTCTTGTGCTTGTGGATAATGGCAGGTTTGGTATTTCTTAATCAGCTCAATCTGCGTGAGATTAAGCACACTTAAATATGGTTTGCGTAGCAGGATAGATTCCCTAATCTCACTTTCAGAATCAAGCAGGGCATTCTCCCCTCTAAGATAGAGCAAATGCTCTAGTGTCAGCTGATACTGCGTATAGATAAGCTCCCAGATTCTATCCCCTATCGTTTTATCTGGCACAAACTCATTATATAGCTTAGCTATCTCTACATCTACTTTCAAAAAAGCTTGAGAGATATTATCAATCGTGGTTTTGAAAAATAGCGAGTTAGCATAGCAGTCTTTGAGTGCGTTTTTATCCCCGCTGGCTAATGCACTGCCTAGCCCATACCACGCCGGGAGAATGGAGCGATTTTGCGTCCAAGCAAACACCCAAGGAATAGCGCGTAAATCCTCCACACTCTGTGTATCCTTGCGTTTGCTAGGGCGTGAGCCAAGATTAAGATTCTGTATAAATTCAATAGGCGTGGCGTGTTTAAAATATGTCATAAAGCCCTTGTCTTCATACACAAGCTTACGATACGCCACACAAGAGACTTGTGAGATAGGCTCAAGGAGCTTCATCATCTGCGGGTCTATCTCACAAGCTCCGCCTATGCAAAATGTATCATTCATACTTTTTTTGAGTAACGCACTTATCGTACTCGAAAGGTTTTTTGTAGCAATGTTTTTATTTAAATATTTCGCACTTATCATCTCACCCTGTTCCGTTGTTTTAAGCACCCCACACACACTTTGTGGAGTAGCAGAAAGCAAGGCTTCTTCAAGGCTTCCTCCTCCGCGGCTCACACTCCCACCGCGTCCGTGGAAAAAGGCGATGGTAAGCGGTAGCTCATTTTGGAGTTTGATTAAATCCGCAATTGCAAAGTAGAGATTGTAATTACTTGCAAAAATCCCTCCATCTTTACTTGAATCCGAATAGCCCACCATAATTTCTTGTATATTGTCATTATCAAGTAAATATTGCTGATAATGGGCGTTAGCATAGAGTGTTTTGATGGTGTGTTTAGCGTGTTGTAAATCATCAATCGTCTCAAAAAGCGGAGCAATGGAGATTTTCGCCCTGCCTTTTTTAGATTCCTTTTTCTTGCCCGGCTTCCACAAGCCACTTTGTTTAGCAAACCACAGCACACAGAGCAAATCGCTAGGCTCACTGCTCATAGAGATAATAAAGCTTTGCAGGATAGATTCCGAAATATGCTTTTTTGCCCACGCGATTCTTAGAAACGCTCCCACAAACCGCCTTGTAGAATCTGAAAGCTCTTCTAATATCGTGTTTAAATCAAGCTTTTTGGCACTCAAAGCAAGGTTTAGAATCTCGTATTTTTTCTGCTCACTCATATCCTTAAAATCGCTATCACATAGTCCAATCAGGCAAAAAATCTCACTCGTAGCACTCAAAATCACATCGCGATGCTCTCTAAAATCAAGCCTTAAAAGATGAAATCCACCTAAAAGCACGAGATTATAAAACTCCACCAAGCCACTTGCTGAAAGAGAATCTAAAGAGCGTATCAGCATATCAATATCGCCTAAAAGCTCTTTAGAGTTGCTATAAGTAAAGTCCACAGAATCTGTGGTGTTAATGGCGATAAGGCGGTTTTGGAGCTTCTTTTTGATAAGGTAGAGCTTCGCACGGAAAGGCTCCTTGGCATAGAGTGTGGATTCTGTGCTCGGGAGCTGCTCTTTTTCTAATTGTAATGACTGCAAAAGCTCGGCACTAGGCTCTTTTAAATCACTTGAAAGCGATAACTCACGGATAAGTTTTTCACATTTTTTGATATACATCTCTATAATCGCTCTATGGGCGGTTTTCATCACCTTTGTCATAATCTCATTGCTGACATAAGGATTCCCGTCTCTATCGCCCCCTACCCAGCTGCCTAGAATAATAGGAGAGTGCTTCAAGCTTGTACCTATAAGGGTTTGAATATCACTAAGCACTTGCGTGGCAGATTCTACAATGGAGCTTTCAATAATATAAAGTAGGTTATCAAGCTCAAAAAGAATCTCCATTTTTTCGCTTCTTACCAAATGTGTGTGCCATAATAGATTTAAGCGATAGAGAAGCTCAAATCGTGCTTGAGAATCATTAGAGCTAAAAATATCTCTAATGTTTTTACTCATTTTGTGATGGGCTTCAAGGAATGTGCGGCGGCGAGATTCGGTGGGGTGAGCGGTGAAAACGGGGTAAAAGGCGATATTTTGTAAAACTTTTAGAATATCTTGCTTATCATAGCCTTCATTTTTTAAATCTAGCAAAGTTTGGGGCAGGGCATTAAGCGTGGCAGAATCGCTTAGATTTAGCTCTTCAATGATATTTAAAAGCATATGATAAAGCGTAAAAGCCTTGATAATGGATAGTGTTTTATCTTGGCTAGAAATGTGAGAAAGCGTCTGTGTGAGTGTAGCGTTATCGGCATTTTCAAGGCTGTGCTTAATCGCGATAAATGCATCTTTTAGCTCTTTATCCACGCTTTCAAGGAGTTGTAAAATCATACTTGATACAAAGTCCATTTGGCTAGGTTGTAATGCGGCAGAATGTGCGTGATGAGCTATTATAGAATCTTGTGATATTGTATGTGTCGTGCTAGAGTGTTGCATATTTACCCCCTTGTGAGTTTTGGCTTTGCTTACTTGCTGCGGTATTAATTATAACTAAGTTTGTTTTAACTACAATTGAGTCTTAAACTTTAAAAGTGGTTTGCCACGAAAGGAATATGAAATGGCATTACAAGTATATTACGATAAAGATTGCGATTTAGGACTTATTCAAAAGAAAAAGGTAGCCGTGATTGGCTTTGGGAGTCAGGGGCACGCACACGCGGAAAACTTGCGAGATTCAGGCGTAGAAGTCATCATCGGGCTGTATAAGGGCGGCTCTAGCTGGGTTAAGGCTGAAGCAAAGGGCTTTAAGGTGCTAGAAGTAGCTGCGGCGACAAAAGAAGCCGATGTGATTATGATTCTAATCCCAGATGAATTGCAAGCTGATGTATTCACACAAGATATTAAACCAAATTTGAGTGAAGATAAAATCATCGCCTTTGGACACGGCTTTAATATCCATTTCGGGCAGATTCAAGCTCCAAAAGGTGTAGGCGTGATAATGGTAGCACCCAAAGCTCCCGGACACACGGTTAGAAGCGAGTTTGTAAAAGGTGGTGGAATCCCAGATCTAATCGCAGTAGAGCAAGATACTAGTAGGGGTGATGCTAAAGCGATTGCCCTAAGCTATGCAAGTGCGATTGGCGGTGGCAGAAGTGGCATTATAGAAACAACTTTTAAAGACGAGACAGAAACAGATCTCTTTGGCGAACAAGCTGTGCTTTGCGGTGGGGTAACTAGCCTTGTAAAAGCGGGGTTTGAAACGCTCGTAGAAGCGGGATACCCTGAAGAGATGGCGTATTTTGAGTGTTTGCACGAGCTAAAGCTCATTGTGGATTTAATCTATGAAGGCGGCTTAGCAAATATGCGCTACTCTATCTCAAACACCGCAGAATACGGCGATATGGTAAGTGGTCCTAGAGTGATAAACGCAGAATCTAAAAAGGCGATGAAAGAGATTCTAGCAGATATACAAGAAGGTCGCTTTGCTAAAGACTTTATCTTAGAGCGAAAGGCTGGGTATGCTAGAATGAATGCGGAGAGAAAGAATCTAAACGCTCACAAGATTGAAAAAGTCGGCGGTAGGCTAAGGGCGATGATGCCTTGGATTGGCGCAAATAAACTTGTGGATAAGGATAAGAACTAGCCCTTTATGTGCGTATTGTGGAACACGCTCATAAAGATTGCGAATCTGCATACGCACAAATGGGCTAAATTATTTTATACTTTTTGCTAAATACTTTTTATATGTTGATTTTAGTAGCCTTTAAGCACCTTGCTGATTTGTTGTGTTGGTAGATAAGGCGTTTTTTTTTTTTTGATTAGAATCTCGCAAAAAATTAGAGGTTTATCAATGAAAAAGCATATATTAGCCTTTTGTGTAGCTTTATGCCATTTGGGCTAAGTGCTAGTGATATAATGTATATCCTTAAAAAATCGTGGAAGCTCATTAACCTTGATGAAGCCTATAAGGAAAATCCGGGCATAGTCCGGGCATAGATGGCAGTGGCGTGAATCTTGGCGTCATAGATTCTGCCTTTAGCACAACTCACCCAAGTCTAGCCGGTAAAGATGTGGATCTAGTCAATGGTAGCTCTAGCATATTAGAACAGCACGGCACACACGTGGCTGGTATCGCCATTGGTGCGATGAAAGGTGATAGAGATCCACACGGCATTGCGTATAATGGCAAGTATTATGGACTTGGCAAACAAAATCCAAGCCTAAGCTACACAGGCAATTTGTATGAAGATGTAAAGAATTGGAATGTCAAAATTATTAATAATAGCTGGGTGGCTATTGGTATCCGCTCAATAATCGCTACTATACAGATTCTGGCTATGCTGTCATTGATAAAAATAGCGAGACAATTAGTGCGGATTATTATTTCAACACGCTTTTAGAATGGAGAATTAACCAAGAAGCAACTTCCACAGGCAGAAGAGCCCCACACGATACCTTGCACCTTATCCGTTTATCTAAAGAAAAAGACATTTTAAATGTTATGGCAGCTGGGAATGAGGGCAAGATGACCCCTGCTGCCACAGCGGTGGCCCCAAGCTATGATGAAGCCGTCCGCGCGTGGCTTGTGGCGGGGGCTTTAGACGCACAGGGGATAACCATTGATGAAAAAACAAAGCATATGACTATATTAAGTGGGAAATGCTCAAGCAATAATCAAGCAGAGTGTAATGGATTGGCAAGTTTTAGCAATGCTTTTAAAGGTGCGGCACTTTATGCAATCACTGCTCCGGGGAGTCAAATAGATTCTGCAAATGCGAATTTTGGCACAGGGCAAAGCCCTACTTCTTGTTGTCAGGATAAGAATGGGACTAGCACCGATGAATTTTTGTGCGATGAGTGGGATATCACAAGCTACGCCTATGGTAAGCGGCGCGGCAATGCTCGTGCAGCAGAAATTTGGCTTTTTAGGCGGATCGCGACTTGCCGATGTGCTACTCACCACAGCAAACAATAACTACACCGCTCCAAAACTTACCATTAAAGCTATGCCAACACCAAGCGGTAAATACACTTCCTATAATATCATTTATATTGATAATGAACCACCTATGAAAAATGGCAAGATAGATAGAGAGCAGGTAAAAGCGGATTTGAAAAAGCTAGGCTATACTGAAAGCGAGATTGCTAACATGTTCAATAATCTTAGCAAAACAGATCAATCTCACGATGATGCTGAAGCGATTATCAAACTTAGCAAAGAAGAAGTCTTTGAGCAGGGGATTTTAGATGTGCAAAAGGCTCTAAAAGGCTTGGCACGGCTTGATGTCAATTGTATGAATAAAAATAGTGTAGAGCATTTTGAGGGAGAGAATCAAGCCTTTTATACCATTGATACAAAGGGGGGGGCTAAGTGGCGAGTTTAGCAACAACATATATCAGCGATTATGGGAGGATAAATGGTATATAGAGGGTGCGTGGAACTCGCCTAAAGAAGAGCTAAAAGACATTAAAAAAGCAGGTTTAATAAAAACAGGACAAGGCAAACTTACGCTAAGTGGTAAGGATAACACCTATCATGGAGCGATACGCGTTTTGCAAGGCGTATTAGAAGTAGCTCAAAATAGCAAACTTAGCAAATCAAATGCCTCTCAAAGGCGAAGTCAGTAATAATCTCACAGCCAAAAATGGTGGATTAGCACAGCTAAGTGGCACTGCGAAAGTAGAGAAAAACGCCACAGCAGAATCTGGTGGCATAGTGCAGATTCTAGATTTAGGCACGATTATAGGTGGTATCACAGCTAAGGATAGCGGTATTATTCAGCTAGGCAAAGTAGAGAGTGGTAGCAACACGAGCAATGCCAAACTTGCCACAAGCTCTATAACCTTGCAAAATGGTGGGATTCTCGTAGTATCAGGGATAATCGAAAGAGGCAGTGAAATAAGCACCAACCCTCAAGTCAAAAATGAAAGCGGTATCGTTATGGCGGGATTTGGTGCTATGCCCATCACTAACCTTTCGCAAAATACCCTTACAATCAATGGCTCTTACACGCAAGATTCTAATGCAAAGCTGCAAATTGCCTTTAGCGGGAGTCTCAACTCCAAGTTAGAAGCAAATAGCTATGACATACAAGGCGACACGCTAGAGTTTGTCCCTATATAGTGGAGAGGGAAGCTTACTTACGGCGGGTAAAACCATACAGCTTGATTTAGGCTCACTTAAAAATTATACTGGTAAATTTGACACTATTTTGCCAAAGAGCAACAATGTCCTAGATTTTATTTATGATAGCACGACGCTTAAAAATGATGCGTTTAGCCCAAGTGACAGTGGGGATTCTACTATGGGAGTTTTCCAAGACCCCAACCTTTCAAAAGACTACCAAGACTACTTTGAGACTATCACAAATGCCAATAGCTCTTCATATCAAGCAAGTATTGATAGCCTTGCTGAAAATGCCCCGCTCGATTCTGTGCAGGATACTTTTAATTCACAACAATCACTAGGTTTCAGCTCACTCTCTTTTGCTCTTACTCCTATGCAGGATATGCCAAGCTATAATGCTTTAAGGGCTTATAAACGATCCGTGAAAGTTGCAAGTGTGGATAACGCCATAAGTAGCAAGATTCTAGCCGACATACTCTCTTTAACCCAAAATGCAAAACAACAAATGATAATGAATGTAAACTATACCTTATTTTCTCACAAAAGCTACAAAGCTTCAAGCACAGGCACGAGTTTTCATTATAAAAATCGCCTAAGCAATTCCTTGCTTTTAGGGGGATTTTTGGATTATGCTTATGTCGGTGCTAATGATACCTATACGCAACGCAATAGCCACACTTTCACGCTGGGTGGGAGTGGAAACTATGACTTCAAACATTGTTCAATCCTTGGCACAGCAAGTGTGGGTATGGGACTGAATACGACAAATAAAACTATCATTGGAGGGCAAAATTACAACATTAATACAGATTACAACACAACGATTTTATATATTCAAGGTGGGATAAGCAAGGATTTTCAAGTAAGCAAGGTTGTTTTCAAGCCTATGATGCTACCCTCTTATAGTGGTGTTATGCATGGTGCATATAAAGAGAGCGGAGAAGTGTTTGCTTGTGCTAATTCTGCAAGTATGTATAATACCTTTGGCACATCTCTGGGCTTACATATAGGCTACACTTTGTCTTTAGAATCTTTGCATTTTAGTTTTTCTGGATTTGGTTTTTATAATGTAAGATTTACAGATTCTGTGGAAGCAAAATCATCTTTCAGTGATTTTGCCAACTCATCTTTTACTCAATAAGCAATGCTAGATACCCATAGCTTTTATGGCGGAGTAAATGCCCAAATGTAATATAAAGACTATTTTGGACGCTTTGGCTTAAGCAGTGAAGTGAGCGGGCTTATACGCTTTTGAATATCAATGCAAGTGTGGGAATGAACTTTTAAAGTCTTTTGGCATACTTTATCGCTAGGCTAGTAAGCATTAAGAATCTTAAGCCCATTTTTTAATCTCTTTTTCAAACATTTTGGTTTTTACTTTATAGGGTTATTGCTAAGGCAATAGTGTTTCGTTTATGTGCTATTTCTTAACGCTTGAGAGCAAGGATATAAAGAGGCTCATAAGTGAGTGTATTATTAAATTTTTTGGAATAGTCTTTGAGCATAGTCTTTGTGAGAGCAAAAGGCTTACTTGTGCCAAAAGCATTAACACCACTTAATTTTAGATGCCTAAAAACCTCAAGGGCATTATCAAAATGCAAATAATGATGGGTAGATTCTAAAGCAAGGATTTTAAAATCTTGTGCTAGTAATGTGTGTATTGTATCTAAGCTTTCATATTGTAATCCTACGCCTGTAATATTGCGTATTTCGTGCATATTGTCTTGTCCAAAGCTACTTAATGCCAATATCCCACCGCGAGCAATCATAGATTTTAAAGTAGTGAGTGTAGAGATGCAATCAAGCCATTGTAGGCAAGCATTAGAGATGATAAGTTCAAATTGCTCTGTTGCAAGAGAATGAGTGCAAAGTTGTGTCATATCAAAAGCAAAGTGTGAAATTCTCTCATCGTGTAGCACTGCACCCATATCGTAAGGGTAAAAATCATTTGTTATGTAGCGTTGAAAATCAAATGATTTGCATACAAGTGTCGTAAGCTCACCCATTCCTGCACCAAATTCAAAGATAGAATCAAAATATTTGCGATTTGTGTGCTTTTTAAGCAAGTCTAGAAGATGAAATCTCATAGCGTGTTGTATTGGGCTATTTTGATTATAGGTGCATCGGGCTTTGTAAAAGGAGATAAGATTAAAATCGTTGGAAGCGACTCTTGGTTTTTTTATAGTTGGCATAATTCTTCCCATGAGCTAAATCCAAAGAAAACAAAGTGTGGCTCATTGCTCCATAGAATCCGCGTGTTTTGAAGAGCTTGAGAAAGCCAATATTGTTTATTTGACTCTGGTGGGAAAATCTCATCATTATGTGATATGAGTGCATATTCCCACTTTTGTAGTTGATGTGATGGTATTGATTGAGAAAACTCATAAAGCACTTCAAGTTCATTGCGTAAGGCTTGATTTTCACGCAAGATAAAATGAGATTCTAGCCTATGTCCTAATAATCCTGTGCGAAATTGCTGTGCATCAAAATGCTTGATTGTATATCTAAAGAGTGTAGGAGGAATGCCATAAGTTTTATCAATGCCTAGAGGTGTGCCATTAATAGCAAATGTGCGTGTGAATCGTCCCCATATCGGTGCAAAAATAACATTTGCCACACATACGCCAAGTGAAAAAGCGATAAGATAAATATGCCTAAAATGATTGTGGAAGAGATACAAAATTTCGTGTGTATCATAGGATTTAAGTATATTTATATCTCTATAATCATAAAACATAATAACATCACATTCATAAGCACAAAGATGTTGAAAATGGCTAGGCTCACTTCCAAAACCACCCATACATATTACTAAGTCTTTTGTGAAAGAATCTTTTGCGGTTTTATGAAGCCATTTATATTTCATAGTGCCTCTGCAAGTTGAAATATGTGTTCTAATTCTAAATTGGCATTGAGAGAGAATCGGATTCTTGCTGTTCCTTTAGGAATCGTAGGTTCTTTGATGGCAGGAGCAAAGAATCCACGCTCACGCAACTTTTTAGAGAGCTTAATTGCGGAGTGATTGTCTCCACACATAAGCGAAATAATATGTGCTTCACCCCTTATTGTGTAGCCCTTTTCTTTCAAGGATAAACACAGATGATGACTCAAAAGCTGTAATTTTTCACGCTTATGGTTTAAGGTAGGTATTTTGCTCCATATAAAGCTACTCCACGCAACATTAATTGGTGGCAGGGCAGTGGAGTATATCAACCCTCGTGAAGTATTGACAAAAAAGTCTCTTTGAGCTGTATTACAAAGCATACAAGCCCCCACAGAAGCCAAAGCTTTGCCAAAAGTAAGCACAAGGAAATCAATTTCCTCAATGTATTCATAGGCTATCCCAAGTCCATCTTTGCCACATACACCCACGCTATGGGCTTCATCAATATATAAAAATACATTAGGGTAAGTTTTTTTGAGTTGTATTATGTCGTTAATTTTACAAAAATCTCCCTCCATACTAAAAAGTCCTTCAGTTACAATAATCACGCGTTCATAATGACGATGATAAGATTCAACAAGCGTTGCAAGTGCAGCTATATCATTATGTTTAAAGCGCTTAAAGTGAGCGTTACGCACCCCATCAAATACACTCGCGTGAGAGAATCTATCAAGCAAAAAAAGCGTGCGTGTAAGAGTGCCTAATGCCTGAATACAGGAAAGATTGCAGTGATAACCGCTGTTAAAAAGCAAGGCTTTTTTGGGTGCGTAGAGTTGGCTAAGATGAGATTCCAAAGTGTCATAAATAGGGAATCCTCCACTTAAAGAACGCGAAGATGCACTAGAAAAAACTATATCTTGGGCACAAAGTGTGCTAAGAAATTCTTGGACAAGTGTAGCATCTAATGAGAGAGCTAAGTAGTCATTGCTTGCAAAATTAATGAGGGGTTTATGTGGTAAATGATAGGCGTGTGAGACATAAGGAGTGATAAAAATGTCATTATGTTGATAATCTGTAATTGTGCGGAAATTATGTGTATCTTTGAGTGATTTTAATTGTGTATCTAAGCCCACATCAAATGATGAAGCGTGGTTAAACGAAGGTTTGTTGGGCATAGCATTCCTTATTGGGGAATTAGATATTGTGGAGTAAAATTATATCCAAATTTTTGTATAAGGCGGAGCTATGTTAGATTTAAAAGCTTTAGATTTGGCACATATTTGGCATCCTTGCACACAAATGAAAGATCACGAAACATTACCGCTTATCCCTATTCAATCAGCAAAAGGTGTGTATTTGTATGATTTTGATGGGAAGTCATTTATTGATGGTATCAGTAGTTGGTGGGTTAATCTTTTTGGGCATTGCAATCCTATTATTAACACTGCGATTGTGCAGCAATTAGAGCAACTGGAGCATATTATTTTGGCTGGATTCTCGCACGAGGGTATTATTACTTATTCTAAGCGATTATGTGCCTTGCTCCCACAAAGTTTGCAAAAAT
This sequence comes from Helicobacter cinaedi CCUG 18818 = ATCC BAA-847, assembly GCF_000155475.1. GTDB lineage: Bacteria > Campylobacterota > Campylobacteria > Campylobacterales > Helicobacteraceae > Helicobacter_C > Helicobacter_C cinaedi. The sequence goes on along the minus strand of NZ_DS990391.1, from coordinate 622,214 downwards.
GTTTTTATGCTGATAATGGTTCAAGTGCGGTTGAAGTGGCATTAAAAATGAGTTTTCATAGTCATTATAACGCAGGTAATAAAGAAAAAAATGCGTTTTTATCCTTAGCAAATGCCTATCACGGCGAAACCTTAGGGGCTTTAAGTGTAGGTGATGTGGGGCTTTATAAAAGCGCTTATAAACCTCTTTTACTTGAAGCTTTAAACACGCCTGTGCCATCGGGTATGTGGAATCCTAATGATAATACAATAAATGGAGATTATCACAGAGAGATTGAAGCATTGGAGCAGATTCTAAAAAAGCACGCTCATCGCATTTGTGCGTTTATTCTTGAGCCTTTGTTGCAGTGCGCAGGAGGTATGAATATGTATCCTTCTGCTTATGTGCAGGAGGCGTGTGTGTTGGCACAAAAGTATAATATTCATATTATTTTTGATGAAATTGCTGTGGGATTTGGTCGCACAGGCAGTATGTTTGCCCTAGAACAATGTGATGTCGTGCCTGATTTTCTTTGTCTTTCTAAAGGCATTACAGGTGGATATCTTCCCTTGTCTGTTGTGGTTACAAGTGATAGTATTTATCAAGGATTCTATGCACCTTATGAAGAACAAAAAGGCTTTTTGCATTCCCATAGCTATACGGGTAATGCTCTTGCCATAGCTGCTGCAAATGCTGTGCTCAATATTTTTGAGCAAGACAATACGCTACTCTCCAATCGTTCTTTAAGTGCTGCCATAGCCAAGCAATGGTCTATGCTTTCAAAGCATAAAAAGGTAAGCAATGTGCGTGTGTGTGGAATGGTGTTTGCATTTGATTTGATTGGGTGTAGGTTTGCAAGGGCGGGATTGTATGTGTATGAACAAGCACTTGAAAAGGGTGTGTTGTTGCGTCCTTTAGGAAATACGATTTATTTTATGCCACCTTATATAATAAGTCTTGAACTTGCTGAATATGTATGTGGTGTGCTTGATAATATTTTAGAAAATGAATTTTGATAGAGAAACTACAACAGCTCTTGAATATAAGGTCTAAGTTTATGTGCAAGTCTATTTGCAATAGAATCTAAGTTTTGGGTTGTGTAAGATTCTATATGCACAAGTGGAATTTTTGTGTAAGAGCACACAAACTCGTCGATCTCATCACGATAAATATCCTTAGAATCTTTGAGCATAACGAGTGCAAGAATAGGCATATTTTGCAGAGCGTGTAATGTAAGTAAGATATGATTAATGCAACCAAGATAATATCTTCCCACAACAATAATAGGGCGAGGATTAGCAAGGATATAATCAAAAAAAGTATGTGTATTATCAAGTGGTGTGAAAAGCCCTCCAGCAAGCTCAATGAGAAGTCTATCGGATTGCGGAATCTTTAAATGCAAGCCATTGTATGTTAGATTCTCATATTTATATCCAATGTGAGGAGAAGCAGCAGTGCGAAGAGTAAGTGCAGATGGTAAAATCTGCGTATGTGGAGAGAGTTCTTTCACGCGTTGCTCATCCGTTGGGCTTCCTGCTTGAAGAAGTTTAAAATAAGTGTATGAAAATGCCTTGCAAAAAGCCGCACTGAAGTGTGTTTTACCTACATCTGTATGAATTCCTACGATATAAAGCTGACGCAACCAAATCATCAAAACTCCTTAAAGGTTCTATTTTACCAACGGCATAACCTTTTTAGCGATATATTCTAGCTCCTTTTGCATATTAGCACACTGAATGATAAGCAAATCTAGCCCTGCTTCTTTATACGCCCTAATCTTTTGTGCCACGCTTTCGGGTGTGCCAACTAGATTTGGTCGCAGTCCGCGATTAGACACGCTGTATTCCTGCTTGCTAATCTCTACATCAAGCTGTGAATTGTCTGTGAAATTCTTATACGAGTTTTCATAATCAGCGTAATTTTTAATGGTAGTAATCCGCTTTAGCTCATTTTGTGCCTCTTCTTCACTATCACGCACAATCATATACACCGCCATACCAAAGCCCTTAAATGGAGGCAATCCCGCTCTTTTCTTTCGCTCTTTCATATCCGCTATTTTTGTTTGCGCTTCTTCAAGTGTGCCGCCGTGCAAGAGATAAAAATCCGCAAATTGTGTGATAGCATTTCTGCCTATCTCACTCTCACCTCCGGCATACACAAGCGGAATCTTGGGTGGTTTTGGCTCATTATAGGAATTTTCAAAGCTAAAATACTTGCCCTTGTGATGAAATGGGCTTTTACTCCAAAATCCTCGCAAAACATCGGTGTATTCGTGTGTGAGCGTATATCTATCATCGTGTGCGTCAAAGTTTATACTATACTGCCTAGCCTCCTCTTCCCACCACGCTGATACCATATTGATAGAAAATCGCCCATTACAAATTTGTGCAATGGTAGCAATCTGCTTGGCAGTCAAAGCTACTTGATGATACTGTGGACGCAAAGCGGCTAGAATCTCAATGCTTTGTGTAACCGCCGCTAAACCATTGGCAATAGCCCACGCATCAAGAGCTGGGGCTTTTTCACCCTTAATGTCATTGAGATACAGCTCTGGCACAAGGGTGAGCGTATAGCCTAGATTCTCCGCTTTTATGGCTAAATCGCGGATATACTCCCAAGAACACTGCGTACTATCATCATCTACATTCCTAAGCCAACTGCCAAATACCGGACTCCAATACCCAAACTTCATTTTCACTCCTTTATTGTTTGTCAAACTGCTCTTTTAAAAAGCTAACCAACCTATCCGCCGCCGCCACTCCGCCACTAGAGCGGATTTTAGATTCTAGTGTGGAGTTATAATTTGTGTTTGTGTTTATATCATAGACCACAATATCCCCGCTCACACCTTCAATAAATTCAATCCCTGCCACAGCGATATTATGCAGTGCTAAAAACTGCTCTAAACACCGCACAATAGGGCTTTTAGAATCTATCTCTTTTCTTAGGCTAAATTTATCCCCAGCTCCCACTTCACACGCCGCCCCAGCAAGAGCGGGGCGTTTTGTAGATTCTGCTTTAGAATCCGCCAACTTAGAATCCCTACTAGAATCCACTTTAGAATCTAAAGAATCTATTTGACACGCATCAGCAGGGCATAGCTCAAACGCCCCATTACTCGTATCCACTCGCACCGCATAGTGAAACTTCCCGCCGATAAACTCACATCGCGTAATAAAAGCTTCCCTAGATTCTACATATTCTTGTAAAAGTGTAATACCATCAATGGGTAGTTCAAACTCAGCTGATTCCACATAGCCCCTAAACTCATCAACATTTTCAAAAAGTCGCACACCTAAGCCCTTGCCGCCTTGATTATGTTTTGTGATAAATGGCTTGTTATCTTTAGCAAAGCTACTTGCCGCATTGATTAAATCAGTTTTCCCAAATACCGCAAGTGTTTGTGGCGTTTTAAACTCACAGCCTTTTGCTTTAAAAAAAGATTCTAAAAGTAAAGCCTGTTTAACCTTGCTGACTTCAAGCTCTAGCACAGAGCTGCCATTTATCACGCAACGCCCGTAAGATTCTAGCCACGCTAACAACGCACGACCATATTCCTTAGAAAAGGCATTATCACGCGTATGACTTGAGGCACTAAGCCTACTCCAAAACACCCCATTTGGTGGGATAGAATCTAAACTAATGCCCCCTTGTGTGAGAAGGATTTCATTGAAATTAACCCCAGCCCTATCAAATGCCTCCTTAAAAGGCGGTATCCACTCGGGATTCTCGTGGATTATGTAAATGCCTTGCGGCAAACAATCATATAACATAGTCTTGCTCCTTATTGTGTTTAAATCGCCCTGTGTTCGCATAATCATTGATTGTGCTTTTTGCCCCGCCCACACGATAGCGTGAAGCGATATGACTAGAATCTAGCCTATCACCCCTGCCAAAGAGTTTGTGTCGCAGTGAGCCTTGCGTGTATTCTCTTTTATACACGCCGCGATTTTGAAGCTCTGGCACGATGAAACGCACGACATCTTCAAAGCTCCCGGGTGTTGTCGCATAAGCTAGATTAAAGCCATCAGCATCGCTATAAGCAATCACTTCTTGTAAAATATCGCAAACTTGCGTAGGTGAGCCTACAAACTTTGGTCCTTGACAGCCTAGCCCTGTGAGCTTGAGTAAGTCTTTTAGTCGCCACTCCCTGCCAGATTCTGTTGTGGAGTTATTCAAGGCTTCTACTTGTGCGAGCATGGCGTTTGATTTAATGTTGCTTAATGGATCTTCTAAGTCATAGCGGCTTAAATCCACGCCCAGCCAACCAGAATTGATAACCAAAGAGCCTTCCTTGCTAGAATAACTAAGTAAATCATTATATTTAGCCTGTGCTAGATTCTCATTCTCATCAGTGATAATGGTGGCTAGAATGTAGATTTTGGCACTATACGGATCGCGTCCTGCTTGAATCAAAGTATCTCGCACTTGTTTTACAGCGATTTTAGCGTATTCCTTTGTAGGAGGGGCGATGAAAATAGCCTCTGCGTGAGTAGCGGCAAACTGCCTACCACGCGTAGAATTCCCCGCTTGGAATAGCACCGGTGTGCGTTGGATACTTGGCTCACAGAGATGAATACCCGGGACATCAAAATATTTGCCGTGATGTCCTATGTGATGGATTTTATTTGGATCGGCAAAGTCCCCACTTTTCTCATCTAAAATCACCGCAGAATCTTCCCAACTCCCCTCTAAAAGCTTATAAATCACTTCCATATATTCATCAGCCACATCGTAGCGTTCATCGTGGGGCAGCTCACTTGAGCCCATATTTTTATTGGCACTTGGCAGATAGCCCGTAACGATATTCCAGCCGATCCGCCCCTTTGTGAGATGATCGAGTGTGCTAAGGCGTCTAGCAAATGGATAAGGATGCTCAAAAGGCACACCAGCAGTAACTCCAAAGCCTATGTGTTTGGTAACCGCCGCACCAATCACAGCAAGTTGAGCGGGATCATTGACAGGCACTTGCAGGGCAGTCTTTAACGCCCCACAATCATTGCCCCCATACACATCATACACGCCCAAAACATCAGCGATAAACACCGCATCAAACAGCCCTTTTTCAGCGATTTGTGCGATATTCTGCCAATATTCAATGTCTTTATATTTTAGGGCTTGATCGTTAGGGTATCGCCATAGCCCCGGACTTAAATGCGAAATACAATTCATCTCAAAAGCATTAAAGCTAATTTGTTTTGTTAATCCCATATTGTTCTCCGTTTTAGAATCTTGTGTTGCAACAGCCGTTATCATACACACATATTTTTAAAAATACAATATGTAATCACAAAAATATGTAATTTAGAGTTACTTTTTTACTCAAAATTATGATGATGGAGTAAGATTCAGGTTCAAAGAATGAAAAGAGTGGGAAAAGCATGTTTGTAAAATAAAAAGCAATAAAATACAAAAAAGTGGGCAAGAACAACTTTAGAGTTAGATAGGATCAAATAGGTGAGATTGGGTAAGTGTTGGGCTAGATAAGAGTTAGGCAAGATTCTGCTCTAACCATGCATTATACACATTTTCAGCCTTTGCTTCAAAGGATAGTATCTCTGGGGCTTCGTAGCTATGATGAGAGAGAATTGTAGATTCTATTCTTTCATAGCACTCTGACAGCGTTTTTAAAATCAGTAAATATTCCTTGTCTTTGCAAAGCTTCCTTTTACCTTTAGAATCTTTCCAAACATAATGACTTTTTATTTTAAAATACTGCCCACAGGCAATAAGGCGAGATTCTAAAAGAATCTTAATAAGATTTTTTGCTTCCTTTTTTGTGGGTGTTGTGGTATGGATAATAAGCATAATACCTCCTTAAGATAGAAACTAAGCATAGAAATTCAAGGCATTATAGCTTATTTGTACAGAATAATTGCTATTTAACTATTTGAGGCTTGAAAAAACATTTCCCTACGCCTATCTGTGCAATCTTGGCAAATCTTTTGTATATTCTTATTGCAGGTTTTAGCGGTGTTGGCAAATAGCTCTTTGCGGAGATTTGTAGAGGTGGTGGAGAAAAATATCTCAAACATATCATTTTTATTGCAATCACCAAGAATAAAAGGCTTATGTGTTTCTTCATCACTTCGTGTATGACAGCAGGGCATCACAAGCCCATTGTAATCCACATAAAAACTCATTGCAGACTGAAAACAGCCAGATTGAATATCGCGTTTTTGCTTCATAAAATCCAGTGAGCCACCCCGACTTTGTCCCGTAACATTTGGATTCCACGAGCGATACTCTATCTCTAAACCTTCCATCATAAAACACACACGATATTCTTCTAAAGTATTATACATAAGCTTAGATTCTAAGCTTAGCTTTTGTTGCATTTTCTCCATTGCTTTTATAATTTTCTCTCTGTCATAATCCTTATTTGTAGGGTAATATGACATTAATATATGAGTTACCCCAGCTTCCCTTAGCTCTTCAAAATACGCTTTTTCTGCGTAATCGCCATTTGTAAAAATACAAAACTTTGCCTTTGGAAGCTTTTGTCTTGCTTGCCTCACACGCTTTAAAATCAGCTCTCTATTGGCTAAAGGCTCATTAAATCTATGAAAATTCAAAAATTTATCATAGTCAATCTCGCTTAGGTTATCAATAAGCTTTAAAAACACAACCTCATCTAGCTCTATGCTTTTGCTTTTCCTATCAATATGTGAGTTTGGGCAAAAGTAACAAGTGCGGTTACAAAAACTTGCGATTTCTATCTCCACTGCTTGTAAAAATTGCTTCAAGATTCTTTTTTGAGATTCTCTATCTGTGATAGGTGTGCTTAGCATAGTGATAGAATCTATAAGATTCTGAATCTTGTTCGTGTAAAAAGAATCGGTATCCATAAGGTTGTAAAGCTTAGATTTTAAACGATTTGGCACTTTTTTGTAAGCGTATCTAATGGCTCGTTTTAGCATAGTGTATCCTTGCAGATTCTAAAATAGATCCGCAATTTACAAAAAAAAAAAAAACGGATAGTCAATTATGCTTGTGTCAATGGAAATTAAGCTAGAATCTACAAATTCCAATACATTTAGCTATTTTTTATCTACTCTTTAAAAATAGCTCCACTTGCAACAGCCCTTAAAGTCTTATATGAGATAAACACCACCGCAAAAAATGCCATCACAAGCCCTAAAATCCCCAAAAGCCCGTAAAAACACTTAAAATCAATCATATATAAATCAAAACTCGCTATCCCAAAGGCACACAGCGGAAAGGTAAAAGCCCACCACGATGGTGCAAAGTTTAGCTTAGTAAAGATATTACCCAAACTTAAAAGCAATAGCACGAAAAACAACGCCACATTAAAGCCCATAAAACTCAACGCATTATGGAATCCAAAAAGGCTATGAAAATCCACCACAAAAATGCTAGGTGGTGCGATAAAAATAAAAAGTGTAAGGATAAATTTAGATTCCAAACTCTGCTCAAAGATTAATCGCTGCATAATCATCGCACTGGGCAGAATCCAAAAAAAGCAACCGATTGAGAAAAAAAAGAGTAATAATTCCTTTGGTGCGTTGATTAAACCACCGCTTAAAGGCACGATTAGATTCCCTACAATAGGTATAAACCACGCAGGGGATAGCAAAGCACTCTTCATACTCTCTTTAAACCAAAAAGACATCACATAAAGGCTAAGTATAAGTTGCAAGGCATTTGCTACATAAAAAAAGCCCCAAAATCCCTTGCCATAGCAAATCTACCCCACTACTTAAATCACTCCAAAACGCCACGATGATAAGCATACTGATAGGAATGCTTGATAGGAAGTTAATCTTTACTTGGTGTTTTAAATCCGCCTTAAACGCATTGAAATGATAGAGTATTTTCGCACCATAGCACACAAGCAAAAGGGCGAAAATAACCACTGCTAACACCGCAAAGCCATACGCTCCCCACCATAGAAATGGTGCGACTGCCCTTTGCCAAGATGGGCTAGAATCTAGGCTAGATTCTAGTGCGTTTGCTCCGCTATGAAGTGTTGTGCTATTAAAGGACGCATTTGCAAGTGCTACGCTACCAAAAATCACACTTGCTTTTTTAACACAAGGCTAAGTCCGCCTATCCCCATAACTGAAGCAAATAATGCGATAGGCAAATTTGCGAGTTTAGATTTTACTGATATGGCATTGTGTGGCTCTTTAATATTAGATTCTGCTTTGCCTTGTGTTTGGCTTGTAGAATCTAGGCTAGATTCTGTATTTACATTTTGCATAGCTTAGTCCTTATTTTGTTTAGATTCTAGATTCTTGTCATATTGAGCATTACGAAAAAGGCGAAATATCTCTTGTAGATTCTAAACTTTAGATACTTCGCCTAAAGGCTCAATATGACAAGCGGTTGTTTTAGAATCTATATTGTTTTCTGCTACTTTATCCCTAGCCATTTCAACACCCTCTTGCCACAAGCTATGTCGCTCCACAATATAGTGAGAATCTACCTTGCCACTAAACATTGCCCTTAAAAGTGGGCGATTTGCCTTAAACACAAACGCCATTAAATGCCCGATGATTCCAAGTATGATGAGAAACATTCCAAGATTATGCAGTTGCGCACTCCATAGATACATACTATCGCTTATATTCCACCCAGCAAGGTTTTTAAGCGTTTTAATTAAGCCGGTAATGATTAAAAGCAAAAGCACAAGCCCGATGAAAAAATATGCTAGTCTTTGTTCAGGTAGATATTTTTCACTCTTTCACGCAGGTTTTTTACCTTGTGCGAGTAAATCCGCACACATATCGCATTTAGACATCGTTCCACCACCAGCAAGCTTTGGGGCGATTTTAAGATAGATTCCAACTCCAGCTTGTCTCTGCGGTATCCCCCACGGGCAGACATCGCGACACTTTGCCCCGCCAAAGCAGTAATGCTCATCAATATTTACAGCATTATTATCATCTTTACCGATAATCCCAAAAGGGCAAATCTTTTGACAAGTAGGATCATCGCAATGCATACAGCGGCGTGGGACAAACACCTTTTTAGAATCTATCTCTAGCTCTTCTACAAAAGTCCAGTTATACGGGCTTAAGCGGAAAATATCATCTCTATTTTTAGAATAATCTTCATAGATTTTACGCGGGAAATATTGCGGAATGTCTTTTATCGGCTCGGGGAATCTAGGGGCATTTTTCTCTTTACACGCACTCACACATTGTGGCATTTCATAGCCTTTGCAGCCATCGCATTTATCAAGGTTTATAATACTTGCCTTGCCTTTTGTTTTGCTAAACTCACTTGAATCTATAAGTGATATTTTCTCTTTTTTGCCATCTTTTGTAGAATCGCTAGACTTAGCATTTGCTCCAGCGACCATCACGGGGGTAAGTGCTAGGGATTTTAAAAAGTTGCGTCTTTGCATAGAACTAACCTTTTTGAGATATAATTTTCTAGCATTGTATGCAAGTTTATAAGCTTTGTGTGTAACTTTATCACAAAAGGGAAATGGCTTTTAAGGCAGGATTGATTAAAATACAAAAAGGATTCTAAATGACAATATGTCCTAAAGGACGGCTTTGACACAAATACTACGCAAACATAATGATATGGTATTAAATGATAGCTACTTACATACTATCTTGCAAAAATCGCAAAAGTATTTGGAGCAAACTTTTAGTGAAAGTGAGCTTATGGAATTTCACGCAAGAATTAAGCCCCTATATGCCCTAAATGATACAAAAGAGATTATAAAAGCTTTTGAAAAAAGCTATTATGATTTTGTAAAAGAATGCTATCAATCACGCTATAAACACGATGCAAGCCTAGAATCTTTCCTACAAAATAAAGATTCTAAAAAGATTTTGTGGGGGGATTGCCTGCAAGGTTTAAAGCAGATGAAAAGTGAATCAGTGGGGGCAATGGTAACAAGCCCACCTTACTATAATGCTAGAGCTTACGCACAATGGAGTGATTTAAATGCGTATATGAGTGATATGGAAGCGATTTTAAGAGAGTGTTATAGGGTGCTTGATAATCACCGCGTATTTGTCTTTAATGTGGGCGATATTTTTGATAACGATAACCTTTTCACTCGTTCCACTTGGGGTAAGAGACGGCTACCTTTGGGGGCATATTTTATACTGCTTTTTGAAAAAGTAGGCTTTAGCTTTGTAGATGATATTATTTGGGATAAAGGTCAAGTGCAAAGCCAAAGGCATAAAAATGGCGATAAGCCCTATCCCTATTATCAATACCCTATGAATTGCTATGAGCATATCTTAATCTTTCATAAACACAGAAGCGATGAGACGCGTTACCCCTGCCCTGTGTGCGGCTGCTTACAAGTCAATGGTAATGCTTATACAGAAAAAGGGCTTAGAAGCTGGGAGTGTAAGAATCTGGACTGCTTTGAGCGAAGCAAGGCAAATCGTGGGAAGCGATTTAGTGCAAAAACTTATTTCACGCAAAACGAAGCGTTTAATCGTGGCAATGAGATAGATAAGGACTTCATTTATGCGTGGCGTAGGGATATAAAGGCAATAAATCCTGTGATAAAGATAAATTCTAAAGGGCAAAATACACTAGGACATACCGCACCTTTTCCAAAAGAGATTCCAGAATTTGCGATAAAAATGTTTAGCTACAAGGGAGAGCGAGTATTGGACCCATTTATGGGGCTTGGCACAAGTGTGAAAGTAGCAGATAAACTAGGGCGAATTGGTATAGGCATAGAGCGAGATATAAGTTTAAAAGAGAGTGTATATAAATTTTTGGGTAAGAAAAATTTAGGGGAGTATGAGCTATGAGTAAGAAAAATATAGAATTAAGTTTAGAAGATGAAAAGAAAAAGCAAGTCATAGGACTTTATGGCGAAATGCAACTAGCGATGAAGCTACATGGCTTAGGATGGCAAGTGCATAGGGGCTACATTGATGAAGGGATTGACTTTGTGATTTCAAAATATTATTGCAAAGTGTGTGAGAAATTTAGTAATCAATTTATTAGGCAAGAATCTTGGCAGGGGCAAAAAGCAAAATGTGTAACAAATCTATGCGAATTTTGCAAAAAAACGAAGCTAGATATTGTTACAAAATATTTGCAAGTTAAGACGAGTGAGGGTAAGCCTAGTAAAAAGCCAAATGCACGAGAATTTAGCTTCCACCCTAAAATCCGCTATGACATAGATAATTGCGTATTTTATGTGTGGATAGCTGTCTTTGCAGAAAATGAAAACTTAGAACAATCCATTATCCATTATTATATTTTTCACTCAAGCGATGTAAGCAGGTTTGATGATATGAGTTTGCCTACCTATCAAATCACTGATAATCAAAAGACAACCCTGCGTATTAACAAGCAAGGTGAAATTCTAAATAATGGCAAAAAATATAGCTACGAATGCTTTAAGGAATTTCACAACCACTTTGAAATACTAGAAAAAATTTAACTTTATCACAAAAGGGAAATATGCAACCACTAACTAAAGAGAGTTTAACGCAGATAAACACCACAATATGCGGCGATGAGAGAAGCCTTGAAGTATTGCAGAAGAAAGGCATTGTAAAAGCCTACACAAAAGGATATAGAATCTACCCAGATAGCGATGAATGCTAGGCTTTTTGTATGTTTTGAGTGGGAAAATCCGCTTTTTTAGCGTATCAAGTAATGCTAAGGAAATCACCATTTTTACCATAAGCGATAAGGAAAGCTGTCTCATCTCTACAAGCTGTATTTTATCAAACATTAAGGCTGATGTGGTGCTTGAGTTTATGGAAGATTCTAGCGTGTTTATCCTGCCAAATAAGATTTTTGAGACACTCACGCATAGTAATGAATCTATTATGCGTTTTAATCTCTCACTGGTCTCTAAACGCCTAAAACAAGCCTTTGATACCATTAATGATGTAACCTTTAAAAGTCTTAAAAATCGCGTAATAAAGTTTCTATTAAGCAATGCTAAAAATAACCGCGTAGAAGCAAGTCAAGAAAGCATAGCAAATAATATCGGCAGTGCGAGAGAAGCAGTTACAAGAGTGATAAAAGAGCTAAAAACACAAGGGCTAATTGAGACAAATCGCAATGAGATTGTGCTTAAATCTAGGCTGTATGAGCTAGGCAAAGATATAGAATCTTAGCTTTCTTAAAGCAGGGCTAAAGAGCAGATTCTATTGCTATATTGAAACCCACTATATTCACATTCAAACCCCATTCAAAACAACCTATTCATAGAATCTACAATGATATGCTACTATTTCACTACAAGAACATAAAGGACAAAAACACAAAGGAATAGAATGGCAAAAGTCAAACAAACACAAAAGCTAGAAGCCGCCCTTTTTAGTGCCGCTGATAAACTTAGAAAAAACATAGACGCCGCAGAGTATAAACATATCGTGCTTGGACTTGTGTTTTTAAAATACATTAGCGATAGTTTTGAATCTTTACATAAAGAGTTGCTTTCACAGAATGAAGATGCAGAAGACAAGGACGAATATATCGCAAAGAATATCTTTTTTGTGCCACAAGATTCTAGATGGAGCACTCTTTTAAGCAAAGCAAAAAGCCCACAAATTGGCAAAGATTTAGACTACGCCCTAGACTTGATAGAAAAGGATAATCCGCAGTTAAAAGGTGTGCTGCCTAAAGTCTATGCTAAAGATAACCTAGATAGTGCGACTTTGGGCGATTTGATAAACTTAATAGATTCTATCTCACTAAATCAAGAAAATACAAGCGATATTTTAGGGCATATTTTTGAATACTTTTTAGGTGAGTTTGCCTTGAGTGAGGGCAAAAAAGGCGGGCAATTCTACACGCCAAAAAGCGTTGTAGAGCTATTAGTAGCTATGCTAGAGCCTTATAATGGCAGAGTGTTTGATCCTTGCTGTGGAAGCGGGGGAATGTTTGTCCAAAGTGAGCGATTTGTGCGAGAGCATCAGGGTAAAATCAGCGATATTTCAATCTATGGGCAAGAGAGTAATCAAACCACTTGGCGACTAGCAAAGATGAATCTTGCCTTGCGAAAAATAGATTCTAGCTCACTCAAATGGAATAGTGAAGGAAGCTTTCTCAATGACGCACACAAGGATTTAAAGGCAGATTTCATCATCGCAAACCCACCTTTTAACGCCACAGATTGGGGCAGTGAAGCACTAGAAAATGATGTGCGTTGGCAGTATGGCACACCCCCTAGCACAAATGCCAATTATGCGTGGATAAGCCACTTTATCCACCATTTAGCTCCAAAAGGTCGGGCGGGATTTGTCCTTGCGAAAGGCTCTCTTACAAGCAACACAAGCACAGAGGGGCAAATCCGCAAAAACTTAATAGAATCTAACCTTATAGAATGTATTGTCAATCTCCCCGCAAAACTCTTTTTAAATACGCAGATTCCAGCGTGTCTGTGGTTTATCAAACGCAATAAACCCCATAACAACACGCTTTTTATTGACGCGCGAAGTCTAGGCGAACTCATCAATCGCAAAAATAGGATTCTAAATAAAGATGATATTGATAAAATCACAGAGACTTATCACAAATGGCAAAAGGCACAAGAGCAAAATGGGGATTACAGCGATATTCTAGGCTTTTGTAAAAGTGTAAGCAAAGAAGAGATGGCAAATCTAGGCTATGTCCTCACACCCGGTCGCTATGTGGGCTTGGCAGAAGATGATGAAGACTTTGACTTTGAAAGAGAATTTACACGCTTAAAAGCCGAGCTAGAATCTCAAATCAAAGAAGAGAGAATCTTAAGTGAAAAGATTCTAAACAATTTAGAGCTTATAGGTGGGAAATGATTGTGAATCTAAAAGAACAGCATTGTGAGAATTTTCTACAATCTCTCCATAAAGAGCAATGGCAGGAAGTAAGGCTTGGGGAAGTTGCAAAACAAATCGTATCGGGCGGGACACCAAAATCAACACAAGCTGAATATTATAATGGCAATATTCCTTGGCTTAATACAAAAGAAGTAAAAAATTGTCGTATTTATGCAACAGAACGCCAAATAACAGAACTTGGACTTTGCAACTCATCGGCAAAGTGGATTGATAAAAATTCTGTGATAGTGGCAATGTATGGTGCAACAGCTGGAAAAGTAGCAATAAATAAAATTCCCTTGACTACCAACCAAGCTTGTTGCAATATTTCAGTTGATTCAGAAAAAGCAAATTACAATTTCATTTATTATACTTTGCTTGATAGTTTTGATAGGCTTGATCAAATGACTTCTGGGGCGGCACAACAAAATCTTAATGTTGGATTAATTTCTAATTTTACCTTTTTACTCCCACCACTTACCACACAACAAAAAATAGCAGAGATTCTAAGTAGTTTTGATGATAAGATAGATTTACTCCATAGACAAAACAAAACCTTAGAATCTCTAGCCCTTACCCTTTTTCGCCATTATTTTATAGACAATCCAAACCGCAGTGAATGGGAAGAAAAACCTTTAAAATATTTTGGGAATATCATCTGTGGCAAAACACCGCCGAAAAATCAAAAGGAATATTTCAATGGCACATATCCTTTCATAAAAATCCCTGATATGCATAATAATGTTTTTGTGTTTCAAACAGCAGATTCTCTTACGCAACAAGGACTAGATTCTCAAAAGGCAAAAACACTGCCGCCTTTTAGTGTTTGTGTAAGCTGTATCGCAACCATAGGCGTAGTGTCTATGAATGCTAATATCGCACAGACTAATCAGCAAATCAATTCCATTGTGCCTCACAAAGAGCATTATAGATATTTTTTGTATTGTTCTATGAAATCTTCTTTTGATGAGTTAGAAGCTATGGCAAGTGGTGGAACAGCAACTGCAAATCTCAACACGACAGATTTTTCAAATATGAAACTTTTACTTCCACGAGAGAAAGAAATCTTAAGATTCCATACAGAAACTCTGCCCTTTTTTGATAAAATCTACAATAACACAAAACAGATTCAAAATCTCCAAGCAATGCGGGATGTGCTATTAAAAGCAATATTTAAAGAGAGGGAATAAATAAATGGTATCCATACTTTTAGATTCTAATGTATTTGATTTATTGTTTGACAAGGATATGGGTCAAATACGAATTGATATTAAAAAAGAATTACCACAGGAACAATATAAATTATTTATAACAAAGCGGGTGGAAATAGAATTAAAGCCTATAAACGATAAAAACCCTGCATTTTATGAATTTATTAGCAGTTTTCAATTTAAAGATGTTCAATATTTTGGATTTGGGAATGCAAATAATCGCTATCAAAGAAATGGTGGATTTGGATTTGGATTTGCTCCAGACAATATGAATCAAATGGCTACAAAACTGAAAGATAAATACGATAAGCTATACCCAAACAGAAACAAACAAGATACAAGAAAAAGCAACGATTTATATAAAGAAGAAACAGATTTTGACTTAGCACTTCATAGCCTATTAGATTATTTTGTCATCACTTGCGACAGCAAGCAGGGCAAAGGCAAAAGACAGGGATATTTGAATGTTGCCAAAGGTATGGGTGGTAAAGTAATTTTTCTTGATGAGTTTGCAAAAAACTTAAAAGAGGGTAAGTATAAGTTTGGGGACTTGAGAAAGCTTATTGAAAACGAAATGGAAAGGATAAACAATGTCAAAAATTAACGAAGAGAGCATAGAAGAGCTATTATTAGAGACTTTGGGGAGTTTTGGCTATGAATGCAAAAATGCAAAAGAAGTCGTAAGGAAAAAAGATGAATGGATTATAAAAGAGATATTTTTAGATTCTATTATGCGTATAAACTTTGAATCTAAAAGCAATTATGACTTTTTAAGCTTGGAGCAAAAAGAGCATTTAGCCCTTGAAGCGTATAAAAAGATTCTAGCCTTAAGCGATGAAGAAGACTTAATGAGTGCTAATGCGAAAATGCACGCATACTTGATAGGTGGCATTACACTAGAGGCAATGGTAAATAGTGAGCAAAGGGGGATTAACCTAGAGTTACTAGACTTTGAGAATGTAGAAAATAACGCCTTTTTAGCACTCAATCAGTTTGTATTTAGCCCCAAAGATTCTGTGCGATGTGATATTTTGGTATTTGTCAATGGAGTGCCTTTGGTGCTATGTGAGCTAAAACACCCGCTTGATATAAACGCAGATTTACACAAAGCATATTTGCAGATAGAAACCTATAAGGAAAAGGCAAAAGAGCTGTTTATCCCAAATGCGTTGTGTATCATAAGCGATGGGGTAGATTCTAGGCTCGGTAGTTTGAATGCAGACTTTACACGCTTTCTAAAATGGCAGGGGCAAGGGGATATGCTAAGTGAAAATACGCGTGTCGTGGATATTTGCGAAGTATTAAAGCCTTGCGTGTTACTTGATTTCTTACGCTATTTTATCACTTATGAGCAAAGCTATACACAAGATACACAAGGCTATAAAGAATCTAAACTCAATAAAAAGATCGCCGCATATCATCAATACTATGCTGTAAATAAGGCAATAGAGAGTGCCAGAAAGGCTATGCAAAGCAGTGAAACAAACAAAAAAGGCGGTGTAGTATGGCACACTCAAGGCAGTGGCAAAAGTCTATCAATGGTGTTTTTCTGTGCTAAAGCCCTAAAAGAGCTTAATAACCCCACGCTTTTACTACTCACAGATAGGACGGATTTAGATAATCAACTCTTTAATACCTTTGCAAAGTCAAGCACACTTTTACAAACAAAGCCCTTGCAGTGTGAAAGCACAAAAGAGTTAAAAGAAACTTTTAAGCAAAGAAAAGGCGGGATAATCTTTAGCACAATGCAAAAGTTTAGAGATGAAAACGAACGCTTTGAGCTTTTAAGCCAAAGGGGAG
This sequence comes from Helicobacter cinaedi CCUG 18818 = ATCC BAA-847, assembly GCF_000155475.1. Classification (GTDB taxonomy): domain Bacteria; phylum Campylobacterota; class Campylobacteria; order Campylobacterales; family Helicobacteraceae; genus Helicobacter_C; species Helicobacter_C cinaedi. The sequence goes on along the minus strand of NZ_DS990391.1, from coordinate 605,455 downwards.
ATATTATCGTCATTGCTGATGAAGCCCACCGCACACAATATGGCTTTAGTGCAAGACTGCGTAGTGAATCCCTTGCCTATGGTTACGCACAAAATGTCCGCGATGCCCTGCCGAATGCTACTTATATAGGCTTTAGTGGCACACCGCTAGAAAAAGATAATGCAAATACGCGAAATGTGTTTGGAGACTATATAGACATTTATGATTTTCAAAAAGCCGTAGATGATGGTGCAACCCTGCCTTTATTTTATGAAAGTCGTTTAGCAAAGCTTCATCTAAGCGAAGAGGGCAAAAAGCTTATAGAATCTTTTGATACAGATAACACGCAAGGCAGTCTCTTAAAGCTGCAAGATATTATCGGGGCAAAAGAGCGATTAAAAAACATTGCCAAAGATATTTTAGAGCATTTTAACGCGAGAAAAGAAAAGCTTAAAGGCAAGGCAATGATAGCGTGTTCTAGCAGAGAAATTGCCGTGGATTTGTATAATGAGCTAGTAGGGCTTGAGCCAAGTTTGCATAGTGATGATTACACAACAGGCAGGGCAAAGGTCATCATCACTTCAAGTGCAAGTGATGGTGCAAAGCTATCAAAGTTTCACACAAGCAAAGAAGAGCAAAGATATATCGCAAATAGGGCAAATGATATAAATGACTGCCTAGAGTTTATCATCGTTTGTGATATGTGGCTAACAGGCTTTGACGCACCACCCTTGCATACACTCTATATTGACAAACCTATGAAAGGACACACCCTTATGCAAGCAATCGCAAGGGTAAATCGCGTGTATAAGGACAAGCCCTCTGGCTTAATCGTAGATTATATAGGCATTATGGCAGAACTCCAAAAAGCCCTGCAGTTTTACACACAGGGTAAATCGCAAAACTTCCTTGTAGATAAGCAAAAGCTAGTAGAAGTCGTCTATGAAAAGCACGAAGTATTAAAGCAAATGTTGCACGGCTTTGAGTATATGGGGTATTTTCAAGCAGACACAAGGGGCAAGCTTGACTTACTCTCACAAATCACAGATAAGATTTTAAGTGATGAAGAGTTAAAAAAGCGATTTTTAGATGAAGTGGTAAAGCTAGTGAAAGCCTATATTATGGTGCTACCAAATGATGAGATACAAAAGCTTTCAAAAGAAATTGCCTTTTTTGAGTTGCTAAAAAATCGCATTAAAAAGAGTGAATACTCCAAAGCCCAAGCTGATAATGCACTCAAACAAAGCCTTATTAAGCAAGTCATTGACAAAGAGCTAGTAAGTGAGGGTATGATAGATATTTTAGATAAAAGTCAAATTAAAACAGAAAATATCTCTATCCTTTCAAATGAGTTTTTAGAGGGTATGAGACATTATAAATATCCACATATCGCACTAGAGACTTTACGCAAACTCTTAAATGACGAGCTGCAAGCACGAATCCCAAAAGAGCTAAAAAGCAAAGGTTTGTATGAAAAACTTCATCAGATTCTAATGCAATATCAAAATAAACTCATAGACGCTGCAAAAGTCATTGAAGAGCTAATAGAGCTAAGCCAAGAACTCATCGCAAGTGATGAGAAAAAGCAAGATTCAGGCTTAAGCGATTATGAATACGCCTTTTATGAAGCATTGAGTGAGTTTAAGGAAGTAGAAGAGATTATGGGCGTAGAGAAACTGCGTGAGCTAAGCAAAGCGGTATTTTTTACGATTAAAGAGAATGTTACGCTTGATTGGACTTTGCGTGAGAGTGTGAGGGCAGAGCTAAGACTTGCGGTGAAAAAGGTGCTAAAGAAATACGGCTATCCGCCAAATAGCATACAGCTAGGCGTAGATAATGCCATCAAACAAGCCGAGCTTATCGCACAAGAGCTTATGGGGGAGAAATAATCACAAATAAGCAAATGTTGGCTAACGAATATAGAATCTTAGTTTTTTGCAAGTGGGGCTAAGGGGGCGGATTCTATTACTTCATTTAGAACATATTCCAAAGTCTCGCACTTAGAATCTTTGCTATCAAATAAGCTAAATTTTTGCACCCTACAACCATTTCGCATTCCCTGTAAAGCTTACAGATAGCCAAATCTTATAGCTTGGAATATCAAGGGATTTTTCAATCCTATCACGCACAGAATCAAACTCCGCTACCGAGCTAATCTTGGAATTTTTATCTATTAAGATATTGACTTCCACCATATAGAATCGCCCCGATTTCGCCACATGCGTATCATAATCGCTAAAGCCAAAATCTTTACTCAAAGATTCCATAATCTGCGTGATTTTAGAATCAATCTCACTTGGGGCAACCATAATCAAATCTTTAAAATTCGCAATGGCTATGCGGATAGGCGAGACACACAGCATTAACGATAGCACCGCTAAAAGCAAGGGATCAACATACATCGCTAAAGCACTCTTAGGACTAAGTAAGAAATAAATCACACCAAAAGCCCCCAATGCCCCCAAATACAGCACGCAGTCAATCTTCCACTCCGTATTATCCACTTTAATCAAATCAGATTCTAAAAGTCGCGTGTAAAACAGCGTATAAATAAACAAAATCGCACAAAACACAAACGCACACAGACTATACGCCACCGCCCCGCCAAGCTCCACCGCATAGCCGCCGTGAATGATACTCTGCAAAGCGTTTATAAAAGCATACACGCACACAAAGACTAGCACAAGGGATTTAAAGAGATTTACCATAGGCTCAAAGCGGACATAGCCGTATTGAAAAATATCATCATCTTCTTTATAAATGTAGCGAGAAGTAATCACGCTTAAAGCCCCAAGCCCCACGCTAATTAACGCTACAAAGCCATCAAAAATCACCGCCATAGATTTGACAAAGATTCCAAAGCTAATGCCAAAAATCGCTAGGATTAACGCACTATACATTGAGACTTTAAGGACAAACTGCTCTTTTTGTGCGGCTTTTTTAGAATCTGTCTTAAGGGCGTGTTTTAAGGCTAGAATCTGTGCTTTATGCTTGTCTTGCTTCTGTGTTGTGGAATGTTTAGATTCTGTGTGATTTAGTGAATCTGGCTTAGAATCTTGTTTGTATTTCCGCACACTTGTGCCATAAGAGCGGTGGTTGTATGATGTATCTTGCTGTGTAGTCATTATGTAGCCTTGTGGGTTAGTATTCTTACAAATGATTATGATTAAAAATGATTAATACGCAAAGGCTAGAATTGCGGGTGTATTTTGGGAGTTGAAAGGGTAAAAATGATTCAAAAAATCAACACAAAAATCACTATGGGTAAAAATCTAGCGTGGCTTTTAATCCTTATTGGTGGGATTTGTGAAGTAGCGTGGGTGAGTGGGCTAAAGTATGCCGACACACTACCGCTAAAAGCTTTGACCGGTGTTGGCATTGCTTTTTCCTTTACTTGTGCGGTTCTAGCGATGAAAAGGCTAGAGGTTAGCATTGTGTATAGTGTGTTTGTTGGCATTGGCACGGGTGGTGTGGTGATCGCTGAAATTGTGCTATTTGGCGAGGAGGCATCACTCATAAAAATCGCTCTTATCTCAACGCTTATGCTTGGAGTGTTGGGGCTAAAATGTAGCGTCAAAGAGAGTAAAACCGCACAAGACATACACGATCATTTACCCCAAGAGCTAGAATCTTTGTTTATAGAATCTAGCGATACGCAGGATTTTCAACACAATATTAAGCAAGATTCTAAAAATGGTTCAAAAAAAGCTGAATCTAGGGCTTCTAATACAGATTCTACAAAGGATAAATAATGCTATCTTGGATTTTACTTTTTATTGCTGGGGCGTTTGAAATCGCTGGTGTATGGACGATGAAAAAGCTCATCGATACCAAAAATAAAATCTATATCTTATGTCTTGCACTGATTTTTGCAGGGAGCTTTACCTGCCTATCTATTGCTATGCAAGAGATTTCTATGGGCGTGGCGTATGCGATATGGACGGGCATTGGTGCGGCTGGTGGTGTGCTTGTGGGGATTGTGTTTTTTAAAGAGGATAAGTCATTTTTGAAGCTTTTTTGCGTATGTGTGATTATCGCTTCTAGCGTGGGATTAAAGGCGTTGGGATAGATTTTTCACACAAAAGGCAAAATTTTCATTATAATGCGTGGTCTAGATTCTGTATTCACATCACATCAAAGGGAGAGAATTATGGCAATTAAAAAAGTCGTTTTGGCATACAGCGGTGGGCTTGATACAAGCGTGATTTTAAAGTGGCTTGGGGATAATTACAACTGCGAGGTGGTAACTTTCACCGCAGATATTGGGCAGGGAGAGGAAGTAGAGCCCGCAAGGGCTAAGGCTTTAAAGCTTGGCATTAAGAGTGAGAATATTTTCATTGAGGACTTGAGAGAAGAGTTTATCAAGGACTTTGTGTTTCCTATGTTTCGGGCAAATACCATTTATGAGGGCGAATATCTGCTAGGCACAAGTATCGCGCGACCTTTGATAGCAAAGCGGCTTGTAGAGATAGCAAAAGCCGTTGGAGCGGACGCAGTAGCACACGGCGCAACGGGCAAGGGCAATGATCAAGTGCGATTTGAGCTTGGAGCGTATGCGCTAAACCCTGATATAAAAGTCATCGCCCCTTGGCGTGAGTGGGAGCTAAACAGCCGAGAAAAGCTTTTAGCCTATGCGGAATCTGCTGGTATTAGCATTGAGAAAAAGCCTAATAAATCGCCATACTCAATGGACGCAAACCTGCTTCATATCAGCTATGAAGGGCAGATTCTAGAAGATCCAAATGCTGAGCCTGAAGAGGATATGTGGCGTTGGAGTGTCTCACCGATGAACGCACCAAATGAGCCTGAATCTATCAAGCTTGAGTTTGAAAAGGGTGATGGCGTGGCGATTAATGGAGAGAGATTAAGCCCGGCAAGATTCTGGGCGAAACTCAATGAGCTAGGGGGCAAACACGGCATAGGGCGGCTTGATTTAGTAGAAAATCGCTATGTGGGTATGAAGTCTCGTGGCTGCTATGAAACGCCCGGTGGCACGATATATCTAAAGGCGCATCGTGCGATAGAATCACTATGCCTTGATAGAGAGGAAGCGCATTTAAAAGATTCTATTATGCCTCGCTATGCGGAGTTAATCTACAATGGCTACTGGTTTAGCCCGGAGCGAGAGGCACTTCAAGCATTGATTGATAAGACACAAGAGCGTGTGAGTGGCGTGGTGTCTTTAAAGCTGTATAAAGGCAATGTGATTGTCGTAGGAAGAGAGTCTAAAAACTCACTCTTTAACGCCGCATACAGCACCTTTGAGGAAGATTCTGTATATAATCAAAAGGACGCCGCAGGGTTTATTAAGCTAAACGCCTTGCGTTTTATCATCGCTGGGAAAAGCAGGAGGTAGGAGCAATGACTCTGCATTATGTCAATGGCGGAGTGATGAGAAAGAATCTCAATAATCACTTTGACGCCTATTTTACAAAGCCAGAGATTGCCAAAATGCTTTTTGAAAAAACTAAAAAAATCATAGCAAAGTATGAAAATTTAGATAAATACACTTGGCTAGAACCAAGTGTTGGTGATGGGTGTTTTTATTCGCTTTTGCCTGAAAATAGAATCGGTATTGATATAAATGCAAGTAAATTTGATATTTTACAAGGCGATTATTTGCAATTTGAGTTGCCTAAAAAGCCCCTTATTGTGATAGGAAATCCGCCTTTTGGGCATCGTGGAGTGTTAGCCTTAGAGTTTATTAAGCATTCTAAAAATGCGGATTTTGTGTGTTTTATTTTGCCGATGTTTTTTCAAAGCTTGGGCAAAGGCTCAGTGCGTTACCGCATAAAAGATTTTCATTTACTCTATGAAGAAGCTTTGCCACATAATTCTTTTTATCTTGAAAGTGGTAGGGAAAAAGATGTAAAATGTTGCTTTCAAATTTGGAGTAAAGATTATAAAAGTGAGAGGCAAGAATTTAGCTGGTATGCTCAAAAAGAAAAGCAAGAACCTTTTAGTAAGATTCTAAAAGTAGTAACGGTATCTTTAGCGAAAAATAGAGAGTGTGGAAAGGAGTGGATTTTTAACAAAAAAGCTAATTTTTATCTCTCTAGCACTTTTTTTAAAGAAAATGCAGTGGTAAAGGATTTTTCTGGGGTTAAATATAAAAGCGGAGTGGCGATTATTTATAACGACAATGCACCAAAAGAAAAGCTTAATGAGTTGTTTTTGAACGCAGATTGGATAAAGTATAGCTCACTTGCTACAAATGGTTGTAGGCATATTGGCAAATCACATATTTTTCAACTTTTAGCTGAAGCGGGGTTTTGATGGACTTAGAAAAACTTTTATTAGAACTTATAGAGCAAAAATATAAAGAAGTGCAAAAGAAGCAAAAAAGCGGAATTTTTGAGAATATTTTGCACTTTGAGGGCAATGCCATAGGGCAGATTGGAGAAAAATTTGTTAAGGAAGTGTTTAAAGCCTTAAATCTACCGCTTGATGAATTGCCACAAGAAATTGTCCACGATGAGTTTGACCTGCTTTCTCGTGGTAAAAAAGTGGAGATTAAAACCGCAAGAAAAGGCTTAAATAACAATACTTTTCAATTTAATGGAATTAATCCAAAATACAATTATGACTATATTATTTTACTAGGTATTACAACGCAAAGTGTGCATTATTATATTGTGAATAAAAAGCAAGATTATCACTATAATCACACCTTAAGAAAAGAATATATTGAAGTTAATGACAAAGACAAGCAACTTGTAATGATGAATCCGGGCAATCAGGTCAATCTTAAGCTGACATTGAATCTAAAAGAATTAAAGCCGATTGCAAATTTTGCTGATGAGTTAAGAGATATTTTTTTGGTATAAGTGGGTTGTAAAGTTTTTATGCTTACAATAAGCGTTTTCGTTTTTAAATATTTTTAAGGAGAGAGAGTGTCGCAGGTTATTACCATTACTTCAGGCAAGGGCGGCGTGGGGAAATCCACCGCTACGGCAAACTTAGCCGTGGGACTAGCCCAAGAGATAGAAAAAGAGAATAAAAAGGTTGTGGCGGTTGATTTTGACATAGGGCTTAGGAATCTTGATATGCTTCTGGGGCTTGAAAATCGCATTGTGTATGATGTGATTGATGTAATGGAAGGCAAGTGTAATCTCTCCCAAGCCCTTATTAATCATAAAAAGACAAAAAATCTCTACTTTCTCCCCGCTTCGCAAACAAAGGATAAGACGATACTTGATAAGGATAAGGTTGGCGTATTGATTGATGAGCTAAGGCAGAAGTTTGATTTTGTGCTGATAGATTCTCCAGCTGGGATTGAAGGGGGATTTGAACACGCGATTTTATGGGCGGATAGGGCATTAATCGTGGTAACGCCAGAGGTTAGCTCCGTGCGGGATAGCGATAGGGTGATAGGCATAATTGATGCAAAAAGCCATAAGGCACAAAATAATGAAGAGGTGCAAAAGCATATCATCATTAACCGCATTAAGCCAGAGCTTGTGAAAAAGGGCGAGATGTTAAGCGTGGAAGATGTGCTTGGGATTTTGGCATTGCCACTTATTGGGCTAATCCCTGAAGATAGTAAGATTGTGAGTGCGACAAATAATGGTGAGCCGGTTATCTATACACAAGCCCCAAGTGCCAAATCATACGCAAATACCGCAAAGCGGATTCTTGGAGTAGATGTGCCTTTTGAGAGCTTAGAGAGTGAGGGAATGCTAGGGGCATTAAAAAGGATATTTAAATGAATTTGTTTGGTATGTTTGGTGGCTCTCAAAAAAGTGCGACAAACGCAAGGGAGCGGCTTAAACTTGTGCTATCCCACGAACGCACCGCAAATATCCCCTACCTTGAGGATATGCAAAAAGAGATTCTGCAAGTGGTGCAGAAATACACAAAAGCAACCGACATACATTTTAGCACAAATAGCAATAGCCACATATCCACCCTTGAAGTACAGATCACGCTAGGACAAATCACGACAAGGAATGTATAAGTGAGATTTTGCCTTTTTGTGCTTTGTGGGGTTTTTACGCTTTTTACACCTGCTACATTATGCAGGGCGGATTCTATCTCAAACCTTGCAGAATCTAAGAGCGATTCTAAGGTTATCGCCCACCCTTTGATTCGGGGCTTTAGCCAAATATTTCACAGACTGCATTCGGATAATTTTATAGAGCTTGATGAGATGAAACACAATAAGCCTACACGAGAGAATAACACAGAATCTGCAGATTCTAATGACTTTAATCAAAATGATACGCAAAGCCCCACGCAAGGTTCAACGATTGACAATAAGACCACATCACAGAATCCACAAAATCCACAAAATCTCAACACGCAAAATTCGCAGAATCTGCCCCTTGCTTCAAAGCCAAAGGTTTTACTGATAATGGACGACCTTTCAAAGCTCTCTCAAATTAAGGCTTTAGAATCTTTGCCCCTTAATATCACACCCTCCATTTTTCCTAAAACTCGCCATAATGGTATAACGCCAAATCTCGCTAAACGCGTTATTCAAAATGGCAAAATTTTTATGATTCACCTGCCCCTAGAGGCACAAAATTTTATGCAAAAAGAGCTAGAGCCTTTAAAAGTTGGCATTGATAAGCAGAGTTTAAAAGAGCAGATTCTGCAGATTAAGCAGGACTTCCCACAGCTTGTGTATCTTAATAATCACACCGGATCAAAATTTACCCAAAGCAAAACGGATATGAAAAACCTGTTAGAAGTCTTTGATGAGCTTGATTTGAAGTTTATTGATAGTGTTACAATTCCTAATCCCGCAAGTGAGATTCTCGCTAAAGAGCAAAAGCGGCTCATAATGCAAAGGGATATATTTTTAGATAATCAAACAAATATCGCTTATACCAAAAAGCAACTTCAATCACTTATCCAAAAAGCAAAGAAAAAGGGCTATGCCATAGCCATTTGCCACCCGCACCCTAGCACTTTTAAGGCGTTAGCACAAATGCAAAAGGAGCTAAATGCTAACTTAGAGCTTGTTTCACCCAGTGAGTTAGAAAACTTTTTGCGTGAAAATAACACTTTGTCCTATGTGCGTTCGCCATTTTTCTAGATTCTAATGTGCGTTAAAAATCTCAAGGGGTGCAAGATGAAAGCAGATATACAATCTTTAGAATCTATCCCTTTAAATCTTAAAGCATTAAAAAATCCACCAAAAAAGCTTTTTTATAAGGGTGGGGCATTAGATTCACTGCTTCAAGTACAGCCTAAAATCGCCATTGTCGGCACAAGAAAGCCTAATCCTTACACAAAGTCCTTTGTTGCTAAACTCGCTTCAAATATCGCAAAGCTTCAAGGTGTAGTGGTGAGCGGAGGGGCGATTGGTGTGGATATTATCGCACATATTCACGCTTTTCCACGCACGATAATGTTCTCCCCCTCAAGCCTAGATATTTACTATCCGCGTTCAAATAAAACAATGATTGAAAAAATGATGCAAGAATGTGCGGTAATAAGCGAGTATGAAAGCCCATATATGCCCCATAGATTTAGCTTTTTAGAACGCAATCGGCTTGTGATTGCCCTAAGTGATGTGGTGATTATCCCCCAAGCAGATAAGCAAAGTGGCTCAATGCAGAGTGCTAGAATCGCCTGTGAGCTTAAAAAAGAGCTTTTTGTCCTGCCTCATCGTTTGGGGGAGAGTGATGGGACACAAGAGCTTTTAGCCAAGGGCAAGGCACAATGTATTTATGATATAAATGCGTTTTTGGAAGGGATTTTTGGCGTGAAATTGCAAGAAAATGATGAGGTTTTGGCATTTTGTATGAAGAATCCTAGCTTTGAGGAGGCGTATTTAAAATTTGGTGAAAAGATTTATGAATACGAGCTTGAAGGCAAAATCGTGCGTGAATCTGGAAGCATACGGGTGCTTTAATGGAAAACAAAAAGATTCTAGCCTGTGATGTGGGGCTAAAAAGGATAGGTTTAGCGGTTACACAACTTGGCATTATCCTGCCAATAGAGCCAATCATACGCAAAAATCGCAATCAAGCCTCTAAGGAACTAAGCGAGATATTAAAAACGCGTGAGATTGAGATTCTAGTCGTTGGACTGCCAAGCGGTGGGGAAGCGGGGCATAGTGATACGCGTAAAAGAATCTTGCATTTTGTGGGGCTTGTTGCATTTGGCGGGGAGATAGCCTATATTGATGAAGATTATACAAGCCTAGAGGCTTTGCAATCAAGTGCGTATATGGGAGTGCAAAATCGGCTTAAGATTCAAAAAGATGGGCGGCTAGATTCTCTTAGTGCGACTTTGATTTTAGAAAGATTTTTAGAATCTAATAATCCTTTATAGGCGTTATTTTAATAATATAAACATACTTTTGTTTGTAAAAAGTATGTTAGAATCTTGGCGTGATTTTTGCACTCTATATTGAGATATTAAAGGCAGGTTATGGCTTTGAAAACCCCTATAAAAACGACAAATAAGATTCTAGATATTTCACTCAAACTCTTTAGCACTTATGGCTTTGAAAATGTCAAAATGCAGGATATTATTGATAAGTTAGCATTGAGTGGATACACAAAGGGGGCAATTTATCATCATTTCAAAAATAAAGAGGATATTTTGTATGCGATTTTGGGGCGGTATGATGAGCAGAATGAAAAGATTTGGGAGATTGAACGCTCTCAAATCAATGGACGCGATAAGCTAAAAGCTCTTATCCTGCTTCATCTTAAGCATATTTTGACGCACAAGGAGATTATTAAAAGCTCATTATCGCTTTTGCGTTCTATGCAGACATTAGCCTATAAGCAACAGCACATACAAACACATCTTACGCCCATTGTAGAATCTATGATAGAAGAGGGCAATAGCGATGGCTCACTGAATGTAGCCTATCCAAAGGCAGCGAGTGAAATGCTCGTGTGGGGTGTGTATATATGGCTTGATAATGCGTTGTATCCTTTGAATCAAATGGAATACACCTATAAAGTGCGGCATTTGCGGATAATGTGCGAGGGTGTGGGCTTAAGCGTGATTGATGAAGAAATAAGTGCGGAGTTTCTTGCCGTGTGGCGAGAGATACGATAGCGGAGAGCGTGTTGTGCGTGAAGTGCTGTGTGTCGTGTAGTGTCTTTTAGAATCTAGCCCCCAAACCAAACCACAGAATCCAAAACCGATTCTATCCTTTGTCATACTGAGTGTAAGCGAAGTATCCCTGCTTGAAACATTTTGATTTTTAGAGTTTTTCTTTTCTTTCTTTCTTTTCATAAGGGGGGGAGGGGCTTGAATTTGCAAGTGTGGGTTTGTAGCTTCGCTACTGCGCGCGAAGTCGGCTCGTAGTCGTGCCACTCGCTCCCCCTTATATATCGTTCGCAATCGTGTCGCTCACCCCTACAACGCTTTTATAGGTTTGCATTTCACGCGATTTAATTTTATGTGGCAAAGTCGTGCCTTGCCACTGCTATAGTTTTAGAATCTACTTGAGATTCTGCGCTAACAGAATCCATAGAATTAATGGTTGCACACAAAGTGTGCAACCATTACTCTCGCCTGCTTTGTAGTGTATAAAATCGGATTCAAGGCGGGCAGAAGTGTCCCTCTGCCGATTTTATGCTAGTAGAAGGAATAGCGAGGCTCGCCCCTTGATTGCCGATGTAGTCTCGCAAATCCCATAAGGGTAAAAAGCGGAGACTTTTTCGGGGCTAAGGGGTGAGCGACACGATTGCGAACGAAGAGGGATAAACCTTTTTTCTTTTTGCGGAAGTGGTAGAGAATATTTTTTATATTTGTGAATCTTGATAGATAGATTCTGTTGTTTTGGAATCCATACTCCCCTTAAAAAATAAAAAACTTAGAATCTTAGAATAGATACTTCGCTTCGCTTTAGTCGTGATAAGATTCTGCGGTTTTTGTGGATTGCTTCAGTCCTAAAGAGCTTCGCAATGACGGAGAAAGGGTGTTTTTTTGCTGTCGTTGCTAGAATCCGCCTCTGCCCTTACAATCAAGCTTTGTTTTAGCCCGATAGATTCTATAATACACTGTTCTAAGGCTCTTTGCTCCCCATTATCCACTTCGTGATCAAAGCCTAAGATATGCAAAAAGCCGTGGATAAAAAGCAAACTTATCTCATCTATCAGGGTATGATTGTAGCTTTCACTCATTGCTTTGGCAAGCTCGGTGTTTATCACAATGCTTCCTAAAAGGCGTTCAAATGGGGCGGTGCTATCTAAGGGGCTAAAGTCAAAATCGCTTTCCATAAAATCGCCCTCCGCAAAATCACACGCCATAAAATCACATTCTAAAGGGAAGCTTAGCACATCTGTTGTGCTAAGCTTGCCCCGATGTGTGCGGTTAATCTCTCTCATTGTTTTGGAATCTACAAAAACCACTTCAAGACTGCAATGTGAAAAATCCCCCTTGATTAGCCCAAGATTCCCTATCTCAAGCAAAAGCTTCTCTAGCTCATTTTTATAAGGGCTACTCTCATCTATCTCAAGCTGTGGCATAGGGCTAGATTCAGTGTATCGTGTTTGCAAAGTTATCTCCATTGTATTGATTGTATTTTGTGTGGCGTTTTGGTGTGGATTATACATTTTTATGGGATTTATCTCAAGTTTAGAATCCCTTTTTACAATCTCTTATTTAGAATCTTGTAGCTTGATAAAAACTCACAACTTGCTATAATGCAAACTCATTTTTTGTAAGCAAGGAATCGCTATGGTGGATTATGGGATTAACTTTTGGGGCAATAATGACTTTATTATTTCTGAAGGCAAGGTTAAGGTGAATTACAAGCATAGACCAGCTCTTATTGATATCGTTCAAGACGCAAGAGAGCGGGGGTATAAAGGACCTTTGCTTTTGCGTTTTCCACATTTAATCAAAAATCAAGTGGATAAGGTGTTTAAGGCTTTTGAAGGGGCGATTAAGGAGTATTCCTACAAGGGCAAGTTTAAGGCGGTTTTTCCTTTGAAGGTTAATCAAATGCCAAATTTTGTTTTGCCCCTTGTGGAGCAAAGCCAAGATAAATGCTATGGACTAGAAGCAGGGAGCAAATCCGAGCTTATCCTAGCTATGGCTTATACGAATAAGAACTCGCCCATCACGGTAAATGGATTTAAAGATAAGGAGATGATTTCTCTAGGTTTTTCAGCGGCGAATATGGGACACGACATTACGCTAACGATTGAAGGGCTAAATGAGTTAGAGACAATTATTGAAGTGGCACACGAACTAGGAGAGCCTTATCCAAATATAGGGCTTAGAATACGCCTTCACAGCACAGGTGTGGGAATCTGGGCAAAAAGCGGGGGTATAAACTCAAAGTTTGGGCTAACAAGCACAGAATTGCTAGAAGCCATTAAAATGCTTGAAAAAGAGCAATTACTGCATAAATTTACGATGATTCACTTCCACATCGGCAGTCAAATCAGCGATATTTCACCGCTTAAAAAAGCCATACGAGAGGCAGGAAACATCTATGCCGAGCTAAGAAAAAAGGGGGCAAAAAACCTGCAATGTGTGAATATCGGCGGAGGCTTAGCGGTGGAATACACCCAGCACGAGGGCAAGAATAATCGCAACTATACATTAAGTGAGTTTAGCGGTGATGTGGTGTTTTCACTACGAGAAATTGCGAAAAATAAAAAAGAGCCAGAGCCGGATATTTTTATAGAATCTGGTCGTTTTATTGCCGCAAGCCACGCCGTGCTTGTAGCACCGGTGCTAGAGCTTTTCTCACAAGAATACGATGAAAAAGCCCTGCGTCTTAAAAAGAGCAACCCACCGCTTATAGAGGAGCTTTTTGACTTGTATAATAGCGTGGTTGAGAAAAACGCCATTGAGTATTTGCACGATAGCCTTGATCATATGGAATCTTTACTCACACTTTTTGACTTGGGCTATATTGATTTGCAAGATAGGAGCAATACCGAAGTGTTGGTGCATTTGATTATCAAAAAAGTTATAAAGCTTTTGAAGCATAAAAACTATAATGAGATTTTGCAGATTCAAGAGCAGGTGCAAGAGCGGTATTTGCTTAATTGTAGCTTTTTTCAAAGTTTACCTGATTATTGGGGCTTGGCACAAAACTTCCCTGTTATGCCACTTGATAGGCTTAATCGCCGCCCAAACCGTTCTGCTAGTTTATGGGATATTACTTGTGATAGTGATGGTGAGATTGCTTTTAATGCGAGTTCGCCCCTATTTTTACACGATGTAGATGTAACAAAGGAGGAGTATTTCTTAGGATTCTTCCTTGTGGGGGCGTATCAAGAGGTGCTGGGAATGCGACATAATCTTTTTACGCACCCAACGGAATTTAGCGTTGAGTTTGATGATGATTTAAATAAAGGCTATGAGCTAGAAAATCTCATTGAGGCACAGACGATTTTAGATGTGCTAGATGATTTAGATTATGATACAAAGGATATTGAGCGGCGGCTAAAGCAACATATTGAAGAAAATCAAAATCTTGATAGTGAGGGCAAAAAGGAAATGCTAGGGCGATTATATGTAATGCTAAGTGAGAATGGCTATCTCCGCACCATTACGACTAAAAAGCAATAGGCTAGTTTGAGATATGGAAACACAAAAAGCAGAAGAGCAAAAAGTTAGCTTGTGGCAGATGATAAAAGAGGATTTTTGCATAGTGCGGCAAAAAGACCCTGCGATTAATAGCAGTATAGAGCTATTTTTTAATTATCCCGGGCTTATTGCATTGGTGCATTATCGTATCGCACATCGTTTGCATAGGGCTGGATTCAAGGTTGTGGCTAGAATCATTATGGGACTTACAGGTTTTATTACAAATGTAGATATTCACCCTGCTGCAAAGATAGGTAGGCGAGTGTTTATTGACCACGCCATTGGTGTGGTGATAGGCGAGACGGCAGAAGTTGGCAATGATGTGATGATTTATCAAGGAGTAACGCTTGGAGGGACAAGCCTTGATAAAGTCAAAAGACACCCTACTATTGAAGATGGCGTGGTGATTGGAGCGGGGGCTAAGATTCTAGGGAATATACGCGTTGGGGAGAATGCTAAGATTGGGGCAAATTCTGTGGTGATAAAAGATGTACCTAAAGACTGCACGGCAGTTGGGATTCCCGCACGGGTAATAGTCAAAGGCAGGGCAAAAGAAGCAAGTGCGATAAATAAGCTACCTGATATTGATAGAGCATTGTTTGAATATCTTTTAAAACGCATACAGATTTTAGAATCACAGATTGTAGAATCTATGTCAGATTCTGCTGAAAATGCTACATCACAAAAACACCAAAATGAAAAAGAAGAACTAGATAGAATCTACTCGGCTTTCTTGCGTAGTTTGAGGGGGTAAATCTTGCTTTGGTAGATTTGGAAAGATTCTAAATTTGCCTAAAGACATAAAACAAAATCATTTATGGAAGTTTTGAGTTGGAATTATGGCTTTACCAAGCCTAAGGCAAAGCTTTTGGGGCTAGGGGAGATAAGCCTAGAGCTACGCAAACACTCACTCAAGGCTTAGCCAAAGGTAAGTAATCCTAAAATCCGTGGCTTATGATAAAACAAAAATATCAAATGGATAGTTTTTGCCACTAGCTTTTAAGTCTAAATACGCATCAATAGCTGTATATTCGCCCTTAGCGTGGGATTTGTGTCGCTCTTTTGCCTTATCAATCATCTCTAGTTCAAACAGCACATAGAAAAACGCCATTTCCGCATTTTCATCATTATCCGCACATTCTTCAAAGAATCTAATCCATTCATCAGGGTTTAATATACCTTTGCTTTCCTTGGCGTATTGGATATATTCAAACGCATCACACCCCGCACTTTTGAAGCTTTCACTTAAATGCTTAGTTTCAATCGTGTTTGGATATTTCAAATACACCTGCAATAATTCCTGCACCAAAGCTTTATCAAGGGTAAGGTTTGGTAGCTGGGCTACAAGCTTATCTAAATCTTTTGAATCACCATTTTTTAGAATCTCAAGTGCTGCGTAGCTTTTCAGCTCATCTGGGTATTCTTTATCTAAAAGTGAAAAGCCATTTTTATAATCGGCTTTAATCTTATTTTTGAGATTTTGGAGATTAAACTTATTGTCCTTGCTTAAATGATATTTTTTCAAATCCACAACTTTGCCGCTCATCACATCTTTGTAGGTTTCAAATAGGCTATCAATTTTTCGGTTAAAACTCTCCATAGAATCAAGTCTAGGCTTAAGATAGAATCTTTGCAAAATTTTTGATAAATCCCCAAAGGCTTTGCGTTTATATACGCGGTCTTTAATGGGTTGATTGAGTGCTTGTTCGTTGATTTGCGTAAGGAGTTTGTCATAGTCACTTTTACGATGATAATCTTCTAGCATTTCTTTCGCCCACGCTGAAGCAAAGAAAATCAAAGTCATTATAAAAAACACAAGCACAATCCCTAGAATCCAAACCGCCACAGGTAATGTTAGCTGTGTTGTGCTAAAGGGCAAATCATAAGTATAAGTGCTAGATTCCAAACTATACACATATAGCCCCATAATAAACATAAAGACAAATGAGAAAATAACATAATATTTGAGTTTCATCTATCGCTCCTTTTTTTGAGATTTTTCATAAAGCTCACGGCAGTTAATGCAATACTTTGCGTGAGGCTTGACTTTGAGACGCTCTACATCAATTTCATCATCGCACATTTCACAGATTCCAAAGATACCATCTTTAAGCTTTTGCAAGGAGTTGCGAATATCACGCATTTCATTATGATACAAATCAATCATACCCATTTCTAAATTCCCCTGCAGTCCAGCCCGGACAATATCACCCTCATCTTTATGATGCGTATCTTGGATATTTTTTATCTGCGTATTTTTGTGGCTGATACTTTCACTGAGCTTGTCAAGTCGTTCATTAAGAAGTGTTTCAAAAAATTGATAATCAATCATTGTGTCCTCCTATGTATCTCTATTTATGGTAAGGGTGAGATTGCAAAATACTCAATGCCCGATAGATTTGCTCACACAGCACAAGTTTAGCGATTTTATGGCTAAGGGTTAGGGTGCTAAGACTAATGCTTTGACATAGATTCAAAAATTCTTTTTCAAAGCCATACGCTCCACCGATAAAAAATTGAATGATATTTTGGGAATCTAAAAGGCGTGAAAAGCCTTGTGAATCATAGCTTTTCCCTTGTGGGTGCAGGGCGAGATTAAGGGCATTTGGCTTAATATATGGCAAAAAAGCCTGTGTGTAAGCATTTTTAGCGTAAGTGGCTGAAATCTTTTGGGCTTTAAGCACATTTTGGGGCATAAGCTCAAAGCTTTCTATATAAGCACCAAACTGCCTACACTGCATACATAGCTCCTCTTGCACCGCTTGGTATTTTATGTCTTTTTTAGCTATAGAATAGATGTTGATTTGCATAGCTTGGGTTAAGCATTTTACTTAAATCACTTAAAGTTTTTTTCAAATCTTTGCGATCTACGACCATATCAATAAGCCCATGTTCTAGCAAAAACTCCGCGGTTTGGAATCCTTCTGGTAAATCCGCACCGATAGTTTGCTTAATCACTCTAGGACCAGCAAAGCCTATAATCGCACCGGGTTCAGCAATGATAATATCACCTAAAAACGCAAAACTCGCACTCACCCCACCAAAAGTGGGATCAAGTAGCACGGAGATGAAAGGGAGCTTTGCATCGGCGAGTTTATTTAACGCAGCGGAAGTTTTTGCCATTTGCATAAGTGAAAAGGTGGATTCTTGCATTCTTGCTCCGCCACTTGTGGATAGAATGACTAAAGTTTGCTTTTTAGCCACCGCTCTATCAATAGCACGGACAATCTTTTCCCCCTCCACAGAGCCGAGAGAGCCGCCCATAAAGGCAAAGTCAAATAGCACAATTTGCATTTCAATACCATTTAAAAGTGCTTCTCCTGCGATGACTGAACTTGCCCTGCCTGTTTTCTCCTCCCCTTCAGCAATCCGCTTTTTATAGCTTTTTTTATCCATAAATTCCAAAGGGTCAATAGGGCGTAAATCTTTATCAATTTCAATAAAAGTGTCTTTATCACATAGCATTTCTAGGCGTTCTTGTGTTGAGATTCTAAAATGATAGTTGCATTTAGGGCAGATATGGGATTGTGAGAAAACCTCTTTATAATACATCAAAGCATTGCAACCGGGGCATTTGAGCCAATGATTAGGTGCATCGTTTTTTTGCTTTTCCATTGCCTCTTCTTTTTTCCCTTTGAAAAAATCGCCAAGACCCATAATTATCCTTTTGAGTTATCTAAAAAGTTGAGAATAATATCAAAAATATGCTTATCTTTGCTTATAAGTGTCCAATTCTTTGAAGAAATGTGGTGCAAATTCTCACACAAAAATAATCCTGCTTTGCTATCAAACTTCCTTATTTCCCCCATAAAAAGCATAAAATTGACTTCATACGCCTTTGCCATAGATAACGCACTTGCCCCCAAAGAGCGGAATTTTAAGCCATTTTCATACAAAAGCTTGGCAATATGTGGGTTGCTATATGCTTTTTCAAAGATTCCACATTTGCTTATGGGTGTAGAATCTAGTGGCATAAATGCCTTGTCTTGCTTAGATTCATACTCATAGAGATAGAATCTAAAACATTGAGAGTCTTGTCTTATCACGCATTCTTTGGAGCAGAAATTAATAATAAGAGCTTCCTTGCATTTGTCATTTTTATCACATAGGGCTAGACTCGCTCCGTAATAAGGGATATGTGAGAGAAAGTTATCACTCCCATCAAGTGGGTCAAGCACAATGTAATCACTCCCCGCACCTTGTATAAACCCGCTCTCTTCGGATTCTATACTTGCTAATGTGAGTAAATGCTCTTTGTAGATTCTCTCACTATATAAATCCACACCAATGCTAATATCGCCCCCTGCACCTCTTGTATGCTTTTCATACAGCAATGAATCTTGCCGTTGTAATGTAGCGATAATGACTGAAGAAGCCTTTAAGGCTTGATGTAAAAATGCACTCATATTTGCCCTTATTTTTTAGAAACTTTAAGCTAGAATTATGCGTTAGAACTTCTTAAATTAAGGAATCAAGTGCAAGGTTATATTCTCCAAATGCAAAAAACACGCACAGAAGATATGATTGTCAAGATTCTTACTCAAAGGGATATAAAAACGCTGTATAGATTCTATGGGGCAAGGCATAGCATTATTAATATTGGGCGAAAGATTGACTTTGAGGAGCAAACCCAGCTAGGCTTTTTGCCCAAACTCAAACATATCGTGCATCTTGGGTATAGGTGGGAATCTCGGCACGATAGGTATTATATTTGGCAGCATTTTATTAAGCTTTTATATAAGCATTTAGCCGATGTGTATGAGATTGATAGCTTTTATTTTGAATTGCTAGATTCTGGGGCGGATAAGCTTATGTTGCAAAATCCCAAACGCGTAGTGTTAGAGATGTATGCGGCTTTGCTTAATCACGAGGGCAGAGCGTTTATTGATATGAATAATCAAATGCAATGCTTTGTGTGTCAGCAACGCTTAGCAGATTCTGCGGCATTAGGCAGAGCGTTTTTACTTGCTCACAAGGAATGTATTGGTGGCAGGGCATTTATACTAGAAAAAATGAGTTCATTTTTACAAACTCAAAGCACGATTTTGCTTGAAGATGATGAAGTGGATCATTTGTGGGAAATTTTGGGACTAGGGCTATAAAATTTAGCTTTAATTAAACTTAATTAAGAATATACAAGAATAATTGACTTATAATTGCAGAGCGTTTAACGCATATACTATCTATAAGGAGTTACTTATGTCATACGCAAGTAATGTTCTCAACAAATTAAAAGAGCAATATCCTTCACAGACACTTTTTCATCAAGCTGTGGAGGAAGTTTTTGAGTCCCTTGAACCGGCACTTCAAAAGGATAAGAGGTATGAATCTTATGCCATACTTGAGCGTCTTACGATTCCTGATAGAGAGATTCATTTTCGTGTAAGTTGGGTTGATGATAAGGGCAAGATTCAAACAAATCGTGCCTACCGCATTGAGTTTAACTCCGCTATTGGACCATACAAAGGTGGACTAAGATTCCACCCAAGCGTGAATGATGGTGTGATTAAGTTTTTGGGCTTTGAGCAGATTCTAAAAAACTCCCTTACAACACTTGCTATGGGCGGTGGTAAGGGTGGAAGCGACTTTGATCCAAAGGGTAAAAGCGAAGGTGAAATTATGCGGTTTTGTCAAAGCTTTATGAATGAGCTGTATCGCCATATCGGTGCGACTACTGATGTCCCAGCAGGTGATATTGGCGTAGGTGGGCGAGAGATAGGCTATCTCTTTGGGCAATATAGAAAACTCACAAACTGCTTTGAGGGCGTGCTTACAGGCAAGGCGATTCCGTGGGGTGGAAGCCTTGTAAGGACGGAGGCGACAGGCTATGGCTGTGTGTATTTTGCACAAGAAATGCTAAAAGCACGAGGCGAAAGCTTGGAGGGTAAAATTTGTAGCGTATCTGGTGCTGGAAATGTAGCCATTTACACGATTGAAAAGCTTTATCAACTTGGGGCAAAGCCTGTAACGGCAAGCGATTCTCAAGGTATGATTTATGATAAAGATGGCATTGATTTGGTGTTGTTAAAAGAGATTAAGGAAGTAAGAAGAACTTCTTTAAGCGAGTATGCCAAAGAGCGACCACAAGCGGTTTATACGCCAATTAGCCAGTATCCAAAAGATAGTAATCCGGTGTGGGCTGTGCCTTGCTTTGCGGCATTCCCAAGTGCGACGCAAAATGAGCTTAATGGCAATGACGCTAAGATTCTCCTTGCTAATGGCTGTAAATGTGTGAGTGAAGGGGCGAATATGCCTTCAACTATTGAGGCTGTGCACCAGTTTATCAACGCGAAAATCTGCTACGGACCGGGCAAGGCTGCAAATGCTGGTGGTGTGGCAGTGAGTGGGCTAGAAATGGCACAAAATGCAAGTATGAATCCGTGGAGCTTTGAAGTGGTGGATTCTCATTTGCATAAAATTATGGAAAGCATTTTTACAAATGCGAGTGAGACAGCAAAAGAGTTTGGCGATCCTACAAACCTTGTGCTTGGTGCAAATATCGCAGGATTTAGAAAGGTTGCTGGAGCGATGATTGATCAAGGCGTGATTTAACCCCTGCTTGTAGATTCTAAGTAGATTCCAAATCGTTAGGTTTGGAATCTATCTCCGCTTTTTTAAGATTTTTAAGATAAGGAGTATTAAATGGCTTTTATTGAGACAATCAATCCTATCCATACTTTGTTCCTTATGCTTTGCTCACTTCTAGTGCTACTTATGACGCCATCTCTTGCGATGTTTTATGCTGGAATGGTGAAGTCCAAAAACACGCTTAATACTATTATGAATTGCTTCATTGGCTTTGGAGCGATTTCTCTGCAATGGATTGTTGTGGGGTATAGCTTGAGTTTTGGGACGGATAGCTGGTTTGGGATTGTGGGGAGCTTGGAACATTTGTTTGTCGCAAACACTACTAGTGTCAATGAAAATGGAATCCCAAATATTTTGTTTGTCATCTTTCAAATGATGTTTGCTCTCATTGCTACGGCAATTATCACAGGCTCACTTGTAGGGCGTATCAAGCTTGGTGTGCTTGTGGTGTTTTTGCTTCTGTGGAGCACTTTTGTGTATGATGTTTTGGCACATATGATTTGGAGTGAAAATGGCTTTTTACTTGCACGAGGTGGCTTAGACTTCGCTGGTGGCGGTGTGGTGCATATTAGCTCTGGTGTGGCTGGGCTTGTGGGAGTGCTGATTGTAGGTGCGAGAAAAGAGAATATCCCCTATACGCAAGGTGCGCATTCTGTGCCGTATGCGTTTTTGGGTGCGATACTGCTTTTCATCGGTTGGCTTGGGTTTAACTCTGGGAGTGCTGGAAAAGTAGATTCTATTGCTGTCAATGCTTTTGTTGTTAGCATTATCTCTGCTGCAAGTGGCTATTTTATGTGGGTGCTATTAGAGTGGGTCATACACAGACGCCCCACGATTCTAGGCTCACTTAGTGGGCTTGTAGCTGGGCTTGTGAGTATAACGCCCTGTTGTGGTTTTGTGAGTGTTGGCTCAAGTGTGCTTATCGGTGCTTTGGGTGCTTGTATCTGCTACTTTGGGCTAAGTTTTATCAAAGATAAGCTTAAGCTTGATGATTCGCTTGATGCCTTTAGTTTGCACGGCATTGGTGGGATTTGGGGTGGAATCGCCACAGGTCTTTTTGCAAATGGTGCGGTGAATCCAGCAGTAGTAGCACAAGGGGCGTTAGGTGAGGGCTTGTTTATAAGCGGGGAGTTTGAGCTGCTTATTGAGCAGCTTTATGCAATCGGGATTTGTATCGCTCTATCGGCTGTGGTAAGCTATGTGATTTTCAAAGCCATAGCGTTTTTTACAGATTTGCGTGTAGATGAGGAAGTGGAGAAACACGGGCTGGATTCTAGACTGCACGGCGAGAATGCGTATAATTCATAGGCGATAAACGCAAGGCAAATGCCGGTGGTGTGGCAGTAAGACGAGCTAGAAATGGCACAAAATGCAAGTATGAATCCGTGGAGCTTTGAAGTGGTGGATTCTCATTATGCCACGCACATTTTAATTTTTAAGGCAAGTCATATACAATCCATTTTTTTTGTATTCTTGCCTTTTTAAACTCAAAACAAAAGGGGCAAAAATAATTGTATTAAACATAATGATGTGGTAGCTGTTGGTTCTTGTGGCAAATGCAATGTAGGGCTTTGCATGGAGTGCATAAATGATGCTATGCGAGATGATGACAATAAGCCGATGTGTCAAAAATGCACACTAGATGTGGTGATAGACCCGCACATTGCGTATTTGCAAACAGCATTAGGTCAAATCGCTCAAAAACGCATTATTTGGTCTGTCATACTTGTAATTGGATTGGCTTTAGGTATGCTTGGGTATTTTTCTGATTCTGTTATGTATATTATCATTGGTATCTTGGTGTGGAGTTGTGCTGGGTTTAGCGATAGAATGTTAGCAAGAGCTAATCAATCCGCAGAAGACGCTCATTATAACGCATTGGCTCGTCATAGAATGGAGACTGATGGTAGCTACTTGTTAGGTTCTATGATAGGTAAGGTTATTGGCTGGTTGCTTAGAGGCATATTTTTCCCAATAGTGTATTTGAGATTTATGCTAACAGGTGTCAAAAAGCTAAAAAAGGAGCTTGCAGATGTGCAGGAAGCTAGAGATATGCTCGTAAGCAATTAATCGCTTTTGTAGATTCTTATTCTACTTAGAATCTACACAAACTCCAATGCCTTTTTGCAGAGTGATGAAAGTGGTCTAGATTCTAGCTCTTTTTGTGAAAAGAAATATAGTTTTGTGTGTGGCAGGGATTGCGTTAATAGATTTAAGTGTTTAGAATCTAGTTTATATACATTTGCGGTGATAGCGTATTTTGTGTAGTGGTGCTTGAAACTGCCGCATTTATAGAATCTTTGCTTATTTGCAAGTGCTTCTAGCTTAAGTTGTGGGAGATTGTATAAGCCTTGATACAAGCCACCTTTATCCCCTTTTTCATACACAAAGGCAATCCTGCCTTTAGAATCTTTATATAACAAAAGATGCAGTGTAAGTGGGGTTGAAGAAGAAGTTTTTGGAGTTGGATAGAGCGTAGGATTTACCTTGCCATTGCAGAGATTTTGCATAGGGCAGATAAGGCAATTAGGCGATTTTGGCGTACAAATCATCGCACCCAAATCAAGCAAGGCTTGATTATAATCAAAGCTGTGTTTTGTGTCTAAAAGCAAAAATGCAAGCCCGTCTAAAAGCTTTTGGTTAGGTTCGCGTAATGCAAAGATTCTACACAAAACCCGTCTAATATTCCCATCTACAAAACTCACACTTTGATGAAAACCAAAGCATAAAATCGCCCCTGAAGTATATGCCCCAATTCCGGGCAGTTTAAGCAAATCTTTGCGTGTATTAGGCAAAGTAGCATTATATTTTTCACAGCAAAGAATCGCCGCTTTTTGCATATTTCTCGCACGAGTGTAATAGCCTAAGCCCTCCCATTGCTTGAGTATAGAATCTAGACTTGCTTTTGCTAAGGATTCTAGTGTGGGAAAGGCGTTTAAAAATGGGGTGAAATAGTGTTCTTGCACTCTTTTTACTTGCGTTTGTTGCAACATTATCTCACTTACATACACGCCATAAGGGGCATTTTCACCTTTTAGGGTTCGCCAAGGAAGAGAAGTTCTGCCCTGTATCGCATACCATTCTAAGAGTTGAATCTGGTATTGTTTAGCAATGCCTTTTGCTTTGTGTGCGGGATTTGTATTCATAAAGGCAAGTATAGCTAAAAAACACAAGATGAGTAAAAACGCAAAAATAAATTATTTTTTTACTTTTTGCTGTTGAAAGTGTGGAGATTTTAGGACAAAAGCGATAGTATTGCAGTTTTAGTTTGTGCTTTTAGCTTTGGATTCTAGGATTTAGCGGATTGTAGATTCTAAAAACAACTTCAAGCGGAGGTGAAAAATGGGAGAGCATAAGACTTCTATGAAAGCTCCAAAGATTCTTATTCTTGGCGGTGGGTATGGGGGACTGCGTGCGGCTATCACACTGCAAGAGCAGCTTAAAACTCAAGCAGAGATTACACTCATTAGCAAACACGATTATCACTACCAAACTACACTCCTGCATAAAGTCGCCATTGGCACATTGAGCGCGAGAAAAGCTAGAATCTACTTCCGCAAGATTCTAAATCTAGACAAAGTGCATTTTATAAAAGATAAGATTCTCTCTTTTGACCCAGAAAATAAACGCGTCTTTGGCAATGGTGGGGCGTATGAGTATGATTATTTGGTTATTGCCCTTGGCTTTAAGCCTGATGATTTTGGCATTAAAGGCGTGGCAGAATACACTCACAAGCTTTCATCGCTCAATGCTGCCTTAAAGCTTGATAAACTTATAGAGTATAGATTCAAAGAATATTGTCATACGAAAAATGATGAAGATTTAAGCGTGATTGTCTGTGGCACGGGATTTACAGGCATTGAGTTTGCTGCTGAGCTTGGCTCTAGGCTAGATGAGCTATGTTTGATTGGTGGGATTCCACGGGAAGTGCCAAAGGTTACTTGCATTGGGCGGAGTGAAAGAATCCTGCCGATGTTTAGTAAAAAAGCAAGTGCATTAGCAAAGAAAAAGCTTGAAGCTTTTGGCGTTGATGTGATTTGTGATGGCGAGGTGGTGGAGTGCAAGGAGAATGGCGTTGTGATTAAGCAAAATGGGGAAGAACGACACATAAAGGGCAATACAATTTTATGGAGTGCGGGAGTGAAAGGCAATGATAGCCTTGAAAACTCAAGCTTTGAGACGACAAAGGGGCGGATTAAGGTTGATGAGTATTTGCGATGTCCGCAGTATAAGAATATCTATGTGGTGGGGGATTGTGCTTTGTATGCTTCAAGGGACGCTATCCACGCACCAACCGCACAGCTTGCTGCACAAATGGGGGATTATGTGGGGAAAAGCTTAATTAAGATTCTAAATGGCACAACGCAAAAGAAGCCTTTTAAGTTTAAGCACAGAGGCACGGTGTGTTCTATCGGACATACCGATGGTGTGGGGATTATCTATAAAAAAAGTATCGGTGGGGAGTTTGCGGCATTTTTGAAAAACTTTATTGAAAATAAATGGTTATATGGCATAGGTGGAGCAAAGCTTGTGTTTAAAAATGGGCAGTTCCGCTACCGCACGAGCAATTAGCAGGGGAGATTGCAGAATCAACTATGCAATTCCCTTAGAAACACATTGTGAGTGAGTTGGCTTAAAGCACGAGTTGAAGCGTGTAAAATAAATTGCGTAAAACGCTACCTTAGCTAAAATATTAAAAGGAATAATACAGAATCTAGACTCCTAAAGAGAATCATCTCATAGGAGCACATTGAGTGGTAGAGCCTTCTTGAGCGGTGCAGGAAAAAGTTTGTCCATTGCAAAGGGCGGTATAATGTTGCCCTCCCATAAAATCAAGATTGCTATTTTTGATAGTTATGTTTTGTGGCTGACAGCCTATGACACTTGCGGTGCGTTTTTTAAGTGTGCTGTGTGTCATACAGCCACTTAACAGCATTGCGGTTGATATTGTGATTGCGATAATGTAAAACTTCATTGTATGCTTCCTTGATTCTATGTTATAGCTCACATTCTATCAAAAAAAACAATAAACACGATTTGCAAGTGCGAGTGTCAAAACACATTCAAAACACGAGCGGACAAAATATTATTTTGAATATGTTACAATCCGCCACTTCACAAACCTAATAAGCATTAAGCAAAAGGAAATCTAATGATAAGCTACAAAGATTCTGGCGTTGATATTGATGAAGGCAATGCACTTGTAGAGGGGCTAAAGCCTTTAGTGAAATCTACTTTTGATAGCAATGTGATTGGTGGGATTGGCTCATTTGCTGGGGCGTATGCTCTGCCGAGTGGCTATAAGAATCCTGTGATTTTAGGAGCAACCGATGGCGTTGGCACAAAGCTCCGCCTTGCTATTGATGCCAAAAGGCTTCAAGGCGTGGGGATTGATCTTGTGGCGATGTGCGTGAATGATTTAATTTGTAACTTTGCTACGCCTATGTTTTTTTTAGACTATTATGCTACGGGCAAACTTGATAAGACAAATGCGTTAGAAGTGATTGGCGGTATTGCTAAGGGCTGTAAAATCGCACAATGTGCTTTAATCGGTGGGGAAAGTGCAGAAATGCCCGGAATGTATAGCAAAGATGACTTTGATTTGGCGGGGTTTGCTGTGGGGATAGCCGAGCGTGAAGAGGTGGAATCTCAAAAGGTGCAAAAGGGCGATATGTTGATTGCCCTGCCAAGTAGCGGGATTCATAGCAATGGCTATTCTCTAGTAAGGAAAGTGCTGTTTGATAAATTAGGTATGTCTTTTGATGAAGAGTTTGAAGGTAGAGCGTTAATTGACACACTTTTAGAGCCTACAAGGATTTATGTTCCGCTTTTTAAAGAGATATATGCTTCCTCTCTGCGTCCTTCTTTGCACGGCTTGGCTCATATTACAGGGGGTGGGATTGTGGAAAATCTCCCTAGAATCTTCCCTCAGAATCTAGGGGCAAAAATCTCACTTAATGCCATAAAAACGCCCCCTATATTTGATTTGCTTAGTCGGTATGTGGAGAAAGAGGAGATGTATCGCACATTCAATATGGGAGTTGGAATGATTCTTGCTGTGGAGAGTGGTAAAGCAGATGAAATCCTGCACCTTGCAAAGTCTTTGAATGTTTATATTATCGGTGAAGTTTGCGAGGGCAGCGGGGTTAAGCTTATTTGAAAATAAAGGCTAAGATTGGATACACGGAAATTTTTTAAACTTTACTCGCTCCCCTTTTTGATTGTTGCGTTAGGGATAGGGGTGTATGTGGCTGTGATTATGCTAATGGATCAAAAAAATTTGATTATCAGCAAACGCAGTCCAAATGGTTCGCATATTGTTAAAAATGATCCTTTAAACGCACCACAAGAGTCTGTGCAAATAGCCCAAAATGAACCTAATAAAGAAGTAGATTCTACTATGGAGCCACTGATTGAAGATCCAGCCCCTGCTTTGCCTACCACAGAGATAGAATCTGCCCCACAGGTTGTAGAATCGCAAGAGACAAATCCCCAAGCTGTTGTAGATACTCAAGCTACCACACCACCAGAGCAAGAGCTACCAAGTCAAGTGCCGTCAAGCCAACTTCCACCAAGTCAAGCTTCAAGTCAAAAGTATGGCTATGCAAAATATCGCATTAATATCCGTCAAACACCAAGCTCTGAATCTGCTATTATCTCTCGTGTAGCGGTGGGTGAGGCGTTGGAGATTCTAAGTGATGAGCAAGATGGTTGGAGCAAGGTAAAAAGTCGCTTTGGTGTTGAGGGCTATGTCGCCTCTAGGCTTTTAACTCAGAATCTAGGTTTGCAAAATGGTGAGCCTTATGTTGTTGTGGCTAATGCTCTTAATGTGCGTTCAAAAGCAGATTCTCAAGGGGCGGTTATAGGCAGACTAAGCCATAATATGCGAATTTATGTGCTTGAGACACAAGGGGAGTGGGCAAAGATTCAGCTCCCAAATAAGCAGTATGGCTACATCTCGCTTAATCACATCAGCAAAAGTGTGCGGTAATGTTGCGTTTTTTTGCTGTCTATGGCAATCCTATCGCACATTCTAAATCCCCACTTTTGCATAATCACACTTTTTCACGCTGTGCTATAAATGCTTTTTATGGGCGTTTGCTTTTGGAAAATGGCAAAGATTTGCGTGAGAGTTTTAAGACTCATCATTTAAGTGGGGCAAATATTACTATTCCTTTTAAAGAAGAGGCTTATAGGCAGTGTGATTTGGTATGCGGTATAGCTAAAGAGATTGGTGCGTGTAACACTTGGGTGCGTGAAAATGGAAAAATCATTGGCTACAATACAGACGCACAGGGTTTTTATGAATCTGTGAAAGATTTTAAGATGTCAAATGCGTTGATTTTAGGTGCTGGTGGCTCAGCTAAGGCAGTAGCGATGATTCTAAAAACGCATAATATTTCTACGACAATCATCAATCGCTCACAAGAAAAGCTAGAATTTTTTGCTAACAAGGGCTTTGAATGCTTTGTGAGTGATGAATTTAGGGCGGATGGGGCATATAGCATTGTGATTAACACCACAAGTGCTGGGCTAAATGATGAATCTTTGCCCCTTGTAAAGCAGAAGCTACAAGAGATTTTTACACACTCTTGTTATGCCTTTGATTTGATTTATGGGAAGCAAACGCCATTTTTAGCCCTAGCTAGAGAATCTGGCTTAGAATGCAAGGACGGCAGGGAAATGCTTATCTATCAAGCAGCCCTAGCCTTAGCCCTTTTTATCAAGGAATGCCCCCTTGCTCCAAGTGAGATTGCAAAGATAATGGGCGAGGTTTTATAACGACTATATTTATGCTATAATCGCCGAGTTTTTTGATAAAGGATTGAAAATGACTATTGATGATACACTTTTAAATAAGCTTGAGCGATTGAGTATGCTAAAGCTAGATGAGAATAAGCGTGAATCTACCAAGGAGCAGCTAAGCGAGATTCTAGGATTTGTTGAAAATATTGCTTCTGTTGAGGTGGAAAATAACTGCTTTGTAGAGAATCTTAAAACACCATTAAGAGCCGATGAGCCAAAAGATTCTGGTATTGCCCAAGATGTGCTAAATCACGCACCAAACGCACAGGATAACTTTTTTATCGTTCCAAAAATTATTGAATGAGTATTGAGTTAGATAAAGTAAAGATTCCACAGGATTGGAAAAATCTCCTTAAAGATGAGCTTTTAAGCCCGTATTTTGCCGAGATTAAATCTCATTATATGGACGCCCTTGCTAGAGGCGAACTTGTCTATCCACTGCCAAAAGATATTTTTGCTGCCTTTTGCCTTACCTCACTTGAAAATCTCAAAGTCATTATACTTGGGCAAGATCCCTATCACGGCTATGCTATGGTGAATGGAGAGTGTGTCCCACAAGCTATGGGCTTAAGCTTTAGTGTGCCGCGTGGAGTGCCTATCCCACCTTCGCTTAAAAATATTTATAAAGAACTCGCACAGACTTTGCATATCACGCCACCCTTGCACGGGGATTTAAGTGCTTGGGCAAAGCAAGGTGTTTTATTGCTTAATAGCATTTTGAGTGTCAAGGCACATTCTCCGGCTTCACATAAGCATTTTGGTTGGGAAGATTTTACCGATGGTGTGATTAGGGCATTATCGCAAAACAAGCAGAATCTTGTCTTTATGCTATGGGGGAACTATGCTAAGAAAAAGGCGGTTTTGATAGATTCTACTAAACATAAGATTATCACCGCTCCGCACCCTAGCCCACTGGCACAAGGTTTTGTGGGGAGCAATGTCTTTGTGAATGCTAATGTGTATTTGCAAGAATGCTCTAAAAGCCCTATTGATTGGGGCAGATTTGATTAAATATGCTTGATTGGTTTGACTAGAGATTTAACTCTACACCATATAGCACAAGCAGATTCTACTCCTGCTTATGTTGTATATCTTCTTCCACTGCTTGGAGAGCCAAATCACTTAGAATCTTAGCCACTTCCCTGCGTTCCTGCACCACAGCATACGCCCCTTGCGATTGAATTTGCAGGGCAAAAGCGGAACTTTTGGTTTTAAGAATAATCTTACACAAAGGTGAGAGAGAGTGAATATCTTGGTATGCCCTCTGTGCAGTTTCAATAGAATCTATGGCAATAATCACCGCCGCACACTGGCTAATCCCAAGCTCCTCTAAAATCTTTCTATGTGTAATGTCCCCATAGATAACAGGCTCATCTTTTTTCATTCCTTCTTCTACTTTTTTGTAGTTTTTATCCACAGCGACATAACGCACATTGCAGCCCTTGAAATATTCCAAAATCGCCTTGCCAAGCTCCCCATAGCCACATACAACAATATGCCCCTCAATATCTGCTTTCCCCCCTTCCCCTTCTTCTTGTGAATCTTGCTGACTTTCTATGATTTTTTTCTGTAAAAAGCTAAAAGGTCGCATATATCGTAAGAAAAAGTCCGTAACCTTATCAAGTCTATCAAGGATAAAAGGTGTGGCAATCATTGAGAAAATCACCATAAGTGTTAGGAATTGATAAATCTCTTGTGGAGTAATACCCGCAAAGAACGCATTGCCAAAAATAACACCCAAGATTCCACCATCAAGTGTAAGATTTAGAATCTTGTGCTGACTTGCAAGGAGAAAAATCGCAAAGCTAAACTCCCCGATATGTGCGAGTGATAACGCCACACGCATACCCACACGCTCACCCCTAAAGAAGCACAAAAAGAGATACATAAGTAGCGTTTTTGCTCCCATCATCAATGCTACTAAAATGATGATGACAATAAAATATTCAAGCAAAAAGAGAATATCTACCTGCATTCCCACCGTGATAAAAAACACACCCAAAAGTATGTCGCGGAAATGCACCAGCACGGATGAGACTTGATATTTATAAGGTGTATTTGAGATAATCATACCTGCCAAAAACGCCCCAAGTGTAAGTGAAAAGCCAAAAGCTTTGCTGATATACGCAGCCCCTAGCACGATTAAAAACACCGCCCCTACAAAGATTTCATCGGTTTTCATATTTGCTGAAAAACGCAAAAACACTTTAGCCAAGATTCTACCCGGAAGCACAAGCACCACAAGCACAATGATAGCCGAAAAAAGCGTGGTAAGAAGCAGGGCTACAACTTCTGAATCTTTATCGCTTAAAAGCTTAATCATCAGCAAAATAGGAATAACAGCAATATCTTGAAAGATAAGAATCCCCACAGATGACATTCCATAGGGCGTTTTAGTTTGCCCACTTTCATTAAGGAATTTCAGCACAATCGCCGTAGATGATAGGCTTACTGCACTTGCTACAATGATAGAAGTGGAGAAATTAAAACCTAGGAAGTAATAGCACACAACAAAGAAAAAGGCAATGGAGATTCCAATCTGCATACCGCCAAACACAAGCACTTCTTGCTTCATTGCCGTGATACTCTTAAAACTAAAATCAAGCCCAATCATAAACATCAAAAAGACGATACCAAACTCAGCAATGTTATTAAGACTTTCAGAATCTTCAAGCCTAAAGCCAAAAATATACGCTGTAAGCACACCTGTAATGATATAGCCGATGATTGTTGGGATTTTGAGCCAACTTAGCACAATGCCCGAGACAACCGCCATTGCTAAAACGCAAAGGATAACAAAATAGGGATCTATAACACACCTCTCCACGATGAAAGTCAATTATTTTCAATTATATATAATGAAAGTAGTTGAAGCGTAATAATGGCGTTAATTATTTGCAATATATAATAAATTTTGTATTTTGCGTTGCGTATAGTGATAGATTCTATATTAGTCATAGATTGAGTGTGGGGATAGAATGATTTTAGTTTTTGTGGGTGTTGTGTTTGTTGTTCTCAATGCGATGAAAGTGTATGTGTATATGCGATTTTTTCGCCATAGTGTGCTTTTGCCAAAATGGGCGGGGATTGGGATTTTAGTGGCTTTGGCTTTGGGCGAGATAGCCTTGCTTGTGCTAAAAGATGTGCGTTTTAGCCATTGGCAATATCTTATGATTAGCTCGTGCTTGGTTTTGACACTCACACTTTTTATGGCGTGTGTGGCGGTGGATATACTAAGATTTGGGGTAAATTTAAGCCTTAAATTTTCTAGCAAGATTCAACATAGAGAATCTAAAAAACCAAGCCCCTTAGCTACACAACAAGATTCAAAGCACAATGACACAAACATAAGCAGACGCACATTTTTGAGTAAATGCAAAGACTATGCGGTGGCTGGATTATTTTTGCTATTCACTTTTAAGGGCTTTTCTGCTGCCCTTACTTTGCCACCCATTAAAGAAGTTCGCATAAAGATTCCGCATTTAAAGGCTAAAAAAAGCATTGCGATGATAAGCGATGTGCATATTGGCAAGAATCTAGGCAGGGCGTTTTTGGAGGGGATTGTAGAAAAGATTAATGCTTTGGAAGCGGATATTGTGGTGATTGTGGGGGATTTAGCAGATGATAAGATTGAAAATATTAAAGATGATTTGGAGCCTTTAAAGTGGCTAAAAAGCAAAGAGGGTGTGTATTATGTCTGTGGGAATCACGAGTATTATCACGGGCTAGATTCTATTTTAGAATATTTACACACATTAAATCTTACTATTTTACATAATACCAACATTGAACTTGAAGGCTTTAATCTTGCGGGAGTGAGTGATTTAGCAGGGGTTAGATTTAAGAATCTAGAGCCAAATTTAGAATCTGCTAAAAAGGGCTTAAATCCGCAAAAGCCTAGTATTCTACTTTCCCATCAGCCAAAGTTTGTGTATCAAAATGATGTGAGTGATTTTGACTTAGTCTTATGCGGACATACACACGCTGGACAGGTGTTTCCTCTCTCTTTGTTTGTGTGGCTAGATCAGCATTATGTCTATGGGTTATATGACATTACGCATAAGAATATGGAATCTAAGCGACTTATTCAGGATTCTATGTGTGCAGATTCAGGCAAAACGCAACTCTATGTCAGTAGCGGTGTGGGCTTTTGGGGACCAGCTATTCGTTTTCTAACCCCTAGTGAGATTGTATTGCTTAGGCTAGAGTAGGGCTTTATCGCGTTTGTATGTGTAAAAGTGTAAGAAAATCAAATATAAGGATTTGTAAATGGAAGTGGCATTAAGTGCGTGGTTTTTGGTGATTTTGGGCGTTGTGAGTGGAGCGGCGGCTGGGTTTTTTGGCATAGGGGGCGGAGTGATTATCGTACCTGTGCTTTTGCTTTGTGGTGTGGATATGGAATCTGCCATTGGCATATCCATTATGCAGATGATATTCTCTTCAAGTGTAGGTTCAATGATTAATATCTATCACAAAAAGCTAGATGTGCGAGATGGCGTATTTGTGGGATTAGGTGGGCTTATGGGGGCGGCATTTAGCGGGGTAATCGTGGCTTCTCTCTCTTCTTTTACCTTGCTTTTAGCCTTTTTGCTTCTTTCTTTAGTGAGTTTTTACAAATATGTCTTTGATGTCAAAACAAATGCCAACCCCACGCCACCTATCACAGATTCTGTCAGGCAAAAGGCTGTGATGATTCTAGCTGGGCTTGTTACGGGGATTTTCGCCGTGAGTTTGGGCGTGGGCGGTGGGCTGATACTCGCGCCCATTTTGGCGTATTACTTGGGGTTTAACTCTAAAAAAGTCGTGCCTATCTCGCTTTTTTTCATTATCTTTGCTTCAATTTCAGGGAGTATCTCGCTTGGCTCACACGGGCTGATTGACTTTCACTCTGGGCTTATCGTGGGGCTTAGCTCATCTGTTGGCGTGGGGCTTGGAATCTACCTTATAAGCAAGGTTACTTTGAGTAATCACCGCTATGCGCTGATTGGAATCTATGCCTTTTCTATTCTGCTGACACTATGGAAAGTGTTTGAGAATCTAGGGCTTGTGTAGGGCATTTTGGCAAATACTTTAAAAATGTTTCAATGTGTTTGTTGAGTGTGGGGCGGTAAGATTCTAGAATCTATATTGAATCTACTAAAATAATAATGCTTATTAATTTGTCTTTAAGCTTTTATATATTAAAATGAGAATTGTTTTTAAAATTGCTAACGAAATCATACGAGATTTTGGAGTCTTAAATGTGCGATTGATTTACCAAGCTTAAGGCATACCCCATTTGAAAGGGATAGGGAATCTTAAAAGACGCCGACAGGACTGATAAGAACACTGCAAAAAAGACAATGCAAAATCTAGAATCTAAAGTATGGTTTGGTAGGGCTGGGCGGGTTAGCAAAGCATCTTTTCCTTCCTTATTTGTTGTTTGATTGCATAAATAGGCTATCTTATCTCCTTAAGGTAGCCTCTATGCAACCCTCTTCAGTTTATTATCAAAGGAGTTTTTATGAGTTTTGAAAGTATTTTAGCCCATATGAATGAGCATCATCAAAGCGAACTTATTGCGTTGTGTAAAAAATATGGCAATCCACAGGTTGAAGTGCAAAATGCCAAGCTTGTAGGCGTGGATTTTGTGGGGTTAGATATTGTGTATAACGAGAATCTGTCCTTGCGTGTGGAGTTTCCACAAAAGGCAGATGAAAAGAGCATTAAAGATTCTATTATTTCCTTGTGTCAGGCGGCTAAAGCCACCGATGTCAGCGGTATAGCCGATGAGATAGAATCTTTTAAAAAAGAGTTTGGCTCAATAATCATCGCAAGTATTGATAAGCAGGGCAATGCCATATCTTCATATTCTCCGCTTATACAGGTTGATGGGGCGTTGTATATCTACATTAGCGAAGTGGCGGAGCATTTTGAAAGCATATCGGCAAATCCTAGCAAAGTAGAGGTGATGTTTTTAGAAGATGAGAGCAAGGCAAAGTCTGTGATTTTGCGTAAGCGGCTTAAATATCGTGTCAATGCGGTGTTTATTGAGCGAGATTCTAGCGAGTTTGAAAAGGCACTGGATAGTTTAGAATCTGCTATGGGCGGAGCTGGTGGCATAAAGACCATACGCAAAATGAGTGATTTTCATCTTATCAGGCTAGAGCTTGGTCTTGGGCGGTTTGTCAAGGGATTTGGTGCGGCGTATGATATTCTGCCAAATGGTGAGATTAAGCAAGTTGGCGGTAGTGGGAATCCACACGGGAATCCCCATAGCCCACACAATCCCCACAAAGCTTAGACTTTAAGCTAAGATTCTGTTTTTGCAGGGTGGCTTCACACCTTGTTTATGTGCTACTATCTCCTAGATTACTTTATGTAACATTTTAGTAAATCTGGGTTACTTTTCTCACCGTATTAATATTTTAAAAAAATTTTTACATTACCTTATTTCTTTCCCTATTTCTATACTTACAAAGGTGTTCAA
Organism: Helicobacter cinaedi CCUG 18818 = ATCC BAA-847; assembly: GCF_000155475.1. GTDB lineage: Bacteria > Campylobacterota > Campylobacteria > Campylobacterales > Helicobacteraceae > Helicobacter_C > Helicobacter_C cinaedi. The sequence continues at coordinate 570,090 of NZ_DS990391.1, read as the reverse complement.
ATGGAATTTTTCTTAGCATTTGTTGGATTTGGTTCGCTCATTCTCATTGTGTATTTACTGCTAACAGAAAAGACAAATCCTGCCGTGGCGTTCATAATCGTATCAGGTTGTAGTGCTATTGGACTTGCCTTGCTGGATATAAACTTGCAGCTGGGCATTGGAGGCTTGTTAAAGGATAAATTTGAAATTGCTTATTTCGCAAAAATAGAAAATCCCGTTTTTGACTTTAAGGCGTTGAGTTTTTTCATCAAACAAGGGATTAGCAGCGTTAGCTCCACGGCAGTGTTATTTATCTTTGCTATCTTATTTTTTGGATTGTTGAATGAAGCAGGAGTATTTAACAAAATCATCAATCATCTATTAAAATTTAGCAAAAACAATGTGTATGGTATCTGCTTTTTAACCGTGCTTATCTCGGTTATTGCACATTTAGACGGTTCTGGGGCTTCTAGCTTCTTAATAGTAATTCCGGCAATGTTGCCTATTTATGAAAAATTGGGAATGCGTAAAACAACCTTAATGACGATTATGGCGATTTCTTTGGGTGTTATGAATCTCCTTCCTTGGGGTGGTCCTACACTCAGGGCTGCTACGATTATTGGTGCAGAGGCAAATGACATTTGGTATAACCTTATCCCCATTCAAGCAATCGGGCTGCTTTGTGCATTTGGAGTTGCCTTTATCTTGGCACGAAGGGAAATAGCACTAGGAGCTGGGAAGATTGAGATAAGCATAAGCCATCACGAGCTAGAAAAAGGGGAATATACAAGAGATAAGTCCTTCTTCTTGAATCTCATTGTGCTTTTGGGGATTTTGGTGCTACTCATTGTAAATGTCCTGCCTAGCTATTTTTTATTTATGTTAGGGTTCTGTCTTATCTTGTTTATTAATTATCCCAAGTTGGAGATAGCTCAAAAACTTATAGACAAATACTCTAAAAGTGCTATTATGATGGCCACTACACTTTTTGCCGCTGGAATCTTGATTGGGGTATTTGACAAATCTGGGATTATGAAAGTTATGGCAAGTGTAATTTTGGAGATTCTACCCCATTGGGCATTGGTTTTAATCCCTTTAATCGTTGGCTTGAGTGCTGTGCCTATGGCATTAATTTTTTGCACGGATTCTTACTTCTTTGGCATTATGCCCATCGTGGTTGGAATTACCCAAAGTTTAGGCATAGATCCTATGAGTATTGCAATCATTATGGTTGTCGCACGAAATTGTGCCACTTTTATTTCTCCTGTTGTCCCAGCAACACTGCTAGGGTGCGGACTTAGCGGTGTTAGTATTAAAGAACACATCAGCAAAAGTTTCTTTTGGGTTTGGGGAGTTTCATTGATATGTTTAAGCTGTGGTGCTTCTTTGGGGATTATTCACTTCTTTTGATTATTTGTTAGTTTCAAAGCAAGAAAACAAGCGAAGTTTTTAGCAAAACTCTCGCTTCTTGAGCCAAAAATTGTTTGCAATGTTAGCTGTATGCTGGAGCCTTAGAGATTAATTTAATCAGCGTTTTTTTTGTAAGATCCTTTGAGTCTTAGGTTGAGTATTAGCCTATTAGACTATAAATAGGGAGTTTTGGTATTAGCTGAGATTGCTCAGCTTTAGGAAGCACTCGTTTTCATAAGTGAGTGCAATTTGTGTGTTTGTTTCAATAAAGTCTTAAGCTTTAGAGGAGCAAGTAGAAAATCTCACAAAAGAGATTCAAAATCAAAATAAGGAGTGAAAATGGATATTATGGCTAAGTTTCTTATATGTGTTGGGAATTGCTTTGTCAATACGATAAACAGCGTAGAAAAGCAACTTAACCTAGCAGGGCTATCAGCTAGTAGAGATGAAATAAAACAATTTTGGAAAAGAATCAAGATGAGATTAATAATGAAATAAGGGACGCTAAACGGAGATACAGCTCCCTTAAGTCTCGGATTAAAAAGAACGGTGGGTTTGAATTTAAAGAATTTTATGAGTGGTATAAGGAGCAAGAAAAAAGTTGTTATTATTGTGGCACGACAGAGGAAGTGCTAAAGGAGCTTTTCCCTAAAAAAGATGAAGATAATCAGCAGAATACCGATAAAACACAAAATGTAAAAACCCATAAAATAGAATCTAAAAAGCCCTCTTTCACAGGGACACTTCATATTGATAGGCTTAATCCCAATCTTGGGTATGAGCCTAATAATTGCGTTTTTGCGTGTGCGTTATGCAACAATGCCAAGAGCGATATGATAAATGCGGAGAACTTTAAAAAATATTTTGGTGAGAAAATGAGCGAGTTTCTTACCGCTTTACATAATGATAAAATTACCAACATACATTAAAGATAAATGATGATTTTATAAAGGATAGCTAGGTTTTTAGAATCTCTACATAGAGTAGATTCTGCTATAATTCGGGGCGTTTTAGTAATTTACTTTAAGGTTAGCCTATGCCCACATTTTTATCGCCTTTAGCACTTCGCTTGAAAGAAAAGATTTTGCCTTTAGCAGATTCTAAGAATCTGCTTGGCTTTTCTGGTGGGGTGGATTCTACGGCGTTATTTTTTTTGCTTGTGGAATATAAGATTCCCTTTGATATAGCCATTGTGCATTATCACACACGCAAGGAAGCTGATGATGAGCTATCCCACGCACAGCATTTGGCTAAACTCTATAAGAAACACTGCTTCATCTCCCACGCACCGCAATTTTCTCAAAACTTTGAATCTCAAGCAAGGGCGTTTAGATTCTCCTTTTTTGATGAGATTATGCAATCGTATGGCTATGGGGCGTTGATTTTAGCTCATCAGCTTAATGATCGCTTTGAGTGGTTGCTTATGCAGCTTACGCGTGGGGCTGGGCTGGAAAATCTGCTGGGTTTTGAATCTTGGCGGAATGCTAAAATAAGCTACCATATCGTGCGACCTTTAGAATCTATAAGCAAAGATGAGATTTATACCTACTGCAAGGAGAAAGGGCTAAAGTATTTTGAAGATTCTAGCAATGCGGATTTAGGCTTTAAGCGGAATGCTTTTCGGGTGAGATTTGCTAATGAGCTAACAAGGGAGTATGGCAGGGGGATTGCTAAAAGCCTAGAATATCTTAAGCAGGATAAGCAACGCCTAAATACGCCAAGTGTAAAAAGGCTAAGGCTAGAGTGTGTGGCAAGGCTTACGCAAGATTCTAAGGATTGTATATGTAGTCAGGGCGGAGTGATTTTTAAGCTAGAATCTACTTTGTGGCGGGAAAACAAGCGTGAAAATATGGGTGAAAACGACAGCATAAGCAGGGGAATAGAGCAAAATAGGCTTTTGCAAGGCTGCGATAAGATAGCAAAGCTTTGCGGCTATGTGCTAAGTTTTGCTCAACGCAAAGAGATTGTGAAGGGTGGATTTTGCGTTAAGATTCATTATTTGATGGTTACACATAGTGAATCGGCTCTCTTTGTGGCAGTGGATATATTTGATATGTATAAAAATGTAACGATTCCACCGATGACAAGGGATTTTAAAACTTTTTGTCAAAAATCAAAAATTCCACCAAGGCTTAGAAAACTGCTCTTTGCGGAGCTTTGTCTATTAGAATCTCATCAAAAAGCAGATGATGAAAAAAATCCTAATCTATCAAAAAATAAAGAAAAACAAGCCGATTTTAAGCAATTTATGAAAAAAATCAGCCACTTTTTTGCCATTTGAAAGCGTTTTGTTATTTTTATATTAACTTTTTAAGGTAGCTATAACTTCAAAGGCATTAGAATAAATCTCGTATTTTTCAAAACACGAACAAGGAGATTGCATGCAGACAAATACGCTCGAGTATGATTACTCAATTGCTAAGTTATTTGTTTTTTCTGCGATGGCATTTGGCTTTGTGGGACTACTCATTGGGGTAGTTATCGCATTTCAAATGGCATTCCCAGATTTAAACTATCTAGCTTCAGAATACGGGACTTTTGGGCGACTTAGACCGCTTCATACTAATGGTATTATCTATGGTTTTACTCTTAGTGGGATTTGGGCTTCGTGGTATTATTTAGGACAAAGAGTGCTAAAGATTACTTACAAAGAGCATCCATTTTTGCGTACGGTTGGTTTAGCACATTTTTGGATTTATATCGTGCTTATGGCACTTGCTGTTATCTCGCTTTTTGCTGGTTTAACACAATCAAAAGAATACTCCGAGCTTATTTGGCCTCTTGATATTATCGTGGTTGTTGTGTGGGTATTGTGGGGAGTTAGCCTTTTTGGAAGTATGGGTGTAAGGCGTGAGCAGACTATTTACATTTCGTTGTGGTATTTTATCGCTACATTTGTGGGAATCTCTGCACTTTATATCTTTAATAACCTTGCTATTCCTACTTATTTTGTCGCAGGTGTGGGGAGTGTGCTGCATTCAATTTCATTCTATGCAGGGACAAATGATGCGATGGTGCAATGGTGGTGGGGGCATAATGCCGTTGCATTCGTCTTTACTTCAGGTATCATCGGGTTAATCTATTACTTCCTTCCTAAAGAATCTGGACAGCCTATTTTCTCTTATAAGCTCACGCTATTCTCATTCTGGGGACTTATGTTTATTTATATTTGGGCGGGTGGGCATCACCTTATTTACTCAACTACGCCTGATTGGATTCAGACTCTTGGATCTGTTTTCTCTGTTATTCTTATTTTGCCTTCTTGGGGAACGGCGATTAATATGCTTCTTACAATGCGAGGGCAGTGGCATCAAATCAAAGAATCGCCAATGATTAAATTCTTAATCCTTGCTTCTACTTGGTATATGCTCACCACACTTGAAGGACCGATTCAGTCTATCCGCTCGGTAAATGGCTTGGCACACTTCACAGATTGGATTATCGGGCATGTTCACGATGCGGCTCTTGGCTGGGTTGGCTTTATGGTGATTGCTGCGTGCTTCCATATGGTGCCTAGAATCTTTAAGCGTGAGATTTACTCCAAAAAGCTTATGGACGCGCAATTCTGGATTATGACAACAGGAATTATCTTGTATTTCTCAAGTATGTGGATTGCAGGTATCACACAAGGTATGATGTGGAGAGATGTAGATGAGAATGGAAGTCTTGTGTATAGCTTTATTGACACTGTTACGGCACTATTCCCTTATTATCTTATCCGTGCGATTGGTGGCTTGATGTATTTGATAGGATTCATTATGTTTATTTACAACATTATGATGACAATCTCATCAGGTAGAGTGCTTGACAAAGAGCCACAAAATGCCACACCAATGGCAGCATAAAGGAGTGAAAGATGTTTAGTTTTTTAGAAAAAAATCCATTCTTTTTCACGGTTGCGTTTTTATTAGTGTTTTCTATTGCTGGGCTTGTTGAGATTCTGCCCGGCTTTGCTAAAAAGGCTCAACCTATTGAGGGGTTAAAGCCTTATTCATTGCTTGAAACAGCTGGACGACAAGTGTATATTGCTGAGGGTTGCTATAATTGCCACTCGCAGCTTATCCGCCCATTCAAAGCAGAGACAGATAGATATGGTGCATATAGCTTAAGCGGGGAGTATGCCTATGATAGACCTTTCTTGTGGGGTTCAAAACGCACTGGACCAGATTTGCATAGGGTTGGCGATAGCCGTAATGCGGCGGATTGGCACGATGGGCATATGAGAGATCCAAAATCGCGTGTGCCCGGCTCCATTATGCCAGCGTATGAACATCTTTTTACAAAAAATGCTGATTTTGAAACCGCATTTGCTGAAGCCTATACACAAAAGGTTGTATTTGGTGTGCCTTATGATGTTGAAGGTGGTGTGCAAATCGGTGCCGAAGGCTATCAAAAAGGCAATACAGAATCTTTGGCAAAGGCAAAAGAAATCTTTATGCAAGAAGCAAAAGCAGTTGTTGATGATATGATAAGCCAAGATGTGAAAGATGCTTTTGAAAAGGGCGAAGTGAAACAGATTGTAGCACTTATTGCATATATGAATAGCCTTGGGCAATCTCGCCGAGCAGCGACACAGGTATCACAGGCAGGACAGTAATGATACCGGAGGCTCTTATGCAGTTCATCATTATACATCAAAAAGAGATTTATCTCATCGTTACACTTTTGCTTGTAGCGTTTTTGTATGGATATGTGTATCATCTGTATTCCTCACAACGCAAAGGTGTAAAAGACTATGAGAAGTATGCGAATCTTGCATTGAAAGATAACCTTGATGATGAGCTTATTGAGCCAAGGGAAGTTATCCATAAACAACAAAATCAATAAAGGGGAAAGAGCAAATGAATTGGTCAGATAATATAACGACACTCGGGCTATTAGGTGCTTTTGTTATCTTAATACTCACTATTTTTGTAATGGGTGTGTATCTCAAAAAAATCAAAGATAGCAAGGCTGATGGCGAACTCACACACGAGAGCTGGGACGGCATAGGGGAGCAGACAAATAATATTCCTATTGGTTGGGCAGCTTGCTTTTTGGGTGTGATTATTTGGGGCTTTTGGTATTTATTCTTAGGATATCCACTCAATGCATATTCACAAATTGGCGAATATAACCAAGAAGTGCAAAGTTATAATCAAAAGTATGCAGCCACTTGGGATAAGCTTGATGAAGATGGGCTTACAAAAATGGGGCAGGGTATATTTTTGGTGCAATGTTCTCAATGCCACGGCGTTACCGCTGAAGGTATGAATGGTAAGGCAAAAGATCTTACAAAATGGGGCAAGGAAGAGGGTATTATTGAAGTGATTAGAGATGGAAGTAAAGGCTTAGAGTATATGGCAGGTGAGATGGTGCCTGTTGAGCTTAGTGATGATGAAGCAAAAGCGGTAGCAGCTTATGTTATGCAAGATATTTCAAGTGTGAAAAGCACAAAATATCCGCTTGAAGTGGCTAAAGGCAAGGAAGTATTTGCAATGCAATGTGCGGCTTGCCACGGCGATGAGGGTAAAGGCAATGGCGGTGGCGTTGATGGCTTTGCACCGGATTTAAGCAAGTATGGCACGACAGAATTTTTAACAGAAGTGTTGCAAAAAGGTAAAAAAGGAATGATTGGTGTAATGCCTTCATTTAATTATGCAAATTTTGCGACAAGCCAAAAAGAAGCATTGAATGTGTTTATCCGTTCTTTGGAATCTCAAGCAGACTAAGGAGTAGCGTATGAATGGTTTATTTGGTATTAATGGTTTGACAGGATATTTTGTTGCCGTTGTGCTTTTGCTGAGTGTAGTTGGTGTGCTTGGCACTTGTGCTGTCCTTACACAAAAAGAAGTGGCTACAAGTTATTATAAGATTGAAGATGCAAGTGCGATTAAGCAAATCAGCACGGATAATGCTAAACACCACACAACTGCACAATAAGGAGAATCTAATGAAACTCACACCGATTGAAAAGCTCCTTGGAGCATTGCTTATAATCACCATTGTTATGACAATCGTCATTCCTTTTATCCCTAATTTATTCCTGCATTTGGTTTAAAATGCCTTTTTCTCTAAAGGGGCTAGTGTATTCTAGCTTCTTATGGGCGGTGATGCTTTATGCAGATATATCATTGGCACAAACCAGCCCTGCTCATGTTGTTGATAACACACATAAGCTTTTGATACCAAAAAGTGTAGATTTTGTTGAAACCCTATCAACTGAATTGCAAGCAAAAACCGGCTATCATCTTTATGTGGCGGTTGTGGATTCTGTGCCTATGGAAGATTTATTTTTAGAATCCCCACAAGATTCCACTTTAAAGCTTACCCAAAAACAAAAGCGTCTAGCCTATAAAAATATGCTTTTAGAAAAACTTCAAAAGCCCTACACCCTTATTGTTTTTATGAAAGAAGATGAAAAGATTGATATTATCAGTTCAGAGCCTAAAAAATATTTTGATGAAGAAAAAGTGTATTATGAATATATGGTGCCGCTTCTGCCAAAGCAAAAAGATGAGATTCTAACCCCACAGCTTATTTCTGCTATTGTGCTAAATGGCTATGCTCAAGCTGCGGATATGATAGCTCATTATTTTGATGTAAAATTAGAGAATAATATGCCTGTTGATGAAAGCGGTGGGCGGGAGTTTGTGCGGTTTAGTATGTATGTAATGTTGCTTGTGATGTTTGGCATTATCGGCGTGATTTATCTTACACGCAAAAAGACATAAGGTAAAAATAAGGAGAGTGTATGCAGGAGAAAAACTATTGGCCCCTAGGCATTATTGGCGTTTTGTTGTTTGGTGTATTTATGGTGAGTGTGTCAATCACCATTGCGTTAAAAAACCCCATTCAAGATGAAAGCACCTATTTTGACACAAAACGCAATGTTGATGAACGCATTAACGAGATTATTGCAAATCAAAATCTTTTTAATAATCTCTTTTCTTACACCATAAGTTTAAATGCCAACACAGCTAAAAAGCTTGATTTTGTCTTTCCTTATTACGCACCATCTCACCGCCCAGATATTAAGAGGGGCGAGATTGTTGAAATCCCAGCAGATAATGTCCGCCTAACTTTTAAACTAGATAAGCCCACGACACAATTAAAAAGTATTACTCTCTTTTTGGATTCCCCTATCCAAGCCGTGGAGCTAGTGAATCTAGGCGAGTTTAGCACAAATGATTCTCACACATTTATGAGTCAAATGCTTGATAATCTCCCAAATGGGCGGTGGAAGTTTATCCTTGAGCTAAGCTTTACTGCAGATTCACAAGATTCTACAACCAAAAAAGCCTATTTAGAATCCGAAGTGTTTATCGGTGAGCTTCACGCCAAAGATTCTACTCCTACACCTAAGACACAAGAATCTATATGAAAAATCCGCCTAATTCCACGATAGCCAACAGCCCCAGAATACACACCACTCATCGTGCATTTGTGCTACTTGATGCGGTAATGGGGATTTTTATCTGTGCGTTAGGCTTTAGCCTTGCATTTAGTTTTCTATCACTACAAAATCCCCAGCAGATAAGCAGTTATACATATTACAAACAGCTACTTTTAAGCCCACAGCTCACACAAACACAGCTTAGCACCCACTCCACGCCCACGCTTATTTATCAAGGCAATATCCACCGCAGCACAGAATCTAATCTCTCATTTTTTGCTCCCACACATATTCGCTAATGTTTTTTAAGTCCAAACGCTCCGCTTTTTCGCTTTTTGAAGTGAGCGTGGGGGTTGTGATTTTAGGCATAATAGGACTTGTTTGTAGCTCTATGCTTTTAGATATAAGTAAGCATATCGCCTACACACAGGCTAAAAACGACAGCACAGCACTCACTGCATTGCTAAAGATTGAAAATCTTTTAGAATCCGCCATTATAGAATCTTTACAAGATTCAAATGGCAAGGCACTCTCCGCCCCAAGCTCACATATTTCCTTTTACACCATTCAGCAGGATTTGCTTTTTGGCGGTGGGGATAAAAATGTTCAGTCCCTTATGCAAGGCAACACGCTTCTGCCTAAACTTTCCATAGAGATTTTACACTCTCATCAAAACACACTGAATCTTGCCCAACTCACAAATAACCCAAGCAATCATAACAGCACTGGTTGGTCTAATGGAATGTCTGCTTATCTTGTCTCAAAGCCACAGGGCGATTTTACTCCTTTTGCCATTACTGCTACAACAGGCAATACACTCACGCTTGATAAGCCCATAACTCACACGCCTTTAGCCATTTTGCCTATCACTCATCATACTTTAAGTGTGTATGATAATGCCTTGTGGCTAGATTCTGTGCCTATTGCCTATGATGTAGAATCTTTTGAAATCACACCTTTAAGCTTTTCACAGGGAATCTTGCTAGAGATTCAGTTATGTGTCAAAACACCAAATAAGCCTTTCTGCCAGACTCGTGGCATTTGGCTAGATTCTATCGTGGAATTTTTGTAAAGGCAGGACGATGAAACATAGCGGATTTTATATGCTTTATGCGGTGTTGTTTATTGTCTTCATTGGGTTAGCGTGTGCGTTTTATCTCCAGCAGCATTATCACAGCTCCTTTGCACTCTCTCAAGTCTATGCCAAAACCCAGCTCCAGCTCCACGCAAGAAGTGTGAAGCAAATGGCTCTAATGTGCCTAAGGCAAAAGGATATGGCTCAATGTGATAGGCAGGAGTTTATCTTTTCACATTATCATTTTTATGCCCATCTCACGCCTCTTAATAGTAGCACTATTTTGCTTGATATTCACGGCAAAGTTACCCACCCAGCGAGCAATAATCTTGTGCGTATCACAAGGCGTTATATTCTTGTGCCTTAAGATTCTAAACCTTTCTCACAAGCTAGAGTGTCAAATAAATCTCCAAAGTTTCAAAAGCATTTAAGAAAAAAAGATATAGTTAAGCACAGCAAGGAAGTTGGCAGGTTTGAAAAGTGAAAATTACAAACTTTTCTTAGCAACCTTTGACTTCCCATCATCTCACTTTATCTCACAAAAGGCATTGTATGAATACTCTTAGCGTCATTGATACTTTTGGATTTTTCTTTCGTAGTTTTTATGCTCTCCCTCCGCTTAAAAATTCACAAGGATTCCCCACAGGATTGCTTGTGGGCTTTTGCAACCTTTTGCAGTCTTTATACAAAGATCCCTCTTGCACCTATATTGCCTTTGCTTTAGAAGGTGGGGGGAGAAATAAAAGACGAGATATTTATAGTGAGTATAAAGCCAATCGCCAAGCCGCCCCAGAAGAGTTGCGTTTGCAACTCCCCATTGCGATTGAGTGGATTGCTAAAATGGGCTTTTTAAATATCAGCATTGAAGGCTATGAGGCTGATGATGTTGTCGCTTCAATCAACAAAGTCGCTAACGCACAAAATATCACGGTAAGAATCATAAGCCACGATAAAGACTTATACCAGCTCATTGATGAGAATACTTATATTTACGATCCTATCGGCAAAAAGGACATTAAAGAAGCACAATGTTTGCAAAAATATGGCGTATATCCCAAGAATTTTATTGATTATCAAAGTCTTGTAGGCGATAGTAGTGATAATGTAATGGGAGTAAAGGGCATAGGAGCAAAGTCCGCTCAAAAGCTTATCCAACGCTTTGGGAGTATAGAATCTTTATACGCTCGTATTGATGAGGTAGAATCTGCCACCACACCAAGAATTGCTAAGCTTATTAAAGAGGGCAAGGACAATGCCTTTTTAAGCAAAAAGCTTGTTACACTCTATGATAATCTGCTTGAAAATATTGATTTAAATAAATGTCTAATGCCTGAATCTAACCCTATGCTTAAGATTTTTGATGAGTTAGAAAAATATGAGCTAAAAAATATCATCTCCAAGATTCAATCCCCTTATGAGCGATACACACAGAAAAAATCCGCTCAAATGGGCATTGGCTCACTTCAAGGCACACAATCACCCCAAAATATAGAGAGTAAAAAAGATGAAGCCTTTAGCTTTACCCCCCATTTGCTTGATACTTTAGAATCCGTAGAATTCGTGCTAGATTCTATTCCACAAGGGGTGAGAGTGGGCTTTGACTGCGAGAGTGATGGCCTTGATTTGCAGGAAGCCCAGCTTGTGGGATTCTCATTTTGCTTTGATGGAAAAAATGCTTATTATGTGCCTGTGGGGCATAGATATTTAGGTGTGGGTAATCAGCTTAACCTACAAGAAGCCAAAAGTGCCATAAGCAGAATATTCACTCACCCGCTTATCGGGCATAATCTCAAGTTTGACTTTAGTCTTATCTACCGCACACTTGGGCTAGAACACATTGGCAAGATTTATGATAGTATGATTCTAAGTTGGCTTTATGATAGTATCGCACCTGTGGGACTTGATAAGCAAATGCTAAAATGGTTTAATCACACAATGATTAGCTTTGATAGTGTTGTGCCAAAGGGGGAAAATTTCTCACAAGTGAATATCATTACTGCTACGCAATACGCCGCTGAAGATGCTGCGGCAACCTTTAAGCTCTATCATCGTTTGGAAGATGAGTTTCACAAAAGAGAATGGGGTGGGATATTGGAGCTAGCCCAAAATCTTGAATATCCCTTTATTAAGGTGCTTATGGATATGGAGCTAGAAGGGATTCGGGTAGATATAGGGCTTTTAGAGATTCTAAAAGATAAATCAAGCGAACACATCGCCGAGCTTAGTCAAAAAATCTATGATTTATGCGGAGAGACTTTTAACCTTAACTCCCCCCAGCAACTCGCTCATATCTTATTTGAGAATCTTGGACTGAAGCCCGGGCGAAGTGTGAAGGGGGGCTTAAGCACTGATGAAAAGACACTTCTAGCCATTATTGATAGCCACCCTGTGATTGATCTGATTTTAGATTATAGAGAGAGCAATAAACTAAAAAGCACCTACATTGAGCCACTTTTGCGGCTTGGCAGGACAAATGAGACGCATAGAATCCATACTTCATTTTTGCAAAATGGCACTGCCACAGGACGCCTTAGCTCTAAATCGCCAAATCTACAAAATATCCCCGTCCGCCGTGAAGAAGGGCGTAAAATCCGCCAAGCATTCATTAGCAAAGAAGGACACAGCCTTATTAGCATTGATTATTCACAGATTGAGTTGCGACTTTTAGCGCATTTTTGCAAAGACCCTTCACTTGTGGAATCTTTTATGCAGGATAAGGATATTCATTTTGAAACAGCAGCTAGGCTTTTTGGGGAGCAGGAAGCTATGCAAAAACGCTTTATTGCCAAAAGCATTAACTTTGGGCTTATCTATGGTATGGGGAGTAAAAAGCTCTCTCAAACCCTGCAGATTCCACTCAAACAGGCTAAAGAGTATATTGAAAGCTATTTTGCCCTATTCCCCACGATTAAGGACTTTTTGAACGCACAGGAGGAATTTTTGCTTGAAAATGGCTATTCCCAAACGCTTTTGGGGCATAGGCGGTATTTTGACTTTAAAAGGGCTACTGATTTTATGAAAGCAAACTTCTTGCGTGAGGGGATAAACTCTATCTTTCAAGGCAGTGCGGCGGACTTAATCAAGCTTTCAATGTGTGAGATTCACAAGCGGTATGCAAAAAGCGATTTAAAAATGCTTTTGCAGGTGCACGATGAGCTGATTTTTGAAGCCCCAAGTGAAAGGGCAGAAAACTATGCTAAGGAAGTGGCGGATATTATGAATAGCATTTATAAGCTTGAAGTGCCGCTTAAATGCGGTATTGCCATTGGCACAAACTGGGCGGAGTTAAAGTAGGGAAAAGATGTCTTTTAAATCAATCTCAAGGGCTTTAGCGATTTTATAGCAATGCTCTAAATTAAAATGCTTCCCATAGCGACAATTTTCACAATTTGAATAAAACGCCACAGATTTAATTCCTATCTCAAGGGCAAGGTCAAGCTGGGAGATTCCCCGCTCTTCACGCAAGATTCTAATATTAGCGGATATGCGTTTGTAAAACTCGCTAATCTCTTCTTGTGTTGCATTGCTATAAAGCTTTTGCACTGCCCTTTTTCTCCTTGCCTTTTTGTTTCTTTTGCTTTCATATTTATCCTATAGGATTAATTGAGAATTAAAATTTACAAAGATACAATGCGTTTTTATATATCCTATGGGATAAATTGACTTAAGGGAGCAAAATGAAGAAAACAATCTTTGGTTTAATGATTTCTACAATGTGTGCTTTTGGGCTTGAAATGGAAGAGGCATTAGAAGCTTTTACAAATAGAATAATGATGGGTGTTTGTGGAGCAAGTGAAGAGGTGGCAATAGCTTTGCGACTACAAAATGGAATGAATAAGGAAAAAGCTACAAATTCTTCAATAGAGCGTTTAAAAATATGTGGAGAGCTAACTTTTAAAAAAGAAAGTATAGCAAAAAGCAAATCTAAAAATAGAAAGTGGAATGCTCTCTATGAAGAAGGCATAGAGGTGGGCAAAGAAGCTTTTGGAGATTCAATTGAAAAATTAGCTAGACAATCAAAAGAATGAGATTAACAACACAAAAAAAGGAGTTCCTATGTCTTACACTTATCTTCATCTCGCACAAGAAGTGCTACTAGATTCTGCTACGCCTTTGCAACTTGGGCAAATATGGAATCTAGCCAAGCAAAAAGGCTTAGACAAAAAGCTAGAGAGTGAAAACGCTAGAAAACAAGCCTTATCAGTTGCCTTACACTCACCAATAAGGCGTAAAGCCTACAATATTTTTGCATTTTCAAAGTCTCCCACACTCTTTGGTATCACAGGCAAACATCAAGCCATAGTCCCTGAAGTTGCAAACGACCCACAAGAAAATGAGAATGACAAAGCAAGTAAAGAGCAGCTTGAACGCTCTCTCCACCCACTATTTGTGAAATTTGCTAGAGATGAGCTTAATCTCTTTTGTAAGACAATTTTCCACGAGAAAAGCCAAAAGCGTGAAAAAGGCATAAATGAGTGGATTCACCCTGATATTGTAGGAGTGAAATTTAGTATCCAAGACTTTAAAGAAAGCAAATGCCAAAGAGAGATATTAGAGTTTATCCATACATTCAATTACCCAAAAATAGAGTTTTACTCATTTGAGCTAAAAGTAGAGATAAAATCCGCCGCTGATTTGAAAAAGATATATTTCCAAGCGGTGTCAAACTCCAGCTGGGCGAACTATGGATATTTAGCGGTGTTTAGACCCATAGAGCCTAGCATAAAAGATGAGCTAAGGAAGCTTAATGCACGATTTGGCATTGGCGTTATTAACTTTGGCACAGACAATGAAGAGTGGGAGATTCTTTTTCCAGCTAAAAGGCGAGAAGATATTGATATTTCAATGCTTGATGAGCTAGGCAGGATAAATGATGATTTTAAAAAGCTACTAGATGATATTATAAAAGATACAAAAGGCAAGCGTGAAGAGCCTGTGCCACAGGATTATGATAAATACTTGAGTGATGAAGATAGGGAAGAATATGTCAAACAACACGATATGAAAACAAAACGCGACCAATAAGTAGATTTGCTTTTTAATCCACATATCAAGGGGGAAGCTATGGATAAGCATACATTGAGCGAAATTTTAAAGACTTTGCCTGATGATTTTACATTTAAGGCTGTGCTAGATGAAGATTCACAAAGCATTTGCTTTGAAACACAGGATAAACCCCACAATATGAAGCAGGAAGCAGAAGAGCAAGAGTTGTGGGAAGATATGTGCGATACAGAAATGTGGTGGTGGGATTATGGAGATTACTGATTATGGAGATTACTATGGAGACGAATATCCTCAATATTATGATACAGAATCTAAGCGATGGATAGACTATACTACCTATTGGAGCAATCGCATTAAAACCGAGCTAGAATTCAAAGGAATCTTTATGGGTGATGCGGAGTTTGAGAGTTTGATTCACCTGTCGCACCCTCTCATAGTTTCATTAAATTGCGAGTGGTGGAGAGATTATCCACCAGTCCTTAGTTTATGTGATTTATACTTTGAACTTGATGATTTTATAGATAAATACGCAACATACGAGAAAGCACCCGATGATTTTGAGGGTTGCACCCTCACTTGCTCACCCTATCCACAAGATAAATAAGATTTTGCCAAATAATATTTGTTTTGTCATTGAGTCCTATTTCACAAGTGCTAGAGCTTGAAAAGCCAAGTCGTAGTTTTCTATGCCTTTGTGTTTTGTTGCTTTGGGTGTTATTGTGCGTGGCGGATTTTTTTGTAGATTCTACGCTAGAATCCATTTTTTCACTCTCTATTTGGGATTCTAGCCCACAAGCCAAATACCCTTTTTGCTTATCTGCATAAAACTCACTTAACTCCCGCAAAGCTGAAGCATTTAACTCACTGCAAATAAAGCCCTTGTTTCCTGCAAAGCCACAACACTGCGTTTTAGAATGCACTATAGCTTCGCCATTCGTGCAGGTTTTGGCAATAGATTTTAGAGACTTATCCCATTTGCCCTTTCTTGTAGCACACATCGCATAAAGGGCAATATCCTCATCTAAAGGCGTGATATGTAGGCGAGGCAAAAGAGTAGATTCTATGCATTCGGGCATATCTAAAATGGTGAGAGTAGAATCTAGCTCTTTTAGCCCATTTTTTAGCTCATAGCTACACGCACTATGATCGCACACGATATGGATTTGCTCTACACCTTTGCTTTGTAATTCTCTCATAGTAGAATCTAATGCCTTATACACTTCCTTGCGTTTGGCTTCTGCACTTTGTGGATAGTCTTTATACGCCTTGCCACAGCAGAGATTACTAAGATTATGCGGATACACCACACTCACATTAGCTTTTTTGCACAAAGATTCAAAGACTTCTTGCAAGGCTCTTGTATCTTTCAAGCTTGATTGCGGGGCAAAGGAGCGATTGATACAAGTGCTAAAATATATAATTGCCACTTGGGATTGTGCGTTGCTTGTAAAATCTAGCTTGGATTCTAGGCGATAGGCATTTGCCCTAGGCAGTGAGCTTGGGATATAGGGCAGAAACTTTATCTTTTTGCTTAAATTGCTTAGTGTATTTTTGCCCAACATATTAGAGCTAAAGTTTGCTATGCGTAAGCCCCCTTTAGCAAGGCTAAGAGTGGTGCTAAAATGCTCGGCACTCTGTGTAGCAACAAAGCGTGAAAATATGCCTTTTGTGGCAGGGCTAAGTTTGGAGGCGATTTTACCGCTATCAATTTCTAGGGGGCAGGAGAGAGAGCACATAGAGCAGGTGGCACAGGTGTCGATGCCAAAGTATTGATAGCCCTGTTTTAACTCTTTTAGTATTGCTTTTATATGCGTTGGCTTTTGCGTGCTTTTGGCAGATTCTGCGGTGTCGGATCGGTCATTTGCCTTTAGCAAACTCCCTTCGCCTCCACCTTGAAAACTCCCAAAATCATCGCAAAATCCTTCCGCATTTGTAGTGATTGATTTTTGTGGCTTGGCTCTTAAATCAGCGATTGCTTCGCTTCGTGTCTCTGCACCAGATTCCATAACACTTTTAGAATCCATAGAATCCACGCCAAGCAAAGCCTCTAGCCTTGCGATTTCTTTTCGCACCGCTATTCTCTGCCTTGGCGTCAAAGTAAGATTTCTACTAGGGCAGACTTTCTCACAGAATCCACATTCCATACATTGATCGATAAAGTCCTCTACCTCGCTGCTTTGCTTGAGATTTTGTGTGTGGATTTGGGGATTATCGCTAATAATAACATCAGGATTGATAAGGCTATGTGGGTCAAAAATCTCTTTTATCCTGCGATTTATAGCATACGCTTTCGCACCCCACTCTTTTTCCACAAATGGGGCTATCATACGCCCTGTGCCGTGCTCTGCCTTTGTGCTACCCTGCAAGGCAATGACAGAATCTACCATCGCTTCCATAAACTCCCCAAACGCTTGGCTCTCCTTTTCATCGTTAAGATTAGGCGTGATGATAAAATGCACATTCCCACTTAAAGCGTGTCCAAAGATAATACCTTGAAAGTTAAATCTATCAAAAAGCTTAGTTATAGAATCTATGCCTTGTGCGAAAGTGGATATAGGGAAGCAAATATCTTCAGTGATGACAATGCTTCCACTTGGGCGACTCCCCGCTGCTAAGGGCAAAAGGGCTTTGCGGATTTTCCACCAAGACGCCATAAGCTTTTCATCACTGCTAAAATGTACGCCAAAAAGGCTTGGCACAGATTCTAACTCCTTGCTTATATGAGCGATTTTAGAAACTAGCTCCTTTTGTGTGCTAGATTCTAACTGCACCAAAATCGCACAAGCCCCACTCTCTATTCTCTCTAACTCACGCGGTGCGTTTTCCAAGCCCCTAGCAGAATCTAAACACGCATAGTCCATAATCTCCGCCGCACTCACAAGGCTTTCATTCCCTGCTAGAATCTCAACCGCCTTTGCCCCAAGAGCTAAATTTTCATAAAAAAGCAAGGCACACGCTTTGTAAGCATAGTCTTCTACGCATTCATATTCCACCAAAGACACAAAACCCAAAGTCCCCTCCGCACCGATAAAAAGATGATTGATGATGTCTTTAATTTCACTAAAATCTAGCAGGGCGTTGATACTATAACCGGTGGTATTTTTGATAGCAAATTTTCTTTTGATAAGCTCACAAAGCTCCGTGTCTTGCAATATTTCTTTACGCAAGGCTAGAAGTGAATCTGCCTTATCTTTATGCGTTTGTAAAAAGGATTCTATGCTTTCATTTGGTTTAGCATTCTCACTTGTATCAAGGATCGTGCCATTATGCAGGATAAATCGTGCGGATTTTATGGTGTTATAGCTATTTTGCTTTACGCCACAGCACATACCGCTAGAGTTGTTTGAAAAGATTCCACCAATCATTGCATTATTAATAGTCGCTGGATCTGGTCCTATCTTTTTGCCATAGGGCTTTAAGGTTTCATTTGCTTCTATGCCAATCACGCCACAACTACATTTTATACTCTCCGCATTGCCGATAATCTCAATATCCTGCCAAAACGCATTGGCTAACACTAGCACAGAATCACTACAAGCCTGTCCGCTTAAACTCGTCCCTGCGGCTCTAAATGTGAGTGGGGTATTATATTTTTGACTAAGTGTAAAAAGATTGATGATTTCATTTTCATTCACCGCTCTAACCACCACACGCGGCACATACGCATAGCAAGAGGCATCAATCCCATAAGCAAATCGGCGGAGATAGTCCGTGTAGATTCTATCTTTAAATATTTCCCTTGCTTCTGTTATAAAGCCTTCAAAGTCTCTGTATTGTGTTGTCATTTTTACTCCTTTTAAGTTGTTTTAGCCACGCACATCAAGCAAACTTTCCTTAAACTCATACAAGGGCTTAAGACTAGAATCTAGAGTGATTTTACTTAACTTAAAGCCTTTAAGGAGTGAAAGATTTTTTTCCAGCAAAACCTTTGTGCTTTCATACATCACTTTGAGACTTAGAGTATTTCCGCCCTTTGTTATGCTTATCTCGCCTTCAATAATGCCAAGGGAATGCATTATCGCACTAAATCGCATCGTATTTGCCTCTACCTTTTTCATTTGTAAAATCTCATTTTTTTCAGCAATAGCAAGGCTTAGCACCCCGCTTTTTAGTCCAAGCAGGAGATTACTTAAAAATAAAAACTCTTCCTTGCTTTGAGAAGTAGCTAATTTTTGACTTAAAAAGTCTTTAAATCCTTCAAATATGTCCTTTTGCTCCCCTAATTCCTGCAAATCCTGCAAACTAAACTGCAAAGGGGCTTTGCTAAAAGATTCTAAAAGATTTGGTTGCGGAATAAGATTTCTTAAAGTGATATGCCCTAGTGAGCTTTTCCCCATTTCGCCCCAATACTTCTGCCCGATAAAAAGCTCTTTGTGGCTTTTACTTTGAATCTGCTTTGAACCTACTTGTAAAAGATAGGTGTCCCCCTTTGTTTGTGCTAAGACTTTAATCAGCATAGGCAGGGCGGCATTATAGGTCGTGGGGCTAGAGACTTTAAGATTTTGAGCTAAATTAGCGATTTTTTGAATCATTGCTAGGCTTTGTAAGGCTTTCACAGGCTTTGGCTATGCTAAAGGCGACTTCAAGTTTTGAGCCACTTGCACCTTGAGTAAAGTCGTGTGTGAAAATATTTATCGTGTTGCTATTCGCACCAAAGGGATTTTGCTCCCCTATGACATTAAGACACACCATATCGCATTGCTTAGAATCTAGCATAGTTTTCGCATAATGCGGGGCATTCGCCCTATCCATCTCGGCTTTAAAGCCTATTTTATACGCAGATTCTAGCGAAATGGAGAATAACACATCTTGTGTTTGAAAGCATTGCAATGTGAGTGTCTCGCCCACCTGCTCTTTTTTAAGTTTGCTTTTTTGTGGCTTGGGAGCATAATCAGCCAAGGCTGCTGCCATAAAGACAAAGGGCTTAGATTCTGCTTGTTTAATAAGTTTGTGAATCTCCGTGTGAAAATCAGCAACACTTTGGGCTGCAATCTGCGTAATCTGCTTTGGCAATGGACAAGGGAAAACGCTTGAAACAAAACTCACCTTTGCTCCAAGTGTATAGAATGCGATAGCCAAGGCACTTGCTTGTTTGCCACTGCTATGATTTGAGATAAATCGCACCTCATCAATGCTCTCTTTTGAGCCACCGCCGCTAATAATGACATCTCTGCCCTGCCAAAATACATTTGTATGTAGCCCACGAGCAAGTCTAAAAATAATCTCATCAATCTCCGCTAACGCCCCATCTCCCATCTCCCCACAGGCTAAAAGGCTTGAGCGAGATTCTATACATTCAAAGCCTAGATTTTTAAGTGTAGTGAGATTGGCTTGAGTTTGCGGAGATTCTAGCATAGCCGTATTCATCGCAGGGGCGATAAGCTTTTTTGCCCTTGTAGCTAGGAGTGTGGTAAGCAAGACATTATCGGCTATGCCACAAGCGATTTTAGCAATACTATTGGCACTGGCTGGTGCTATAAGGACAATATCCGCCCACCTTGCATAAGCGATATGATTTGCCCCATTTACTACATTTGATTGAGTAACCCACGATTGATTATGTTCAGTTAGGACAAGATTCCCGCTCATTGCTTCAAAGCTTAAGGGGTTAACAAATTTACAAGCTTCTTTGCTCATTACAACCTTGATGTTAGCATTATATTTTTTCAGCTGTGAGATACAATCAAGCATTTTGTATGCGGCGATTGAGCCACTTATGAGAATAAGGACATTTTTATTGTGGAAAATATGTTGCATTCACTCTCCTTTATGTGCTAGAGAATCTAGCACAGAAGAGCTTATTTTTTAGTTATTTTGAGAGTTCTTTAATGAATCTATCTGCAAGGTAAGGACCATCGCCATTTGAGCCAATGAGCTTAATCTTATCCACAATGCCCCTAAAGAGTGCTTCTTCCTCGTGTTGTTCGCTCACATACCATTGCAAGAAGTTGAAAGTCGCATAGTCCTTGCTCTGTAATGTAAAATCCACAAGCTCGTTAATGGATTGCGTGATTTTTTGTTCGTGTGCGTAAGTTTTTTCAAACACATCAAGCAACCCGCTAAAGCTAGATTCAGGAGCGGTGATTTGAGCGATACTTACTTTAGAATCTGTTTCATTAAGATAAGTAATAAGACGCTTTGCGTGTCCGCTTTCTTCATCAGCGTGTTGGAATAGGAATAACCCCGCACCATCAAAGCTATTTTCATAGCACCAAGAACTCATACTCAAGTAGAGATTTGCCGCATACATTTCTTTTGCAATTTGCTCGTTAAGCATTTTTACAATTTCCGTCTTAATCATTTTGACTCCTTTAATGAGAATTTAAAAACGCGGAATTATATTTTTTGTTTTCTAATAAATGGCTTAAAATTTTATCATTTTTTAATTATTTTGAGAATTTCATCATTTTCAAGCCACCAAGAATTGCTTTCACTGCTATACTCAAAGCTAGATTCCACAGCCCTGCCAACCTCACCCTTGCGTGTTGTGTGATAATCAACAGGCGTTTGAAAATTAATCGTTGGTGCGATGATAAAGAACTTATCAAACTCAATACACAAATGAGAATCATCTTTTGGCACCATTACTTCGTGGAGCTTTTCGCCCGGGCGTATGCCGATGATTTTTTGTTTGAGATTTGGTGCTAGTGCTTGAGCTAATTGCTTAATCTTCACACTTGGAATCTTAGGGATAAAAATCTCGCCCCCGTGCATTCGCTCTAAACTTTGCAGCACAAATTCCACGCCAGATTCTAGCGTGATAAAAAATCTAGTCATACGCTCATCAGTGATAGGCAGCTCCTTTGCCCCTTGACACACGAGCTTTTGAAAAAACGGCACAACAGATCCACGAGAGCCGATAACATTGCCATAACGCACAACGCTAAATTTAGAATCTTTGCTCCCCTTGATATTGTTTGCGGTTACAAAAAGCTTATCCGAACACAGCTTTGTCGCACCATAGAGATTAATGGGATTTGCCGCTTTATCTGTGCTTAAAGCAATGATATGTTTGACATTATTGCTAAGACAGGCACTGATGACATTACTTGCCCCATCAATATTTGTTTTAATACACTCCATAGGGTTGTATTCGGCAATTGGCACGTGCTTTAACGCCGCAGCGTGGATACAAATATCCACACCATTTAACGCCACTTCAAGGCGACTTTTATCCCGCACATCGCCGATAAAATATCGCATTCTTTTATCATTAAAGACTTGTGCCATTTCATATTGCTTTAACTCATCGCGACTATATACAATAATCTTTTTAGGATTATGCTTTTTTAAGACTTTTTCAACAAATTTTTTTCCAAAGCTCCCCGTGCCTCCGGTGATTAAAATGACTTTATTCTCTAGCATAGATTTTCCCCTTGCATAATTTTGTCTGCCTTATTTAACATAGCCAAGCTCTTTAAGTTTATTGGCGATTTTTACAAGCAATGGTCCGCCATTCCCCCCACTTCCGCCGTGTTCTATAAGAATTGTTACCGCATATTGTGGATTCTCATAGGGTAAAAATGCGGTAATCCACGAATGAGAGCGATGAAAATACTCCATATCTGCTTCTCTCACGCGTCTTTGAATATCTTGTGGAATCCCAACAACTTGAGCCGTGCCCGTCTTACACGCAAGTTTTACTTTTGTCCCTTGTGTGCGAAAATATGCCGTTCCACCCGGGACAGAACATACTTGATACATTCCTTTTTTTAGCACATCAAGCTTTGATTTTTGAAACTCATTCAAAACATCTTTAGATTCAAACCTTGCAGGTTCATTATTAAAATCTTTTGCAAAATGTGGCGTTACAAGTTTGCCTGAAGCAATAAGTGCGGTATATCTTGCAATCTGCATAGGGGTTGAGAGAAAATAGCCCTGCCCGATGGAGGTGGTAATCGTATCGCCACCATACCATTGCTCCCCATATCGGCGGAGCTTCCACTCCGGACTTGGCAGAATGCCTTTAACTTCATTTGGAATGTCAATGCCGGTGAGTTCGCCTATACCCATTTGGCTTAGCACACTTGCCATATTTTCAATACCTGCTCTTTGTGAAAGCGTGTAAAAATACACATCAACAGATTCTCTAATTGCCTTTATTGCATCAGAGCTACCGTGTCCAGAAGCCTTCCAATCGCGGAATTTACGATTACCAAATTCAATATAGGGTGGTGTTTGAATGACACTATGCTCAGTTATCCCGGCAAACTCTAAAAATGCTAAAACCATACCCATTTTGATAACCGAGCCGGGCGGATAGCGTCCATACACAAGCTTATTAATCAAAGGTTTATGAATATTTTCTGTAAGCTCCTGCCAATTTTTATGGCTAATACCATCAACAAAAAGATTAATATTATACTCCGGGTAGCTTCCAGCAGCTAGAATCTCGCCATTATGCACATTCATTACAATCACTGCTCCAGAGTGAAACTCAAAGTCCCTATCAATGCTTTCTTGCAATTTTAAATCAAGCGAGAGACGCAAATCATTGCGTTTTAGCACATCATCTTCTTGTAAAAGTTGCACTTGTTTATACAAGGAGTTGATTTGAGATTTTCTATACCCCGCTTCACCTTGCAAATATGTATTATAGGTTTTTTCAATGCCATCTTTGCCTATGACTTTACTGTATTGCGAAAGGGGATTTTTCTGTATATCATTATCATTTGCCTTTGCCACATAGCCAATCACATGTGAAGCCGCACTCTCATTGGGATAAAGTCGTTTGCTATTAGCGGTAATAATGATATTTGAAGAGCGTTTCAAATACGCATAGATATTGAGCATTTGTGCATAAGGGACAAAGCCTACTAGCTCCACAGGGGCGTGATTATAAGCGTGGTTGTTTTTGTTATATGTATCTATAAGCTCATCTTTATCTAAATGTGGGAGAAAAGAGACAATTTTATCCACTTCAGATTCTATAATTTGCTTATTGCGAATCTTAGGAATAAGCGAGATAGAAAAACCTATCTCATTAATGGCTAAAGGTTCATTATTCCTATCAAGGATAAGCCCTCGCATAGGTAAAAGCACTTCTGTGCGTATGGCATTTTTCTCGGCAAATTTTTCATAATACTCGTGATTGATGACATTTATCACAAATAAACGCATACAGATAATAAGCCACACAACAACAAAAAAGATGATAAGGAATTTATAACGCAAACTCATCATAAAAACATCACTATCACAATTTCAATCACTAAATAATACAGCACGATAAAAAAAGGCGGTGTAACATTACTGTCTGTGGCTATATCAATCATCACAGCCACAATATATAATCCCAAATACGCTAGGGCGACATAGCTTGCTTTGGCAAGTTTGGGGGTATTAAGGAGTGTTTGAATGCTTGGCACAACTAAAAGGGCTAAAAATAAAAATAACCCTAAAAGCATACCTAAAGGAAGATTGTTTTCAGATTCTATAAGGGCTACACCAAAAAGCAAGGCTATAAAAGAATAGAATCTATCCTCTTTATCAAACTTCATAAATAGCACCAAGCACACGCCAATAAGTGGGGGCAGCCATATCGTCATACTTGCTAAGCTTTCATACGCATATAGCCCGATAAAAAGGGCAATGCCTAAGAGAGTTTGTTTATAAGAGCCACTTCGTCGCATATTGGAAAATGTTTGCATTTAATACAATCCACCCATATTTTGTGATTTGGTAAAAGAGATTTTTCTATTATAGCAAAACCTAGCCTTTGGAACAACTTTGCCTTATAGGTCAAAACAAGCACTTCTTTAATCCCAAGCTCTTTTCCCTCTTGCAATGCCCTTGTTACCAGCTCACTGCCTAGCCCAGAGCCACGATAAGAATCTTTCACTACTAAAGATCGCACTTCAGCTAAATCCACAGAATACACATACAACGCACAGAATCCTGCAATCTCCCCGCTACCCTTATCTCTAGCCACGATATAAGAGCGAATGGTATTTGCCATTTCATCTTCGCTTCTATCTAGTATCACGCCATTTTTCACTTCCACGCTGACAAGATTCCGCATTTCCTTAATATCAGCCAATGTGGGCTTTATAAACTCAAATGCCATTTTCTACCCCCAAAGTAAAATCTAAGATTTTCTCACGCAACGCAGGAATTGAAGTAATTTTGTGATTTTTGGCAGTGATACTACACAAATAGCTTTGCGTTTGT
Source organism: Helicobacter cinaedi CCUG 18818 = ATCC BAA-847 (assembly GCF_000155475.1). Taxonomy (GTDB): domain Bacteria; phylum Campylobacterota; class Campylobacteria; order Campylobacterales; family Helicobacteraceae; genus Helicobacter_C; species Helicobacter_C cinaedi. Next base: position 545,074 of record NZ_DS990391.1, on the reverse strand, counting down.
GAATCTAGTATATTTTGTTGAGTGAGCTTACATTGCAAAGAGCTAAGAGCGTTTTGCTTAAGCTTATCAGCTTTTGTGTAGATTCTTAAGATTTTTTGATCGCCCTTGCAAATCTCTTGTAAAAACGCCTCCACACTTTTATCAATCTCTAAATCCGTATGACGAGAATCCACTAAATGTAAAAACAGCTTAATGCTTTGGCGTGAAAGCAAAAATGAAAGCAGATTCTTCTCCCACTCTTTTTTAATGCTTTTACTCACTTTTGCATAGCCAAATCCGGGCAAATCCACAAAACAAAGCGGTATTTTTTGATTCTCCTTAAGCCATAATGATGAAAAAAAATTAATGAGCTGTGTTTTCCCGGGTGTTGAAGAGCTTTTGGCTAATGGAGCGTTAAGCAAGGCATTAATAAGTGAGCTTTTGCCGACATTACTGCGTCCTAAAAAGACTATTTCGGTAATGCTAGGAGCGGAGGCATTTTTGGGATTTGTCGCACTTGTCATAAAGGCAGATTCTAGAATCTTTACTCCATTTTGCGTAAGATTTTTTGGTGAATCTTGCTTTTTTGTCTCTTTTAGATTCTGTGTCATTGGTCTTGCTTTTTATCTTCAATGATGAAAGTAATCACACCGGGCTTTTGATTTGAGCCTTTGATTGAGGCTTCTTGGGTTTGTGGATTAAACACAATCACATTGCCTTTTATGGTGTTTTGTTTGCCTATCTCTTCAATCATCGCATTATCAATAAGCTGATATTCATCTTTGGCTACATCATAAATTGCCTTTTTTGCCTTACCTTTCATCTCTTTATCGGGCATTTTAGTGTGGAATCTCACATTGCCTATGGCGGTGTATTTTTGTGGGCGGTTTTTTTTATCTGTTTCTATGATGACCTTATCCGCCCATAGCGTATCTCCGCCCTTTGTTACGACAACTTCACCATTCAGCTCTGTAATGCCCTTTTTCATATCACTTTGGAAGTTTTTTGCACTCACTTGCAAAACTTCTTCTTTTCCCCACGCAAAAGCACATAAAAGCAGTATAGGCATAAGTTTTAGCAAGGTATGTGTCATAATTTTTCCCCTAGCAGAATATCTGCTTTAAATGTATCTGCCTTCACTTCCCCCAACACAGAATCATAAAAAATATTTTGTCCTGTGGCTTGTGTGGTGTTATGCCGCAGGATAAAGTCCTCTTTGCCTTGAAAAATGCGTTTATTATAGTCATACACACCCCATTTGCTCCAAAAGCTTAGTCCATCTAGTCGCAGATAATCTGCCCCTTGAGAAAAAGTGTAGATTCTATTTTTGCTTAGCACATAAGGAGCGTAGAGATATTCATTAAGCTTATTATTCACTTGATGGATAAAAAGCTCATAGAGTTCCTCTCTATTTTCAAACCGCATTGCTAAAGTCCCTTCCGATATGGCTTGGCAATATTGTGGTGTCAGCATATAGAGTGTGAAATTTGTCATCTCTATATTTGGCACTTCTTTGCCTATGGCTTTATGCAGGTCATTATCCTGTGTGAAAAGCACCATACTGCTTAAGCTAAAGCATAAAAGTGCGAAAAAAAAGCCATAGATTCTATAAGAAATATTTTTCAAGCTTTTTATCTCCATTGAGTTTAAGCACATCTTCTATCATCTCACGCACCGCCCCATTGCCACCATTAGATTTTAAAACTTTGTAGGCATATTTTTTTAACGCCTTAGCCCCATTTTTTGGCATATAGGCTTTTTGGCAGATTCTAAACATACTTAAATCATTGAGATCATCGCCTATACACGCCACTTCACTCGCTTTGAGATTTAGCTTTGCTATAAGCTCTGTAAGCACTTCTCCCTTATTTTCTATCCCCATAAAAATATGCTCAATGCCTAGCTCCTCTGCGCGTTTTCTCACCATTTGAGATTCTCTTCCCGTGATAATGGCACTTTGATAGTTTAAGCGTCTATTCCACACATTAATGGCTAATCCATCGCGTATATCAAAGCTTTTTATCTCCTCACCTGATTGAGAGTAATACACCTTACCATCGCTTAATGTCCCATCTACATCAAATACAAGTAGCTTTATCATAATATCCCCTTTGTTGAAGGTGTTAAGATTCTAGGATTTTGACTTATAGCGCGTCTAAAACTCACTGCAAAAGCCTTAAACATCGCCTCTACAATGTGATGTAGATTTTTCCCGCGTTTTAGCACGATATGCACACTTAGTCCAGTATTCAAACATAACGCCCTAAAAAACTCTTCTGCTAACTCCACATCAAAGCCCCCAACCATTCCTTTAAAGGGCAATTTGTATGCGTGAGTGTCAAAAAGTAAGAATCCACGATTGCTTACATCAATATCACATTCCACACAAGATTCGTCCATTACCACACTCGCATTGCCAAATCGCTCAATGCCACTAGCTGGATAAATTGCCCGATGTAATGCCTTGCCTAAGAGTATGCCACAATCTTCCACACTATGATGTCCATCAACTTCTGTATCGCCCTTGCAGTGAAGCCTTATATCCATAAGGCTGTGCTTGGTCAGCGATTCAAGCATATGATTAAAAAAGCCTATGCTTGTTTCTATCTCCGCATTCCCACTACCATAGAGATTTAAAGAGAGAGTAATATCTGTCTCTTTTGTCTTTCGTGTTAATTCTATTTGTGTTTCCATACGCCCTTACTCCTTTTAAAGTATCAATACACTAGATTCTAATCGCGGATAAAAAAGCCTCCCTGAATCTGTGTGTTTTTCTTTAAAAAATCCCTGGCTTCCTGCTCACTTTGGAATCCTCGCAAAAACACACGATAAATAGGTGCATTATCTAGCTCAAATTCCTGAATCACGCTTTGATAAGGTGGGATATGTGAAAATCGCTCTTGGGTAACTTGTGCGCCTTCTTTGCGTCTAAATGCCCCAACTTGGATAGCAAATGCCCCACCACTCACAGATTTTGGCGTGCTATCTACTTTAAATTCATTGCTTAGCACATCATCACTTTGCACATTTTGGGCTTCTTGCTTATTGTCTTTGTTAATCACACCGCCAAAGCCGATAATCTCTAACCGCACCTTTGCTGTGCCAACTTTCACCATATCAATATCTTCTGCTGCAGCGTTGCTTAAATCAATAATCCGCCCCTCCACAAAAGGACCTCTATCATTAATCCGCACAATCGTGCTTTTGCCATTTTCAACATTGAGCACTTTTACAACGGTATTTATAGGGAAAGTCTTGTGTGCAGCAGTGTGAGCGTGCATATTGTAAGTTTCGCCATTAGAAGTTTTTTTAGCGTGAAAGTCAGCCCCATACCAGCTCGCATACCCATCAAATTTATCCCCAAGGCTCACCTTTTCGGGGTAATACCATTTCCCAGCGACTTGATAAGGACGCATTGTGGCTTCTTGAATGGCTGGAGATTCTCGCATAGAGTTGCCGCCGATATTTGGCGTTATGCCTTGATTAAAGGCATCTAAGTCATCAAAGCTATCATTAAAGCCTTTTGCTTTTGTGCTGCTTTCACTCCATTCTGCACTTTTCTCCACACAGCCTAAAAAGCTCAATCCAGCAAAGATACAAATCCATACAGCATAAGAAAATTTCATACTACTCCTTTTGTTTGTCATCAATTTTTACCGCCCATCAGCAATTGTAGCGGTTTTGCCCTTAAGCTTTGGGATAGTGAGCTTTTGATTAATGCTTATATGTGAGCCTTTGATATTATTGACTGCTTTAAGCTCACTTAATGGAATCTTGTAGTTACTCGCAATGGTGCTAAGGCTCTCGCCTTTTTGCACAATATGTGTAACAAACACAGATTCAGAGTGCTTTTTTTCATCAAAATTTTGCTTAAATGTGCGGAGCTTATCATAGGGGAGATAGACATTGTAGCGTTTATTGCCCGGCGGGAGAAAAGAGCGGGTAAAATGGCGATTATATTTTTGCAATTCACTTAATGGAATCTTAGCACTCTTAGCAATGGCACTAAGCGATATACCGCCCCTTACATCAACACTTGCAATGCTATCTGTCGCACCGCGATTAAGCAGATAATCCGCATTTTGAGCTTTCAAAAAATCTACATCATTAAAAAGTAGGCTCATTGCCAAAATCGTGCGGATATAGTTACGCGTTTCAGCAGGGATATATTGAGCTTCATCATTAAGTAGTGTTTCAATGCGAGAATCCCCTCCAGCTTCTTCAATACCCCTTTTTAACCGCCCCAAACCACAATTATACGCCATTGCCGCAAGATACCACTCCCCTGTGGATTCATAGAGATATTTTAAGTATTTTGTCGCTGCTTGTGTGCTTTTAATGGGGTCTTTACGCTCATCAATATATTCATTTATCTCTAGCCCCAAGCCCCTTGCGGTTGCTGGCATAATCTGCCAAATCCCTATGGCTTTTTTTGAGCTTTTAGCATTGAGTGCAAATTCAGATTCAGCCATAGCAAGAAATAAAAATTCCTGTGGAATCTGCTCTTTAGCTATCATATTTCTAAGCGTTGGAATAAACTCATAGCTTTGGGTAAACCGCTGCACAAAATACTGCCACCTATCTCTAATCCTTTGAGCCTTTTCATCATCGGCAATGCTTGTCATAAAGCTTGTATGCACACCAAATGAGTTTAAAATATTTGTATTTTTATTGTAAGTCATTGTGTAAAAGTCATCTTCTGTGGCAAAGGCTAGGCAAGGGAGCATTACATAAAGAATAAGAATCTTTACAAATCGCATTTATACTCCTTTTAGTTCTCTAAAGAGATGTTCTGCATTGCTCGTGCTTGTGGCAATCACTTCATCTTCGCTCATATCAAGCACATTTGCGAGTTTTGCCATAATCAATGGAATGAAATAAGGCTCATTGCGTTCCCCACGATGTGGGTGCGGGGTAAGGTAGGGTGCGTCAGTTTCAAGCACAATGCGTTCCTTTGGGATAAGCGGCAGGGCTTCAATGAGTCGCCTTGCATTTTTAAAGGTGCAAACCCCACCAATGCCATAATAGAATCTTTGACTAAGCCCTAGCAAGATTCTATCCGCATTATAGCAGTGCAACACCCCCCTAGCGTTTTCATAGCCTTGTAAAATCTCAAAGCTATCATTACTTGCCTCTCGTATATGCACGATAAGGGGCTTATCTAAGCTTAGGGCAAGCTCTATTTGAGCAATAAAGACTTCTTTTTGCCTTAACTTTATCTCTTCAAGATTCTGCCCCACCTCACCAGATTCAATAGATTCAGCCAAGCGGTAATAATCTAGCCCACATTCCCCGATGGCAATACACTTTTCGTCTTTGGCATATTCTTGTAATGTTTGCAAGTCAAAACCGCCCATATCATTTGGATGTACCCCAGTGGCAAAATACACGCCCTCATATTTATGAGCTATTTCCCTAGCCTTTGGCAAGGTGTGAATATCCGCTCCGGGAATGATGATTTTTTTGACATTATGTGAAAACGCCCTTTGTATGACAGAATCTAAATCTTCATCAAACCGCGTAGAATCTAAATGACAATGCGTGTCTATCATATATGGAATACTCATTCTGCAACCCTGTAATTTGTTTATTTGTGCTAGATTTATGTTAGAATAAAAGGCGAGATTTTAGCATAAATATCTTTACAAACAATAAGGAGATTAATGTTTAGCGGACTTGTGCGTGAAATCGCAAGGGTAAAAAGCTTTACTAACAACACGCTTGAGATTTATACAGACTATCAAGCAAAGCTTGGGGATTCTATTGCGATTAATGGGGCGTGTCTAACGGCTATTGCATTTTTTCAAGGGGGGCTTACAATGGAGCTAAGTAATCACACCAAACAACACATCGCTATTGAAAATTTTACTCCCAATGCAAAGGTGCATTTGGAGCCGGCTCTAAGCCTTGGAGATAGATTTGATGGGCATATCGTGCAAGGGCATATTGATGGCATAGGCACAATTAACCACATTACGCACAATGCAGATTCAAGTGATTTTTTTATACAAACAGATGAAGTAATGCTTGAGCTTATGATACCCAAAGGCTCGGTGTGTGTTGATGGCATAAGCTTAACGATTGTAGATTCAGTTGCAACTTCAAATACAAAGGGTTTTAAGCTTACCATTATCCCACACACGCTTAAAAACACGCTTTTTGGTGAATATCAAATCGGCAGAAGAGTGAATCTAGAATCTGATATCATCACGCGTAGCGTGGTAAGCACCCTGCGGAATATGAGTGGAAATAGCAAAAATGCACTCTCGTGGCGTGATATTGATATGATGAATCTAAACTATTAAGGAATATGAGTTGAAGAACAAAAAAGCTGTGGCTCTAGCCTATAATGCGGAGTTTGATAATGCCCCGCGTGTGGTGGCAAAGGGGCAAAATGATATTGCTTTAAAGATTATTGCTAAAGCAAAGGAATTTGATGTGCCATTATTTTCTAACCCTCTGCTTGTGCAGTCCCTACTACAAATCCCGCTAGATTCACATATCCCACCTGAAATGTATAATGCCGTGGTGGAAGTGTTTGTATGGCTTTTGCAATGTGAGAAAAACGCTCAATTAAGCAAGGATATGTAATGAGAGAGCATTTTAAGCCGATTTTAGGCTTTTTTAAGCGGGAATTTTATGGCTTTTTAAATGATAGATTTTCACTCTTTCTTTGCACACTCGCACCTTTGCTTTTAGGGCTTTTTATATGGGCGGTATTTTCGCAAAGCTTTGTGCGTTCTGCACCCATTGGCGTAGTGGATTTAGATAAAACACCTTTAAGCCAAGAGCTTACACGCAATCTCTCCGCCATTCCTGCTATTAGCGTTACGCGGAGCTACTCTAGCCTAAGTGAAGCTAAAGATGATATGAGTAGCACACAGATTTATGCGATTGTTGTGTTTCCAAAAGGCTTAGAATCTCATAGCAAAAAGGGTATTTTAACGGAGATTCCAATCTATTATAATGCCCAGCTTATGCTTGTGGCAAAGTCTATTGAAGGAGCTTTTAAGCAACTTATTTTAACAAGTAATGTCAAAGCAAAGCTTGGCAAAAACCTTATCCAAACGCATAATATTGATGCGGCTTTAGCAAAAAGCTCTCCTATCCTTATGCAAATCACCCCACTTTATAATATCAATAATAGCTACGCGCAATTCCTGCTGACAGGGATTCTGCCTTGCTCACTTATTATGCTTGTGATTTTATGTGTGATTAACTCTCTAGCTAGAGATGAAGCTGATGTGGGCTTTGTCAAAGGTAAAAAATCCCAAATGCCAGATGGAATCCACGCACGATTATATATCCTTACCAAAGTCTTTGCCTATGCGGGAATCTTTTCATTTTGGTGGGGTGTGATGATGCTGTTTTTTCATCTCCTTGGCTTTAGCTTTCGTGGGAGTTATATCACACTCTACATCGGGGCTTTGCTTACGATTTTAGCGTATTCTAGTGTGGGCGTGTTTGCCTATGCGATTTTAAGAGACCATACGAGAGCTTTAGCTGTGGCAGCGATTTATTGTGCGCCTAGCTTTGCGTTTGCAGGGCTTACTTTTCCGGTAAATTCTATGGGGAATTTTGCGAGTTTTTGGCATATCATTTTGCCTATTAGCCATTATTTGAAACTCTATGTGCAGGTGGCAAACTATGGCATAGATTTTCTTAGTGCGTTAAAAACAATGTGTGAGCTACTGCCCTTTTTACTTTTTCTAAGCTTTGGAATCTTAATCTATCGCAAAAGAGAGGCGAAAATAGAAGATGAGTAAATTATAAATCTAAAAGCCCCTTCAGTTTATCGTGCTACTCTAACTATACTAAACAATTCTCACAAAAGGACACAAATGCTAACCAAACTCGCGCTTATCAGCTTAGGTGGTGGCATAGGGGCGGCGTTACGCTTTTGTATAGGCTATGGTGTTGTATCTATTTTGCCAAGTCAATATCTGCATTATAGCTTCATAGCGACATTTTGTATCAATATGTTAGCGTGTTTTGGCATAGGGCTATGTGTGGCGATGATAAAAGGGCAAGATTCACTCTTATTTGCATTTCTTACTATCGGTTTGCTTGGGGGATTTAGCACATTTTCTACCTTTAGCCTAGAAGTGCTAAAACTCCTGCAAAATCATTGTATCCTTACCACAATGCTTTATATGCTATTTTCCAATATATGTGGAATCTTATGCGTGTATTTAGGCTATGTGTTTAAGGGCTAGATTCTACAAAGCTTTAAGATTCTAGCCTTTCACATACTTTTGCAAATGTGCTTTATACTCGCTTATGTATCGCTCTATTTGCGGATTTTTCACCACATCATTACACATAAAAATCGGCAACCACGCAAAAGCACAAAACTCGTGTGCCTTGCGTAAATGCAAATACACACCTTCCACGCCCACGCCTTCAAAAAAGCCATTAGATTCTGTAAAAGCTTCTTTTGGAGCATTCCAAGTTACACTAAGCATTACTTTTTTATCCCGTGCTAGTCCGCCACTGCCATATTTTAAGCTCTCATTCGCACGACTTCGCCCATCATTTGCAAACAAAATAGAAGCACCATTAAGATACACTTCATCAATATATTTTTTCACAATCCAAGGCTCACCCATCCACCACGCAGGCATTTGATAAATAATAAGGCTAGATTCTTTAATTTTTGTTATTTCCTCTCGTGGTGTGTAGCCTTTATCGATGATAGTCTCTAGCACCTTATAGCCCTTAGATTCTAAAAACTCCTTTGCCACGCTTTGCAAAGTGCTATTAAGCCTTGTGCCATCATTGCCAAACTTTTTACTGCCATTTATAAGTAATGCTTGCATATTGAATCCTTTTACATAATTTTGAATGATATTATAAAACCTGACACCTAGTGTCTGTCAAGGGGGAATCTAGCAAAAGTTAAATCCCCCTTAGCCCTTATGCCTTCTCTAATCGCATTCTAAATAGCATTGTAGCTACACCCATAGATAAAAGCACAATGGCACAAAGGGCGGTGTATTGCGTATTAAGCAGTGAAATGCAAAGTCCGCATAGAGCCACGCCTGTGCTTAAGCCGATATTTGCGATTGAGAGAAATAAACCATTGGTAAAATCAGGGGCTTGTGGATAGGGGTGTGTTATCACATAATGTGTGGCATTATTGACAACACCTGCTAAGATTCCAAGCAGTACCGCAAATATAAGCAGCACAACCCCTTGCTTTGCAAACACAAATATCAACGCATACAAACATATCATTCCAAGCAAAGTCGCAAGAATGGTAGCGTTTGCATTTTTAGCTAGTGCCTTTCCAGCGATGATATTACCCACGATATTCATACTGCCATATACCGCAAGCACAACGCTAATAAAATCAAACGACACTTGTGTAATGCTATGTAAAAAGTCCGAAAAATAAGAATAAAATCCAAAAACCCCAGCATTCACGCACACAACCGCAAAGATAGACACCCATAAAAATGGGAATTTGAGAATCTCTAATTGCGTAGTGATTTTGGGGGCTTCATTGTTTGTCATATTTGGCACGAAAAGTAGGGTAGCAATAAATGCAAGGCTTGTGCAAAGGGCGAAAAACCCCATAGCAAAAGCAAAGGAATAATTCCCTCCTAAAAAACTTGCAATAGGCACACCCAAAACCATACCAGCAGAAACTCCCGCAAACACTTTAGCAGTGTTTTTAAGAGATTCTTCTTTGGTTGTAGCAAGTGAAGCAGCCATACTTAAGGCAAGGGCAATATAAATAGGGTGAAAAAATGCAGGGATAGCACGACAGATAAGCAACGCCCAAAAGCTATCCACAAACGCCGCCGCTAAGGAAGTCAGGCTAAAGATAGCGAGACAAAAAAGCATAAGTTTTTTTGGGGCAAATTTTGAGCCAAGCAAAGGGGCAATAGGCGCACAAAACACAATCATTAATGCAAATACACTCACACTCCAGCCCGCATCATCAATCGATACGCTAAATTTCTGTGCTACAATGGGGATAATCCCCATCATTCCAAGCTCTGTGCTTAAAATTCCAAATACACCAAAACATAAAATCCACAATAAAAAATTATGATTCATCTTTTTCCTTTTCGTATAAAAATAAATGTGAAGTGAAAGTATAAAGCCTGACACCTAGTATTTGTCAAGGGATTTGTGAATTTTGTAGGATTATTATAAATTTTCAAGCATTGTTTGAATCTGGGTTTGATACCACTTACTACCCCAAGTTTCACTACTGCTAAGGGCTTGTTTAAACTTTGGCATAGGGTGTTGTAGCTTAGGCAAGATTCTAAGATTTTAATTAAATCATCTGTACTTAGGGGCAGAATCTGCATTCCTTTGATATGTGTTTTGTTTAATTGTAAAAATTTCTTCACAAATTGCAATTAAAATTTTTCAAGCACCCATAAGTATTCAAATACATCATTTTTTCGCACTTTAGCGTTGCTTTTAAATCGTCTATAAGGAATTTCATAAAAACTTACTTTACCAAAGGATTCTAAAAGCTTGAAAATAGAATCTTTTTGCATAATTCCATCGCTATTGTAGCTTAATGCTAAGGTTTTATAGCAAGGTAATTTTACAATCTTTTCTAGCTGTATTAAAGCAGTTTTTGTGTTGCAAAATAGGCTTTTTTGCTTCCCCCACTCACGCATTCCAGCCACACCTTTAATGCTAGGATTATCATATCTTGCAAGGGTTTCTAGTAAATGATAATTTGGGGCGTATTGTCTTTGATTATAAGGTGGATCAAGATAAAGTATATCAATGGACTCTTTAAAACTTTGCAAAAGCTTTACACTATCGCCACAAAAGCACTTCCCACTTATGCCCTGCAAAAACACAATAGGTTTTAACGAAAAAGGCTTTAAAGCTCTTTTGTCCCAACTTTTACAAAATGCCGCATACACACCTGCCACATTTGCAAATAAAGACACAGATTCTAAAAGTGTGGCAAGGAGGATAAAATACTCACTCTCGTTGATATGATTGTCATTTTTCCACTGCTCTATTTGCAAACGCATAGCATCTATTTTTTGTGCGTTTTCTTGTGTGAAATACATTCTTGCATTTATGGGACTGGGTGCATAATGTGTGCTGATAAAGCCTTGCACACCACGCAAAGAATTTAAAAAATTTAGCACCTTTTCATAAGGGGTGTTAAAAAATGCGTTATTTTGTGAAGATTGTTTTTCTATAAGTGGCAAAAGCTTTTTAAAGCTTGGACTTTTATACTCTAAATAGGCTTTTTGCAAAACATAAGAAAAATACAGCATATCACTACTATATACTTTAAAACCTTTTTGTCTAAAGAATTTCCCCATACTCACACTACCGCTAAAAACATCAAAAAAGCTTTGTTTTTGTGTTTTAATAAGCTCAAGTTTTTGTAAAAAGTCATAAATGATAGGAGCTAGTTTTTCTTTATTGCCAATAAAACGCATTATCCGCCTTGTAATTTGTAATGAATACTTCTTGCGTATGTTGTTTATCCCTATATTTTGCTTGATAATTTGCATTTGTATAGTGTGCTTGTATGGTGTGGATATAAAAATCATGCTTTTCTAACCACTCTTTTAAAAGCTTATTTTCCCTTCCTTTATGGGTAAGGACATTTGAAAGTCCAAAGAGAATACCTTTAGAATCTAGTTTGCTAAGATAATTTAAAAGATCTTTTTCTAAGCTTTCATTCCAGCCACTAAAGCCCCTTTTGCCATCATTATAAGTGCCTTGCGTGATAAGATAGGGTGGGTCGCAATACACAAATATTTCTTTATCTTGCATAGAATCTAAAGTGCTAAAAACTTCACTAAAATCAAGGCTAAAAAGTGTGATATTTATTTGTTGTAAGGATTGTATAAAAGCGATGAGATTGATTTGCATTTGTGGGTTAAAACTTGAGCGATTTCTGCCAAAAGGGGTGTTAAAATGGTGGGCATTATTAAAGCGTATTTGATGATTGAAGCTAAAGGCAATAAGAGCAAGTAATTTTAAAGGAAGCTTACGGGTATTATAATCATCTCTTAAAAGTTTATAACCCTCTGCATTTTCTTTGCTTAAAGCATAAAAATGTATGATTTGCTCTATTTCTTGCAGTGTTTTTTCTAAAGGATTTTGTTGTAAAAATTTTAAAAGAGCGATAAGATAACTTAAATTATCATTTGCCAAAATTCGCTTGGCATTGACATTAACTGCTACATTACAACCCCCACAAAATACATCTATAAAAGTATCAATTCTTTTAGGAAATAAAGGTAGGATTTGGGATAAGATTTTGTATTTTCCGCCAATGTAATTGAGCGGAGATTTGATATGGTGCATTACTTCTCATATTTTCTTAAATATTCTATCACTTTCTCCAAAAACTTTGGGTTATCTTTAAATCTGCCAAGTCCAGTATTACAACTATCACATATCCATTCCCTACCTTCACCTGTCTCGTGGTTGTGATCCCTGACAAGATTTGCTGTTACTCCTACAATACTTCTCTTTTCGCAAATTGGGCAAGTAAAAATACTGCCTTTAGGTGGTGCAATTTTGTCCATTCGCTTTTTTTCATTATTAGAAAGCTTTACGCCATCAATATGTTTTCTACACTCTCTGCAACTTGGTCTAGTGGTTTTGTTACCCTTTGCATCGGTTTGATTAATTTCAAAACTACCAGTATCTTTCAAAATATGACAAATATTGCATATTTTACAATCAAATCCTTTTCCAGTTTTGTAAATGTCAATTGATTCTAAATTCTCAAAATTTACTTTTTTAATTTCATTGACACCTATAAATAAAACCATTGCAGATTCTCCATTAATAGCCTTGACAATACCAACAGAATTTTTTACCACACTACCAATTTGCTTATTTGCAATCACAAAATTATCAATATTTAAAAGCATAAATTACTCCTTATATTTATCTAGTCTTTTTTTTGCTATTTCAATGTATTCCCAACTTATATCTACTCCTATAAAATTTCTCTTAGCTAAAAAAGCCATTTTGCAAGTTGTCCCAGAGCCACACATTGGGTCAAATACAATATCTCCCTCATTACTCCAAGACAAAATATGATCAAGAGCAAGTTGTTCGGGATACATAGCTGGGTGTTTAAAAGCTTCTCTATCATTTGTTGTTCCACCAAGCCCTACGGCATAATACCAAATATTTGTCTTTGTCTTTTCCTGTTTCAATTCTTTAAGAACTTTATTATTCTTACCATCTGATTTTTTATTTGCCACCAACATTTCAAAACCATTTCTTGCGGTTTTTTCTTTAAGTGGATTAAAAGTTTTCGGTTTTCCTTTAGAAAAAATAAACATATACTCATACCCATTAGTATAGGCATTTGAACGCATAAAAGGTGTGTTTTTTTTCGCATATATCATAACATCGTGTGCATTAAATCCAATTTTTTGAAAATATAAGGCCTGTTTAAAACTTGTCAAGCTTTTATTTCCGTTTTTGATTTTATCACCAACAACCCAAACAACAATTCCCCCTTTTTTTACAATCCTAAAAATTTCATTTGCTATACTCTCAAATTCAAAATTATACCCCTTGTAATCTCTTAGGTTATCATATGGTGGAGAAGTTACAACTAAATCAACACTATTGTCGTGCATTCTCTTTTGCATAAAATGCACACAATCATCAATATAAAAATTATTTAATAAATTGTTGGTGCTTACATCAATAGATTTTGTCATTCTTTACCTCAATTTTCCGTTTATTATAACATAACCTAAAACACACAAATATTCAAAAAAACTACTCGTCCCACTTACAATTTTGACATAGATTTTTTTAAGCCCATTGCACGACACGCCTAGAATCTCATAACTAAAGGTAAAGCAATTCTCTTTAACAATGGGCAAAATCTTAAGCGTATCTATAAAAGCACAAAACTTTTTATCCTGTAAAAATCTCGTAATGACAGTATGCAACACTTCCTGTTTTGGTCGCTCTTCTGTGAGAATATAGAGATTCATTGTTTGCCTTTGTGTTTTGTAGGGATTATACCACAGAATCTTGCGTAAAAAATCCTTGATAAATGATGAAATTTGAGTGTAAAAAGTCATTGATGATAATATGACTGAACTCTTTCTTTTTAGCAAAATACTCACTCACAACCCCTGTGCCACCAAACACATCAAAAAAGCTAAGATTTTTCTTAATTTTATAATCAAACACTTGCAAAATGCTTTCATCAATGGCATTTAAAAGCTTTGTTTTAGCTCCTGTATAGCGGCGATTTGAGAGAGAAAACATTATAGCCTTTCAATTTAAAAGATTCTAAGCAAAGATTATCAAAGCAAAATTATACAATATTTGCGTAAGCATTGCCTGCGTGGGTTTTTTAGATTCTGCATATAGAATCTAAAGCGTGTTTATTTTGCCCTACCCTTAGAATCTAGGGACCATTGATATGTCGTGTTGTTTGGATTTAGATAGTCAATGCCTGTTTTTATCATCTCATTATACAGGGCGATTTTCATCTTCATTTTTTTACGGGCGATATGCAGGATTTCAAGCTCTTTGTTTAACAAATCAAAATGCCGCTCTAATAGCTCTTTTCTCTCTTTTGCAGTCTCTATGCCACCCATTGTAAGCTTAATATAATGCTTAATGTCATCTATACTCATACTGCAACTCCGCAAACAATCCACCCATTCCACCCACACAATATCACTTTTTGCAAAATAACGCACCCCATTTTCATCGCGTTCCACAAAGGGGAATAGCCCCTTATCAAGCCAGAATCTTATCTTTCTTGAAGGGATATTTGTCGCTCTCTCAACTTCTATGATTGTATATGCCATTTGTTGTCCTTTATAGCATTTTTATCGCATAAAGATTTAAGCTAAATTTATACCCTTATAGATTCTCATTCCTTTTACGCCCCTAGCACCACTTTTCTAAATTCTTTTTTAAAATCTTCTTCTTTTGCTTTACTAAAAAACCCAAGTCCCCTTAGCCTTAGATTCTTAGCATTCTTCTCCCTCTCTCTCACGCTTACAAGCTCGCTCTCTAAATCTAGCAAAAGATTCTCTTTCCACTTATCATTAGATTCTAGTTGCTCCCCCTTAGCCTCTATCACGCATTCAAATAGCACTTCCTTATTATCCCCACTCACACCAAAAAACACAAAATCCGGGTTAAACCCCCGCACTTCCCCCACATTATCCCTGCCAAAAAGCTTAAATTCGCTAAAGCATTCATTGCGTATCACGCACCAGTGCTGATATGTTTCATCTAGCCTATCTTTATAGCCATTGATAAAGTCTAAAAACGCCCCTTCATAGCTAGAATCCGCTTTTAGCATTTTGTCATACACTAGCCATTGATATTTGCTTTTTTCTAGCTCTTTTTCACTCCATAGATCTCTAGCCCTTAGCGTAAAATACTTTATCCTAAATGGCTCTATCTCCCACTTTGCACCCTTAGCGTTTAGAATCTCTTTTAGCCTTTTTACTATGAAAGTTGCGATATGCAGTTGCGATGCTCTGCTAAATTCCTGCTTTTTGTGAAATCGCACTTCTAGCGTATATAAATGCTTCTCTATAAACTCCCTCTTACTCCCCACTTCACGCAGATTTTTTAGCATATTAAAGCCTATGTTCTCTTTATTCATCGCCTTTAGAAACACGGCTTCATTGATAGATTTTAAGCTCTTTATAGCAAATTCATCTTCGCTAAATTCTTGCTTTTTATAGGCTTCTACTTGTGATTTTTCCCTGCTTCCTAGTAGCGGTATAGAGAGTGTGCTTATAGTATTTTCTATCTCTTTTGCTTTGTGAAACAAACTCTCATTTTCCTTAAGCTTTCTTATATCATTGCTCATTATAGGTAAGCTTAGATTCTCATCGTGTCTTGCAATATCTTTAGCAACATCTTTAGAATCTTGTGTCGCATTTTTAGCAAACTCCCTTGCAAGTGTGAGTGCCT
This sequence comes from Helicobacter cinaedi CCUG 18818 = ATCC BAA-847, assembly GCF_000155475.1. Classification (GTDB taxonomy): domain Bacteria; phylum Campylobacterota; class Campylobacteria; order Campylobacterales; family Helicobacteraceae; genus Helicobacter_C; species Helicobacter_C cinaedi. Next base: position 529,165 of record NZ_DS990391.1, on the reverse strand, counting down.
TTTCTTGTGGGGTTAGAATATAGCGTTTCCTTGTATCTTGTGCGGGTGTGCCTTGATTTTCTAGCTCTTTTTGTAAAGCAGTGATATAGCTACTCTCATTAAAGGAATGATAGCTTAAAGCCTCTAGCACATCTAAGGCATTTTGCTCATTGTCAAACTTCCTTTTATCCACTTCATAGCCCTCTTTATAGTAAAAGGGATAATACCTTGCCCCTCTCCCTATAAGCTGGGCATTGCTCGTTGTTTTATTATTATCCTTAGCATTATCAAGTCGCACGATGTCATAGAGATTTAGCACATCCCAGCCCTCATTTAGCCTATCTACGGCAAATATCACGCGCAAAGCATTATCTCTAGATTCTAGAGTATTGACTCTTTTTTGATTTGCTTCTAAGTCTTTTTCATCATTCATATTTATGCAGTAGCTTTTATCAAAACTAGCCTTTATATGCTCCGCTACTTTTACCGCGTAGTTTTCAAACGCCTTTTCAAAGTAGCCCTTTGCCCTTTGCAGTAGCTCATCTCCACTAGAATCCACATTTTGCAAAAATCTCTCAATCTCTTTAGAATCTAGCTTTTCTAAAAACTCATAAAAGTCCTTTTCATTCTCTTTTGACTTAGCGATACTCCCACTTTTAAAGAGTATCACAGGCTTGACATACACGCTAGAATCTCTGCCTACAAACTGCCGAAAAAGGCTCAAAATACACGCTCCTAAAAATAGCTCCTTTAGCTCCCTGCTCTCATATTTGACTAAAAAGATTTTCTTACTATATCTATCGTTATAAAACTGCTTCAATGCGTATTCATACACGATTTTATCTCTATATTTGTTTAGGACGCTTTCATCATTTGAGATTGTCGCGCTAAATTCTAGCAAGAGATTTTCGCTATTTTGCCCTAAAGCACTTTTTATCGTCCCCTCCCAGCTTTGCTTTTCTATTTCTTGTGCTTTAGTTAGCTTACTTTTGGTATCTGTGTTTAGATGATGTGCTTCATCAGCGATAAGCACGATTTTACGCCCTTTTAAATCCGCTAAAGTTAGGCTATTTTCTCTCTCTTGGGTAAAAAGTGAATGCAGTCCTTGAATGGTATTAAAGCTTATATTTATGCTTTCACTATCACACGCACTAAAGCTATCCACACTCCTTACTTCCACGCGTTTAGAATCTATGATAATACTCTCACTAAAGAGATATTTGCTACTTGTTTTATCGCAAAAATTATCCCTAGTCTTTTCCACAATCGCATTAGAATTCACAAAAAACACAAACTCCCTATATCCCCTTTTATACAAGTCCAGCATTAACGCCGCCATTATGAGCGTTTTCCCACTGCCTGTTGCCATATTAAACATTAAGTGATTGCCATAGTGATTACTCTCACTTTTGCCTATGCTACTCTCACTATCAGCGATAAGTTCCCTTTGTGCGAGATAATACTTTAATGCTTCTTTTTGATACTCTCTTAGCTCTTTGCTTAGATTATCTGTGATATAGCTTGGGATTTCAAGCTTTTTCAAATGCCTTTCGCCATATTCTTTTGCAATTTGGTCTTGTAGCTTTTGTGTATTTTCACTCATCATTTTCCCCATAAAAGATTTTATTTAGCTCCCTTAGTTCATCACTTACCCCATACTCACTATCATCTATATCATCATACAAAACATAATCCATATTAGAATCTAAAATCGCATATAAAACCTTTCGTTTCTCATCAAGGCTTAATGCGCAAAATTCTTTATCCTTTAGCATTGCTTGTATATCCACTCTATAATCTACAAAGGCTTTAGATTCTAAATCGTTGTAGATTTTTTCTAGCTCTTTTTCTATACTTGTCATATTGAGCGATAGCGAAATATCTTTATGCAAATCTTTTGTAGATTCTACATTTTTAGATACTTCGCAAGGCTTGGTATGACAAGGGGCAGTATGACAAGCTAAATTTTGTATTTTCTCTTTATACACCACATTCAAAGGCATTAACTTGCAGTAGATAAAGCTCCCACCTCCTTGCCAATTTACCGCTTTACTAATCCCTCCTTGCTCCCCTGCTACCACCTTTTTAAGCCGCTCTTTTGTGATAGATTCTATATAGTCCATTTGCTCTATCCCTATCCAGCGTCTATTCATTTTCATAGCTACTGCTAGAGTCGTTCCACTTCCTGCAAAAAAGTCCATTACTAAATCATTTTCTTGCGTGGATATTTCTATAATGCGTTTTAAAAGTGCTTCTGGTTTTTTACCATTTTTAAGTTTTACTTGTCCTTCTTTTGATATACCCTGCCAAAAATCATCTGTGAAAATATTTGTCAAATAATCCATTTTTATAACAACTTTATTTTTTATATCTACTCTGCAAAATTTTTCAAGCATTAGCACATCTTCATTTTTGAAAATAAAATTGACAGTATCATCTTTTTCCACAATGAAAAAATCAGCTTCTATTCCAGAATCTGCAATTATTCCACGAATTGTTTTTTCATCATTGGGAGCAGTTCTAAAAATACTTTTGATATTTTCAAAATAAAAGCTTTTTAATCTATCTTTTTTTGAAATATTCTCTATCTCATAATGTTCTTTATTGAGATAAAAAATATTATTTGAATTTGGTAGTTTAGTTTTTTTGGATAAATCAAATTTTGTAAAAATTTTATTGTAATTATCTTTCGTTTTATCACAATCGCTACCAACAACAGAAGTGTCAATTTTTAAAGTTTTTAAATCGCTCGCAGATTTATTTTTAACATAACATAATATATACTCAGCACAATCAAAAAAAGCTTCTTTTCCACTACCAACTCCGCTAGGTGCTTTAACTTTGCAAGTAATCATACAAATAAAATTCTCCCGCCCAAAAAATTCGTCCATTAGCACTTTTAAATAAGCCTGTTCGTTGTCATCGCATTGTATAAATATCACGCCATCATCTCTTAAAAACTCTTTTGCGATTTCAAGGCGATTTTTCATAAAAGTAAGCCAAGTGGAGTGATTGAAGTTGTCATTATAATTAAAGCTATCATTGCCTGTATTATAAGGTGGGTCAATATAAATAAGTTTTACTTGATTTGCAAACTTCTTTTTTAAAGAGTGCAGAGCTAAAAGGTTATTGCCTTTGATTAAGAGATTAGCATTGTTAAGATTTTCTTTTAAATCCCCTTGCCCTATAAGCTCAAAATTTTGCAAAGCTTTTGGAGAAAATAAAATATCAATCTCACTTCTAGCCAACACTTCATTAAAAAATATTTCCTTGCTCTTTTGCTCATCTTTGCTTTGTGCGCCCTTTAAAACGCAGTCTTTAAAGGGGAAGTTTAGCACGACTTTTGAAGTGTTTTCAAAGCTAGATTCTAACTGCAAACCGATTTTATTACTAAAAGCAGTGTAGGATTTATTAAGCATTCTAAGCTTTAAAAAGTCTAAAAACTTATCCTTTTCAAAGACTGCTACGCTATCAACTCTAGTGAAAAACCGCTCTCTAAACTCGGCATTTTCTAGCAAAAAGCTTAAAAGCTCTCTATTAGAATCTATGGCTAGAGTGCGAAGATTCTCTATGCTTTGAAACTTCTCTTGCAAGGTTTGTAGTAGATTATGCTCTTTGTGTGTTGCTTTTTGCATTGTGTATCCTTTAAAAGCTTGGTAATTACTGCATAAAATTGTAGCCAAAGATTGATAATTGCAGGATTTTCTCAAAGAAACTAGGCTTTGTGTGTCTAAAAAAACTTACGCTTTGTTCTCTCAAAGAAACTTTGCTTTGCTTGTTTTTTTAAGAAACCGCACTTTGCTTGTCATATTGAGCGTTAGCGAAATATCCCTTGTCATTTTCTAAAGAAGCTTCGCTTTGAGTTTGCGTAGCAAACGAAAAATCTCTTTTAGATTCTGTATTTTTAGATACTTCGCCTAAAGGCTCAGTATGACAAGGGGAGACATCTAAATTTTTGTCATTGCGAGATTTTGCATTAACAAATTCGTGGCAATCTATACTAAAATCTAGCGTTTTGTGGGCAGTTTGTGTATAGAGATAGCCTTAGCAGTCCCAGCCAAAAAGGCTTTTATTCCTATCAAGTTGCGTGATAGAATCTCTCTCTTTTTGCGTTAAGCTAAAGTCAAAAAGCGTGAGATTTTCTTGCAGTCGCTTTAAGCTTGAAGCCTTTGGGATAATACTCATTCCTTTATCTAGCAAAAATTTCAAAGCAATTTGTGCAGTGCTTTTATGATGAGCTTTTGCTATACTTTGCAAAGTCTCATTTGTAAAAATGCCATTTTTCCCACAGGCTAAAGGACTCCACGCTTGTAAGTGGATATGCTTAGATTCTAAAAATGTTTGCAATGTGCTGTTGGAATAAAATATGTGCTTGAAGAGTATTCATACAATGCCTTTTGTGAGATAAAGTGAGATGATGGGAATTGTAGCTGAAAATGATAAATTTGAATGATTGGGGGTTTTAGGGTAGAATTTGGGCTTTTTATGTTTGAGCAATAAGCGATGTAAAGGAGTAATATGAAAACAATTATTGCTGGGAACTTTAAGGCAAATCTAACGCGAAAGCAGGTGGCGGCTTATACGCAAGGATTAGAGAAGTTTTTAGAATCTCAATGTGCAGATTCTATTAAAAATCATAAGCTACAAGTGGATATTTTCCCCTCATACACGGCGTTACTTGAGGATAATTTTAAGCATTTTCACATTGGCACACAAAATGGCTATTTTGCTCTATCTGGAGGTTTTACGGGCGAAATTGGGCTTTTACAATTACAAGAATTTGAGATTCATCGTATTTTGATTGGGCATAGTGAGCGTAGGAATCTGCTTGGTGAAAATAGTGAATGTATTGCCAAAAAGTTTAGATTCTATGCTGAAGCGGGATTTGAGATTTATTACTGCATAGGGGAGGATTTGCAAACGCGTGAAAAAGGCGAAGAAGCGTTAAAGAACTTTTTGAATGCACAACTTGCAAACATTGATGTAAGTTATCCTAAACTGGTTGTAGCCTATGAACCTATTTGGGCGATTGGCACGGGGGTAAGTGCAAAGGCGGAGCAGATTGCAAAAACACATAAGATTCTAGCGGAGATGACACAAGCTCCATTGCTGTATGGCGGGAGTGTGAATGCGGATAATGCGGGGGAAATTCTAAAGATTCCAAATGTAAGTGGTGTGCTTGTAGGCTCGGCAAGTTTGGAAATGGAAAGCTTTGCTAAGATTATTAAATCTGCACTTTAGGGGATTTGCTATCAAGTAAAAGAAGCTACAAGCCCCCGCAACGATAGACTAAAAGGGCTTGTAGGAAACTTTATTTAAGCTTTTTAATAGCTTTTTCTATACTCACACACTGCAAGGCCCAATAGATTCTTTTATCTCTTTGCTTGTAGGCTTAGCTTTGTCTTTGAGTGAATTTAGTGCATTTGGCTTGGAGTTTTTCTTGAGCGTTACCGCCAAGGAAAAATTTCTCATCTTGTGAAAGCCTTTTTGTCATTTCTTTAGCTACACAAGCATTAAGGTTTTCTCATTCTTTTTCATTCAATATCTTTTTGTATAGCTCATCAATGCTCGGTTTTGTGTAAGTGTAGATATTTTCTTGAGAGTTTTGCTCTAGCTCCGCTTGAGGTGTAGGACCGCACCGATAAGATAAACCGATAAGATAATAGGTAAAACCAACTTTTTTCATTTTTCTCTCCTTGTTTTTTCTTTAAAAGTCTTGTAAAAGCCTGAAAAATATTAATGCAAAAGAAGTATAATTTGCACTTTTAAAACACTTTGTAAAATTCGTGCAAAAATCTATGTAGAAGGGGCAAATATGATCTTAAAAGGCAAAAAGGGACTTATCGTTGGTGTGGCAAATAATCGCTCTATCGCTTATGGCATAGCTAAGGCGTGTAGAGAGCAAGGAGCAGAGCTTGCTTTTACATTTTTGAATGAAGCATTAGAGAAGCGTGTGCGTCCTATTGCTGAGGAATTAGGAGCAAAGGAGCGTGTATATGAGCTTGATGTGGGCAAGGAAGCACATTTTAGCTCTCTTGCTTCAAGTCTTAAAAAAGATTTTGGCTCTTTTGATTTTATCGTGCATTCTGTGGCGTTTGCACCAAAAGATGCATTAGAGGGGGATTTTATCCAAACAAGCAAGGAAGCCTTTAACACAGCAATGGAAATTTCTGTGTATTCTCTTATTGAGCTTGTCCGCACACTTGTTCCATTACTGAATAATGGAGCGTCTATATTGACTTTGACTTACCTAGGCAGTGTGAAGTATGTAACAAACTATAATGTTATGGGTGTGGCAAAGGCAGCGTTAGAATCTAGTGTGCGTTATCTTGCCTATGATTTAGGCAAACAAGGTGTGCGTGTGAATGCCATCTCCGCTGGTCCCATCAAAACACTTGCAGCAAGTGGGATAAGTGATTTTAATATTATGCTTAAGTGGAATGAGGCAAATGCACCATTGTGTAAAAATGTTAGCATTGAGCAGGTGGGGAACTCGGCTATGTATCTTTTGAGTGATTTGGCAAGTGGCGTTACGGGTGAGGTGCATTATGTTGATGCGGGATATAACATTATGGGTATGTGTGCTACTGAAAGCATTGATGGTAAGGTAACGCCACGATGGGATATACTCACAGCTAACACTCGCAAATAGCTCATACAATCAACACAAATAAAAAGGTAGGCTTTTTGCAATTTTCTACAAATTATCTTCATCTCATTTCCCTTGGCTGCACGAAGAATCTTGTAGATTCTGAAGTGATGCTAGGGAAGTTAAAAAGCTATCAACTTACCCCTGAAATTACAAAAGCTGACATTATCATTGTCAATACTTGTGGATTTATAGAATCTGCCAAGCAGGAGAGTATCCAAACTATCCTTGAAGCTTCTGCTTTGCGTAAGATCGGGGCAGTGCTTGTGGTGAGTGGCTGTTTAAGTGAGCGGTATGCCAAGGAATTGAAAAAGGAGATTCCAGAGATTGATATTATCACGGGTGTGGGGGATTATGACAAGATTGATGTAATGGTAAAGGAGCTAAAATCTCTCCAATCTCAAAGGGTGTTTTTAGCGACCGAATCTAATGAACGCGTGATTATAGGCTCATCTTTTCACGCTTATATTAAGCTAAGTGAAGGATGCAATCAAAGTTGTAGCTTTTGTGCGATTCCCTCATTTAAAGGTAAGCTCCACTCCCGCACACTGGATTCTACAATCAAGGAATTGCAAAGCCTGTATGAAAGGGGCTTTAGAGATTTTAGCTTTATCGCTCAAGATTCTAGCTCGTATTTGCGGGATTTGGGGCAAAAAGATGGGCTAATAGAGCTTATAAAAGCTATTGACAATCTGCAATTACCCATAAGTTGTAGAATCTTATATCTCTATCCCACCACCACAACTTTGGAGCTTATAGAGACTATTGCTAATTCCACTTGCTTTTTGCCTTATTTTGATATGCCCATTCAGCATATCGCGGATTCTATGCTGAAACTTATGCGGCGTGGGGCAAATAGGGCTAAACACATAGAATTGCTAGAATCTATGCGGAAGATTCCAAAGAGTTTTATCCGCACAAGCTTTGTGATAGGACATCCGGGGGAGGGTGAAAAGGAGTTTAGGGAATTACACGATTTTGTGGAGGGCTTTAACTTTGATAGGATTAATCTCTTTGCTTACTCGCCACAGGTTGGAACATTTGCTTATGATATGCCCCAAAGTGTGAGTGTTAAAACTACAAATGAACGCATTAACAAGCTTAACCGCATTGTCAAATCGCAGTTTAAAGCTCACAGTAAAGCCCTGCTAGGACAGGAAGTTATCGCTATTTGCGAGGGCAAAAGTGAGATAAGTGAGTATTTTTACAAAGCTCGTTTGCAGCCGTGGGGCAAGGATATTGATGGGGAGATTCTTATAAATGATAGTGAGATTTGCGATAATTTAGGGCAAATGCTCCCTTTAGATGAAGGCTATTATCGTATCCTTATCACGGAGCAGAAGCAGGATTTTCTTTTCGCTAGGGCATTGGAGCGTTTGTAGTTGTAAAACTAGCAAAATTTACACATTTTGACAAATTTTGCTAGTATTGCTAGGTTTCTTTTTAAGAGTTTAGGTTATAGAGTGTTATAATTTGCATATCGTTTTTAGGGGGTTCTCTATGTTGTTCTTTCTTCGTCATTTGGGCATCAAAGGGCAAGTTCTCGCTCTTGTTGCCATTCCTATTATTGCACTTGTGTGTTTATTTTTTGTACAACTTTCCCAAACTTTACATTCCATTTCATCAGCTGAAATTCTAAAAGAGCAGATTAGAATCTCCGAGCAACTCTCTGCCCTTGTGCACGAAATGCAAAAAGAACGCGGTATGAGTGCGGGATTTCTCGCAAGTAAGGGTAAGAAGTTTGCAAGTGAGCTTCAAGCCCAACGACTTCTTACGGATAAAGCATATAAGAATTTGAGTGATTTATTCGCACAAAGCAAGGATTTACCACAAAGTTACCAAGCTCAACTTAATCAAGGATTAGAATCTGTTTCTAAAATTACGCAAATACGCACTATGGCTGATGATTCTCTATTAAGCCATAGCAATGTAACGCCGCAAGTCATAGGATACTACACCACGACAATAGCATTTTTGCTTGATAGTGTGTTGGAATCTACAAAGCTTATCCACGATGCAACTTTGGCAAAATCAATGGTTGCTTATGTGATTTTTTTGTATGCAAAGGAGCGAGCGGGGTTAGAGCGAGCCACAGCAAATGGAATCTTTGCGAGTAATGTTGTGCCAAGCGATACAAACTACAACAAGTTTGTATCGCTTATTGCTGAACAAGAAGCATTTATGAAACTTTTTGTTTCCCTTGCTTCGCAAGAGAGTATTAGATTTTATTTTAATGCTATTAAACATCCAAGCTTTGCTAAAGTGCAAGAAATGCGAGAGATACTTCATACAAAGCGACATAGCGGGGATTTTGGCGTGGAGGCAAAAGAGTGGTTTGATACTATTACAACAAAGATTGACACGCTTAAAGAGATTGAGGATTTTATCTCTCGTCGTCTTGATACCTTTATAAATTCTTATCTTAATGAGCTTTATAGTGAGCTAAAAACTTGGCTTATTGTGAGTGGAATCCTGATTCTTTTGGTACTTATTTTATGTGTGCTTGTGCTGCGAAGCATTCTTACACGACTTAATAATGTCAATACAAAGCTTTCTTATATCACCGAACATCGCGATTTAAAAGAGCAGATAAAGGTGTTGGCAAATGATGAGATATCTACAATGGCGCGTTCTGTAAATGCCTTTATCCGTTATATTCACGATGTGTTTGTAGAGTTTGCCAAACAGGCTAAAAACAATCTCTCTATCACACAAGCTCTTGTTAATGTTTCAAGCAAACTTGATAGCAACACAAAGCATATTTCTCAAATTTCGGCAGACAACAAAAGCTTAGGAGAAAAAAGTCGCAGCATTATAGAGCAGAATATCACCCTTTCTAATGCGACAAAAGAAGCTTTAGAATCTGTGTTGGATAATGTAGGGCATACACGGGAAATTATAGAATCTACTAATCAAGAGATTCGTGATGATGCCATAAAAGAAAGCCAAAATGCCGATAAGATTCTCTCTCTTGCCAATGAAGCAAAAAATATTCAAGGTGTGCTTGTCGTGATTACTGATATTGCAGATCAAACAAACCTACTAGCTTTAAATGCCGCCATTGAAGCTGCTCGTGCTGGGGAACACGGACGGGGCTTTGCGGTTGTGGCTGATGAGGTGAGAAAGTTGGCTGAACGCACACAGCATTCCATCACGGAGACAAGTAGCATTATTCAATCTATCTTGCAGTCTATTGATGAGATTTCCACAGATATGGAAAATAGTTCTAAATCAATGCAACATCTTGCCGAGCAATCAGAGGTTATGCATAGTAATATAGAAGCACTTATACATCTTGTGCAAGAAGCTATGGAAAAATCTCTCTCAAGCTTGGAGGGTGCAAAAAAGGTCAATGCCAATACAAGTGCAATACTAGATAATGGTGCAAAAATAGCAGTGTGCGTTGATGAGATTGTAGATATTAATGAAAAAATGCAGGAAAGTTCTAAAAATTTAGGCACACAGACAAAAGAGCTTGATGAGATGATTGGCACTTTTAAAATTTGATGTATTGATATAATATATCATTAAGATAGGGCAGATTCTCTCAAAAAAGATAAAAAAATCTTGTATAAACTCATAAAAATATGTATCATTTTTACACATTTTATAAAAGCTATTTTAACAATAATGTATATTTTTAACACACTTAGTTTATGATTGAGTTTTACAATATTTTAGAATCTTGGGAGGAGAAAATGGGTTTTATTGACACGATTAAAGCTCAAGCACGAGCAAATAAAAAGAAAATCGTCCTGCCTGAAGTGACTGATTTGCGGACGATTGAAGCGGCTGTAAAGATTTTGAGCGAGGGCTTTGCAGACATTGTTCTTGTTGGGCAAAAAGATGAGATTCTTACTCAAGCTAAAGGCTTGAGCCAAGCTCACCTGCCGCTTATAGAAGCTTTAAATAACGCCACTTTTCTTAATGCTAAAGACAGTGCATTGCTTGATGACCTAACAGCCTTGCTTGTGAAGCTTCGTGCTCATAAGGGAATGGATAGCACACAGGCTAGAGAGCTACTTGTCAATGATAACTTATATTTTGGTGCAGCACTTGTCAAAAGTGGCAGGGCTGATGGTATGGTTGCAGGAGCGATACACGCCACAGCCGATGTGTTGCGTGCGGCATTGCAGATTGTTGGCACAGCGGCAGATTCAAAGCTTGTTTCAAGCTTTTTTATTATGGATATTCCACATTGTGATTATGGCTTGAATGGGACATTTGTCTTTTCTGATTGCGGTTTATGTCAAAATCCTACCGCTGAAGAACTCGCCCACATTGCTATCTCAAGTGCAAAAAGTTTTGAATCTGTTATGCATAGTGAAGCTATGGTAGCAATGCTTAGTCATTCTACTTATGGGAGCGCTAAGCACGCCGATGTGGATAAAGTGGTAGAGGCTACGAAAATAGCTAAAAGTTTAGCACCTAATCTTAAGATTGATGGGGAGTTGCAGCTTGATGCGGCGATTGTGCCAAGTGTGGGAGAATCTAAGGCAAAAGGCTCAAGTGTCGCAGGAAAGGCAAATGTGCTTGTTTTCCCAGATTTAGATGCGGGGAATATCGGCTATAAACTCGTGCAGAGATTTGCTCGTGCAGAAGCCTATGGACCAATCACGCAGGGTATGGGTGCGCCAATTAATGATCTTTCGCGTGGGTGCAGTGCTGATGATATAGTGGGCGTAGTGGCTTTAACAGCACTTCAAGCCAAATAAATATCAAATAATTTTAGAATCTAAAGGAGAGAAAATGAATGTTTTAGTGATTAATTGTGGGAGTTCATCTTTAAAATTTCAGCTTTTTAATGCTGATACGGAAAAGGTTTTAGCAAGTGGAATCTGCGATAGAATCGGCATTGAAGGCAGTGTGCTAAACTACAAAGATAGTGAGGGTAAAAAGCGTGAGAAAAAAGAGCCAATGCCAAATCATACAAAAGCTATTGAAATGGTGCTAGAAGCTTTGACTGATAAGCAAAATGGTGCGATTAGCTCACTTGCTGATATTCGTGCTGTGGGGCATCGTGTGGTGCACGGGGGAGAATTTTTTAAAGAATCTGTGCTTATTAATGATACGGTTATTGCTCATATTAAGGAATGTGCAGACTTAGCCCCATTGCATAATCCAGCTAATCTTATGGGGATTGATGTTTGTCGGCAGAAAATGCCAAATACGCCTATGGTGGCTGTTTTTGACACAGCATTTCATCAAACTATGTCCCCACAAGCTTATATCTATGGTGTGCCTTATGAGTGGTATGAGAAGCACAAGGTGCGGAGATATGGATTCCACGGGACAAGTCATAAGTATGTATCGCAAAAAACAGCGGAGTTTTTGGGGCTAGATTATCATAATTCTAAAATCATCGTATGCCATTTGGGGAATGGCTCATCAATTTCAGCAGTTAAAAATGGTAAATGTGTGGATACAAGTATGGGGCTTACTCCGCTGGAGGGGTTGATTATGGGGACTCGCAGTGGGGATTTAGACCCTGCCATTTTGGAATACATCTCAAAACGAGAGGATTTAGATATACAAAGCATTTTAAATATGCTGAATAAAAAATCTGGTGTGCTTGGAATCTCGGGCGTTTCAAGTGATTTTAGAGATTTGCTTGATGCGGATTTGGGCGGTAATGAAAGGGCAAAACTCGCTCGTCTAGCCTTTGCCTATCGTGTGATGAAGTATGTGGGAGCATATTGTGCGGCGATGAATGGCGTTGATGCGGTGAGTTTTTGTGCCGGTGTAGGTGAGAATGCGAAGTTTATCCGCGGTATGATAGTAAAACAGCTTGAGTTTTTGGGTGTAGAGCTTGATGAAGAGGCAAATAATATCTGCGGACAAGAGGCGATTATCTCAACACCAAATTCTAAAGTCAAGGTGTGTGTTGTCCCCACAAATGAAGAGCTTGTCATTGCGCGGGATACAAAGACTATCGTTTCACAGCTTAAAGACTAGCTAAATCTTACTTAGGAGGGGAAAATGCGTACGGTATTAAAAGCAAAGAAAATGCTTTTTGTATGCGTGGATATACAGGAGCGACTTTTGGAGCTTATGGCTCATAAAGAGAGTGTGGTAAAAAATGCGAATATCTTGCTTCAAGCTACACAGATTTTACAAGCGCCACTTTTGGTTACAGAGCAGTATCCAAAGGGGCTAGGCAAAACGCATAGTGCAATTAAGATTCCAGCAAATACGCCTATTTTAGAAAAAACGAGCTTTGGAATCTTTGGGAGTGAGGGCATAAAAAATCATATTGCTAAAAGCAAATGTAAGACTTTAGTGTTTTTTGGCATTGAAAGTCATATTTGTATGCTTCAAAGCATAGTAGAAGCTAGGAATCTAGGCTACGAATGCTACTTTGTAGCTGATGCTTCTAGCTCACGCAATGCTCTCAATCACGACCTTGCCTTAGAGTTTTTCCGCACCATTGGTGTGAATGTCCTACCCACAGAGGCGATTTTGTTTAGAATGCTAGGAGATTCTAAACACGAACATTTTAAGGCAGTCTCAAATCTTGTGAAGTAGATTTGGATTCTACCTTGTTTTCTTTGGTCTATTTAACTGAATCTGGGTGGTTTGAATAGTCTTTAAAATTAATCTTAGGAACTTTATTTGCTTATTTTGCCGATAGTATAGAATCTTACATAATTTCTAAAGGGCAGATTCTACAAAGAGTGAGGCACAAGGGCTATGAATGTAACACTACTGCAAAAATATATTCAAATCACGGTTGAAGAAGATAATGAGTTCCTACACAAAGCCCTTGCCTATGCCGAAAAATACTTCTCCAAAAGCTATCGTCTATCCCGCACGATTCTTATCCTTGATGATGGGGAGCGATTTAAGAAAGATTATCTTGTAAATTGGGCGTATCACGCCTTTGGGCAAGATGAAAAGCACCAAAAGCTTCATCATCTGCTAGATTCTAAAGGTGAGCTTGGCGAGTATCAAGGGCGTGAGAATCCCACGCTAGAATCTCTAGAATCTAATGAATTGCAACAACCCATAGAAGAGCCGTTGCAGGATTTAAAATATCTGCTTGATTTTACCTATCTCCCTATACGCATTAAGATTGTGGGGAAAAACTCTCTTATTGAACGCGTGAAAATCTCCCTGCGATTACTCAACACAAAACGCATAATGCTAAAAATGGATAAGGCAAATTCTGTCGCTAGACGCTATATCGCACAAATGTTTGAGGAATATTATGTGGGCTGCGATAGAGATGAGATTTATCTAGATTCTACAAAGCCCTATTTTTGGGAAAGCATAATGAATCTTATTAGTTTCAAAGTGATACATAATGTCATTTTAGACTTTGATTATGATAGCTTTAAAAATCGCGGGGGGTTAGGGAGCTTTGAGAGTTCATTTTTGACTGATGAGGAGAGAATCTTGCGAGGGTGCTATATGACGCTAGAGTGTCATTACCAAGATGACTTTGCCTTGGTAAAGAAAAACTATCTCAAACTTGCTAAAGAATATCACCCTGATAATGTCTTTGGGCAAGATTCACAGATTGTAGAGAGCTATAATGATAGGTTTAGGAAGATTCAAGAAGCGTATGAAAAGATTAAAACCTATCTCAAAGCCTCCTAAATTTTGTGATATGTAGTTACCTTATCCCGCTAGAATCCCCAGCTTCTAACATAGACAGACATTTTGTGATTTTATTAAAATTATCCTGCTTAATGCCCTTCCACACAAAAAACCAATCCGCAATTACCCAGATAAATGGCACAAGTAAGGCTAACAACCCCAAAAAAAATCCTATGAAAAAATACTCATCTCCATCAGTCCTACCGATACTTGCCCCAACTACAATAAATACTGCAAAGAAAACAAAGCCTAAAATCCCAAGAATTATCTTTAAGATTCCAAGTCCAATATCGCCTTTATAGAATCTATCCGCTCCAAAATGTCCCAAAAACAAGCCTAGCACCAAGCCAATCACAGGATCTTTCAGCGGTAAAAAGCCAAGGGAAGAAATCTTATCATTTGGGAACTTATCAAGCTGCTGTTGAAGTGAGAAGGCTGTCTCTGCTGGAATCTTATTTGCCCATTGTTGAGTGAGCATAAATGCGTAATTATCCATAGTGAAATCCTTTGTTGATGAAAAGCAAAATTATAGTCTAAGTTATTAAATGCTTTAACTTCCTAAAAACCCTGCATTTGAAGCAATCTTATCTCATATTCTGTCGGTGGATAGGCTTTATTCCACGATTCCATTAGGCTTTGCTCTTCTTGTGTAAGGGTGATTTTATACTGCTTTGCCATATACAAATAGATTCTAGCGATTATGCCCTTGACTTCATCGCGTGGATAGAATCTTTTGTTTTTAAAGTCCGTGTAGGCTTGGCATTTGCCATACTGCCCTTGTGGGACTTGCTTAGATTCAGCATAGGCAAAGTTGCTTCTATCGGCATTTATCTCGCCTATGGCGGGGACGAGATTTCTTTTTTCTGCTTCCATTTTTCTAAAATTTTCATCATTCGCACACGCTTTTCTACCGCCCTTTTGCCAACATTCAAGATTCCCACCAAAGCGATGGGCTGGCATAATGTGTTCAAACTCAATGCGTTTTGCCCGTATATTTGCCTTGCCCTTGCTTGTAAAAGGCTTCCTTTGGGTGTATTGCGGAGATTCTAGAATCTTTAGCCTGTCTATATCAAACTCCACTCCGCAATAAAACTCCGTGTGGAAATTGTGCTGCTTATAGGCTTGTTTGAGCTGCTGTTTGCTTTGAGAAAAGCTTATAGATTCTGGGCTAACATTCGCACAACCATAGGCAAAAATAGCAAAAAGCACAGCAATAACACTATGGCTAAAAAGGGCTTGGAACTTGGGTTTTGACATTTTTACTTCTTATGATTTTTAGCAGATTCTAGCAGGAATAAGTAAAGTCGCCTTGAAGATGAAAAAGGGCAAATACAACAAGGGCGATGAAAGGAATGCTTTTTGCTAAATCCTACTTCAAAGCACGGAATGTGCGTGTTTGATAAAGGAGTATCGCAATGGAAAGGAAGTCATCAAAGGCGAAGTTTTATCTTATGGGTTTTGCGCTCTTGCTTCTTGCTACACTTGGCGGGGTGTATTACTATATGGTGGAGTTCTCAACGCATTCTTTAGAAGAAGTAACCCAAAATATAGAATCTAAACTTTTAGAGCAGGATAATATCGCTAAGCAATCCCAGCTAGATTCTGCAAATTCACAAATCAAGCTTTTAAAGGCTCAAAAAGAGAGCCTACAAAAACAGCAGGATAACGCACCGATGAAGCTACGCTACTCCATTAAGCCAAAGGATAAAATCGTAGCTCATTGTGTCAATATGAAAGTAGGACGCTATGCTATGCCTAAAAACTGCACCGAATCGCTAAAAAGTGGCATAAATGAGATAATTAAGCAAGATAATACGATTGTGGCGTTTGAGATTTCAGGCATTGTGGATACGCGTCCTTATGCGGGGCGTAGCCCAGAGCTAAAGCAAGAAGGATTAGCGAGTTTTCGTGCAAAAGAAGCCATTATGATAGCCACTCGGCAAATGCCAAGTGTAGCGGCATTTGAGGGATTATCTCAACAGAGGGCAAA
Organism: Helicobacter cinaedi CCUG 18818 = ATCC BAA-847; assembly: GCF_000155475.1. Lineage (GTDB taxonomy): Bacteria > Campylobacterota > Campylobacteria > Campylobacterales > Helicobacteraceae > Helicobacter_C > Helicobacter_C cinaedi. Next base: position 512,948 of record NZ_DS990391.1, on the reverse strand, counting down.
TCAGCGGGGTTTTGTCGTCCGTGCGTTTTATGTAGAGAATAAATAAAATGCCTTTCATCTCTTAAGGCAAAATAGCGTTAGGATAAAGAATGTAGGCGTTGGGCTGTAATGATATTAGCTTTTCTATTTTAGAATCTAGGCTATGTTGATTTGTACGATTTAAAGGGGCTAATATGCAAAAGATTCAAAAGATTCTAGTTTTTCTATGTTTGTTAAGTGCGTTTTTATTTGCAAAGGAGCTTGATGTAAATCGCATAAAGCAAGGGGATTTTACAGAGCTAAAAGCCTATCTCACACAGCTAAAATCCATATCTAAGCAAAGGGATTTAAACTTTAATGAATATCAAACACTTGCTAGATTTGGCATTGTAGATGGGATAGATGGCGTGTATAATGGCGGGAGTAATAGGGAGTTTGCGAGTGTTTATTACTCTAAACTTTCCCCATTTCTTGCTAAAGAATTTGGGGATTTGTTTGCAGAATACGGCATTCCTTTAGGCAATGACATTGAGGAGATTAAGCCTGAATATTACTTGTATAATGAGTTAGTATTCTGGTTTAATGGAGCAAATCTTAGAGATTCTAAGCAGATTTTCACAAAAAAGGCTTATGAATCTTTTCTCTTTTTTAAGCATAATGCCGCATTTGCCACAAAAATAGACAAAGAAGGGCAAGAGATAAGAAATTGTGCCTATGGTGATGCAGGTGGTGGCGAGTGTGAGTTTATCTTTAAAAAGCCTGTAAAGGCAAAAGGCATACTTACTTTTAATGCTGACTTTTCTTCGCCGCCTAATGAAGTGGGTGCGTGTGATTATCCTGCATATTTTAGCACTTTTAAGACGCAAGATTCTAGGCTAGAGTTTATCAATGATGGGCATATTGTTTTAGATAAGCGTGAGTATTATGACAAGCTTGCCCAGCTTTTGCCAAAGTGGTATAAAAATGGGCTTGGTGGGAGTGTAGGCTATGAAGTGGAAGTAGAGATTGCAGGTATTATGCCTTGGAGTTTTTCAGCGTGTGCAGATGGGAAATATGTAACTATCACAAATATCAAAGTGGAAAAAAAGCTGCAAGATAACCCAAATACTAGAAAAGACTATGAAAACATAGAGAGTGAATTGAATGTATATAGGCTTAAACTAAACAGCACAGATAGATATGTGAATCTGCGCGAAAAGCCAAATGGTAAGATTCTAGAGCAAATCCCTACTGCTAAAAGTGATGCAATTTTATTGCTTAATCTCAATATGTCGCTATGGGAAGTTAAAGGTGTGAGTGAATGGCAAAGGCAGCTTGGCTTTGAAAGGGCTGAATTTAGTGGTTATAAAGAAGTTATGGGACAAGAATGGATAAAGGTGCTTTACTTCCCACCAAGCCTTTCGCCAAAGACACAAACAATCACGGAAGCAAAGATAGGTTATATCCATAAATCACAGCTTGTTATGGGCGATTTGCCTTGAAAATAGCTTGATTAAGAATGATAAAAATGAGCGATAGAATGAATACAAACAAGCCCATACGCAAAGTCGGCATTGTGCTACGACCAAGTAGCCCCGAGCTTAAAGGCGTATTTTTACAAACGCGTGAAATGCTTGAAGATTCAGGCATTGAAGTAATGCTTGAAAGCATAAGCGGAGGAATGATAGAGCTTTTAGGGCGAGATTTTGCCAAAATCGCCTCGCAATGCGATGGCTTTATGAGTCTTGGGGGCGATGGGACGCTCATTTCAATGCTAAGACGAGCTTTTGCTTATAATCTGCCTTGTATGGGGATAAATACAGGACGGCTAGGCTTTTTAACCGCTTTTATGCCAGATCAATTACAAGCATTTATCCCGCATTTGCAAAATGGCAGCTACGCTTTAGAATCTCATCTTGTGTTGCAAGCCCTTGTGTTTGAAAGCAAAGATTCTACAACGCCACTGCACAGCATTCTAGCGATTAATGAGTTTCTTATTAACAAGCACGAGTTAAGCGGTATGGTGCAGATTGACGCACATATTGATGAGATGTATTTTAACTCCTATCGTTGCGATGGCTTGATTATCGGCACACCCACAGGCTCTACGGCGTATAATATCAGTGCGGGAGGCTCTGTCATCTATCCATATTGTCGCAATATTCTGCTTACTCCCATAGCTCCGCATTCCTTAACGCAACGCCCTTTGGTGTTAAGTGATGAATTTGTGTTAGAATTTTATGTCAAGCAGAGAGCAAAGCTGATTATTGATGGGCAAGAAATGCTAGATATTTTGCCACATTACAAGGTGCAGATTCGTGCTTTGCCCCAAAGTGCTATGCTAATTTATCCGCCAAATAGGGATTACTTTAGCGTTTTGAAAGAAAAGTTTAGCTGGGGGCAGGAGCATTAATTTAGCAAGATCATCAAAAGAGTGTTAGATTCTTAGCCCAAGCACACAAAAGGAAATAGAATGATGAGTAGAATCTTAATCCACAACTCCCCTGCGTTTAAAGATGTAGAGCTATATCTGCAAGGGGGCTTTAATGTCTTTAGTGGGGCAAGTGGTAGCGGAAAGTCTGTCTTTATGGAATCTTTGACTGCTATTTTTGGGATTAAAGAGAGCAATGCGGACTTGATAGAGGCAAATATTGATGTATCGCACATTGCATTTGATTGGGATAATTATGGCATTCCTAATGATTTAGAAAATGAGATTGTGCTAAGCATTGTAAAAAAGGATAAAACACGCTACTTTCTTAATCACACTTCAAGCTCAAAAAAACGCCTTAATGAGCTTGTTTGCGGCTTTGCTAAACATATCAGCACCAAAAGTGGCGATGAGCTAAGCCCGCAAAATCTTTTAAGGATTTTAGATCATTTTATTGCTAAAACGCATAAGGCACATTTAGAGTTGCTTACAAACTATGAGAGAGATTTTTTAGCACTGCAAGAGGCTCAAAAACAGCTCAAAGAGCTAGAATCTAAGGAGGCAAATATCGCCACACTCAAGGAATTTGCCACTTTTGAAATACAAAAAATACAATCACTCCAGCCAAAAGAGGGCGAGTATGAAGAGCTTTTAGCCCTAAAAAAAATGCTATCCAAACAAGAGCGGATTAAAGAGCAGATGTATAAGGTGCGAGAAGCGTTAAATGCGACACAGCATTTTGAAGAGTTTTTAAGCCTTATTGATGAGAAATGCCCCACCTTGCTTGAAGGGCTAAGTGAGTTTGAAGCCATTATTGAGACACAAGAAGAGCGTTTAAGCGAGATAGAGGGGCTAAATCCTGAATCTATGCTTGATAAAATTGCTGCTTATGCCGAGCTAAACCGCCGATTTGGCGGGGTAAAAGAATCATTGGCATATATGGAGGAGCAAAAGCAAAAACTCAAAGAATATGAAAATTTAGATTTTAATAAGCAGGAGCTAGAAAAGCAAATTACAATTTTAAGTAAATCTTGTGAAAATATGGCTAAGGAGCTATTTAATAACCGCTCCAAGTCCCTTGAAGCGTTGAATACTAAAATCACAGAGCTTTGTGAGAGACTGCGGCTTAAGGCTAGTGTATTGAAGCTTCAAGAAGTGGCAATGCAAAAAAGTGGGAATTGTGAGCTTATATTAAAACTAGGCGATGCCGATGTGTCTGTGCTCTCTTCTGGGGAGTATAATCGTTTGCGTTTAGCGATAATGTGTATTGATACCGAGCTTACACCCAGAAGTGGGATTTTGGTGCTTGATGAGATTGATGCGAATTTAAGCGGGGAAGAGAGCGAGGGGGTGGCCAAGATTCTAAAAACGCTTTCAAAAGATTATCAAATCTTTGCGATTTCTCATCAAACCCATATGCCCTCCCTTGCGGATACGCACTACCTTGTGGAAAAGGCTCAAGATTCTAGTGTGATTACAAAGCTTGATTTTGAAGGTAGGGTAAAAGAAATTGCGCGTATGATAAGTGGAGCAAATATCACAAATGAAGCAATGGAGTTTGCTAGGAAGCATTTAAAAGCATTAAAGGAATAAGTTTTGAATCTAGCATTGCTGAAAGGTGTGGAGCGGTATTTGCAAGGGATGCAAAGCATTGCTGTGGCTAAACGCAAAGATTCTAATCTTTTTTTATTTGTGTTTAGGGATACAAGCGGGGCAAGGCAGAGTTTGTATTTTGATATGAGTAAGGCTCAAAGTCATATTTTCATCGCTCCAAAAGAGATTTTGCAAACGCGTGAGTTTAACGCCCCTTTTGATACCAAGCTCACGCAATGCACCACAAATGCGGAGATTCAAAAGGTGCGTGTTGATGGGGAGAATAGAATCTTGCAGTTTTTACTCACCCAAAAAGGCAAATATAAAAAGCAGAGCTTTTGGCTAATGTGTGAATTTACAGGCAAACATACTAATATGATTATTTGCGATGAAAAGCTCATTGTGATTGAGGCTTTGCGGCATATCCCACAAAGCAAGTCTTGGCGTGAAGTAAAAGTCGGTGCGTTTTTAGAATCTCTACCACAAAGGGCGGGGGAGAAAATAGAATCTTTAAGCGAGAGTGAGACGCAAGAAGAGCTTATTGCAGCCTATCAAAAGCATTATCTTTCAAAGCAGGAGCAGAAAAAGCACAATGCCATTATGAGCCTAAAAGCGAAAAAAGCAAAGCTAGAGCAGGTTTTAGCAGATTTGCCACAATATGAAAGCTTAATAGAATCTGCGGCGTTGTATGCGAAATATGGGGAACTGCTTTTTACACATTTACATACCTTGCCACCTTATAAATGCCAAAATGCAGAAGTTGAAGTAAAAGATTTCAATGGCAAAAATGTGCTTGTGCCGCTGCCACAAAATGTGCGGGATTTCACAGAAGCGGGGAATTTTTATTACACACAGAGTAAAAAGCTTAATAAAAAGGCTAAACATTTGCATTTGCAGCAAGAGAATTTAGAATATAAAATCAATTTTATATGCGATGAAATGGCGTTTGTGGAGCGATTTGGGGAAGTTGAGCTGTTTTCTAAGAATCCTAAGCTAAAAAATGCTGGGGCGAAGCAAAAGGCGGAAAAAGCCGAGTTTGAGAGCTTTTTTATTGATGGGTATAAAATCAGTGTGGGGCGTAACGCAAAGGAAAATCAAAGGCTTTTAGAAGTGGCTAGGGCTGAAGATTTGTGGTTTCATATCAAAGATGTGCCAAGCTCTCATTTGATTATCCATTGTGGGAAAAACACCCCGCCAAATGAAGTGCTACATAAGAGTGCGGAGATTCTCGTAGGGCTATATATCGCACGAAAGGGTGTCGGAGACTTTGTGGTGGATTATACAAAAAGGCGATTTGTAAAGCTCTCCCAAAACGCACAGGTAACCTATGCCAAATATACAAGCATTATTTGCAAAGCTGATAGCACGGAATGCAAAGTCGTGGGTAGAATATCTGTTTGAGACAAGGCATAAGGTAAAAGCCTTATTTATCGCTAGGGTTTTTGTAGCTCTTTTGTAAATTAAAGAAAAATTACATTTTTACACTTTGGCGGGTAGTTTTTGTAATAAAGTATTAGATTTTATGCCTCCCCACCCCCCAATATATGCTACAAACAAGTTCCTGTCAATGAGTGTATAAATCAAAAATGCGAGATTAAAAAAGAAAGGAGTATTCAATACCCCTTAAGATGTGAAAAATACTTAAATCT
>NZ_DS990391.1:447516-506310 GCF_000155475.1 Helicobacter cinaedi CCUG 18818 = ATCC BAA-847 | reverse complement strand
AAAGAATGCCACCAAGGACTCTTTAATCGTATTGATAGGATTTGTGAAAACCCTAATAAGGAAGAAAATCGCCACTGCTCCTAGCACGATCATTATCGTGGCTAAGATAATTGTTTCTACAAGAATTTTATTGATAGCTTCTGTGTAGTCAGCTTTATCGGCGGTAGAAACGATAGTCCAGCCAAATGGGAATTGCTTATAATATCCAAACTCATCAACCACCTGCCCATTTCTCAAGGTTAAGTTATAATCAATAAAGCCTTTTTTATCTTTTGTAAGTGCATCTTTAAGTGCATTCTCTACTTCTTTTGACAAGCCACTTTTCACAAAATCCATATCCTCGTGTGAGAAAATCGCTCCATTTGAATCTGTTAAAAACACACTCATTGAGGGCAATTCTGGATTCTTAAAGGAGCTAAATCTTGCCTGAAAATCACTCACACCAATGTCAAATCCCACAACGCCAACAAACTTGCCATTTTTGATGAGAGGCATTGTAGCGGTCGCAAAAGATTCTCCCTTGTGCTTACCTACTTCACTGACATATACAGGCGTGATGATCCCAGCTTGTTTTGCCTTTGTTTCTACATACCAAGGGCGTTTGCGTAAATCTATACCGCCCACATCTTCCCAATTTGATGAAAAGGACATTGTGCCGTGTTGATTATAATCCTGCAAAATCACCTTTCCATCATCTTCATATACGATAAACATTAAGGGATATTTGATGAGTGATGAAGCTGAATTAAGAATAATTCTTTGCTGCACGACATTATTTTTATCAGTATTGACAATATCTCTTGCTAATACCCTTAAATGCTCCTGTGCTTCATCGCCCATTGTTATCATAATGCTATGATAGGCTGATTCTAGTGTTTGTGCTTGAATACCTTGATAGATTTCTGTTACATCATTTTTTGTCTTATTAAAATTAAAGGCGCTGATGATAATAATGATGATAGAGAATATCGCTACTGCCCCGATAGTAAGCTTTCCACTTAATGAACGAAACATAATGTCTCCTTGAGGTTTGTTGTTTGTAAGATTTTTGTAAGGCGGGATTCTATCTTTTTGAAGTTTAAGTTTTGTTTATATTTTTGCGTGTTTTGAGAGACTATTGAGAGAATGTGTAGCATATACCTAAAAACCGCTCTCCTAGCGTATGCAAGAGCGTTTTAAGCTTGTGAATTTCTTTAAGATAAGTATTATATCCGCATTGTTGTGAAAAAGTCTGTAATAATTCTAGAATCTGCATTTTTTCAATCAACACTTTTGCTTGTGTATCGCAAAAGATTTTTTGAAATCCATTCTCACACAGGAGGGAATCTAGCAGTGTAAAATCCACATCGTAGGTTATATCCGCATTTTGATAAAGTGTGTGAAAATCCCCACCTTGCTCTAAAAAGTCTTTTAAACTTAGCACTTGATGGGATTTATAGAATCTTGGGTTATGATGTAGCGGATTGTAGTATTTGGCGTTAGGATTCTGCGTTTGGCTAAGATTCTCCCTGCCATAGTCAAAGCTCACAAAATAGCTATTTTTATGGGCTTTAGCAAAGCGTGAGAGATTGCAAATAAAATCCTGCCATTGTGGCAGGACACCGCAAAACTTCAAAGGATTGCATTTGAGTTTGTCTAAAATCTCAAGGCTTTGTCGCGGCAAAAGGGTGGAGAGATTTTTGGCATTTAGGTTCTGCCAGATTCCACACCATTTAGAATCTTGGCTTACACAAAGCATTTTGCCTGAATCTAACACATCGCAAGGGAAGCTATCAAAAAGCTCATTGCTGATGATAAAAAGATTTGAATCTTTATTTTGCGAGAGTGCTTCAAAGCTTTCAACAATCTTAAAGTCCAAAACACAAGAAAACTTTAAGCCTCTCAAATACGCCTTTTGTGTTTGTGCTAAGGTGGAGAGTGGCTCAATGATAATGAACTCACATTGGGGCAAAACTTCGCTCAAGGCATCAAGGAATAAGGCAATATCGCCTAGCAGATAGCCCTTATCCGCCCCGATTTCTACAATCCTTAAGGGCAGACTTAGGGCATTAGATTCTAAAAGTGAAAGGATATAAGAGGCAATTGAGCCGCCAAAAAACTTACTCACACTCACAGAAGTGTAGAAATCCCCTGTTTTGCTTACCCTGCTAGAATCTGCGTAATAGCCGCTCTCTCCATAAAGGCTTTGGGACATAAATTCGCTAAAAGTGAGCATTGCTTTCACAAGGTTTTTAGGGCAGATTCTAAACGAGAGAATCCTAAGTCAATCTCATCTTTATTTATACTTAAAGGTGGGAGCAAACGCAAAACGCCCTTGCCCGATTTCAGCACCAAAACGCCTTGGTTTAGGGCAGATTCTACAATGTTAGGGAGTAAATTAGGATTTTGCGTGTGGATTCCACACATTAGCCCTAAACCCACTTTATGGCTAAAAATCTGCGGGAATGCCGCCACAAGAGAATCTAGCTTGGTATCAAAGTAACTGATAGTCTCTTTCAATGTCCCATTTTCGTGCATTTGACTTAGAATCTCAAGCACACAAAGCCCCGCCGCACAGCTTAAAGCATTGCCCCCAAAAGTTGAGCCGTGATCGCTTGGGGCAAAAATATCAGTGAGTGTGGTTAAAACTGCACCGATAGGCACGCCTCCGCCTAAGCCCTTAGCCGTTGTGATAACTTCAGGGCTAATGCCATACACTTTTGAGGCAAAAATCTCGCCGCAGCGGTAGATTCCACTCTGCACTTCATCTATCATAAGGAGAATCTGCTTTTGCTTTAAATGCGAGGCAAGGGCTTGAATCTGGGTCTTATCTAAGGGGCATACACCCCCCTCTCCCTGCACAAGCTCTAGTAAAACTGCACAGGTGCTTGAATCTATAAGATTATAAATATCACTCACATCTTTTGCATACACAAAACCATCAGGGAATGGACCAAAATGCTCGTGCATTTTCTCTTGTGCGGTGGCTTTGAGCGAAGTGATTGTGCGTCCGTGGAAGCTAGAATCTAGCGTGATAATTTTATAGGCATTGCGTTGTTTGCCATATTTTCTAGCTATTTTTATAGCACATTCATTTGCTTCTGCTCCGGAGTTGGCAAAAAACGTACGCATAGGCAAAGGGGCGTTATCACGATAAAGTGTGATGAGATTGTGAGCTAGGGCAGCTTGATTTTGAATATGGTAGAGATTTGAAGTGTGCAAAAGCTTTGCAGCTTGTTTGGTGATGGCTTGAGTGAGCTTTGGATTATTGTGTCCCACACTCACTACGCCAATGCCCGAGCCAAAGTCAATATAATCTCTATTTTGCGTGTCATAGAGTGTCGCATTTTCTCCGTGTGTGAAAGCGACTTTAAAACGCGAATAAGTGTGCAATACAAATTCTTCGTCAAGCCCTTGTATATGTGAAAATTCCATTACCTTGCCCCCATTTACTAAAGATATGAAAGGTGTTGATTTTACATTAAGAGTTTAAATTTTTTGTGATATGTGGAGCGATTTTTGCTAATGCTTTGTGCGAAATACGCCACAGAATACCAAAGGACTTTAATGCAGATTCAGAATCTCAATCATTCTCAAATGCCCATAAACACGAGCTATGTAAGGAATAAAGATAATTTTAGTATCAGCAATAATGAATCTTATGCCACAGATTCTAAATCTTTAAAAGAAGAAAAAACAAAAGAGTATCATCAAAAAAGCACGGCTGCTAAAATTGACACGCAAAATGTGGGTGAAAGCACCACACAAGAAGTAAAGCAATCAAGCGAGATTGAGCCAAATGCCCCAAAAATGGAGGATTTAGAGGGGCATAAAAATCGCATTACCTATGGGCTAAAGGTGCTAGAGTTAATGAGTGATGAGGAATATAAGGCGTTTTTATGGGCGAGTGAAGGAATGAGTGAGATGGAAAAAATGCTTATGGCTCAAAGTCTGTATCGCTTCACAGAGTTTTATCAAGGCAGAGATTCTAAAAATATGGAGCAAAATGGGCTTGATAATCAAAAGATTCAAGCACAAAGGGCTTTTGGCGTGGAGCAGAAGAATATTGATGATTTTATCAATCGCTATAAAAATGCCTATGATAAAGTGCTAGAATCTCAATATACTTCACGCGTTTTAGGGGCCGTGCCAAATGATTTTCTGTGAGAGATGAGAAATTTTGTAGTTTTTGTGTTGGGTGCGGGTGCTATGTGAAAAAAAGGAATTGTAGCAAAGTGTGATAGCGTGTGAAGTAGCTTTTGTGGGAAAGTGCTTGACTTATTGTTGCTTTTTGCTTAGAATTGCGACTTTTGTTTCTTCAATGCTTTCTGTTAGATTCTTAATCTTTATAGATTCTTGATTTAGAGGTCAAAGTAGCTCAGCTGGTTTAGAGCGCTGGTCTCATAAGCCGGAGGTCGGGGGTTCAAGTCCCCCCTTTGACACCATACATTTTTTAGCCTATTCATAAAATGCCTAACTATGTTTTTTTGTTTTCTAGTTTTGTTGTGGAATCTAAGTGTATCTAAGGCTACTTATTTTAAGTAGCCTTTGGGGGTGTTTTATTTGAGAGATTATTTGAGTGGGGCTTCAAGGGCGATTTCCACCTGCGACCAAGTAAGATTCTCGTGTAAATCTGCCACTGCTTTTTGCAAGCTTGTACGCGCATTTTCAAGTCCAAACTCACTTAAATCAAGCACACCTTTTGCGACGAGCTTTTTGCTTACAATCTCATATTGCATCGGCACTTTTTGACTTTTGCCATTCATTCGCACATTTGCCAAAATCGTGCCTTTATCTTTGCCTTCAATTACATCTTTGAAAGTTACTTTAATAGGCTCTTTTTTGTTGAAATTATCAAAAAAGTTTTTGCGTAAAGTCTCATCTCTACCCGCGTCATTGGTATTGACTTTCATAATATCAATAGTCGCTGTGGCGTTATTGAGTTGAGATTCTAGGCTTTGAGTTTTGTTTGGTGTGCCAAATTTAAACTGCACATCATCAAATTTACCTTTTACACCTATTTTAGCTGGTGTTTTAAATGCTGTCCATTGAACTTCTGCCTTTTGTGCATCAATAGTTGCCGCACACGCTATGCTACCTATGAGAGCTATTCCCATGATGATTTTTTTCATTTTTGTCTCCTTTGAAAAAGTTTATTGCAATACTTGCGATATTTATTTTCCATTAAAAATGCAAATAGCCTTCTAATGTTATTTAAACTTCAAGTATTGTGAGTAATGAAGTAACGATAAAAATTATAAAGCAGTTTGATAGCGGGTATCATAAATTGGCTCTCACAAATAATGTAAGCAGAATCTTGTTATAATGTCAAAAATTCTGCAAGTAAAGGACAAATATGGAGATTTTACATAGTATTAATGACTTTAATGAAGCAAAGCAGGTTATTCCCGGTGGGGTAAATTCGCCTGTTAGGGCATTTGGCTCTGTGGGCGGGACACCGCGATTTATCGCTAGGGGCAAGGGAGCATATATCTATGATGAAGATGATAATGCCTATATTGATTTTGTGCAAAGCTGGGGACCGCTGATATTTGGACACGCTGATGAGTTTATAGAATCTGCCCTTACTCTAGCCCTCAAAGATGGACTTAGCTTTGGTGCGCCAACGGAGAAAGAAACAACACTTGTAAAGCAGATTATCTCACTTACGAATAGTGTGGAGAAAATGCGACTTGTAAGCTCGGGGACGGAAGCTACTATGAGTGCGTTGCGATTGGCTAGAGCATTTACTAATAAAGATGATATTATCAAGTTTGAGGGTTGCTATCACGGGCATAGCGATAGCTTACTAGTTTCTGCAGGCAGTGGCTGTGCGACATTTGGGACTCCTAGCTCACCGGGTGTGCCAAGCGATATTTCAAAGCATACTTTAGTAGCAAGGTATAACGATATAGATTCTGTGAAGGCGTGTTTTGAGCAAAGTAAGAATGTGGCGTGTGTGATTATTGAGCCGTTGGCTGGGAATATGGGCTTTGTCCCTGCTGATAGGGAGTTTCTCCACGCATTGCGAAAGCTATGTGATGAGCATAACGCCCTTTTAATCATAGATGAAGTGATGAGTGGCTTTAGGGCTAGGTTGAATGGGGCATTGGGAATCTATGATATTGAAGCGGATTTGGTTACTTATGGTAAGGTGATAGGCGGTGGGTTGCCTTTGGCGGCTTTTGGTGGGAGGGCTGAAATTATGGATATATTATCCCCCGTTGGAGGCGTGTATCAAGCCGGGACTTTAAGCGGGAATCCCATTGCCGTAAGTGCGGGGATAGCCACACTCTCACTTATCAAATCAAAGCCAAATTTATATGATGAGCTAGAATCTTTAGCAAAAACTTTGACACAGGGCTTAAAATCTGCCGCACAGGAGTATAAGATTCCATTGCAGGTGGATTATCGTGGCAGTATGTTTGGCTTTTTCTTTAACGCAGGGGCGGTAAAAAATTTTGATGATGCGAAAAAGAGTGATGTAGCGATATATGCGAAGTTTCATCAAAAAATGCTAGAAAAGGGTGTGTATTTTGCCTGCTCGCAGTTTGAGACAGGTTTTATTTGCTCTGCGATGAATGAAGCGATGATTGAAGAAGTGATACAAAAGGCAAGAGAGAGCTTTAAAGAGATACATTTTGAAGGCTAAAAAGTGGAAAATATAGATAAAAAGCAGAATCTAGATTCTATTAAGCTTGAAGCAACTCACTCAACGCTAGATTCACACTCACAAGATTCAAAAGTATCTAGCCTAGAATCCACACAAGAATCTATACAAGATTCTACACAAAAAGCCACACAAGAATCGCAAAAACCGCGTTTAAGTGCGGTAGTTAGCGGTGCAAATGAGCTAAGTTTGGGCATATCCATTGTGGTGGCAGTGGCTTTAGGCATTGGCATAGGCATTGGGCTAGAATATCTAAGCGGGGCTAGATGGAGCTTTTGGCTTGGTGTAGCTTGGGGCATTGGAGCGGCGATTTTAAATATCTACAAAGCCTATCAGCGTCAGCAAAGAGACGCACAAGAACTCGCTAAAAATCCACGCTATGCCTATAAGCCACAGGATTCAAAAAAAGCCCAAAATGACGATGATGAAGATGAAAATAGCAAATACTACTAAAAATTATGCCTACAAGCTTGGGCTAGGCATTACAGGGGTAGTGTTGGGAGTAGCGTTGATTGGTGGGCTTGTGGCGTTGCTTTTTGGTATGGAGGCGTTATTGAGTTTTGAAGTGGCATTTTTGGGTTTTGTGTCTATTGTGGGAGGATCGTTTGCGGGGGTGCTAAAAAGAGTGAAAGCACAGGAGCAAGATTCTATATCCTTAGATTCACGGCAGGATTTAGATATGCAGCAAAGTCTTACGCAAGATTCGCAACTTGCAGAAGAAACTAAAAAATCTCACAATCAAGAAAAGCAGGAAAATTCAAGCTTTTCTACTCGCTTTGTGCTTGGCACACAGATGAGTTTTTCGCTTTTAAGAATGCTAGGATATATTATTTTTACCGGGCTTATTTTGTTTTTATTGCATTATAGATTCTTTTCTCTTCTATGGTTTTTTGTGGGGCTATGCGTGGCATTTGTGGTGCTTGTGGGGCTGGGTATGTTTGCGGTAAAAGCCTATAAATATACCAAAATGTAGTTTAGATTCTATACAATGCTAAAACAAGCTAAAAACGAAGGAGTAGATTATGGGCGTAGAGCGATTTAAGGTGTTTGTTGATGGGTATCAAAAAAGTGGGGAATACAAAGAGCCACTAGGCTTTGGAATCTCACGCGTGGAGATTGGCAAAAAGTCTAAAGCGGTGCTTTGTGCGACTTATCCTACAATGAATTGGAAAGGTGAAAATCTCGGCACTTATGCGGTGCTATGTCAAAGTGCAAAGGAGGCGGAGCAAATCTCTGCAACTGAAAATGAAGCGGTGTATGGCATTAATCAAGAGTTTGTTAATAAGGCTTTAGAGCTATATGAGCCGTTTTTAAGCGAGGCTTTAAGTGATCCGTCAGCACACAAAAATATTCAAGTAATATTAGAGCTTAAAAAACGAGCCAACAAAGGTAAGCTAAAGACAAAAGGCGGTAGGGCGAGATACAGATTCTGCGTGATTTATAAAGATGAGAAATGCGAGAGTGTAGAATCTGCGTATCTTAAACTTCTAGCCCTTTCACTTGGCAAAGCCCCATTGCGTTCCTTGCAACTTGATGGAATCTTTGGGCTATTGCAAAATGTCGCTTGGAGTGGGAATAAACCCTATGAGCTAGAATGGCTTAGAGAGAATGAAATTGCTTTAAAAATGGAGGGTGAGTTTCCACATATTGACTTTGTGGATAAATTCCCACGCTATTTAATGCAAGTCATTCCACAATATGATAATATCCGCTTATTAGATTCTGCGAAAACTCGCTTTGGTGCGTATCTTGGCAGTGGTGGCTATACGCAAATGCCCGGAGCTAGTTATGTGAATTTTAACGCTGGGGCTATGGGGGCGTGTATGAATGAAGGACGCATTAGCTCAAGTGTGGTTGTGGGGGAAGGCACGGATATTGGCGGAGGGGCTAGTATCTTAGGTGTGCTAAGCGGGGGTAATAGTGAGCCTATTAGCATTGGTAAAAACTGCCTACTGGGTGTGAATAGTGCCACAGGCATAAGTCTAGGCGATGGCTGTATTGTAGATGGCGGTATCGCGGTGTTAGCTGGTGGAGTGTTTTACATTAAGCCTGAAGAGGCGGTAAAAATTGCAGAGATTAATGATACTTTTGCTGTCAAAGAGAGCAATCTCTACAAAGGCAAAGAGCTATCTGGCAAACACGGAATCCACTTTAGATGTGATTCTCAAAGTGGCAAAATGATAGCCTTTAGGAGTAATCGTAAGATTGAGCTAAATAGTGCATTGCATTAATCTGCGTTGTCTCTTGCACGCTTTTTTGGGAGTTTGCTTTTTTGCTTCGGCACTACCGCTTAGGTAGCTTCTCGCAAAAAAAGCTTCACAACCCAAAAAGTCATCACAAGATACTTCCGCAGTAGACATTGTGGAGTTTGTTAGATTCTAGAATCGGCGATTACTTCGTCTCGTGCTTCGTCATTTGGCAAGTGTGGATTTGCCACCGCATATATTTAATAAACTCCTTGCACTCGGCTCGTAAAGCTCCGATTCTAGCAAAAAAGCTGACGCAGAATCGGATTCTGGTAAGTGAGATAGAATCTTGTCTTTAATATGGCATTATTTTTGCTTTGAATGTTTTAGGTAATTTCTTAGTCTAGGATATACGATGAAAAAACTTTGTATGCTTTTTTGTATAGCAATAACGATGAGTGTGCTACTTGCAGAGCCACAAGAGACTGCTGGAGAGATGAGTAAAGCTCCTAGCACACAAGAAGATTATATCCCTAATGTCAATACACCAACTCCGCCACGGCAGGATAACACACCTAGCGGACTTCTAGGCTCACAGCCTCTCACCCCTTCTCATCAAATCACAGGTGCACCACTTGATGATATGCTTGAAAATGTTAATGAATCAAATACCGCACTTAAATCGGCAATGAGCTTTGCAAAGCAGGGGGATTATGAGAGTGCGTTGCAGCTCTTTATGCAATCTTGCGATCAGGGTAATGCGGCAGGGTGCTTTGGCTCGGGGCTTATCTATATGTATGGGGCAAACTCTGGTGTGCCTAATCCTCAAAAAGCAGTAGATTATTATTACAAAGCTTGTGTGGGTGGCGATGCGGTGGCGTGTGCTAATCTAGCTATGGCATATGACAATGGGCAAGGTGTCAAAGAGGATAAAGATCAGGCTGCACAGCTTTATGAAGTGGCGTGTCAAGGTGGAGATTCTCTAGGCTGCACAAATATCGGCTGGATGTATGCTAATGGTGTTGGTGTGAAAAAGGACTACCAAAAGGCGTTGGCGTATTATAATAGTGCGTGTCAGCTAGGGAGCGATTTGGGTTGTTATAACCTTGGGCTTATGAGTAACACCTATAATGTCTATGGTATGACAAAGGATAAAATGAGCTATGTGGAGATGAACTATGTAGCTTGTCAGCAGGGCGATATTGTGGGCTGTGGGAATCTGGGCTGGATGTATGCCACAGGATCAAGTGGAGCGGAAAAGAGCTACTATAATGCGGCAAAATATTTTACCCTTGCGTGTGATAGCGGACATATTCAAAGCTGTAATAATCTAGGTGTGCTATATGATGGTGGCTTTGGCGTAAGGCAGGATAAACGCAAGGCTATTGAGCTTTTTGGCTTGGCGTGTGATTATGGCATAGAATCTGGTTGCAACAACTATTCGCTTATGAGAACAAGAGGGAGTGTCAGTGCGGGGAATAATAACTTCTTTGGCTTGAAGTAATGCGTCTTAATCAATATATCGCTCATCATACAAAATATTCTCGCAGAGAGGCGGATAAGCTTATAGAATCTGGGCGAGTAAATATTGAAAAAAGCAAGGCGAGTTTGCAGAGTGTATTACGAGAGGGTATGAGTGTTTTTATAGATGGCAAAAGGATTGTGCCAAAGGAGCAATTTACCTGCATTGTCTATCATAAGCAAAAAGGTGAGCTTGTGAGTAAAAGCGATGAGCGTGGGCGGAAGGTGATTTATGATAGCCTTGAAAGTCGCTTTAAGCATTTTATGTATGTGGGGCGATTGGACTTTGCAAGTGAGGGACTGCTTATTTTGACTGATAGCACACCTGTTGCTAAGGCATTAATGGAATCTCATTTAGAGCGGGTCTATCTTGTAAAAATTAATGGTGAGATTACAAAAGAAATCATAGAGGCTATGGAAAAGGGCTTGGTAAGCGAAGATGCGAGGGCTGGTGGGCACATTAAAAGTAACATTGTGGCAATGGAGTTTGCCCCATTTGCACACTATGAGATTCTTAAAAATGATAAGAGACATTCAAAACTCAAAGTAAGTATCACAGAGGGAAAAAATAGAGAGTTAAGGCGGTTTTTTGGAGTATTTGGTAGAGAGGTGCTAGACTTACGCCGTATAGCTTATGGCTTTGTGAATCTTAATGCTTTGCCTTGTGGCAAAAAGCGATATTTTACAAAAGAAGAATACAAGAGCCTACATACATTTTTAAAAGAACAAGCCCTGTTGGGAGTTTCAAAAACACCTAAGAGCATTCCGCAAATTCTCAAACACACTTCGTGAGATAAAGCAAAGAGAGATAGGTATCAATTTGACTTGATGATTTGTGAGATTCTAAGGTAAAACATTCTTAAGAAATTTAAACATAAATTTTATTACATATTGTATTTTTAAAAAAAGTGATATAATACCGCCTTTATGAAACAGCACAAGGAGTGTATGTGATAGAGCTTCGTGGCATTAATAAGACTTATCCTAATGGTTTTGTGGCACTGAAAAATATAGATTTGAGTGTGGAAAAGGGCGATATTATGGGGATTATCGGCTATTCTGGTGCAGGAAAAAGCACTCTTATTCGCATTATCAATCGCCTTGAAGAGCCAACAAGTGGAGAGATTCACATTGATGGTGTGAATCTCTTAAACCTTAAGGAAAAGGCATTGCAAAAGGAGCGTCAAAAAATCGGTATGATTTTTCAGCATTTTAATCTTTTGAGTGCGAAAAGTGTCTTTGATAATGTCGCCTTTGCCCTGCGTATCGCTAAGTGGAAAAGTAGCGAGATTAAGCCGCGTGTGAATGAACTATTAGAGCTTGTGGGCTTAAGCGATAGAGCGGGATTCTATCCTAGTCAGCTCAGTGGAGGGCAAAAGCAGAGAGTGGCGATTGCTAGGGCATTGGCTAATCACCCAAAGGTGCTTTTATGCGATGAGGCAACTTCCGCACTTGATACAAAAACAACAAAATCCATTCTTTCCCTTTTGCGTGATATACAACAAAAGCTCGGGCTAAGTGTGGTGCTTATCACACATCAAATTGAAGTGGTGCGGGAGATTTGCAATAAGATGTGTGTGGTGAGTGGTGGTGAGATAGTGGAGCGGGGCAGCGTGGATTCTGTGTTTGCTTCACCAAAACACGCTATTACAAAGGAACTGATTTCATTTTTGCCTCAAGATGAAGGGCGTGTTATCTCGCATTTGCAAAATAAAGACAATGTGTATAAGATTATTTTCACAGGACCTTATGCGCAAAGCCCTCTTATCTCACAGATGATTCGTAAATTTGATATTGATGTGAATATTTTAAGTGGTAATATTGATGAACTTGCCACAGGGGAAGTTGGGCATTTGGTGTTAAAGTTTATCGCACAAGATTCTCTCCTGCAAGATTCGCTCAAATGGCTACAAGAACAAGGCGTGAGTGTGGAATCTCTAGCTCATCATTCTGCTTACATAGATTCTAGCAAGGGGGAATAAAATGCTTGATTTTTTAAATATGTGGGAAAGGCATTTTTTGGTATTTTTGGGAAATGTTTTTACAGATCCTATCGCCTTTAGCCTTGTTAAATCCTGTTGCGAAACACTCTATATGGTGCTTTTCTCTACATTCTTTGCTGTGCTTTTTGGATTGCCTTTGGGTGTGCTTTTAAGTGCGATTAAGCCCTCTGGTATTATGGCAACCCCAAGTTTATATAGAATCTTAAGTGCTATTGTGAATGTGGTGCGTTCCTTTCCTTTTATTGTGCTTATCTTTTTGCTTTTGCCGCTTTCAAAACTCCTTATCGGCACAAGTATCGGTAGCACGGCGGCGATTATCCCTCTTGTGATAGCCGCTACACCTTTTATCGCACGGCTTTTTGAAGGGGCGTTTGATGAGGTGGATAAGGGGCTGGTAGAAGCTACAATGAGTATGGGAGCAAGTAAGAAAGTGGTGATTTTTATGATGATTTCTGAAACTCTGCCTTCCATTGTTAATGCTATCACAATTACTTCAGTTAGCCTTGTTGGCTTTTCTGCAATGGCTGGTGTTGTGGGGGCTGGTGGGTTAGGGGATTTAGCTTATCGCATTGGCTTTCAGTCTTTTAAGCCTGATGTTTTGACCTATGCGGTTATATGTATCATCGTTATGGTGCAATGTATTCAATCAAGTGGCGACTTGTTTGTCAAGCGTTTGCGTCAATATCGTTAGAATCTAAACATTTAAACCATAAAAAAGGAGGTAGTGAATGAGAAAAATTGTGAGTTTGGCTTTTGTAGTAGCCTTAAGTGCGGGATTTGTGGCTTGTGGAGATGAAAAAGCCAAATCAAGCAAAGATGAAGTGAGTAGGTCTGATCCCTTGAGAGTAGGGGCAACACCTGTGCCAGCTGCGGAGATTTTGGATTTTATTAAACCGCAACTTCAAGCAAAGGGCGTGGAGATTCAGATTCAAAACTTTACTGATTATGTTGTGCCTAATACTTCTTTGGCAGAGGGAAGCAGTGATGCAAACTTGTATCAGCATAAGCCTTTTATGGATAAGACTAATGAAGAAAAGGGGTATAAGCTTACAGCAATTGCACCTGTGTATGTCGTGCCTTTGGGTTTTTATTCACAAAAGGCAAAAAGTGTTGATGAGATTCCACAAGGGGCGAGTATTGCCATTCCCGGCGATGCTTCAAATATGGCAAGGGCGTTTATTTTGCTCCACGATAATGGTGTGATAAAAATCAAAGAACCTAGCAATCTCAATACAACCGAGCTTGATGTCATAGAAAATCCTAAAAAAATCGTGTTTAAGCCTATGGAAGCAGCGTCTTTGCCACTAGTGCTTGATAGCGTTGATGGTGCAGTGATTAATGCAAACTATGCTTTGCAGGCAAAAATGAGCATAAAGTCTGCCATTTTCCACGAAAATGATAAAAGTGCGTATGTGAATGTGCTTGTGGCAAGGGAAGATAACAAGGACGATGAGCGTATAGCTAAACTCAAAGAAGTGCTTTTAAGCAAGGAAACGCGTGAGTTTATCCTTTCAAAATATAAGGGCGAGATTATCCCTGTGAGTGTGGCAGAATAGAAGTGAAGCGGCGTAAGTGAATCTTGGAGTGAGATTCTAAAGATTCTAAAATTTAAATAACCAAAATAAAAGGAGAAAAAAATGAAAAAGTTACTTGCTTTAGTTTTTGCAGCAGGTTTAGCCTTTGTTGGCTGTGGTGATGATAGGGATAAGGAAACATATCCTAAAAAGACACAAGAGCAAGAAAAAGTCGTGCTAAAAGTCGGTGCTACGCCTGTGCCACACGCAGAGATTTTGGAGTTTGTAAAGCCTGATTTGGCAGAGCAGGGTATTGATTTGCAAATTGTGTCTTTTACAGATTATGTTTTGCCTAATATTAGCCTTAATGATGGCTCACTTGATGCGAATTTTCATCAACATAAGCCATTTTTAGATTCTCTTAAAGCGGATAAGGGCTTAAAGTTAGAATCTATTGCAACAATCCACATTGAGCCAATTGGGCTGTATTCTCGCAAACTTAAGAGTATTGATGAATTGCCACAGGGGGCTAGTATAGCTATCCCAAATGATCCAAGCAATGGTGGTAGAGCATTATTGTTGCTTGAGGCAAAGGGTTTGATTAAGCTTAAAGATTCTAGCAATCTCACCTCAACAGAGCTTGATATTGTAGAAAATGCTAAAGACATTAAAATTAAGCCCGTTGAAGCCGCACTTTTGCCTCGCACACTTGATGATGTTGATGCAGCTGTAATCAATGGCAACTACGCGTTGCAAGCTGGGCTTAAAAGCGGTGATGCGTTGGTGCTAGAGGGTAAAGAATCTCCTTATGCCAATATCCTTGTCGTGCAGGAATCTAGGGTGAATGATGAGACCTTGCAAAAGCTTAAAAATGCACTGCAAAGCCAAAAGGTAAAAGATTTTATCCAAACACAATACAAAGGGGAAATAGTTCCTGCATTTTAAAACATTGCAGAATCTTTTGTAGATTCTGCAAGACGCCACTCTGCTTTCAAACTAAAAAGTTTATCAGTTAATTAACATTTGTTACAATCCCGCCTTTATTTCAATAGATATATAACATAGCAATTTCAAGGATAGGGAATGATTGATTTAGGTAAGGAACTGAAAAATTCTACATTGATAACCTCTAAGACAGATTTAAAAGGCAAGGTCGTGTATTGCAATAAGGATTTTATCCAATACAGCGGCTATAAAGAAGAAGAGATTTTTGGCAAACCTCATAGTATCGTGCGACATAGTGATATGCCTAGGGCGGTTTTTAAGCTTTTGTGGGATTATGTGCAAAGGGGAGAGGAGATTTTTGCTTTTGTGAAAAATAAAACTAAAAGTGGCGGACATTATTGGGTGTTTGCTAATGTTACGCCTTCATTTGATACAAATAATCAAATTGTGGGGTATTATTCCGTGCGGAGAAAGCCAAATGCAAAGGCAGTGGAGAAAATTGCTGGAGTATATAGAGAGATGAAAAATGCAGAATCTCAATCTATGGAGGCGAGTTTAGCCGTGCTTCATAAGATTTTAGATAAAAGCAAGATGGATTACAATCAGCTGATTTTGACAATGCAAGATAAGGCGTAAGGGGACTTATGAGTAAGATTAATATTGTTTCTTTGTTGCTTCTTTTGGTGGGCATTGGTGTTGATGGCTATTGTAATGGATTTAGTTTAGCAAGTCTTATTTTTGCACTCCTTGCTGGAATTGTGTGTGTGAGATTCTATATGGCAAGGCACGATGAGCGACTTTTCAAAACTTTGGCTCATACGACAAAAGAATATGCTTTAGGCAAGTTTGATTCACGCATCACACATATTAAGGGGAGCGGTGCTGTTGTAGAGATTTGTGAGCATTTGAATGATTTTGCTGATCATTTGGAAGCTTTTTTGCGTGAAGTGAAAAGCTCTATTGAAAGCTCGCAGGAAGGGCGATACTATCGTAAAGGCTTTGCAGGTGGGCTAAATGGGACATTGGCTCAAAACATAGAAGGGATTAATAAGGCTCTAAGTGCGATTGAAGAAAACGCTAAAGATTCTATTCGCAACGCATTGTCTAAAAATTTGATGAATCTTAGTCTAAAAAGTCAAAATGCAAATCTTAATAGCATAGCAAATACGCTGAATGATGATATTGTTTATATGAAGAAGGTGGATTTAAATGTCCGCGATATTCGTGATGCGTCAATTGAAAGTCGCGAAGATGTGAGTAATTTGACAGAATCTATTAGTGAGTTGCTTTCATTGATTGAGAGAAATAATCAATCTATTCAAAGCCTTGCTGAAAAATCACGCGAGATTGGCAATATTGTCGCACTTATTGATGATATAGCTAATCAAACTAATCTTTTAGCATTGAATGCTGCTATTGAAGCTGCTCGTGCTGGAGAACACGGCAGAGGATTTGCAGTTGTTGCTGATGAGGTAAGAAAACTTGCTGAAAATACGCAAAAAGCTACAAATGAGATTTCCATCTCTATCCAAAGTATGCAACAAGAAGTAGGGAGTATTGAACAGGGTGGTGATGAGGTAAGCAAAATTGCTTCTGTGTCTGAATCTAAGCTCCATACATTTAATGAGGTGTTTGACAAAATGGAAGCTAATAGTGCGTCTTTAGATGAGATATTCGCCCAGCTTTATAAGCAGTTAGTGCTATCAGTAACAAAGCTTGATCATATTTTGTTTAAATCAAATCTTTATCTCTGTCTTAACACGCAAGAGAAAAATGAGAATCTTGTCTCGCTTAATCCTATCTCTCGTTTGCTTGACAATGAAGATGCACAAAGTGTGATTCATACACTTTTACCACAAAGCAGGGCAGATGAGATAGCTCAAAGACTTTCTACAGATTCTGCCAAGGCAACCTCATTTATTGGTGAAGAGATTACACAAAGTAATTCTACAGAGATTATTCAAAGTGTAAGTAGTTTGGAGCAGACTTCAAACTCTCTGCTTGAAAGCCTAAGCAAAAATTAGAGTGTTTTTAAGAATGCCTCAAGTGCTTGAATCTCATCACTACTTAAGTTTAGCGGCTTTAGAAGTAAATCTGTCTTAGGGTAGGGGAGATTTTTCCTTGTTTTATCTTCTAGCTCTTTGGTGTTTGCATTTGGGTGGAACATTCCTCCATTATAGGCATTCAGCACTCCACGCAGATGTGGAAAAAGCCCATTGTGCATATAGGGTGCTGTTTTGACTACATTTCTAAGGCTTGGCGTTTTAAACTTGCCTATATCCTCTGTGTTGCCCGTAGTGTGAAACAAGCCTAAATCCTCATATTTTCTTCCATAGTAGGTGAGCCCCAGATTGTGAAAACTCTCATCGCTAAAACTCGCTCCATAATGGCAGTTCATACAACGAGCTTTAGTGCGGAAGAGATGTAGCCCCCATACTTCCTTATCGCTTAGGGCTTGGAATTGCCCTTTCATAAATTTATCAAAACGGCTATTTTTTGGCATAAGCGTTCGCTCATAAGTGGCGATAGCTTGGGCTAAACGCTCCGTGGTAATCTCATCACTCCCAAAAGCCTCTTTAAACATCGCTTTGTAACTAGCATCTTTAGCCAATCTTTTGACTGCTTTTTGTGGGGAATACGCCATTTCCTTTGGGTCAGCTATGGGAAAAAGAGCTTGAGATTCTAAGTCTTTTGCCCTCCCGTCCCAAAACTTTTCCTTTCCAAATGCTGACATTACAACGCTTGGTGCGTTGCGTTTGCCTAGTTGGCGATTATGTCCATAGCTTACGCTTCGCCCATCGGCAAAGCCTAGTTCTTTATCGTGGCAAGTGGCACAAGCAATTTGTTTGCTTTGAGAGAGGATAGGGTCAAAAAAGAGCCTTTCCCCAAGCTTTGCTTTAGCTAATGAATAGGGATTAGATTCTGGATAGGGCGGTGTATCTGGCAGGGCGGATAGCTCTTCCCACAACACACTAGAATCTACTTGTGGCTTTTGCCATTGAGATTTGGGAGAGAGATACATTTTTCGCAGGGCTTGTATATTTTTTGGCATAGCATAGGCTGAGCTTATGCCAAGCACACAAACGATTGCGATTGTCTTGTGTCTGCTATTATGTAAAAAGTTTTTCAAAATTTATACCCCCCTTGAATCCAAAATTGTCGTCCTATCTCATACACCGCCACAGATGCACTTGAAGGGATACCGGGTATCACAGCACCATTTGTTCCGCTAAGGGCAGCTTTGTTGCGAGTGTTTAGCACATTATATATATCAAAATTCACAAATACAACATTATCTTTCCATATATTCATCTCAAAGCCTAGACGCATATCCCAGCTAAAAGCTCCATCAAAGTGCATTTTACCATATTGCTTTAAAGTTGAGCTTGGATTATAGCCCGGGCTTGTTTTGTTTAAAAGCACCATTGCATCATATCCGCCACGATAGCGGAAGAAATTATTAAAAAGCCATTTTGTCCTCCATAGTTTAAAAGTATGTGTTGTGGAAAGCCTCAAGGTAAAAGGTCGTGCGAAGTTTTCAGTTGGACGATCTTTATATTTGATTTGGACACCATCATAGATAATATCATCATTATTAAGATAAGCATCATCAGTGGAATAGAGATTGTAGCTTCGTGCTACCTTAGTATAATCAAAAGCAAAAAGTATGTGATTTTTCACGCTATATATCTCTAAGGGTTCGGTGCTTTGTAGGCTAAGGGTGATGATATGGCTTTGACTTTCCCCATCATTCGTCCAAGTGGTTATAGAGCTTTTATTTTGCTTAATACTTTTTTTCATTACTTCATCTTGTCCGTGGCGATAGATGTATTTAGCACTTAAGCTAAAAAGCCCAAGATTCTGCATTATGCCTCCCATAAGCTCATCGCTATAAGGGACATTGAGCTTATGGAAAGCATAGCTGACTTGGCCTTCTTTTGCTGTGGTTGGAGTCCAGCTAGAATTAGAATCTGTCCTTTTGTATTCCTGTGTGCTATTTGCCACAAGCTCATAGAGGCGGTAACTTAAGAGATTCCGTCCATAGTAGCGATTTGCTCCAAAGATAAGCTTACTTTTATACTCTTCCCAAGGGGCAGTGTAGTTAAGACTAAATCGCGGGGCTAAGGTGTGCTTTTGCATATATGTATCACCATCTAGTCGCAATCCTAGCCGTGTTTGAATCTTGCCTATTTTGCTCCAGTCAAGCAAAATAGAATCTTCAGCATAGATTCCATACGCAAGGTTATCAAGGGCTATTTCGCCGGGTTTAGATTCTGTAACTTTATCAAAATATTGTCCTTGCCAAGGTGGTTTTTGACCATTGCCTTGCGTTTGTGTATTAGAGCAGGTAGCAAAGTCAAACATACTATCCGTGCCACAAGGGTTGCTGTCAAGTTTAACAGGATTTCTAAAAGCATAGTAGGGATTTTTACGATTGCGATAAGCGTGAGTGTAGTTTGCCTCAAAGCCTATGTTGAGCGTATGCTCGCTTTTCCATAAATCCCAAGATTCAAAGTTCATATTTGATTTGTAATTAAGTGTGTTTTGAATCTGCTCCATATCGCCAAATCCACCCTCATTTGCCTTTGGACTTTTGCTATTTGTCCCTGCCCAGTCCTTATCGCCTTGTGAATAATACCACGACATAAAGTAGTTTTTCTCACTCTCCCTTGAAGTCTGCATAAAAGAGTAGCTCAAAGTATTGCTCCATAGCCCTATGTTGCTATCATAGAGGGCTTTAAGCCCACTTTGAATCCCCCCACTTTTCATACTATAAAAGCTATGTTTTGCTACGCTATTGTAGTAGGTATTATCTTGGGGCATATAGGCGAGACTTGCTTCAAGCGTTAGCTTTTCGCTTGGATTATAATGTGTTTTAATATAGTAGTTATCAATATAGCGATGCTGCTCTCTTGTAGCATTTGCCTCTGTGCCGATGTCAAATGAATAACCTTTAAGTGGGATAAAGCTCCGCGTGGTAGAAAAGCTTGTGATAATGCCTAGATTCTGCGTAGCATAGCCCTCAAGATTGGCACGGATTAAATGTTTTGTGAAATTTGGCTGATAGTTTTCATTTGAGCTTGTAATGAAGTTTGCCTCTTGGCTTTCATCTATGAAATATTGCGTTAAATCACTGCCGGTGAATTGATAGCTCACTCCTCCGTGCCACCCAAATAAGCCGCCCTTATCAGCTCGTGGCTTTCGCACATTTGCTTCTACCACTCCACCGGTAAATCCCCCATAAGCAGCCGAGATATTAGAATCTTGCACTTGGATAGATTCTAGAAGGCTTGTATCCACTGCTAAACCTTGACTTCTCCCACTTCTTAACGCATTTGGTCCATCTTGTAGCCCACCATTTGGGTCTAAATCATTATTCATATTAAAGCCATCAAGCTGGAAATTATTTTGATAGAAAAGTCCGCCACTAATGCTTATATTTGCTGGGTCAATCTCGCCGGGTGTAGAGGACTTGAGCTGTGCGTTATCAAATTGAACATTAGGAATTATTTTTAATATTGATGTAATATCGCCATTGCCACTTGGCGTAGAATCTAGCATAGTTTTATTGAGTTTTGAACCGCTTTGGTAGGTTGTTGTGGGTGGTGTTGCGGTAACGATAGAAGTGGAAAATTTGACATTTCTATGCTGTGGGCTTTGCTCTATGGGGCTAGAATCTTGCGTAGCGTATAGGCTTAGATTATTTACAAAGCATATCGCACAGAGGAAGAAAATCCTTATTATATAAATAATATTTGTTTTCATTATTGATGCTCCAAAATTAAAATGCGGATTGTAGGATAAAGATTCTAAAACTATTATAAAAACAATTCTTATTTTAATATTTTACTTTTATTATCTTTTATGCTATAAGCTAGACTTTTTATTTTAACACTAAGGAGCATTTATGAAAAAAGTCGGTTTATTTTATGGAAGTGATGGCGGGGTGACACAGGAAGTCGCACAGAAAGTTGCAGATAAGCTTGGTGATTGCCAAATGTTTGATGTAGCATCTTGTAGTGCTGAAGATATAGCTGGATTTGATAATCTTATCCTTGCTACGCCAACTTATGGCTCTGGAGATTTGCAAGATGATTGGGATAGCTTCTTATCTAGCCTTGATGAAAGTGCCTTTAGCGGCAAGACAATCGCTCTTTTGGGACTAGGCGATCAAGATATTTATAGCGATACTTTTTGCAATGGGATAGCCCATATTTATAAAAAAGTTTCAAAGCAAGGCAAAATCGTAGGGCAAACAAGCACAGATGGTTATACCTTTGATGATAGCGAAGCGGTAGTTGATGGTAAGTTTGTGGGATTAGTCATTGATGAAGTCAATCAAGAAGAAAATACAGAGCAAAGAATTGCAGCGTGGATTGATAGCCTAAAAAACGCTTTTGCTTAAATTTTAAAAACGCCAATTTGCTTTGGCGTTAGAATCTTAATTTTTTACATTGTGCTTATTATGGAGCTAAGAATCTCACTCTGCACCAATGCCATATAGCCAATCGTCCCGCACACAATACTCACAACAGGAATCTTAAATAAAATATGTGTGCTACTCACAACAAACACAGCGATAATTTCATTCAGCCCATAAGGCGTTTGTGAAAAATTTGTATCTTTCAAACAATACACAATAAGCATCGCAATAATCGCACTAGGTAGCACTTTACCCAAAAAGATGATATAAGCAGGTGTGGATTTAGCAAAAATGATAAAGGGTAAAAATCTACTCAAAAAAGTATTGATAGCAATGAGTGTAACAAGCAGTATAGAGTGGTAGATTTCAGGATTCAAGAGACTTTCTCCGTAGTGTAAGAACGATACAGATTCCAACAAGGGCTGGGAGTAAAAAATGCTCGGCTTTAAAAATATACAAACACGCAAGGCTAACAAGAATCCCAATAAGTGCGGGTGTTCTCATTGTTTTATTCCGCCATTGCTCTATGAAAATCACCACAAAAATCGCACTCATTACAAAATCAAGCCCCTTTGGCTCAAAGTCTGCAAAACTCCCTACAATCGCCCCAAGTGTGCAGCCTATAATCCAATAGCTATGATTTAATAACGCGATAAAAAAATCAAACCAATGCTTATCAATATGTGGCTTTGGGCTTTTGAGATTAAGCAGGGCTAGAGTTTCATCAGTAAGTGAGTAAATCATATAGTAAGACTTTTTGCCCATTTGCTTAAAACGCTCTAGCATACTGATAGAGTAAAAAATCTGCCTTGCATTAATCATTGAAACAAGCACGAAAGATTCCCACAGCCCAGCTCCACTTGCCATAAGTCCAACAGCGATAAATTGTGTCGTCCCACCATAAATAACTACCGCCATAATAAACGCCCACAATGCCCCATATCCCGCCTTTTGAAGCAAGATTCCAAACACCATACCCATAAAAACATAGCCAACCAAAATAGGAATAGTATGTGGAAAAGCGTCTTTTAACGCCCACAATACATTTAAGGCATTTTTAGGCATTGCTACATTCTTGTTTTTGCTGTAATGCCAAGCAGGGCTAATCCGAGTGTGAGCGTTTGACTAACGACTTTTAACGCATATAAAATATCATTTTGATTTGGAGTTTGCAGGATTTTATGCGTGTTGTAGAAGCTATGCAGACTTGCGGCAAGATTTTTAAGATACTCGCATATTTTTTGCATTTCTCTATCGCGGAAGCTTGATTCTAAGATGTGTGAAAGACACAAAGATTCAAAAAGCAAATGTGTAGCAGAATCTTTAATGTGAGAATCAAAGCTCAAGCTTTGGATATTTTTTTCCAAATCCTGCATATTTACACCTGCTTTTTCAAAAAGCGTATGGATTCTCGCATTAGCGTAGTTGATGTAGTAGATAGGATTGCTTGAATCTTGCTTTTTTAGCTCATCTACATCAAATTCAAGGTGTGTATCGGGCTTTTTGGAAAGAAAGATAAATCGCAGGGCATCGCTACCAATCTCACTAGCCACATCTTTCATAAGGATAAAATTCCCAGCCCTTTTACTCATCTTATAGGGTTGTCCGCCTTTAAGGAGACTTACCATTTGAGAGAGTAGCACCTCAAGCTTATTCTCATCATAGCCTAGAAAGTGTATCGCCGCCTTTACTCTTTGAATATAGCCGTGATGATCAGCTCCCCAAATATTAATGTAGCGTTCAAAGCCTCTTTGAAACTTATCCTGATGATAGATAATATCCCCTGCTAGATAGGTTGGCTCACCGCTCTCACGCACAATCACGCGGTCTTTTTCATCATTAAGCTTTGAAGATGCAATCCACACTTTAGAATCTTGAGTGTAGATTCCATTATTTTGCTTTAAAGTCTGCAGTGTGCTATTCCAGCGTTCATACAAAGCCTTTTCACTGACAAAATTATCAAAGCTAATGCCAACTTGTAAAAGATTATCCTTAATCTCTTGGAGCATTGCATTTTTGCCAAAATCCGCAAGTGCGGGGATAGAATCTTCACTCTCAAAAATGCTTTTCCCAAAGTGTTTTTCACATTCTTTTGCTAAATCTACAATGTATTCCCCACGATAATAGCTCTCTGGATACTTCACTTCACGCTTTAAAATATGCTCCTGCCCTGCAAGAAGTAAGGATAGTCCAAGCATTTGAATCTGCGAACCTGCGTCATTGATATAATACTCTGTGGTAATCTCATAGCCCAAATGCCTACCCACACGCGATAATACATCACCATACACAGCCCCCCGTGCGTGTCCTATATGCAAAGGTCCCGTTGGGTTGGCACTGACAAACTCAAGCAAAATGCTCTCTTTGTTTTGCTTACTTTGTGGTGCGGTAGATTCTGCTTTACTTATATCAAAAAGAAAATCGGCAGAAAGGGTTAAATTAATAAAGCCATTGAGTGCTTCTACCTTGCTAAAGGCAGGATTTTGGGCTAGGGATACTGAAAGCTCTTCAGCTAAAAGCTTGGGATTTTGCCTTTTTATTTTCGCAAGGCTAAAAGCAAGAGGTGTGGCTAAATGCCCCAAATCCTTATTTTTAGGCTTTTCTAAAACAATCTCACTTTCATTCTCAAGCCCACAAGCTTGAGCTAAAATAGCTTTAATGTGCTGATACATTAGGCTTCTTGCTTTTAAGAATCTGCTTTATTTTGTGTGGTAGATTCAGTAGCTTGGGTTTGCTTGATTTGTGAAGTTTCCCCTACTTGCGAGATTTCTTCTTTGTTTGTTGTGCTTTCATCATCTTCTTTGACTGCTTTTTTAAAGTTTTTTATCCCACTGCCTAAGCCTTTAGCAAGCTCTGGGATTTTTTTTGCCCCAAAAAGAAGCAGAACAATGAGTAAGATAATTATCAACTGTGTAGGACTAGGTGGTGTCATAGGAACTCCTTTGTGTTAAATTGAGATATTATACCGAATATTGCCATTAGTCTTGCCATTTTTGGATAATATGTGAAAAACGCTCAATCTGCTGATATTTAAGCGAACGCGTAATGGCAAGAATAGCCTCTTTGGCGGTATGTATATCATCATTAATAATAAGATAGTCAAAATCATCAATATGCTGCATTTCATTATGTGCTTGTATCAAGCGAAACTCAATGGTTTGCAAGTCATCAGTTTGCCTAGCCACAAGCCTTTGTTTTAGAATCTCTTTATTTTTTGTGGTGATAAACACGGATTTAGCAAAATCGCCAAAATATTCCTTAATGCTGTGATGTCCTTGCACATCTACATCAAAAAGCACGATTTTATCTTGTGCTAGAGCAACTTTAACAGGCTCTAATGAAGTGCCATAAAAGTTTGTATGCACCTCCGCCCATTCCAAAAAGACATTGTTTTTTATATCAGTTAAAAATTTGTCTTTATCAACAAAGTGATAATGCACCCCATCAATCTCACCATCGCGGATAGGACGCGTGGTGGTGGAGATTGAAAAATACACATCAGGGATAGAATCCATAATCGCCTTTGTAAGTGTGCTTTTACCACAACCGCTTGGTCCAGATATGATAAGCACCGCTCCTGTTTGCCCTAGAGCTTCCCTACTCATTTGCTCTTATCCTTAAAGCTAATGTTTATGGTTACTTCAAGCCCATCAAGCATTGATTTAAGATTATTTGAGCTTAAGCTTGAAATGCTACTTTGCACGGAGTTTGCTATCATATTTTTGACAATCTCTTGGGGCTGTGTATCCTGCCGAGTGCTTTGTGCCGGGGCAGATTCTATTGTATCTTGTGAATCTAGGGATATATTTTCAAGGGCTTCATTATTAGATTCACTTAATTCATCAAGGGATAACAACTCTTTAGGGAGTTCCTCGCCGAGTGCTTCTGCGATTTGTGGCTCTTTAAGTGAAGTAAAATCAGCACTTTCTTCATCAAGGGCTTGAAGGGCTTTGCTAACTTCACTCACTTGTTCTTTATCAAGCACAGGCTCAGCTAAGCTCACTTTTTCCACATTATCAAGCAAGTCATTTTCTAGTAAGCCTTCACTTGAAAACTCATCATCAAGTGGTATATGTGAATCTGCGGCTTCTTGTGTGGCGTCCTGTTGTGTTTCATCATTTGTGTCAAGGGAATCTAGCTCATCTAACTCATCAAGGCTAAGTGTTTCATCGCCCAAATCGCTTAAAGATTCTGTATTTTCTGCTTCCAAATTTTTTTCATTCTCTTCGCTCAAAGATTCTCCACCTAAGTTTTCATCAGCAGAATCTGCAGATTCTATATTGTGTTCTATTTCGTTTTGAGATTCTATGTCGTCTAACTCTGTTTGTCCTAGCTCATTTTCAAGCCCTGCCAAATCTCCCAAACTATCCAAATCATCTAAGTTATCTAACTCGCCCAAATCATCAGCGTTTTGTGTTTGTTTTGTTTCCCCTAGATTGTCATTTTCCCCTGCGTCATCATTGAGATTTTCCAAATCATCTAAACCGCCCAGCTCATCTTGTGTAGATTCGGCACTTTGTGTTTCTGCAATTTCTTGTGCAGAATCTAGATGTGCCATCTCATCGTCCAAATTCTCCAAATCATCTAATCCTTGAGATTCTGTCTTTATGTTTTCTTGTGTTGAATCTTTAGAATCTTCTTTTGTCTCATTTGCCAAATCCAGCTCATCATCTAAGCTTAAAGATTCTGTTTCATCTTGTGTGTCGGTAGAATTCTCTTCAGTTATGGAATCTGCAGTGCTTTCAGTCAAACTTTCATCTTGTGTCAAGTCATCTAAACCGCTTAGATCCCCTAAATTATCTAAATCCGCCGTATCTCCAGCTTCACTTACCGCCTCTGCTTTCTTTTCCGTCTCTACTGAATCTGCCATAGATTCAGTATTTTCATCATCACTGAAGCCCTCCGACTCATCAAGCCCACTCAAATCAAGGTTAATATCTAGCCCCTCATCTAAAGTCGCTTCGGGGTTTAGCTCATCGGTCGCTTGTTCTATATCAAGTGTCGGCTCTTCAGTCTCTATATTTTCTGCTTGAGAATCCCCACTATCCCCACTTTTTGTTTCAATAGATTCCTGTTTTATTACATTGCTAGAATCTACATTAGAATCCCCACTGCTAGAGCTTTCAAGGTTATCATCAAGCAAGTTGTCAATCTCTTCTAGCCCTTTATCTAGGTTATCAAGCTCAATAGGGGCATTCTCTGTGCTATCTAAATTTTCCCCATTTAATGCCGCATCAAGCTCTGCTCCAAGTGCCGAATCTACTGAGTCTAAAGGCGTTTTTTCAGGGTTTTGTGCGGGGGCTTGTTTGCTAAGCTGTGCGGTGAAAATATCCAAAATACTCGTTGGTAAAAAGGGCTTTTGCACATAGTCATCAAACCCTTCAATCCTTTTGACTTGTTTGTTGTAAATAAGGCATTTCCGCTTGTCTTTGAGTGCGTCTGTATAGGCTTGTGAATCTAGCCCAAAGCAATCATCATCAACAAGGATATAATCATACTGCTCTAGGTTGGCAAGTTGGCTAGATTCTGTAATTGTGGTGAGATCTGCCCCAGCTTTTTTGGCTGTGATTTCAACGAGTTTTTGAACGATTTGATTGGTATTGATGAGTAGAAATTTCATATACATTCCCCGCTTTTATTGCTTTTTGTGTAATAATAGCCTATGATTATAACTAAATCCACAGCACAAAGGAATAAAATGCAGGCAAAAATGGCAAAAATATTGAGAAAATGTAAGAATTATGTGTTTGTGGGGATAATTCACACTTTTTTGCTTACTTCATTTGCGTTTTCTGCTCCAAATGATACGCTTTATATACTGCCCTATGAGCAAAAACAAGCTTTAAATACATTGCAGGGGGCGTTAAGAAATGCAAAGCGTGAGATAAAAATCAGCATTTATAGCTTTACAAATAATGATATTGCTAAGATTCTAAGAGATGTGGCAAAAAGGGGCGTGAGCGTGGAGATTATCTTTGATAAAGAAAGCAATATGGAGAATAAAAGTTCAGTCATTGGCTATCTAGCAAAGTATAATAATATTTCCGTGTGTCTGCTAAGCGGGGTGAAAGCCAGAAACGGCAAGTATTATGGGATAATGCACCAAAAAATGGCGATTATTGATGATGAGATTTTAGTGCTTGGCTCGGCAAATTGGAGCAGAAACGCTTTTGAAAATAACTTTGAAACTCTGCTTTTTAGTTTTGAGCCTAATCTTGTCCAAAAGGCAAATAACGCATTTGCAAAAATGAAGCAAAATTGCTTAGGATTCTAGGGAGTGGGGTGTAAGGGTTTGGTTGTTGCGCGTGTGAGATTCTAAAAGGGGATTTTGCAATAAAATCCCCTTTGTTTGTGAATCTTTCAGTTTAAAAGGAGCGAGTTTATTTTTCACCACAATCAAAAACTTGAGCGTGGATTCTATGAGAGAGCAGTTTGCCATTTATTGCGTCGATTGGTAAGCCGTCGGTGCATTTTATGGTTTGTTGCGTTTTGCCTTTTTTGCCTTCAAGCACGACACTGCATAACACTTCTTCATTGGTAATGTTAAGCATAATTCTTTTGCCCACTCCTGCTGCATCCCCAGCTTCATTTCTAAGGTCGTTTAATGCACCCTCCCTTAGTAACTCTCGTGTTGCTCCTCTTGTGCCATTTGTATTGTCTTTACCTTCAACCTCACCTAAAATTTTGCAATTATAGGGGGTGCTTTTGGCGATAGTAATACCTTTGCCTTGTTGTTCTAGGCTTTTTGGTTTATAGTGTGGCAACTCAGGGACGGGGTCTCCACAACCAACAACTAAAAGTCCCAAGCCAAATGCCATTCCCACTTTGAGTGCAATAGATAATGTCGGGTTTTTCATTTTTTTCTCCTTGTTTTTGTATTTTCTCTTGGCGAGTGTAGGATTCTAGGTAAAAAATACTTAAAATAATATTTATTTAGAAAATATTTACCTAATTTGATTTAAAAAACTTTTTGTGTAGATTCTAGCCCAAAAGAATCTAAGGGACACAATGAAATACACACAGCAGGATATGGCACGCATTATTGATGTTACACCAAAGACTTTGAGAAATTGGCGAAAGCATAAGCCAGAGCTTTATAAGCGTGTGTTGCTTAGTTTTAAATACGATGAGATTATTGAAGATTTGCAAAAATGTATCAAGGAGCTACAAAGCCTAGAGCTTAAGGAAAGGTAGATAGAATCTTAGCCTTAGTGATGATGCTTATCAAAAGAGAGAATAAACATAGAATCTAAAAAGATTCTATGTTGTAGTTTTTAGAATAGCGGAGCGATGGCAAAGCCAAGAGCTACGGCAAATACGATAGCTATAATACCCGGCAGTATGAAGCTATGATTGAAAACAAACTTACCAATGCGTGTAGAGCCGGTATCGTCCATTTGCACCGCTCCAAGTAGCGTAGGATATGTAGGAAGCACAAATAATGCCGACACAGCCGCAAAACTTGCTACCAAAATATACGCAGAATCCGCATTTGTAGCGGTGATACCGAGTGCAGCAATCACAACCGGCATAATCGCCTTAGCCGTAGCCGCTTGTGAGTAAAGCAACATACTCGCAAAGAAAAGGGCTACTGCCAAAAGTGCGGGATAATCGCCCACAAGTTTGCCGGCTAAATCGCCAATCTCTGCTTTGTAGCCATCAACAAAAGTATTGCCAAGCCAAGCCACACCTAAAACGCACACACAAGCTGTCATTCCCGCCTTAAATGTGCTTGCATCAAGCAGTTTGCCGGTTTCTACCTTACAGAAAATCACAATCAAAGTTGCAATCATCAGCATAAAGCTCATAATCGCCCCATCGCGTGGCAATCGCACAGGATCAATATAGCTTTTTACCATTGCTGATAAGTTTGCTAACATTCCATCTTTTTGTGCGAAGTCTAGCAGGATAGAATCTAGCTCCCCTACCATAGAATCTAGCTTAGATTCTATTAGTTCAAGGGCTTTTTCATTCTGCTCATTTTTAGCAATAGAATTTATCTCGTTTTTTGCGGTGGCAAAGGCATTTTGAAGATTTTCTATATCATTTGGATTTGCCTTAATCGCAGGGATAGAATCTATATAGGTTTTCTTCAAAGATTCTAGCGGTGTGCTAAGGTTTTGTTTTTCTAGTTTTAATTGCTCACTATCTTTTATTGCTAAAAGCGAAGTTGCTTCATTCTTTATAGAATCTAGCTCATTATCCACATACACTGGGATATTTTTGCTTACAGATTCTAGCATAGGCTTACGCACGACATCAGATATTGAAGTGGCATAAATCACCACGCAAAGCACACCCACAAGGAAGATACCAACACTTAGCTTTGCTCCCTTTTTTAGCTCAATGTGTGCTGCACCATTTGCTGATTTCACAAGCCCAGCTTTTAGTCGCTCTTGATACACAGGGTCTTTACTCAAATCAAGTGGGAAAAACTTACTCACCACAAAGGCAGTCAGCATACACGCACTGAAAGTTGTAACAAGCCATACTAAAAGCAAAGTAGGATAGCTCCAGCCAAGCGGCTCTAGCACACCGGTCATATACACTACCGCCGCACTTACAGGGCTTGCGGTAATGGCGATTTGACTAGAGACAACAGCGATTGAAAGAGGGGCGGATGGCTTAATATTTTGTTCCTTTGCCACTTCTACAATCACAGGTATCATAGAAAAGGCAGTATGCCCAGTCCCTGCTAAAAATGTCAAAAAGTAAGTAACCGTTGGGGCAAGGTAGTTAATGTATTTTGGATTCTTTCTTAGAATCTTTTCAGCCACCTGCACCATATAGTCTAGCCCACCAGCAAGTTGCATTGCCGCAATCGCCGCAATAACTGACATAATGATAAGGATAACATCCCAAGGAATAGCTCCGGGCTTCATACCCAAAAAGAGACAAAGCACAACTACGCCAAAACCACCAGCGTAGCCTATCGCCATACCGCCAAGCCGAATACCGATAAAAATAGCTCCAAGTAGCACGGCAACTTGAAGTATAAGCACTAACATTTCCATTGTAATCCTTTGATTTTGCATTAAAAAGTTTTAGAATCTACTTTAAAGATTCACAAGTTTTACTTTGTGTTCAATCTAAATTTGTGTTTTTTAAGATAGCAATTCGCACATAGAGTAGTTCTTGCCTTAAAAAACACAAAAATAAGTATTGCCTAGTGAAAACCTAGAATCTAAACTCTTGTTATATTAAGCATTTGATGAAATACCTTTTAATTTAAATTTATTTTGAAATCCAAACTCTTAGGCGGTTCGCTTCGCTCAAACATAACAAGTTGTTAGAATCTAGAATCTAAAACAGCTTGTCATACTGAGCCTTTAGGCGAAGTATCTAAAACTTTAAAATCTAAAAAAGATATTTCGCCTACGGCTCAATATGACAAGAATCTAGATTCCATACAAGATACTAATATGAATACTTGCGGAAGTATCTTTAAGGTGTATTTTGGGCTATCTCGCATAATAATGTAGCTACTTAAGCTAATATTGCGGTTTATGAGAAACTTCCCAAAAATCAAAATTTTAGGCTCTTGCCTTTGCACTCAAAGCCTAAATTTCTTACGCAAATGGCGAATTTTTTTGAAACTTCGCCTTATCTTCCGCACTCATATGAGGATTTAGCATATTTTTTGGTTGGAAAATCTCATCTAACTGCTCTTTGCTTAAAAGCTTTCGCTCTAATGCGATTTCTTTTACCGGTTTGCCTGTTTGCAAAGATTCTTTAGCGATGGATGCAGAGTTTTCATAACCGATATATGGATTTAGGGCGGTAACGATACCTATGCTGTTATACACAAAGTCGCTACATACCTTTTCATTTGCTGTGATTCCATCGACACATTTGCTTGCAAGGGTAAGCATTGCGTTTCTCATCATAGAGATAGAGTTAAAGAGTCCATAGGCAATAACCGGCTCAAATACATTGAGTTGTAATTGTCC
Organism: Helicobacter cinaedi CCUG 18818 = ATCC BAA-847; assembly: GCF_000155475.1. Classification (GTDB taxonomy): domain Bacteria; phylum Campylobacterota; class Campylobacteria; order Campylobacterales; family Helicobacteraceae; genus Helicobacter_C; species Helicobacter_C cinaedi. Next base: position 475,118 of record NZ_DS990391.1, on the reverse strand, counting down.
GCCTTCACTCGCAAAGCTCACAGTTACATCATTACCAATAACCGCATAGCACACTTGATTGACCACTTCTGGAATCACGGGATTTACTTTTCCGGGCATTATGGAGCTTCCGGGTTGCATTTTAGGGAGATTTATCTCATTTAGCCCAGCACGCGGTCCAGAGCTTAAAAGTCGCAAGTCATTGCATACTTTAGAGAGTTTTACCGCTACTCTTTTTAGCACACCGCTTACTTGCACATAAGCACCCGTATCTTGTGTCGCTTCAATCAAATCATCAGCGGTTTTGAAGGGGTGTCCTGTAACTTCGCAAAGATATTTTTGCACGATTTTTGGATAGTTTGGGTGAGAGTTTATCCCCGTGCCAATCGCTGTGCCGCCCATATTGATTTCTGTTACAAGGCTTCTTGCCTCTAAAACTCTAGCAATGTCTTCGCCCATCATCACCGCAAATGTATGAAACTCCTGCCCTAAAGTCATAGGCACAGCGTCTTGGAGCTGTGTGCGTCCCATTTTTAGCACATCTTTAAACTCTTTTGATTTATTTTCAAAGGATTTTTTAAGCACTTCCATATCTTTAGCAAGGGCGGATAACTCATCATAAAGGGCTACATGGATAGCTGTTGGGTAAGAGTCGTTTGTAGATTGAGAGAGATTCACATGGTCGTTTGGGTGGCAGTGTTGATAATCACCCTTTTTATGCCCCATAATCTCTAAAGCAAGGTTTGCTACCACTTCATTGGTATTCATATTTGTGCTAGTTCCAGCCCCGCCTTGAATCATATCTACGACAAATTGATCTCGTAATTCCCCAGCGATAAGCCTATCACAAGCCTTACAAATGGCATCTTTTTTTGTGCTATCTAGTAGTTTTAGCTCATTATTTGCTAGAGCCGCCGCCTTTTTTACCTGTGCGAAAGCTTTAATAAAGCTTGGGTAGCTACTAAGCTTATCGCCTGTGATGTTGAAGTTTTGCAAAGCTCTAAAAGTTTGCACTCCATAATACACATCATCAGCAATTTCTAGTTCGCCTATAAAATCGTGTTCTACGCGTTTTCCCATAATAAACTCCTTTGGGTGAGATTGTTATCACATTATGATAACTTCGGTTAGGATTCTATGCCTTAGAAACTGAAAAGAATCTAAAAGCTATAATTTTTTACATTTTTTTAAGATAAGAGAGATGTTTTTTACAAATCCTTTAAAAAATTTTAAGAAATATATCAGCTTTATACACCTTGGGGCAAAACCCCAAAGTTTTGTTTCAAGCTTTTTGTCATTTTGAAGTTTGTAGATTCTAAAAACATTTTGTGTGATTAAAAATCAAGCGTTACATTGAGCCAATATCTTCGTCCATCAAGGATAAAGCGGTAGTTGTTGGCATATACTGGTGTACTACTACTACTACCATTCCTACTTTGTGTGCCGACATAATCAAAATCAATAAAGCTATGATTTAAGAGATTGTAGATTCCAGCGTTTAAGCGAACAAAGTCATTAATCCTATATTGTGCGCCAAGGGTTAGCACGACATAGTCTTTGTAGTATTCTTTGTAAGTGAGTGTATTTGTGTTGCTGTAAAAACTATTATTTGGCGTTTTTGCTTTGTATTCTGTGCGTAAATAGGCACTAAAATCCTTATACGCATAGCTTACCTTTGCATTGAGTGAATGCTCGGGGATAAAGGATAGTTTTTGCCCTTTTGTCTTGCCTGAAGTTACTTCTGTGTCTGTCCAAACATAGCTTATATCAAAGCCCACGCCATAAATGGGCTTAATCCCAAATGTGCTTTCAACCCCTTGTGTGTAGGCAGTATCGGCGTTATAGAGTTGATTACAGCCACTACTATAAATACTATTGCCACAATAGGCGCTAAATGCTTCGCCAGAAGCTACTTTCTGTGAAGTGATTTTGTTAGAAAAGTTATTCCTAAATCCTGTAACACTAAAATCCACATAGTCATTATCAAATACTAAGCCTAGCTCATAGTTGATTGAAGTTTCTGGCTTTAAGTCCGGATTCCCCAAAAAGCCTAATTTTCCTTGAGACCCATAGCCATACACACCGCTTACAAGCTGGTTGGTATAAGGGGTTTTATACCCTGTGGATACACCGCCTTTAAGCGTTAGACTATCTGTTATATCAAGCACACCATAGATTCTAGGCGAGATGTGATTGCCAAACTTTGTGTTATAAGTATCACGCAATCCAAGTGTAATTGTAAAAGGCTCAAAAATATTCCACTCATCTTCTACAAACGCACTTATAGTGTGAAAGCCAAATCTATTTGGATTTGCCGCTCTATCGTGCATTTGCTCACTGCGATACTCTGCCCCAATATTAAGGTTATTATAGTCTCCTAATGGAAGCAATAATCGTGAATCTAGATAAATATCCTGCCCTATAATATCGCGATTTTTGCCCACATCAGGATCGGCGGTGTATTTGCCCACAACCTTGCGTCCAAGATTGCGTGTATCCATATATTGCAATGAAGTTTTCCACTTCCCAAAGCTATAATCCCCATCGTGTCCAAGTAGCCCTACAAGTTTAGATACATTCAGATAATCAGTATATCCGCCTATCAGCGTATCATTGCTACTTGTGGTGTGGCTTCCTACTTGTTGCTTGCGATTATCAAAAGTGATTTTTGTATAATCCACATCAAAGATAAAGGTATTTTTAGAATCTGGCGTGTAGTTTAGCCTTGTGCCGATATTATAAGCATTGCTTTGAGCGCCAAAGAAGGTTTTGGTTGTGCTGCCATCATTTGTTTTAAAGGTATCTCCCGCTTCAGAGCGATAGAGATCTCGTAGTCTAAAGTTCATACCTACTTTTTTGCTTAATGCTCCTGCGGCGTAGAATGAGGCTTGATAGGTGGATTGATAGGTTTTAGATTCAGGGATATTTGCTTCAAGGCTTAGTGTCGCACCCCATTTTTCTGGGATTTTTTTCGTTATGATATTCACCATACCGCCCATTGCATCACTGCCATAGAGTGTGCTCATAGGTCCGCGTATAACCTCTATCCTTTCAATCGCACTAAGGGGGGGCATAAAGGCATTATACATAGATTCCATACCATTATTATTTGTGGCGATTTGTCCGCCCGGCTTGGTGCGTCTGCCATCTACAAGTAAAAGTGTATAGTCTGCTGGCATACCGCGTATAAGGAATGAAAATCCTCCAAGCTTCCCTGCACTTGAGTCAATCTCAACGCCCGGGACATTCCTTACTGCTTCGGCTAAATCGCGATAGGGCATTGTTTGCAACTCTTCTTGGCTAATCACGGTGGTAGAAGCTGGAGCATCTTTGACAAGCTTTTCACTACCTGATGCGGCGGTAACAATAGATTTGTTGAGTTTGACATTGCGAGTGGATGGGGAAGTTTGATCGCTTGAAGATTCTGCAAGACTTGTTTGATTTGTGGCTGTGTGTGAATTTTCATTGAGAGTATCTGCAAGGGCGATTGAGCCAAAAAGACAAATTGCCCCCCCCCCCGTTAAAATTCTGCTTATTGTTTTCATTTGAGTTTTCATTGTGATTCCTTTGTGTAAATTATGTGTGAAAGCGGGAGAATAATATAACTCAGCTTAAAATATAATTAATTATAGGAATAGTTATTAAGTTTTTAAAGATAAACCAAAATGAGAATTGAGATAGGTTTGTTTCAGGCATTTTAGAATCTTAATAAACATCTAGGCAAGTGAAAAATATGAAAATAATAAGAGTTTTCATAAACTTTATGTTGTGTCAGTCAAAGAAGTCAAATGCGGAAAAGGGTTAGAATTTTTAGATTCTAGACAAAATGAGAGTTTGAGCTAGAATCTAAACTTGAGAGATATAGGGCTTTATTGTTAAAGATTTATTTTGACACGGGTTATCAAACCTCTTAGTTCGCTTGAGTGATGACGCCTCCACCCAAAACGCAGTCATCTTGATAAAGCACCAAGGCTTGTCCTTGAGCCACGCCATAGGCAGATTCTAGTAATTTTGCGTGGATATATTCGCCTTGTATGTTGATTTCTGCTTTTAAAGGCTCACTGCGATACCGCACCTTTATATCATACACTCCGCCATCAAAGGCTTGTGGGAGGCTTTTATTGAGGGCTTGTATAGAATCTATGGTAAGCTCTTCTTTTGTGCCGACAATGATTTCATTCTTTTGTGGGTTAATCGCTTTGACATAATGCGGCTCGTGTGAGCCAAAGACGCTAAAGCCCTTGCGTTTGCCGATAGTGTAGTGCATATAGCCCTTATGTGTGCCAACCGCCTTACCATTGCTATCCCGCACAATACCTTCCATATCCACCTTTTCGTGGAGTTTTAAAATATCAATATAGCTATCTTCTACAAAGCAAATCTCTTGAGATTCTTTATAAGTCTCTAATGTCCCAAGGAAAGGCAGGAGTTTAAGGGCGGTTTTTTTTACCTCTTCTTTTGTAAATGTCCCAAGTGGAAAGATGATTCTATCTATCGCACTTTGTGGCAGGGCGTAGAGAAAATAGCTTTGGTCTTTTGTATCATCAAGTGCTTTTGCTATGCGTTTAATGCCATTTATCTCTTTAATCTGTGCGTAATGCCCCGTAGCGATAAAGTCGCAACCTAACTCATCAGCCTTTTGTAACCCTAAGCCAAATTTCATTAGCGGATTACACACTGCACAGGGATTTGGCGTCTGCCCTGCTTTGTAGGATTTCACAAATGCGTCATAGACATTCTTTTTAAATTCCTCACGCAAATCTAGCACTTCAAAGCGGATTCCAAGCTGACTAGCGACTTGTTCGCAATTTTTAATGTAAATTTTATGTTTTTTTTCTTTATCGTGGAGTTTGAGATATAGCCCTATGACTTCATACCCTTGAGATAAAAGCAAATGTGCACAATAAGAGCTATCTACACCCCCGCTCATAAGCAATGCTACTTTTTTCATTGAAAACCCTTTGTGTTTATTAGAAGAATGGCGAGTATAGCATTTGCAAGTAAAAGTTATGTAAATCGCATAAAACGATATTTATGCTATAATCCAGCCTTTTGTGTAAGCTATAGCGATTTTAGATGAAAGTAGGAGTGTGTAAAAGTGATTTTAGAGCACGAGCTACCGCAAGGGAGCAAGTTATATTTTGATACCGCAGCAAAGCTAAAACGAGATATAGAATCTTGTGCGATTAGGGCGTTTTATGAGAATGATTATAAAGAGATTGTAACGCCAACTTTTAGCTTTTTAGAACATCAGGGCGATATTTTTAATCGTGAGCTTGTGCGGCTAAGCAGTGAAAGCAATCATCAAATTGGGCTAAGGTATGATACGACACTTGATGCTATGCGTATTGTTACCAAGCGGATAACGCGTAGCAGTGAGCATAAGAAGTGGTTTTATATCCAGCCGGTATTTAGCTATCCTACGACTGAAATTCATCAAATTGGAGCGGAGCATTTAGGCGGAGAAAGTCTATCGCCGGTAATGTGCCTAGGTATTGGAATCTTAGCCGAGCTTGGGTTAAAGCCATTTTTACAAATCTCAAATATGAAGATTCCGCTTTTATGTGCTAAACATAGTGGTGTGAATCTTGAAGTCTTTGCTTCAAATAATGTGGAGCAACTTTTGCAAATGCCTTCATATATTGCTAATCTCACGCGTGTAAAGACTAAGCAGGATTTGATTAAAGCCATAGCAGATTCGCCTGTGTTTTTAAAAGGGGAGCTTGAAAGGCTGCTAGAGTGTGCGAGTTATTGCGAGTATGAAAATAGCATTTTCTCTCCCCTTGCGTATGCGCCTAGCTCATATTATGGGGATTTATTTTTTAGAATGTTTTTAGGGAATGCGACTTTGCTTCAAGGGGGCAAATATAGCGTGTTTGAAGATGGGGTAGAGAGTGTAAGCTCGTGTGGCTTTGCGATATATACTGATGAAGTGGTTGAGTGCCTTTTAGCGTAAATTGTGAGATTCTATTTTTTTAAGGAGATTAAAGATGGCTGATTTGATTGTGGGGATTCAGTGGGGCGATGAGGGCAAGGGAAAGATTGTTGATTTATTAGCTAGTGGGTATGACTATGTGGTGCGTTACCAAGGGGGACATAACGCAGGGCATACAATCGTGGTGGATTCTAAAAAAATCGCTTTGCATTTACTTCCCTCTGGAATCTTGTATCCGCAGTGCAAAAATGTCATCGGCAATGGCGTTGTGATTAACCTTGAAGCGTTGTTAAAAGAGATGAGTGCGTTTGAGAATTTGCAGGGGCGATTGTTTATTAGCGATAAGGCACATATCATTCTACCATACCACGAGATTTTAGACAAAGCAAAAGAAAAGAGCAAAAATACAAGTGCCATTGGCACGACAGGCAAGGGCATAGGACCTTGCTATGGCGATAAGGTTTCACGCAATGGTGTGCGACTAATGGATTTAAAGCATCCTCAAATTTTAAAAGCAAAAATAGAATCTATCTATCAACAAGCCAAATATGCTGAAAGTCTCTATGGTGTGGAGCTACCAAGTGTGGAAGATGTGATTTCGCATTTAGAATCTTTAAGAGAGCAGATTCTGCCTTTTATCACAGATACGACACAGCTTTTATGGGAGGCACAAAAAAAGGGCGAGAAGATTCTATGCGAGGGGGCACAGGGCAGTATGCTAGATATTGATCACGGCACATATCCGTATGTAACAAGCTCTAGCACCATTGCCGCAGGGGCTTGTAGTGGTAGCGGACTTGCCCCACGAGATATACAAAAGGTTATTGGCATCGCCAAGGCATACTGCACAAGGGTGGGCAATGGCGTGTTCCCAACCGAAGAGCTAGGCGAGATAGGAGAGAGACTAAGAGAATCTGGAGGCGAGTTTGGCACGACAACAGGCAGGGCTAGGCGATGTGGATGGTTTGATGCTGTAGCGGTGCGGTATGCGTGTGCGTTGAATGGTTGTGAGAGTTTGAGTATTATGAAGCTTGATGTGCTTGATGGATTTAGGCGTATCAAAGTCTGTGTGGGCTATGAATATGAGGGCAGGGAGATAGGCTATATCCCAACAGATTATGAATGTGTGAAGCCTATTTACAGGGAGTTTGAAGGGTGGGACAAAACTTGTGGAATCCGAGATTTTAACGCCCTACCAAAAAACGCACAAATCTATATCAAAGAGCTTGAAAAGCTCATAGGTGTGAAAATCTCTATGATTTCTACAAGTGCTGAGCGAGAAGATACTATTAGGCTTTGAGAAGAATGAAAACAAAGTTTGGTGCGATTGTGAATCTTCGCAAAAATGATATGCAAAGGATTGAGCGTAGCATTATGCAAAATGAAAATAAAATCGCGAGTAAGCAAAGTCAAATAGCGGCGTTGCAAGAAGAATTTTTAGGGCTTAAAATGCCAAGTGGCGGGGCATTTTATGCTTTTAGGGCATTTGAAGAAACAAAAAATATGCTTTTAGCCCATATCGCCTTGCATTGTGCGGAGTTAGAATCTTTACAAGCAAATAAAGCCCTTTTGCAAGAGCAGTATAAAAAATCGCATATTGAATATGAAAAGGTAAAGTTTTTGGAAAAAAAAGAGCAAGATTCTGTGCTACAAAAGCTAAAAATGCAAGAGAAGTTTCAAAGCAATGAAATCGCACTTATGCTTTATAATAACGCTGGAGATAAGACAATAGGAGGCAGAGTGATATGAGGGCTTCTTTTTTCTATGGTGTATTGTGCTTATGTGTGGGGGTGCAGAGCTTTGCTGAAAACTCGCAATTGCTTGATTGTAGTATTATTTTTGAAACGCGTAAAAACGAGATAAAAACTCAACTTGATGAGATAGATGAGCGGCAACAAGCCCTGCAAGTATTGCAAAATGCTACGCAAGTGCTACTTGATGAAAAAGAGCGACAGCTCCAAGATAAGCAAAAAGAGATTGATGAGAAAATCGTTATCTTTGCTGAAGAGCAAGAGAAGGCAAAGGCGGAATTAGCGAGTTTGAAAGAGAAAAATAACCAAGAATTAGAGCAAAAAGAGCAGGAATTGCAGGATTTAATCACGCGAAATGAGGAGATTCTAGCCCAAATTAAACAGGTCAAAGATGATAAAATAGTCAAAGCTTATAAAGGTTTGAAAGAAGCCAAGGCAGCAGCTATTCTAGCTGATATGCCAGAATCTGAAGCGGTGGAGATTCTCTCACAAATGGAAGTGAAAGATATGACAAAAATTCTAGGCAAAATGGATACTCAAAAAGCAGCTAAAATCACATCACAAATCCGCCAAGTAGAACCAAATCGCTTAAAACAAAAAAGTGATTCTAAGCCAAGCCAAGATTCTAGCTCACAAGATTCTACACAGGCAGGAGATTTGCAAGAGAATGAAGTAAGCCAAGAATTAGACCAAGAGCCCACACAAGATACGCAAGATTCTATTACAAATGAAAATCCTACCAATGAATCTTCCATTAAAGATTCTTCCACCAATGAAAACCCTGCTGATAAAGAACAAAATACAGAATCTCAAGCCCAAGATAAGCGATAGACTTTTTTGTAAATAACGATAATTCCACGATACAAAAGGCTACATAGCCCATAAGAAACACTCCTTAAAATAACGCTTTTTCAGTTGATTTTAATAAACTTTGACTAAAATCAAAACATTCCTTAAGTGAATAATACCAAAAAGTCAAGGAGGGTAAATGAGAGTATTTGCAAGAGCGATGATACTTGTAAGTATGGCGTTTGCGTATTCGTATGCGGGTGATGTGAAGTATGCTTCTAAGGTAAAATCCCTTTACAAAGATGGGAGTGATAAGGTTGTGGGAAGACTGCTACCAACAGCTCAGGTGGAAGTGCTAGAGCAAAAGGGTGATAAGGTGCTTTTAAGGATTGAAGGCTACGCACAAGCTGATAAGCAAGTGGCTTTATATTTTGTCCCTAATCGTAGAATCTTAAATGCTGGGTTTTCTAAAAATGCAGATGTGGAATTTAAGATTACCAAGTCTTTTAAAGAGAGTGAAAGTAAGCAAGAGTGGGTGAAAGCGAGTGTTGAGCTATGGAGTGAAAATGCGGATTTGGTAGAGAGTGTAGAGCCACTCTATAAGGAAGCACAAGAGCTTTTTGGAAACTGCTCTGTGTGCCACGCATTGCACCCGCCAAAGGAGTTTAATGCTAATCAGTGGCCTAGCGTTGTAAAGTCAATGAAAAGTCGCGTGGGCTATGATAGCAACCAAGAATACCTTGTGTCTCAATATTTGCAAAAAAATGCCAAAGATATGCCAAAAGATAAGTAAGGAGGGCGTGATGAGTAATATTAGCAGACGACAAATACTTCAAGCAATGGGGAAGGGACTAGCAGTCTTTGCTCTTGTGCCTTTTGTGGGCTGTGATGATTCAAGCAAAAAGGCGAGTGTAGAATCTGGACTAAAAGCATTTAGCGAAAATCTCGTGTTAGATGGAGAGGTGATTACGGGTGCACATTGGGGTGTTTTGAAAGCCACGATTAAAGATGGCAAAGTTATCTCTAGTGTCAATGCCTTGCAAAATAGTGTGTCAAACCCTTTACATAGCACGATTGCCGATTTAATTTACACACCTACGCGTATCAAATATCCAATGGTGCGAAAATCCTACCTTGAAAATCCCGCCTCTCCAAAGCCGGAATTGCGTGGAGCTGATGAGTGGGTGAGAGTAAGCTATGATGAGGCTATTGCACTCATTGCCAAAGAGCTTAAGGCAACCTACAAGCAAAAGGGCAAGGAGGGTGTGTTTGCCGGGTCATATGGCTGGAAAAGTAGCGGGAATCTGCACAATTCCAGAATCTTGTTGCAAAGATTTATGGGTATGGCAGGTGGCTATGTGGGCGTAACGGGAGATTATTCTACCGGGGCATCGCAAGTAATTATGCCTTATGTCGTGGGAAGTATAGAGGTGTATGAGCAGCAAACTTCTTATCCTATGGTGCTAGATAATTCTCAAGTGGTTGTTATCTGGGGTGCTGACCCTATGGCGACTTTGCGAAATGCTTGGGCTTTGAACGAAGGCACGGGACTTGACTTTTTTGAAAAGCTTAAAAAATCAGACAAAACGCTCATTAGCATAGATCCTGTAAGGAATATGACTTGCGATTATTTGGGAGCGGAGTGGATTGCTCCCTTGCCAAATACTGATGTGGCACTAATGCTTGGCATTATGCATACAATGCTAAAAACAAATCAATATGATAAAGAGTTTATTGAAAACTACACGCAGGGCTTTGATAAGTTTAGTCAATATCTTTTGGGCAAGAGTGATGGTGTAGTCAAAGATTCTGCGTGGGCGTCTAAGATTTGTGGTATTTCAGCACAAAAAATAGAATCTTTAGCCAAACTCTTTTTCAAAAATCGCACAATGCTAATGTCTGGCTGGGGAATGCAACGCGCTCATCACGGCGAACAAACACACTGGGCTTTAGTAACACTTGCGTGTATGATAGGGCAGATTGGGCTGCCCGGTGGTGGATTTGGCTTGTCCTATCATTACAGCAATGGTGGCTCACCTACAGCTACGGCTCCGGTTGTAGGCGGAATAAATCTTGGTAATGTCAGTCAAGGTGGTGCAGAGTGGCTTATGCAGGGCAGTGAGAATAATTTCCCATTAGCGAGAATAGCCGATGCGTTGCTGAATCCGGGCAAGAGCATACAGCACAACGGCAAGACAATCACTTATACAGATATTGATTTTATCTATTGGGCTGGTGGGAATCCGCTCGTGCATCATCAAGATACAAACACTTTCCTTAAAGCGTGGCAAAAACCTAGGACGATTGTAGTCAATGAGATTTATTGGACGCCAACAGCACGACACGCTGATATTGTTATGCCAATTACCACAAGCTATGAACGCAATGATATCTCAATGAGTGGGGACTACTCAAACCTCCATATTGTGCCGATGAAACAGCTTGTGGAGAAGCAGTTTGGAGCCGTAGATGACTATAAGGTCTTTTGTGATTTAGCAAAGGCGTTTGGCGTGTATGATAAGTTTAGCGAGAATAAAAGCGAAATGCAGTGGCTTGAGGAATTTTATAATCAAGCTCTCACTCAATCAAAAGGCTTGTTGTTAGAGCTACCTGATTTTGCAAAGTTTTGGGAGGCAAATGAGCCACTTCAGTTTGAGATTCCAGCTGAATCTGAAGCATTTGTGCGATATGCGGACTTTAGAGAAGATCCAATTTTAAATCCGCTTGGGACAGATTCTGGCTTGATTGAGATTTATTCTCAAACGATTGAGAAATATGAGTATAAAGACTGCCCGGCACACCCCACTTGGCTTGAGCCAATAGAATGGCTAGGTATGAAGGATAAGCCAGCAGAATTTGCACTTATTACCTCTCACCCAGCATTAAGATTGCACTCTCAACTTGCCAATACTTCACTGCGTAAAGAGTATGCTATTGGCGATAAAGAGCCTATTTGGATTAATCCAAAGGACGCACAGGCTAAAGGCATTAAAACAGGTGATATTGTGAGTGTGAGTAATCAAAGGGGTGAAGTCTTAGCAGGGGCGTTTGTAACCGATGCAATTAAGCCCGGTGTCGTGCGTTTGTGTGAAGGGGCGTGGTATGACCCACAAGAGCCGGGTAAAGTCGGCAGTATATGTAAAAATGGCTCACCAAATGTTTTGACTTTAGATATGCCAACCTCTGCTCTTGCTAATGGTAATATCGCACATACAGGACTTGTGAATATCAAAAAATATGAAGGTAGCCTTGAGCCAATAAGCGTATTCACTCCACCAAAGGGTGCTTAAATCCTCTTCTCAAATATAGAATCTTGGCAGCGTATGCTTAGATTCTATGTGAAGTTTCATAGAATCATCTTAAATTAAGCAAGCAATGAGTGATTTTGACTTATAATGCGACCCTTTGTTTATCTGCAATATCTACATAAAGGAGAGCAAATGGAGCTAAAACTTGCTAAAAACACACTCAATACCAAAAACAAGACAAATGCGGTGAAAATAAGCTGTGAAGATATACTTAAAAAACTCACGCAGGGGGAAAATATCTTTTATTTTGATAAGGAAAATTCCCATAAAGATATGCAAAAGGCGTGTGCATTTTTTCAAAAAGCGGGGCATAGCACATATCTCAATGAAGTGCGTTATGCGTTAGATGAGGGCAGTTATATTTATGAGCTTCATATTTTGTAATTTTTAGAATCTATATATCAAAGACTAAGTTTATGAAGCTTTTTATACAAACTTTGGGCTGTGCGATGAATGAGCGAGATTCAGCACATATCATTGCTGAATTGAAAGAAAAGAAGCAATACACACTTACTGATAATGCTAAAGAGGCGGATTTAATCCTTATTAACACCTGCTCTGTGCGTGAAAAGCCTGAAAAAAAGCTATTTTCGGAAATTGGGCAGTTTGCTAAGGAGAAAAAATCTGGCGCAAAGATAGGAATCTGCGGCTGCACGGCTAGTCATTTGGGCGAAGAGATTATTAAGAAAGCTCCTAGTGTTGATTTTGTGCTTGGGGCTAGGAATGTCTCTAAAATCACGCAGGTGCTTGATCGTCCAAAAGCTGTGGAGGTAGATATAGACTATGATGATAGCACTTATGTGTTTGCTTCATCACAAGATATGGGGATTAAAGCTCATCTTAATATCTCAATAGGCTGCGATAAAAAATGTAGCTATTGCATCGTGCCTTTCACGCGTGGCAAGGAGATTTCAATTCCCATAGATTTGCTTGTAAATGAAGCTAAAAAGCTTGTGGCAAATGGGGCAAAGGAGTTGCTTTTGCTAGGGCAGAATGTCAATCATTATGGCGTAAGGTTTTCTACCCCGCATAAAAAGACAAACTTCACAGAGCTTTTAGCGACTTTAAGCGAGATTGAAGGGCTATATAGAATCCGCTTTACTTCACCGCATCCCTTGCATATGGACGATGAGTTTTTGGAAGAATTTGCTAGGAATCCAAAAATTGCTAAAGGCATACATATTCCTTTGCAGAGTGGTTCAAGCCAGATTCTAAAAATGATGAGACGCGGCTATGATAAGCAGTGGTATTTAGACAGAATTGCAAAGCTTAAGTCCCTGCTCCCAAATGTTGGCATTGGCACGGATATTATTGTAGGCTTCCCCACTGAATCTGAACAAGACTTTGAAGACACAATGGAGGTGCTATCAATCGTTGAATTTGATACGCTTTATAGTTTTGTGTATTCTCCGCGTCCGCATACAAGTGCGTATAGCTATGATAAGAGTATGCTTGTGCCTCAAGAGGTGGCTAAAGAGCGATTAAGTCGATTACAGAATCTCCATAAGCAGATTCTACAAAAAAAGGCACAAAAAGAAATTGGCTCAATCTATGAGGTGCTGATTGAAAATCACCGCGATGATGAGGGGCAGACTTGGAGTGAGGGGCGGAGCAGTCAAAATAAACTTATAAAGATCCTAGGCAGAAAATGCCCCATTGGCTCAATTATTCAAGTCAAGGTTACCCATAATGATGGCGGTGGGCTGTATGGGGAGTTTGTAAGAGAGCTAAGTTTGGAACAAGCCTTGCAAGCAAATGTATATAAAAGTGTATAAATGGCAGTGATTAGTCGCGAAACAAAGCGTAAGATTCTAGGTAAAATTATTCCGCCGTTGATGCTTGTGCTTGTGTGGGTTTTGTATATTTTAAGCCGACATCGCTTTTTTATTAGCCCACAAACAAGTGGTGAAAATATCATCGGTGCATTTTGGCACGGGGAATTTTGTATGCTACCATTTTTGTATAAAAAGCTAAGAAAACAAATGCAGCAGGGGCGTGATAAAGGATTTTACATTATTGCTTCCCATCATTTTGATGCACAATTAATGGTGAGTTTATGCGAGTATTTTAAGCTCAAGCCTTTGCGTGGCTCAACAACGCGAGGTGGGCTAAAAGTGCTTATAGATTCTCTTAAATTGCTTAGAAATGGCTACGATATAGGTATCGCCCCTGATGGACCAAAGGGACCATATCACAGCATAGGCGATGGCGTAATAGCAATGAGCCAAAAGACGCAAAAACGCATTATTCCTATGCGTGTGGTGTATAGTCGGTATTGGGAGTTAAAGACTTGGGATAAGTTTAAGATTCCAAAGCCATTTTCAAGGATTGACTTTTATGCCCTAGATGGTTTTGTCGTGCCAAGAGATATGAATCTAGATGATGCAAAGGCTTTGCTTCTTTCACATTTAGAAAAGGAACTCTAAATGCTTATTGATTTTGGAAACTTCATTAAAGTTTTGCTACAATAACTCAAAATGTGAGCCTGAAAATGTGGAGTTTAAAATGTTGCGGAGATTGCTAAGTTGTTAAATTTTCTACTGAAACCATTCTTTTCTACCGTGCTTATTGGCGTGAATCTAGACGCAAAAGTCTGCTCACTCAAGATTGTTGTGATGAAAAATAAACGCATAAAAAGCACCATAAGCAAGGATTATAAAATCGTAGATAAAGAGCTACCTATGGAGGTGGCAAAGCTGATTAAAAGCTATAAGCGTAGGTATCCTTTTACCTATCTTAGTGCGATGAGTAAGACTTACAATCAAGGCTTGGCAAATTGTGCAAAAAAGGGTGATTTAATCAAATTTGGCGTAAATGCAAAAACTTCACGGATTGTTGAAATGCCAAATCAATGGCTTTTTTATATCCAACAGCTTGCGGTTGATGAAAATCGCGTGAAGTATATCCGTGCGTTAGGGCTAGATTATCTTTTTTCTCCTTTTGTGCTTGTGTATGAGCATATTAAGACAAGGCTAAGTTCAAAACTCAAACTTTATGTCTTACAAGAGAGAGCGAGTATTACACTTTTTGTTGCGGATAAAAAGGGTGTATATTTTGGTGGCTTTTTTATGATGGGTGGGGAGCTAGAACAAAGCGAAGATGAAAGTCTCTCTGCGGTTGAGGTGCATTCTTTACAGGAAATAAGCAGTCTAGATTCTATCCTTGGCTCTCTTGATGAGCTGAATGAAATTGGTGAGCTAGAGGACTTGGACGCGGAGCTTATTAGAAAAGAGTTTGCTCCACAAGAAGTGGATACGCAAGAGCAACAAGAGATGGAAATCTCTCGCTTAGAGGGCTTAAGAGACTTGGCTCGTGCTTCAAATGCGGCTGAGATTCTAAAAAACTCCATTAATGAGTTTTATAGCAATCCCATTTATGCAAGCACACAATTTATAGAATCTATTGTGATTTTAGATACCTATGGCATTACAGAACAAGCTGTTGAGCATTTGCGTAATGCGTTGATGCTTGATATTGAGGTTAGGGCGTTAAATATCCCAGAAGCCTTAATCGCCCTAGCACAAGCCGAGCTTAGCGGCACTCAAGGGTAGAAAATGGCATATAGTTTTATCCAGCCAAAACCAAAGAGCATTCTTAAACGCTATACGAAAATTTGGATTTTTTATAGTGTATTGGCATTTATATGTATTTTGGCTTTTGCAAAAGTGCTTGAAAAGCAGAGTGTCGCCAAAATCAATGAGCAAGCAAGTATTAAGCAAGATATTCAAAGTGTAAAGTTAAAGGCAATTGTTGTAAAGGATTATATAGAGCGATTAGACTATGAGATTAAGCTTGGGGCGGAGATTCAAGCACAGAATCAGGCGTTAAAAGATGGTGTGTCAAACCTTTTAAAGCTTATCCCTGATCAAATCACAATAAGAAGCCTTGAGCTAAATTACAATACCCTAACAATGCGTGGTTTAACACCATCAAAAGAAGTGTATAAATTCCTGCTTGAAGCCCCATTAAGAGCTGTTTTCACACAAACAAGGGTAGAGTTTTATCCTCTTACAAGCGGGTGGTTTAACTTTGTATCAGTGAGCAAAACTCACCCTGCCCTAAAACCACTCAATGTGGAAGATAAGGATATGAGTAATGAATAATGACTTTAACACAGATTATGCAATAAAAAACTTTGTGTGGTTTTTGATTTTTGTGTCTGTGTGCGTGTTTGGTATTGCTAAGTTTCTTTTGCCACAAATTGAAGAATATAAAAAACAAGCCCTTGAGGCCAAAAAATCAAAAATTGCTTTTAATCAAATTAACAAAGACTATCAAGCTATAGAATCCCAGCTCAAAACCCTTGTGGTGCAAAATTACAATATCCTATCAGCCATTCATAATAAGGGTGATGAGCTTAAGCTCCAAGAGCTTTTGCAAGGACATTTTAATGCCCTTGAAGTTAAGGCTATCAGCAATACAAAAGAGCTTGATATTTTTGATACACGCTATCAGGTTAAGGGTTATGCGTATTCTGTTCAAAGTATTGAAGAGTTTATTGTTTGGACAAATACGATACCTTATTTTGCAAAAGTTGAGTTGCCATTAAAAATGGAATTTGATGAAAAAAGCAAACAAATCTATTTTGTGATGATGATAAGCCTTAAAAACTCCGCTTACAAAGAACATCAAATCATTCTTGATAATAATCTCCGCTTTGATTCCTTTAAGCCTTAGAATCTAGAATCTATATGAAGCATTTTTCTGTTTTAAAAAATGAAGTGCTAGAAGCACTGAATCTAGAGAGTGGGGCGGTTATTGACTGCACTTTGGGTTATGGGGGACATACACTTAGTTTATTAGAGCAAAACCCAAACATACATATCTATGCTTTTGATAGAGATGAAAGTGCTCTGTCTTTAGCAAAGCAGCGTCTAGCCCCTTATGCTTCACGCTTGCATATTCAGCATTGTGCCTTTGCTAACGCTCTAGATTCACTTGGCAATGAGCAATTAGCACGGGTGAGAGGGATTTTGGCTGATATTGGGGTAAGCTCTATGCAACTTGATGATAAGCACAGGGGCTTTAGCTTTACTTCAAATAACCTTGATATGCGTATGGATTCTACGCAGAATCTTAATGCTGCTAAGGTTATAAACACCTATTCCGCAATGCGTTTGGAAGAGATTTTTAGAATCTATGGCGAGATACGGCAAAGCAAGAAACTCACAGAGCTTATTGTTTCTACCCGTGAGAAAAAGCCATTTGAGAGTGCTTTGGAGTTAAGTGAGTTGATTGAAAGGCATTTTCCACGCATTGGTGGGATTCACCCTGCGACTTTGGCATTTCAAGCATTGCGCATTGAGGTTAATGGTGAGCTAGAACAGCTACAAACTTTACTTCAAAGTATAGAATCTGCCTTTATAAATGGTGTGTTGTATGATTGCAAAGTGGCTATTATCTCTTTTCACTCACTTGAAGATAGAATCATCAAACAAACTTTTAAGCAATGGGCAAAAAGCTGTAAATGCGGAGAAAATGCCTTAAAATGTGAGTGTGGGAATAATAATGCTTTAGGGAGCATTCTCACTAAAAAGCCCATTTTGCCAAGTGAAACTGAAATTATTCAAAATAAACGCTCCCGCAGTGCGAAACTAAGAATTTTTCAACTAGGAGCAAAGATATGAATGACTATAATAGAGACAAGCCCATAAATCTTAATGATATTATCCTGCCAGATTCTGTAAAAATGCGTGTGAGCGAGGAAGAAAAGGATATGCTATTTGAATCTTTTGAATCCACAGATTCTGCGGATTTGACGCGGGGCAGTGGGCTAGGTAAAAGGGAGCTAAAAATAGCAGGGCTTATTTTGTGTGCGGTGCTTGTAGTATGTGTGCCAAAGATTTACCTTTCTAATAGCATTTATTATTTGAGTAAGGACATTGCCCTTTTACAAACCCAGCACGATATGTTGCTTGATGAAAATAAGCGATTAAAGCACGATTTAGAGAGCTTGAGATATAAATTTATCATTTTAGAAGAGTTTTAAAGCTGTAAGAAAATCTAGGCTAAAAAGAGATAATGCAGATTCTGCCAAGTGGCGGACAGGGAGGGATTCGAACCCTCGATAACCTTGCGGCTATGCATCCTTAGCAGGGATGTGGTTTCAGCCAACTCACCCACCTATCCTTGTCAAAAAAGAACGACATTCTAAGAAAAATTTCATAAAACTACCCTTAACACAGCCTAACTTCATTGCAGATTCTAGAATCCTTATAAAAAATGTAAAATTTTTGATATTTTCATCTCCTTTTTGAGCCACAAAAGACAAATAAAGCAAAGTAATGCTACAATCAGCCCTCAATTTACACAAAGGATTTTGATGAATTATGCTTTTATTTTTCCCGGTCAAGGCTCACAAAGTGTGGGTATGGGTAAGGAACTCTATGATAATTTTGCTATCGCAAAAGAGCTTTTTGAGCAAGCTTCCGATGCGTTAAGCTTAGATATGAAATCGCTTTTATTTGAAGAAAATGATAAGCTTAATCTCACGCAATACACGCAACCTGCCATTTTTCTTGTGAGTGCAGTGGCACATAATATTTTACAAAGTGAATATCCCATTATGCCAAGCGTGGCGTTGGGACATTCTTTGGGCGAAGTGAGTGCAGTGGTGCTAAGTGAGGGTATGAGTTTCACGCAAGGTATTAAGCTCACACAAAAAAGAGGTGAGCTTATGGCAAGGGCGTGTGAGGGTAAAAATGTCGGTATGATGGTCGTTGTGGGCGTGGAAGATTCTAAATTAGAATCTTTTTGTGCTGAAGCGCGAAATAAGGGTAAAAGCATTTGGTGTGCGAACTATAATGGCGAAGGGCAGATTGTCCTAGCGGGAAGTAAAGATGACTTAGCTGCAAGTGAAGCGGACATCAAAGCTCTTGGGGCAAAAAGAGCTTTGCTTTTGCCGATGTCTGTGGCAAGTCATTGTCCTTTATTAGAATCTGCGGTTGTGCCATTTATGGAGATTTTGGATAAGAGCTTGAAAGAAAATTTAAGCACACCTATCCTTTCAAATGCCACACTCGAAACATATAACACAAAAGCCCAAGCAAAAGAGCTTTTAGGGAAGCAACTTACACAGCCTGTGTATTATAAGCAAAGTATTGCAAAGCTAAATGATCACATTGATGTGTTTATTGAGTTTGGTAATGGCAATGTGTTGCGTGGGCTAAATAAGCGTCTAAGTTCCCGCCCAACTTGGAATATAAGCAATCTTGCGACATTAAAAGAATGTCTAGATTCAATTAAAGCATAAGGAGATTGGCAAATGAGACTTGGAATCATAGGAGCAATGGTGGAAGAAATCACGCCTTTACTTGAAAAATTTGGAGAGCATAAGAAAATACAGGTGGGCGGCAATACTTATTATGAAATCACAAAAGGGGTGCATAAAATTTTTATCGCGTATAGCAAAATAGGCAAGGTGCATGCCGCCCTTACCGTTAGCACAATGATTTTGCATTTTCAATGTGAGAAAATTATCTTTAGCGGTGTTGCTGGAGGGCTAAATGCGGATTTGAAAGTGGGCGATTTGCTCCTTGCAGAGAAGTTATGTCAGCACGATGTGGATATTACCGCCTTTGGACATCCGCTAGGCTTTATACCCGAAAGTAAAGTCTATATAGAGGCAGATAAGAATCTTAATGCCCTAGCCAAGCAAGTAGCCAAAGCACAAGGCATTGACTTACAGCAGGGCATTATCGCATCAGGCGATGCGTTTATTGCCGATAGTGAGAAAAAGCAGTGGATTATTTCAAATTTTAAGGCTGACGCAGTGGAAATGGAGGGGGCTTCTGTGGCGGTGGTGTGTGATTTATTACAAGTGCCATTTTGTGTCTTACGCTCCATTAGCGATAGTGCCGATGGCAGTGCCGATGTGAGTTTTGATGAGTTTTTAGAGAGTTCGGCTAAACGAAGTGCGGAGTTTGTGCTAAAAATGTGCGAGAGTTTATTGGAGGCATAGATGAAAACTATCACGCTTTTACGACACGCAGATACGATAAGCAGGGAAGAATATCGCCTAACAAACAAAAAAGATAAAAGCGATTTGTTTCGCCCACTTAGCAAACTTGGCAAGATTCAAAGTAAGCATATCGCAAAGTTTGCCCTAGAGCATTTAAGCTTTGATCTTGTTGTTTG
The DNA here is from genome assembly GCF_000155475.1 of Helicobacter cinaedi CCUG 18818 = ATCC BAA-847. Taxonomy (GTDB): domain Bacteria; phylum Campylobacterota; class Campylobacteria; order Campylobacterales; family Helicobacteraceae; genus Helicobacter_C; species Helicobacter_C cinaedi. The sequence goes on along the minus strand of NZ_DS990391.1, from coordinate 455,220 downwards.
CTCCCCTGCTATGCGGACATTGCAGACTTTAAAGCCTTTGAAAAAGTTTCTGCCTAAAAATTGCATTATGATAAGTGAATATATTGCACCTGATTGTGGGCTTGAAGGCTATATGAAGCTCACACAAAACAAAACTTTTATGGAGGCTCAAAATGTGCTTATCATCGGGCATCAACCGGATTTAAAGAGTTTTGCTACTTATATCGCCCCACCTTTTAATGCCTTTGTGCCAAAGGGTGTGCTTATCCGTCTTGTTTTAGAGCAGAGTGCAAAAAGTCTTGCAAAAGATTTTGAAGGAAGTGGGGTGATTGATTTTGTTATCCCACCTTTTGTGCTTGAAAATTTTAAGACAAAATGAAAACGCCGCAAACTCGCCATTCACATAGAATCTTTGCAATGCGAAAAGCCTTTAGTATGATGGAGCTTGTCTTTGTTATCATCATTCTTGGAATCTTAGCCGCCATTGCCCTGCCTCGCTTATCTCTTACAAGATCGGACGCCCAGCTTATTGCTGTTGAAAATGACATCATCAGCACACTTAATGCCCTGCAAAGAGAGGTTTTTAGCCAAAATATTACCCCAAATAGCATTGATGGAGCTAAGATTCTAGAATTAGCCGGGCTTAGCACATCGCGTTGGGTAGCCCAAGGCAATAGCATAAAACTTGCCAAAAATGGCAGTGTTGATATGGAAAATGACTGCGTAAGCATTATGCAGGAAAATGGCAAACTTATTCTCTCTATCCAGCCAAAGCTAGATTCTCCACTTTGTGAAAAACTCCTAAAACGCCACCCCACACGCAAAGAAATCCCCCTTAGCACATCAAATGCGATATTCTAAGCGGAGTGCTTTTAGTGCCTTTGAAGTGCTTTGCGTGATTGTTATTGTAGGCATACTCGCAGGTGTGGGTATAAAATATATGGGGCATTTACACCATAAGCAATGTGTGCTAAGGCTTAAAGCTAAACTTGCTTTTACGCAAAATGCTTTGAGTAAATATTACACTCAAGCCTTTATACAATCAGATTCCTTTCAGCCTGAGATTGCAAGGCAGATTTTACAAACAGCTACATTAGATTCTACGCCAACCTGCCGCTTTAGCTTAGAATCTAACGCATTAAAAGCCACCATAGATTCACAAATTCTCTACTTTTCCATTCAGCCAAGTGATTTAAGCCTTAATCCCATTATTTCGTGCAATCTCTCCCAACCACTTTGCAAGGAGTTTAGCGATAGAATTTTAGATAAATAGCCTATAAGATTCCATTCTGCCCCAAGCGATAGAGTGCAAAATCGTAAGCTATGGGATCTTTAGGATTAAAAAGTGCCAAAGTATCAGTCGCTTCAAGTGCGGCGGATAAATCATAGCTTTTGCGTTGCAAGATGCTTAACTTCCCACAGATTCTAAAAGTATGCGTATCAAGGGGTAAAATGAGATTTGAAGACTGCAGATGTGAAGCCCAAGTGCCGACATCTAGCCTGTCTTTGCGTATAAGCCAACGCAAGAGCATATTCCACCGCTTGAGACATGAGGCATTATGCGGAATGGTGTGATGTTGTGCTAAATAGGTACTATGGGAACTGCCAAGCAAGAATCTTAGCCCTTGAGTGATGGGGATTTTATGCGTTTTGGCTAAAAGATAAAGTGTGTCTATGCAGTGATAGATTCCGCTTAGAATCTTAGCGTGATTGGGATTATTGCTTTTGCTCCATTGACTTTCACTCTTTGTGTGTGGGTAGGATTCATAGCCTTGCATAAAGCATTGCAGTAATCCGCTAGATTCAAGTAAAATCTTAACGAGCATAAAAAGCCCCTGTATGTCCTTGCTTGTTTGGAATCTATAATGCGGAAAGTTAGCCTTTTGTATTCTATCAATTCCACGCGTTAAAAGCCCAAAATCAAGGCTTTGGAGTAATTTTACAATCATCTTTGCGTTACCATAAGATAATAACGCACATATCAAGGCTATTTCGGCAAAATGGGAATCTTCTTTGTAGATTCTAGCTATAAGGAGTGGATCGGGGCTAGTTTGGTTTAACTCATCATCTGTGTTTCTTAAGCTGTATTGTGTATCAAGGAGCTTTTGAATCTTTTGTCTTTGCTTGTTTGTCATCGTGTCTGCTTTATATTTAGAATCTCGTGGTTATTTAATTTTCGTTAGAATACTCGCCTGATTCTAGCACAAACAAGTTTGTGTTAAAGGCTTATAAAAAGGGTTTATAAATGAAACAATGGATATTCTTGCTTGTTTGTATCGTAGCGAGTAGTGGAAAAGCGGAATATTTGGAATTGCAATCAGCTTACAAGCAGGTTTTAGAAAGCAATGATGGGTTAAAATCCACGCAACACGCCGTGCAGAAGCAAGAAAAACTCAACCTCGCAAGTAAAATGCTCTATCTCCCACAAGTCTCGCTTGGGGCTTATTATGTGCGTTTGCAAGATCCGATGAATATGCACCTAGTCAATCAATCCCAGCTTGGCAATCTTAGTGGGAATATCGGTGGGAATTCTGCTCTAGCTCCGCTATTACAGCATTTAGGACAGCCTGTAACCTTGCAAGATCAAAATGTCATCTTTGGGACTGTTAATATCATATATCCCATTTTTACGGGCGGTAAGCGGTATTTTGCTAATAAACTCTCTCAAATCGCCCTTGAAGATTCCTATCTTGCCCTTAAACTCAAAGAGCTAAGTTTGTTTGAAGATTGCGTGAAATTGTATTATGGTGTGGTGTTAAACAATCAGATTCTAAACACTCTAGAATCTGCTAATAGTGGGCATTTGACACATTATCAAAACGCACAAAAGCTACAAAGTAAAGGGCAAGTCGCACGACTAGAAACACTCCAAGCTCAAGTGAATTATGATAAATCAAGCATTGATGTCAAAAAAGCAAGTGATAATCTCATTATCGCAAATATGGCACTCAATGCTATGCTTAATCGTGAATCTAAAGAGAGATTGGAGCTTGTAAAACAGATTGATATTAAGCAAGATACGAGGCTGGAGAGTGTTGAGTATTTTATTAACAAAACGCTTGAAGTTTATCCTGCCCTAAGCCTTATGGATAATAAGATTAAATCCGCCAAAGAGCTCTCTCACATTGAGTTTTCTACATTTTTGCCTGAAGTTGGGCTATTTGGTAGCTATATGATGAATGATAATAGTTCGGTGCTTGATAAGGCTATGCCAAATTGGTTTGCAGGGGTTGGCGCAAAGTGGTCGCTTATCACGCCCGGAGGGAGAATCCAAAAGTATCAAGCAAGTAAGATCGCTTCCATTGAGGCTGAACTTGCTAAATCTCAAGCCACAAAAGATTTAAAAACTTTATGTGAGAAAACCTATAATGAAGTGCTGTCTTTCAAATCGCAATATTTCAGTTTGCAGTCATCTATTGAACTTGCAAATGAGAATCTAAAATTGCGTCAAAAGGCGTTTTTGCAAGGAATGAGTACAAGTGCTGATGTGAGCGATGCTCAAAATGCTTTAGCTCTAGCTATTATTGAGCGTCAAAGTGTGGCGTATAACTATGCTATCGCCCTTGCTAGACTCTTAAGTCTAAGTGATGAGGTGGATAGATTCTATGGATTTTTTAACTAAGGGGGTGCTATGAGATTTATCAAAATGAATGCAAAGCTTATCGTGCTTGGTGTCATTGTGGCAGGATTCTTGCTATGGTTGATTGTGAGTTTTGTGCGTGCCTATCAGCCAAAGGAAAATAAGATTTACGCACAAGTCCAAGCGCGAGAATATGCCATAAGCTCAAAAGTGGCAGGGCGAGTTGAAAATATCTTTGTCAAAAAAGGCGATATGTTAAAAAAGGGTGATTTGGTATATGGGATCAACTCTCCAGAGCTTGAAGCCAAGCTTGAACAAGCAAAAGCTGGTTACCAAGCTGCCAAAGCCCTAAGCACAGAAACAAAGCAGGGTGCGAGAGTGGAGACGATTCAATCAGCTAAAGATGTGTGGCAAGGGGCAAAAACGATGGCAAATCTTGCCAAAAGCACCTATGATCGTTTAGAATCTTTGTATAAAGATGGCGTTGTCAGTGAGCAAAGACGCGATGAAGCCTATGCAAACTACACAACTGCTAAGCATAATGAGAATGTAGCCTATCAGCAATATAAAATCGCCCTTGATGGCACAACGCACGAGACAAAAATCGCTGCCCAAGCCAAGGAAGATGCTGCAGCAGGGCAAGTAAGCGAGGTGGAGAGCTATGCTAAGGACACTCAAGCCATTGCTCCAGCTGATGGCGAGGTAAGCAATGTTTTGCTTCATCAGGGGGAGCTAGCACCGAGCGGATTTCCCGTTGTGCTTATGATTGATATGAATGATGCGTGGATTGTTTTTCATCTGCCGGAGTATCGGCTCAAAGACTTTCCAAAAGGCACAGCTTTTAAGGCTTATATTCCTGCCCTTGAAAAAGAGGCAGAGTTTAAGGTGGAGTTTGTCTCTGTGATGGGCGATTTTGCGACTTGGAGGGCGACAAGTGCAACTAAGGGCTATGATGTCCGTACCTTTGAAGTTGAAGCCTATCCTGTTAGCCCTATTGAAGGCTTACGCGTGGGTATGAGTGTGCTTATTGAATAATTTAAGGTAGTTTTGGGGTAATTTTGACTACAATCCCAAGCTTATTTCATCAAAAAGGTTTTATTATGGCAAGAAAATGTTTCTTCACAGGCAAAGGTCCAATGGTTGGCAACAATGTAAGCCACGCAAATAACAAAACAAAAAAACGCTCCCTTCCTAATCTTCGTAGCATTCGCTTGAAGCTTGAAGATGGCAGCAGCATTAGAGTTAAGGTTGCCGCTTCTACTTTGCGGACACTCAAAAAACACTCTTAAGATTCTAAGCTTTAATTATCTTGTTTGCAAAGCTTAAAAAATTTCTTCATTGGGGCAACAACCCAAAACCAGACATTTCTTTAGCAGGTGAGCTGTATGAGCAGCTCAAACCTTTTAGACTTCCGCTTATTCTCGTTCAGTTTTTTCTCCTTTTTGGCACTTTAGGGTATTTGATTTTAGAAGATTATGATTTAATGCAGGCATTTTTTCAAACTTCTTATACTTTTACAAATACCGGCTTTGGCTCACTTGGGGAAAAAGATTTTGGCACGATTACTATTCTTTTTACCGCTATTTTAATGGTGTGTGGAGCGGGAGTAGTAACCTTTAGCGTGGCATTTATTATGAGTGTTGTGAATAATGGCACACTTATCCGCTTAATCAAGGAGCAAAAAATGGTGTATAAAATCGCTCGTTTGCAAAATCACTATGTGATTTGCTATCACAATGAATTTACCATAGAACTCGCACAGCAATTTTTGGAAGCCCATATTCCATTTGTTGTGGTGGATAATTCTAAAGATTTTGAAGCTCAAGCACAGAAGCATAAATACCCTTACTACATCATTGATGACCCACATACACATATTGCTATGCTTAAATCCCACCTTTCAAGTGCCAAGGGGATAGTGAGCTTTTCTAAGAATGCTGCGGACAATATCACAATGGTGGTGAGTGCGAGACTTTTTGAAGAGGAGCTAGGCAGAAAGCCCTATTATATTATCGCGAGTGCTAATTCTCAAGAAGAGAGCAAGAAGCTTAAGAAACTAGGCTGTGATTCTGTGATTTCAGCTTCTAAACTTATGGCACAGAGAATCTCGGCTATGGCAGTGCGACCGGATATGGAGAATCTTTTAGAGCAGTTTTTATATCGCCGTGATACGCCCCTTGATTTAGAAGAGATTATTGTGCCGCGTTATTCTTGGCTTGTGCTAAAAAAGCTTAAGGAAGCACATTTTAGAGATGTTACAAATGTATCAGTTGTAGGGCTAACGCAAAAAGATGGCACATATATCAGTATGCCAAATGGCAATACGATTGTCTCAAGCGAGTGCAAACTGCTTGTGATTGGCTCAAGTGAAAATATCCGTGCCACAAAGCGACTTATTATGAGAAAGCAAAAGCCAAGGGAGGTGGATTATGTTTGAGATTTTTCCTATTGATGGTGGTGTGAATGCACCACAAGGATTCTATGCTGATGGCGTGAGTGCAGGACTAAAGGGCAAGGATAAGAATGGAAAGGATTTATTAGATATTGCTTTTTTATATAGCAAAGAGCCACTGCAACCCATTGTGAGCTTTACTAATAATCGCTTTCCTGCTGCGCCCATTACGCATTTTAAGCAATATGTGCAGGGCAAAAAGAGCAATTTTGTGTTAATTAATACCAAAAATGCCAATGCGATGACGGGGCAAAGGGGGGTGCAAGATGTGGTTGAGATTCTAGAAACTTTAAAGCAGGAATTTCCTTTTATTGAAAATCCCATTATGTCAAGCACAGGAGTGATAGGACAGTATCTGCCAAAGGAGAAAATTAAGGCAAGTTTTAAGCTTTTTAAGCCTTTTGAAAATGACAAGGACGCCCACACAAGAGCGGCTAATGCCATACGCACAACTGATGCTTTTAGTAAAGAAATAGCCTTAAAAGTTAAACTAGATTCAGGGGAGTTTCACATCGGGGCTATGGCAAAGGGGGCGGGTATGATACAGCCCTCCCTTGCGACAATGCTCTGCTTTATCACAACTGATGCTAAGATTGTAGAATCTCACGCCAAAGAAGCATTGCGGGAATGTCTTAAGACAAGTTTTAATGCCATTAGCGTAGATGGCGATACAAGCACAAATGATTCTGTATTTTTGTTTGCAAATGGATATAGTGGCGTGTATGACAAAGATGCGTTTAAGGAAGCGTTGCAAATAGTAATGCATAAACTTGCCCTTGATATTGTCCGTGATGGCGAGGGAGCGACACATGTAGTGGCGTTTGAAGTGTGTAATGCGATGAATGAAGCTCAAGCGATGAAAGCTGCAAAGGCGTTATCAAACTCACTTTTAGTCAAAACCGCTATTTTTGGGGGCGATCCAAATTGGGGCAGGATAGCCTCTACGATTGGGGCTAGTGGGGTAGATTCAGCACAGGAGCGATTGAAAATTGCTTTTGATGATGTTGTTGTTTTTGATAGGGGTGAGATTTGTTTTGATGAAGCAATGGAAGCAAAAGCGGCGGAAGTGATGAAACAAGAAAGTTTTAAAATCACTTGTGATTTAGGTATGGGGGAAGGGAGCTTTGTAGCGTATGGTTGCGACTTGGGACATAGATATGTGGAGATTAATGCTGATTATAGAAGCTAGTGATTTATTGAGATTTGGGGTTACAAAAGTCGCCTAAAATTTCTTGTAAAAGCGTGGTGTTATTACCGAAAATATCTTACAATAAGGTTTTATTTCATACAAGGAGTTAAGTATGTTTCACGAATATAGAGATGAGGTAACTGCACTTAAGACCAACAACGCACATTTTGCTAAGATTTTTGATGAGCATAATGAGCTTGATGATAGGATTCAAAAGATTGAAAATGGCGAGGAGCTTATGAGTGATATGGAGCTTGAGGTACTAAAAAAGCAAAAATTGCGTCTTAAAGATGAGGCGTATGCGATGATTTTGGAATATCGCAAATCTCACTAAAGCCCCTTTAGATTCTATGTTTAATAGAATCTACCCTTACAGCAGTCTAGTCGGTAGAAATCTATCTATAGAGTTGCTTTCGGTGTTAAGGCTTAAGAAGGCACAGGGAGTGAGAAATAAGCCCTGCCCAATGTAAAAGTGGGCAAGAATCTGTAAAAAAGGGTTTAGTT
>NZ_DS990391.1:439859-446718 GCF_000155475.1 Helicobacter cinaedi CCUG 18818 = ATCC BAA-847 | reverse complement strand
TTATATAGAAAAATAAAGTAGGCATTCTAAACAAAAAAACAGCTTAAGTTCAAGAAAAATGGCGAAAAAAGTGAGTGAAAGTTAAGAAAAGTGATAGTAAGAGTTGTAATTTTTAGAATCTCGGTATTGAGATTCTAAAAATTAAAGTTAAATTTGATCTTCAGGGAGCATTTTAGAGAGTGTTTTTAAGAATCTTGTCCATATACCTGTGTCTGGCGGGTGTTTAAGAATCTCATTTGCGCCATTATGTTCCCCTTCCCAGCGTGTTTTTTTTCCCTCCAAATACACGTGCCACGCACTTTGCATATCTTCTACCAAATCATTTTTTAAAACTTTGGCAAATTCTGGATTGTCAAAGACAACCACAGATTCTGTATTGAGATTTGCCGAGCGTGGGTCAAGATTAAAGCTGCCTATCCACGCAATTTTATCATCAAAAACGATACTTTTACTATGCAGGGAGGCTTTAGACTTTGACATTTTATCACGGAGTTTAGACTTGCCCTTGCCGTGGTATTGATACTCATAGACTTTTGCTCCCATTTTGATGAGCTTAGAGCGGTATCGCTCCCACGCCGCATACACGACAAGAGAATCTGTGGAGGCAAGAGAGTTTGTCAAAATATGTATATCCACATTATCATTAGCAAGTTTCGCAAAGCGTTTCATTCCCTCTTTGCTTGGCACAAGGTAAGCTGCGGAGATATAGAGATTTTTATATGTGTGATTAAGAATTTCACACAGTGCGTTGGCAATGGGACTTGGGAGTGAAGAATCTTCAATCTTGCGTGGGTTATCGGCAATAAAATTGGCATTACCCCAATGGACTTTAAAATCTTTTCTCTCATACTTTTGGCTTAAAGTAGTTATCTCACGCTCGTAGTGCTCCCATTCCGGGTTGGCTTTGAGCTTTTCAATGGAGGCTTTGAATTTTTTAAGGGACGATTTTAGCGGCAGAAGTGCCACAGGGATAGAGCGGTGAAAATCCCAATAAGTGTAGAAGCTATCTCGTGCATCTTTAGCAACTTTGCCAACAAACAGCACATCTGTATCCACAAAATTGACATTATTGTTTTGATCAAAGTAGTTATCTGCAATATTGCGTCCGCCTATAATGAGTGCTATATCATCGGCAATAAAAAGCTTATTGTGCATACGATGATTTATGCGATTAAAGTCAAACACCATCTCCGGATAGCGTAAAATGCGTGAGCGATTTTTATAGGGATTAAAAATCTTAACTTCAATATTTGGGTGAGAATCTAGAGCGATAATATCCGATAAATCAGAATCTAGCCCATTATCATCAATCAGCATTTTAACAATCACACCCCGCTGGGCAGCCAACCACACCTCGTGCATAAGAATGCGTGAAGCGATGTCATTTTTGTAGATATAGGTTTGCAAAATTAATGTTTTTTGGGCGTTTCTAGCCAAATAGGCACGATTCAAAAATGCATCTATCCCATCGCTTACAAGCACAGCTGCTGTGAGATTTGGATTTTGACTGAGCTGTTCTTTATAGGCTTTAGCAAGTTGTGTTTGCAAGGGATCAAAGGTCGGAGTAGGATTTGACTGCAAGGCTCGGGAGTCTTTAATATCTTTGGTGGATGCTACAATAGAGGAGCAACCAGCAAAAATAAAAAGGCATACAAGTGCGATGAGAGCGAAGTTTGTCGATGAAAAGAAAAAAGATTGAATAAACTGCATAGACTTTCTTTAGAATCCATCCTCCCCCCGTATTTTAGGGGGACAGATAAGGATTATTTCATACCTACACTTACCATTTTTCGGCGTAAATAAGCGATTTTACTTTGGAGCGGTAGCTCTTTGGGGCAAGTATCGTGGCAAGCTATAAGGCTCATACAGCCAAACACACCATCATCATTTCCCACAAGCTCATAATAATCCTCATCAGTGCGTTCATCGTGTGGATCAATCATAAATCGCACGATTCTATTCATTCCCGCAGCACCTACAAAGTCATCACGCATAACCTTTGTAGCACAACTTGCAATACAGCACCCACACTCAATACATCTATCAAGCTCGAAAACTTCATCAGCCACTTCAGGCTCTATGGGCATTTCAAGCTTTGAAATATCAGGCTTGTGTTGTGTGTGAATCCAGCTTTCAACTCGCTTTGTCATTCCTGCAAACCAATCGCCTGTATTTACACTCAAATCTTTAATAAGCTTAAATGCAGGGAGTGGCATAAGTGTGATAACGCCATCAGGGAAGTCTTGTGTGAGCGTCTTACACGCCAAACGCGGACGCCCATTAATCATCATCGCACAGCTTCCGCAGATTCCAGCACGACATACAAAGTCAAAGCTCAAATCCGGGTCTTGTTGCTCTCTAATCATACCAAGGGCGATAAAAACCGTCATAGAGTGAGCTTCCTCCACTTGATATTCCCTAAAATGAGGTTTAGAAACCGCACTTTGTGGGTCAAACTTCAACGCCCTAATAGTTAATGTCCTTCCTTTTTGTTGTGTTGCACTCATTACTTATCTCCTAGTCGTTGATTTCTTGCTTTGTATTGTGGCTGGAGATTGAAAGGCATAAGAGCTTCTTGTAGGGCATATCTATCGCCACCTTTAGCCTGAATCTCTTGTGTGATTTTATCAATCTCAGCTTGTCTTATAGCACTATTTGGATGTTCTATAATCATACCCTTAGCACCATATCCGCGGAATCCCGGAGCAATCTCCATTTTCATAATATCCAAATCTTCATAAGTTACCGTTGGTAATGTTTGGTTTGGATCTTCCCAGCTTGTAAGTGTGCGTTTTAGCCAATTTGCATCATCGCGTTTTGGGTAGTCTTCGCGTGTATGTGCTCCACGAGATTCTGTCCTATCAAGTGCACCTTTTGCTACGCATAATGCAATTTTAAGCATTTTTGGTGTGCGGTAGGCATCTTCAAGCTCTGGGTTGCTATGGAGCTTTTTATTCTGCACACGGATATTTTTACTGCGTTTATATAGCTCTTCAAGCTTATCAACTGCTTCTCTTAGTCCATCACCATCGCGGAAGATTCCCACATCATTATCCATAATGTCTTTCATTGCATTTTTAAGCTCATAGACATCTTCATTGCCCGTGCTATTAAGCAATGCTGCAAGATATTCTTCCTCTTTTTTGACAAATTTTTCTAATGTAGTAGTTTGCACATCAAGATTTGCCCCTTGACAATGCTCTGTGAAGTACCCACCGATAATCATACCTGATACCACCGCTTCACTGACAGAGTTTCCACCAAGCCTATTGAATCCGTGTAAATCCCAACACGCTACTTCACCTGCGGCAAATAGTCCTTTAAGGTAAGTTTCGCCCTTGTAGTTTGTGCGGACGCCACCCATAGAATAATGTTGCATTGGTCGCACAGGTGCCCAAACACCCGGTGTGGCAGGATCAATTCCCGCAAATGTTTTACAAATATCTTGCACATCACGCAAGTTTCGCTCAACATGAGCACGACCAAGGATTGAAATATCAAGCCACAAGTGATCACCATAAGGTGATTTTACACCCTTACCATTGCGGATATGCTCAAGCATTCTACGAGATACAACATCACGGCTTGCAAGTTCCTTTTTCTCTGGTTCATAATCGGGCATAAAGCGATAGCCATCAACATCACGCAAGATTCCACCATCACCCCTACAACCTTCTGTAAGCAAGATTCCACTAGGCACAAGTGGCGTTGGGTGAAACTGCACAGCTTCCATATTGCCAAGTTTTGCAATACCTGTCTCCATTGCAATAGCTGCACCAATACCCTCACAAATTACCGCATTTGTCGTATTTCTATACACCCTGCCGTAGCCACCCGTGGCAAGTAATGTGCCTTTAGACACATAGGCTATAAGCTCACCTGTTACCAAATCACGCACAACCGCACCATAGCACTTGCCATCTTGATGAATGATAGAAATAGCCTCTTTTCTATCTTGTATATCCACACCAAGCTTATAAGCTTCATTTGCCACCGCATACAGCATAGTATGCCCTGTCGCATCGGCAGTATAGCAAGTTCGCCATTTTTTTGTGCCACCAAAGTCGCGTGAATGGATATAGCCGTGGCGGAAGTCATCTTCTGTGATTGTTACTTTTTCACCATTGATAACTGCTGGGCGATCGCCTTTTTGGATTCTAGTCCAAGGCACACCAAATCCTGCTAACTCCCTGATTGCTTTTGGAGCGGTGGTAACAAACATTCTTGCTACATCTTGATCACAACCCCAATCGCTTCCCTTTACTGTGTCAGCAAAGTGTAAGTCCTCATTATCGCCATCACTCTTTACGGAGTTTCCAAGACTTGCTTGCATACCACCTTGAGCTGCTGCCGAGTGACTTCTTTTAACCGGAACAAGACTTAACACAATAGTATTTAATCCTGCCTCTTTTGCCGCAATAGAAGCCCTAAGCCCTGCTAATCCGCCCCCAATAATTAACGCATCACTATATACTACTTTCATTTACGCTCCTTTCCCTTGTGTGTGTTCATCTAGCATTCTGTATTCTTGTATGCTTTTATTAGAATCTAGTCCGTGTCCAATTTGCATATAGGCAATATAAGATGCGATACCAAGCACAAGACAAAAGGCTGTGAGTGCGAGTTTAATGGCTCTTAAAGTCTTAATACCTAAGCCTTCAAACCAACCCCACTTAATGCAAAGCCTATAAAGCCCGATAGATCCGTGGAATTCCACTGCGAAAAGTAAAAGTGCATAAAGGATATAGAAGTCTTGATGATAGAATCTGTATGAAGACGCACTAGGACCGATGTTTTCTGGCTGGGTAAGCATAATGAAAACATGTGGCATAGCAAGGAAGAAAATAGCAAAGCCTGTAACAGCTTGAATTGCCCAATATGTCGTATCTCCGTGCTTCATCAAGTCTTTATGGACGCGAAGTGCCAAGAATTGCTTGTAGTTAATGGGAAATTTTCTCATCGCCAAAAACGCGTGAACAACAAGGGCGATGATGACAATCACAACAATCGCTGAAACAATCCTTGGCTCTCCTGCTTCACCAAAAATAAAACTCCCTTCAAAGAACTTTGTAACCTTATACATCGCCTCTTTGCTGATTAAAATGCTTGCTACAAAGAGCAAGTGAGCCAACATAAATAGCCCCAAAAACAGCCCTGTTGCACTCTGCCAAAAATCAAGCTTAGCTGGGATTTTACTTTTTTTCCTTTGAGGCGTTACGCCTGTGTAACTCTCAATCACTTTATCCTCTCGCATAAATCCTCCTATGTGTAGTTTGACCTATCAAGCTCATAGCAAGAATCCTAACATTAAAGATTCCAAATACTAAGATTCTTGTGGCTTTTAAAAGGCTAGGTCGTATTATAGAAAAATATAGATTAAAGTTTTTTTATTTTATTTTAAGAGGACTAAAGTTTCTAAGCTAATGCTGGAAAGTAGCAAATTAAAGCAAGATTCTATATTTTGTTATGTTCTAAAAGATTGCAACGAGCGAGTTTCTGTTTTGATAATCTTACCTTCTTTGAGATGGAAGACTTCATCAGCAAGCTCTATGGTGCTTGGACGATGAGCGATGATAATAATAATTTTGTCCTGCCTTAGTTGTTCTATACTCTCTTTTATTGCCTCTTCAGTTTGTGAATCAAGTGCAGAAGTCGCCTCATCAAAAATTAAAACTTCAGGATTCTTATAAATCGCCCTAGCAATAGCGATTCTCTGGCGTTGCCCTCCGCTAAGATTTGTGCCAAATTCATCAAGGATTGTATGTATCCCTTCTGGCATTTGGCTTACAAAATCCCAAGCGTGTGCGTATTTGAGTGCTTCAATAGCCTTTTTTTCATCTATCTTGCTTCCATAGGCGACATTGTGAATAATGCTATCGTGGAATATGAAAATTCTTTGCGTTACCACCGCCATATTATCACGGACACTTTTTTGCGTATAGTCTTTAATATCGCGATTGTTAAGGGTGATAAGCCCTTCATTTGCTTCATAAAGTCGCAAAATGAGATTGATAATTGAGCTTTTGCCACTGCCACTTTTTCCTACAAGTGCAGTGATTTTATTTTTTCTAAAGTTAAGATTCACACCTTTTAGGGCGTGAGTTTCTTCATTATAGTGAAAATGCACATTGTTAAAATCAATACTATGAATGGGGGCTTGTAGCACCAAATCCCCATCTTTTATCTGTTGTTTTTGATTAAGGATTTCAAAGATTCTATCACTTGCGACAATAGCAATTTGCATTTGTGTATAGAGATTGACAAGGCGTTTAAAAGGTGTAAAAATAAGAAATAACGCCCCCACAAATGATGAGAATTGTGCCGCACTTAGCTCTCCTTGTGAAATATCAACGATTGCCATATACAGCACACAGCCTAGCATTATCGCACCTAAAAGCTCCATTAGAGGTGTGCTTAGCTCCCCCACACGCACAGCTTTCATACTGATTTTAAGAAAATGCAGATTTTGTGATTTAAAATTTTCATACTCTAGCTTTTCACCATTACTTGCCTTAATAACTTCTACATTATTAAAAATTTCATTGAGTTTTGAAGTAATATCCGCATTTTTTTCTTGGATATTGCGTGAGTATTTTTTGAGCTTTTTGATGATAAGACTAAGCGGTATAATGGCTAGTGGCATAATGACAAGCCCAATGAGCGCATACTTTGGACTTTGATAAATCACAATCACAACAAGCCCAATAATACTTATACCTTCACGCACAAATTCTGTGATGTAGTTTGATACAGCCGAGCGGATAAGCCCAATATCATTTGTGATTCTAGCAATCAATTCTCCTCCACGCATTTTATTAAAAAACGCCATTTCAAGTGAAAGCATATGATCTAGCATTCT
>NZ_DS990391.1:432145-439020 GCF_000155475.1 Helicobacter cinaedi CCUG 18818 = ATCC BAA-847 | reverse complement strand
TGATATTTTGTGAATCTGTAATGGGATAGAGTATCGCATTATAGGCTAATCTAAAAATAAAAAATTTCGTCATTATAAGAATTGCAATAGCGATTCGTTGCGATTTTAATGCTACGAATCTTGGATTTTTTTTGGATTGTCACGATTTTACGAATCACAAAATCTCGCAATGACGATTATTTATGTTCATTTCGTCATACTGAGTGCGACAGCGCGAAGTATCCAAAACACGAGAATTTAAAAGATAGATTTGCGTGATTTGGATTGCCACGAATCTAGCCTTTTTGACAAAAGTCTAGATTTTCGCAATGACGATTCTTTTTAGATTCTTTGCTTCGTTTCACTCGCTCAAGTAATGACAAAAAAGATTTTGGATTGCCACGCCAAATCTGCGATTTATCTCGCAATGACAAGCGTTTTAGATTTGCAAAAATTAACGCTTTTTCAATCATTTTTTGCTACAATGCACCCAAAAATTTAAGGTAAGGCAATGTTTATCAAGGCAATTTTATGAGCAAAAAAGTGCGAGTAGAAAAGACTATTGACTTATACAAAATCCCACTATCTGCGCCGATTGTGGCACTTGCGGCGTTTGCAGGGCTAATGGTATGGTTTGTAGTCAAAACGGCGGCGTAGGGTTTTTAGGATTTGCAAAATGGTTGCGTTTATTTTGAGATTTACGATGATAGCAAGGTTGTAGTGTGTGTGTTGCCCCCCTATTATTTTGTTTGCGTAGATTCGCTTATAGTGTGCTATTTATCGCAGTTATTGCACAGGCACAAAGTATAAATATAAGCAATTTTTATTATAGGGATTATTTGGACTTTGGGCAAAATAAAGGTGCATTTAGTGGCAATGGTAGTACCACGATAACGGGCAAAGACGGCACGGAATTTACAATCCCACAAACCCCAAACTTCTCCGCTTCAAGCAATAACGGCAATCTTGCGGCGGTAGGGCGTGGATTTGCGGTTACGGCTAATCATGTGGTAAATTTCACGCCTAGTTATGATACACTCGGCACTTACCGCACATTTGATTTAAGCACTTATAAAATCGCTGATACAAGCGGTGGCACTGGTATTTCAAGGCCTTATGGTAGAGACGAAAAATTTACTCGCTTTGACAAATATGTCGTTGAAGGGCAAGTGGATATGCTTGATTTTGAAAACTCTATCGAAAGCAAAAAACCTACACAAGAAAGCAAAAATATAGAGAGTTTTAAAACCTTAATTAATAATCTTGCAAAAGATAATGAGGACAATGTTTATCTTTATCAAGCTGGTTCAGGTATCATCACTTTAAGAGGCAACACAAATACAAACATTAACCGAATAGAAAATGGCGAGACAAAGGGCGGCGGTTTTGGCACTTTGATAAAAGATAGCGCAAAATATGAAAGCCTAGTTTTGCCAAGTACATTTTGCAATAACGAAACGCAAAACTGCTCTGTGCGTGGGATTATGTTTAAATACGCATCAAATTTAGATTTTAACAACCGCATTACAAGCGGAGATAGTGGGAGTGGAATTTACGCTTATGATAACAAAAATAAAAAATGGATTTTGCTGGGCGTGGTATCACAATCAACAGGAACGGAAACAAATGCGGGCAATGTAGCCAACATAGCTGCCGTTTCAAACAAGGATTTGCAAGATTATCAAAGCAAATTCGAGCAAAAAATTGATTTAAAAATGACAGAGCCAAATACAATCGAATGGACACTCAACAACACTACTTTGAAGTTTGAAAAAAGGGGCGATACACCAGATAAAACTTATAATTTGGAGGCTAATAAAGATTTAATTTTCAGCGGTGGCGGGACTATTAAGGTGCAAAGTAACATTTACCGAAATACAAGCGGTTACGCTGGTGGCTTTGTCTTTGCTGACGCTACCACAAAAACAACTTATAAATTCACAAACGAGCAGGGCAAAAACTACTCTTTTATAGGCTCTGGGCTTGATATAGGCGAAAATGTCGTGGTAGAATGGCATTTGAGAAATGGGGAAATAAAAAATAATGGCAAAACTACATACGATTCTCTCCATAAAATAGGCAAGGGCGAACTTGTCATTAAGACTGAAAATACCACAACCACAGGACTAGGCACGCTGAAAATCGGCGAGGGCAAGGTTACGCTAGATACGACTACAAAGGCTTTTGACAACATTTACATTACAAGCGGACGGGGCGAACTTGCGCTTAAACAGGCTGAGGCGTTAGGCGCGACAAAAAACACAAATTCAGCAAGTGGCACAACTTCGGCGAATTCTTACACGCTATCGCAAAATAAAAATAGCGAAATGGGCTTTTATTTTGGCAAGGGCGGAGGCAAGTTTGATTTGGCGGGCAACTCGCTAGTGCTTAACACCATAGCCGCAAATGATAGTGGCGCAATTATCACTAGCACTAGCACGACAAAGGCAACGCTTGAGATTCAAGGCTTGGGGTATGATTCGAGCGGTAATAAAAAAATTACCAAAGAAAACACCATAATCCACGCAAGTATCGGCGACAACACAAACGGCGCAAACGGCACGAATTTAAATCTCATCTACAAGGGCGACAAAACGGCGGCAAATCGTCATTCTGAGGGAGCGAATGCGACCGAAGAATCTAAAAGCAATCGTTTGGATTCTTCGGCGACTTTGTCGCCTCAGAATGACAAGGCGAGGGCTTCACTAATCTTTGATGGCAATATAAATACGAGTGGCAAAATGGAAGTTACAAACGGCAATATCGCATTGCAAGGACACGCAACCACTCACGCGACTATAAGCGATGAGACAATCCGTGAGCAAATCAAAAATGCCGAAAACGGCACACAAAAGCCTATGCCTGATTATATGGATTTAAGTAAGCCATCAACCCTAAATCAACCAGATTGGGATAATCGCACTTTTAAATTTGGCAATGGCATTGATTTAAAAAGCTCAAATCTCACGCTAGGGCGCAATGCGAGTTTAGAATCTAATATCACGCTAGATAATAGCTCCAAAGTCGAGTTTGGCGGTAGCGTAAAGCACTTCATCGACAATAAAGATGGCAAAAATGTAACGGGCAGTGGCTTTAGCTATCAGCAGTTAGTTGAAAGCAATGCTTTAAGCGAGGAAATGCAAAAAATCGCAAATGAGACTATACACTACAAAGGCAAAATTACCGCGACAGGTGGCACGATAGAATCGCATATTTTGGATTTTAATGCAAGTTTGGATTTGAAAAATAGTGCGAATCTCACAGCGGATTATTTGACTTTGACAAACACCGATTCTGTTTCACTAGATAGCACTTCAAGCGCAACTACCAAAACGCTAAAATTGCAAAATGTAAGCGATAGCAATTTAAACACAATTTTTACAAATAGCAACACCACAAATAGTGCGAAGCTAAAAGTTACCGAAGCATTGTGGTTTAATAGCGTAAGTAACTTTGATTTAACCAAATTAGATTCGGCAAATGTGAAAATAAAACCAAATTACGACATTATCGCTGAAAAATCCACTATTACAGGCGCAAACAAAGATTTAAGTGCAAATGTTTCGCTTTTTGAGGGTGCGAATCTAAGTCTAAAAAGCCTTACACTAAAAGATACAAAAGCAAATGAAGTAACGAATGGCACAACAAATGCGATTAAAAATAGCGTGTATTTGCAGGGTAAATCAACAACAGATAATAATTCGCAGACAAACACTACCACCACAAAACTCACGCTTAATGAGAATCTAAAAGCAGAAAATTTAAATGAAGCTAAAGTGATTTTGTGGGGCAAAAGCGAGATTAGCGCACCAAAAATCGAATTTAGCAATGTCAAGGACGGCATTTTGGCACTTGACAAAGATTCAAAACTCACGAGCGCAAATGGCAATGCAAATGTCGAAGTTAGTGGTGCGAATTCAAGCCTAAAAATCGGCATTTTAGGCGATAAGAGTTTTGATATAAACGCACAAGGTGGTAGCAAAATAATCCTTTCGTCATTGCCATTGCAAGATAGCGAAGCGAAAAATCCAAGTAGCAAAAATGTGAATTCTTCGCCCACCGCGAATTTTAGCGGGAAAATCACCGCGAGTGGCGAATCTAGCGTGGAAAGTTTGTTAGATACCATTACCGCAAGTGTGATTTTAAATAAAAGCGATAGCAATAAAAACGACAATATAAGCGGGAAGCCTAGCTTAAACGCAAAAAATATCACACTAGATTCGACACATAATGAAATTTATTTGGGCGCAAATTCAACACTTACAGCACAAACAATCACGGCGAAAAGTCTAGCGAATCTTACGCTAAATGCAGATTCTAGCGCAACGGCAAATATAACCAAATTCATTTTTGATGGCGGAGAAAACGGCACGACTACGAATCTTACAGGCAATCTTATCGGCGAAAATATCGAGCTAAAAAATGCGAGTATTGTAAAAACAAGCGATTTGACATTCAGCAAAAGCGCGAATCTTACGCTTGATGACACTTCAAAATTAGAAGTGGCGAATCTAAATGTCAATGCGAATCTAACGCTAAATTTTGCAGATTCAGCGAAAAATACGGCAAGTTTGCAAAAAATCACTTTAAACAATAACGCGAATCTAAATATCAATTCGTGGGATTTTGGCAACACTACGGCGTTTTCAAGCAATGGTGGTGGGCGTGTAACTTTTGAAAATGCCACTTACACACACAATGGCACTCCAAAGACTATTAGCGCAGATTCCACGATAAGCGGGGAATTGAAGTTATCAAATGTCGGCAAGGATTCAAACAAAGGCGACGACAGATTTAAAATGCTTGATTTTAGCGATAAAAATCTCACTTTTGGCGAAAACTCAAAAGTCCAAGTTAATCTAGATTCAAGTGTAAAAAAAGGCGATACAAGCATAAAAACGGATGGCACTTATTACAAACTTATAAGCACAGGCGATAGTGGGACAATCACGGACAATCGCACGGATAAGCGCATAGATTTTACGAATACGGATTTCTTTGTCGTTAGTAAATTTATCGGCAATACGCTTTATGTAAAATTCCTAGCATCTGCGCCAGATTCCTTTGCCGAGCTAAACAAAAACATTTCCCACGAGCAAAGCCGATACAGCGAGATTTTGGAGGCTTTGATACAGGCAAATCCCAAAGATGATGCCATCGATACTGCCACACGCACCGATAATTACAGCGTCCTAGATAAACGGATTCAAACTATTGATAGCGATTTAAATGAAATAGCACAGGGCAACAAAACGCGTCAAACGCGCAATTTGCTCTTTTCAAATGACCAAACGATAAATACACGCATTTCGCAAGTCCGCCTAGCACAGAGTGGGCGCAATAAGCACTTGCGATTTGCGCAAAATGACACTATGTATCGCATTCAATCCCTAATGCAAGGCGCAGTTAGAAGCGATGCGATGCCTAGCTATGCACGTGAGCGCGAATTAGACTTGTCAAATAGTGTGTGGCTAAATGTGGGCGGTGGATATTTCGGTGGGGATAGCAAAATGGGCTTTGGTGCGACAAACATCGGCTATGATAGGCTTATTTATGCGGGTAGTAGCGATATTTTGCTTGGTGCAATGTTTGGCTTTGGTGGCTCAAATGCATACACAGGCGATATGACAGATAGCGCGATGTTTTATAATATCGGGCTATATTTGCATAGCATTTTTGATTCGCAGGGTGGAAAATACGGCGGACACGAGATTCAAAGCAATATCAGTTTTAGCATTAACGATAATCGCAAAACTATCGAATCTAAAAGCGCGAAAAATACGGCATTTGGGACGCTTTTCGCACTCTATTATAAATACAACTTTATTTTAGTGCAAAATGATACCATTAGCCACGCGCTAAAACCTGTGGTAGTTTTGGCGTTAGGCTACAATCGCAATGGCGCGTTTGAAATCGATGAATACAAGCAGGCAACATATAATAGCGTGAATTTTTCCTATGGGCTTGGCGTGGAATATAATGCCGTGATGAGTGAGAGCTTTTATAGTCTAGCACTCACGCTAAAAGATATGGCATATAGTGGCGGTGAGCGCGTATTTATGAGTTTAAGCGGAGCGCAGAATTTTATCGGCTACAGCCTTGAATCTGCTCCACGATTTAGCGCAGAAATCAATCTCATAGGCTCACACAAGCTAACAGACGCGCTATACTTGCAATATGGAATCGCTGGAATGCTAGATAGTGGCACGAATTACGGTGCAAAAGGCGATATAAAGATTGGGTATAAATTTTGACTTTCACACTAAAATCTATCGATAATAAAGCTCGTGCAGGGCAAATGAATCTATCTCATAGCATTGTGCAAACGCCTATATTTATGCCTGTGGGGACTTAAAGCCTGTGTCAAGCACTAGATTTTAATGATTTAGAAAATCTTGGCGCGAAAATCATTTTGGCAAATACTTATCACTTGTATTTGCGTCCAAATGATGAAGTCGTGCGAAGTCTTGGCGGACTGCACGGATTTAGCGGATTTAATGGTAGCTTTTTAACCGATAGTGGCGGATTTCAAGCATTTAGCTTGGGCGGGAAACCACGCGAGAATGGCATAGAATTTCGTAGCCACATTGATGGAAGCACTCATTTTTTCACGCCCAAAAAGGTGCTTGACATTCAATATAACCTAAATAGCGACATTATGATGATTTTAGATGATTTAATCCGCCTCCACGCAGAGCAAAAACGCATTGCAGATTCGATTAAGCGCACGATTGCTTGGGCACACGAATCGCTAGAATATCACGCGACTAGGCGCGAATCTCACCTTTCAAACAATATCTTTGCCATTATTCAAGGGGGCGTAGATTTGGAAGCACGAAAAATCTGCACTTTTAGTGGCTATAGAATGCAGCGGAGTGGGATTTGATGGCTTTATA
>NZ_DS990391.1:378888-431306 GCF_000155475.1 Helicobacter cinaedi CCUG 18818 = ATCC BAA-847 | reverse complement strand
ACTTTGTGAAGCTATATCAAATGAAGAGGCAAATGCCATAGAAGCATTCGCATAGGCAAGGGCAGGGGCGTCATTTGCCCCATCGCCCACCATTAGAATCTTATGCTGTTTTGATTTTTCTTTTAAAAGCTGCATTTTATCTTCTGGCAGGGCTTTGCTATAAGATTCTGTAATATCGAGCAAATGTGCTACATTTTGCGTATTTATCGCATTATCCCCACTAATGATACTTGAGCTGATGTTGTGTTGTTTAAAAAGTTCTAAGGTTTGCTTGGCGTCCATTTTTAGCCTATCTTGCAGGGAGAATAGTGCTAAAATCTCATCATTTGTGGCGAGAAAGAGTGTGATTTTATCTTCTTGTGTGTTGTTGGGAAGTGATAGATGTGGGGGCAAAATATCAATATTACCGATAACATACTCACGCCCTTGTATTGTGCCTTTCACACCTTTGCCTATGATATTTTGTGAATCTGTAATGGGATAGAGTATCGCATTATAGGCTAAATAATGAGATTTAAAAGCATTGCTAATAAGATGAATGCTTGTAGATTCTAAAGTATAGGCGAGATTAAAGACTTCTTGCTCTGTGTGGGAAGAGAGATTTTGAATTGTTTTAATTTCAAGCCCTTGCGTGAGTGTGCCTGTTTTATCAAACACAATATGTGTGATTTCACTTAAAGTTTGAAAAGCTTTAGAATCTTTAAAAAACACGCCCATTTTGTGTGAAATAGCTTGGGCGTGGAGGATTGCCATTGGCGTGGCAAGTCCTAAGGCACAAGGGCAGGAGATAACAAGCGTTGCCACAAAAATGCTTAAAGCAAATTCAAAATCCCGCATTCCCCACCAAAATGCCCCCGCACACAACGCTAGAAAAATCACAAGTGGCACAAAGATTCCAGCAATTTTGTCCGCAAGTGAAGCAATGGGCGCTTTGCTTTCTTGTGCTTTTTGTATAAGCTCTAAGATTTTATGAAGTGTAGAATCCTTGGCACTTTTTGTAGTCTCAATATATAAAACGCTATCAAGATTAATGCTACCTGAAAGCACTTTGTCATCTTTTTTTACGAGGACGGGCAAGGATTCACCATTGATTACTGTTTTATCAAGATTTGAGCTTCCCTCAATCACAATGCCATCTACCATAATCATTTCGCCCGGTAGGATTTTAAGTATATCATTTTGTTTGATTTCTTGTGTGGGGATACTTTGAATCTGTGCTTGGGATAGGCTTGGAGCAGATTCTGTAAGGACTTTTTGCACGATTTTTTGATTGAGCCTTAAAAGTGTGGAGGCACTTTGCAGGGCGGAATTTTTGGAATTTGTCTCAATGCTTTTACCCACAAGCACAAGCGTGATAATCACACATACGCTATCAAAATACAAATGGGCGTGTGGCATAAAAGCCCCTTGCAGACTATACAAAAACGCACTTGTTGTGCCTATGGCAATCAGTGTTTCCATATTTGGATTTTTGCTAAAAAGGGCTTTGAATCCACGGATATAAAAATCACGCCCTATGTGCATAACAATAAGACTAAGAAAAAGTAAAATGCCAAAATGCCACATAGAAGGGAGTTTGGCTATATTAAACATTTCCCCCCAAGAAAGTATCAGCACAAGTATGGATATTATAGAGCTTAGATAAAGCTTAAGCTTTTTAGGCAAAAAGTGAGTATCAAAAGATTCTATAAGTGAGTTAAGGTATGTAAGGCTTAAGGCTTTTGTTTTAGAATCTTGGGGGGGTTCAGTGTTGCAGTCATAAGGTTGCAGATGTGGCTCATAGCCCATTTTGCGAATAAGAGCAAAAATCTCTTCAAGGCTAGTTTGGCTTTCATCATAGATAATATGTGCTTTTTTGCTTAAAAGATAGACTTGAATATCTTGGCAGAATGCCTTGCGTTTTAAACTTCGCTCAATCCCACTAGAACAAGCTTGGCAGCTCATTTTGTCAATAAAAAAAGAAGCTTCTTTCATTGTGGATTCCTACAAGAATAATGTGTGGAGTAGCGACATAGAATCTCAAATAGAATCTAAAAATGATTTAGATTCCTTACAAGATTTTCCGCCAAAACGCACGAGTGCTGATCCCCAAGTTAGCCCACCACCAAAGGCATCAAGGAGCATAAGATCGCCATATTTGAGCTTATTTTCTTCATACAAGTCATTCATCGCCATTGGTATAGAAGCTGCTGAAGTGTTGCCATATTTTTGAACGCTGATGACAAGCTGCTTTTCATTGAAACTTAGCTGCTCTCCTACGGCATTGATAATACGCAGATTTGCCTGATGAGGGATAAAGTAGGCTATGTCCTGTGGTTGCAAGGCGTTATTTGTAAGAATATCATTGACATCATTCACAAGCGTTTTAACCGCGAGTTTAAAAGTTTCATTGCCTTTCATTTGCAAATAAGTAGAATCGTGTAGGCAGAAAGACTTACTAGATTCTAGTTTGTCGCTAAAAATGCTTTGTGAAACACTTTGTATTCTAGGTGTGCAAAGAAAGTCTTGATGTTTGCCATTGGCACTTGTATGGACATCTAAAATCGCTGCGTTTTTATCCTCTGTAGTTTCTATCACACACGCCCCAGCCCCATCGCCAAAAAGCACACAAGTGCTTCTGTCGCTAAAATCAAGCACAGAGCTAATCTTTTCCGCACCAATGATAAGAATGCGTCTGTGTGTGCCAGATTCAATAAAAGACTTTGCAAGGGAAAGCAGGTAGATAAAGCCACTGCAAGCGGAGCTAATATCAAAAGCAGGTTTATTCTCAATGCCAAGTTTATAAGAAGTGATACACGCTGTGCTAGGCATTGTAAGATAATCGGGGCTTAGCGTTGCTACAATAACCGCATCAATATCTTCCGCCCTTACACCTGCCCTTTGCATTGCTTTTTTCCCCGCCTCATAGGCTAAATCGCTTGTATTTTGTGAGGGCAAGGCAAAATATCGTGTTTTAATGCCTGTGCGTTTAACTATCCACTCATCGCTCGTATCAAGAATCTTTTCAAAATCCGCATTTGTAACACAAGTTGGCGGAACATAAGAAGCGATAGATTTGAGTGTAGCGTATCTCATAGGCAATCCTTTATGGCTAGTATAGGCTAGTTTTCATCTTGCGTATTTGGTTTGTTGGCAAAAGCATTTGTAAGTTTAGCACAAATATTGGATTCTATGGCGTGCAAGGCTTGATATACCGCACATTCAATCGCCCTTGTATTGGAGCTTCCGTGGCTAATGATGACCACCTTTTGCACTCCAAGTAGTGGCGCACCACCATATTCACTATGATCCATTTTTTTCTTTAATCGTTTGAAAACGCCTCGCAAAAATAATGCTCCAAACATAGAGCAAATACAAGATTTTATCTCTTTTTTTAGCACAGATGAGATAGCACTTGCCACGCCTTCACTTGCTTTTAAGACGAGATTCCCACTGAATCCATCACACACAATCACATCTACACTGCCATTGAAAATATCCCGCCCCTCAACATTACCCTTGAAAAAAGGGAATTTTTGTAGCAGTTTGAAAGTCGCTTTTGTGAGTTCATTGCCTTTATTATCCTCTTCACCATTGCTTAAAAGCCCAACGCGTGGATTTGCAAGATTCACAACATTTTTGGCATATTCATAGCCCATAATGGCAAAATCCACAAGATATTCAGGTTTGCAGTCTGTATTTGCCCCCGCATCAAGGATAATGCTAGGCTTATCTGTAGTATTTGGCATAGTGGTGCAAATAGCAGGGCGAGATACACCTTTAATGCGTCCAATTTTAAGTGTGGCTAGACTCATTGTAGCCCCACTATGTCCGGGCGAGACAACAGCGTCTGCTTCACCATTTTTGACTAGCTCCACAGCTTTGTAAATTGAAGTTTCACTGCGTTTGCTCGCACTTGAAGCAGATTCTTCCATTTTGATATAATCCGCACAATGCACAATTTTAACGCGATTTGCCACACTGCTAGGAATGAGTGGGGCAATTTGCTTTTCATCACCAACAATAATGGCGTGAAAATCCCGCGTTTTCAATGCCTGTATAACACCTTCAACAATGGGAGTTACCCCATTATCCGCACCCATAACATCAATGGCTATCTTTAGCATTTACGCTCCTTGCGTCAATGGATTATTTGTAGTTGCCTGTGAAAGTGTTGATATGATGAGGCATTTTCCAGCTACCATCTTTGTCTTTAATAGGTTTTGCTAGAGCTACTTTGTAATGTGTGCGTCTTTTTGCTGCTCTTGTTTTGCTTACGCGTCTTTTTGGGACTGCCATTTTTACTCCTTTGAATCTTTGGTGTGATAATCGCTTCGTATAGATTCAATCTCACTTTCCAAAATATAATGTAAATCAATAAAGCCGTCAAAAAACTCTATAACTTCAAAGCTATCAAGCTTTCTACTTTGGCTTTGTGAATCCCAGATTCCATCTGCAATATACAAAACCAAAGGTGTGTTAAGAAGATAAGTGTATTCCTCCCCGCTATTATCGCATATCAGTTCAATATCCCCTAGAATCTTGCCTCTTAGGCACACGATCTTAGAATCTATCCTTTCAAGTTGTCCTTGCAAGGATATGCCATCAATCTCTAGGGCAATATATTTTGGGGTGTTGGCGATTTTTCTAAATGCGATTTTCAATGAGTGAATCTCTAGTTGGCAAATCTTTTATCTAGCAAATTTCTCTAGTACCAAAGAAAAATGCGATTTCATTTTTAGCATTTTCAAGGCTATCGCTGCCGTGCACAGCGTTTGCATCAATGCTATCGGCAAAATCCGCTCTAATTGTTCCAGCAGCTGCTTCTTTTGGATTTGTCGCACCCATAAGCTCACGATTTTTAGCCACTGCATTTTGCCCTTCAAGCACCATAACGACCACTGGACCGCTTATCATAAAATCCACTAAGTCTTTAAAAAATGGGCGATCTTTGTGAATGGCATAAAAACTTTGAGCATCACATTGCGTAAGCTGAAGTTTTTTAATCGCTGCAATGCGGAGATTATTACTTTCAAATCTGTCTATAATCTTACCGATAACCCCCTTTTTCACGGCATCTGGCTTAATAATTGAAAGTGTTTGTTCCATTTGTTTTCCTTTAAAAAAGTGTGATGATACAAAAAGTGCGGATTTTACCTAAAAAAAACTTGCTTAAAGCTAAATTTGCAAAACGCAAACTTATTTCGTTGCTTTTATAAAAAGTTAAGATTCTACTTTTACGCCTTATTCTTCTTGTTTTATACGCCAAAAGGTTGGGAAGCGTGGAGTGCCATTGTGTGTAAGCCCTTGAAACTTAAAGCTAATGATTGAACCAATGGGCGGAGGATTGTGCCTTAGCGTATCGCTCAAGCCACTGCCGATTTTAAAGTTTTTGCCATTGTATTCACAAATAATCGCTCCTAGCATAGAATCATACTTACCCTTACCTTGCGTGTGTCCTATGACCTTACATTCCGCGTCCTGCCTTGTTTTGAGCTTAAAATCATATTTGCTTCGTCCTTTTTGATAGGGCATATTTGGCGTTCGCAAGACAAGTCCCTCTCCACCATTGTCCACAACCGCTTGAAGCTCCCTATCAATAGAATCCTGCCCTTGCATAAGCCTTTGGGGGATTATCTCAATATACACATTTGGCTTAGACTTAAGATATGTCCTTAGCTCATCAAGCCTTTGCGTGAGTGAATCTTTAGCGGAATGCGGCACATCAAAAACATAAAATTTTAACTCTAAAATTTCATTTTGCTTTTGCGGATTTTTAAGGATAGAGATAATTTGAGAGAAGTGGAGTTTTGGGCTATATAGCTCACCATCAAGGGCAAAAGGCGGAAAATCTTTCATAAACTCACTTGGCAGATTCATTGGCTTGCCACTGCGGAAATACATCTTTTGCCCATTCCATAACCCTCGCACACCATCAAGCTTTTCACTTACAAGCCATTGAGAATTTGCTTGTCTTTTTTCAAACTCACTTAAAAGCATAGGCTCAAAAGCTTTTGCGTAGAGGGCTACTCCCCATAGCAGTAAGCCATAAAGCAAAGCCCTAAAAAGTGTGTGTTTCATTTTGGATTTAATTAATTTCGCTTGTAGTCATCACTCAATCGCACAATGTCATCTTCGCCTAGATACTCGCCCATTTGCACTTCAATCAGCACAAGCGGCAATATTCCGGGATTTTCTAGCCTATGGACACAACCCATAGGAATATAGGTAGATTCATTAGCTTTTAAAAAGCTACTCTTTTCGCCAATGGTAACAATCGCCGAGCCACTCACCACTATCCAATGCTCATTGCGATGATGATGCTTTTGCAAACTTAGGCGACCTTTGGGATTGACAATAATTTGTTTAATCTTATAATTTTGAGATTCTAGTAAAATCGTATAGCTTCCCCACGGGCGATGTGCGTTCCTATGGACTTTTGTAAGTTCGGGATTTTGCTCTTTGAGTAAGGCTACAATGTCTTTAATCTGTTGTGAATAACCCTTTTTAGCTACCAAAAGACAATCATTTTCATCTATAATCATTAAATCTTCTAGTCCAATCCCCACTACTTGCTTATCAGCAATGATAAAGTTATTTTTGCAATCTTTGCCTACA
This sequence comes from Helicobacter cinaedi CCUG 18818 = ATCC BAA-847, assembly GCF_000155475.1. Taxonomy (GTDB): domain Bacteria; phylum Campylobacterota; class Campylobacteria; order Campylobacterales; family Helicobacteraceae; genus Helicobacter_C; species Helicobacter_C cinaedi. The sequence goes on along the minus strand of NZ_DS990391.1, from coordinate 424,709 downwards.
AAGGCGTTTTTACTCGCATTATTTGTGCTATCTTTAGGATATTCAAGGCTTAAAGATTCAAAGCTCCCCACATCATTCCACGCAAAGTCCCCCGCCACACAGGCTACCTTTTGACTTTTCTCCATAAGGGCATAGTCAATGCTGATATTTGGCAGTTTCTCACTCATTGTAGAATCTAGGCGTAAAAATGGTGAGTGTGTTTGTGGCTTTGAATATTGAAGGGTGAGTTTGCATAGCTCATAAATCTTTGTATTATACTCTTTTAGCTCTTTTAAAAATACTTCTGCACGGAAGCAAAACATACCGCTATTCCACAAGTAGCCCCCATCTTTAAGATAAGTTTGTGCATCTTCTAAACTTGGCTTTTCAATGAATTTTTCCACAATATGATCTTTTGATTTAATGTAGCCATAGCCTGTATGGGGGGAATTTGGCTTGATACCAAAGGTTACAAGAAAACCTTTTTTGGCTAGTTCAATGGCTTGTTTGATAGAATCTTGATAGTTTTGCGTGTTTTTAATGAGATGATCGCTTGGCAGGGCTAGGATAATATCATCAGCAATCTTATCAAGCTCATAAGATTCTAAAACGCAAAGGGCGGCAAATGTAAGGGCTGGGGCGGTATTTTTACCATAAGATTCTAAAATGAAATCCTGCAAGGGAATATCGCATTTTTGGGCTTGTTCTTGGGCGATAAAGTAGTGATTATCATTAGTGATGACTTGGAATTGTGCGTTATGCTCTTTTATAAGAAAGGCGTTGCGTAAGAGCGTCTCTTGGAAAAGTGAATGTGATTGTCCTTGATTTGATGGGAGAATGTCGGCAAACTGCTTTGGCATAAGCTCACGAGATAGGGGAAAAAGCCTTGTGCCACTGCCACCACATAGAATTGAAATTGTCATTAGATTCTCCTTTTGTGTGTTTTTAATGGGATATAGGGATATGCAATGCTTTAGGGATTTGTGTCAAATCCTGAGCGTCAATGATGAGTGTTGCTTCTTTTTTTAGCACTTCTTTAGCACAAAATGCTATGCGTGTATCAGCGTATTTAAACATACTTAAATCATTTGCCCCATCGCCCACCACAATGGTATCACTAGGCGTGATATGGAGCAGATTCTGTAAGCGTTGTAGCATTTGCCCTTTAGAATCGCTAAACATCATCTCTCCGCCCACTTGCCCTGTAAGAATGCCATCTTTGTGGTGTAAAATATTAGCAAAACTCGCATCAAGCCCTAGAATCTTAGAAAAATGATCTGTGGCGATATGAAAGCCCCCACTAAAACACACCGCTTTGTAATTGGCGTTTTTAAAGGCTTTGATACATTGCTTTGCCCCGGGCATAAGGGGGAGATTGTGAGCTATATCTAGGGCTTTTTGTAGACTTAGTCCTTGAAGCAAGGCAACACGATTTTTAAGGCTCTCATAAAAGTCAAGCTCCCCATTCATCGCTTTATGTGTGATTTGCTCCACTTGCTTATGGACATTATGGGCTTTGGCTAGAATATCTATGGTCTCGCCATTCATTAGTGTAGAATCAAAATCAAACACAATGAGTTTATCTGTGCTTTTCATATTTGGCATATCCTTTTATTATCTCAAAAAATGTTAGGATTATAGCATTTAGGAGTTAAATAATTTTAGAATCTATGGGGTGTAAATGTTTGGGATTGAGTTTTTACCACAAGAGATATATGAAGACATAGAATGCTTAAAGGCTATGATACAAGGTGCTAGGGAGAATCTAGGACAGGAAGTGGATTTTGTGCTTATCCCTAGCAATCCTGTTAATAAAGCAAGTATAAGCTCACTGCTTGGGGCGTATGCGTTGCGTGAAAGATTTTCTATGATTGTGGATTCTGGGTTTAGCTCTGTGGTGGAATTTGTGCCAACAATCAGCGGGGCAGGGCAAGATAAACTGCAGATTTTTTCACAGATTTTGAGTGTGAAGTATGGTGGGTTTAGCTCTGTGGCGTTGATTGGCGGGGATAATGGGGAGCTAGATGGAGTTAAACTTATTGCGTTGGCAAGGGAGATTTTGGGCGGAGAAGTGAGCCTTGTGAGTGGCAGTGGGGTTAAGATATGGAAAAAAGAGATAGAGCAAAGACTAACACAAAAGCTACAAGCGGGTGTAGATAGAATTATCACACAACCTATTTTTAGTATAGAATCGGCTAAAAAGTGCGTGGAGCATTTTTATGTATTGCAAGAAAGACTTGGGATTCAAGCACAACTTTCACTTGGCGTATTTGGAATCTTTAGTGCGGAGAGTGCGTATCGCATTAATAAATCTCATCTTGGCTTTGATATTCCACGCTCATATTTAAGGGCGTTGGAACAAGGTGGGGTAAAAGAAGGCTTTGAATCCTTGTGGCAGGATATGCAGGGCTTGGCTAGGGAATATAATGTATCTTTATATCTATCCACACCTAAGCATAATGACTTAAGGGCGTATGGGAATGGATTGTGCTAGGTGCAAAAAAGGTTGATAAAGGCTACAAAAAAAGGATAAAAATGAATAGGGAGAAACCGACTTTGTTACTTGTGATACCTGCCTTTAATGAAGAGCAGGTGCTAGAAAAAAGTATAGAAACGCTAAGCAAGAAGCTTTCAAGTATGATAGAAAGGGGCAAAATTACTGAAAAAAGCGGAATGGTGTTTGTAGATGATGGTAGCATCGATGGCACTTGGCACATTCTCACACAAAGCTTTAACAAACGCTATGCTATGGATTCTAGCAATGTTGCGGATTTTGCTAAGCTTATGGAATCTGTTAAAGGTGTTGATTTTACTAAAACTACTGAATCTAGCAAATCCACTTCCACTTTCATTTTAACTTCTGCCCCCCCCCCGTTGCTTCATAGCAAAAAAGATAAGCAACCACATTTGTATGCTTTAAAACTATCAAGAAATTTTGGGCATCAAAATGCACTTTTGGCGGGATTACATTTTGTATGCAATAAATGCGATTGTGCAGTAAGCATTGATTGTGATTTGCAGCAAGATGAAGAAAAGCTAGATGAATTTGTGGTGAAGTTTCAAAATGGAGCAGATATAGTTCTAGGGGTGCGGTATGATAGAAAAACAGATTCTATATTTAAAAAGTATAGTGCGATTTTCTTTTATAAAATGATGAATATTTTTGGCGTGAAAATCATCAAAAATCACGCTGATTATCGTTTGCTTAGTCATAAGGCATTAAAAAATTTATCTGCTTATAAGGAGACACATTTATTTTTGCGCGCTATTGTGCTGGATATGGGGCAGAAGCCTGAAATTGTGTATTTTGATGTGAAGCCCCGATATGCTGGAGATTCTAAATATAGTCTTAAGAAAATGCTCTCTTTTGCGTGGAATGGCATTACAAGTTTTTCAATAGCACCTTTGCGGTTTGTGAGTGCTATGGGCATTGGGCTTTTCGGACTTTCAGTTGTTTTTGGTATGTATGTGCTGTGGGTAAAAATCTTTACAGATTCTGCACTGCCGGGCTGGACTTCGCTAGCTACAATATTATGCTTCTTAAGTGGTATGCAGCTTTTGGGATTAGGCATTATTGGGGAATATATTGGCAAGATGTATCAGGAGATAAAGTCTCGCCCAAAATACCGCGTTGATGAGTGTTTGGAATCTGTGGAGCAGACTTAGTCTAAAACCTCACACATTAGCGTTGTTTCAAGGGAAATGTTGTAGTCAATAGGTTTATAAATGCGGAATGTATAACCTAGATTCCACGATTCTAGCATTGGTTTAATATCAAAAAAATCACTTGCTTGATGGTAAATACTAAGAATCATAGCTGGTTTTTGAGAGCAAATGGTTTCTTTTGCCCCTTTAAGAAATTCCATTTCAAAGCCTTCAATATCAACCTTGATAAGACCGATTTTAAGATTATGCTCCTTGACATAGCTATCAAGGGTAATAAGCTCTATTTCTTCACTTTGTGTGCTTCCATAGGGGGTGTTATCGCGGATAAGGCTTGAGGCAGAGTCTAGAATACTTATAGTCATTGTTGTTTTTTCACTCCCTAAGCCCTTTTTCACCGGCACTATGCGATTTGTATTATTGAGCTTGAGCGTTTGTAGCATAAGGTTGTAATTATGGCTTGTAGCTTCAAAGCTATAAATGTTTTTGTTTGTGAAAGATTGAAAAATAAGTGCGCTATCGCCGATAAATCCGCCTACATCAATCACATCAAGATTCTTAATTTTTGCTAAAGTTTGCGACGAGAATGAATCTAATCCGTGTTTGTAGTAAAAGACAGATATTTCAAAATGCTTAGTTGGTAAGAAATAGCCTTGATAATAAAAAACTTCAGGCGTAAGCTCACATATATTGGCAAAAAAATCATTTTCAATATGTTGTAGGGCTGTTTTTTCGTGCTGGGTTAGGTGAAAAACTTTCTGTGTGGGTGAAAGGGTGGCTGCTTTTGTGCGGGAAATAATTTGATACACAATATTTTTACTTTGTAAATCCATATTTTCACAAAGTTTTTGTGCCTTTTCAAAAATTTCAGAATCTGAGAGTGCGAAAAATGTTTGACTAAGGAGATAATTGTGATTGAGAGAGGGAATATTACGATTTATCTTTTTATATTGTGAGGTTTTAAATAAGGGGAAGCCAAAAATACGATAGGCAAAATCATATATTATCCCCCCCCCCCGTTATTTTGTGTAAGATATGTCTTTCTTTGTGCGATGGGTAGTCCCGCAACGAGAAGAGTTAGAACATAGTCTTTTTTGATAATGGGCAAACCCAAGATTCTTGATCGGACGAAACCACCCTTGTAGTCATAAATTTTCATACATATCCTTTTATAACCTTATAATCTAAAAAGTGCGTTTGAGGAGATTTTCCACGCGTAAGATTGTAATCAAGCGATCTTCTCTCTTGCCAATACCTTGTAAAAGATTTTGATTTTCATTAAAAGATTCGGGGATTGGATCAATATCAGATTCTGGTATTCGCACAGCCCCTGTGAGTTTATCAATCATAAAGCCTATCATCTCATCTTTTTGACTAATCACTAAAAATCTCGTATCACCATCTTGCTTGATGGCTGGAAGTCCAAACTTAAGACGCATATTGATAAGCGGTAGCACCGTCCCGCGAAGGTTAAACACCCCAAGCACATAATCAGGCACAGCAGGGACGCGTGTATATTCAATGGGCTTAATGATCTCTTTCACATTAAGAATAGGCACCGCAAATTCTTCATTACCAATCATAAAGCCTATAATATGGAGTGTTTCTTCCACTGCAGCTGCCTCACCCACACCTTTATTTTGTTGTTTCTCAAGGACTTCTTTTAATTTATTTTCACTCATTCTTACTCTCCCTCAATTGTGAGATTTATATTGCGTTTCACAACATTAACTAGGTATTCTGGCGTGTATGGCTTGGTGATATATTCTGTCATACCAGATTCTACACCACGCATTCTATCCGTCTTGCTGTTTCTACTTGTAACGGCAATAAGGGGCAGATTCTTAAATTTATTATATTTTCGCACTTCAGATGCAAAAGTGTAGCCGTCCATTTTTGGCATTTCAATATCCACAAGCACGGCATCAAGCTGCTTATCTCCATTCTTAACAATATCAAGCCCTTCCACGCCATTTGCCGCTTCAAGCACCGTAACACCAAGTGTTTTAAGGCACTTTTTCATAATCGCCCTATCAGTATTGCTATCATCAATAGCAAGGACAACATAATCACTTGGTGAATTTTTGATTTTTGCCACAGCATTTTCTTCGGCAAGTTTTGTGATATTGACTTTCACTTCTTTTGCCATTTCCATCATCGCCGCTACATCAACAATCATTGTTATCTTACCATCACCTCGCACAGTTGCCCCTGCAATACCTTCTGTGCCTTTAAGATAATAGCCAAGCGATTTGATAACAACTTCCTCCTGCCCAACGAGATAATCTACAATCACACCCATTTTTTGCTCCGCCAAACCAATGACGACAACATACACTTCATTTGTATTTTCCAAAACTGAATCTACTTTGAAAATATCGGCTAATCGCACGATTGAAAGCACTTCATCACGGAGTCTTAATACACTTTTGCCATCAACGGTATAAATTTCATCTTGGCTTACACGCACCGTTTCAATAACAGAAGAAAGCGGAATAGCATAATACTCTTCTTGCACCGCAACAAGTAAAGCTTGGATAATCGCAAGAGTGAGCGGGATTTTAAGCTTTTGTGTTGTGCCTACACCTTTTTCAGATTCTATATCAATGATACCATTAAGCTTCTCTATATTTGTTTTGACAACATCCATTCCCACGCCACGCCCAGAGACATTGCTGATAGTGGCAGCGGTTGAAAATCCGGGCTTAAAGATGATGCCAAAGGCTTCTTTATCACTCATTGTATCCGCTTCTCTCTCGCTAATAACTCCTTTTTCGATACCTTTTTGTTTGAGCATTTGTGTATCTAGACCCTTGCCATCATCGGCAATTTCAATAACGATGTGATTGCCCTCATTATAGGCTTTGAGCGTTACTGTTCCAGTTTCTGGCTTACCTAGGGCTAGGCGGTCTTCTGGTTTTTCAATCCCGTGGTCGCAAGAGTTGCGGATAATGTGGATAAGCGGATCGCCGATTTCTTCAACGATTGATTTATCAAGCTCTGTTTCTTCACCGGTGATGATAAGATCAATATTTTTGCCAAGCTCACGAGAGAGATCACGCACCATACGAGGGAATTTATTAAACACCTTGCCAACAGGTTGCATACGCGTTTTCATAACTGCAAGTTGCACATCTGTAGTAACTGAAGAGATAGAAGCCACGACTTGATTAAGCTCTTCTAAAAATTTTTCCCCATCATAGCGTTCCTCAACATCGCCATAGATTTTGATTAAGCGGTTTTTACCAAGCACAAGTTCCCCAATGAGATTCATAAGATGATCTAGTCTTTTTACATCAACACGCACTGTTTGCTCTACACTCGCTGCTGGAGCTTTTTCATCGCCCCCTGCTTTCTTTGGAGTAGGTTTGGGGGCAGGTTTTGGCGTAGCTTGAGCTACTGGAGCTGAATCTGGGGCTTTTGGAGCTTGCACACTTGGAGCAACACCACCTGCTTTTTGTGCTGCACGAGCTTGCTTGTCAGCTTCTTGACGCTTTTTAAGTAGCCTTTCAATCTCGGCTTCAACTTCTTCTGCACTCATATTTGAGTAGTCAAGCTCTGGTTCATCAGCAAGAGGATTGTTGCTATCAGCCGGAGTGCTTGGGGCTGCAGATTGTGCAGGTGCAGCTTGTGGAGCTGGAGATTCTGTGCTCTCTCCACCTGTTCCACCACTTGAGATGGCTTGTAAGCGAGAGACAGTATCATCAATCTCAATGCCACTATTGGCATCAGTCCCACTATTGCGTATAGCAACAAGAAGCGCTTTCATCAAGTCTATGGAATGCAATACGACATCCATAACATCAGGGGTAATCTTTAACTCACCACGCCTTGCTTTGTTAAGCACATCTTCCATATTGTGTGTAAGACGCGTGAGAATGTCAAAGTTCAAAAATGAGCTTGAGCCTTTGATTGTATGGGCTACTCTAAATATTCTATTTAATAAATCAAGGTCTTCGGGGTTGTTCTCAAGCTCCACCAAATCTTGGTCTAGCTGCTCTATCATCTCAAAAGCTTCTACTAAGAAGTCTTCCATTATCTCTTGCATATCGTCCATTGTGAATCCTCTCGCACGAAATTTTAAAAAAGTATTCTACTATTTATTTTGATAAAATTCTAGTGATTTCATCATAAAATAGTTTTGCATCAAATTTGACAAGATAAGCTTCCGCCCCTATCTCCTTTCCTTTACTTGCACTAAACTTATCGCTGATTGATGAGTTAAAAATGAGTGGAATCTTATTGAATCTTGCATCATTTTTAACCTGTGCGGCAAAGTGAAAGCCGTCCATTTTAGGCATTTCAACATCTGAAATAATAAGCTTAAGATGTTTTGCTATATCTTCCCCCCAACGCTCATAGAGCTGCTCTAAACGCTCTAAGCCCGCCTCTCCATCAATAGCATCAACCACATCAAAGCCAATCTCACTGAGCGTATTGCAAAGAAGTTTGCGTGCAATAGAGCTATCATCAAGAATAAGCACACTGCCTTCAAATTTAACCTTAGGCTTAAATTGCTCAATATCCACTCTATCACCACTATTTGGCATTTGGAAATCAAGATCATCAATGATCCCCTCTAAGTCCAAAATCAGTAATGTCTGCCCATCTTCAATACGCGTAGTTCCAGTAATTTTCCCACGCTGATCATCATTGCTAAGGCTAAACATAGCAGATTCTATATCCGCCCAGCTCACACGCCTTAGTCGCCTTGTAGCATGCACCACAAAGCCAAGCTGCTTATTGTTAAATTCCGTAACAATAACCTTCTTATCACGCACTGCATCTTCTTTTGGCTTGATATTCATCCATTTTGTCAAATCAATAAGGGGCAGAATATCTCCACGCAAATCAAACATACCAAGCATATAATCAGGGCTACCCGGAGTTTCAAAGATTTCTTCAGGGTAAGCGACAATTCCGCTTACTTTGGTAACATTAATGCCATACACCCCTTCATAAGTCTCCCCATTCTTATCTTCAAAGAGTCTAAAATCTACAAGCTCCATTTCGTTGTTTGCAATTCGCATAATATCGACTTTATCTGTCTTCAATCGCTCTCCTTTGTGGATTGTATAGTGGATTTTGCTTCATTAGAAGTTGCGGATTCTATACTAAAAATACTTCTAGTAAGATAAAATGAAGGCAAGGAAATATACAAACTTTCCCCTTTATATGCTTTGCCGATGTGAAAATGCCCTTCTATAATCATATCCATTTGCTCATCTTTAAGAGATTGTCCATTTTTGATTGCATTTTGCAAATAGGCATTGTAGGCACAAATCCGCCTTTTAGCAAAGCTTTCAATCTCCACCCTACCTTGTCTAATCGCCTTGTGATTTACCTTTTTTGCAATAAAAGTGTAGAGGTTACCAAAAGTTACAGAATCTAGAAAAGCTAAAATCCAACGCATTACTTTTGTCTGCATACATCTAATGTAATATTCATATTTTGTGTTTAAAAACAAATCCCCGTGGGCGAGTAAGACATTTTGAGATTTTGGCTTAGATTCTAAATGTGGCGTGTTTTTATCTATGCTTTCATCAATGTAGCTAAAGGCAAGGGGTTGTTTTGAGCGAGGGATAAAGCGAATCTTTGAAAACTCTGCCCTTTTTTGTAAAGCATTTAGTCCAAAGTCGTGATTACCCTCAAACCACCATACTTGGCTAACTTGTGAAACATTGCAAATAGAATCTAAAAGCTCTTTATGCGTATCAACACTAGATTTTACCCCACCTAAAAGCAAATGTGCAATATCGCCCATAAGGAAAATTTGGCTTGGCATTTGAGCGGGATTTTCTAAAAGTCTCTTAAAATAATCAAGCAAGGCTTTTGAGACAATTTCACCCTGCTCTGGCAAAGGTTGCAAATGCAGGGGCATAAAATGTGAATCTGCGATAAAAATCGCATCTTTATATATTTGCGGGGCATTCTCCCAAAGCGACTGAGTTTTTTTCATCGCTTATTAAAACAGCCCATAGGGGATTTGTGGGATTCCTAAAGCCTCATCTAATCCGCACATAATGTTAGCATTTACTATCGCTTGTGAGCTAGCCCCTCGCAAGAGATTATCAATAGCGGTGTTAATAAAGATTCCATTATTTTTACACGCCACAAAAATATCGCAAAAATTACTCCCTATAACACTACTCATTTTCACAGGCGTTTCTCTCACACGCACAAAGGATTCGCTCCCATATATAGAATCTAAAATCCCCCTTGCCTCTTTTGTGCTTAAAGGGGTTTTTAAAGTCGCAAAAATACTCACTAGCATACCGCGAGTGATAGGGCTTAAATGTGGCACAAAGTGAATATCTAGCTCTTTTTTCCCAAGTGTAACGCACTTTTCAGCAATTTCTATTTGATGGCGATGGGCAAGGGGGGAATAGGCAAAAAGATTTTCATTAATATGTGAAAAATGTGTATTTTCACTCAAAGTCTTTCCCGCCCCACTCACGCCACTTTTAGCGTCAATAAATACAGGATTTGAATCTTGTAAGCAATCTACAAAAGGCAGTAGCCCTAAAAGCGTAGCAGTGGGATAACAGCCCGGATTTGCCACAAGCGTGGCGTTTTGTATGCTTTGACGGTTGTATTCTACTAGCCCATAAATGGCGTTCGCGAGATTTTCTTTATCAGTATGGGTGCAGTAGTTTGCCTCATAGTTTTCCGCACTCAAGCGATAATCAGCCGATAAGTCTATGATTTTAATAGGCTTATTTTTAGCCTTGCTTAATGTCAAAATCTCCCGTGTCATCGCCATAGCACTTTTATGGGGCAGGGCGAGAAATAACACATCACACATTAGAGCCTCTTGTGCATTTGCTTTATGGATAGGGAGATTGCCTAAGGGGAGTGAATCTAGCATAGTATGGACTTTTTCTAATGTGCTATCCCCTTGCGTGTTGGCTATGTAGCTAAGTTTAAATACAGGGTGATGGAGCAAAATTTTAGCAAGTTCCAAGCCCGTATAGCCGCTAATGCCGATGATTCCCGCTTTGATTTGTCGCATAACTATTCCTTATAGAGTGTTACAAAATCTTGTAAAATATCGCAAAAAATCTCAAAATCTTTTAAATCAAGCCTTTCATTACAGCTATGTGGAGCGTGAATAGTTGGACCAATGGATAGAATCTCAAATTTTTTCACATTTGAGTGAGCTAGAATCTGCCTTTTTAGAATCCCACATTCCAGCCCAGCGTGGATTTGTGTAAGATTGGGCGTGATATTATGATTGGCATACAGCGTGTTTAAAAGCGTTAAAGCCTTATGTGTTGGCTCTATGCTTTTCTCCCAAGGGGCGTAATATCCGCTTGTTTTCATAGAGCAATGTGGATTAAGGTAGGGTAGCATTATTTCCAAACGCTCACAAGTGCGTTTGAGTAAGTCCTGCGTGTTTGCTCTAGCCATTAGGATAAGCTCTAATCTCTCCTGCTTTTGCGTGATAAGCGAAAGATTTAAAGATGAAAGCACCCCCTGCTTATCCCCCGCATACACACCGCTATGAATCCCACACAGCAAAGGGGCAATCGCATTTTTATGATAAGCGTTTGTATAATCGCTAGATTCTAAAGATTCCAAAGGTTTAATGTCAAAAGACGCTCCATTTGGCGTATAAAAGATAGAATCTAGCTTTTTATCACATATAATAATCGCCTCTAGCCCCACGGGTATGGAGTTGCGTTTCTCCCCACCATTAAGTGTGATGATATAGGCTTCAATCGTTGATAAAAAGAATCCAAACTCACTTAAAGCATTCTCTTTATTTTTATGAATCTCAATCCCCGAATGCCCACCCAAAAAGCCTTTGCTTGTGATTTTATAGATATAAGGGTGGGAGGGCAAAAGAGAATCTAAGGGCTTTAAGTTATTTTTTAAATCAATAGCACATTCTATATCCACGCCCCCAGCACAACCTAGCACAATCTCGTGTATATCCTCGCTATCAAGGTTTAAAAGCAAAGGAGATTCTATTTTTAGGCTAAGATTATTTGCCCCTATCATTCCTGCTTCTTCATCGTTTGTGAAAAGTAGCTCAATATTAGATTCTCGCAGGGCTAACATACACGCCAAAGCTATGCCATTATCCGCCCCTAGACTAGAATCTTTAGCGTATAAAAAACCATCTTTTTGTATAGGTGTAACGCCTATGTGCTTGGCAGAATCCCCAACGCACACCATATCATAATGCCCTTGCAAACAGATTCTAGGTTTGCCCTTTTTAGCGTAAATATTAAAAGCAGAATCCACAGCTAATGTGTAGCCTTGAGATTTTAATGTAGAGCAAAGAAAAGCGTACATATCCTGCGTGTGATAGCTACAATGTGGAATCTCACAGAGTTTATAAAACATCTCTAAAGCACGGGTAGAAAAATCACTCATTGTATTCCTTAGACATCATATTTCGCACTCGTTTCAAAAATCTCGCCCAAATCGGCGTTGTAATGCAGAATCTTACACGAATTTTCAATTAAGGCAATAATCTTGGCTAATGTGTGTAAATCCCTAGCATACACATACACGCCATAGCCTTTAATCAGCATAAAGCTATGGGAATGCTCCTTAAAATATCGTGGAATATCCGTATCAGCGCGTTCCGCCCAGCTCTCATAATCCTTAGGGTCAAAAATCTCAACACTCGGGGCTAAAAATTTATATCCAAAATAATCCTTTGGCTCTAGCTTGTCGTATTTAAGCGTATAAGACACAAGATAAGGCGGCATAGCATAGGCGATAAACTTTGCTTCAGAAAAGCTCTCATAAATTGCTGCGTGAATGGGGGCGTGCAGACTTGCCTCATTCCAGCGATAGTCCTGCTTTTGATAGAGCATAATCATAGAATCTGCGTTGATATTGTCAAAAATAGCATTTTGTTTGTTGATAATAAAGCGGTTTTTACTCACACGCGCAGAAATCGCCCCGTGAAAGATTCCAAAAAAGTTCTTCCTAAAGAGTGAAAGAGAGACATTAGCGATGTTTTGTATAAGCTCCTGGCTTACTTGAGTGGTATGGATATTCATAAGCGGGAGTATAGCATTTTGTGGTAACGCACAGAGAATAAAGCCAAAATTAGCCCTTGTGTTTTGTAGAATCTTGTGAAGTTTTTAGAATCTTAGTGTGGATTCTAGCGTGTGAAAAATATGCGGGGTGTTTTTAGAGATTTTGTAGGATTTCATTGAGTTGGATTGTCTTTTCTTTTTGACTAAGGAGCGTTTTTTCAAGCGTTTCTAGGGACTTTGGGCTAATGTATTCTATTTAAAGTAGCTTGTTACAATACGGCAATTATCTTGGCTACAAAATTTGGGAGAATTTAATGTTAAAAGAGTTAAAAACTATTGAGATTATAAGCAATTATTTGCGTCAATGTGGTGTTTTAAAAGAGATAGAATCCATTATAGACATTTATAACTTTTTTGAGTATTTACAAGAAAATAAGCATACATTTAATACACTTTATATCTATAGTTATCTCTATCATTTTATAAGCTCAAATGAAGTCGCAAAACGCAAAACTAGTGCTAGGATATTTGAGGATTTATTGGCTATTTTATTTAACGCACAGGTTGCAGATACAAAACAAAGAAAGAATCTAAGCTATGAAGTGAGTGATTATTTTATCAATGTTAAAGATAAAATCGCTTCAAATCGCAGAGAAAAGGCTGATGTGATTTTTGCAAATGGCTACTCTTTTTCTGTAAAAACATTGATTGCAACAAATAAAGAAATCAATATGGGTAGCTTTGAGAAAAAGGTGCTTTTTGATTCCTTAAAAGTAGATAATTATCTAAGTGAGCGAACTTCAAGTGATGGTGCTGGCGTGGGAAGCAAACCGCAATTTTTAAAGTTGCTTACACTTATTGAAACGCTTTCAAGTTATGAAAGTTTTAGAGAGAAGTTTAATAAAATGGCGGAGTTTATTTATGCCGATGATTTGCTTTTAGCTATTAAAGATGACACAAAAATGCAGCTTTATTTTCTAAGTGGTAAGGAACTTGTGAGATTGTTTTATAATTTAAGTGAGAATAAAAACAAGTTTTTAAGCATTGTCAATCGCTATGAGGGCAATTCATTACGCATTGATAGAGATATTTTATTGCAACAATGCTCTATGTCTTTAAGCCTTGATTTTTCCTATCTTAGCTCAAGCGTGATGGAGCTAGTTAGCGAGTTTGATTATCTATTACACGAAAGCTATGTGAAATATTTTAATGGCGATAGAGATTCTAGAAATAAGGCTTTGCATGGGCTAGAATCTTTATTTTCAAGCTTTGAAGCACAATACAAAGGTATATAGTGAGTAAAATCAAAGTGATTAGTCTTTTTTCTGGTTGTGGTGGGCTTGATTTAGGTTTTATTAAGGCTGGTTTTGAGATTGTGTTTGCTAATGATATTGATAAAGAAGCCTGTGAGAGCTATCAAAAAAATATAGGCAATCACATTGTATGTAAAGATATTTATACGCTTGAGGTAGAAGAGATTCCAAATGCTGATATTTTAATCGGTGGTTTTCCTTGTCTTGGCTTTACTATCGCAAATGGTAAAAATCGCAATCTAAACTCACATTACAATAAGCTTTATTTGGAATACGCAAGGGTGCTAAGGGATAAAAAGCCAAAATATTTTTTAGTAGAAAATGTCGCAGGGATTCAAAGCGGAAAGGCTTTTAAAGAGCATTTTTATAATGAAATACTGCCTACTTTTGAGAGATGCGGCTATGTTGTAAAGCATACTATCTTAAATGCAAGTGATTATGGTGTAGCTCAAAATCGCAAAAGAGTTATTATCATCGGGCGAAGAGTTGATATAAAGCAAGAGATAGATTTTCCAAAGCCACTTCATAAAAAGCCAAAGACACTAAGAGAGGCGATTTTTGATTTACCTTTAGAGTATGATGAGAATATTGCTAATCACACAGGAAGCAAACATAAAATAAATATTAATGGCTATGTAGGTAATAGAATCTTAGCGTGGGATAAGCCAGCCCCAACTATTACAGGCAGGGGCAGTAGAGGTGGTGGGGCAGTTATCCACCCTCACCCTAATTTACATAGGCGACTAAGTGTAAGGGAGTGTGCTAGGATTCAGAGTTTTGAAGATGATTTTATTTTCTATGGAAGCAATGGAGCAGCTTACGCACAAATTGGCAACGCCGTGCCACCTTTGATGAGTTATTATATTGCTAAGGAGTTTAGGAAAATATTGAACGGCTAACTCTTCTTGACTTATGCCCCAGCATTGATACACTATATTATGTTACTCTGCGGTGTGGTGGTGTGAGAGCTACAAACACTTGAGTTTTGCATAGAATCTAAGGAGTTTTCTCAACATCTTTGGTGGCAAGATTCTAACTAAGGGATTTTGTAAAAGTGTTCTTTGTCTTAAATTTAAGCTAAATCAAAAAAAAAAAAACGCATAATGCTATTTTATTTTTTTAAAGGAGTCAAAATGGCACAGGCTAATTCTAATCAAGGCAAAGTTACACCAAAGGACAATAGTGCTAATATGCAAAATCCCAACAAAGGCACAAGTGGCACAAATCGCCAATACGACCAAAATCAAGGCAACAGGGGTAAGCAGCTTAACCCAAATCAGCACAACAAAAAGTAGATTCTAGGAATCTGCCTACCTTGATCTACTAGCCCTAAAGCTCAAAAGGCTTTAAGGGTAGAATCCACTTTTATAAAAGCTATTTTTCTAATCAATTATTGCTCCGCTTCGCTCTTTTCTTTCCCTAGAATCCACAAAAAATGATCTAATTTTCTGCGATCTTGTGCGTCTTTATTTTCAAGTCCATAGTGTTTGGCAAACTCATCAATAGCTTGGAGAAATGTATCGTATGTATCATAGTCCTTAAGCTCTTTGTTTGCGAGCTTTTTTCCATAAAAATTTGTGCCTACTAGCTCACTAGGTATATCCGCAAACTTATTGCTTGTATCACTTTTGCCATTGTTAAAAAATACCAACACTTCACGCACAAAGCTATCATAGATTCTAAAGGCGTTTTGATTGTGGTGGAAGCAATATTTTGTCGCAAAGGAGTAAAAGACTTTTTTCTTATCATCTTTTCTTTTACATTCTGCAATTTGTTTAACAATATCCTTTAATTCATTGTAATTTTGTGGGTTGGCGTTGCGTATTTTTTGGTGGATTTGATCTTTTTGCTCTAGCTCGGTAATGTGTTTTGCGACTTCATAGATTCCAAATTTCGCAAGATTTGTGCTATAAAAGCTATCTAACACAGAAACCTTTAGTAGCACAATTTGCTGTAAGTTTTCTCGCCCCAATTTAGCAAAAACTCCATTTTCACTAAAAATATTTTCAATCACCTTTTCTTGCTCTCGGTAGTTTTCGTATTTATTGCGATTGTATATTCCTAAAATCCTGTCATAAAGCCCTTTCATTGTGCTTTTGTATCCACTCATTATCATTCCCCTTTAGATTCTAAATACTCCTCATAACTCCCGCGGAAGTCTATGATTTCTGCTCCACCGCCGCTAGAATCCGCTTTTAGCTCAATGATTCTATTGGCATAAGCATCAATCAGCTCCCTATCGTGGCTTACACAAATCACATTTCCGCTAAATTTATACAACGCCTCGCCAAGCGCGATAATGGATTCTAAATCAAGGTGGTTTGTAGGCTCATCAAGGACTAAGAAATTCCCCCCTTCTAGCATAAGTTTGCTTAGCACCATTCTGTGCTTTTCCCCACCGCTTAGGGCGTTTATGGATTTTTCTTGTTCCTCTCCGCTAAAGAGCATTCGCCCTAGTGTGTTGCGTATCTCGCCACTCTCTTTTTTCTTATCAAAGCCCCTTAGCCACTCATACAAGCTCTCTTCCCCACTTATCTCTTCGCTCACATTTTGTGGGAAGTAGCCTCTTTGCGTAGTCGCCCCCCACTTGACAACGCCAGAATCCGCTTTTAGCTCTTCAACTAGAATCTTACACAAAGTGCTTTTGCCCACGCCATTTGCACCGATGATAGCGATTTTATCCCCGGGCAAGATTTTCAAACTCACATTGTTTAGCACGCAGAGATCCTCATAGCTTTTTGAGATATTTTCACATTCTAGGGCTTCGTTGCCAATGGTGCGATTGGGTTTAAAGACTATGCTAGGATCTCGCCTAGAGCTAACCGCTAAGGATTCAATATTTAGCTTTTCTAGCTGCTTTTGGCGGCTTGTGGCTTGGCGGGCTTTGCTCGCATTAGCAGAAAAACGCGCGATAAAGGATTCTAGCTCCTCTTTTTCTTTAAGCTTTTTGTTTCGCTCCATTTCCTGCTGTTTAGCTATCAAAGTAGAGGCGATATACCAATCATCATAATTCCCGCTAAACTCCCGCACAGAGCCAAAATCCATATCCAAAATATGCGTGCAAACGCTGTTTAAAAAATGTCTATCGTGGCTGATGACGACAAGCGTTCCTTCGTGGCGTTTGAGATTCTCTTCAAGCCACGATATAGAGTGTAAGTCAAGGTTGTTTGTAGGCTCATCTAGGAGCAAAATATCAGGCTTGGGGAATAGCACTTGTGCGAGTAGAATCTTAAACTTATCGCCACCGGTTAGGGTTTTCATCAATTCATTATGTGTGCTAGATTCAAAGCCTAGATATTCTAAAATCTTTTCAATCACCACTTCGCATTCATACATTGGATCTTCTTCAGCACAAATCATCTCTAGCTCACCTAGCTCGGCATTGATTGTGTCATCGCTTAAATCGCCATTTTCATAGAGATATTCCTTGCGTTTTATGGCTTCATATAATCGCTTATTGCCTAGTAGCACCGCATCTTTTAGACTAAGATCTTCAAAAGCGTATTGATCCTGCCCCAAAACGCCCATTTTTAAGCCCTTTTCTATCACCACTTCGCCGCTGCTTGCCTCATACTGCCCACTTAGGATTTTTAAAAATGTGGATTTCCCCGCACCATTTGCCCCGATAAGCCCATAACGTTTGCCAGAATCTAGCTTGATATTGACATTTTCAAAGAGCTTTTTTGTCGCATAACGCATTGAAAGATTGATTGTTTGTAGCATTGTGTGTCCTTGTGATTGTGAATAATGGCGTGGATTCTAGCATAAAATAGCAGATTGTTTTATAATGCAAGTTATACTTTTGCCCTGATTAAGTGGGTCAATGACAACAAAAAAAACTAAGGAGGCTTGAATGCTTGTGATGGTTGGAGGCGGTTTAGGAAATCAAATGTTTCACTATGCTTTTGCTAAGACTATGCAACAAAAGGGATATGATGTTTTGCTTGGTGCAATAGAGTATGATTCCGTTGCTGGGGGGGGGGTGAAAATATTCGCCTTTTAGAGATTAAGCATTTTAATCTCAGTATTCCTTTATGCCAAGATTCTACTCAAATTGCAAAATACCTCACTAGACACGATGTGTTGTTTCCTTTTAAATTCATTTACAATAGACTACGCTACAAGGCAATTAGGCTAATTAGGAGGAGGGCGAGTTATAGACCTTTTTATGAGTTTTATGCACATATTGTTTGGGGTGAGGAGGGGGTAGTTAATGATCGCATAATGAAGCATTATAGAGAGAGTTCGTTTAAACCCTACGCTTTTCCGTATGGTATAAATATGTCCTTTGTGTATAGTAATGATGTGTATGCTCTGCTTAAAGATGATTTTAGATTAAAAATTCCACTTCGCTACGACAATGCTATGCTTAAAAAACAAATCCAAAACACGGATAAAAGTGTATTTTTACATATAAGAAGAGGGGATTACCTGCAAAGCGAAGGGCTTTATGTTGTGCTTGGTGTAACATACTATCAAAAAGCCTTAGAGATTCTCAAATCAAAAATCACAAACCCACACATTTTTGTTTTCAGTAATGATATGTGTTGGTGTAAAGAATATTTAATGCGGTATGTGGATTTTAGTGGCTGCACGATAGATTTCATAGAGGGCAATACAGAGGGAAATGCTGTTGAAGAAATGGAGCTTATGCGATCTTGTCAGCACGCTATTATTGCTAATTCAACATTTAGCTGGTGGGCGGCATATCTTATAGAGAATCCAGATAAAATAGTCATTATGCCAAAGGAATATTTAAATGATTCATCGCGATTTTTACCAAAACAATTTTTAGCCCTAAAGAATTGGTTTCTTGTTGATCATATATGGGGAAGTGTGGAGTTGGCTAACTAAACAATATTATTAAGTCTAAAGATTTTAATGTAAAAGCTTGTTTCTTCAATTTCTTAAGAGAATTTACAAAAAAATGTTGCTTTTAATTTAATTTAAGTCAAAAAAGTTATACAATGCAAACTTCAACAAATAAGGTGTGTTTCATAAGAAGGATAGTATGCAAAACAACACTCACTCTTACCGCAAAAAGCGTTACATTGTCTATGCGATAGCAACTTTGGCACTTTTGGTGTTTCCTTTTATACAAATCAATGGTAATCAGCTTTTTTTACTCTCATTTGATCACAAACAGCTTCATTTGATGGGCGTTGTGTTTGATATGCAGGAGCTGTATTTAATGCCGTTTTTGCTTATTCTTATGTTTGTGGGAATTTTTTTTATGACGACACTTGCGGGGCGTATATGGTGTGGCTGGGCGTGTCCGCAGACGATTTTCCGCATTTTATATAGGGATTTGTTGCAGACAAAGATTCTAGGTTTGCGAAAAAGAATCTCAAATAAGCAAGAAAAAATGGACTTAAGCACTTTTGGGGCAAAGATAAAGGCGGTGTTGGCATTTCTCATTATCTCCGTGCTTTGCCTTGTGGCAGCAGCGAATTTGATGTTCTTTTTTACACCTCCGAGTGATTTTTTCGCCTATATGAGCGATCCACTAAGTCATAGAATCTTACTTGGTTTTTGGCTAGGCTTTGGGCTATTTTTCATTCTTGATATTGCTTTTATACAGGAAAATTTTTGTATTTATATGTGTCCGTATTGCCGGATTCAAAGTGTGCTTTTTGATGATGACACGATTACGGCGGTGTATGACTATAAACGCGGTGGGGCGGTGTATGACACAAAGAGAATGAAGTTTGAACTCGCACCTAAAAAGCAAGATCCAAACAATGAATGCACCAATTGTAATGCGTGTGTGCGTGTGTGTCCAACGCATATTGATATTAGAAAAGGTATGCAGCTAGAGTGTATTAACTGCCTTGAATGTGCCGATGCGTGTGAATCTGTGATGAGTAAGCTTAATCGCCCTTCACTTGTGATGTGGAAGTCCTCTGCCTCGCTAGATAATAATGGTAAAGTGCGTGTGTTTAGGTTTAAAACTATCGGCTATATGGTGATTTTAGCCCTTGTGTTTGTGCTATTACTTTTTGTAGGTAGCAAAAAGGAGAGTATGCTCCTTGATATTAACCGCACCACCGAGCTGTATGAGATTAAAAAGAATCACATTGTGGATAATCACTACACAATGCTTTTCCACAACACGGATTCTGCTGATCACCAAATGTATTTTGAAATCCTTGATAACAAGGGCGGAGATATTGCTAAGTCCTTAGAGATTATCTCGCCAAAAGCTCCCTTTAATGTCAAGGCTGGAAAGAAAGTCAAGCAGATAGTTACAATCCGCACAAGAGAGAATCTAGGGCAGGGGAATTATGATATTACTATCCGTGCGTATGCCACAGACGCAAAAGAAAGTATTCAAGTTGAGCGTCCTACAAAGTTTGTCTATCCAGATTCTAAGCTCTTTAAAGATTAGAATCTTGCTTCTCAAAGCCCATTCTTAAGCAAATATGGGCTTGTGGCAATTTTGTAATAATGGAGAATTTTGCCTTGTTAGCAAAATGTGGTATCATTCCACTCTATCTTAAAAAAAGGAGATAAAAATGGGACTTTATGATAGAAATTATACAAACAATGTCAATGCAACTGCGGAATATGCAGCGGCACAGGATACTGCTCTTGTGAAATTTGTCAAAACGACTTATATTTTCTTTGGGGCAAGTTTGTTTTTTGCCTTTATTGGTGCGATGATTGGCTTTTACAATCTTCAGCTTGTTTTTGAAAATCGTATGCTTCTGTTTGTGGCTGCGATTGCAGCACTCTTTGGGCTTATGTTTTCTCGCTCAAAGCCCGGACTTAATATCGCAATGCTCTTTATCTTTACAACACTCACAGGTTTGGTGGCTACTCCGCTTGTGGCTATGGTAGCGGCAAAGGCAGGAGCTGGAGCTGTGGCTATGGCATTTGCAATGACGACAATTGTCTTTGGCGTGATGAGTATCTTTGGTATTAGGACACGCAAAGACTTGGCAAGTATGGGCAAAATGCTTTTTATCACTTTGATTGTTGTATTTGTTTGCTCGCTTGTGAATCTGTTTCTTGGAAGCTCTATGTTTCAAGTGTTGATTTCAAGTGCGGCGGTTATTCTCTTTAGTATGTATGTGGCGTATGATACACAAAATATTATCCGTGGGCTTTACACAAGTCCCGTAGATGCGGCAATTAGCTTGTATCTTGATTTCTATAATATTTTTATGAATCTACTTGCCCTTATCGGTTTATCAAACAGAGATTAAGGGGAATAAATGGAGATTGGCAGAGTTATAGATGCTAATCTCAATCGCTTAAGGGAGGGTATCCGCGTCATAGAGGATACGCTCCGCTACTTTCATAATGATAAAACACTCTCTTCCTTATGCAAAACACTGCGACATAAACTTAAATCTTCTGCTTCACTAAACTTACTTGATTATAGAGATATTCAAGGCGATGTAGCAAAACAAAGTAGCAAAGATGAGCTGTTAAGAGAAAATCTCAACGCCCTTGTTATGGCTAATTTTAAACGCACTCAAGAATCCGCTCGTGTTTTGGAGGAATATGCCAAACTTGCTCCACATCTAGGCGACACTCACACTTTTAAGCAGATTCGCTATGAGCTTTATGACATTGAAAAACAATATTTCCAAGCCTACTGCAACTCTGCCCTATAAAATACGCTCAATCCCCACAAGCCACACAAATTCATCAATACCAAAATCTTAAAGTCAGCTCCACGCCTTAGAATCTAGCTAGATTCTAGCCCTATATAATTTTGGAATGAATTATGGAATTAACTTTGCTACCCACTCCGTAAAATCCATTGTAAAAACTAAAAGGTATAAAATGCGTATTGATATTTTTTGCGAGAGTGGGGAGGGCTATGGGCTAGGGCATTTCTACCGCTCTTTAAAACTCATCGCCATATTTGTAAAATTGACAAAGCTCCCTTATATCCACGCCATTACTTTGCATAATCGCGGCGATTACACCCCGCCATCTCTAAATACTCTGCTAGATTCCACACTTTCACATATTGAGCTTGAGTGTAAAAACTATGAGTGGCTATCCACCCAGCCTGAAATGCTTGAACTTGCCATTGTGGATAGCTATGAGGCACAAGAGTGGTTCTATCATCGTTTAATTCAGCACAGCAAGGCACTCATCTGCCTTGATGATACCCTGCGTGATGTCTATCCAAAGGATTGCTATATTCTCAATCCCACGCCAGATTCTAAGTCGTATTTTAAGGGGTATTCTCACTTGTGGTGTGGGGAAGAATATATGATTTTGCCCCAACATATAGAATCTAAACCATTAGAATCTGCACAAGATTCCAAGCCCACAGCCCACAATCAAAATAAGCAAATCTTCGTGAATTTTGGCGGTGTAGATTTGAGTAATCTCTCCCAAAGATTTATTGATTTACTCGCTGATTTACTTATGAGTGTGCCTGTGGGGCAGTGTCATTTTCATCTCGTGCTAGGCGGTGGCTATCCCCATAAAATCGCCATTCCAAAGCCCCTTGAAAATTTCATTAGTATGTATCACAATCTCACACCTAGCGAGTTTTTACACTTAGCCCTAACTTGCGATTATGCCTTAAGTGCAGGGGGTGGCAGTATGCTTGAATTATTAAGGCTTAAAATCCCTAGTGTCATTTTACAAACTGCACAAAATCAAGCCTTTCATATAGAGCAATGGCAGAAAAAAGGCGTGATTTATCACGCAAAAGATTTGCCATCTGCCCTTGAAACGCTTTTCTCTTGGCAGGAGAATCCCCCTAAGATTCTAAAGCAAAATCTTCAAAATCTAAATCTTGGCTCAAAGCTAGAATCTGCCCTTTTAAGCTTAATTCAAAACCTAGCCACCCCCCACAGCACAGCTCAAAATGAAACAGCTAAGATTCAAGCCCTGCCTTTTCCAAAGCTTAATCCTACGCAATCTCAAGCCATCTTGCAAATGCGAAATCACCCAGACATCGCTAAATGGATGTATGCCACTTTTATTAGCCCAGAATCTCACACCGCGTTTCTAGCAAACCTTGCAAATGATAATACAAAGCGATATTGGCTCTTGCAGGAAAATGATGAGTATATCGGCGTAGGCTCACTCACAAGGATAAATCTCACCCATCGCCACGCCTTTATTGGAATCTATAAAAATGTAGATTCTAGCATTTCACGCAAGGGGGCTAAGATTCTAAAGTTTTTAGAATCTTATGCTTTTAATGAGCTAGGTTTACACACCTTGCACCTTGAAGTATTACAGCACAATACCCAAGCCATAGCATTTTATGAAAAAATGGGCTATACAAAAGAGGGGATTTTGCACGATTTTATACGCGAGATAAAAGATTCACAAAGCATATATCACAATGTCATCTTAATGTATAAGGAGCGTGTATGAAGCCCCCACTTATCATCGCCGAGCTAAGTGCTAATCATCAGCAAGACTTGCAAATTGCTAAAGATTCTATTTATGCCATTGCTAAAAGTGGAGCTGATGGTGTGAAGCTACAAACCTACACGCCCTCCTGCCTAACGCTAGATTCTAAGAATCCGCCCTTTGCCATTAGCGGCGGGACATTGTGGGATAATACCTATCTGTATGATTTGTATAAAAAAGCCCAAACGCCGTGGGAATGGCATAAAGAGCTTTTTTCACTTGCACGAAGTTTAGGACTAATCGTATTTAGCTCACCTTTTTCTGTGGAGGGCGTGAAGCTTTTAGAATCTTTGCAATGCCCTATGTATAAGGTTGCAAGCTTTGAGATTATGCACTATGAGCTGATTGCTGCGATTGCTAAGACTAAAAAGCCTATTATTTTTTCCACCGGCATTGCCACGCACAAAGAGATTGAATCTGCCCTTGCACTTTGCCATAAATATGGGAGCAAGGATATTACGCTTTTGCATTGTGTGAGTGAGTATCCAGCACCTTTGGAATCTGCAAATATCAAAGCAATGCTAGGCTTAAAGCAAAGATATAAAAAATACAATATTAAAGTTGGACTTTCAGATCATACGCTTGGCAGTCTCTGCCCCATTATCGCTACGAGCCTTGGGGCGTGTATGATTGAGAAGCATTTTATCCTTGATAAGTCCTTAGGAGGCGTGGATAGTGCCTTTAGTATGGATAAAGATGAGTTTGGTGCGATGGCAAGGCAAGTCCGCAACACTGCCCTAGCCCTTGGCAAAAAGCAACCGAGCATTGATAAAAACAGGCTTAAAAAACGCAGAATCTTTGCTAGAAGCATTTGGGTTACAAAAGATATTGCTAAGGGGGAGCGTTTCACAAAGGAAAATATTGCGATCTTGCGTCCCAATGGCGGAATGCACCCGCGGTATTTTTCACAGATTCTAAACACAAAGGCAGAGCGTGATTACAAAGCTGCCACACCACTCATAAAGCATAAATTATAACTTTAAGGGTATAATCACCATTTCAAATCCAAAGTTAAAAGGAAGCCTATGTTGCCATCTACTCCATTACTTTTTACGCCCGGTCCTACCCCCGTGCCAGAATCTTTGCGTCAGGCGATGAGTGAGCCTACACTCCACCACAGAACCCCAGAGTTTGAAAGCATTTTTGCTAAAGCTAGGGAGGGGCTTTTAGAGCTTTTAGGAATGAAAGAAGTTTTAATGCTTGCAAGTAGCGGCAGTGGGGCTATGGAAGCTTGTGTGCTGACTTTTAGTGCTAAAAAAATGCTAAGTGTCAATAGCGGGAAGTTTGGCGAACGCTTTGGCAAAATCGCCAAGGCTCATAAGATTCCATATACAGAGATTATAAATGAGTGGGATACCCCAGCGAGTGTGGAATCTGTGCTTGAGATTTTGCAAAATGATAAGGATATTGACTGCTTTTGTATGCAGATGTGTGAATCTGCAGGGGGGTTGCGACACCCAGCAGAAGCCATAACTAAGGCGATTAAGGAGTATAATCCAAATATTATTGTGGTGGTTGATGCCATTACGGCAATGGGCGTTGAAGCCATTGATACAAGTCATATTGACGCCCTTATTGGCGGCTCACAAAAGGCGTTTATGCTGCCACCGGGCTTAAGCATTATTGGGCTATCATCTCAAGCGATACAAAAGATTGAAGAACGCGATGTGGGCTTTTATTTTAATCTCAAAACCGAGCTAAAAAATCAAGTCAAAAACACCACCGCTTGGACTGCTCCAACGACAATTATCACCGGACTTGCGAAGTATTTTGAGCTTGTGTCCCAAAATGAATCGCAAAATGGCGGACAAAGTAAAGGAATGGAGCAAATCTATAAAGATACAAAGGCTAGAAGCCTATCAACGCAAAAAGCCCTAGAATCTATCGGGCTAAAAATCTACCCCAAATCCCCAGCCCTAGCGATGAATACCATTTATGATGAGACAAATGCGGCGAATTTACGCAAAGTGCTAAAGACAGAGTTTAATCTTAATGTCGCAGGGGGGCAGGATAGGCTAAAGACAAGCATTGTGCGGATTAATCAAATGGGGCTTATCCCGCTATCCCAAAGTTTGTGGGTAGTCAATGCCTTTGAACTTGCCTTGCAGAGACTTGGATTACGGGACTTTACAGGTGAAGCAAATAAGGTATTTTTAAAATCTTATTATGCGTTAAAAGCCTAGCCCTTACAAAAATAAGAGATTTAAAAAGTGCCACAAAATACGCACGATTCTATCACCAAAGATTCTATGCAAAATACAGAATCTTTGCATTCACGCTTTAGTAAGGCTTTGCAGGCTCTTACAAATAAAGCCTTAGATTCTAAGCCTAAAATCATCGCTATCCTTGGCTCAAGTGGGAGTGGTAAAACTGCCCTTGCTCACGAGATAGCCTTGCAAAAGGGCTGTGAGATTTTTAGCCTTGATTCTTTAGGGATTTATAAAGGCTTTGATATAGCTTCCGCCAAGCCCACGCCTTTGGAAAAAACGCAGGTGCGTTACCACGCGTTAGATATTTTAAGCCCAAGTGAAAAAAGCAATGCTATGCTTTTTTTTACACTTTTATGCGAATGTGTGCTTCATCTTAAGCCCGATACGCCCTTGCTTATCGTTGGGGGCAGTAGCTTTTTTCTAAAAAGCATTATAGAAGGCTTAAGCCCTATGCCAGACTTGCAATGCTATGAAAAGTGGATAGAATCTCTAGGAAGTTTGCAGGAGTGCTATGCCTTTTTATGTTCCATTGATATGGATTACGCTCAAAAAATCGCCCCGCAAGATACATACAGAATCCACAAAGCCCTAAGCCTCTACAAAGCCACGCAATTAAAGCCTAGCGAGTATTTTGCCACGCATAAGCCTACGCCTTTTCCCCTGCCTTTAGAGATTTTTGCCCTAGATAAGCCAAGAGATGAATTGAGGGCTGATATTTTAAAGCGAAGTCAAAAGATGATAGAGCAAGGCATTGTGGAAGAGATAAAAGAGATTGTAGAATCTTATGGGGAGGGCATACCGCCTTTAAACGCTATCGGTCCAAAGGAATGTTTAGCATTTTTACAAGGCAAACTTACAAGCCTTGAATCTCTAAAACAAGAGCTGTTTTTTCATACTTGTCAATTAGCCAAACGCCAAGCTACCTTTAACCGCACACAATTCCCCACAATCACACTTTTACCAAAACAAGATTTACAACAAGAGATTTATAAAAGGCTTTAGCTTTGCTGAAAGTGTAAGCTTTAGGCTGAATGCGTGGAGTTTGGGTCTATGGACTTAATAAGCTCTAAAATCTCCTTGTGATATAGCTCCTGTTGAGCGAGATTCTCACGCATTTTAAATCCTGCTTCTATAATCGCATATAATTCTGGCTTTGTCGTTCTCCACCGCTGCAATGTGCGTGTCGTGATACGCAAGATTCTAGCTTTGTCTCTTTGAGTGTATTTCATTATGCTTTGCCTTTTAATATTTTTGGCATTTAAGTTAAAACTCTCTTTAAAGCTAACTATGACAATAAATCGTTTATATATAAAAATTAAGAAAATATATCGTATAGTTGCATTTTTAATTTTCAAAACAAGGGGAAAAAATGAAAAAGGTATTTATTACTGGACTCTTAGTTTTTATTATGAATGGCTGTGCGATTTTAAAGCCAACACAGGTAAATAAATTGCAAGATACAAGTATGTATAGGTATGCCATTGTGGGACAAACACAAACATTGACTTCAGGAAGTGGAGCTGTTTATATGGGGTATGGCACAGGTGGAGGTTTTGGTGCTTCTAGCTCAAAAAGTATAAATCCTGCAGATGTGATTTCTGGAATCTTAATGAAAAAAGGCTTTGTTATTTTAAGTAGTCCTAATGACAAACCGACACTTCTTGTTCAGTATGGGCAGGGTGATAAGCGAAATGTATTGGGAGGGCTAGGAGGATATACTTTGAGTGTTACTATTCAAATGTTAGATTCAAAAACACACGATTTAGTTTTTACTTGTAGTGCAGAGGGGCAGGGGGATACTGAAGCTGATGATGTGCGTCAAGCCATAGAACGATGTCTTAAAGATTTTTAAAGTTTATAATTTTATTTGGTTTTTGATGTTTTATTAAGTAAATTGATTAGATTCTAAGCTTTTTCATCACTTAAACTTTCCTGCAACTTATACTTTATCTCCGCCATTTGCCAATCATCTAGCGTATCAATGTCTTGGACTTGATAGCTTTTTAGGATAATAGCATAAGAATGCGGGGCAAAGATAGGCAGAGCTTCCTGCCACGCCCCCACTCTGCCAAAGTAGAACTGCCCCGCATCGTGATAGACTTGCTCCAAGTCTTGGGAGCGTTTAGCATAATGGGCTGGAAAAAGCATAGCAATCTCGCCGTTTTTAAAGCAAAAGCTACGATATGGCGTGTAGTCATACGCCACAGCAGCGAAACTAAAAAGATAGGCAGAATCCTGCAGGGCGAGATAGCCTAGATTCAGACTCTTAGCACTTAGCAGTGGGGCGGTAGGGTAGATGACACAAAGCAGGTCATCTTGGCTAAGATTTAGCATATCTATGGCGTGATTTGCCACATCAGCAGTTGGCGTGAAGTCATCGCTTAAATGCGTTGGACGCATAAAGGGGACTTTTGCTCCATAATCAAGGGCAATTTGAGCGATAATGTGAGAATCTGTACTGACAATGACTTCATCAAAAAGCTTAGATTCTAATGCGGTGGCTATGGGGTAGGCGATGATAGGTTTGCCACAAAAATCTTTGATATTTTTATTTGGGATTCTTTTACTCCCGCCTCGTGCGGGGATAAGGGCTACTTTTCTCATTTTCACTACCTTTCCTTTTTGTGGTGTTGCCCTTGTGAAAAGGGATAAGATTTTAAAGCTTAGATTCTAACAGGGCTTCGCTTCGCTTAGAATGCTTTACTCAAAATGGATAGAGCGATTCTATACCATCGCTAATGGGCTTTTTGCGGTTGGTATCGCTGATGGGTCCTGCTGATGTGTAGGCGATTTTGGCATTGGCGATGTGTTTGCTTTGCACGACATTATCTTTGCTTATATCAAATGATCGCACCACGCCGCTTAATTCTAGAATCTGCTTTTCGCCATCTACTAGCACTTCGCGTCTGCCATGGATAAAGTAGGTGTTATTATCTAAGACTTTGATGATTCTTGCTGTGAGTGTGGCATTTAGGGCTTCATTACGCGTTTGTGCGCCTCCACCTTGGAAGTTTGAAGTGTTGTTTGCCTTTGTGAGATTGTAGGCAGCTTGGTCGTTTAGCTCTTGGACTATTTGCTTTTGCTCTTCGTTATTGCCTGTGTATTCAATGGCTGGGGGTGTTACATTCCCGCCACTTGCACCATTATAGTTTTTGTTTGTAGTGAAGTTGGCATTAGCATTTTCATTAATCACAATCGTAATGAGATCATCTGGCTTCATTGCGCGTCTATCAGAAAATAGCGGTCTATCCCCACTGCCAAAAAGGCTTCCTGCTTTGGGTAATTCTGGGACATCATTATCCGCAGATTCTCGCTCTTCTACCCAGTCTGGCGCGTTAAAGTCAATGCTAGGCTCAAAGGCTAAGGCTTTATTTGAAAAAAGGGCGATGGAAAGTATTAAGATTCCAAGGAGCGACATTCCTAAACTTCGTGTAAGCATTTACAATCCTTTGTAGTGTCTTTGCGGAGTTTTAAGCAAAGGGCATTCCTAAAAATAGAATCTGCATTTGTAGAATCTTAAGCAGTGGCAAAGCACGACTTTGCCACACATAAAATCAATGTAAGTGCGAAGCATAACCTTGAAAGCGTCATCGGGTGGGGGATTTTTAAGGGGGAGGGGTGATTTCGCGTGTAGCGAAGCAAATCCACACTTGCAAATTCAAACCCCTCCCCCTTAAAGAAAAAATAAGAAGCACTCAAAGATTCTAAAAAATAGAGATGCTTGCTGTGTTGAGTATGATAAGGTGGTAGAATCTATTTGAGATTCTAGGCTTTTAAGAATCTAAACTGCTATAATGCCACATTTAAAGGAGTGTGATTTTATGAGTGCAAATCTCACACAGGGCATTTTGGCTATGCTGTTTTCATCTTTGCTTTTTGCGTTAATGGGTGCGGAGGCTAAGATTCTCTCTCTTACTCTGCCATCTATGGAAGTGGCGTTTTTCCGCTCATTTTTAATGGTGCTGTTTTTGCTGCCGCTGTGTTTGAGTAAGCCTATGAAAAAGCCTAGTCATAAAAAAGGCGGCTATGTGTTTTTGCTCTCCCGCTCAATCGCTGGGGGTTTAAGCTTTGTGGCACTTTTTTATAATATTGCGACTATTTCACTTGGCAATGCCACAGCCTTTAGTCAAAGTATGCCTTTATATGTGGTGTTGCTGTCTTTTTTATTTTTGGGGGAAAAGTTTCATTTAGGCGTGGTGCTTTCTACGATTATAGGCTTTTGTGGAATCTTGCTGATTTGCAATCCAAATTTTAATGCAATGGGGCTAGAAAATGTTATTTTTGGTATTTCAAGTGCGTTATTTATGGCAGTGGCGTTTTTAAATCTTAGGGCATTAAAGGATTATTTTAGCTCGTGGGTGCCTGTATTTGCCACAGGCGTGGCGATGAGTGTCATTACACTTATTGTAAGTGTGGCTCAAATCCCGCTTTTTGCGCAATCTTGGGCTATGCCACAAGGGATAGATTGGCTACATATTATTCTACTTGGGCTGTTTGGGACACTAGGGCAGCATTATCTCACAAAGGCGTATATGTCCGCTCCTGCTGGTATTGTCGCACCTATTGATTATATGCGTTTGGTTTTTAGCGTGATTCTTGGTGTGTTGCTAGGGGATAATTTACCAAATCTTGCTACAAGCTTTGGCATAATGTTTATTATACTCTCTGGCATTGGTGTTGGGCTGCCTCCATTGCTTGTGGATATGAAAAAGTTACTACACGCTAAAAATACTAAAAAATAAGGGGATAGCAATGCGACACATTTATGATAGGGTTTTAGAAGCAAGGCAGAGATTACAGGGCGTGATAGCTCATACTCCGCTAAGTTATGCACCTGTGCTTTCACAGCTCTCTGTCGGTGAGATTTATCTCAAAAAAGAGAATCTTCAGCTTACAGGAGCGTTTAAGATTCGCGGGGCGTTTAATAAAATCGCTTCATTAGTGGAATCTAGCAAGGCAGAATCTTATAAGGCAGGGCAGATTCAAGGTGTGATTGCCGCAAGTGCTGGGAATCACGCTCAAGGTGTGGCATATAGTGCTAGGCATTTTGGGATTCAATCTGTGATTGTAATGCCTGAGGCTACACCATTATTGAAAGTGAGTGCGACTAAGGCGTTGGGGGCGGAAGTGGTGCTTTGTGGGGATAACTATGATGAGGCGTTTGAAAGGGCATTGCAGATAGCAAAAGAGCGGGATTTGGTGTTTATCCACCCTTTTGCCGATGAGCTTGTCATTGCTGGGCAAGGAAGTATAGGGCTTGAGATAATAGAAGAAAAAAATGACATAGATGTAGTGGTTGTGCCTATTGGCGGAGGTGGGCTTCTTGGGGGTATTGGCAGTGTGATAAAGACACTAAAGCCTAGCGTGCGAGTTATTGGCGTAGTGGCAAGTGGAGCGGACGCGATGAAAAGGTCATTTGTCAGTGGGAAAATTGAAAAAGTAGAATCTGTGCGGAGTATTGCCGATGGGATAGCTGTGCGTGATGTGAATGCGGATAATTTTGCGTTATTACAGCAATGCGTAGATGAGATAGTAAGTGTAGATGATGAAGAGATTGCTAATGCGATTTTATTTTTGCTTGAAAAGCAAAAGCTTGTCGTGGAGGGGGCTGGGGCGGCTAGTGTAGCGAGTGTGTTACATAAGAAATTTAGTTTTAGTCAAAGTGACAAAATTGCTTTGCTGCTAAGTGGAGGGAATATTGATATTACAATGCTCAATGTGATTATTGAAAAGGGCTTACTCAAATCAAATCGCAAGATGAAGCTTGAAGTCGTGCTGGTTGATAAGCCCGGGAGTTTGCAGGGGTTAACGGATATTTTAAGCAAGGTTGGGGCAAATATCGTGCAGATTGAATACGATAGGACTTCAGTAATGCTCAAATATGGCGATGCGTTGGTAACAATGGCGTTAGAAACAAAGGGGCAAGAGCATAAGGAGCAAATCCGCCAAAGCCTTAAAAACTATGGATATTTTTTTAATGAGATTAACTAAAAGGCATTTAGATAGACTATGCTAAAAGATATGTGGGATATATACAGGACTTCAAATCTCCGCACAAATGTGCTGTTTTGCTTGATTCTAGGAATTAATGTTGGAATGTT
Organism: Helicobacter cinaedi CCUG 18818 = ATCC BAA-847; assembly: GCF_000155475.1. GTDB lineage: Bacteria > Campylobacterota > Campylobacteria > Campylobacterales > Helicobacteraceae > Helicobacter_C > Helicobacter_C cinaedi. Next base: position 393,048 of record NZ_DS990391.1, on the reverse strand, counting down.
GCTGTTTGCTTGTGGGGATTTGAGTATCCATCATAGGGAAGCTGCAGGGGTGTTTTACTCACAGGATTTACTTTTTGTGGTGGTGCGGTTTTTCCTTGATACTTTTGGGTGGAATGACTATGTTTTGCGTTTGCCTTTGATACTTTTACATATAGGTAATATGTTTTTAATGTATAGAATCTCAAGACTTTATCTTAAAAAGCCACGCGATAGCTTGATTGTAGTGCTGGTGTATGCTTTATTGCCCGGGGTAATGTTGAGTGCTTTGCTTGTGCTAAAGAGTGGGTTTATCATCTTTGTATCGCTTTTGTGCTGTTATTATCAAATGCGTTTTAAGAGAATGCCTTATGTGATGATGTTTGTAGCGGTATTTTTAGATGGCAGTTTTGCGGTTTTATTTTTTGCTTTGTTTTTTTATACATTAAGGAATAAAAATACGCTTGGTATGTTTATCACGCTTGTATTTTTTGCATTAAATATGTATATATTTGGGTTTGATGTTTCAGGCTCGCCACGCAATTATTTTCTGCAGAATCTTGGCAAAATGGCATTGTATTTTTCACCCTTGCTTTTGGTGTATTATTTTTACACGATTGTCAATGCGTTAAAAAAGCAAAACAATATCCTTGTAGATATTGGTGCGACTTCTATGTTTTTTGTGATGTTGCTCTCATTGCGGCAAGATGTGGATTTGGAGAGCTTATTTCCTATGAGTGTGGTGGCATTGCCTGTGGCGATACGACACTTTTTTGCTGATATGAGAGTGCGTTTGCCAAATTTTAGGGCAGTGTATGTGCGGCGATTTGTGGTGATTTTTGCATTATTATGTATGCAAAGTTTGGTGTTGTATGGCAACAAGGTGCTGTATCTTTTTGGTGTGCAAAATCACTTTGCAAGTTCATATTACATAAGCAAAGATGTGGCAAATGTGCTTCAATCTCGTGGAATAGAATCTATCAAAGTGAGTGATTCTAGGCTAGAGTTGGCATTGCGATTTTATGGTATAAAAAGCGAAAAAAACCCCTATTTGCTGCCTATTACTGATTTGAATGAAAGCTATGTAGATGAGATTGATATTGTATATTTGGGTAAAAAGGTGGCAAGCTTTGTGGTTGTGCCAACTTCTTCTGGCAAACCTTTAAGCACAACACAAGCTCATAAAAATAAGCAGATAGATAAAGCTAAAAATCCCAAAACACCATAGGCTACAATGAAGCTTTTTGAATTTCTTATCGCTCTCTCGCTTATGCTTGTGCTCTTTTCATTCCCTTCTATCAAGGCAAATCATAGCCTTGAGAGTGCATATAAAAGCCTTGCTACGCATATTAGAGCCACGCAACTTGCCGCTTTGAGTGATGATGTTGTTTTGATACAGCTTGAATCTGCTAGAGATTTGCTAAGATTCTATCCTTCTAGCAACGCCTTAGCATTAATGCAGCAACATCACAATGCGATGTGGCAGATACAATTTCATCTAGGCAGAATCTACACAACTTTCAGTTATAGCATATATGCGGATACACCACGACACGCTACAAACACAAACTTTGATAGTCGTCCAATGGCGGGAGATATGATTTTAAAAAATATGGATAGAAAATGCTTGAGTGCGTATAATAATACAAATACCGCACAGGAATGTAAGAATAATGCACAAGCAGAGGTGCGTTTGGGTGAGTATTTTGGAATAGAGCAGATGTTTTTAGAATCTGATAGGTTTTGCAGGGAAAATGGCGGAGGGAGAATCTACTTTGACAGGCTAGGTGTGCCATATTGCGGCAAGATTCCAACGCCTTTGCAACAGCCATTTAAAATCACACTACAAAAGGGCAAATATACCAAAAGTCTTTGTGTTATGCCAAAAAGTGGAATTGTTAAGGAGTGCTAAAGCAATGTGAAAGGATGGTGGACGCACAGAGGATCGAACTCTGGACCCACTGATTAAGAGTCAGTTGCTCTACCAGCTGAGCTACGCGTCCTTATAAAAAAGTGCTTCCAAATTTTTGGAAGTGGGGATTATACAAAAATGAATTTTAGTTTTTGATTAAAATTGTATTTTAAAGCAAACTCTAAGTTTTAGGAGGAATGGAGCAATGAATGTCTTACATTTCCACCAAAGACTTGAACTTGGCATTAAAACGAGAGTTTATTCTCACAAAAACTTATAAGCTCTTACTTCCTTATTTTAAGGCGTATAAGAATCCAAAAATCTTTTTGTTTCTTATGGGTTTAATTGAAAAATCTTCTCTAAGAAGCACACGAAGAGTAATTTTCAATATTCTAGACACTTCCTATGAGTTTGATATTTGCGAAAAAACAATCAAATCTTGGCTCAAGCAATTAGAAAATCTTAAATTGCTTAAAACGCAATCTAGGAAAGGACAGATTTATGCGGTAGAGCTTTTTGACTATGAAGCTGCAATCTCTAAGGCAGAGACAGAACAAAAACAAACTCAAAGCACTTCATCTTGTAGAATCAATCTTCCAACCCCAACAGCAGAAATACCAACGAGATTCTACAAGAATATACAAAACATCATTAACAAGATAATCAAAACTCAAGGGCTACAAGAGAAGAAATTTAAGCTTGATGAAGAGCAATGGAGATTAGCCCCAAGTCAAACAAAAACAAAAAGCTACAAAAACATCATCGTTGAGTTTGAAAACACACACAATTTACAATTTACAGCACTTCTTACCTACGAGCAAATCACAGGTAAGAGTCTTCCTAGTCTTTCACACCCCTATCATCAACAGATCATTAGGGCGAATCTCAAAAAATCACTCAAGCTGATGGCAGCTTAATCTTAATTTCAAAGGAAAAAAAATGAGACCAATCACAATGCAAGGACAAGATAGAAAATCTTTAGTGTTTAAATTTTTAGTTATCGCAGCAATTTCAATGCTGCTCCCAGAAGTTGCACTATGTGCTGACTTAAATAGTATGGTTACAAAAATCTTTAGCTGGGTTAAAACAGCTCTCGTTGCCATAGGCACACTTATCATTATAGCAGTAGGTATTTATTTTCTTAAGAATCTTGAGAGATGGAAAGAAATTTTTGTGCAATGCGTGGGCATTATTGCAGCAACCTTGCTTATTATGAACGCAGATACAATCTCTCAATGGGCTTTTCAAAGCTAAGAGGCAAGATTCATAATGCTAAAAATTAATTTTATTGCTACTGAAAACATAAGAGAGCTAACAAAAAGAGAGAAATTCCTAAGACTTAATCTCAAGTCTTGGGTTATTTCAGTGATGACTGCTCTTATTACACAGCCTCACATTGGAATCTACTCATTCTTTTTGTTTATAGGCATATTGACATTTTTCTATATCGCAGAGTTTTTTGATGATGACATTGTAGATATTGCCTTATCAAATCTACAAATGAAAACAGGCATTCCTGTTTATTATCCATAAGGATAAGCAATGCTATGGAAAATACTATCAGCAATATTTCATTGTCTTTTGTTTTTTGGTGGCATAGCTCTTATATCGGTAAGTTTTTATTTTGCAATGCCACAAAAAACATCTCAAAGCCTTATAGAAGCACATAGGACTATACAATGAATATCACAGAAAAAATTAAACGCAGTATAGCTAACTTTATCTATTCCGCTTTGCCTAATCAATATTCAATGTGTGAAGAAAATAATATTTTAGGAATCTATGATGAATACTTCCTTATTACCAAAGGAGAAAACTTTGTAGGAGCTATTGAGCTTGAGGGATTTAATTATAACTCTGCCACAGAGCAAAGACTAATTGACCTCTCTATTGATAGAATTAACTCTCTTAATGCACTCAATGACACAATGGAAGCAAGAATTGTGGTGCGTAGAAGAGAGATGACCTACAATAGAAAATATGAGATAGACAATATCTATGCTTCAAAATTAATCAATCAATGGGAGAACAATCAGCGTGTATTTGTTAATAGCTACCTTGTAATTTTTGAAACAAAAAATACAGGCACAAAAGGCTTTTTTGAAAAGAAAAAGCTTGAGATGACAACATCAATCACAGAGGATAGCGATAACAACATCACTTATGTTAATAAGCTAACTATCCTTAAAGCTACCATTGAGAGATTTATGCAAACGCTTTCTATCTATGAACCTAAAATGCTTAATTCCACAGATATTTTGCGTTTTTATGCTGAATATATTAATGGTGTATATATTCCAATCAAAGCTCACAATGGACTATTAAGCGATAGCTACATAGGCAGCCTAGTGAGCTTTCATAAAGATTATTTCATACAAGATTTTAACGGACATAAAATCTTTAATCGCTTTATTGGCATTAAAGCCTACGATACAGAAGAGATAACAAGCCTTACAATCAGCAACATCTTACATTCTCATTATGAGCTTGATTTTTATTTGAGTATAGATTCTATTTCAAAAGAAAAAGCTCAAGCAAAAATTAAACAAAAAATGAAACTTGCTCCAAGCTTTGCTAAGGCTCAATTACACGATTTAAAAGAAATGATAGATTCTGATAGGCTTTATATGCAAAATCTATCTTACACCATTCTCATTAAGGCAAAAAGCAAAGATGAGCTGAATGAAGCAAGCGGCACAATCTTAAATGAACTCAAAAATGCAGGGCTGATTGCTGTGAATGAAACACTCAATCTCCAACCCACATTTTTTAGTATGTTTCCTAACAAATCATTCCTTAATGCACGAAAACGCACACATACAAGCAAAAGCATTAGCACAATGATTCTATTTGAAAAAGAATATCTAGGCAAAACCAAAAATAGCTGGGGCGATACGCCTGTTACTTTACTTAAAAATCAAAGTATGTCGCCATATCTCTTTAATTTTCACGCAGATGATACAAAACAAGTTGTGGGACACACTATGATTGTGGGCGGCACAGGTGCAGGTAAAACCACACTTGTTTCATTTTTAATGGCAAATCTCTTTAAATACGATATAGACTTACTCGCCCTTGATAGACTAAATGGGCTTTATAGCTTTACAGAGTTTTTAGATGGGGAATACAATAATGGAGAGGATTTTTATATTAATCCCTTTACATTGCCTGATGATACAGAATCTGTAACATTTCTTACTTCTTGGCTTGTGTCAATGATAGGATTGAATCCTGAACCAACAACACAAGAAGAAGCCGAAAAACTTAAAAGCATTGAATCTGTTATTAGAAACTTGTATCATCATCTTACACCACAGGGGCAAAGATTTTCACTTAAAGATGTGCAACAAAACATCGTAAAGACAAATGATCAGCATATACCTTTGCAACTTGAGAGATATTTGCAAAACCCACTTTTTAATAAAGAACACGATGCCCTAGAGTTTAAGAAAAAGCTCACTACGCTTAATATGGACTTTATCATTGAAAATGAAAAAGATGCAGGGCTTATCGCTCATTATCTCTTTCACAAAATGATATATCGTGCGAAAAACAGCAATAAAGGCTGTTTTATCTTTATTGATGAGTTTAAAAGCTATCTTTCAAACCCAACTTTTAATGAGCGAATTGCTTTGACGCTCACTCAAGCACGAAAGGTTAATAGCGTGCTTGCTATGGCATTTCAAGATATGCACCAGCTTGATAATGTTAAAAATGCAGAATCCTTTGTAAGAAACCTAGCTCATATTATCATATTCCCTACTTCAGACATTGAGATTTTTGCCAAATACAACATTCATCTTGCTGATAATGAGATTAACTTCCTTGTCAATACTGGACAAAATGAAAGAAAAGTATTGATTAAAAATCTCATAGACCCAACAAAGAGCAATATTATTGATGTGAATCTCGCACGACTTGGCAAATATCTAAAAATCCTAAGTTCAGATTCTGATACCGTTAATACTATCAAAAAACTTAAGGTTCAACACCCTAATTGGAAGGAGATGTTTTTAAATGCCTAATATATATAACTTCATTATGGATTTATTCCAAAGTATTGCAAGTAGCTTTGGCACAAGTCTTACAGCCTCACTTGTGAATGTCTTAAAGATACATATTCTATTTACAGCCATTGGTATGATAATTATCATTACATTTGCAGTCAAAAAAATGCAAGATAATGATCTTTTCACAATTAAAACAATGATTGCTATTGTTTTAATGCTTTGCTATCTCGCATTGTTTAATTGGGCTATGCACAATCCACAAACTTATTTTCAATATTTTAGCTATCTTATAGATTATCCCTCAAATGCCATATCAAAACAGATTCTAGGAGCAGTCTCACACATACAGCCCCAAGCAAGTTCAGGGAATTTTAATGGGGGCATAGATGTGCTTATCCAACAAGCACTTAATGTAGGCTTACAGCTTCTGGAAAAAGTCAATATAAGCATTGGCTTTACAGGTATGCAAGGCACAATCTCTCAACTTCTAGCAGGAATTGCTTATTTTTTATGCACCCTTATTTTTACAATCCTTGTCCTATTTATAATTATTGTAGCTTCACTTCAAGTAATGATTTGGAAAAGCTTAAGCATTATTATTGTGGCTCTTGGATTCTTGCCTCAAACAAGAGGACTCATAGGCAAATACATAATGTTTCTTATCACACTCACAATGTATAAGCCTATGGTGCTAACTATCGCATTCTTTAATACAAAAGTTTCTCATTATGTCATTTCAAATATGCCTGATGACAAAGCATTTGAAAATGCAAGTATGATACAAGTAACAGGACAACAAGCCACAATAGTGGGTTATATAGCTCTAGGCATTATAGGCTGCTTTATATGTGTGTTTTTAGTCAAGCAAGTTCCTGATTTTCTAAGCAATATTATGGGATCAAGCACAAGTGTAGGCAAAGGTATGGCAACAGCTGCCACAGGAGCTATGGCATTAGCAACAGGTGCAGGTGCAGCAGCAAGTGTAGCAAGTGCAACAGCTCCAGCCAAAGCAGCTTATCAAGCTGCAGGTGGAGGTTTAGGAGGTATAGCCAATGCTGCAGCAGGTATTGCCACAATGGGCTTATCCAATAAACTAGGAGGCAACAAATTAGGAGAAAAAGCAAATGATGCAATAAATAAAAACAAAGCAGGTAATTTTACAAACAATGCTCTATCAAAAGGTATATCAGCAGGAACAAATGCTGTTAAAGGCTTAGGTAATAAACTTAGTGGAAAAGGATAAAAAATGAAACACATACTTACAACTCTCTGTTTAATCTGCGTTATTTTTGCACATTTTGGATGTGCGGCTATGCGAGATTCTAAAAGATACGAGATGAAAAAAAGCCCTTGTGCTTGTCTTGACTTACCACAAACAAAAATTAATGGATAAATGTAATGAGTGAAGAGATTAAAACCCAAGAATCACAAGAAAAGTCTCAAGAAAGCTATATTGATATAGAAAACACCTTTCAAAAGACACAGGAGCAAAAACCAATGCCTAAGTATCTTGAAAGTCTCAAAAGTAAGCTTAAAAAGATGAACACGCCTCATCATATTAAGCTTGAAACAATATTTGACACGATTCAAGATGCCAATAGCGTTTTTGCTGCTGAAAAAAAGACTTATGATTTTGTTATTAATCTCAATAAATTGCTTATCGCCATTGTTGTGATTGAGCTTATACTCATTATCACTCTTTTTCCCTTAAAAGAGAAAGAGCCTTATCTTGTGGGATTTTCAAACGCCACCCAAAACTTTGTGCATATTGAAAAAGCTAATGAAACTATCACAGCCAACGAAGCCCTTATACGAAACTTGCTTGGCTCTTACATCATCAATCGTGAAACCATAAATCACTTTGATGATGAAGAACGCTATGAAGTCATTAGAATGCAAAGCACAGGCAAAGTGTGGAAAGTGTTTGAAAATATCGTAGCACAAGAAAATTCAGTCTATGGCAATAGTCATCTCACAAGAGAAGTAAAGATTGTAAATATTGCTAAATGGAAAAATGGCTATGCCAATGCCGAAGTAGCTATCACTCTGCTATCACAGGGCATTATTCAAAGTCAAAAACGCTACAAAATCACAATAATGTATAAATTCAACACTATTGATATTGATTTTGATAGCTTACCAAAAAACCCAACAGGCTTTGAAGTGCAAGAATATGCGGTAACAGAAATTGCAACCATTAAAGAGCTTGAAGAAGAAAACAAGGTAGATCCTAAAACGCAAAAATCAAAGATTAAAAAAGCAGATAAAAGCGATAGTAACGACTTTTTAAGGCAATACCAATACAACGACAGCTCTCAAAGACAAAATAATGAGCCAAAACCACAGCCGCAGAATCTACCCACACAAAGTAACACTAACCCTATAAGCAATGAAGAGTATTCAAAGCTTACAGAAAGGGAAAAAAGGCAGGTTTTGCTTAAAGAGATTCAAGAGATGAAAGAAAAGCAAAAACAAAATCAAGACAATAAGGAGGAACAGCAAAGTCAAATACAAGAATCACAATCTCAAACCCCACAAAACCAAAATAATGGGGCTAAACCAACCCCAAATCCATTTTCATAAGGAGTAACAATGATCGGTAGTATGTTAGTTGGCACAATAATTGGAGTAGGCTTTTTTACATATAAGCCACTCTTTAGTGTATTAAAGAAAAATAAGTTTTCATTCAAGGCAGCTTACAATGATTATAAGGAAAATCAAGAGACAAAAGAAGCCTTTAAAACATTTGCAACAACGCAAATGGATAAGGTTAAAAGGCTTGTAGGCTCTATTAATGACAAAACACAAAAGAAGTTTGGCACAAGCACGCAAGACCAAGAAGATACTTCTTCTCCTAGTCAAACACATAAATTAGAACCTGCAACCCAAGATGACAATAAGGCTACACAATCTCAAAATGATAGTGGAGATACAGCACAACAAGACACACAAAACAACAACGAACAAGAAAACACAAACAAATCACAAGAGAATACAAATCAATCAAAGGAATAAAAATGAGAAATATTTACCGCTATCTTTTAGTTTGCATTTTTGCAGCCTCCACTTTTGCCGCAGAATCTCCATTCAGTGAGCCACAAAAAAATACTTTTGTAGATGAGGACGGCTCGGTATTTGCCGATGAAGATTTTCAAAATCGTGAAGATTCAAGTAGTGAAAACAACAAAATGATGTTTTTAGATTCAGTGCAAAAGCATTTTTGGAATCCTAAACGCAAACCACAAGATAACACGGTAAATATTATCCATAGAGATGGCGACACGCATAAAATACGCACAAGATACGCAATGACAACCACTATTGTGTTTGATAATGACAAAATCGCACAAGTCATTTTTGGCGACCCACAAGGCTTTGAGCTTAAAGAGCTTGGCAAAGACAAATGGGATTTAAGTAATATTATTACTATCCGCCCAAAAATGATAGGCATAGATACAAATCTCACAGTCATTGGCGAAAGCGGCACAATTTATACTTTTTATATCTTTTCAACCCATTTTACCAATAGAAGAGACCCAGCATTCACGGTGTTTGTAAGCAAAGATAGAAGTATCAGCAAAATTGCTATGACAAATCTTGAAGAAGATGAACACAACAAAAAGGCTAAAAACAAAAATAAAAACATATATAAACGCATTGAATACGAAGCCCTAGAAGAGGATGATGGCGAATTTATCAGCATAGGCGATAGGGTAAATAAGATTCAAATAGAAAAAGCCAAAATAAAAAGGGGCTATGTCCAAGTGCCAAAAGCCACACGAAGCTGGAAGACATTATGGCTACTCAAAGAAGAAAGCCCAATGTCAGTAAGAATGATGCCAATAGATATATTCAACGACAATGATTATACCTACTTCAAATTTGATAGAGAAGATGCAATGTCTAAATTCCCTGTTCTCTTTAAAGTCGTGGATGGATATGATAATCCTGTAAATGTCAAAATCGTAGGCAACTACATCATTGCTGAAGATCTAAGCGAAAAATGGACTTTAAAAATGGGAGATGAATACATTTGCATTAGAAAAGTAGATAAGCCACTTATCGTAAAGGAAAAATTCCCTGATGAAGATGTAAGAACCATACCAAAACAACATAGTGAAGAAGAAAAACAAAAAATACTTCAGCTCCAAAAACAACAGCTCCAAAAGAATGCAAAGAAACAAAAGCAGGAGCAACAAAAGGCAAAACAACAAAAAAAGAGTGCGGAATCTCAAGATTCTAGCCCTCAAATTCAAAATAACAAAGCCAAAGGCACAAATGCAGGGGCAAACGAAGCAGAAATCAATGAGCAAATCTACAATAATAGTAAGCGTTTAAGGGAATTAGAGCTGTTAAAAAAGGCAAAAGAAAGAGAAGAGAAACAACAAAGGGCAAAACAATAAATGAATCTTATGGGGCTTTTAAAAAATAAGTTTTTTATTATTTTTATCATCGTTTTTGTGGGGCTGTTTATTGTTTTGGCGGCTCTAAGTGAGAATGATGATGATATTGATGAGATTGAAACCAAATTTCCGCTTGAAGATTATTTATTTCAAGATTCTAAGGCTAAACAAATAGAGCAACTCAAAAAAGAAAAGGAGGAATTAGAAAATAAAAAAAATTACACGCAAATAGATGCGGATATGAAAGCAATGCAAGAAGAGTTAGTAAAGCAACAAAAATTATTAGAAATGCAGCAAGAATTAGAAAAGAAAAAAAGACTAATGCAGGATTTAAAAGATGCACAAGGCAACAATATAGAGCTTGATGAAAATGGTAACCCCATACTTTATGATAAAGATGGGAATAGAATCTACCTTGATGAGCAAGGCAGACCCTACACCTTAGATGAGAATGGCAATAGAAAATATCTTAAACCTGAAGAGAAGATATATTCCCAAAGTGGCGTGGAAGTCAAACGAGATGAGCAAGGCAATCTAGTTTTCTATGATAAGGATGGAAATAAGGTTATTGTAGATGATGGCAAAAGAATTACCACCGATAAGAATGGTAACAAGATTATAGAAGATGAAAATGGCAATTTTATAACACAAGACAAAGATGGCAATGTCATAGGCAGGGGAAAAAGAGACCCATTTGGGAAAGATAAAGATAAAAATTCACAAGAGAATGCAACAAATGAAAATGGAGCAAATAATCAAAAAAATCCTTATTTATTCTATGATGAGGACGGAAACCTTATAGGCGATGCCGTAGCAGTTGAAAATCAAAAGTTTGATAGCAAAAAAGCCTCTCCAAAACAACAAAAAATTAATAATTTACTTGCCTCACGCTTTGAAATACCCCAGCCTGAAGAACAACAGCAAAACAAAGAATACGGGGTAGATAGTTTTACAAACCTAGATGCCAAAGATGAGGGATCAAATGAGCATAAATTATTAAGAACAATCACGGCAGATAGAATGATTCCTGCCTTTTTAGTGCGACCCATATCCTCACAAATAGGCGGCAATGTGGTAGCACAAGTTGAAACCAATATCTATGGAGCAATGGGGAGGGCTGTGCTTATCCCTAAAGGCTCAAGAGTTATTGGCTTTTATCAAAACAACAATAAGATAGGAGAATATCGCTTGCAAGTTATTTGGACACGCATTATCACGCCGCAAGGCATTAACATTATGCTAACAGATGCCAAAGGTGCTGATGTGAAAGGTTATAATGGCTTGGTAGGAGAAGTGCATAGCCGCAATTTTGAACGCTATGGCATACCACTTAGCCTTTCTACCCTATCAAATGGACTTCTTTTAGCGGTTAATGCTATGAATCAGAATCCAGACAACAAAACAAGCAATACAGACATTGCAAACGCATATATGCAAAGTCAAATCCTATCAGGTATGCGACAAGATGTTTCTTCAATCATTCAACGCATAATCCAAGAGCAAATTAAGATTCAGCCCATTATCACAATTAGAGAGGGATCACGAATCTTTATTGCTCCAAGTCAGGATATTTTTATCCCCATACCAAAAAACAATGAGACTCTCGCAAGATTCTTCAATGAAGTTAAAGAGGTAGAAAAACCAACTTCAGAGGAAGATCCTTATGAAGATTCCATTAGATAAAAGGAGATATGAATGAAAAAGCTACTTCTAGTTTTAGTGTTAGTCCTAAGTTTAGCGTATGCTAAGATAGAAATTGCTCTTGAAGATGAAATAAGCTTTAGAAATGCAAGTGGCACATTGACTGCCAATATTACATACGATAATCAAAAAATGCAAGGCATAGGCACATATCGTGTAAATAACAAGAAAGTCGTCTTTAGCATTGATAGATTAAGCCAAAATGGCAGACTTTTTACCCTTAAACAACCTCCCAGCATAGTAAGGCAATTAAAAAGTGAAAATGCAAAGCTGCCAAAAGGCTCTCTTATTACATTAAAAGGGGAAAATCCTAATGAGTTTAAAGAGTTTGCAACAATATTGCAAAATGATGCTAAAGGGGAAAGCAATAATCAAGCAGCTAAAAAAGCTCAACAATCTCAACAAAGCTCAAGCCCTCAAGGCTCTCAAGGCTCAAGTGTAGGAAATATATCTGTGGGAGGGCAAACTCCCTCCGGACAGATTCCATATCTTCCTATTAGCTCAACTACAACAGGCGATGATGGCACACAAACTGATTCAAAGTGGAGTGCTCAATATTGTAAAGTGCCTGAATTTTTAGAAAATCAAATCATATTATCAATCGTTGATAAAGATGGGAATTGTGTAGAGAAAATGGCAGTGCGAGATGACACAAAATGCGAGTATCGCTTTGATTTTGTAAATAGCAAAGCCATTAAACAAACACAATTCTACTATGTAGATAATGAAAACAAGGTGCAGACCGTGGGTGATTGCGTGGATTTAGTTGGAGATGAATACAGAGTGGATCTCTACAAAGATGACACACGATGTGAGCTAGAAACAACAGATAAAGACTATGGAGGCGGAAAGGGAAGCTTTTTTGTAACGCAGATTCTCTTTCGTGGCATTGATGGACTAATCCACGAGGCAACAGATTGTATCGCCTATGGCAATATCAAAGAAGAGCTAGTGGATTATGAAAAAAATGACAAAACCAAAAAAGCAAGAAGAATAGTCAATCAATACTATATAGATCCATACACAAAAGAGCAACACTACATTACAAAAGGCGTAAAAACTGATGCGGAGTTTGACTATGTAGAAAAAGCTTGTGGCGATTGGGAAATGGATGATGTGCTTTTACAAGGTAAGAAAAGGACAGAAATTACATTTTATGACCAAGTAGATTATAAAGAAGTGCCTGTTACAAGCTGTGATTTTTCAGTGCAAGGGGGCAAAAAGAGTGAATACATAATGAAATATCAAGATTTAAGCTCTACTTATAAGGAAAAGGAAATCAGTAGAGAGCCTCCTAAAGATTTTGTAATTAATAAAAAGCAAAATACCACATACACTTACACAGAAAAATGTGGATTTTTGAATCTAGATAGATGTGAGAGAACTGCTTGCGGACAAAATCATCTAGGAACTACCAAATGGACAACCACCTATGTTTTAAAAGATGTAACTTCATACAAGGTGTATTTGCGACCTGATGGCAGTGAATATAAACAAAACCAAGATCCGAGTGGGGCTACATTTAAGAAAACATTTAGAGAAGTAAAAATAGGAGAAAACACTCTAAATCTTGATGAAAAAGCCCTTAATTACTATGAACTCAATGAGGGATTCTACAAAGATGAGCAAACAAAATTGAGTAAAGATTTTAATGATTGGATAACAAACTTTTATCAAAAAGGAGCAAATTGCCAAAATTTTAGCTGCTGGACTTGCACAAGCGAATTAAATTATAAATTTTAAGGAGGACAAATGACATAGAATCACATCACAAACTCGGTTTCAATAGGCAAAAATCTAAACAAAGGAGTAACAAATGGAAGAGTTAAACAACATAGCAAATAGCCGTGTATCCACAAATGAGATTAATGCTCTTATGGAGGATATTAATATGAAAAAAAGCAAGTTTAGCACAATGATTGTGATAGAAAAGGAAGTCAAAGAGCTAAAGGCTTTACAGGACAAGGTTGAGAAAAAGTATGCACGCATTAAAAAGCTTAATGAGCAAATACAACTCTAAGGATAATTATGCGTTCAAAAATACTTGAAACCCTTTTGGGAAAGCTTGATAAATATTTATCAATGGACATCAATGAAATTGCCTTTAATCAGGAAAAAGAGCTTTGGATTGCCAAAAATGGCGTGTGGGAAAAAATTG
>NZ_DS990391.1:348009-377169 GCF_000155475.1 Helicobacter cinaedi CCUG 18818 = ATCC BAA-847 | reverse complement strand
TTAGATTTTGGATTTATAACAACCACACCTATGCTTGATACAAACTTTAGCAGGGGCGGTTTTCTCTTAGGTATTTATAAAGACTTATGGAAGCAAAGAAAAGTCTATTATGATGCCCCTCTATCAGCACTTATTGTAGCACCACCCGGAGCTGGTAAATCAGCAGCTGTGGCAATACCCAATCTATTGAATTTACCCACAAGTTGTGTGGTGCTTGATATTAAAGGAGAGCTTTGCGATCTCACAGCTGGTTATAGACAAAAGGCGTTTAATAATGAAATATATATCTTTAACCCACTAGGCAAGGATAATAACCTTAAATTTAATCCTTTTGATAATAAAATTGTAAAAAAACTAGATTTTAATGCTAAAAAACGCCTTGTAGATGAGATTGCAAACACAATATTTGTAGAAGAACAAGGCAGCGATCCCCATTGGATTGCAAAAGCAAGGGAGCTTTTTACATTCTATGCCCTTTATGATCTCTGCACCAAAAATGAAAGTAATTTTTTTGATATTGCCACAGCCCCTGTTAAAGACTATAAACCTCTCATAGAAGAAAAGTCTCCTTATTATTCAAAGCTTTGGGATTTTAATGAAAAAACTCAAAAAAGAGAGTTAAACCTTGATGCAAATCCTGAAAAGCTTTTTTACTCGCAATGTGCTGACCAAAAATATGCAGATGTTAAGAATCCTTTAAATTGGGAAGATGAAAGCTTTGAGCAAATACAAGCCAACAAAGAAAAAGGCATTGAAACACTTGATGAAGTTGTAAGAAACTATGCAAGAGCGTGGGCAAATGCCGCTGATGAAGAGTTTTCAAGTATCAAATCTACATTTAATCGTGTAATGAGCGTGTTTGCAAGTTATCAAGTAAGAGATGCTACAAATGCTATGAGCTTTGAATATGATGACTTAAGAAGCAAGAACATTACACTCTACATTAAAATTGCACAAACTGATATTGACACGCTTAAATCGCTTATCCGTGTGCTTTTAGAATCTATTGCCAAAAACTTAATGACAAAAGAAAGTAAGAGATTAGATGAGAGAATCTATCTCGTGCTTGATGAGTTTATACGCTTTGGAAAAATGCCATTTTTGTTAGAAATGCCAGCTCTTTGCAGAAGCTATGGCATTGTGCCGCTCTATATCACACAATCCTATGGATTGATTAAAAAATACTACGGCGAAGATGATTTAAAAACAATGACTGACACCATTGCCTTTCAAATCCTTTTTAAAATGAATGATGCAGATTCTGCGGAAAATGTCTCAAAACAAATAGGCAAATACACAAGAGAAGCAAGAAGCCATAGCACCAAAGATGGAGCTATCGCATTTGGAGGCACAAGCAGCTATTCATTAGAGGGAACAGAGCTTATTACCGCTCAAGATATTTTAAATATCCCAAATGATGAAATTATTATCCTTGTATCAGGGCATAAGGCAAAGCCCATTAAGATTAAAGCTGCTTATTACTTTAAAGAAAAAGATTCCTTAAGAAAGCTAAATTGGAAGTTTGACCCCACAAATGGAAAACCTATTGAAATAGAAAACAAACAAACTCAAATCATTGATATGAAAGAGACACCACAAGAAGCCCAACCTACTCCACCAAATCCACAAGCAATACAAAACACACAAGAGCCACAACAACAGGCTCAAGAATCACAAGAACCACAAATTTCAGAGCAGGAACAACAAGATATAAAACAAGCCCAAGAGGAACAAGCCCTCTATGAGTATGAAAAAGCCCTGCAAGAGCAAGAAGCATTAAAAGATAAATCACAAGAGGATTTGCAAAAAGAAATGCAATCTCTCTTAGAAAAGCAACGCAAGGAATATGTCTATAAGATTGAAGACAAAGATATTAATGCAGTCTTACAAGCTCCATTGAAAAAAGATTCTTATATCCCCAAAGAAACTTTTATCAATATTCAAAAGGAAACATATACCCTGCGAGAAAATGGCTACAAACTTCAAATCACAGATGAGCTTATAAGAGAAAGAATACAAAGGATTGAGAATGATAAAGCAGAGTAACAATATAGGGCAATCCACTCCCTTAAAACAACAAGAATCCCATAAGCAAAATAAAGAGTTTTTGCAATATGCTAAAGACTTTGCAACACAAATGCAAGAGGAAGTAAAAAAATTAAGCTTTGTGATGCAACACATTATCAAGGTAAAGAATGCACGAATTATTTAAATTTCTTAGAAGCAAGTATTGTAGGCAATCCACATACTTTGCATAATGAAGAGATAATCCATAAAGGGCATTACTACCTTGCCATATTACTATTTGGCTTTGTAGGCTTAGGAGCAATACTTTTTATGTCTCTATTGAGATTCTATCCTACACCAAAGGAGTCTAAGATGTAAAAAACCCTTTGAGTTTCTTTAGAGAAAGTGGATACAGCTTAAGTTTTACAAAAAAAAAAAAACGCTATACTAAGGCGATTAAAGTAAATTAACACAACAAGGAGAACAAAAAATGAAAGTTTCAAAAGCATTAGTGGCATTAAGTCTTGTAGGAAGTTTAGCAAGTTTAGTAATAGCAGATGATATAGATTCTGAAATTGCAAAGCTTAAAAAGGAAAATGAGCTTTTAGAATTACAAAAGAAAAATCAAAATCTTAAAAAAGGTAGTAGTAACTCATCTAGCTCACAAGATGGATTGGCAAGTGAATTGACAGGGTGGTTTGTAGGAGCGGAGCTTGGATATAGTCCTAGTGTTGCAAATTATGTCAATCAAACAAATAATCCTGCATTCCCACTTCTAACAAACACAACCTATGCTTTACCTATCAATCTAGGTTTTGGGTATCAATGAGTATCCTTGGGATAATGCAGGATTCAAATTTAGGGGTTATGTGGGCTATGCAAATTATAATTCTAAAATATCGCTTGGCAATGAAAAAGGCAATCAAAACTCACAAGCTATCCATTATGGACTTGAAGCAGAATATCTTTATGACTTTATTGCAAGTCAAACACATACCTTTGGTTTAAACATAGGCACAGGATATGAGTTTGGAAGTTTTATGGGGCAAAATATTACATCAAATGGGAATGATATAAACTTTAAAGGTTATACTTCATCAAGCTGGACTTCAAGTATAGGAATCCACTACTTCTATAATATCAATCATCAGTTTGAGCTGAAATATCGCTATCGCTCGGGTTATGGATATGATGATGGCGGAAAGGTAGATGTTGATTATGGCTCAACTAGCGGAACTTCAACATTTCAATACGCCTCTACACCTAAAGGCTCAATTATCTTTGCTTACAATTATAAGTTTTAGAATCTAAGTAGGGGCTGGATAAGACTTACTCACGCCCCTTAGTCAAGCGTGAGTATTGGATAATCTAAAATCTTAGTAGCACTTGACTACTATAAAACATAGTAGTATAATGGCAACTAAGATTTGTTTGGAAATCTTATCCATAGTAACCTCCTTTATAAAGAAGTAGGTTACACTTCAAGGGGATAGCCGCCCCTTGAGGCAACCCCTAGTGCTATTATATCTCACTTTTCTTAACTTCAAATTCCCTTGTTTGTATTGTTTTTTTTGTGATTCTCATCTCTTATTCATACACATCTTTTTCTCCCTTATATTTATGCAGTTTCTTATGATTGTAAAAATGGCTAAGATATGTAAAACTTTACTTTACAAGGATTGCCAATGCCTCTTATCATCATAGAATCACCCAACAAAGTAGAAAAGATTAAAAAAATCACAGGCTATGAAGTCATAGCTACCATAGGACATTTTATGGACTTAAAAAGCTTTGATATTGACAAAGACTATAAGCCAAACTTTGAATATGCAGAATCTAAAAAGAAACGCATAATGAATGCTATCCAAAAAGCTAAAGGACAAGAAGTGTATATCGCCTCTGACCCTGATAGAGAGGGATATTCCATAGGCTATATGTTTTTTGAGAAAATCAAAAATGTAGCAAGTAAAATCTATCGTGCAGAATTTCACGAGATCACACCAAGTGGCATAAAGCAAGGGCTTGAGAATGCTAAATTATTTGTAGATACAAATTTTAATTATTATCAATCATTCCTTGCTCGTAGGGTGTCTGACCAACTCATAGGTTTCCTTTTAAGCCCATATCTTACAAAATCCTTGCAATATAATAAAATGCTAAGTGCTGGTAGAGTGCAAACCCCTGCTCTTGGACTTATCACAAAAAGAGAGCAAGAGATTAAAGACTTTGCTGCCTTAAGTGAAGAGCAAAAACAAGAATTTGGTATTGTAGCTAATGCTAATATTGATAATAAGCTTATTAGCTTTAAACATATAAGCGATGATTTAAAAGAATTGCGATTCCAAACGCAACAAGAGGCGCAAAATGTGTGTGATGAAATTGCCTCTATGGATAAGGCTTTGATTGATAAGATTGAAATAAACAATACTTCAAGCAAACCTGCAAAACCTTTTACAACAAGTAAATTGCTTAAAGCTGCAAGTAAAACCCTATCTCTCCCCACAAAAGACATTCAAAATCTAGCCCAAGAGCTATTTGCAGCAGGACTTATAACTTATATCCGCACAGATTCTGAATACATCTCTCCTGAGTTTTTAAAAGAAATGCAAAGCTTTTATGTAAGCATATACCCTAACACATATCAATACACAGAGTATAAAGCAGGTAAAAACTCTCAAGCAGAAGCACACGAAGCTATAAGAATCACACATTGCCACCGCTTTGAAGAATGTGAGAGCTTGTGTCAAAAGGAGAATCTAAAAGATAATCATATCGCCCTTTATAAGCTCATCTTTCAAAACACTATCCTTTCACAATCTAAACCTGCCATTTATGAAACAATGAATGTAACACTACGTGTAAAGATGAAAATGTTTAAAACAAGTTTCAAAAAACTTATTGATGAAGGCTATTTGGGCGTATTTGGTAAAAATGAAGCTATCAATGAAAATGGGGATAGCGAGAATGATGAGAGTGAAGAATCTCTTCATTCATTCCCTTACAAGCAAGGCGATATGATAGCTTTGCAAGATATAAGCATTAAAAGCATTAAGAAATCCGCTCCAAAACGCTATTTAGAAGCAGACTTCATAGAAGTAATGGAAAAATCAGCCATAGGCAGACCAAGCACCTATGCGACATTTTTACCATTATTACTTAATAAGGAATATATTGAAATCAGCAAGGATAAGAAAAGAGAGATTATTCCTACAACACTAGGAATGTCAGTAACTCAATTCTTTTCAAAGGATAATAATGCGTGGCTTTTAGATATTGCCTTTACAAGAGATATGGAAAATGAGCTTGATGAAATTGCAAATAGCTCAAAGAAGTATCTTGATTTTATGAAAACCATTCATTCAAAAATGAATTTTATGCCCCTAAAAGCAGAATCCAAAGAGAAAAAAGACTATCCCCCAAGTGAAAAGCAAATAAAATTTTGTAAAGACATATCCACCACCCTTAATATCCCATTGCCTGATGGGCTTGAAAAGGATTATCGCATTGCAAGGAAGTTTATAGACGAGAATGCTTCAAAAATGCCAAAGAAAGAAAACAAAGGAAATCCAAATGAAAAGAACTAAAAATCAAAGTGAATTATCCTACCTTGCTTATAAACTTATTCCTATCCTTGAAAGAGAAAAGACTAAGAATAAGCAAGACTACCATTATCGCTATCTTGTAGGCACTTTGCGTTATATTCTTAACAACTTTAATGCGACACATAAAGAAAATAGATATAGAAGAAAACATAATGGCCCAAGATTTAACTAAGCTCCCACTTCATCAAATCCTTATAGCTAATGGATTTACACTTCATAGAAGCAAAAGCTCAATGAATTGGCCTATGCTATGCCATAAGGAAAGTGATTTAAAGCTTGTTGTGTCTAAAAAGGGTGAGAATTACCTTTATTTTAATCCTCACGATCCTTTAGATAAGGGTAATATCATCTCTTTTGCAAGAATCCACAATAAAGATATAAAAGAATTAGTAGCAAACTTTGATCAGTCTATCAAAACAGCCCCTACATACAATCACTTCTTTTGCGAATCTCAAGTCAAAATGAGTGAGATGAATGCAGCTAAGGCATATAAAAAGTTTGCTCCAGCTGAAGTGAAAGAAAACAAGCTTTTAGTAATGCGTGGCTTTGATAAAGACTTTATTGCCAAATATCAAGGCTGTATTAAAGAAGATTTTTATCACAACCTTATCATTCCAAATTATAAATTCCAACAAATTGAGAAAGAGCTTACAAACGGACAAACAAAAGAAATGTTAGCAATATGTGGCTACACCAAACGCTTGATATTGCCAATCACACAAGATAAAATGGGTAATGCCCTTGAAAAGCCACTTAAAAACATTCAATATGGCAGCAAAGGTATAGAGATACTTAATATTGCTAAAGATTCTAAAGATATAAAGCATATCATCATTACAGAATCTATATTTGATTCACTTGCCCTTGCACAAATCAAAGATTATAATGCAAATAAAACACTGCTCCTATCAACCGCAGGGGCTTTTGGAGATGGTATCAAACAAAGTTTAAAGCACTTACTAGAGCAAGTCCATAACGCTCAAATTATGCTTGGGTTTGATAATGATGAAAAAGGCAGGGATTTAAGTAAGAATATGTCAAATTTCATACTTGAGATAAAAAAGCAATTCCCTATCACTTACACACCTTTTAGCAAAGATTGTAATGATGATTTAAAATTACAAAATATCACTTCCCTTAAAGAGCTTAATAAACAAACTTATCACGATTGGATTGATTTACAAATAGTCAAATACAAAAGAGAGACAAATACACAAAAAAGGGCAGATATACTTCAAAAGATTAGAAAGGTTGATAATCTTATGCCTATTCCACAAGAGAAAAAAGATATTTTTAATAAAATTCCAAAACATAAAACTATCAAATCACTCTAGAATCTTATATAAGAAGCTCTCTGCTTAACTTCATTCTTATGAAAATCTCATCTATTGAAATAGAAAAAAAGCTTTTATTTTTTAAGGGATAAAATGCGTTTAAATGGCGTATTTTATGGGTTTGTGGGCTTTGCTTTGTAATATAATACACGCATAAAAACAAAAGGAGCAGAGATGGGAAATCGTTGTGTGATTACAAATAATGAAAAAACAAGGGCTATCTACCAGCATTGGAATGGTGGGAGAGATTCTATTGAACCTTTACTTAAGGTCGCAAAGGATTTAGGCAAAGGCTTTGATGGGCTTGTGGAAGTATCAGCTAAGGTTTTTGATGGTGAAGAGATAGACTATGAAGAAGCGGATACAGATAATGGCGATAATGGGACATATATCATAGATGATGAGTTTAACATTGTGGAAAGGGAATTTTTAAGAGGGAGCGAGCAAAAACATTACAACCCTTTGCGTATGGAGATTTTCATAAGGCTTAGTTATGAGCTAGGAGCTATGAAAGAGAAAGAGATTGAAAAGATAATGTCGCTAGTAGATAACTTTGCGTTATACACTCTAAAAGGAGAGTAAAGATGAGAAAAAATAGAGCCAAGAATCAAGAGCTAATAGCAAGGCAAGTGATGGCTTTTCTAGCCTCGCTTGAATGTAGAGATGAGTTTCTTATAAAAAAGATAAAAAGAACAAAGGAATTTAAAAGCTTTGTTTATCAAAAAGAAGTTTTGGATTGTATTCCGCAACTTCCATATTTTAAGTGTTTTTAAAAGGAGTTTGAGATGATAAAGGCACATTTAGTAAAAGAATACAGCGTTAAGTATGGGAGTGAGTTTTATATCTCACTTGATGATTTTACATCAATGCTTGAAAAAATGGAGATTGATTATTTTCATAATGATGAAAGCCCATTTGTAGAGATTGTGCAGCACGATTTACTTAACCTTGCAGAAGATAAGATCACAAAAGCAAATGAGAATGAAAGAGAAATGCTTAAAGATTTAATCCATATTGCAAAAACATCTCGCTACACACAAACAGATGGTTATGTAAGGATAGATTGGTTTTAAGGAATCACGAATGAAAGTTACAAAACAAGATTTAGAACAATGCGTTGCATTTTTATTGCAATGCGATATTATGGCTTATCATCATAATGGAAAGGTATTTGTGGATGTAGAGAATGACACAAGCAGCCTAAGCCTTGAGATTAGCAAAGATAACATTTTACACCTATCAAGGCTATATGATGAGGGAAAATTGGCAAATTAAGCAAAGATTTGCCATAATAAACGAGAATCTAGACTAAAGGATTAACAAAATGAAGCATTTAACGCTAAGTCAAAGCTCAATGCTAGTTATTGAGAATTTTATCAATAAACATTTTCACATTAAAGATGAAACACAAAGACAAAATACCATACAAGATGGCATTCAAATGGCACAAGCTATTCTGCAAGATATAGACAATGAAAAGATTCTTACAGCCAATGAGCTTAAGGAAGAGGCTATTGAAAAAATCAAAGGCGAACTTGCCACAAAGGACTTTGTGCGTGCTGAAATCACTGAAGCTAAACAGGAACTTAAAACTCAAATCACTGAAGTCAAGCAAGAGCTAAAAGCTGATATACAGAACTTAAGACTTGAAATGGCAGAATTTAAATCAGGTATGATTAAATGGATTGTAGGCGTTGGTATATCGGCAGCTCTCATTTCAACAAGTGCAAATGCTACCCTTATAATGTTTTTACTCCAACAGCTTAAGCCCTAAATAATACAGGGCTTACACTCTCTTTTATTCTTCCTTTTGTTTTCTTAGATTCACGCTCTACTTGTTTTTACTCCGCTTTTATACACATCTTTTTATCCCTTATATTTATGCAGTTTCTTATGATTGTGTTTTGTTTTAGAATTGCGATATTTTGACAAAAGGACACAATATGGCAATTACACTTGATGAGATTCAAAGCGATGAAATGATTAATGAGTTTAAGCGTTTTATGCACTTTTTAACTCCAAAAGATAGAGATATTTTCATTGAAAAATTTATGAAAGAAGCGGAAAAAGTCAAAAAAGGCGAAATAACGCTAGGAAATATAATTAAAGATGGGGCAAGGGGCATAGAAGAGGGTTTTGAAGCAATGCCTCAAGGCAGAATTTTTAATCATATCAATGATAAAGTAAAAGAAGAAAAAGAGAGATTAGAAGAAGCCCAAACAACTCCAAAAGATGATGAAAATCAATTAGACAAAGCTCAAGACCAAGACATATCACAAGACTTAAAAGAATCCACAATACAACAAGAAGCAAATCAACCCACGCAAACACAAGAAGCCCAAGAATTAAGCCAAGAAGCTAACACAGACACAATAGAGCAAAATCATCAGCCATTAGAACAAACACAAAATCTTAGCTTTGAAGATAAGATTCAAAATGCCCTTGAAGACATCGCCCAAACTCATCATAAAGAATTTGAAGAAATGGGTATTGTGCAAAACATTAAGCAAGGCGATGAAGTGTATAAAGTATATGATAATGAATTTATTCTCCCCAAAGAAGAACAAGAGCGATTAAAGCAAGAATATGACAAAGCTCCAAACAAAGAGCAATGGCAGCCAAATATCGCCTTTGATATTACACAAGCCAAAGCAAAACATCAAGATTCACAAAACTTTATTAATGACTTCATCAATGAATTTAAACAAGAGGCACAATATACGCCCTCAATCGCAGATGAAAGAAAGCTTAATCCTGATACATATTTTAAAGATTTGATAGATTGGTTTGAGAAAAAGAAAATGGATAATCTCAATATGCCTATTAGCAAGGAAGACTTTAAAAAAGAGTTTTATGAGTATTGCAAAAATGGTATGAGTGAAAATGAGATGAAAATTCTGCTTATCTTGCAAAACAAAGGAACATTAAGCAAAGAGCATAAAGATATGATAGAACAAGGCTTAAAATACAATCTCACAAACAATAAGCTTTTAGACAAAGGCTTAGAAACAGCCATTACCGCAAGTGTAGGCGAAAATGTAACAAATAATGCAGTCAATGATTTTGTAAAGACAGCTATCAAAATGGAAAAATCAGACAACGCCCTAGATAAGCGTATGAGCGAGGGAGTAAATCAAAAAATCGCCCAAAAGATAAAAGAGCATTCCCCAAATCTCTTAACAGAGAATGCAAAAAAGCTAGATGCTATCACTAACAATAAGATAGATACTCTTACACAATCTCAATCACAAGGCAAAAGCAAAGGTAGATAATGCAAGAAAACAAAACATCTCAAAGCACAAACCAACAAGATTCACAAAATCAAAATCATTCAGCCAAAGATGGCAATGATTTTGTTAGAATATTAATTGAACTTTCACAACAAAGACAGGAGAAAAGCAATGAATATGCAAATGCAAACACAACAGCCACACAAGAACGCACACATTCCAATACCCACAGAGGAGGGATTGGAAATGCTAGTCAAACTGCTTTACCAAAACCGCCACAACCCCGAACAATTAGCATTCCTAGAATCCGAGATACCTCCACACATAATGGAAGCGGCAGCAGAATACTCGGAGCGGAAAGCAGAAGAGGAGGAGCGATTAACGAACGAAGCGAAACAATTAACGAACGAAGTCAAGAACTTGCGAATACAAGTGCAGAACTTCAGGCAATCACTCAAGAAGTAGCAGGATTCACACTCGCTGAAGCTAATCAGTTTTTAGAGCTACAAGAGAAGCTCCAACACTATAAAAAAATCCACACAAACCTTGATAAACAAAAAGCCCTGCAAACTTACATAGATAATCAAAATATACTATCCCCTTTGGCTAACTCTTCACAGCAGCAAAAGCAAGAGGATAGTCAAATCAAAGACAATTCACAACACAATAAAAAATCTCAAAGCATAAAACATCGTAGGTAACATAAACACAAGGAGAAAAACAATGCCTAAAAAACACATCACTCTTATCTTATCAATCCTAACAGCATTTGGTATTATTGCTAGTCAATTCAGTGGCTATAATCTTGCTTATCTAAGCGGAGAAAGTATAGAAGCAAAGGTGCTTAAAATCTATGATGGAGACACGGCTACACTCTTACATAATGGCAATACGCTTAAGGTAAGGCTTTATGGCATAGATGCCCCTGAACTTAAACAAAAATTTGGCGTAGAATCTAGAAATAATCTCAAAAAGCTCTGTCCCATACAATCCAACATACAACTTCAAATAAAATACAAAGATAAATATGGAAGAATTGTAGGCATATTAAAATGTAATAATCAAGATGCTAATGCTATGCAAGTAGCTCAAGGCTATGCGTGGGCATATAAGGAACATTCTTTAGCTTATATGCACTTAGAATTGAAAGCAAAGCTAAAATCTAAAGGCTTATGGAGTGAAGAAAACCCAATAAAACCAAGTCTATACAGAAAGCAAACATCTCAATACAAACAATGGGCAACAGCTCATATTCCACCTGAAGATTTAGAATAAGTTTTTAATTTAAGGGAATTAATGCTTTTGAATGGCGTATTTTAGGGGTTTGTGGGCTTTGCTTTGTAATATAATGCTTCTTGTCTTTAAAGGACAGATTCACAAAAAAAAGGAGTAGAAAATGGAAGTTAATCAACAAGATATAGAAAAATGTGTGTCATTTTTATTGCAATATCAAGGTAATGTGTTTGTGGATATACAAAGTGATTGCGATGGTATTAGTGTGCAAATCACAAATAATAATATCTTACACTTTGCGGAATTGTATGATGAATCACAAAAACACAAAACTTCAATTCTTGCCATCTAATTTATACACATCTTTTTTACACAAAAAAAGATGTGTAACAATAAAATCAGCAAAATAGCTATAATCCCAGCGGGATAGTAGTCCAAAAACAAATCCCCCCTACTATCTCACAAATCAAATAAGGAGCAATAGCTATGGTGCGTTTATTGATGATTTGCATATTAAGCATTTTTCCTATGAGGGCTTATTGTTTAGGTGCTTCAATCGTGGAATCCCCCTCGCTTTTAGCCCAGCTTGTGGCTCAATATCAAAAATATGTAAAAATGATAGAAAAAGCTCAGGCTCAAGTGGATAAGCTTAATGCAATAAATGATGTAATGAACAAAGCAAATTCTCTTATGGAAAAAGATGGTTTAAAAATAGCCAACCCTATGGAAGTTATAGAAAATCTTAATAGCACAATAGAATCTATTAAATACAATGCAGAGCGGTTAAAAAGAACGGCTCAAGATTGGGATATAAGTCAAAACATTAGAAGAAGAAATTTACAAGAAAAATGCCCCTTTTTAGATTTAGAAAGCATAGATACTGAAAGCACAAAAATAGAACTCACAAAAGTAGGAGAAGAAACACCATTACAAGCAGATATAAATGCAATGCTCACAGAATTTACAGATATTACAGCACACGATATATCCTCAATTAACAACAGCATTAAAGGTTTGCCTTTAGCAATGCTTATGTGTGAGAAATTAAAAAATTATGAAAATGCTATTAAAACCGCAGAGATAGATAATAAAATGAAAGAATCTCTTTTAAATGGAGATTTTGAAGAGTATAAGAGACAAGAGCAAGAAAAAATTAAGCAAATCGTAGCACAAGATAAGAAAGACCAACAAGAGATGGAAAAAAAACTCGCCCCACTTAAAATAAGAATGGAGCAAATGAAACTTTCACTTGGTGTAACAGATCCAAGTCTAGCTTCAAAACATAATGTAGAGTATTGTAGAAAAACAAAAAGCGGCGGTTGCGATCCTATCTTACTTAGCCTTGATTATGTAAAGAATAAAGAAAAAGAGATGTTAGAAAAAGCCAAAAAGAACTCTAATGGCGATAAATCCCAATCCCAAGCCGATAGAGAATTTATTATGATTGATTATTTGCGTGAAATTGCCACTCACATATCCTTTCTTAATGAGACAATGGCAATGACAGCAAATATTGTAGCAGAGCGAGAAGAAAAAATGGCAATGCAAGGTAAGAACAAGCTTGATGATGAAAGATACAAGGATAAAACACAAATTTTGCAAGAGCAAATCAATCAAAATGCAAATGCGGTGCTATTAAGCGAAAAACAACCAAAACTTGATGAATTTGGCTTCCCCTCATTCTAATAAGAGAATCTATAATGAGTTGTTACCTAGGATTAAGCAAAAGAAATGATGAATACTACACTCCTGCATATGCAGTTAAGGCATTATTGCCTTATATCAAAGAAAAAAGCACTATATGGTGTCCTTTTGACAAGCAATGGAGTGAATTTGTAAGAATCTTAACAGAACATAATCATAAAGTCATATTCTCTCATATAGATGAGGGAAAAGACTTTTTTCATTATGAACCACAAGAATCTTATGACTACATCATTTCAAACCCTCCATTTTCTAAGAAAAGAGAGATTTTACAAAGACTAAATACACTCAATAAACCCTACGCTATGCTTTTACCGATTAATTTACTTAATGATAATTACAGCAATGTGCTAGATTCTAGTCTTGAACTTATCATTTTTGATAGAAGAATGGAATTTAAAGGCAGAAATATCAATGGCAATCATATAAGCTTTAAAACAATCTATTTTTGTAAAAACTTCCTTAATCTCCCTCACTCTATTGTCTTTGCTTCGCTTAATAGAAATAAAGAAGATGAGAATCTTAGCTAAGGCTTTATACACATCTTTTTCTCCCTTAAAATTATGCAGTTTCTTATGATTGTAAAAATAGCTACACTTCATTATCCCAATTTTAAAAGGAGTTTCAAATGAATGAAGTTGTAGAACTTAGCCAAACAGATGCGGCACAGCTCTATGCGTATGGCGTTACTCAACTCAGTGATGATGAGTTGAAAGACAAAAAAGATGCAGAGAATCAAGCCTTGCTTGAAGAACTCAATCTTGATAATTAATTAAAGGAGAATAGTATGAGTGCAGTATATGAACAACAAAGAGAAGCTATCGCTACAAATGCGGTAGCAACAATCGCTAAAAGTATTAAGGAGCAGTATGCACCTTTTTTCAAACATCATAGTGCAGATTCCTTTCAAAGGGCGTATAATCCAAGCACAGGCAATAGCTTTGAGGGATTAAATTCTTTAATGCTAGATATTAAACAAGCAGAAAAGAAGTATCCAAGTAATGAGTGGATAAGCTTAAATGATGCAAAGTTTTTAGGAGCAAAACTTGAAGAGATTAATGCTATTAAAGAAAATTGGCAAGACAAGGCTGTGAAAATTCAGTATATTCAAAAGAACGAATACGTGAATGTGCTGAAAAAAGATGAGCAAGGCAACCCTATTCCATTGCTTGATAAGGATAATAATCAAAGAATAGGTAAGAATGGAGAGCCTTTGTATCAATTTGAGATGGTTACTCAAAAAGATGCAAAAGGTAATGCGGTTATCAATCCAAAAACCAATGAACCCTATCTCAAAATCAAAACCGAACTTGTGCCGCTTAAAGAGCCAAAATTGCAAACAGAGCTTATGTATAACATTGCAGAGTTTCCAAGCCTAGCTCAAAAACTTAATCAAGTCAAAGAGGTATGGAATAAAATGGCTAATGGCGAGCAGGTTAATGGCAATAATATTACAGGATTTAACAAGTTTAAAGAGCTTGATAAAGAAAAGGAGTTTTCTCACATATACAAGAATCTCAAAAATTATGAAGCAAAAGTTTCTAAAGTCATTTTGCAAGACATAGAATCAAGACTTAATCCTGTAACAGCAGAGCAGATTCAGCAATACTTTAAAGCACAGAATCTTAAAGTAGATTATCAAGTGCCTAAAGGGCTAAATGAAAGGCAAAAACAAGAAGTGCAAAATCTCATTGACAATGGTGCAATTAAACTAGATGTAAAACAACAAGAGAATGCAAAAGAAGCTAAAAACACAGAGCAAAAAGAAAGTAAGGCTCAAGAGCATACACAAGAGAAAGCTCAAGAAAAAACAAATAAACCAAAAAGCAAAGCAAGAGGCAGATAATGAATAATATCAGCATTAATGGACATCTCACAGCAGATGCCCAAATCAAATACATAGGCAGTAAAAACACACCTTGTGTGAGTTTTTTAATAGGAAAGAATAGAAGTTTTACCAATGAGCGTGGCAATATTGAAAAAAAGGCAATGTTTTTTGAAGTGATTGTTTATGGCAATTATGCTCAAAAACTTCACCCCAGCCTTAAAAAAGGCTCAAATGCTTTTATACAAGGCTCTCTTAATTGGGAATCTTGGGAAAAAGATGGGCAAAAGCATTCTAAAGTCAATATCATCGCTCAAAAAATCTATGTCTTTCAAAAATTAGAAAACAAAGACATACAAACACAGCCAACATATATGCAAAACTCTCAAGATTCTAACAATGATAGCAATACTTCTGTTAGCAATCAAATTGTTATTGATGGAGAAGAGTTTCTGCAACAAATGAATGATACACAAAATCAAAATTAGCTCATATTAAGATAGGAATCCCTATCTTAATTATAAGGGATTTAATGCGTGTGAATGGCGTATTTTGCCCCCACTCTCACTCTCTTTGCCGATATAATAACTCCAATACATTACACAAGGAGTTAAAAAATGAAACACTCACAACAAAAATCACAAACACTAAGTGAAAAAGAAATCATTACCCTTTTAGGAGAATTTTTTGTGCTTAAGGCTAAAACATATTCACAAAATTCTGTTGCAGATAAGTATAAATTGGCAATTTATCTTTCAATACTTTTTTAATCTCACAAAGCGATTAAAAATTTCAACCATTAATCAACATTATAGAATGATTAGTCTATTTTTGCGGTTTTTAGCACAAAAAGGCATTAACACAATAAATCTTAAAGGGATTCATATGAGTTTCTTAAAAGATAAGAAGCTCCCCTCATTTTTAAATGATTTTCAATATAAGCAATTCTTAAATGAAGTCAAAATGCTTGAAGAGAATACTCTCAAAGATAAGATTCACAAACTTGCCCTTTTGTTTGTAGCCTACACAGGCATACGCAGGAGAGAGTTAGGACATATTTGCAAGAATGATATACAAGAAAACGCCACGCAATATATCATTAAGATTAAAGGTAAATGCTCCCAAGAGCGTTTTGTATCTATTAAAAAGAGTTTTGTGGGGAATTTGTTAAATGATCTTTTGGAGCATAGGGAGAATATGGGGCTAAATCATCAATATGTATTTAGTTATAAGAAAGATAAACCCAATTTGCATATTCAAACCCCAATGAAACCCATTTTACAAAAAATCAAAGCGGTGCAGATAAGGGGTAATAATCTCCATTTATTGCGACACAGCTTTGCCTCATTTGTATATAGAGAATCTAGAGATATTCTTTTAACGCAAAAGGCACTAGGACACGCCTCGCTGAATAATACACAGATTTATGTGCATATGAATGAAGATGTGCATAATCAGGTATCTAATTTCTTTTAATATATTAATGCTATTGTATTGTTTTGTATTATATTGTTGCTTTATTAAATAATATTATTATATTTATTTTATGTTATTATATTATGTTAGATTATTTATAATATAACATAATATTTTTATTTAAATATATTATTATTAATAATAATATGTTATAATACATATAACATAACAAAAGGAATTTATTATGATAAACATAGATTTGCAAAATGATATTGCAGAAATCAAGCAGCCAACGAACAAAAAGGAGCTTTTCATTCTAGAATCTGAAATGATGTATATACTTGGCAATTACCTTAATGCAAAAGAAGAGTTTGAGAATAAAACTTTTGAGCCACAAGAAATAATGCAAATGCTCCAAACCAAAATCATAATGGCAAAGGCATTTTTTGCAGGAATTAAAGAATCGCAAGACAAGAAAACAGCAAACCAATAAAGGAGGAAGCAATGATAATTACCATAGCAAACCAAAAAGGCGGAAGTGGCAAAAGCACAATCGCTATTAATGCCGCCACAAAACTTTTAGAACAATCACAAAAAGTTTTATTACTTGATACAGATTCACAAAAAAATTGCGAGGGATTTACCAATATTAGAGAATCCCAAGAAAAACAGGATTTAAACCTGCCTTATTTTACTCTCTCTAATAGAAGTGGAGACATTACTCAAAGCTTAAAGCAAAGTGTGGAATTGTATGAATACATTGTGATTGACACAAAGGGTAGCGATTGTGTGGAGTGTAGAAAGGCTATGTTGTATGCGGATAAGCTTGTTATCCCAACAACCCCTAGCCAACTTGACTTTGATGTGCTATGTGAGTTTGTAGAGAGAGTAAAGGAAGTAAAGGATTTTAATAGCAACCTTGAAGTGTATGTCGTTATTAACAAGGTAAGTCCCAATCCCTTTTTAACAAAAGAGCTAGAAGACTTTAAAGAAGCCTTGCTTGATTTGTGTAAAGAAAGCTCTTTAGATGATATTCATATTTGTGAAAATATCATTTATGATAGAATCGCATATAAAAGGGCTATAAGTGAGGGCTTAGGCATTAATGAATATAATGATGAAAAAGCAAAAAGCGGATTTGAAGCAATGTTTAAAGAAGTGCTAGACACTTCAGGGGAAAAGAATGATAGCCTATAACACAAAATTCCTAGAGATAAAAAGTTTTATCTCAACGGAACAAAATGCCTTTTTACAATCCCTTACACAAGGGATTTGTATGCAAGAATTATTAGAATCAATGCGAGATGAAAAATCTATTATGCACAAGCTTTGCTTTGATTTTATCTACACTTCAGCAGTTATTGAGGGTAATACATACACAAGGGGCGAGGCACAAACGCTATTTGAAACACGCAAACCCATTAGCTCAAAAAGTATAGATGAAGCCAATATGCTTTTAAACATCAAATCTGCCCTTGAGTATGTTTTAGAGCAAAAATCGCCTATTACAAAGCATAGCATTAGAGAAATTCATCAAATCCTATCTCAAGGCTTGCTGCCTAAAAAAGCTCAAGGTGGAGTAAGAGATGTTGCTGTTACCATAGGCAATAGCGATTATATCCCTTTGCACAATCCCCAAGAGCTAGAAATGCAAATGGATAAAATGCTCCAATGTTACACGCAGATTCACAATCCTTTTGATAAGGCAATTTACATTCATAACAATATTGCTTATTTGCAATATTTTCAAGATTGTAATAAAAGATTGGCAAGAACCTTGCAGAATCTAAGCTTACTTAATGATGGATTGCCTTTCATCTCTTTTAATGCCTCAAGGGCAGAAACAGAAATAAAGGCTCAATACAAAGATTGTATGCTATGCTATTATGAAAAAGGAGAGACAAAGCCTTATGTAGATTTTTTTGTAGCAGAATATACAAAAACGCTTGAAAATATCCACGCTATTCAAAATATCCACAAACAAACCCTACCTAAAACGAATAAACCCAAACACAAAGGCAAAACACGATGAAATACAATAGAAAAAACAAACTTGAGCAGATAAGTCAGCTAGAAAACAACCAAGAAGCACAGGCAATGACTACAAACACGCAAGATAATGATTTTAAAAGCTCTTTTACAAACTCTGCACCCACAAAAACACAACCCCAAATAGAACAAAAAGTAGAGCAAAAACAAAGTGGTAAAAAGAGAATCTTTACTTTTTCTATCAATGAAGAACTAATGGGCGAAATTGATGAGTTT
This sequence comes from Helicobacter cinaedi CCUG 18818 = ATCC BAA-847, assembly GCF_000155475.1. Taxonomy (GTDB): domain Bacteria; phylum Campylobacterota; class Campylobacteria; order Campylobacterales; family Helicobacteraceae; genus Helicobacter_C; species Helicobacter_C cinaedi. Next base: position 358,553 of record NZ_DS990391.1, on the reverse strand, counting down.
TTAAATGAGTTTGGAGAAAGGGGAGAATCTAAGAGTAGCTTTACAGAAGAAGCTTTAAGAGCATATCTAGCAGTCAAAAAGGCAAATATCAAAGATCGCTTACTTGATAAAATAAAAAAGCTTAATTCTTAATGCTTTTTCTTATAAAGAAAGGGGGCTTTTCTTGGTGTGAGAGACATCTTTATCTATCCCTTTACTTGCCCCTTGCTTATCTTGCTTTATTGCTTGATTAGAATCTTGCGTGAGAGCATTATTTGTAGGCTTTATATGTTCTTGTGAAGTCTTAGTTTGTATTTGCTCTTTAGCTCGTGCTACATTTTGTTTCTCACTTATAGTGGCAGAAGAAACAAGCTCTATGCCATATCGCTTTTGAAAACGCATAATGGCTTTAAGTGAAGATTCATAAAAATTTATTTTCTTATTCAATCTTACAGCAGCACGAGCAAAACTCATACTATCAAGCGTTCTATCTTGTTTTAACGATTCAAGTGCAGATAAAGAATCTTCAATTTGCTTTGGAAGTTTTTGCAAATGAATACGCATAAGCTCAATAATTTGTTTTTCAAGCATTGCTAAGTCATCTATGCTCTTTTGTTTCTTATCCCTTAAGCTTTGATTATCGCTAAAATCTATACTTGAGACAATGCCTTTATAAAAAATCAATTTTGAATAGCTAGAAGAAAGCTTAAAAACATTGCTTTTTTCATTAAAATTACTTAGCCCCTTTATGACCACCTCATTAACATTAGAAAACTTATTTTTAAGGCTATTCTCGCTCTTTGCAATAGCCTTTTGTGTATCTCTTAATTTTTGGCTTAATTCTACCGATAAATATTTCTCATATCCAACAAAAGACTTCACAAAAGCCTTTTGCTTCTCTTTCTCTTGAAAATTCTTTGAAAAGGTGTTGAAGTTAGCTTCCCAATCTAAAAAATGTCTCAATGCAGAATCTAAATCCGCAAGAGCTTTTTTCAATCTTTCTTGCTCTTTAGTATCTTCTAAGATTTGTGCTTGTAAAAGCTGCTGTTTTTGGTGTAACAATGTGGGATTTATGTTTTGCAGCATTAAAGATTCAATCTTTCTTTCTATATGACCAAGATAAATGCTTTTATTTTTGAGAGATTTAGTAACAGCGTTTAACTTTTGAGAATAGCCCTTGTGTCTATTTGAAAAGTCAAAAATTGCCCTTTTGTAGTTTGCCATAAAGTCAAGCTCTTTGTTTGAATCTTTGATTGCTTGGAGCTTCTCTAAAGTATCTATCTTAGAATCCAGCATATCTTGTCTAAAACGCTTATCAAATTTTACTTCATTTACATAATCAAGCTTCCCCCTTGAGTATGTAAAGAGATTGTATTTGAAATCCTCTCTTAGCTCTTCATAAAATTGAGCTATATCATTCTTGTTGCCAAAGTGAAGTTTCTTTTTTGTAAAAATATCAGTCTTGTTTAGAATGATATGAATATGAGGCTTGTTTTGATGAGAGTGGGGTATCATTACCCATTTGTAAGTAGGAAAATAACTCTGCATAGTTTGTCGTGCAGATTCAGTAAGTGTTTCAAGGACTGATTGAGAATGTGATTCATTCAAAGAGAAAACAAGATGCAGGGCTTCATTTGTGTTTGGATTTGATGAAAAGTCTTGCTCCCAATCTCGCATAATATCATTGACATTCACAAACTCTCCCAAATAATCAATCCCCACTTGGCTATCACTATGGCTAATCGTATATTCAAGGGCATTTTTTAAATGAGCCTTTTTCATATTGCTAATATTTTTAATGACAACATTTTTCTTTGCGAATGCGGAAGTAGATTGAGAAGAGAATAAAGGCTTACCTTGTCTTATGTTTGCAACAAAAAAGCTTTTAACCTTAGAGCGATAAATCTCTCGTGTTTTTCTAGCCCTTCTAAAAGAAACATACTCAAAGAGTTTGCTCTCTTTGTAAGGATATTCAGGCGGTAATTCAAGCATTACCCTTTGAAACTCATCTGCCATTTTTTGTCCCTTATAAAAGAATAAAAGACCCCAAAGACATTTTTAATTTTTGTCGCTCCAAAAACATTAGAGATTTTATAGATAAAAGGCAAAAGAAAAGCAAATAAAATCAAAAGAAGTAAAGTCAAAAAGGCAAAAAAGTGCAGGATAATCCTAAGAATGTGTATAAATACTCATTCTGTCCGCACAGGGCGGAGTTTCAAGTCAATTTATCAAAAAATGATAAATTTTAGGGATACAAAGCAAAAAGTTTCCAAGCTTCACAAGCAAACTTTGCAACCAAACAATAAGAGAAAAACAATTTTACTTTGAGTTATTGAAATGAACTTAAGAGCAAAAATATTTTCTCTTTAAAGCAATCTCTCACTCACTTCAAATCATCTTTGTTTTATCTTTGAAAGCTATTATCTTATATTCACTCTCAAAACAAAACTCATCTCTCACTTCAAGTCAAAATATTGATAACTTAGAATCTAAAATGCTTTTCACTCATCACACATAAGAAAATGAACTTGAAAGCAAATGCAAAGACATTAAAATTTATTTTTTGTCTTTTTTCACTTAAGAGCCTATCTCAAATTACAATCTCAATCTTTTAATCTAATTTTCTATTTTTGCTCTTTAACTTAGAATCTAAAACTTATTAACCTTAGAAGCAATATGAATTAAACTCTACTCTTTCCCTTATATATTATAATTAGAGGCGGTGGAAAATAAATTCCAAAAGTTTCAATAGCCTTTAAGAAAAGAGAGAGAAGCAAAGAGAACAAAGAGTTTGAAAATTTAAGGGATTGAAATGGGATGGATTTTAAGTTGTTTTAAGGAAAAGATTTTTAGAATGACGAGATACTTTTTAAATCTCCTAAAGCTTACAAATTGCTTAAAAATATAATTTTGATTAAAGTTTTGAAACAGAGCTTTGAATTTGGTTTGAATCTAGGCTCACAGCCCCTGACATTTTGAGCATTTAACAAAAAGTCGCATATCGTGGCTAATGAGCTTTGCACCAAATTGTTTGGCAATGTCAAGCTGCAAGCGTTCAATCTCATCATCAACAAACTCCACAATATCCCCACAAGTAAGGCAAATGATATGGTCGTGATGCTCCTTTGCGGCTATTTCATAGCGTCTGCCACTTTTATCTGCTTCAAGTGCGGTAATAAAATTTTCCTTTTCAAGAAAGCTTAAGATTCTATACACAGATGAGATACTTGCATTTTTATCCGTTGTTTTGATGATGTTTGTAATTTCTTCTGGGCTTAGGTGTGTGCCGCTTTTATATAAAACAGAGATGATTTCTTCGCGTTGCTTAGAGTTTTTCAAGCCATTTTTTTTAATAGAGCTTCGCAGTCGCTCAAGGATAGAATCTAATGTCTCTACGCGGTGATTGGCATTCATATCATTACTCCTTGATTGGTTTTGTCTCAAGATATTGTTTGATGAGATTCTTACTTTGCTTGGCATTATAGCAATAAAATGCGTAAAAATGCAAATGAGAAATCTTCTCATTAAATTTGATTGGGTGTATGTTTTGTTTCAAAATGTGCATTTTTTAACAAAATGATAAGCGAATGGGATTTTGAATCCATACTTATAAGAATTTGATATTAAATTTATGTGAAAAATGGCACAATACTTGCCGATTTTATTAAAAAACAAGCAAAGGAGCATTGAATGTTTGGTTCTAGCAAGGCATTACAGCGACAAATAATGGAGAAAGATGCACATATTGCACATCTTACAAAGAAGCTTGAGGTTTATGAGACACTCGTTGGATTTTCTCAAGTGGAGGCTATTATTGGACTTAAGGGGGGTGAGATCATCTATCAAAATGATGTCGCTAAGAAATTGGAGCGTATGGAGTGTCTCATTCCACAACTCAATGAAAGTGTGAGTAGTGTTAGCTGTGTCCGCCACGATTATAGCGTAGTAAGCACACGCGTAGAAGATGTGGTGTATTATTCTATCGTTCCACTTGATCATCTTACAAACAATACCACAGGCACTAATCTTTTTGAAGTCTATACAAAAAGCTTAAAAACAGGTGTAACCGAAACACAAACTTCATTGCAAAATGTCCTTACAGAATCAAATGGTGTGGCTGAATATTCTATCAAGGCAGTTGAATCTGCTGAAGATGGCTTGGGTATGAGCACACAAGCACTAGATCAAATTGAGATATTGTATGAAAAAATGCAAGTGGCTTCTGGGCTTGTAGATTCTCTCACACAAAGAAGTAATGAGATTACAAGTGTTATCTCGCTTATTGATGATATTGCCGAGCAAACAAACCTTTTAGCACTCAATGCCGCTATTGAAGCGGCTCGTGCTGGGGAGTACGGAAGAGGCTTTGCGGTTGTTGCTGATGAAGTAAGAAAACTTGCCGAAAAGACACAAAAAGCAACAAAAGAAATTGCCGTTGTGGTTAAATCAATGCAACAAGAGGCAAATGATATTCAAACAAGCACAGAAGAGACAAATGAAGCTACAAGCAATGTAAGAGAAGGGATAATGAAACTTCACGGCATTGTGAATAACCTAAAACTTGATAGTCTTATCACAAAACACAGCACATTTAATCTAAGTAACAGAATATTCTGCGTTTTAGCGAAGCTTGATCACATTGTATTTAAAAATAATCTTTACTCTTATATCTTTGGCTTGGCAGATAGCTTTAATTGTGTGGATCACCACAATTGCCGCTTGGGTAAATGGTATTTTGAAGGCGAAGGCAAGGCTGTATTTGCCAATACGCAAGGTTACAAGGCTCTTGATGCTTTCCATATGGGGGTGCATACAGAGGCGATTACATTAGCACAAACCTTTGCTGATGAGAAACAATCTTGCCCTAAAAAGCTTATTGATACTAAGATTCTAGCGATGGAGCAAAGCTCCGATGGCGTGATGAAAGCTATTGTGGATATGTATAATGAGAAACGCGAAGAAGTGCTAGGCGATATAAAACGCTTGGAGAGTGAAATGATACAAGCTGAACGCCATCGTGCTGCTTTGTCAGGCACAGAATCTTCTGTTGAGCCACAAGCACAAGAGGCTTAAGATTTTTAAGATTCCTAGAGAGTGTAGAAGTTGATGTGGCGTAGAGTTAGAGTTGGGGTTTTTGTCGTATCTATTGTATTGGGAGTGGGTATAGGTGCGTATCTTATCAAGCTTTTTTATGAGGTGGAAACTGAAGTAAGTAAGATTAAGGAATACCGCTTTGCCCTTGCTTCACAGATTGTTGATCGCAAAGATAGGTTGATTGCTAATATTTTCACTGATGAAAATTTTAGATTCTATGCTACATTTGATGAGATTCCCCCTCGTGTTATAGAATCTCTTCTTGCAGTGGAGGATACATTATTTTTTGAGCATATCGGCATTAATCCCGATGCGATTTCTCGTGCTATGCTAAAAAACATTAAAAGTATGCGTTATGTTGAGGGGGGAAGCACACTCACCCAGCAGCTTATTAAAAATATCGCTTTAAGTCCGGAAAAAACGCTTAAGAGAAAACTCACAGAAGCAATGCTTGCCATTCATATTGAGCGACATTTGAGTAAAGAGAAAATTTTGGAGCTTTATCTCAATCGCATTTCATTTGGGCACGGCTATCACGGCATTAAAACGGCGGCTTTGGGGTATTTTCACAAGACTTTGCACGAACTAAGTTTAAAAGAGATTTGTATGCTTGTGGGGCTACCAAAAGCCCCAAGCTTTTATGATCCCACAAAAAATAAAGATTATTCTATGTCAAGGGCGAATGATATTATTGATAGATTATATGACATTGGTTGGATTTCAAAAGAAGAACACGACAACGCCATAAATGAAGTGCCAGATGTGTATAATGAAACGCTCACGCAAAATGTCGCTCCTTATGTTGTTGATGAGGTGTTGCGTGAGTTGGGGCATATTGAGGATTTAAAAACGGGCGGATATTATATTAAGCTTAAAGTTGATTTGGATTATCAGTTAGCCGCACAAGAAGCAGTTGCGTATGGGTATGAAGAGATCAATAAACGCTTGAGAGAGCGATATCCTAAAATTTACAATGATGAAACAATGGACGAAAACGATACGCTTAATGGTGCAATGGTGGTTACAGACACGCACACGGGTGATATTTTGGCGATGGTTGGCGGGGTGAATTATGCTAAGCAAAAGTTTAATCGTGCCACACAAGCCAAAAGGCAAATTGGTAGCTCTGTAAAGCCTTTTATCTATCAAGCGGCTTTTGATAAGGGGGATTCTCCAGCGACCTTTATCCCTGATGTGCCGCGTAAATTTGCTACAAAAGGTGCGGCTGAAGCAGCGGCTGAAGGGACAAAAGAGACAGAATCTGAAGAGTGGCGACCGAGCAATTATTCAAGTAAGTTTAATGGATTTATGACGCTTAAAGATGCTTTGCGGACTTCAAGCAATCTCGCTACGATTAATCTTGTGGATCAAAATCTTGGCTTTGGCAAACTCTATCAAGCCTTAAAACGCGATGGTTTTGACGATCTGCCTGAAAATATGTCTATTGTGCTTGGGAGCTTTGAGCTATCTTTGGTTGAAGTGGCGGAGCAGTATTCAATGTTTTCAAACTATGGCACGATTTTAAAGCCCACGCTTATAGAATCTGTGATTAATAAAAGCGGAGAGAGTATTTATAGCTCTCCTACGCAATCTCGCCATATCACTACCGCACAGCAAGCATTTTTGACTATTGACATTTTGCGTGATGTAGTTAATCGTGGCACAGGCTTTAGAGCGAGAATCAAAGGCATTGAAGTTGCTGGGAAAACCGGCACTTCAAATCGTAATATTGATGGGTGGTTTTGTGGATTTACCCCCGATGTTCAAGCTATTGTGTGGTATGGACGCGATGATAATACGCCTATTGGTCCAACAGAATCTGGTGGTATTGTCTCTCCTCCAGCTTTTGCTTACTTTTTCTCTAAAGTGCTGACATTTGATCCGGGCATTTCAAGGAAGTTTAAAGTGCCAGAAGGGGTAAAGCTAAAAACCCTTGATTATGGGGATTTTTACTATACTGAAAACTCTCCATTACCAAGTAAAAAGCCAATGGCGGTTGATATTGAAGAAGAGCTTTTGTTTTAGGGATTAAATCCATTTTTTACCTAAAACTAGCTACAATACTTTAAAAATTACAAAGGATTCTATATGAGATTAAAATTACAGCACGCTCCTTATATCGCAAATAAAATCAGTATTGACTTAGGCAATTCTCCCCATATTAAACCTTTAGCACCTATTGCCAATATCGCTCAAGTAGCCCTTGAATGCTTGCAGGAGAATATCCAAAAAGAACTCGCCATTGATGAAAAGGTGCGTGAGATTCTAGAAGAGCGAAGTGATGAGATTGAAGATTTTCATATGGACGAGCGTGAGCTTTTTAGAATGTGTAAGCGTCAAGTGGCAAAAGAGAGAAACTTCTATCTTTCGTGGGAGGATAGGTGCAGTGATGTCTCGCATAAGATTCTATCCACTTTAGAATCTAAGGGCTTAATTGCATTTAGCGTATCAGAAACCATTATAAAAAATATCATTTTTAAAGCCATCAATGACTATTCCAGAATCTATGATAAGGCTGAAGATGCCGTATTTGAAAGGCTTAAAAAATACAAGCGAAAGCTTACCTATGGCACGGAAGAATATGAGATTGTCTTTAGCAAACTCTATGAAGAAGAGTTGCGTAAGAAAGGGCTTTTATGAGTGAGCTAAAAGATGTGAGCTTATATTTTGCTAATGGCTTAAGTCTCAAGGCAAAGAGTTTTGGGGCAGAGGGCACATTTGTAGGCGAAGTGGTGTTTAACACTTCAATGACAGGCTATCAAGAGATCATCACCGATCCAAGCTATGCGGGGCAGTTTGTTATCTTTAGTATGCCAGAGATAGGCATTGTAGGCGTGAATGAATATGATAATGAATCTAAAAGTGCATCGTGTGTTGGTATGATTGTATCTTCATATAATGATTATGTCTCAAACTTCCGTGCTCAAGGGAGTTTAGCGGATTTTTTAAAATCACGCAATATTATGGGGATTTGCAATGTTGATACGCGTGGGCTTATCAAGCTTCTTACAAAACAAGGGGCGATGAATATGATAGCTTCCACGCAAATGAGTCAGATTGATGAGTTGCGTGAAGCCCTAGAATCCGTTCCAAATATAAGTCAAATTAATTTTATAGAGCAGGTTTCTACCAAAACGCCCTATACGCACACGGATTCTGTATTTGATTTTGCGAGTTTTGCTTATGTCAAACCAAAAGAGCCTAAGGCAAAGGTCATCGCCATTGATTTTGGTGCAAAAGCTAATATTTTAAACGAGCTTACATCTGTGGGCTTGGAAGTAGAGGTAATGCCTCATACTTTTAAGGCAGATGAGATTGTAGCTCGTTTTCAAAAGGACGAGATTCAAGGTGTGTTTTTATCTAATGGTCCGGGCGATCCACTTGTGCTATGCAATGAAGTGGAGCAGATAAAGTTACTCATAGAAGCAAATATCCCCATTTTTGGTATCTGCCTTGGACATCAGCTTTTATCTATTGCACACGGCTATCCTACGCATAAGCTAAAGTTTGGACATCACGGCGGCAATCACCCTATTAAGAATCTTCAAAGTGGAGCAGTAGAAATCACCGCTCAAAATCACAACTATTGTGTGCCAGAATCTATCAGTGAAATCGCTACAATCACGCATAGGAATTTATTTGATAATACCATTGAGGGTGTGCGGTATAAGAATAAGCCTATTTTCTCCGTTCAGCATCACCCAGAGGCAAGTCCGGGTCCAAAGGAAGCAAGAATCTTATTCCAAGATTTTGCAACTCTCTGTCTGAAGCCACAAAGTTGAGAGAGATTCTAAGCGAGTAAGCTATTAATAAAGCCCACAATATCAAAATACTTTGAAGCCAAGACAATAAGAATAATCGCAGGTGCGATAATGCGAAGTATCCACAGCCACCCTACAAAAAGCCATTGTGGCAGATAAGGCGTCCAAGTCCGTAAGTGATTTGCTCTTATCTTCCAGCCCACAAAGGTTAAAATAATAAGCATACCCACAGGCATTAAAAATGAAGAAGTGATAGAATCTAGCACACCAAAGAGTGGTTGCCCAAAGATTAAGGGTAGCTCCATTTCCGCATTTGCCCAAAGAATGACCAAAAAGCCAAGCACTAAAATCGCTAGGCTTAGGATAAAAGTTGCTTTGATTTGTGAAAAATGACATTTATCACGCAGGATACTCACGCCGGGTTCAAGCATAGACACCGTTGAAGTAATCCCAGCAAACAGCACCGCGATAAAAAAGAACATACTGATAACAGCTCCACTGCCACCTAATGCATTAAACGCTAAAGGCAGGGACTTAAACAACAGCCCAACACCATCGCTTGGCACACCTTTAAAATGATAGATAAAGGTAAAAATCATAAGCCCAGCAACGAGTGAGACGACAATCCCGCTTACCACCACCCATACAGAGCTTTGAAATAGATTTTCATTCTGCTTCGCACTTGCCGCATACACAGCAATCGTCCCCACACCAAGTGAGAGTGAGAAAAAGACTTGCCCTAGAGATTCTATAATCGTTTTTGTGGTGATATTGCTTGGCTCAAAGTGAAACATAAACGCCCACGCCTTGCTAAATTCCGGTAGATTCATCGCATAGACTAAAAGCCCAACAAAAATAATAAACAAAAGCGGCATAAGGATAAGATTGAGACTTTCAATCCCGCGTTTCACCCCAAAGCCCACGATAATACCCGTAATCGCAATAACCCCAAAAAAGCACACACTTTGCCACAAAAGGGAACGCGAGGTAATCTCATTAAATATCACATCAGCTTCATTAATGTTAGTTGGCAGATGAAAGCTCACATAAAAGAGATAATACATAATCCAGCCCATAACAACCGCATAAAAGCTAAGAATAAGCGGTGCGGCAATGGTAGAAAAGCCAAGCCACATAAGTGAAGAGCCAGACTTAGAATCTGTGGTATTGTGATCTTGTGTGGGTGTGTTTGGTGGAAGTTTATTAAGATTATTAAGGATAGTAAAATTATCCAAAGGATTGCTTCTGGCCTTATTGCCAAGGAGCATTTCCGCCATCAGCATAGACGCACCAATGAGAATGGCTAAGATAAGATAAAAGATAACAAACGCTCCACCGCCATTTTCCCCCGCCATATAGGGAAACCGCCAAATATGTCCCAAGCCTATGGAGCTACCCAAAGTCGCCAAAACAAAGCCGATTTTGCTGAAGTTATTCATCTATTTCCTTTTAAATACGTCATTTTTTTACACAGCATTCTAGCTAAATTTAAGAATCTTACAAGACTTTGTAGAAAAATAACAGGATTTTTGTTTGTGTGGATTATATACTTTGGCAAAGCCCTAGTAATGACATAAGATAGACAAACTTTGATACAACAAGTAAAAGCATTAGAGTGATACAAATCCCCTTAAATCGGGTCCCACTAAAACATAAAAGAACAACAGCCCTTTATGGCAAGTGTTGCAATCCCCTCACAAATCGGGTCCC
>NZ_DS990391.1:303644-347440 GCF_000155475.1 Helicobacter cinaedi CCUG 18818 = ATCC BAA-847 | reverse complement strand
TTTTATAAGAATTTTAGAATATAGATACTTCGGCAAAAGTCTCAGTATGACAAGGTTTTAAAAGTATGGCAAGATTCTAAAATCGTAGGCTTTAAAAGATGAGATGTGTTAAGAGGGGCAGTCTAAAGGTTTTAAGAGATCTTAAGCTAGGTGGCTAGGCAAAATTAGCATAATGGCTTTGTATTGTATGGGCTTGTATAGATGTGATGATTTTTTTAGGTCTATTTTTTACCACATTTGCACTTGTAGGGGTGAGTAATGCGATTAATATTATTGATGGGTTTAATGGCTTAGCAAGTGGAGTGTGTTTGCTTATTTTAGCTGGGATTATGTATGTAGCCTATGATGTGAAAGATGTAGAGATTTTTTATTGTGCTTTGGTGCTGTTTTTTGGAATCTTGGGATTTTTTGTGTGTAACTTTCCTTTAGGTAAGATATTTTTAGGCGATGGTGGAGCGTATTTTTTAGGTTTTATATTGGGTATGCTTCTAGTCTTACTCACACAAAGACATACTGAATCTGTAAGTGCCTTTTTTGGATTAAGCATTATGATATATCCTGTATGGGAAGTGGTGTTTTCTATATGGAGACGCAAAAGGCTAAGGCGTAATGCCACAAGCCCAGATGATTTGCACCTCCACACGCTCATTTTCAAAATCTCACGCCACAATGTCGGCACTTCAAGCGTGATACTAGCCCTCCACATACCTATAGTGATTTTTAGCATTTATTTTCACGCACATACGCTTGTGCTGATTTGCGGTATTATGGGCTTTGTAGGGCTGTATATGCTCTGCTATTTTGCCCTATCAAAACGCCTATAACAACCCTAATCGCTTCAAAAAACAAGCTAGAGTTTTGCGATTGACATTGAATCTCTTAGCAATACGCACCATTGGTATGCGGTTTTGATACATTTTGATAATGCTGTCTTTATTTTCATAAAGCTTCAAAGACTGCAGTGGTGCTATCCCTCTTGGTCTGCCAAGCTTCCCGCCTTCACTCTTAATCCTAGATAATGCTTCCTTTGTGCGTTGGCTAATAAGATGTCGCTCAATCTCCACACTCAAGCTAAAAGCAAAGGTTAGCACTTTTGAATTGAGATTATCCCCTAGCTCGTAGTTTTCCTTGATAGAATAAATCGTAATGCCCCGCTCCATACATTGATGAAGCACACTCATAATCTGCAAAATGCTCCTGCCAAGTCGCGATATTTCAGCGATGATTAAACAATCCCCTTTCTGTGCTTTTTTAAGCAAGATTCCTAGCTGTCTATAATCAGGGCTAATAGCCCCACTCATCGTTTCTGCAATGACGCGATATGTGTGGATATTGCGTTGCTCACACCATTTTTGTATCTCAAAATATTGATTTTTCACACTCTGCTTGTGGCTTGACACCCTTAAATAAATATAGTGCATAGACTCTCCTTTTTTATTAAAGGAGCATTACATACCAAAACGGATTAATCTTGCATAAAAATAGCCATAAAGCAGGGCAAAAATCCCACAAAATGCCAAAAGCAGCCAAGTGTGCTGATAAAAACATACGCTCAACATCACAAAGGGCACATTGTAGGCAAGGAGAATAAGTGAAGTATTTTTATTAGAATGTGTAATGCGTTTAAAAACGAGCATATGCAAATGCACCTTATCTGGCTTTGTAGCGGACATTTTGCGTTTAAATCGCTTTCTCCATATAGAAAACACCACTTCCCATACAGGATATATCATAATGCTTAATCCAAAAAAGGCACTTACAGATTCAGTATGTCTTTGTGTGAGTAAGACTAAAAGCATACCTAAGATAAATCCTAAGAAATACGCTCCACCATCGCCTAAAAATATCTTACCTAAAGGAAAGTTACGCACAAAAAATCCCAAGATTCCAAAAAACAGCACCAAAGCACAATAAAAAATCTCTACATCTTTCACATCATAGGCTACATACATAATCCCAGCTAAAATAAGCAAACACACTCCACTTGCTAAGCCATTAAACCCATCAATAATATTAATCGCATTACTCACCCCTACAAGTGCAAATGTGGTAAAAAATAGACCGATAAGGTAGGGCAGAGTGAAACCAAGCGATAAATCTTTCAAATACACATCAATCCACGCACACACGCCAAATGCCGCCACACACTGCATAATGAGACGCATTTTTGGAGAAAGATTCCCACTAAAGTCTTCTATCAACCCACTTGCAAAGATAATGCCACTGCCAAGCAGGATAATCAGCGTTTGTGTGTTTATGCCTAAGCTTATTTGGGTAAAATATGCATACAATATAAGCAAAGCAAAGGCACTAAAGATTCCAATCCCACCAGCACGAGGCGTGGCTTGAGTGTGGAATCTTTGAGGTTTATGCGAAGTGCCACTATCTATAAAAACGCCAAATCGCCTAGAACTGACGATAATCCCAACGCACAACACAAAGCTTATAAAAAAGCTACTCAAAGCCCAAAGAAGCATACCTGTCTCCATATCTCCCCACATTCTATCTTTAGATAAATTTTATACAACAAAGTCGCGGATTATACATAAGCTTTGCTGAATTTCTACTGCTAGGAATTAGGGTATTTTTTATAAAATTTTGCCATGGGACTGTAACAATGTTGTATGGTTATGTTAGGAGAAATAAAAAGTAGAACCTAGTCAAAAAGTTTTAAAGATGGGCTAGAAAAAGGCTAGATTCTATGGTGGGGGAGCATATTGCAAGGTTTGTTTTTTAAGATTTAGTGTTTTTGCCCTTTTTGTGAAATTCTTATAGTGTTTTTAAATGCGTCATCTTTGTTTTTATGCTCTCTTGACTCATTGTAAGGTTTTGGAGCTTTGGGGTTAGGAGAGTTGTGATGATGATTGCGATGGGGGTTGTTGCCTCCATTATGACTATGGCGTTTGCCAAATTTGCTTTGATTTTCACTTTTTAATTTTGTAAATTCTTGTAGCTCCATATAGTCTAAATATTCATCGCTCGGCATTTGTTGAGAAACTTCTAAAAGGTCTTTAGCACTTTGAGAATTGATAGGATCATCGCCAAATTCTCTTTTCACAAAGTCAATATAGGCGTTTATATACTCTTGTGTATTTAGGCTTGTGTGGAGTTTGATATGGCAGTCGCCAAAGCCATAGGGCTTTGCCCCGCCGATTTTATAATAATGCTTATCTTGTAGGAATGTAAGGGCAAGGAGTAGCAAGCCTAACTCTTCTTTTTTGAGATTAAAATATCGGAGTGTGCCTGTGAAAGTCGTGCCTTTATCTAGGGGGATAATGTGTGAAAGTATGTTGCTATTGCCATTGCCCTTGTGATCCATAATATTGTGCCTTGGGACATAGAATTTAAAGCCGCTTAGCTTTGAATCTTGGTCATCATAGGTTTTAAAGAGTGTGTCTGGGGTTTGGTCTATGTAGTAGGGATAGAATGTCAGTCGTGGTGTGGAGAGAATGAGAGATTGTTTAGCAAAGGACTTTGGGCTGCCTTGGGCTTTAAAATGCGAAAAGCTAATGCGTCCTTTTAGGGCTTTATTTTCGTGGCTTTGTGTATCATCTCTCACAAAGCCAAAGATTCTATCCACGCAGTCAAGGTAGCTTTTGTTATATTCTGCTAGGCTTCTTGTGTAGAGGGCTTGTGTGGAGTTATCATAAGGGAGCTTATAGAGCATAGAAAGTCCAAAATGGCGGATTTGATTATTTTGTGTTTTTTGAAAAAAGATAGGCACTTTTTTGCCTTGCTTGATTTCTTGCTTCCACCTTTTTGTCCAATCCTTGCTTTCATTTGGTGTGCCGATGTAGTAGGCTTCTTGGAAAGTTTTGACTTGCTCGTTTGTGAGATTGTGGGTTTGGGTAATGGTGTGCGGGAATATAAACTCATTTTTTTTCTTACCAAAAAAGCCTGTAAGGATTATCGTGCCTTCTTTTAGATGTAGATTTTTATGTTGAAGTAGCTCGTATTTTGCGTGGGCTTGTTTATTTTTGAGATTTGCAATGAGTGATTTGCCAAATAACTGCTCCAATTTCTCGTAAGATATTTTGTGTTCTTTGGTAAGTGTGCCAATCTCGTCTATATACCATTTTTTTGATTTGACATAAAGCCAACCTATAAAAGTTTGATTTTGCTTCATTGCTTTTTTCTTATAGGCTGGATTGTTAATGTCCCTGCAAGAGAGTGTCTTATCATCTAAGCTCATTTTTGAAAAGCTTAGAATCGTAGCGATGGTGCGTATCATACCCCTGATAGATGAGCCGGGGATATAATAAGTGCCGTTGTGGTTAAAAAACTCTTGGGGTTTGTCTGTCTTATCGCTCTTATTTTTACCTGTATCATCTTGTTGTTTGCCCGTGCCATTGCCTACGAAAATGGGGCTTTTAGCCGTAATGGTAATATTGATTTGCCCACTTTGTGAATCTATGTAGGGCATATCAAAGCTTATGTCCTTGCCCTGCTTCTGCCCCCACGATGGATAAAAAATCTTATTATATGTTCGCACAAAGCGATAAGGTGCTGTTATATCAATCATTATTTTCTCCTTTTGTGAATCCGCTAAAGAGCGTGAAAGTAGGCATTAGCACATTAAAATCACAGCAAAGCTCATCTGCGACTTCCTGCCATATTTGCGTGATTTTGATTTGGCTGATGTTGCGTTTATGGGCTTGTGCGTTGACGAGAAACTCCACTTCACTCTTAGCACTCTTTTTAAAGTCTGCTAGATTCTTATCTAGCACATTAAAGCCATTATTGATTTGTGTAGCATTAATGCTTCGCTGTGTGGTGGGGCTGTATAGGCACATTTGGTGAATGAAGTTTTTGCCATTATGCAGGGCTTCCCATTGTGGCAGAGGCTCATTATCTAAAATGATAAAGTCTTTAGAATCTGATAGCTGGATATAGCCTTCAAAAGATTCTGTTAAATTTGCGTAGAATGCTTTAAAATCTGCTTGTGTCATAGTTCTCTCCATTTTTTGTAATACTCCCTTGGAAGTAGCCGTGTCCTTTTGAGCTTGCCCCACCTAGTGCTAAAAGTCCGTTGGCTATGTCGCATAAGGCGTGTTCAAAGGCTTCTAGGGCGGTTTTGTCTATGCCTTTTTCTAGCCAAATTTTGAGCTTGAAAGATTCTAGGGTATCTACCTTTTCTTGGAAAAGTGCACCATCTATCCCGCCACCGGTGAAGTTGTCAATCTTTATATGTGGGAATGTTTTACCCTTTGCTTTGTTGTAATACATATCTACAAGCAGAATCTTGCCCCTTGTGCGATTAAGCCCCATTCTTTTCATCTTTTTAAGAGCAGCACTCATCAATGACACAAACTCATTAGGGACATTTTCAATACTGCCATAAAGACTTAGCGGAATAACTACTTCAATCTCTCGCAAACTTCCACTTTCAGCTACACCTTTATCATTTATCTTTGTAGCGGATATAGAATCTACAAGCAAAAATTGATGATTATGCTTTAAAAGCTCCGCCCTTGTGCTAGATTCTATATAAGCATTGCTAAAGTAGCACATTCCGCGAGTTTCCCCCTGCTCCCCGAAGCATACTTTTGCAAACTCTCCCTCCGCATACTCACGCAATAAGCCCTTAAGCGTTTTACCCGGCACATAAGGGAAGCCCTGCCTATCCTTAATAACAGAGCTATCATATTTTGCCCCGCCACTTTGCCCACTGCCTAAATGCCAATAGTCTAAAAATGTGATTTTAAATGTGATATTGTGGCTCATTTTATCCCTCTTTTTTTAGTCTTGCACGGATAGAATTTGTAAAATATCATAAATGGGCGTTTTTTCTACATTGTCTATCACAAGAATGAGATTGGCTAAGCTTAGCTCTCTATGGAGTGTAGCAAGATTCTCACCTTTCCATTTGTCTTTAAAAATCTCTGCTATTCTTATGCTCTCTGCCTTAGCGTATTCTTTATTAAATTGTAGTGAGCTAAGCCAATCACGCAGCCGCCCCTTAGGCGAATTATCCTTTTTAAAATCTTGTATAAGAGATTTGAAAGCCTTAATGCTAGGCTTATTTTCAATATCCCTAAGATAATAAGGTCCAAAATCGCAACGCACACTATTGATACTAAGCTCTTCATCAAGGAATTGTGAGAAGCCCTCCACATACGAGCCTTGAATATTATGAAACATAAGGCAAGAGGGCGGGAGCTTAGGATTTATCTCTTTAGCATCTTTTTTGGCATAAGCACATAAATCTTCCGCTAGTTTCACCGCATAGAAAAAGGGAAATTTTTCATTACAATAGGCAATACCCGCACACGCAGTTAAGGAGCTTTGCTTATGTATATTTTGTGTGTTAGATTCAAAGTTTTCTAAAAATTTTTCACTCAAGTCTAAGGCGATATTAGCATTGCAAATAAGCGTTACATCATCGCCCCCTAGGATAATATCACGCAAGGCATTTTGATATGTGGGATTAGAATCTATGATAGATTCCAAGGTTTGCTTGTAGGCTTCCTTTGTCGCACTATCAAGCTTTTGTGAAAATGTCTTCATCTCATCTTTTTCTAATCCCCTTACAATGCCACCTAGCCCATTGCCATCAATGTGTATCACAGCAATTTTATTCTTTTTATTTTTTATAGCATTGATGTCTTGGGCTAGGGCTTTGTTTTTATTTACAGCTTCATTAAAGGCTTGAAGTTTTTGGTTTACGCTTGTATCAAACATTTCTTTTTTATTTGTCGCTAGCTTACTTGGAATCGCACTTAAGCCCTTGCGTGGATTTATCGCACAAATGCTAAGATGAGTATCTAAAGGCAGGGCGATTTTATTTCTTGCAATTTTTAGATTTTTCTCTAGCTTCGCACTTGCACTTTTATACTCATTCATCACAACGACACTTTAGGAGAGATTCACACCATAGGCACTTTGAAGAATCTTTTTTGGTAGATATTTGACGACCTTTTTTACATCAGATTCATTATCAAAAATCACTCGCAGATTCCCCGCAGCCTTGAGAATAACATCTGGCTCTGTGCTAAGATGAAACTCCGCTTTTAAATCTATCTCATCAAAAGTTTTGATAATCTCACTTGCCCCTACAATCTCTCTTAGCTTATTTGTTTTAAAAATAAATTCTTGCAGCCCCTGCAAGCTCGCTCCATACAAATATTGTCCCATTATATGACCTCCAATGTGATTTTGCCTAGTCCAAAGACGCATTGCTTCCCAACGCCTAGAATCTCGCCAATTTTAAGAATCTCATAAGTCTCTTTATTTAGACCTTGTAAAGTGATTTGCCCCATTATGCCTCCTAGATTCATTGTAGTTTTTTGGCGATTGCTTAGGCGGGTAAGCTCTTTAAAAAATAAGTCTCTCTCTGCTATCTCGCCACTTATTTGATGGGGGAATTTCTCATATTCACGCCCCAAAATCCGCACTTGCCTTTGATATATGGAATTGCCTATATCGTGTAAGGTTAAGTTTTGACTTTTTACAAAGACATTGTTTTGCTTCATTCTAAGCGGTGTGCGAAAATGTAATATCACATTTTGATGAAAATCTTGTATATCTATATGCTTTGTGTAAGAAGTAGGCAGAGATAGGCTCTTGTCCTTATAGCAGTTAATGTCATTCACAAATAAATCAAAATCTTTGATAATACGGCGTTCCTTGCCTAGCCCCTGCTCTGTTAGCATAAAGTGAAAGGCAGAGATAATAAGCGGGAGCGATTGTGTGGCTTCATTAAAGAGATAAAAGTTAAAGTCATAATACGCTTTGCCAAGCTCATAGTCAAAGCGGTAGGCGTGATAAGTGTTTTTATTTTCATAAAAGTCATAATACACACATTGCGATGAGGCATAGCAGTTATGACAGATTCTCTTTTAGTTAATACATACGATATGTTTTAACGCATAGCCCAAAGCTCCGCGAAGCTGTAAGCCGATAAAATATGGTGGCTTATGTTTAAAAATAATGCTGAGTTTTGTATATATCATAATGCGTAGTTAAACTTATCTCCCTCTTGTATATAGATATGAATCTTTCTTGCCCTCCACCCACTCTGCACGGCGACCATATTATCAAAAAATGCTTTCTCCCCCGTATAAGCGATTGAAAAATTACTCTCCCTATCAAGTGTGCCTAAGATTCCTAAAATTTCTGAACGCGTAACCTGCTTTCTTAAAATCTTAATGGGAATTTCTTGCTCCAAATTATCCCTATGGATAATAATACTGATTTTGTGATTATCTCTCCCGAACCTATACGCCACAATACCAAAAGTCCCAAGAGAGATAAAAGTGCTTATAATATTCATAGAATCCTTATAAAACTAAAACATAAGGCAGAGATTTTAATATAGGATTTTTAATGTTTATACTTTGTGATAAAGATTTGTTAAGATTTCATTCTACAATTTACAAGTCAAGCACATACAAAAAGGAATTGCAATGCTTATTATTATGATTTTAGGTATGGTTGGGATAAATAAAGATAGGCAAAAGAGCTTTGCCAAATACACAAGCCAAGACTTTAACATCATAGATAAAGAGTATAGCAACTCCACAGATGTGCTGTTAAGTAACTTCCCAAATGCCAAGTTTGAATTTATCACCACAAAAGAAGCCCTTGAGCGACAAAAACTTGTTTTTGATGATAGATTGGAGTATTTACACAAGCTAGAATCCCACGCCCACGAGTTAAAAAGCAATGATGATATAGATTTAGTGCTAAGAAAAGTGCTAGAGATTATCCAAACAAGCAAAGATTCTCACCAAAAGATTTTGCTAGACATCACCCACGGAATGCGTCATCAACCGCTTATGGCTGCCTTTGGTGCGACACTTGCGCGTGTTGATGTGAAAGCAGATATACAGTTCTCTATGCTAAAGAGATAAAGCCAAACAAGGAATATGAGTATATATTTTTAGATAAATACAGCGATTTAGGGATTAATGCGATTTTGCTAAATGGCTTTATCAGCACACTCAGTATGCCAAAGCTCCCCCATAGCCTAGAATTTATCCAAGATTTACAAAAGTTTAGCAATGACTTGCATACCAATGCCTTTTCCTCCCTCTTTCAAACAAGCAAAAAAACCCTAGAATCCTTACAAGATTTTCAAAAAGACTATCAAGCCCTAAGCTCTCTTACCCAAGAAATAGCTAAGATTCTCCATAGATTTGATAGGATACAAGACTTGCCAGAGTATCAGCAGTATTATGAAATCTCACATATTATGTTTGAAAAGCATTATTACCTTATCTCTGTAACTTATGCCTTTGAAGCTCTGCCAAAATACCTTATAGGTAAGTTCCAGCAGTGTGGCATTATGAAAGATGATGAGAGTTTAAGCCAATATGATAAAGCTCAAGCCATAAATCAATTTGTGCTAGAAAAAATAGCAAATTACAAGGTATTTGCCTATGACAAGGCGTGTTTTTATTACGACAAGCATAAAGCCGAGTTTGAGAATTTGAGAGAAATTTTAAGCAAACTCAAAGACATACGCAACAATCTCGTTCATATCAATGACAAAGAGCTAAGCGACAAAGGGCTTGATATAGCACAAGATTTACAAAACAATTACGCAAGATTCTATGATTTATGTATAAGACAGGATAGCTTTACGCAAATAGATATTGTTGTATATGATGTGGAGAAGTTGGGGCTAAGCATTTATGATTATTTTAATAGCACATTTGGGATTAAACTCTCTAAAATCTTTTTTAAGCAAATAGATGCGATGAAAAAGAAAAACTTCCCCATTCCCAAAACAAGCCCTTCAAAGTTTCAAAACTCCAAAAAAGCCCAAGCTCTTATTGCATTACTTGCGAGTTTTGATGATAATACAGAATACTTGAGCCTAGAGCAAGGCAGGGCATTTGATGAGATTCTAAACCCACCACCTAAAAAGCCCACACAAACACATAGTCCAAAATACAGCCCAACACAAAAGCCCATACAGCAAGATTCACAAACCTCCGCCCAAAAGCTTAATCAGCACTTCAAAGGCACAAGGATAGATAAATGAAGCTTTTTACCCTGCTTAATCACAGCCTAACCCAAGAGCAACTCGCACAGATTCACACCCTTAACATTACAGAGATAATAAGCCTCAACACAGAATCCACTCTAGATTCTAGTAGCGGGGGTTTATGGGGGCAGATTCCACCAGAGATAGCAGATATCTCCCCACTGCTTCAGCCTTATAAACAAGCCTTACAAGCTCAATCTAGCAAGGGTGATTATCTATTCGTGCAAGGGGATTTTGGGGCGACTTACGCAATGGTAGAATACGCTAAATCACTAGGGCTTATTGCCATTTATGCTACGACTTTGCGAAAATCTAAGGAAATATTAAACAAAGATGGCTCTATAACAAAGCAAAATGTCTTTAAGCATTGTATTTTTAGAAAATACTAAGCTAAATGCTCTCTTTGGAGTTGCGGATTCTGCGTGGATTTGGCAGGTTATCCCATTTTATTCGTAACAGAAAAATGCTAAAATACATGATTTATTTTCTGTAACAATAAGATTTTTTTAAGGAATTTAATCATTATGAGATATGCAAACAGCGGAAAATTTGGCGTTGCAATTGTGCTATCAGCGATACTTTTGAGTGGGCTAAACGCACAAATTATCTATACAGATAAGTTTTTCTACCGCGATTTTTTGGACTTAGGACAGAATAGGGGGGGGGGCTTTTAGTGCTGGGGCGGAAAATGTCGTTATCCACTCTAGCAAAACCCCGGGTATTTCTATGAGCTTTGAAGCCCCTATTATTGATCAATCTGCTAGAAGTAATAATGGTAACTCAACTTCACTTGGTAGGAACTTTGCTATTACCGCCACACACATGAATACCATTACAGACCCAAGCTCAACAGCCACAAACGAACTCAAATGGGGCAACACTCTCTATGCCACGCAAACAAACAAGCCACAGCAATCAGGCAACAATGGGCTTGATGTGAAGTTTTTGCGGTATCGCAAATATATCGTAGAAGGGCAGACAGAGATTTTTGACACGAGCCTACCGCTAACAAACGGAAGGACTTCAAAGCCTAATGAAACAGACCAAAAACAGAATCTAGAAACTTTGAAAAACGCCCTAGAAGCCTATAAAAAAGCTGATGGCAGTATCCTTGCGTTTCAAGCTGGGCAGGGGCTACTTAGCATAAGGGGCGGAGATGGCACAAGCTTTAATAGTGCGGGGATAAGCGACTTGACAGGGCTTCGCGGTGGGAGCTTTGGGGAATTGTGGGACAATATGCTGTATGGAGAATCTTCGGTGAAAAATTATGGCTTACAAGTAACGGTGGGCTTAACCAACGACTTTTACAACGCCATAACAAGCGGTGATAGCGGGACAGGATTCTGCATCTATAACAAAAAACGAGCAAAAGTAGGTTTTGCTTGGGGTAACCTCCACAGCACCGGGCAATGGGGAGCATCAAATATCGCTGTGGCGACTAAAAAGGACTTTGAAGCGTATCAAAAAGAATACGAACAGGAAATTGACTTAAAAAATGCTGGCAATGGTGGCAGTAATGGCAAATTGACTTTAAGAATGGGGAATAGGCTTTATCAATAACGAAACCGGCGTAGATGATGCTCTGCATAAAGTCGGCAAAGGCACACTAGTGATACAAACCAAATACACAACAACCCCAAATGATAATAAATACGGCTATCTCCGCGTAGGCGATGGCAAGGTGATTTTCAATACAGAACATCAAGTGTTTAAAGGTGTGTATCTTACAAGTGGGCGTGGGACTTTAGAGCTAACAAAATAAGGCTCAAGCTTTTGGTGCGGTTAAGGATACTTCACCGATAGATTCTAAATTGCCACATCATTTTAAGCTAGAGCAAAATAAAGCCGATGAGCTGGGAATCTACTTTGGCAATGGCGGTGGGAACTTAGACTTAAAAGGCAATAGTCTCACGCTTAATACTATCTCAAGCAATGATTCTCGTGCAAATATTATCAATACTGATACAGATGGAAATAATCCTAGCTATATCACTATTGAAGGCTTGGGGTATGATGATTCTAAGAAAAAGACAAACCAAAAAGCGGATACCATTATCCACGCAAGTTTTGGGCAAAGCACAGATTCTAAAAGTCCTAATACCGATAAAAATAACAATATAAACCTTATCTACAAGGGCGATGATAGCAAGGGTATCGATGATAAAGACAAAGCCGCATTAGTCTTTGATGGGAATGTCAATGTCAAGGGGCTAGAAGTGGATAATGGCAAAGTCGTGCTACAAGGACACCCTACAACTCACGCGTATATTAGAGAAGATTTAATGGTAAGAATTGGCAATCAAACAAAAAAACTTTTAGATTTGGTAAAAACGGCGGAGGGAAGCGATTTGCCCGACTGGGATCATAGGACATTTAAAATCGGCACGATTGATTTGCAAAACTCTCGGCTTAATGTGGGGCGTGAGGCGACTTTGGAGGGGAATATCAAGGCGGATTCTAGCTCGGCTATAAACTTTGGCGGGGATATAGAGCATTATATTGATAAAAAAGACGGCGAAAACACCACAGGCAATGGCTTTGAGTATCAGCAAATCGCAGAGAAGAAAAAGCTAGAAGAAGAAACGCAGAAAATCGCAAATCAAACTATCCACTTTAAAGGCAGTATTGAAGCGGACGGCACAAAAATCAACTCAAGCATTTATGACTTTAATGCCAAGCTTGATTTAAAAAATAATGCGAGTTTGAATGCAGACTTTTTAACACTTGATAGAGAGACGAATAAAACCGGTGCGATTCTATCGATGAATAATAGCAATGCGGAAGTGAAGAATCTTATCTTTAAAGGGCTTAAAAACACCACGAACGACACAGATTTTTACTCAAAGAGACAGATAGTTTTGAATCTATGCTTAAACCGGTGGGACTTTTTAGTATCGGCTATAATGGCATTGGCGAGACAACAGGCATTTAATGCCTTTAATGTGGGCTTGGGTGCTGGGGTGGAATATGCCCTTGTAGGTAAGAAAACTTCCTATACTTTTTCGCTTTTGGCTAAGCAAAATGTGTATAGCTCGGCAAATCAGGTTTTTGTAACTTTGAGTAACGCCCAAAACTTTATCGGCTATGAGATTAACCCACAGCTTTAACCTTTCAGCTTGGCTTTGTGGGGACAAAGCAGTTTGATAAAGGCTTTGCCGTTGCAATATGGGCTTACGGGTATGAGTGATATACAAGGCGGATTTGGTGGCAAGGGCGATATAAGGCTTGAGTATAAATTTTAGGGATTTTGGGGAGCAAGGGAGTGGAGCGACTTACGCTTAAAGTATATCTTTAAGCGTGTTAAATTAAATCGCGTGAAACGCAAACCTATAAAAGCGTTGTAGGGGTGGGGGGATATATAAGGGGGAGCAAGTAGCACGACTACGAGCCGACTTCGCGTGTAGCGAAGCAAACCCACACTTGTAAATTCAAGCCCCTCCCCCTTATAAGAATAAAAAAAACAAACAAAAAATAAAACATTTCACTGCAATTTTTTAAGAAAAACTCACAATAATAACTTTAAGATTGTAAAAATGGCGTAGAATAAGGTGCTTAAAAAGTGGAAAAGCTAAGATGATAAAGGATAGGGAATGCAGAACTATCAGGTAAGAATCTACTTTGAAGATACGGATTGTGGGCAGATTGTCTATCATACAAACTATATAAAATATTGCGAGCGGGCAAGGAGTGAGCTATTTTTTTCTCAAGGGTTAAAGCCATTTTTAGGCGATAGTGGCTTTGTGTTAAAAAGCTTAAAAGCGGATTTTTGCTCTAGTGCGAGGCTTGGGGATTTGCTAGAGGTAAGAAGTGAGCTAAAAGAGATGAAAAATGCCTCTGTGATAATGCAACAAGATATTTATAGAATCTACAATGCCTTAGAGAATAGGCAATGTGATGAGCTTGTGTTTAAGGGTGAGATTACACTTGCTTTTGTTGATGTGAAAAATGGGAAGATTGCCAAGATTCCACAGCAAATGCGTGAAGTGCTTGTTTAAGCTTAAGGGGAGTAAGAATGAATCTTGATTTACAAAAGCCAAATATTACCTATCCGTGTAAGTGGGAGTATCGCATTATAGGGAAAGATGAGAAAAAGCTACGGGAGCTTATTTTTGAGATTATGCCGCGTGAATATGAGATAAAGTTTGGCAAGAACTCCGCACAAGGACATTATGTGAGCTTGTATGTGGAGCTTGTGGTGCAAAGTGAAAATGAACGCAATGAGATTTTTAGTGCGTTACAAAAAAGCCAAGAAGTCAAAATGGTGCTATAAGGGGGTAAGCGTGAGGTTTGGTAAGATTGCTTATCTTAATCTTTTGCCTTTTGATGTATTTATTAAAAAATACCCTACGCCTTGTTATTTTAAGACTTTTTTGGGGCTTAGGAAGTCCTATCCTGCGAGATTGAATAAGGATTTTTTATATAAAAGAATTGATGCGGGGTTTATCTCATCTATTGCTGGGTATGAATCTATGCGTTTAAATAAGGCTACAAATGCTGGGATTATCGCTAGGGGTGCGGTGTGGAGCGTAATAGCTATACATAATCCAAAACAAAAAGATGACTATCAATCTGCTTCATCAAATGCGTTAGCCAAAGTGCTTGATGTGAGGGGGGAAATTCTCATTGGCGATAGGGCATTAGCCTATAAGCTAAGCCATAATGAAAATAGCTATATAGATTTGGGGCAGAAGTGGTGGGACGCTCATCATCTAGGCTTTAGTTTCGGGCGGCTGTGTTTCAATAAAAATGCGAAGTTTTACACAACAATGGCTCAAAGCTTTGTCAATAAACGCATAAAGATTCCACACTATATTTTGCAGCAAAGGGCGATAGAATCTGGTATTGCTAAAAAGGACATTTTGGCATATTTGGAGCATATCCATTACAAAATAGGCAAAAAGGAAAAACTCGCCCTTAGTCGTTTCTATGCTAAACTCCGCTTGAAAGGCATAAAAAAGCCAAGCCGTTTTTAAAAAGCTTTGGTTATCACTTCTTGGTTATAATGCTAGGCTTTAATCAAAGTAAGATTTTAAGATTCCAAAGCAAAAGGGTATGTGTGAAAAAAACTCTCGTCATCGCACAAGGTGATATAGCAAAGATTTTCCTTGATAGTATTTTGGATAAATATTTTAGCAATGATTATTATATTGTCATCTCAAAAGATATGTGCTTTATCCCGGAGAAAATCCCAAGCTCATTTGAATTTCATACTTTTGACTATACTTCTGCGTTTAGGATTTCACAAGTTTATAATGAAGAGATTTATAATATTTTTCTTGTGCTTGATGATGAGAGTGAGATTCTAGCTACTTATGAGATTTTAAGAGAGTTAAATAAAAAGACACGCATTGTTACTTCCCTTGCGTTAGAGAAGTACACACAAGCGATGAAAGATGATAAGAATCTTATTGTGCTTAATCAAAGGCAGATTATTGCCAATAAATTTATTGAGCGACTGCCAAATGTCCCGCTTATCCCGCGTAGCTTTGGCTTGGGGCAGGGGGAGATTATGGAAGTGGGTGTGCCTTCTGGCAGTATTTTTGCCTATCGGCATATAGGCTCAATCCAGCAGAGAAAATGGCGTATAGTGGGCGTGTATAGACGCGGGGAGCTGCTTTTAAGCTCACATTCTGTGGTGATTCGGCCAAATGATAGTTTGCTGATTGTGGGTGATCCAAAAATACTAAATGATGTGTATATGCAGATTAAAAGCGATATAGGGCAGTTTCCCGCACCTTTTGGGCGTGATATATTTTTGTATGTGGATATGTCGCTATCAAACGAGCATAGAATCTATAATGATGTACAAAATGCCCTTTTTCTCAATGAGAAGCTTAAAAACAACAAGCTTTTTATACATATCTTAAAGCCGAGCAATTTTGATTTGCTTGATAAAATTAAGGCTTTAGAATCTAAAAATGTTGAAGTGTGGGTGGATTACACAAATGCGAATTTTAGGGAGAAAATCGCTAAAGATTCACAAAAACGCTTTGGGTTAGTTATTATCAATCAAGATATTTTTGCTTTACGCAGAAACCGCAGGGCGTTGTTTGAGCTTTCTATCCCTGTGTTAAAGACAGGCTGGGAGCATATAGATGAGTGTAAAAAAAGCTTTGTAGTGTTAAGTGAAAATATGGCAAATACTGAAAATGTCGCTTCTGTGGTGTTTGATATATCAAAGCAGTTAAATTTAGAAGTTGATGTGTATGACTATGACACAGATGGCTCATATCATAATGAGATTATGCAAAGCTATGAGGAACTCTCTAGAATCTATGAACGCAAGCTCAATACTATACAAACAGATTCTAAAAATCCCATATCTTATATCCAAGATAGCTTTACACCTTATTTGTGTTTCGTGCCTTTTGAACGCAATATTGCCAAAACAAAGACTTTTGCCTTTACTTCAACAGATGTGCATAAAATCGCCTCTATGAATAATAAAAATCCTCAAATTTTTATCCCACTTCCCCAAAAACAAGGCTCATAATGACAACATTGCAGATACAAACGCCACATTCCACCTATCCTATCCATATAGGCAAGCTCCCCACAATCGCCCACGCCCACAAGGTGCTGATAGTCTCAAATCCCAAAGTAGCGGGATTATATCTCTCTCAAGTATTACAAAGCCTTGAATCTAAAGAAGTGTATGTGTGTATTGTGCCTGATGGGGAGCAGTATAAAAATATGCAAAGTGTGGAATATATCCTTGAATGTGCCTTTTCTCATAGGCTTGATAGAAAATCGCTGATGATTGCCCTAGGCGGTGGTGTCATAGGGGATATGGTGGGCTTTGTAAGCGGGATTTACCAAAGGGGGATTGACTTTATACAGATTCCTACGACTTTGCTTTCTCAAGTAGATGCGTCTGTGGGTGGTAAAACGGGCATTAATAATGAGTTTGGCAAGAATCTTATAGGGCTTTTTCATCAGCCAAAGGCAGTGTATATTGATCCACATTTTTTACAGACTTTATCTTTAAGAGAGTTTGGGGCTGGAGTGGCAGAGATTATAAAAATGGCGGTGTGCTTTGATAAGGAGTTTTTTGCGTATTTGCAAAATCACACTTTGAATCTGCAAGATACGCAAAGCCTTGTATATGCTATCACTCAAGCGGTAAGCATTAAGGCAAAGGTAGTCAGCAGTGACGAAAAAGAGAAGGGCATTAGGGCTGCGTTAAATTATGGGCATACTTTTGGACACGCGATTGAAAATCTTACGGATTATAAGCGGTATTTGCACGGCGAGGCGGTTAGCATTGGTATGTGTATGGCAAATGCACTTGCTTATGAGCTAGGATTCTTACAAGATAATGAGGTGGAGGCGATAAAAAATCTGCTTGAAAGGTATGATTTACCGACATTTTTTGAAATTGGCAATGTGTTGGGCTTTTATGAAAAATTTTATTTGGATAAAAAGAGTGCGGATTCTAAGATTATGTTTATTTTGCCAAAGGGGCTTGGCGATGTGGCTTTGTGTGAAGATGTGCCAAAGCAAAAAGTGCTTAGGATTCTAAGTGAGTTTGAAAAATGAAAAAAGTCTTTGTGTTATTTGTGCTGTGGCTGTTGTGCTGTTGTGCGGTGCTACTAGCGGAGAAAACGCCAAAGCAAGAGCAGGATTTTGGAATCACGCAATTACAAAAAGAGCTAGAAGCTATTGATACGAAGTTTGAAAGCAGTGAGAATGTGTGGCTAAAGCATTATGTGAGCTTGGAAAATTATAATGAGATTACAAATGAGATTACCGCACTTCAAAAGGAGCTAGAATCTCATTATACAAATCCTCCGCGTTCTTTAACGCATCGCCTTGAGACATTGCAAAGGCAGCAGGACTTACTCAAAGAATATGCTAAACACCCTTATGGCTCACTGCTAGAAGCCAAAAATATGGAAGAGATTCCACAAATTACAAATCCTTTTTTAATCCTATCGGGCTATTCTTTTATCAAACAAATTGATGAGCAGAAAAACGCCCTTGTGGCAAACCAAGAGAGTTTAGAATCTTTGCTAGAGCTTGTAAGGGAAAAATATAGAATCTTAAATCAGCTCTCTTTTGTGGATAAATCTGTTGCGGTGGCAGATAAGATTGTGCGGATTCAAACAATGCTAGAGGAGCTAGAGGGTGCACAAAGGATTCTAGCTACTTCTATGGATTTGTATAATCAAGAATCCCAAAGCACAATTTTAAAGCTTAAACATCAAATCAAAGCACAATTTTTAAAGACGATATATATTGGCATAGCCGTGCTGATTACGATACTTTTAGCCTTTTTATTAAAGCTCACTTTACGCAAATATATCCTTGATACCGATAGAATCTACACCGCAAGTAAGGTTATAAACTTTTTAAATATCACTATTATTGTGCTTATTTTGCTCTTTGCTTATATGGAGAATGTCAGCTATCTCGTGGCGATTGTGGGCTTTGCCTCGGCTGGTTTGGCTATTGCTATGAAAGATTTATTTATGAGTGTGCTGGGGTGGTTTGTAATTGTCCTAGGTGGAAGTGTGCATGTAGGTGATAGGGTGCGTGTGTGTAAAGATGGTAGTGTTTATGTGGGTGATGTGCTTGATATTTCAATGCTTAGAATTACTATTTTTGAAGATGTAACGCTTACAAGCTATATGGAAAATCGCCGTGCTGGACGCATTATCTTTATCCCAAATAATTATATTTTTACAACAATGTTTGCTAACTACACGCACGGAGGGCTAAAAACCGTGTGGGACGGGATAGACTTTACCATTACTTTTGATAGCAATTACAAAAAAGCCCTTAAAATCGCCACAGACACGGGCAAAAAATACGCTAAAGGCTATACAGAAATGGTGCGACAGCAGGTGCATCGTATGCGTGATAAGTATTCTTTGAGAAATCCAAACTTGGAAGTAAGAAGCTATTGTATGATTGAGCCAAATGGGCTTAGAATCTCTATGTGGTATCAAACAAACGCCTATGCGACTTTAGCGTTGCGTAGCACCATTTCGGGCGAGATGATGGAGCAGATTCTTAAAGAAGATGATATACATATTGCTTACCCCACAAGCAAGGTTGTTACTTCGGCAAATGATGGCATTGGCAATAAGGATAAAAAGATTGATGAAGCAAATGTGGAGAATCTTGCCCTGTTTGGTGGGGCGGTGGCGGATTCTAAAGAGAATGTGTAGATTCTAAGCGGCAAATGTAGATTCTAGGGAGACATTAAAGGAGCGTTATGAGTGCATTAAAAAAAGTATATTTTAAAACCTTTGGCTGCCGCACAAATCTCTTTGATACGCAGGTGATGAAAAGTAACTTAGGGCAGTTTGAATGCGTGGAATGTGAGAGTGAAGCGGATATTGTGATTGTCAATTCCTGCACGGTAACAAATGGGGCAGATGCTGGTGTGCGTGGCTATTTGCATAAAATGCGAGATTTAAATAAAAAGGTGTATTTCACAGGCTGTGGCGTTGGCACAAGGGGGCAGGAAGTCTTTTCACTCAATCTTGCTTATGGGGTGTTTGCCCATAGTTTTAAGGAAAATATTGATGAATTGCTTCAAAATAAGGAGCGGTTTTTTCATAAAGAAGATAGCCCGGAGCATATTGATAGCACGATTGTAAGTGAGTTTGTAGGGAAGTCAAGAGCATTTTTGAAGATTCAAGAGGGCTGTGATTTTGCGTGTAGCTATTGTATTATCCCTAGTGTTAGGGGCAAGGCGAGATCATACCCAAAAGATAAGATTTTAAAGCAGATTCTTACTTTAGCTGAATCTGGCATTAGCGAAGTGGTGCTAACAGGCACAAATGTGGGGAGCTATGGTAGGGATTTAGATTCTAATCTAGCAGGGCTTATAAGAGAGATTTATAATTTAGGGGTGTTAAGGCGTTTGCGTATAGGTAGCCTTGAGCCTAGTCAAATTGATAGTGAGTTTAAAGAAGTGCTAGAGCTGCCTATAATGGAGAAGCATTTGCATATTGCTTTGCAACATACAAGCGATACAATGCTAGAGATTATGAATAGGCATAATCGTGTGGAGAGTGATTTGGAGCTTTTTAATTATTTCGCTCAAAAAGGCTTTTGCTTGGGGAGTGATTTTATTGTGGGGCATCCGGGGGAAAGTGAATCTGTGTGGGAAAAGGCATTAGCAAATTTTAAGCTTTTTCCACTCACACATTTGCACCCCTTTGTATATAGCAAACGCGATGGAACACCTTCAAGCACGATGAAAAATGACATTAAGGGCGATGTGAGTAAGCAAAGACTGCATACGCTTAAAGACATTGTGGCACAAAATAATGTTGCATTTAGAAAAGCCCATAAGATACCGCTTAATGTGCTGTGTGAAAGCAAAATAGAATCTAGTAATATAGAATCTAGCGATGGTTTTGTCTATACGGGGCTAGATGAATTTTTTAATCGTATGAGATTTGAGAGTGAAAAAGATAATCTTATCGGGCAGTGGCTGACTTTTAAGGACTATGATATAGCAATGGAGCAGAATAATGGCAAAATCTAAAAGTTTGATTATAGGGCTTGTAGGGCTTGTGCTTGTTATCGCACTAGGCTTGGTGCTGGTGTTAAAAGATAATATAGAGCTTGTGAGTGCTAAGGAGGCAGAGCATTTGCTTACAAATCAAAGCGTGAGTGATATTATCTATGATACACAATATATTTATTTTACACTTGAAAACAAGCGGTATAAGGCTTATGCAGAGGGCTTAGATTCTAAACTATGGGCGTTAGATAAACCTGTAACAATCAAAAATCAGCATTTTTTTAGCGAGATTTTGGGCAATCTTGGCATAGTGATTGTGCTGATTTTGGGTTTAGCGGTGCTGTTTCAAGCATTGCGATTATTGTTTAAAAAGCCAAAAATGCGTGAAAACAAAAGGGCAGAGTTTTTGCGTGAGAGTGAAACGCCTATGGAAACGCCTGTGTCTCTTGGTGTGCAAACATATATGCCCTTAGATTCTAGAGTGAGATTTAAAGATGTTGCTGGGATTAGTGAAGTTAAGGAAGAGTTATTAGAAATTATTGATTATCTTAAAAATCCTAGATTCTATCAAGATTTAGGCATTGCTCTGCCTAAGGGAGTGCTGCTTGTAGGACCTCCCGGTGTGGGAAAAACGATGATTGCAAAGGCTGTGGCTGGGGAAGCAAATGTGCCATTTTTCTATCAAAGTGGCTCTAGCTTTGTACAGATTTATGCAGGAATGGGTGCTAAACGCGTAAGAGAGCTATTTTTAAAGGCAAAGGCAAATGCACCGAGTATTGTTTTTATTGATGAGATTGATGCGGTGGGGAAAGCAAGGGGCAATGCTAGGAGTGATGAGCGTGAGGCAACACTCAATCAGCTTTTAACCGAAATGGACGGATTTGAAGATTCAAGTGGGGTGATTGTGATTGCCGCGACAAACAAGATTGAAGTGCTAGATGAAGCGTTATTAAGAAGTGGGCGGTTTGATAGACGCATTTATGTGGAATTGCCTAATTTGCAGGAGAGAGAATCTATTTTAGAGCTGTATTTGCGTGGCAAAAAGCATAGCCTAGATATTCATCACATTGCGCGTTTGTGCGTGGGCTTTAGCGGGGCGGCATTAGCAGCATTGGTAAATGAGAGTGCGTTAAATGCACTGCGACATAAACGACAAGAGATAACACAGGAAGATATTTTAGCGACAAAGGATAAGGTGCTTGTGGGGAAAAAGAAGGCTTTGAGTTTGAGCGAGAAAGAAAAGGAGATTCTAGCTATTTATCAAGGGGCAAAGGCGTTAAGTGCGTATTGGCTAGAAGTTGATTTTGATAAGATTGGGCTTGTGGGGGAGAGCTTTAAGCAGGTGGATAAGGAATTGATTAGTAAGCAAGAGCTTATGAGTAAGATTAAAGTAGCATTAGCTGGGAATATTGCCACAAAGCTTATTTATCAGCAAAGTTTTAGCAATGCTAAAGATGATGTGGCTAGGGCAAAAGAGATTGCTACGCAGATGTGTGCGGAATATGGTATGGCGGAGCGACTTTTGGGCGATGTGAGCGATGTGGCGTATATCTTAGACATGGCACAAAAGGAAATGAGCGAGTTTCTTACAAACGCTAAGCCCTTGCTTGAAAAAGTAGCAAAGGAGCTTTTGGCAAAGGAGCGTTTGAGCAAAGAAGAGATAAAAGCCATTTATGAAGCAAGTCTGTGAAAGTGCTAATCAGGCTCTTGCTAGAATCCTAGAGCAGATTCTAGCAAGAGCGGGGCTAAACCCTTATGTGATTATAGGCTATGGGGCGTTTGGCTTGTCTCCCCGCGTAGATTCAGCAAAAAGGGCGGTGGAGCGGACATTAGAGCGTTTGGAAAAATATGGGGAGCATAGGCAGACAAAGGGGGCGACACAAGAGATTCTAAGAGTGCAGAATCTTATACTTTTTGCCCCACCGATTGAATTGCATAGTTTGCTTGGCTTAGTGGATTCAAATGTGGATATAGACATATATATGGGGCGTGAAAGCAGTATAGAATCTATGGAGCTTTTTGCGAGTTGCGGTATTGTGAGATATTATAAGCATTGTAAATTTGACTAGCTTGTTATATTTTCATTTAGCCTTGTGAAAAAATAATGCGTGATAAGCAGAATCTGCAATGGCATAAGAAAAAAATTAAAAAACGGCACATAGTTTAAGAGATAAGCACTTAGGGCGTAGGCGTGATTTGTAAAAAAACGCGTTTGATTGATAGATTGAAAATGTGATTTTTCCATACTAGCACTACCCACATCATAAAAAGTCATATTTTTAAAAAACAAATACCACACGAGAAATAAGCCAAAAGAGCCAAGCAGTGAGCCAATAAGTGGCACAAGGTATAAAAAAAGTGAGAGAAGGGCTAAAAGTGCAAAAAGTAAAAAATTTTTGATAAATACAAAAATACACTCAAAAAGAGAGCCAAACTCCGCCTTTGGTAAGTGGGGGTAGCTTCTTACCCGCACATATTCCACGATAAAGGGCGTGTAGAAAATGGAAAAAAGCATATTTGTAAGCAAAATCGCTATAAGAAAAAAGATTCCAAACAAAGTATAAAGAGCAAAGGATAGGCTAAAATGGATAATACCATTTAAAATGCTTTGTGCCGTGCCTTGCATATTGAGCCAATCGGGCATAAAGCCTAAAAGCATTTGTGAAAGATAGGTGTAAATCTCATTGCCAAAAATATAAAGCACACCGCCCCAAAGTATAATGCCAAAGAGTGCTGGGAAAAGGGTGAGTGTTAGAATCTTAGCGGAAAAAAAGTCATTGAGACTTTTGCCCAAGAGTGTAAATAGAGAAGATGATGAAGTTTGCATAACTAAGCTTTATTATGCTTATTGCTTGATACCAAGCAGGGTTTCTATCATACGATCAATGGTTGTGATGACTTTAGCATTTGCCGCATAACCGCCTTGGAATTTAATGAGATTTACCATTTCTTCATCAAGGCTTACTTGCGAGATAGCTAAATGCTCCTTTTTCACGGCAGATAGGACAGAATCTTTAGTCTCTTTTGTGCGTTGGGCGGCTTCGGTTTGGTTTGCCACGCGTCCAGCTAGGAACTGAAAATACTCTGGGATTCTCATCTGTTTTTTTTCATACTTATTGACATAAAAATCCACATCATCATATTGGAGCTGTTGCATCATATTTGCCACATCAAAGTTCCCATTTACGGGGGTAAGCCAAGGGCGTATAAGTGTAGCGTCTTTAGCATATTCTTGATTTAAGGCAATATCGTGTGCGTATTCTCCATTAAAAAACTTATTTAGCCCAAAAGCCCCGGTGAAATTACTGCCATTATCCTGAATCGCCACATACAAGCCTTGCGATGGATTCTTTGATAGGATATTAAACTCCTTTGTGCCATTATCATAATACGCACGAAAATAGTCATCAACATCATTTAGGGCGTTATTATCATTATTGTCATCGGTGTTTTCGTTAATGGCTTTTACCACATCGTGCATTGTGGTGATTCTATCAATAGTGATGGTTTTGCGTGCGATTTCTTCGCCTTGTGTGCTATATACAACAACATCAAAACTTCCCTCTTTAATATTATAGTTGCTATCTACAAGGGCATTCAAGCTCCACACATCAAGCTTATCGCTGCGGATTTGCGTTGCCGCACTTTGTGAATAAATGCTGTTTGTCGCTTCAATAAAGCCTTTTGCGAAAATATCTAAATGATTGATATAATCTTGAATCTTACCTACTCTTGTGCCATCTGCCCCGGAATTATATAGGCTAATGAGTGAGCCGGCTTTGCCCTGCACGATTTTATCTGTGATTTCAACTGTTTTGAAGTCATCACCTTGAAAATATACGCGGTTTAAATTGAGATGATTATCATCTTTTTTAAGCACAATGGGGTGATACATCGCCCCATCAACGATATTAAAACCAAAACCGATATTAAGCACATACTCATCATCAAAGTCTGCAAGTTTTGGGTGTATGGAAGCGTTAGAATCTAGATGATTTTTAAAGACATTTGCCCCTACGAGCGTTTGGAGATTGTATTCTAGCTCATCGCGTCTATCGCGTAATTCATTGGCTTGTTTTAACTCTCTTTGGTCTTCCATTTCTTTGAGTTTGCCATTAATGTGGGCGATTTCCTTGGCAATACGATTAACTTCATTAATCGTTACTTCAAGCTCTTCACTTGCTTTTTGTTGTAATCGCACAAGCCTAGCTCTTGTGTCTTTAATATTTGTGCTAAGCACTTGGGAGTTCTTGGCAAGGACTTGCTTTTGGGCTGGGTCTGTGGAGTTTTTAGCTAGGTCTTTCCACGAGTTAAAATACTCTTCTAAATCATTGTAGATTCCCACACCATCAACTTCTGGGAAAAAGGCTGAAGCTTCACGCAAGGTTGTGAAATGCGTATCATAGTATTGTGCTTCTTCTGCGGCTTTGCGGTAGCGATTAAAGACAAATTCATCGTGGATTCTTTGAATCGTCTCTACACTCACGCCCCTGCCGAGATTATAATCTTGAAAGTATAGAGGTTTTTCTGGGCGGACAAGCACACGCTGACGACTATAAAACTCATCACTTGCATTTGAGATATTATTACCCGTTACATCAACCATAAGTTGATGAGCTTGTAAGCCTGTGTAGGAAGTATTGAGAGATGAGAGAATGCCACCCATAATCTAGCCTATGCCTGAATCTTAAGAATATGGCTTTGTGGGCGGTTATGCCCGTAGCCATTGTTTTCGTGTGGAATAACCCTTTGGATAAGGGAGTTATAAAACTCTGCCACAGCAAACACACTTCGTGCGTAATTGGCATTAAGGGTTTTTAGCTCTTCTAATTTTCCACGCATTGTATCAAGTAATGCACTAGTTTCTTGCTTTAAAAGATCTTGGAGTGATTTATGTGGATTTTTTTCACAAAGTAAAAGCATTTCTTGCTGTAAGAGCGATTTTTTGTTTTCAAATGCTTTCACAAGAGAATCCTTTTGCTCAACTCTAGCAAAAATCGCTTCGTGGTTCGCCACTTGAATGTCGGCGTTATCAAGTTGTGTTAATTCTATGAGTGCTTCTAAATCAGCGATAGCACCATTGATATAAGTGTGTAGCATAGCCTAATCCTTCAAAGATCCATTGTTTAACCTGCTTTTTTAGACAAACAAGCCACAATGGATAGTTCTTAAAGGTTAAGCAAATTTGATG
Source organism: Helicobacter cinaedi CCUG 18818 = ATCC BAA-847 (assembly GCF_000155475.1). Lineage (GTDB taxonomy): Bacteria > Campylobacterota > Campylobacteria > Campylobacterales > Helicobacteraceae > Helicobacter_C > Helicobacter_C cinaedi. The sequence continues at coordinate 321,775 of NZ_DS990391.1, read as the reverse complement.
CCATTTTTTCGGAAGTTTGTTGCAAATCAATCTTATACTCGCCATTTTTGATTTGCTCTTTGATTTGTTCAGCACGAGAGAGCTGCACTTGCTCTTTTTCTTTGACTTCATTATTCTCACTTTGCTTTGAGATTATATCTCTATTGAGAGCTGCTGTTGCTTTTATGCTTGTATTGATACCATTTACCATAAGATACCCCTTTTATTGATGTGCGATTAATGCCAAATCGGCTAATGTTTAAAAAACTTTAGCTGTTTGACACACTCTTTATTTTACATAGCCTTGCATTTCTTGCTTAAAGTCTTTGAGTGTTGTTACACTTTTAGAGCTTCCATCAGAGCTAAACAAAGGCTTACTGGCATCAACGCGATATGTCCAAATCCCAAGCAACAGCATCACATACAAAAATGCAACAAAACTGATTGTAGGGAATAGCCAATTTTTCAAGCCTATGCTCATATTTCACTCCTTAAAAATACTCCTGCTACAAAAGAGACAGCAAAAAGAATGCCAAAAGTGCAAAATCGTATTCTAGCATTTTTTATTAAAATTTTTATACTAGAATCCAGCATTTTAAAAAGAGCAATTTTAAAACCCCAAATCATTTTATTTAAGGTATTCTATGGTGAAAAAAGCGATTGTATTGTTAAGTTTGTGGAGTAGTCTAAGCTTTGGAGCGACTGCATATAGTCAAATTTGGGAGAGTGGATATACATTTTTTGCTTTTTTTCAAAAGTATAATATTCCAACAAGCGTATATTACAATCTCCCTCCAAAAGATAGGGAGCTAACTTCGGAGGTATATGCGGGTGTTACATACTACACACTTTTAGATGATAATGAGGAATTATTACAGGCACTTATTCCCATAGGCGATGGTATGCAGATTCATATTTTTAAGCGAGATGGCGAGTTTAAGCTTGATTTCGCACCGATGATTTATTTTGAACAAGAGCAAACAATCAGTCTTTCTATTCAAAGTTCTCCCTATCAAGATTTACTTGAGATGACACGCGATAATGGGCTTGTGAGTGAGTTTTTAAACGCATACAAAAATAGTGTCAATTTTCGCTCTATCCAAAAGGGCGATAGACTAGCAGTAATTTATGATCGCAAATATCGCTTAGGCAAACCGCTTAAAAATGCAAATATTAAAGCTGCGGTTGTAGAGATCAACAAAAAGCCACATTATATTTTTAGATTCAATAATGGGCGTTATTACAATAAGGACGGCAAGGAGATTCAAGGCTTTTTGCTACAAACGCCGGTGGCTGGAGCAAGGATTAGCTCACGCTTTTCACTTGGTAGAAAACACCCGATTTTAGGCACGATTCGCCCACATTATGCGGTGGATTATGCCGCACCCAAAGGCACGCCCATTGTCGCAGCTGCTGATGGGGTTGTGATTTTTGCAGGTAAGCGGGGCGGATATGGGAATCTTATTGAAATCCGCCACGAGAATAATCTTAAAACCCTTTACGCACATATGAATTCCTTTGCTTCAGGTATGAAAAGTGGCAAAAAAGTCAAACGGGGACAGCTTATAGGACGCGTTGGCTCAACAGGCTTAAGCACAGGACCACATTTGCATTTTGGGCTGTATCGCAATAATGTGCCTATTAATCCGCTTTCAAGTGTCAAGGCGGTAAGTAAAGAGCTACAAGGTAAGGAAAAAGAGAAGTTTATGGCTGTGAGTGAAAGCTTTATCCCACTTTTGCAAGAGGCGTTGGAAAAAGGTGGCAATAGCATTGTGGCAAATGAAAGCTTTAGTCTTACACCGAGTGAAGCAGACGAAGATTCTACTGAATCTAGTGAATCTAGCACTTCTGCCGATTCTGCTGAATCCACACGGCAAAATCCACAAGGGAAGTAGTCTAATGAAGTCCATTATTACAGATATAAGCTTTTGTGAATGTGTGGATTCAGCCTATATCAAACCTCGCCGTATGCTTTATGTGGAAAATGGGGCAAAACGCAGTTGGGATTTTATCCATAGTCTAGATTCTGTCTCTGTTTTGCTCTATCACACACAAAAGCAAAGTTTGTTGTTTGTTAAGCAGTTTCGTCCGCCGGTATTCGTGCGTCATTTTGGAGAATCACATTTAGAATCTAGGACAGATTCAAAGACTCAAGATGAGGTTGGCTACACTTATGAGCTATGTGCTGGGCTTGTGGATAAAAAGGGCAAGAGCGTGGAGCAAATCGCTAAAGAAGAGGTAGAAGAAGAGTGTGGATATAAGGTCAATAGCTTAGAATATATCACTTCTTTTGCCACAGCGGTAGGGCATAGCGGGGCAAAACAAAACCTTTTTTATGCTGAAATTAATGAAAATGATAGGGTTAGCACAGGTGGGGGTATTGATGGAGAAGTGATTGAATCTGTGTTTGTTAAGGTGGATTGTTTAGAGCAGTTTTTATATAATGAAAGCAAGACAAAAACGCCCGGCTTAGCCTTTGGCGTGATGTGGTTTTTAAGAAATAAAAAATATGTGAATAAATAGAAGGAGAATTTATGTTGTGGCGATTGTGGTTAGGTATTGTATGTGCGGTGAGTATGGGCTTTGCGCTCAATCTTGAGCCTGTGTCAAAAAATATAGCAGAAGTGAAGGGCAAAATACTCACCTTTGAGGCTAATGGATTGAGAGTGGGGCAAAGTGGGATTGTTCTAGCACAAAATGGGGATTATAATGTCATTATCGCAAGTGCTGTGATTGAGCGGATTGAGAGTGGCAATGCGTATGCGAGATTTGCTCATTTTGAAAATATCGCACAAAAATATCTCCCCACACCACAAGCTACACCAACAAAAGATGATAAGGTGATATTTGGTGGGTTTTATAATAAAGCCATTGCTATTGCTCCAAATCAAGAGAGTTACAATAAGATTCTATCTACCAATCCAACGCATTTTGTGCATATTGATTTGTTTGCGGCGTTTTTGGCAAAAGATGGCATTAATGACCCAAAGCCCAAGCATTTGCGTAAGTTTTGTAACGCATATAGCATAGGGCTTGTGTATATTTTGGCGTCAAATGGGCTAAATGTGCTTGATTGCCAAAGTTTTGCCCTGCTTGAAGTGCAGCCCTTTACTAAGCCAGAGCTAGAGACAACCCAAGCACCATTTTTTTCACGCATTGCTAATATTGATACCGGATCACTCGCAAGCAAGTTGCGTTCAAAAAAATCGCGTCAATATTTTAGCTATTATGATGAGCTTTTAAACCCAAGCCTTAAAGCTTTTGATCCCACAAATAAGGAGTGATTATGCTACACAAGCGACATATTCAAGCCATTAAGCAAATGGTAGGGGAAGAGAATTGCTATGATGACAAGGCACATTTGGTGGCGTATTGCTACGATGCGACAAGGGAGCGTTATGAGCCTGATGCAGTGGTGTTTCCTAGGAATGAGCAAGATGTCAGTGCGGTTTTAGCCTATTGCAATGATCAAAAGATTCCTGTTATTCCTAGAGGGGCGGGAAGTGGCTTTACCGGTGGGGCATTGCCCGTTCAAAGGGGGATTGTTTTAGCATTAGAAAAGCATTTTAATAGAATCTTAGAAATTGATGAAAAAAATCTTATCGCTAGAGTGCAACCCGGCGTGGTGAATAAGGCGTTTCAAGAAGCGGTGGAGGCAAAGGGCTTATTCTATCCGCCAGATCCTGCAAGTCAGGAATACAGCACACTTGGAGGCAATGTCAGTGAAAATGCTGGAGGTATGCGAGCGGCGAAATATGGAATCACAAAAGATTATGTGATGGCATTGCGTGCGGTTTTGCCAAATGGCGATGTGATTCGTGCAGGAAAAAAGACGATAAAAGATGTAGCAGGATTCAATGTTGCTGGAATCTTAATAGCAAGTGAAGGCTCTTTAGCTGTTATTACAGAAATTACGCTCAAGCTTATTGCCAAGCCAAAGCTCACACGCTCGGCTATGGGCGTGTTTGCTGATATAGAATCAGCGATGAATGCAGTGTATAAAAGTATGGCAAGTGGCATTACGCCTGTGGCAATGGAGTTTTTGGATAATTTGAGTATTTGTGCGGTTGAGGAGCGATTCCACAAGGGGCTACCAACTCAAGCGGGGGCTATTCTCATCACGCAAGTTGATGGGGATTTGCCAGAGCAGTTAGACTTTCAGCTTGAAGTTTTGCAGGAATGCTTTAAGGCAAATGGTTGTGTGGAGTTCAAAATCGCTCAAACTGATGATGAAGCGGCGGATTTGTGGTTTGCAAGGCGGAATGTCAGCCAAAGTATCACCATTTATGGTAAGAAAAAGCTCAATGAAGATATTACCGTGCCGCGTTCAGCCTTGCCGGAGCTACTTAAACGCATTGGGATTCTAAGCAAAGAATATGGCTTTAAGATTCCTTGCTTTGGGCATACGGGCGATGGGAATGTGCATGTAAATGTAATGGTGAGTGATCCAAATGATGCACAATCTATGCAAAGGGGCTATGCGTGTATAGAGGAGATTTTTAAAATCGCCATTGAGCTTGAAGGCACTCTTAGTGGGGAACACGGCATAGGCTTGTCAAAAGCCCCTTTTATGCGTTTAGCCTTTAGTGAAGCGGAGATGAATTTATTTGCGAATATCAAAAAAGCATTTGATCCAAATAATATTCTTAATCCCGGCAAAATGGGCTTAGATATGAAGTAATGGCTAAAATATGTAAGAATAGCTTAGATTCACACTTGCTGCTGTGAATCCAAAGCCACTTCTGTTTTGCGACTCAAGGCTTTGATAAAATATAGGCAATCGGGGGAATCTTAAGCCAAGTTCAACTTTGTGCTGTTGTGTAAAAGTCGCTGAAACGCCTACATTCGTAATAAATGCTAATCCAAAATAATCATATTTGTTTTGAAGAAAGTTAAGAATGTCTGCATTATTCCAAGTGCTGATAGTATAGCCTAGCCCAAACCCACCAAATACACCTAGTGAAAAAGATTCTGTGTTAAGGAAATTAATCATTAAGTCCATATTGCCGGTTGAGTGTTGAAAATGGATAAATAATTTATCATTTTTGATGTGCCAAGTGCGACCAGAATTGAAATCATATTGCAAATATGTCCTAACACCAACGCGTGGAGAAAACCAATACTGATATCCGCCTTTTATGCCAAGTGCGGTTGAGTAGGTTGTTTCTTTCATTAGCACACTATCCCACGATGTGTCATTACCAGCTGTATCAAAAAATACGCCCGTTATAAAGCCAAGCCCTCCCGTTGCCCCAAGAAATAAGCCACTTTTTTCTTGGGCAAGTATGTTTGAGCTCAATGATAAGCTTAAAAGAATTACTACAAAAACTTTTTTCATTGATATTCTAACTCCCCAGCGAAATTAAGGCCAAATTCTATTTGAAAAAAATCTAATTCTTTGACAAAAAAAAACGGAGATTTACAAAAATTAATCACAAAAAGTAACAAAATAAATTGAGTTGATATTGGAAATAGACGCAGATAAACATTAATTACAAATAAATATTTTTAGATTATCATAAAGGCATTTGACTCAAAATAATATTTTGAATCCCGGCAAAATAGGCTTAGATATGAGCTAGTTTGTCTCATCAAAAAAGTCCTTTATATAATATTCGCCATCGAATAAACAAATCTTACGGATATGACTTCCTTTTCTTGTCATAAATCTCGAAAAATTGAAGTCCAAAGTGCACACAAAAAGTTCCTTGTGTAATAGGTTTTTGTATTGTTCTATTTTTCTGGCAAGATTCAAGAATCTTAATCAGTCTTTGTCTTAAGTAGCTAAAAGTTTATAAATCTCTCTTTTTTTGTAAATCTTGTTTTGGTAAAAGTGTGATTTTGGGGAATTGTGTGCGGTTAAAGGTAGCTTGGCGTTTGGCTAATTGACAAGTATGAAAAAACAGCTCTTGTTTTAAAGATTTAAGGCTTGTAAGTTTGCCTTGTAAAAATGCTAGGTAGGCAATCCTTAAGGCTTCAAAGCAATACAATGTGAAAACAGAATCTAAAAACTAATCCCCCCGTGTTCTTACTTCGCTTAAGCCCGGAAGACAACTTTGTGCTTGGCAGTCTAGCTTTGCGGTGATTTCGCCTTTTTGGTTGTATTCTTTCTGCCATATAGCTTGATTATTTTCATAGAGCATTTCAAGCTTGAGTTTGCCATTGGGATAAAACCAGCTCACTTCCACCTTTTTGGGAGAGCCTGTGCTGTAAATACGCTGCGTTACAAGATTGCCATTTTCATCAAAGGTTCGCTCTTTGCCGACTTTCTCATCATCTTCAAAACTCGCCTCTGCACGCACCAGCCCATTCTCATCATACTGCTTCATATCGCCATTTTTCTTGCCATCGCGGTAATTTACCATCTCGGCAATTTTACCACTTTTAAAAAATCCCCGACTTACCCCCTCAATCTTGCCCTGCTTATAGGCATATTGCCGAGAGACCTTACCATTATCATAGTATTCTACGACTTTGCTCTCCAAGATTCCATCATTATAATCTGCTTCTTTAGCAAGTGTGCCATTTGAGTGATACCACTTTGCCTTGCCGATGATTTTACCCTCATCATAGGTCATTTCTGCTTTCAAAATACTTTGCGGATAAAACTCTTGGGCTAATCCATCTAGCTTATTGTTTTTGTAGTTCGCATCATACAGCACTTCGCCATCTTGGGAATACTGCATTTCTCGCCCCTCTTTGCGTCCATTAATATAGTGCATTTGATGAAGCAAACGCCCACTCTCATCATACCACGCCTCACGCCCGTGCTTAATGTCTGTGCCTTTAATGTAGCTCACACGAATCTGCTTGACCTCACCAACCGTTCCCATTGTCGTGGTGCGTATCTCAAGCTCCGCCCCCATAAGAAAGCCTATCATACCCATAAAAATTACAATACTTTTTAGCATACACACTCCTTTTATAGAATCCTAACTTTTACAATCGGCTTTTTTATTAAATGGTATGTTTTTAAGCCCTCTGTGCAACCCCAATTTGATAATACGCAAAGCCCTTAGATTCTAAGCCACAATGCTGATAAATATTTCGTCCATCAAAGATAATAGGCTCTTTTAACAGCTTTGCTATTTCGCCAAAATCAGGACTTCTAAACTCCCGCCATTCAGTTAGCAGCACCAACGCTGCACAGCCCTGCAACGCACTATATTTACTCTCCATAAATATAATAGAATCTAGCCTATCTTTGAGATAGAATCTTGCTTGTTCGTATGCCTTTGGATCATAGGCTTGTATCCTTGCCCCACGCTTAGTTAGCTCATTTATTAACATCAAAGAGCTTGCCTCACGCATATCATCAGTCTCTGGCTTAAAACTAAGCCCCCATACACAAAAGCTAAGCCCTTGCAGATTCTCCCCAAAATGCTTGACTATTTTTTCCACCAAAAACATTTTTTGCTTTTCATTGACTTCCTGCACCGCCTGCAAAATCTTTGCCGTGTAGCCCACATCTTTTGCACTCTTTTCTAACGCCCTTACATCTTTAGGGAAGCAGCTCCCGCCATACCCACAGCCCGGGTAAATAAAGCTATATCCTATGCGTGAGTCGCTGCCTATGCCCTGCCGCACATCATTGATATTTGCCCCCACACGCTCACAGATTTGACTCATCTCATTAATAAAGCTAATCTTTGTAGCAAGCATTGCATTTGCTGCATATTTTGTCATCTCCGCAGATTCTATCCCCATCGCAATGAACCTATCGCTTTTCAATAAAAATGGTGCATACAAGGCTCTCATCACTTCTAATGCCCTTGTAGAATCTGTGCCGATAACCACTCTATCTGGACTCATAAAGTCTTTTATAGCAACGCCTTCTTTGAGAAATTCGGGGTTGCTTACGACATCAAATGCAATGGGTTGCATTTCAGTTGAGTGATGAATGTTAGATTCTAAAAAATCATCGTTGTTTTCGTTGTTTTCGTTGTTTTCTTTTCGCAAAAAGGGATTTTGTTCTGCTTCTTTTTTTTGAGCTAAGGGGGAGAGGCTTGAATTAGGCGAGGTCGCTCCCTCCCCCTTAGCAATCCCCAACCCCGACAACGCCTCTAAAGTGGGCGTTTCACTTTGTGAATCGCTACTATGATTACCCAAAGACGAATTGCCTTGACAAGCTGAATGCCTCCCTCTTTTGATTAACGCAGATTCTATGATTCTTCTCACCTCTCTAGCCGTCCCAACCGGCACTGTGCTTTTATCCACCACCACGACATATTTTCGCTCTATATGACTGCCAATGTCCTGTGCCACAGCTTTGACAAAGCTTAAATCCGCACTGCCATCTTCACCCATTGGTGTGCCAACAGCGATAAAAATCACTTCCGCATTTGAGATAGCTTCCTTTTTGTCCGTGCTAAAACGCAAAGTTTTAAGCCTAGCATTCTCACGCACCATTTCTTCTAAGCCCGGCTCATAGATAGGGATTTTGCCTTGCTTTAAAGATTCTATCTTTTTAGAATCTACATCAAGGCAAATCACTTCATTTCCCATTTGGGCAAAACACGCCCCAGCCACAAGCCCTACATACCCACTACCAATAATCGTAACCTGCATTTGTATCCTTAAAGCTTATTTGCTAGGCATATTTGAAAGGTTATTAAAAATCGTGCGGAGTGAGCGTCTAATGACATTTTGCTTTTGATCTTGCGTGATTTCTAGCTCATCGCCAACGCCAAGATATTTTTTCTCACTCATCTTCAATGTACTTGTTGCATTTTGCTGAATCGTGTTTGTCTTATTTGTCATTGTGAAGCTTACATCGCTTTTTAAAGTCGCACTATCCTTGGTGCTAATGGCACTTGTGTCTTCTTTTGTCTCTTGAATCTCAAAGCCATATTTGATGTTAAGCGTATAGTTTGTTGGGCTTATTTTAGATTCAATCTTAAAGCAACCGCTTTTAGCAAGGCTTTCATCTAAGATTACTTGAAAATCTTTTTTTGAAAGGATATTTTCCTTTGTTGTCTCAATCTTACCAAGGGCAATGGTATATTTTGGCTCATTGCAAATTTGTGTAATTTCCCCATTATCCTGTGGTGTGCTAGGCTCACCAGAAAAGCACCCTGCTAACAATAACCCTAAACCAAAAGCTCCAAATGCAAAAGTCCCAAATGTGTGTAATAACCTCATTATGTCTCCTTGAAAGTGAAATTTAAAAACGGATTTATTCTAGCTTAAGAATCTAAATTAGCAAAAACAAGTTAAATTTCAAGATGAAAAAGTGAAAGTTTAAAAGAAGATTTGTAAAGCAAGAATCCCACAAGCGTGAGATTCTATATTTTAAGATACCACAGGGTGTGTGCCATCTCTCATATCAGCACCGATATTGTCGCGATTGCTACTTCCCAATTCGCTCCACACGATGCAACCATCAGTTGGGCAAGCACTTGCACAAGCAGGTTGCTCATTATGCCCAACGCACTCTACGCATTTGTCTGAATACACATAGTAAATGCCTTCGCCTGTTGGATTATCATCATCATCAACGATAGCACTTACAGGACATTCATCAATACAAGAACCACAAGCGATACAAATATCTGTAATCTTAACAGCCATAGCTCTGCTCCCTTATTTGTTGTTTGTTTGGGTCAAAACCCGGGCTGAAGTATAATCATACTTATCTTAAAAAACGCATAAAATAAGAATGAAAGTTTTATGTTGCCTTTTTATGATTGGTAAGTAGAGATGATTTTCCACGCGTTGGGATTAGCAAAAACTGAGCCTTTAGAATCGGCTTTAAGTTTTGGGCGTGAGATTCTACGATTTTTCATTTGCGGAAAATAGCTTATTAATGCAATGAGAGCTAAAATCGCCCAGATTCCAAGTGCGATTGGCACGGGTAAAATCATCATAAGTGGCAAGATAAGGGCAATACCAAGTGCGGCAGAGAGATTGAGCACAAGGCTATAAATCCCCATAATTTTTGGAATATTGCGTGGGAATTTTGCTTTTACAAGGCTAGGGAGTAAAACATTTGCAATAGCTATGCCCCCTCCCATAATCGCTGTGCCGATGAAAAGCTCCGCACTCTCCCCCACACAACGCAAAATCTCGCCTACAAAAATACATATAAGCCCTATGAATAAAGCCCTTGTAGGCTGAAAATATGATACAAAAAATGATACAAGCCCAAAAGCTAAAAGGGGCAGGGAAGTCAGTAGTCCGGTTAATGCGGCATTTAAATGATAATAGTCCTTGATAATATCAACAACGGGGCTTATGGCGGTGATGGGGGCACGGAGATTAAGGCTTATTAGAATAATTGGCAAAAGATTGATAAAAAAGATTTTTTGACGCATATTCATAAAATCTTGCTCCATTGTGTCTTGGGCGTTGTAATTAACTTATTTACAGGGTATTGCGAATGTGAAAGGGGTATTGTATAAAATAAGTATAAATTTTTGAAAAATTTTCAAACTTTGAATGATTTTATTGCATTCTTAAGCAAAATTGGTATGATTTGCCTTTTCTTAAAATTCTAAGTTTCAAGCGTTAAGATTATCTTAAGATTATCTATGGAAGGAATATTTTATGAAAACAATGACAGGTGCGGAGATGGTGATTCAAGCCTTGCACTTAGAGGGTGCGAAGGTTGTTTTTGGGTATCCGGGTGGGGCTGTTTTACACATCTATGATGAGATTTATAAGCAAAATTATTTCTCCCACATTCTCGCACGCCACGAGCAGGGGGCAATTCACGCCGCTGATGGTTATGCTAGGGCTAGTGGCGATGTGGGTGTAGCCATTATCACATCAGGTCCGGGCTTTACAAATGCCGTTACAGGTATTGCCACGGCCTTTACAGATTCTATCCCACTTGTGGTGATTAGCGGACAAGTGCCTATTACACAAATTGGAACAGACGCGTTTCAAGAGATTGACGCGGTGGGGATTTCTCGCCCTTGCACGAAGCATAATTTTTTAGTGCGGAATCTAGCAGAACTCCCTAGAGTCTTGAAAGAAGCCTTTTATATCGCACGAAGTGGGCGACCCGGACCGGTGCTTGTGGATATTCCAAAAGACATTACAGGCACAAAAGGCGAGTTTTCCTACCCAGATTCTATTGTGTTGCAAAGCTATAAGCCTACAATTAAGGGCAATCCGCGTCAGGTTAAAAAGCTCTGTGAAGCTATCTCTAAGGCTTCAAAGCCTTTATTTTATATCGGTGGTGGGGCTATTCTCTCAAATGCGGGTGAGGTGATTAGAGATTTGGTGCATTGCACGGGTATTCCTTGCACGGAGACACTTTTGGGGCGTGGGGTGCTACGATATGATGATGATAATCTGCTAGGAATGCTAGGAATGCACGGAAGCTACGCGGCAAATATGGCGGTGAGTGAGTGTGATTTACTCGTGTGCTTGGGTGCTAGATTTGATGATAGGGTAACAGGTAAATTAAGTGCATTTGCCACACAGGCAAAAATCGCCCATATTGATGTAGATCCTAGCTCTATTGGTAAGGTTGTAGGCGTGGATTATCCCATTGTTGGGGATTTAAAGAGTGTTGTGAGTGATATGTTAAGTGAGCTAAGTGGCTATGAGAGTGCTAAGATTCTAGAGTGGAAAGAGCATTTGCGAGAGTATGCAAGGCAGCATCCGCTAAGTTTTGAAGATAGCCTTGATTGTATTAAGCCACAATGGGTGATTCAAAGGCTAGGCGAGATTCTAGGAGAAAATGCGATTATTACCACAGATGTGGGACAGCATCAAATGTGGGCGGCACAATTTTACCCCTTTAGCTTTCCGCGTCAGTTTTTAAGTAGCGGTGGGCTTGGGACTATGGGCTATGGGCTACCTGCGGCTATGGGAGCAAAACTCGCGCGTGAAGATAAAACACTTATTAATGTCACTGGTGATGGCTCAATTCTAATGAATATCCAAGAGCTGATGACTTGCGTCGCGTATGGGATTCCACTTGTGAGTGTGATTTTGAATAATAATTATTTGGGTATGGTGCGGCAGTGGCAGAGCTTTTTTTACGAGCATAGATTTTCACACACAGATTTGACTTTACAGCCTGATTTCATAAAGCTTATAGAATCTTTTGGTGGCGTGGGCTTTAGAGTGGAGAAAAAAAGCGAGTTTGATTTGGCGTTGCAAAAGGCATTAGATTCTAAGAAAGTGGCGTTTATTGAAGTGATTGTGGATAGGTATGAAGATGTGCTACCTATGGTGCCAAGCGGTGGGGCAATACACGAGATGATACTCCCAAAGACACAACAAAAACAAGATTAAAGGCGAACTTATGGAAGCAAAAGTTTTACGAAAAAGCATTTGTGTAAATGTGATTAATGAACACAGCGTTTTGGCTAGAATCTCTGGGCTTTTTTCAGCGCGTGGGTATAATATAGAATCGCTTACCACCGCTCCCATTCCCAATAGCAATCTTTCACGCATTACGATTGTGACGCAAGGCTCGGAAGTGGTTATTGAGCAGATTATCAAGCAGCTTCATAAGCTTATCCCTGTTGTGAGCGTGATTTCAAGTGATGATTTGCTTGAGAAAGAAGCGGTGCTTGTGAAGATTCCAATCAGTGAGAAACTCGCAGATATACAGGCATTATGTAAAGCCTATAATGGCAAAATCGTCAATGCCAATGAAAAGTATGTCATTGTAATAGCCACAGATAGACCTACCGCTATTGAGCAGTTTATTTCCGCCATTAAGATTTTTAATCCTAAAGAGATTGTGCGAAGCGGTGTCATCGCAATGGAACGATAGATTAAGGAGAGAATATGCGGCTAGGAGTGAATATTGATCACATAGCAACTTTGCGTGAAGCAAGGGCGATTTATGAGCCTGATCCATTAGAGGCGGTATTTATTGCTAAAAATGCAGGGGCTAGTCAAATTACACTGCATTTGCGTGAGGATAGGCGGCATATCCACGATAGCGATGTCAAACGCATTGTAGAATCTAGCCCCTTGCCTGTCAATATTGAATCTGCCCTTGATGAAAAGGTGATTGATTATCTCTGTGCGATTGTCCCACAACGCATTACCCTTGTGCCTGAAAAGCGAGAGGAGATAACAACTGAAGGAGGGCTAGATATAGAATCTCATTATGAGAGTATCCGTGAAGTGCTCAAAGCCTTTGAAGCTCAAGGCATTGCCACGGCGTTATTTATTGACCCTAAAAAAGAATCTATCTTTCTAGCGCGTGAGCTTGGCGCACAAGCTGTGGAGCTACACACTGGGCGATATGCGAACCTGCATTTAATGAAAAATACAAACCTTTCCCGCACACATCGCAGGATTACAGAGCTTGATTTACCCCCACAAGAGCTTGAATCTGAAATACAAAAGAGCCTAGATTCTATTGGTCAATGTGCTAAACTTGCCACTTCTAGTATGGACACAAGGGCGTTAGAGTGCTTTGCAGGACACGGGTTAAATTATCAAAATGTCGCTGATATTGTGCGTATTCCTTATATCAGTGAGCTAAATATCGGGCATAGCATCATTGCTAGATCTGTATTTGTGGGGCTGGAGCGTGCTATTATGGATATGAGAAGGGCAATGTGCCAAAGATAGCTATCAGCATAGGCGATATAAATGGCATAGGGCTTGAGATTGCCCTAAAGTCGCATAATGCTATATCTCAAATTTGTGAGCCTGTGTATGTTACGCATTTAGAGATTGTAGAATCTGCAGCAAAGATTCTAGGCTTATCAATGCCAAAGGATATGAAATGTGTAGCGGACTTTGAGCTTTGTGTTGATATACAGCCCGGTGTGGTGAGTAAAGAGAGTGGGCTATATAGCTATAAAAGCTTTCTTCAAGCTATCAAACTTACAGAATCTAGGATAACACAAGCCCTTGTAACTTTGCCTATACACAAAAAAGCGTGGCAAGAAGCGGGGGTAAAATCCATCGGGCATACGCAAGTGTTATCACAATATTTTGGAGCAGATTCTATTATGATGCTAGGCTGTGAAGAGATGTTTGTAGCCCTATATACTGATCATATACCGCTTAGAAAAGTCAGTCAAAGCATAAATCAAGATTCTATAAAAACATTTTTACTTTCTTTTGCTGGGGCGGTTAGGCTAAATGAGCCTTGCTGTGTGCTTGGGCTAAATCCGCATTGTGGCGATGGTGGGCTTATGGGAGATGAGGATAAATATATTACTCAAGCGGTATGTGAAGCAAATATGGTGTTAAATAGAGAGCTATTTTTTGGAGCTTATCCGCCTGATAGTGCGTTTTCCCCGCTTAATCGCAAGAAATTTAGATATTTTGTAAGTCAGTATCACGATGTGGGATTAGCCCCACTTAAGGCATTGTATTTTGAGCAAAGCATTAATGTGAGCTTGAATCTCCCCATTCTCCGCACTTCTGTTGATCACGGTGTGGGCTTTGATGTGGCATATAAAAAGAGCGTGAAAATTCATACTCAAAGCTATATGAATGCGGTGAAATATGCGGTGGATAGGAAATCTAAGCCACTCTTAGCATAAGCAATTTTAAGGATAGAATCTTATAATAACGCCTTTATTTTTGCTAATGAAGGATAAGAATGAAGCGGCTTTGTATGGTTTTATGTATATGTGGATTACTCGGTGTGTCTCACGCACGAGAGAATGAGTTTGAACAATTTGGCGATGCGTTTAGATTCTTGCCTTTGTATGTGATGATTGTGTCTATTGCAATGGAGGATTATGAGGGTGCTTCGCAGCTTGCACTTGGCACACTTGGCACACAACTTGCCACAGAGGGTATTAAAGAGATTTTTGAAACAATGCACGAGAATGGCTATAAGGTTGAGTTTGCTAAACGCCCTTGCTGTGATATTTATAAAGGTATGCCAAGCGGACACGCAAGTGGGGCATTTAGTGCGGCGGGGTATGTGTATTATCGCTATGGGTGGAAGTCCGCCATTCCCGTTGGGATTCTAGCCACACTCACAGCAGCTTCAAGGGTAGAGGCAAAAAAGCATTCTGTGTTGCAAGTGAGTGTTGGAGCGTTAATTGCTTGGGGGTTTGCGTGGGTTTTTACAAAGGAATATATGCCAAAAAATACGCTCATTACGCCAAATATTGATACTGATATGCAAGGCAACCCAACAGTAAGCCTAAATGTGCGTTATAGATTCTAAAGGAGCAAAGTGATGAAAGATATTAGAGCATTGTATTTGGAGTTTTTTAAAAGCAATGGGCATAAAGTCTATGATTCTATGCCTTTAGTGCCAGATGATGCAAGTCTGCTTTTTACCAATGCGGGAATGGTGCAGTTTAAGGATATTTTTACAGGTAAGATTCCAATCCCAAGTCCCAATATCGCTACAAGCTCACAGCTTTGTATCCGTGCAGGTGGGAAGCACAACGACTTAGAAAATGTCGGCTATACAGCACGACATCACACGCTTTTTGAAATGCTTGGTAACTTTAGCTTTGGGGCGTATTTTAAAAAAGAAGCTATTGCGTATGCGTGGGAGTTTGTAACAGAAATTTTAGGTTTTGATAAGAGCCTTTTATATGTAACGATTCACGAAAGCGATGATGAAGCGTATGAATTATGGCATGAGCATATAGAATCTAGTCGCATTAAAAGAATGGGTGATAAGGATAACTTCTGGCAAATGGGCGATACAGGACCTTGCGGACCTTGCAGTGAGATATATGTGGATCAAGGAGCGGAGTTTTTTAATGGAGAAGAGGACTATTTCGGCGGTGAGGGGGATAGATTTTTAGAGATATGGAATCTTGTGTTTATGCAGTATGAAAGAAGTGCTGATGGGAGTTTGACACCATTGCCTAAGCCTAGCATTGATACAGGTATGGGGCTAGAGCGAGTAATAGCACTCAAAGAGGGCGAGATAAATAATTTTGATTCTAGTCTTTTTGCACCCATAATGCAGTGTATTAAGGAGCTTACAAGCAAGAGCTATTACCGCGATAGCGTGTTGCTTAAAAACACGATGGGTTTTGCAAAAGACATAATAGATTCTTGTAAGAAAGACATTGCAAGCTTTAGAGTCATTGCCGACCACGCGCGAGCTGTGGCGTTTCTGTTGGCACAAGGGGTAAATTTTGACAAAGAGGGCAGGGGCTATGTTTTGCGGAGAATCTTACGCAGAGCGGTTAGGCACGGCTATTTGCTAGGCTTAAGAAAAGCGTTTTTATATGAAGTTGTAGGGGTAGTGTGTGATTCTATGGGCGGACATTATAGCTATTTAATAGAGCGTAAAAATGCCCTGCAAGAGCAGTGCAAGGCAGAAGAAGAGAGGTTTTTTGAGACGATAGAATCGGGAATGGCGTTGTTTAACGCAGAGCTAGAAAAATTAAGGGGGTATTCAGTATTGAGCGATAAATCGGCGAATCTGCGTTCGCCAACTGCGGCACTTACCTCTAGTAAGCTTCTTGTTGGCTCACTTGGTAACGCCGATTTCTCATCTCAATCCTTAGAATGCCAAGACTCTCACAAAGTGGATTCTAACAAGACCAAAGAAGCAATGCACTTTAGCGGTGAAATAGCCTTTAAACTCTACGACACTTACGGCTTTCCGCTTGATTTAACACAAGATATGCTAAGGGAGCTTGGCTTGGGCGTGGATATGCAGGGCTTTGAAAAATGTATGCAGGAGCAAAAAGAGCGGAGCAAAGCACACTGGAAAGGAAGCGGCGATAGTGTCAAGGATGGCGATTTTAACGCACTGTTGAGTGAATTTGGTGAGAATGAGTTTGTGGGCTATGAAAGCATAAGCACAGAATCTAAGATTCTAGCCTTGCTAGATTCTAACTTCAAAAGAGTGGAATCTTTACAGGCAGGGCAAGAGGGCTGGATGATGTTGGAATCTACGCCGTTTTATCCGGAGTCAGGCGGACCGATTGGGGATAAGGGAGTATTATTTAGCTTGGAGCATTCAGCTTGTAACAATTCGTCTTTGGGTAATCATAGTGGCGATTTTGTGGATTTTAGGGGAGCCGCAGACTCTATGTCTAGCTCCCCCCTAAAATCCACAAAAAGCCCCACTAGCAACACCGCAAATACTAGAATTGTAGATTCTAGCAAAGTGGATTCTAGTAGTCCGCAAAATATAATCGCTAAAGTTTTAGACACCCAAAAATATTTTGGGCTAAATCTCTCTAAAGTCGTTGCCACAAGTATGCTAAAAACAGGGGATTTGGTGAAAGCACAAGTGGATTCTAGTCGTTTTGAAATCATTAAGCACCACTCTGCCACGCATTTACTGCATTACGCCTTAAGGCAGATTCTAGGATCTCATATTGCTCAAGCTGGAAGTCTTGTGGAAGCAAATCGCTTGCGTTTTGACTTCTCTCACCCAAAGGCGTTAAGCGTCAATGATCTAGAGCAAATAGAAGCCCTAGTCAATAGTAAAATTACAGAATCTTCCCCGCAAGTGTGTGAGACTATGGGGATAGACCAAGCTAAAGCAAAGGGGGCTATGGCACTCTTTGGCGAGAAGTATGGGGAGAGTGTGCGTGTGATAACCCTCGGCGATTCTATTGAGCTATGCGGGGGGATTCATATCCACAATACCGCAGAGATTGGGAGCTTTTATATCGTGCGTGAAAGTAGCGTGAGTAGTGGGGTTAGGCGTATTGAAGCGGTGTGTGGCAAAGCGGCGTATCACTATGGCAAAGCAGCACTAGAATCCATAAAAAGCCTAAAAGAGCAGCTAAAAGCCCAAGATGTCCTGCAAGGTGTGGCAAAGCTGCAAAATGCACTAAAAGAGGCAAGAGAGAGTGCAAACAAGGCAAAGCAGAGTGTCAAAAGCCTAGATTATGAAGAAGTCAATGGCGTGAAACTCATCGTCCTAAAGCTAGATTTAGTGGAGGCAAAAGAGGCAAAGGACATCATAGATAGGGCGAAAAATGAGAATGAAAAGGTAGCGATTTTGCTTGTAACAGAATCTGGCGGCAAAGTCTCTCTAACCGCTGGAGTAAAGGGTGTATCTAGCCTTAAAGCTGGAGCGTGGGTAAAGCAAGTCGCACAAATCTTAGGGGGCAATGGTGGAGGCAGAGATGATTTTGCCACCGCTGGAGGTAAGGTTACAGAATCTAATAAAGTCCAAGAAGCCCTAGATCTAGCAAAAAACATTGCAAGAGAGAAATTAAATGGATAAAAAAAGTAAAGATGCGTTCAATGGTTTAAGCACACAAGAGTGGGCTAAA
>NZ_DS990391.1:180393-303094 GCF_000155475.1 Helicobacter cinaedi CCUG 18818 = ATCC BAA-847 | reverse complement strand
AATTATGGAAATACGCGTCTATGCAGAATGTTTGGAGCAAGGATTGGATTTTAAGGAATATTTACACAACATAAATTCTAGTTTTAATATTAAAAACATTTATCCAACAAAAGCTAGGGGCAATATTACAACAAAAGATTCTATTTTACAAAAAATTACTAAGCTTAAAGATTTTGATGTAATCATTACTATTGTTTCACACAATCAAGAAACCCCTATTTTATTAGTAGAATACTCAACTGCTGTGCCAACAGATGATCACAAAATGCAAAGAAGTGATGTATATTTTTATTCCAGCCTTTTTAAAATACCTGTTTTAAAGATTAGCCCACATTCAAAAGGTTTGTCCAATAATCACGGTGGTGGAGATAAAATCACACTTATAAGAGAACAAAATCTCACGCTAAAAATCAACGCTCTTGTGTATTTTATAGAGTGGGAAAGTGAAAATGATTTGTTGCTTACCAACCCTAAACGCAACTCTTGCATTCGCTACAATACTAAAATAGAAAATATACTTAAAAACATCTTATCAAAACATTTAAATTCCACTGCTTTAAATTTTTACGATGAGTTGCTTAGTGAAAATATGCAGTATTTTGATGAAAAGCATTTGGCGGAGCTAAAAGCCTCTTTTTCAAATTCTACAAGATTTCAAAAAGAAAACGAAAAACTTATTGTAAAAATTAATCGTTTTGGACACGCAATGGATCCTGATAGGGGAATTTTATTTTTTGTTAATGCTCTTTTTGAAGGTGAAAATATCATTACTAAAATTATTATAAAAAGAGAAAGGCAAAGTGGCAAGGAAAGCTACGACTCTCTTTTTGATGGTTTATCTACCCCTATACAAGATAAACTTCAAAAATTAATCAAACAGGATTTTAATGCAGACATTGCGTTAGAAGTTTTTAAAACAGCTACAAACATTAATGTTTTATGCAAAAAGAAAAATTCAAATCACTTTGAAATAGAGGATAACGACTTGAAAGATTTTTTAGAAAATTACAACAGTATTACTTATAAATCTATTTTTATAAACTCTAGTTGCTTAAGGTTATGCGACACTTATAGCAATATAATATGTGAATTATCTTGGAATGCAAATGTTGCAAAAGAATATTTATTGAGTCTAAAAGGTGGTATAAACAATGCAACAACTTTATATCCACTCACAATGCAAAATGCAAAAGAAGATATTATAACTTTTGCCAGTGTAGTTCTATTGCAGAAAATTGGAGCTAAAACTCTTAGCGTGAGTTATCCGGGAGCACAGGGTGATAAGGCTATACTTATAGGCAATGGTAGGCAGACAAAGAGAATTTATGTTGATATTATCGCCCATAAAGATTCTAAAAAATGTTTTGTTTTATTGCAAGAAAATAAAGAAAAGAAAAACGATTTAAGACAAGATGAGAAAAAACTTTTAGATATTAAGGACAATCATTTTGATTCATTGCAGGAATTGTTTCATAAAATCCATACTTCTTACATAGAAAAAGATTCTTTATATTTAGGGCTTGGCTCAAAATTTAAGTTAGATTCTATATCACCATTTTTTAGTGTTGATTATATCTTTGCTTTTGAGATTTACTCTTGCGATAAATACACAAATATACTATGGAATGTAGCTATCATCAATCTTGATTTAATACATCTTTTTAAACCACTTTTAAATGCTGAAAATAAACTTCAAGGAATGATTAGTCTTGATTTGATTTATAAGGCTTAGGAAATATCATTTTAACTTTATAGAATCTTTTATCAAAGCCCTCCAAAAAGAGTGCATAAAAAGCGTGGTGCTGTGGCAAGAGAAAGAGAGAGAAGCTTGTAAAAATGTGGTAAAATGCGATTATAAAACAAACAAAGCTAAATAAAGTCAATAAGGAAATATCCCACTAAATGAACAAAATCTTTTATAAATCTAGTCAAAATATGTGTGAAGTGAGTGAATGCAGTGTGGATTTAATCATCACAAGTCCGCCGTATTTTAATATCAAAGACTACTCAAAAGATGGCTATCAAAATGTAAAACACTCTGCAGTTGCGGGGGGGGGGATTTAGGCAGTCTTACAGATTACAAAACCTACATTCAAGAGCTTTTAAAAGTATGGCGTGAATGTGAGCGGGTGCTAAAGCCAAATGGCAAACTCTGCATTAATGTGCCTTTAATGCCGATATTTAAAAGAGACTTAAACACGCATTATAATCGCCATATTTTTGACTTACAAAGTGATATACAACATAGCATTTTAGAATCTACTCCTCTCTTTTTACTTGATTTATATATTTGGAATCGCACCAATACGACTAAAAAATTGATGTTTGGAAGCTACCCTTACCCACGCAATTTTTACGCGCAAAATACAAGCGAATTCATCACGATTTATGTCAAAGATGGTAAGCCACAGAACACGCCACAAGAGCTAAAAGAGCAAAGCAAGCTTAGCCAAAAAGAATGGGTGCAATTTACCAAGCAAATCTGGGATATACCTATACCAAATAAAGCAGATTCTGCCTTTGGCAAACACGCTGCTATTATGCCCGAAATAATTCCTTACCGCCTTATTAAACTTTACTCTTTTATAGGGGATATTGTGCTAGACCCTTTTGCTGGGAGTGGGACAACGCTAAAAGTGGCAAAGGAGCTAGGGCGGAATTTCATAGGCTATGAGATTTATCCGCATTATAAAAGCGTGATTGAGGAAAAGCTTGGGGAGAGTGGCTTATTTGCAATGCAAGGGCAGGGTAATGCTCAATAAAATTTATATACAAGATTGCTTTAGCTTTTTAGAATCTTTGGCAGATTCTAGCATTGATTTAGCCATAATTGACCCACCTTATAATCTAAAAATAGCATCTTGGGATAGTTTTAAAAGTGAAAAAGAATTTTTAGCATTTAGCTATAAATGGATAGATTTATTATTGCCAAAAATGAAAAAAAATGGGAGTTTTTATATCTTTAATACCCCTTATCATTGTGCGTTATTTTTGCATTACTTACAAGAAAAAGCTGTGTTTCAAAACTTCATCACTTGGTATAAAAAAGACGGCTTAAGCTATACAAAAAAACGCTTTGTAAATAACCAAGAATCTATTTTATTTTACACAATGGATTCTAAAAGCTATTGTTTTAATCCAGAATCTATCCGTGTGCCTTATGAATCAACAAGTCGCATAGAACACGCTAAAAAAAATGGAATCCTAAAAAATGGCAAAAGGTGGTATCCAAACGAAAATGGCAAACTCTGCCCTGATGTATGGGAAATCGCTAGTCAAAGACACAAGCAAAAAGTAAATGGCAAAACGCAAAAGCTCCATCACCCAACCATAAAGCCAAAAGAGATGATTGAGCGAATGATAAAGGCGAGTTCTAAAAAGGGGGATTTAGTGCTAGATTTATTTAGCGGAAGTGGAATGACAAGCCTAGTAGCAAGGGATTTAGAGAGAAATTTTATCGGCTGTGAAGCGAGTATTGAATATGTGGATTCTAGCTTAAATATAAAGGAGTGCTAATGGATAAAGTTTTACAAGAGATTTTACAAATAGATTCTAGTAGAGAATGTATAAAATTTCTAGTAAAACGAGTGCAAAGTGATAATTATAGAGGGTTGCAAATCTCACAACATAATCGCTATACGCAAAAAGAAATTCTAGTGATTTTACAAGAGATTTACGAGCTTTGTGGGGATACATTATTGCAAATCCGCACAAGTGATTTAAGCAAACGACCCTATAATATTGAAGGTGAAGAAAAATATGCTGAGCTTACAACAAAAATCTCTTCAAAACTTGGGCGATGCACACAAGATTCTTTGCGTAAAAATATCTTTGTAGATTTACATAGAATGGGGCTTATTGATAGATTTAACGCTAAAAAGAAACAATTAAATCCATTTGATAATGGCACGAAAAAATATATTGCTCTTACAGATTTTGGCATAGAGTTTTTACAAAGCACAGATATTTTCACACACAATTTACTTTTTACAAGGGCTTTAGAAAATCTTATGCAAGGTTTTGGCGAAGAGATTTTGCATATTATTTTAGAATTAAAGAGTAATTCTTTGACACTCTATGAAGTATTATTTTTTGTAACTTTTCTATATCAAAAACTAGATTCTAAAACCTATAATCGTAGCGATATTATCTCGCTCATTAGAGATTATAGAACTTTAAGTAAATTTCAAAAACAAGCTTTGCTTGAGAAAGTAAAAGATTATTGTGAGCCTAAAAATTTTAGCGGTGATAAAACACAAAAGAGAGATTTTCATAACTTTTTAAACGAAACACAACAGATTCTAAGTCTTTTAACACAAATGGCATATTTTGAATACAACAAAAATGATTCTAAGCTTTATATTCGCACAGGAACTTATGGAATCTATGAAGACAATACCAAGCTTAAACGCTCCATTAAAGAAAAAGATTTATATTTTGAAAAGCACAATATCACAAAGGAAAAGGGCTTTGAACTTCATCATATTGTGCCTTTGTGTTTGGCTGCAAGTAGAGCTGAATTTCAAATCATTGATAAATGGGAAAATATGGTTTATATAGACGCTTTTTCACACGCAAAAATCACACAAAATAACAATGCAAATATGCGATTAAGCTTTGAAAATAATAATGCAAATTTTAGTGATTTTAATGATTGTGTCGTGCATTGTGAAAACAACATCAATATAAAATATGACACAGAAAAACAAGAACTTATGCTGGATTATAATAAACGCATTTTAGATTCTAAAGTGTAGGCTATATGTAGATAGATAAAGTTACTAAAAATATGTGTTTAAGTGCTTGTTTTAGACTCTAAAATATCAATTCAACTTTATAGAATCTTTTATTAATGACACCTAAAGAGAGCGTATAAACTTTAATCAAATACAATCACAAAATAAGCCTAGTTTAATAATCTCATTTATAATATCGTTATAAATGCAACAAAGGAGATTTTATGCTTATTTTTACTGGTGTGGTGTTGGTCTTATGTGTGGCGGTGCTAGCTTTTGGGATAAAGATTATCTCACAAACAGATATTGCCATTGTGGAACGGCTGGGGAGATTCCATAGGGTGCTTGATGGCGGGTTTCACTTCATTATCCCCATAATTGATAGGCTAAGTGCGGTGGTGAGTGCTAGGGAGCAGATGATAGACATTGGGCGGCAGCAGGTGATTACCAAAGATAATGTCAATATTAACATTGATGGGATTGTGTTTTTGAAAGTCTTTGACGCAAAATCCGCGGTATATAGTGTCAATGACTATAAACAAGCCATCGCAAACCTTGCTACCACGACACTTCGCGGTGAGATAGGGCGGATAAATTTAGATGACTCCCTCTCATCTCGCGATAGGCTTAATGCCGCTTTGCAAGTGGCTTTGGGCGATGCGGCAAATAATTGGGGGGTGAAAATTATGCGTGTGGAGATTAGCGAAATCTCTGTGCCAAAAGATATAGAAAATGCGATGAATCTGCAGATGAAGGCAGAGAGAGAAAAACGCGCCATTGAGCTAAAAGCACAGGCGGAAAAAGAAGCGCTAATCCGCAACGCTGAAGCCCTAAAGCAAGAAAAGGTTTTGCAAGCTGAAGCCATTGAGCGTATGGCAGATGCTAAAAAATATGAGCAAATCGCCCTAGCACAAGGACAGAGCGATGCAATGGAGCTTATCGCTAATCAAATGAGTAAAAACGCACAAGCAGCGGAGTTTTTGCTGACAAAGGAGCGGATTGTAGCTTTCACAGAGTTAAGCAAGAATCCAAGCAAGGATAAGGTGATTATCCCCTATGAGACGAGTGAATTTATCGGTGGGCTTAGTGTGATAGGTGAGTTTCTAGGCAAGGGTAAAAAGGCGTAGAATCTGGCTTTGTGGATTCTAGGATTTGCTTGTGAGTGTCAAATCTTAGAATCCAAATCCCTTATGGGAGTTTTCTAAAAACAATGCAAATATAAGGAAGTGAGATGTCGGCACTTATGCTTTTGGGGTTGGGGCTTGGCTGTATCGTGGCGGAGATATTTTTTGGCTCATTTTTCTTGCTTTTCATCGGTTTAGGGCTATGTATCACAGCTGGGATTGAAGCATTTGTTGGCTTTGGCAACATCATAGGTGGAAGTGTGGAGAGCGTGTATGCGTGGCAGGCGGTAAGCATTTGTGCTTTTGCTTTTCTTACACTTATTTTGCTAAGAAAGCCCATAAAATCGTGGTTTAAAGGCTCGAAAGTCTATGAAGATTCTCTGCAAAATGGTGGCGGTGTAGGTGAGATTCAGCAGGGAATGGTGTATTTCAAAGGCACATTATGGGCGTATGAAAAAGCCCTTACATTAGATTCTAATGGATTAGAATCTGGCACATTAGAATCTAATACGCCACTAAAAGAGGGCGATAGGGTGCAGGTGTTAGAGATTAGAGATAATAAGGCGATTATCAAGGCTTGAGTTTTATTCCACCGTTACACTTTTTGCTAGATTCCTTGGCATATCTACATCATTGCCTAACCGAATAGCAACTTCAAGGGCAAAGATTTGCAGTACCACCATCATAGAGAAAAACTCCTCCATATAGCTTTGACAAGGCTGGACAAGTAGCATATCATCAACACCTTGAATCTGCTCTGTGCTTACCGCACAAATAGTCGCATCACGCGCACTCAGCTCTTCTACATTGCTTTTAATCTTATCAAAAAGCAAATGCTTAGGCATAAGCGCTAGGGTAAAAAGCTCCGCATCAGCTAGTGCGATTGGTCCGTGCTTCATTTCACCACTTGGGTAGCCCTCCGCGTGAAGATAGCTAATCTCTTTAAGTTTCAATGCCCCTTCCAACGCCAAAGGATAGAAAATATCTCGCCCAATAAAGAAAAAGCCGTGTCCGTGCAAATACCGCTTTGAAAGGCGTTTGATATGCTCGTGCATCGCAGAATCTACCTTTGTAGCCTTAGCAGATTCTACCATTTGTGCGATATGGGTTTTTAGCTCATCTTGCTTGATGTGTCCGCGGAGTTTGCCAACATACACACTTAGAATCCATAGTAACATCATCTGCGTAGCAAAGGCTTTTGTGCTAGCCACGCCTTTTTCAATCCCAGCACGAGTAAGCAAGGATACGCTAGATTCACGCACGATAGAGCTATTATCCACATTGCAAATAGCTAGACTTTTTAAGCCATTTTTCTTAGCAAGTTTTAAGGCTTCAAGCGTGTCGGCAGTCTCGCCACTTTGGGAAATAACGATAAAAAGCTCATTTTTATCCATAACAGGCTTAGCATAGCGAAACTCACTTGCAATCAGCACATTTGTCTTAATTTTAGCTAGTCGCTCAAAAAGATACTTTGCACTTAGCCCTGCGTGATAGCTCGTCCCACAGGCACAAATGCTAATGCTTTGTATATCATCAAAAAAGCCAGATTCTATTTCACTAAGCGTAATATCCCCTTCACTCACACGCCCCATCATTGTCTCTAGCAAAACTTTGTGTTGCTCATAGATTTCTTTTTCCATAAAGTAGCGGAAGCCCTCTTTTTGAGCATAACCTTTGCTGCTATCAAGCTTTTTTGGGTTTTTAAGCTGTGAAAAAGAGCCAAGCTTCATCACCCCCATATCCCCATCATTAAGATATACCACACTATCCACAAAGCCAATGAGTGGTGCATCAGAGCTTGCAAAGTAAATCTCATCTTCTTGTGAGGCACTTTTGCCGATGATGAGCGGAGAGCCATTTTTAGCATAAAAGATAGAATCTGGAGCAAGTTTTGTGATAAGCAAAATGGCAAAAGCCCCCTTAAGCTCGGCTATTGTGGAAGTAAAGGCAGTGTAGCAATCTTGCGTATTTTTAAGCTTTTCTTCAAATAAATGCACGATGACTTCAGTATCTGTTTGAGAGATAAAGCTATGCCCCTTGCTTTCAAGCATAGTCTTTAACTCTTGATAGTTTTCAATAATCCCATTATGCACGACATTACTAAAATCAGCGATATGTGGGTGGGCGTTTGCTTCAGTGGGTTTGCCGTGTGTCGCCCAACGCGTATGTCCAATGCTTACACCAAAGCCCTGAAAGCTAAAGTCTCTGCATTTAGATTCTAGATTTTCTAGCTTCCCCACAGTCTTGAAAGTTTGCAGCTCATCAAGGCTTAGCACGGCTATCCCCGCACTATCATATCCTCGATACTCTAGCTCTTTTAAGCCATTTAATAGAATCTGCTTTTTCTCATCTCTGCCAATGTAGCCCACAATCCCACACATAAAAACTCCTTACTAAGAACTAAACTAGGATTTTAGCATTTTTTTGCAGCATAGCCATTTTATTTCATCTCTCAAATATAGCATAGTATGATGGATTTATCGTTAATGTGGCAATAAAAATGAAAAGTCATAAAACCTTAAGACAAGCAAACAAGGGAATTTGAAGTTAAGAAAAGTGAGATATAATAGCGATAGGGGTTGCCTCAAGGGGCGACCATCCCCTTGAAGTGTAACCTACTTCTTTATAAAGGAGGTTACTATGGATAAGATTTTGACAGAAATCTTAGTTGCCATTATACTACTATGTTTTATAGTAGTCAAGTGCTACTAAGATTTAGATTATCCAATACTCACGCTTGACTAAGGGGCGTGAGTAAGTCTTATCCAGCCCCTACTTAGATTCTAAAACTTATAATTGTAAGCAAAGATAATTGAGCCTTTAGGTGTAGAGGCGTATTGAAATGTTGAAGTTCCTCTAGTTGAGCCATAATCAACATCTACCTTTCCGCCATCATCATATCCATAGCCCGAGCGATAGCGGTATTTTAACTCAAACTGATGATTGACATTATAGAAGTAGTGGATTCCTATACTTGAAGTCCAGCTAGATGAAGTATAACCTTTAAAGTTTATATCATTCCCATTTGATGTAATATTTTGCCCCATAAAACTTCCAAACTCATATCCTGTGCCTATGTTTAAACCAAAAGTATGCGTTTGACTTGCAATAAAGTCATAAAGATATTCTGCTTCAAGTCCATAATGGATAGCTTGTGAGTTTTGATTGCCTTTTTCATTGCCAAGCGATATTTTAGCATTATAATTTGCATAGCCTACATAACCTCTAAACTTGAATCCTGCATTATCCCAAGGATACTCATTGATACCCAAAGCCTAGATTGATAGGTAGGGCAAAGGTTGTGTTTGTTAGAAGTGGGAATGCAGGATTATTTGTTTGATTGACATAATTTGTAACACTAGGACTATATCCAAGCTCTGCTCCTACAAACCACCCTGTCAATTCACTTGCTAATCCATCTTGTGAGCTAGATGAGCTACCACTACCTTTTTTAAGATTTTGATTTTTCTTTTGTAATTCTAAAAGCTCATTTTCCTTTTTAAGCTTTGCAATTTCAGAATCTATATCATCTGCTATTGCTAAACTTGCTAAACTGTCTATAAGACTTAATGCCACTAATGCTTTTGAAACTTTCATTTTTTCTCCTTATGTCGTATTTTATGAAAGATTTAAGTATGGTGTTTTTTTTGACAAGCTTAAATAAAGCTATTTTATTCTGTGGGACAAACTTTATTGACATAGTTTTGTTAAGTCAAATACTACTTTTTGTGTATTGCCTCGTGTATGTTAAAATTATTGATACATTTTACATCATTTGATAAAACTTTAAACTTTAAGGTGCTAGGGATAAGTAGAGATGAGAAAAAATATAATATGGCGAGTTGTGTGTTGTGCTTTTACTATGTGTTGTGTTGTATGGGCAGATGAAAGTCAAACGCATACACAAAATGCGGAGAATGAAAATCCCGCAGATAAATCCTTAGAGCTTTTATCCCAAGATTCACAAAACAAACAGCAAGATGATAAAAAAGCAGAATCTCATAACACATCAAATGCGGTTTCTACAATCACTGAAGATTCTAATTTTTCAAGCCATTATCTAGCCCTTTATCGTCATAAATCAGTGTATATTTTGCCTTTTTATCATAGTTTTAGTGACCCTGCTGTGGGGAATAATGACACGGAGACGAAGTTTCAATTTAGCTTTAAAATGCCTGTGATAAAAGGGCATTTTTCACCTTATGGGAGCTTGTATTTTGCCTATACGCAAACTGCGTGGTTTCAAAACTACAACAAGGAAGATTCTCGCCCATTCCGCGATATTGACTATCAGCCCGAGCTGTTTTATAGCTATGAAGCCCCCATCGCCTTTTTGGGTGGGGCGATTAAGGATATATCATTTGGTTACAATCACACTTCTAATGGCGAAAGGGCGTTGCGTTCTCGCACACAAAATCGCCTTTTGCTCCGTGTGTTGTGGGAATACGATACTGCAAACAAAGGCACTTTTGGCATAAGGCTTGGAGCGTGGGCGTATATTGGGACAAATTTTGAGGGCTTTATCCACGATAATCGCGATTTGCCCCTGTATCGTGGATACAATGACTTACATTTGTATTACAAAACAAATAAGCATCTTTTGGAATTGTATATGCGTCCGCCTGTGGCATTGCGATATTATCCTTATGTAGAGCTTGGCTATACTCTCCGTATTTCTAAGAATATGGGAATCTATTGTCAATATGTCAATGGCTATGGCGATAATCTCTTTGAATATAAAATGCACTCACATCGTTTGGGGCTAGGATTCCGTTTGTGGAATTAGGCTTAAAAATATTTCATTTTTCAAAAAATTAAAATTACATATTGTATTTGTTACTTTTTGTATCTCTGCTGAAAATGCCTTTTATTAGGGCGATTTACAAGATGAGATTCTAAATCTACGCAAAATAATCTACAAAAAATTAAAATTACATATTGTATTTAAAAATTTTATGCAAAAATAGCGGTGTAAAAAATTAAACTTTAAGGAGACTGCTATGAGTAGTATTTTAGGATTTCCACGAGTTGGACAAAATAGAGAGTTAAAAAAGGCGTTGGAGAGCTTTTGGAGTGGTAAAAGCACACAAAGCGACTTAGAATCTGTCTCAAAGGCTTTGTGCGAGAAGCATTGGGCGGAGCAAAAGGATTTGGACTTTGTATGTGTGAATGACTTTAGCTTGTATGATAATGTGCTAGATTTAGCATACTCGTTAAACGCAAAGCCTAAGCGATTTAGGGATTTAAGTGGGCTAGAGGGCTATTTTGCAATGGCAAGAGGGCATAAAAGCGGTGTGGCGTGTGAGATGACAAAGTGGTTTAATACAAACTATCACTATGTCGTGCCAGAGCTAAGTGAAGATGATAACTACAAGGCAGATATAAACAATATTAAAGCTTATTATAATGAGGCAAAAACGCTAGGCTATCGCCCTAAAATCTCACTCATTGGGCTTTTTACATTCTTTGGGCTAAGTAAAATTACAAATGGCAATGGTGCTACTATTTTTAATAAGCTAAAAGCGGCGTATTTGGAGTTAATAAAAGAGATAGCAAAGCTAGATTCTAAAGTCGCTATTGAGTTTAGTGAGCCGCTTTTTGTGCGTGGGCTAAACAAAGATATTTTTAGTGGCATTGATATAGAATCTGAAGTATTGAGTGTTTATAACGCCATTGCTGAAAGAGGCATACAGGCGATTGTAAGCACATTTTTTGAGCATAGTAATGAGCTTACAAAAATACTTGTAAAGTCAAAAATTGCAGGGCTTGGGCTTGATTTTATCTATGGAGAGAAAAATAAAGAGAGTTTAGATTTAATCGCACAGAGTGATAAGATTCTCTACGCTGGGGTTGTTGATGGGCGAAATATTTGGGTAGCAGATATTGAATCTAAATTGAAGCTTTTAGAATCTATTAGTAGCATTGTGCCAAAGGATAGGATTGTAGTGAGTGCTTCTTGCTCACTTTTGCACCTGCCTTTTAGTAAAGAGGGAGAGAGCAAGATTGAAAAAGAGATTTTATCGTGGCTAAGCTTTGCTAGGGAGAAGATTACTGAACTTTGTGCGATAGAAAAGGCGTATAAAGGGAGCTTAGATTCTGCTACGCAAAGCTTTTTAGAGCAGAATAAAGCGATAAATCAATCTCGCAAAAACTCTAGCAAAACGCATAATACAGCTATACGCCAAAGGGTAGAATCTTATAGTATAAAAGAGCGAAGTCTGCCTTTTAAAGAACGCATTAAGATTCAAAAAGAAGCACTCAATTTTCCGCTTTTGCCGACTACTACCATTGGCTCATTCCCGCAAACTAGCGAAATAAGGGCATTGCGTCTAGGCTATAAAAAGGGCGAAATAAATAAGACAGAGTATGAAAAGGGCATAAAGGCGTATATTAAGGATTGTGTGGAGTTTCAAGATTCTATCGGGCTTGATGTGTTGGTGCACGGGGAGCCGGAGCGAAATGATATGGTGGAGTATTTTGGGGAGCAGCTAAGCGGCTTTGTGTTTAGCACAAATGCGTGGGTGCAAAGCTATGGTAGCCGCTGTGTGAAACCCCCTATCATTTATGGCGATGTGGAGCGACCAAAGGCTATGACTGTTGAGTGGATAACTTACGCGCAAAGTTTGACACAAAAAGTGATGAAAGGAATGCTGACAGGTCCTGTAACGATTTTGAACTGGAGCTTTGTGCGTGATGACTTGAGTAGAAAGGAAGTCTGTGAGCAGTTAGCCTTGTGTATTGCCGATGAGATTGATGACTTGCAAAAGGCTGGGATTAAAGTCATTCAAGTTGATGAGGCAGCGTTTAAAGAGGGCTATCCTTTGAGAGCTGAAAATATTAAGGATTATGAATCGTGGGCATTGTCGTGTTTTAAAACTTCAGTGGCAATTGCCGATCCAAAGACGCAGATTCACACGCATATGTGTTATAGCGAGTTTAATGATATTATTAAAACCATTGAAGCCCTTGATGCTGATGTGATTAGCATTGAAACGGCTAGAAGTGGCAATGAGCTATTAAAAGTCTTTAAGCAAGTTGGCTATACAAATGAAGTGGGACCGGGAGTGTATGACATACATAGCCCTAGAATCCCAAGCGTAGAAGAGCTAGTAGCACAAATTAAAGCTTTGCTTGAAGTGCTGCCAAAAGAGCAGTTATGGATAAATCCAGATTGTGGGCTAAAGACTAGGAAGTGGGAAGAGGTGAAGCCAAGTCTCCAAAACATAGTAGAGGCAGTGAAGCAAGTAAGGGGCTAAGGGGCAATTCGTCTTTGGGTAGTCATAGTGGCGATTTTGTGCATTTTAGGGGAACCGCAGACTCTATGTCTAGCTCCCCCCTAAAATGCACAAAAAGCCCCACTAGCACCACCGCAAATACTAGAATTGTGGATTCTAGCATTGCAGAATCTTACGCAAATTCTATGTTTTTTGTCATTTTGAGCCTTTGAAAAAGGCGAAAAATCTAAAAGGCTTAGAATCTCAATCAGATTCCACAATGGCAGATTCTAAGACTCCAGAATCTCAAGAAGATTCTACAACCACAGAGATTTTGCGTTAGTAAAATCCAAATCAATATAGCACACAAGGTGTGCAATCCGTATCTCGCCCCTCTCGTGGTGCGTAGCTTTGGGAATAAGGTGGCAGCAGTGCCACCGCCAAAGCGAAGCTAGAGAGGGAATAGCGAGGCTCTCCCCTTGATTGCCGAAAAAGTGGCGACTTTTTCGGGGCTAAGGGGGGCGGGGAGGGGATAAACCCCTTTTTGCGAAAAAAAGAAAGCATAGAAAAATAAAGAGAAATTAGAAAATTTAGCAAGTGGCAGGAGATTCGTAAAAAACTAAAATAAAAAGGATAAAAAATGTTAGACCAACTCATCACTAAACTAAAAAGTAACGAGCCATTTTTAAGCGTAGAAGTCTCACCGAGCCTTAGCTCTACAATTGGGCAGGGCGTAATAGATGAGTTAGAATCTTTAAGTCAAGCAGATTGTTTTGTCTGCACAGATTCCCCACTTGCACGGCTGAAACCCTCTTCAATCCTAAGCTCTATCAAGCTGCAAAATGCCTTGCAAAAGCCCGTGATTTGCACGCTTTCAATGCGAGATAGAAACTCCATTGCTTTGTGTGGCGATATTTTGGGGGCAAATGAGTTTGGACTTCGCTCCTTTTTAAGCCTTAGTGGCGATGGGGTGAAAAATGGCGATTGCACAGGGGCTAAGGGTGTGTTTGAAGAGAGTTCTTTGAAGCTAGGCAGGATTATAGATGGGTTAAATCAAGGCATAGCGGCAAATGGCAAGGTGCTAAAGGATAGCGTGGAGACAATCTATAATTTTTCAGTTATTAATTCCTATGCCAACAACACAGAATCTTTAAAAAAGAAAATGCTAAAAAAGCTTAGTAATTCTTTAGTGCAAGGGCTTTTCACTCAACCTGTATTCTCACTTGAATCCGCAAGGTTTTTGCTTGAGAGCATGGAATCTATAAATAAAGAGTTAGGGCAAAACTGCGTGATGATTCTAGGATTTTTCCCTGTGCCAAGCTATAAGGTGGCGTTATTCTTGCGGGATAAACTGCCCGGCGTGTATATTCCAGATGAATGGGTGCAAAAGCTAGAAAAGGCGAGTATTAAAGGCAAGGAAGAAGAGCGAAAAATCGGCTTAGAGCTTTCAAACAAGCTTTTTAAGGATTTACAAACATTGCATAATAAATTCCACTTTATGAGTGCGAATAAACCGAGTTTGCTAAGGGAGTTTGTGTAAAAAAAGTGCGTGATAAATTTTGCTAGATTCTGTGTTGTTTTAAGTGTTTTTAGAATCTTTAGCACATAAAATCGGGGCAAGAATTGTGATAATCTCTTGCAACACTTCCTTAGAATCAATATCAATCATATACCATTCCTTTGCACCCGGATATGGCTTTGCTTTTTGAGAGTGGGCTAAAAGAGATTCTAAAAGCTTATATTGTTTTACAAATACACACTCATCGCAAAGCAGGAAAAGTGCTTTGGGCTTTTGCATAGATTTAGAATCTTGTATATAGACGCAATATTCCCCAAACATTTTTCTCGCACTAACAGTGTAAGATTCTACTCCGCCCTTAGAATCTTTGCTCAAATCCGTCATATACTCGCATAAACGCTCCAGCACATAGTCCTTATACTCTTTTGAAGTCGCCATAGCAGGATAGGAATCTAAGCATTTTTGGAATCTTAAGTCCTAAAGCCCCATACTCTCAATGATAGATTTTACCGCATCTTCGCCCATAAAAAATTCTGCGATTTTTGCTAAAAGAATGATGATAGTAATAAGTGGCGTGATATAACGCATAAGGTAATACCACACATTAAAGCCAAAATTCCCAAAGAAGTGGGCAGTGTAAGATTCTAATTTTTCTTTTGGCACGACCCAACCGATAAAAATCACCGCCAAAAGCCCACCGATAGACATAAGAAAGTTTGCTGAAAGAAACTCAATAATATCCATAAGCGACTTTCCGCCAACAGCCAAATAATCCGCCGCAGGTGTGCAAATAGAGCAGACAATCACCATTCCAAGAGCGATGATAGCAAGTGTAATGCTCCAAGTCGCCTTCGCCCTGCTCCAGCCATAAGTCTCACTCATATACATTACAGCAGGTTCAAGCAGTGAGATAGTAGAAGTGATCCCAGCAAAGCTAAAGGCGATAAGGAACAAAAAGGCGATGATGTTACCTAAGATTCCAAGATGAGAGAACATCACAGGTAGGGTTACAAAGATAAGCCCAGCCCCCTTATTGACAACGCCTTCATACTCAAACACAAAGGTAAAAATCATAAGCCCCGCCATAATCGCAATAGCAATGCCGGATAACACAATCCAAAGTGAGCTTTTTAGAAGGTTTTGATTAGAATCTGAACTTGCCGCGTAAGTGATGATAATCCCAACTCCAAGAGATAACGAGAAAAACACCTGCCCTAAGGAATCAACAAACACATCAAGGCTAAGAGCCTTTTTAGCCTCCTGTATATCAAAGCTTAGCATAAACTCCACAGCCCTGCCAAAAGAATCCATACTCATCGCATAGATAAGCAACCCAAAGAAAATAATAAAAAGCAAAGGTGTAAGGATAAGATTCAAAAGTTCAATACCCCTTTTTACCCCACGAGAGATAATCCAGCCTGTCAAGCCCATAACAAAAAGTAGCCCTAGCGTTTGAGGCACAAAGCCATTTTTATAGAGTTCGCCAAACACCGCCCCAGAGCTTTTCATATCGCTAGGGAGATTAAGACTCACCATAAAGAGGTAGTAAAACACCCAGCCTAGAATGATAGCATAAAATGAAAGGATAATAGGTCCGCCAATGAGCGTTAGCCCAGCATATCGCCATTTTTTGCTAGGGCTTGGGTCAAGATTCTCATAGCTTTTAAACGCATTTGCCTTGCCTTTATTGCCTATAAGCATTTCACCCACAAGCATAGCAATGCCTATGGTAAGGGCTAAAAACAGATAGAGTAGCACAAACGCACCACCACCATTTGTTCCTGCAATGTAGGGAAAACGCCAAATATGCCCCAAACCTATGGAGCTACCAAGGGCAGCCAAGATAAAGCCGATTTTACTAAAATTATTCATCATAAACCTTTTAAAAGTATAAATTACCCAAATTACAGCATATCGCAAGACGCGTCAGTAGTATAATTTGAAAAGGAGCTAAAGGGGCTAATGTTACTTGAGTTTTTATTAAATATTACTAAATTAAGCTAGAATTCTAGAATCTTTGAGAATTAAAAAAGATTCTAATAAAGGGGCAGAATGCGGTATTTGGTAATTGTGAGTGTGATTTGGGCATTTTCCTTTCCTTTAATCGGGCATTATCTTGTGGGGAGAAATGTGGCAAACCCAGTGGATAGCTACTTTGTGATTGTGGCGAGATTTACTCTTGCGTTACTTGTATTTTTGCCCTTTATCCGCTTTAGAAATATCTCAAATACGCTAAAACTTTCACTTATTAGCATAGGGGCGGTGCAGATAGGCATAATGTATATTTGCTACTATCAGTCATTTAAGTATTTGCAGATTCACGAAGTGGCGTTGTTTACGATATTTACGCCTTTTTATGTGAGTGTGTTTTATGATATATGCAAACGCTCTATGCGTTGGCGATATTTGCCAAGTATCGCTCTAGCCGTGCTTGGGGCGTATATCATTAAATATGGTGATGTGAGTGATGATTTTATTGTGGGGTTTTTGTGGATTCAGGGGGCGAATATGTGTTTTGGTATCGGGCAGAGTGCGTATAAGTTTGTGATGGAAAGATTTGCCTTGCCCCATCAGGAGCAGGTGTTTGGGTATTTTTATATCGGGGCGTTGGGTGTGGGGCTACTAAGCTATGCGTTTTTTGGCAATGTCAATATGCTGCCTAGTGAAACTCATCAATGGCTGATTTTATTCTATCTTGGGGTTGTTGCCTCTGGGCTTGGGTATTTCTGGTGGAACAAGGGGGCTTGTGGCGTGGATAGTGGGATTTTAGCGATTATGAATAATGTGCTTATTCCTTTGGCGATTGTGGCTAATGCTCTTGTGTGGGGGCAGAGCATAGAGAATCTGGGACAATTTTTGCTTGGCTCATTGCTGATTGCCCTATCTCTTTGGTGGCATTATAGAATCTTAAAGCGATATTGAGAGAATATTTTTAGCTTGAAAACTTGACTTTGATTTTTTTTTGATAGAATGTTTAAAAATAGTTGTATATGCAACTTTTAAGATTCGCCTGTAATGGAGTCATAGGAAATGAGAGCATTTTTAATCGCTTGTTTGTGTTGTTGCTATGCTTTGGCTTCTGGCTTTAAGATTGCTGAACAAAGTCTTAATGCCACTGCACTTAGCTCTGCGTATGTGGCAGGGGCTTTTGGTGCTGATAGTGCGTATTACAATCCTGCAAATATGGGCTTTACCCATCAATTATCATCAAATGATAAAAGTGAGCTAGAACTTACACTCACAGGTATTTACATACCCGGTTTTTCATTCACCACAGATACGGGGCGAAAGGACATAGGGCAAGGCTCAATCAACTGGGGCTTAAGCACAGAAACAACCCTTGGTGTGCCAGATAATATGGCAAACTTGGCAAATACATTCCTAGGCGTAGATCTCAAAGCACCCATCAAAGTAGATTCAGAAGAGAAAAATCAGCACGGCACTTATGGATTCAGTGAAAAAGGAGCTTTAGTTGAAGGTTCAGCTGACCCGACATTTTTCCCCGTGCCTAAGGTTTTTTATAAAAGCAAAACAGCAAAATCATCATTTGGAAATTGGAATTATGGCGTAAGCTTTACCGCACCAAGCGGTTTAGCGATGAATTGGAATGGCGAGGCTGGAGCATTTTTGCGTAATGTAATGATTGCTATGGTTGAGTTTAGCCCTTCACTTAGCTGGAATTATAATGAACGCATATCTATTGGCGTCTCCCCTAGAATCCTTTATGGAATGGGGAATTTCCAAAACACCGTGTTTGTGCCTCTAGGCACTCCACAAAAGCCCGGCAAGGTTGAAACAAACTTGCAGGATTTTGATGAGATTCCTTCAAGTATGATTCCGGAGGCTATGGGGGAGCTTATCTATGCGGTAAATACTGCTCAAGGCAATGCCCTAGCTGCGTTAGCAGGGATTGGCATAGGTGGCGGAAAGCATTTAGATAATAAGCTTCGCTATAAGCTGCCTACACTTTTTAATCCTGAAGCGTGGTTTGGTATGGCTGATCCTAGCGTGTTTGATGAGTTTATTAATGAAGATAAAAAAAGCATTGATGTGGCGGGATATAACGCAAAGGTGGAAGAAATCAATGCGACAATTAAGAAAAATTGGGAGCATTATAAGGGAGAATGGGAGAATGGGAATCTTGAGTGGCGTTATAATGATAAGACTTGTGCTAGTCAAACTACGATTTGTTTGCCAACAGTATTTAATCCTGTGCCGAATAAAACCTACACGACTACACTTAATGGAGAAACACAAACGGGATATAAATTTGTTAATGGGGTGAATTATTGTATCCAAAATGGACATACAACAAGTGGATTTTTTGGCTGCCAAAATATGGGTGAAACAATGGAGAAAGCAAAAGAGCTTGGAGCGTATGTAAATTGCTACACGGGGACATTTTATGACTATAATGGCAACTTGCAAACAAGCAATCCCGGTCCTTGTGCCTATCCTACTCCAACGGAGACCGATGAAAATGGTGTGCCTAGGGGCTATGCTACGCTTATGGACGCCAAAGAGTTGTCTGAAAAATTTGGTATGGGTGATATGAATATCACTACAAATCTTGTAGGAGCTACAAAAGTGGATCAAAAGAGCAAAGGGGCGGACTTTGCCTTTGGGTATAAGGCGGCGGTGAGTGTGCGTCCTTTTGAGAGTAAAAGCACAACGCTAAGTTTTGTTTATACCTCGCCTGTTACTTTTAATCTCAAAGGGGATTTAGACGCAACAACCTATATTGGTGGCTCTATGGGAAATGTCAATATGAAGGCGAATTTGAATCTTGCAGTAACGCTACCTTCAAGTATGCAAATTGCCCTTATGTACAATTTTGGACGGCTTGGCGTGGAGTTTGTATATGAAAAGATATATTGG
Source organism: Helicobacter cinaedi CCUG 18818 = ATCC BAA-847 (assembly GCF_000155475.1). GTDB lineage: Bacteria > Campylobacterota > Campylobacteria > Campylobacterales > Helicobacteraceae > Helicobacter_C > Helicobacter_C cinaedi. The sequence continues at coordinate 283,623 of NZ_DS990391.1, read as the reverse complement.
AGCAAGGGCGATAAATTTGCCTTTAATTTTAGCAATCCACGATTTACGCCCTTAAGCGGTATGGTTATGCAGTTTAGCCCAGAGCAGTTAAGTGGTATGATGGATTTAGCTGATTATGGTGCGGTGGCTATGGGTGATGGGTGGAATGACACGATTGCCTTGCGTTTGGGACTTAGCTATTTGACTAAGAAAAATTACTTTTTAATGGGTTCGTTTGCTTTTGATCAAAGCCCTGTGCCACAAGATAAGCTAGGGATTCCAGATAGTAACGCATATGTGTTTGGCTTAGGTGTGAGAAAGCAGACAAGTGATAAGTGGAATATAGGCTTGGCATATTCGCTTAGCCTTAAAGATGGTAGAAAGAGCATTTACCAAACAGGTGGATTTGGGCAGTTGCATTTATTCTCCGTCTCAATTGGTTATACATTTTAATAAATTCTATTTTATTCCTTGTAGATTCCAAAAAAACGCACAGAAAAATTAAAAATAAAAGCAATGCCTGTGGCGATGACTTTACTTAGCATAGTGTGAAAAGCTAGAAACTCCACACATACAAACAACACGCCCATATCAATACATAGCCCTATAAAACTTACCACATAAACGAGAATGCTTTCTTTAAAAATATGGTGCTTAGAATGTTTGAAAATAAAAATTTTAGCAAAAATGAAGTTCCACAAAGTCGCTAGGATAAAGCTTAGGAGTCCAGCTAGGATATACCATAGCCCAGATTCTGTGGTGATATAAAAGATAAGCCAATTAATAAGTGCAGCAGAGCCACCCACGAGTGCGTATTTATAAAGTTTTGTAAAAAATGATGTGTAAAATGCTTTTGTGGAAGTGGCGTTAGCATTATGCAGATTTTGTGAATCTTGCTTTTGTGAATTATGTGGGGGCATAGGCTAGGCTTTACTCACAATGGCAAGGTTATTCATACCACATTGAAAATACTTGTGGGTTTTTAAATGTAGGCTTGGGATTTGAGCGATGAGATGGTGTAAATCTTTTTTGTTGTAATAGGTTTTATGGTCTCTTATCTCTGCTTCACTGACGATTTTTAACTTGAAGGCTAGAAACTCCAACACAGGCTTGGCTAAATGGCTAGGCACGGTAAGGATTAAAACGCCATTTGGCTTTAATACACGAGTGATTTGTTTAAGCATATCTAATGGGTGGTTTAAATGCTCTAAAACAGCCAACATTGTTACCACTTCAAAACTCTCATTTTCAAATGGCAGATGACATTTTGAATCTTGCGAAAAGGAATCTTGTGGAAAAATAGCATTACCCCCCCCCCGTTAAAATTCATACTTTTTGTATCCTTAGATTCAAAATAATACGCAAAGGTTTGAATCTTATCTGTGTTAATTGTTGGGGCTTTAAAGTCAATGCCTATGCCTTTAGCGATATAAGGTTCAATCTCTTGCAAAAGTCTCGCTTCCCAGCCGCAACCAATATCTAGGACATTTGGATTTTTAAAGCTTTTGATTGTGGGCAAAACGCGATTTAGTCGCATTTTACGCAGTGTGGATTCTAGCAGGGCTTCTTTCATTACTTATCCTTTGAAAGTGAAGATGAGGTTAAATCTAGCTCTTTTTGCTCTTGCTTCGGTGCTTGTATATAATACATATCTCGCCCCAAAAATGTGCCTTTGGCAAGGTTTGGTCGTGGAGAAGTGGAAGCGGGAAGTGGAGCGTCATATACCCTATCTTCACCAACAGGAGGGATAAAAAAGCTTAAGCCATTGGTATTTGTATATGTTTGCAATGGGATAAGTGGAATCTTACTTGTATCTTTAAAACCACTGATTGCTTTTACATTGAAAGGCTCATTGTTGAAGCTAAAAGCATATATTCCGCCTATACCCAGCAAGGCACAAGCAAAAAGGATATTTTGGGATTTTAAGATAATTTTATGCGATACGCCATAAAGCCCCATAGCAAGTAAAAGTCCAAAAAATGGCACAAAATACTGCCACCCAAAACGAGGATCGGGAGCTGAAAAAAACCAAAAAAGAATACCTAAAAATAAGCACGCAAAAAGTGGCATATAAGGCTTAAATATAGTTTTTCTACGGCTTAATGCTAAGGCTACGCCAACACAGATCCCAAATATAGACAAGATAAGCCCTATTCTATATGATAAGGGCATAATGAATTGATAAAACCAATATCCCAGCCATCTTCCGCTTTCAAGTAGTTCCTGTGGATTTGGTGCACCTCCAACTTTCGCCCAATTATGAATAACTCCAACTTCTCCAGCTCTTGTAATATTATCCACTGCCCAAGGCAAAGATTCAAAATAGAATAATCCCGCTGGATAGGCTACCGCTCCTGATACACAAATACCCTTTAACGCCCATATAATGCCAAGAAACAAAGGAACAACAAGCAAAAATACAAGAATCTTAAAAGAGTATTTTGAAAGTTTAAAGTATTGAAAAAATAGCACAAGCACACAAGGGATAAGCATAACAGCAGATATTTTAATATACACACTAAAAAATGCGAGAATAAAAATAAGGAGAAAATCAAAATGAGAATCTTGTTTGCGGGATTCTAAAATATAAATGAGATAGCTCACAATACAAAATCCCATAAGCCCCAAATACCCCTCCGCATATAATCCTTTAAGATTTGGAAATACGGCAAGAAGCCACACCCAGCCTAGAGCAATAAAGCAGCGATAAATACTATCAAAACGCAAACCAAAACACACAGCCAAAGAAGCCATAAGCATGAAAAAGATAAGAATCTCATTTGTGATAAAACTGCGAATGCCAACTATGTGTGAAATTTCGCTTATGGCTGAAAAATTATAAAGAATGTTATTAAATCCAAAACGCGTATGAATGTTAGCGATTCCAAAAATAAGCGGAGATTCCTGCACCCATTTTGTAGCTTGTATATGATATAGTCCTGTGTCATACGCATTTTCATTTAGGCAACCCACCCACGCGACAAATAAAAAAGCGATGATAAAGGCAAAAATATACGCCTTACTACACATTTTTTTAAACACGCCTTGTGTGTTAAAAAAGCATAAAAAGCCCATCCCAAGAGCAATGCCTATGAGTGATACAAAAGCATTAATAGGCATAAAGATATGAATCCACCCCACCAAAACGCTTATGCAAATCACACCAAGCAAACCGACAATAGGCATTTCTAAAGCAAAAGGTAAATTTTTGTAGTAATGTGCGTATGTTTGTTTGGGTGGGGCATTAAAGTTTGTATTTGAGTAGGTAAGAGGTGCAATAAAGACATCATAAAGTTTTGTCAGCAAAGCAAAAAATGCTAGTCCAAAACCATAAGTGGCTAGAATCCAGCCTAAAAGCACAAATGTAATTTTAAGATTGACTATAATCCATTCCATATTTTATCTTTTGAATCTATACTTCACTATATTTTATCTTTTGAATCTATACTTCACTATTGCCCACAACGCACGGAAGCCATCTTTAATGCCGATTTTCTTGCCCTCTTCATAAGTCCTGCCATAATAGCTTATGCCAACCTCATAGATTCTAATGCCTTTAATCTTAGCGATTTTTGCTGTGATTTCAGGCTCAAAGCCAAAGCGATTTTCTTCTATGGTGATGCGTTGTATAATCTCTCGTTTGAAAACCTTGTAGCAAGTCTCCATATCAGTTAAGTTGAGATTTGTCATCATATTTGAAAGCAGTGTCAAAAGCCCATTTGCCATTCTGTGCCAAAAGTAAAGCACACGATGAGATTCCCCACTTACAAACCTTGAGCCAAACACCACATCAGCCACACCTTTTTCAAATGGAGCTAAAAGCTTTGGATACTCATTTGGGTCATATTCTAAATCCGCATCTTGGATAAGCACAATATCCCCACTTGCTTCTGCTATGCCTGAACGCAAAGCCGCCCCCTTGCCTTGATTTTTCTCGTGGTAAAGCACTTTGATAGAGCAGTTTTCTTGGATAGATTGAAGAGTGGATAGAATCTCCCTTGTGCCATCGCTGCTACAATCATCAACAATGATAATTTCCTTATAATAGGGGATCTGCACATCTTGCACCACTTGTAAAATATCTAAAATGGTAGATTTTTCATTAAAACAGGGAATGATGATTGAAAGTGTATGAAATCCGTGTAAAGTGTGTAATGTAAAAGATGTGGGATTAGTAGATTCTTGTTCTGCCCCCCCCCCCATTTAATTGTTTGCTTAAAAGTTGTGAATCCATAAAATACTAGCCTTTAAGTTGATTTTAAATTTCGGCATTGTAACAGCACAAAACTAAAAAATATGTTAATTAAGGAGTGTGTTAAGAATTTGAGCTACTTGCTTGGCACTGCCGTGTTTGAGATAGTCTCTTAACTCTTGGGCTTTTGTGCTAAAAGATTTTGTATCTATCTCTTCAAAGGCTTTGAGTAGATTTTCTGCTGTGAGTTGAGATTGAATAAGCTCGGCGTGAATCTGCTGTGTGCCATTTCTCATATTAGAATGTGGGGCGTTGGAATACAAAGCGTTATATAAAATATTAGCAAGTCCTATGTGTTTAAGCTTTACAAATGCTCTAGCTATCAGCACTTCAATGCCTCTTGTCTTGTAGCTTAGCACAAGCGGTGTGCCTATGAGCGTGGCTTGAAGTGTCGCTGTGCCTGAGCATATAAAAGCAAAGCCCGATTCTAGCAAGGCTTTATTTGCTTCAAAGCTTATCTCAAATGCCTTTATCTCATCGCCATAGATGTCATTCAACGCTTGTGAATTAAGCCTTTTAAAATGCTCGGGCAGGATAAGAATCTTTTTATTTGGTAGGCTCTTAGCCACTTTAGCAAAAATAGGGAAAATTTTCTTAATCTCACTTTTGCGGCTACCGGGCATAAAGGCAATAGGAGCCGTTTTGTGTGGCAATGGCTTACTCTTAAACTCTGTGATTTCGTCCATCAAGGGGTGTCCCACATATAATGCCCTTTTTTGTGCCAACGCATTTTTATACATTGTGAGTTCAAAAGGCAAGATTCCACATAGATAATCGCAACTCTGCTCTATACTCTTAGCTCTCCAAGGCTTCCACGCCCACACCTGCGGTAAGATATAATACACAATAGGCACCTTAATTCCACTTTTTTTCAACGCCTTGGCAATGGGGAGATTGAAGCTTGAGCTATCCATTAGCAGCACACAATCTGCATTTTTTGCTAACTCACTCATCTGGGCTATGGCTTTTTTAAAAAAGGCTATTTTTTTTATCACATCAAAAAAGCCCATCACCGCAAAATCTTTAAGCGTAAAGCTAGGCATGGCTTTCTCAAAATCTATAAAAGTCTCTCTATCAAAAACACCACAAATCTCTAAATCTTTACTAAGGTGCTTGGCTAAGTGCTTTAAATGCAGGTTTGAGCTAGGCTCACACGCACTAACAAAAAGGCGTTTGTGCTTTTTTTGTGTTATATTGCTTGGCATTTTTATTCTTTAATGAGATTCTTTGCTAGATTCAGCTTCAAACTGCTGGAGATTTTCTTCTAGTTCAAACTCACTGCGTAAGTCTCTTAGCTCCACGCGGAGTTTGGAATTTTCTAGCTCAAGTTCGGTCATTTTTTGTAGCATTTGTGTGTGTTCTTCATTTTCTGGAATCTGCGGGGCGTCCCTTAGCTGTTGCTCTAGGGAATGAAGTGTTTGTTTGGCTACTGTAATCTCGGCTCGTAGAGCTTTAAGCGTGCTTTGAGAATCTTTAATATCTTGGTGATATTGTGCCACTTCAAGGCGTAACTTCTGCCGTTCATTTTCAAAAAGCCCAACAATATCCCACAGATTCTGCGTGTTGGGATTATATTTCAAAAGCTGCTCAAAAACGCGTTCATCAAGCTTTTGGGCTAAGGGTTTATCTTGCTGCATTTTCACTCCTTCTATATGCAACTAGGATTCCACACTCATTTCAAGGGATAAGAGATGAAGCTCTTTGCCTTGTATGATGTGGATATTTTGACTTTGACATTGCGGACATTTGGCAAGGTTTAAGCCTTTTATCTCAAAGCTTAAAGCACAATCCTTGCATTCTAGCACCACGCTTTGAATCTTAACGCAAAGTTTGGCATTTTGACACATACTAGATTCAAGCTTAAAGCTTTCAAAGGCACTTTCAATCAAGGCTTTTTCCACTCCACTTCGCTCCCCAATGGCGATATGCACTTCCTCTACGCTTTTAGCATTGTGGGCTTTGGCTTGTTCTTCGCACAGCTCAATGAGAGAATTTACAATGGAATATTCGTGCATATTTGCCCTTAAGTCTTTAATGTGTGGTGGAATTTTACCCAAGAGTGATAAAATAAAGCAAAAAATGCGAAAGGATTTTTATATGCAAAGGGTAAAAACAAAACAAATTTATGTAGGCTCGGTGGCTGTGGGGGGCGATTCACCAATTAGCGTGCAGAGTATGACTTTTAGTAAAACCTGTGATATACAAGCCACAAAAGAGCAGTTAGATAGATTGTATTTTGCTGGGGCGGATATGGTGCGTGTGGCGGTGAGTGATCCAAAAGATGCCAATGCACTAAAAGATCTTAAAAAAGTCTCGCCACTGCCTTTGATTGCCGATATTCATTTTCGCTATAAGTTTGCCTTGATTGCAGCTGAATCTGTGGATTGTATCCGTATTAATCCGGGGAATATCGGCTCAAAAGATAGGATAAAAGCCGTGGCAGATGCGTGTAATGCTTGTGGGATTCCTATCCGCATAGGGGTTAATGGCGGAAGCTTGGAGAAGCAATTTGATGAGAAATATGGTGCAACGCCCAAGGGTATGGTGGAATCTGCGTTGTATAACATTAAGCTTTTAGAGGATTTTGGATTTAGCAATATCAAGGTTTCACTTAAAGCAAGTGATGTTTTACGCACAATGGAAGCCTATAGAATGCTCCGTCCTTTGGTGGAATACCCCTTTCATTTAGGTGTTACAGAGGCGGGGACTTTGCCACATTCTATGGTAAAAAGCTCAATGGCATTAGGTGGGCTACTTATGGAGGGTATAGGCGATACGATGAGAGTATCTATCACAGGGGAGCTTGAAGAAGAAATCAAAGTAGCGCGTATGATTTTGCAATATTCTGGGCGGCAAAAAAGCGGTGTAACGCTTATTTCCTGCCCCACTTGCGGGAGGATTGAAGCGAATCTTGTCAAAATGGTGCAGGAAGTGGAATCTCGCATAAAGCATATTAAAACACCACTGCAAGTGAGCGTTATGGGCTGTGCGGTGAATGCCTTAGGTGAAGCAAAGCACGCTGATATTGCCATTGCTTTTGGGAATAAAGATGGGCTGATTATTAAAGGAGGCAAGATTTTATGTAAGCTCAAAGAAGAGCTGCTTTTAGAGCGTTTTATCGCTGAGGTGGAAGCCTTGGCAAAAGAAAAAGCAGAGATGGAATCTTAATTTTTAAGCAAATTTGGGTGCGGGGCTTAAGGGTGTAAATTAGAATCTACAAACTCAAACCCCCCCCCCTGCGGAATCTACATTTTACAAAAAGGAAAACCTATGCAAAAACTAGAAAAACAACTTAGCCTGACTAAAGAGAGTGCTAGGATTCTAAACACTATGCAAGATAGTCAAAGGAATGCCGTGCTACTCTCTATGGCAGAGATTCTAGAATCTCAAAGTGAATATATTTATGAAGAAAATGCTAAGGATTTAAAGTTAGCTTCTGCCCTACCACAAGCTATGCAAAAGCGTTTAGAGCTTAATCACAGCAAGATTCTAGCAATGGCTCAAGGGATAAGGGATATTGTGAGTTTGCCTTGTGTGGTGGGGGAGATAATGCAGCAGTGGCAAAGCAAGGCGGGGCTACTTATCTCAAAAATAAGTGTGCCTTTGGGTGTGGTTGGCGTGATTTATGAATCTCGCCCTAATGTTACAAGCGATGTGGCTGCCCTTTGCTTTAAAAGTGGGAATGCCTGTGTGCTAAAAGGTGGCAAAGAGGCGTATCATTCTAACAAAGCAATTCATTCTGCCTTGCAACAAGCCTTGCAACAGCACAATCTCCCAAAAGAATGCGTGAGTATGATACAAGATACTTCGCGAGAATCTGTATTGGCATTTGTCAAAATGGATAAGTATGTGGATTTGCTTATCCCGCGTGGTGGAGAGGGGCTTATAGAGTTTGTAAAGCATAATGCGAGTATTCCTATTATTAAGCACGATAAGGGCGTGTGTCATACCTATATCCACAAGGACGCGGATTTGCAAAAGTCGAAGGCGATTGTGCTAAATGCAAAGCTTAGCTATCCTGCGGCGTGCAATGCGTGTGAATGTGTGATTGTAGATTCTGCACTTGGGGAGCAGGTTTTAAGCGAGATAGTGGAGAGTTTGCATTCACATAAAGTCAGCGTGAGATTTGAAACACAAGCTTTGCTAGAATCTCTAGGCACGGAGCTTGATGGCTTGGCGGATTTTACTAAAGAGTGGGGGGATAGGATTATTAATCTTAAGATTGTGGAGGGCTTTGAAGAGGCGTTGGAGCATATATCACGCTATGGCTCGGGGCATTCTGAATGTATAGTGAGTGAGAATAAGGCGGTGTGCGAGAAGTTTTTAAGCAATGTTGATGCGGCGTGTGTGTATGCAAATGCTTCAACGCGATTTAGCGATGGCGGGGAGTTTGGCTTTGGAGCAGAGATAGGCATCTCTACTTCTAAGCTTCACGCGCGTGGTCCTATGGGGATAGAATCTCTGCGAAGTTATAAGTATTGCATTGTAGGCAATGGGGAAGTGCGAGAGTAGGGTAATGTAGGCGAGATTTGAAGCTTGGCAAGAATCTTGCGTTGCTAGATTCTGCTTAGATTCTATTTGCGGCTTGGCTTTGAGCTATATTAGAGGCTTTAGCATATTTAGTGTGGGATTATGGAGTTTTTGCGTGCGGTTTTTTGGAGTGAGAAAACAACTAGAAACATCATTATTGTATAAGTTACCATTACGATATTTTCAAAACTATTGAAACAAGAATCGCCTAGAATATTTACCACACCAAATATTAATTTTGGATTGTAACAAACTAACCAGAGAGTAGCTACTAGATTCAAGTAAGCAAAACCACCTAATAGCTTTAAATAGTCAAATAAACATAAAAGCACTATCATTATGCACGATGAAGCACTTAAAGCTATACCATAATGGTTTAGATTCAAAATTTCTTTACCTTGAATAATCTTTGAAGCAAAAAATAGTATAGTAAATAAGCCTATGGTTATCACTAGCCATTTTAGATTTAATATCAAATCTGTGTGATGGTTGCAAAGCTTACGATAGAAACAAAGCTGTATTTTGTCTATCCAATCTTTTGAAAATATTTTAGGATTTTTAGAATCTAGCTCTATTTCTTTGCAATAGAGTTCGTATTTGTGAAAGTTTGAAGCGTCTAGGAGATTATTATCTTTTATCAAAGCATTTTTAATAAGCCTAAAAGAATCTCTAAAGTCGTTGGCAAATTTATCTAAAGTTTTCTTGCTGTCCTGCTCTTTTTCTTGTTTGATTCTCTCTTTTAGATTCTCAAACTCAAAATCACATTTCACATTCACAAAGTTTAGATTCTCTTTGAAAATAGCTTGTGAAAAATTTGGGGGGTTATCAAAGGTTGCCCCATAAAAACAAGCAGTTTTTTCAAATTCACACTCGTGAAAATCAGCATAGCCTTTAAAATGGGAGTTATTAAAATAAACATTATTTAAAAATTTTCCATTAGAAAAATCAACATCTTTATTAAAAGTGCAATTTTCCATAGAAAATGTATCATCAACTGATAGATTTTTTATAAGCCATTTATCATTAAAAGCACAATCATAAAATGCTACTTGACGGCATTTTAACCCATAGTTTATTGACAAGCTAACATTAAATTCACATTGTCTAAATAGGAGTTTGTATTGATATAGCAAGAGAGCATTAAAATCTTTTATTTGCAATTTATTTTGTTGTGATGGTTGTGTGGTCTCATTATTGTGGTTGGTTGGTAATCTTGGAGAAATTTCAAAGATATCTATGCTGTATCTAATATTTGTTTCATCTATTTGCAAGGCTTTCGCTATCTCTTGTATCCCTACTTGTTGATAACTTGGTGTAACATCAGCTCCATTAATATTTTGCTCTGTATATATCTTTTCTTTTATATCATTCATAGTATAAGCCTTGTTTCATCATTTGTGAGATTGTAGAGTGTATAGACTAAAGAGTCAATTTGAGATTCTAGCTTACTTGTGTCAAGGGCGGAATCTTTGCTTTAGATTCTAGGATTCTATCTACACATTTTATAATCTCATCACACAAGGGGTTTATTGCTAGATTCTAGCCTTTCATAACTTACTATTTTTTAAACAATTTGCTATGGCTTCCCACACGCAAGGCATTAAGCTGCAAAATATCATCGCATAGCTCATAAATGAGTAACAAGTCTGGTTTAATGTGGCATTCTCTAAAGCCTTGCAAGTTGCCGCTTAAGGCGTGGTCTTTGTGTTTTGACTCTAGCTTCTCTCCTTTAGCTAGTGTGTCTATAATCTGCATTGATAAGATTCTATCTGCTTGGCTTAGGGCTTTTGCGTCTTTTTTAAAACTCTTTGTCAAATGCACTTTATACATTAGAGTAAGCCCTCTTTTTCAAACGCTTCTTTCGCACTAGCATAAGTCTTTAGTGTGCCTTCTCTTTTCTCTTTTTCAAGTTCTGCTTTTGCCTTTAGAATCTCTTTTTCAAACTTTGTAAGCTTTGGCTTTTGCACCTTGCATTTTGCGTTATCAATCTTTGCTAGGCTTTTTATCGCAGTGTAAAGCTCTTTACTAGCATTTTCTATAATCAGCGTCATTTGTTATCCTTTGGGCTTTTGTGTTGCTTAAAATTCTAGCATTAGTTTTTTATGTTTTGGAATCTATTATTTCTATCTCATCGTTTGTGAGATTGTAGAGTTTATAGACTAGAGAGTCAAGTTTAGATTCTAACTTGCTTGTGTCAAGGGTAGAAACTTTTCTTTAGAATCCAAGGTTTAGCATATTTAGTGTGGGATTATGGAGTTTTTGCGTGCGGTTTTTTGGAGTGAAAATAAAAGTAAAAACATTATAATGCTATACAACACAAATAAGAGATTTTCTATTGCCCCCACTACTGACAGCATTTTGTATGATTGTTGGAATGGAGCTATGCTGACTTCATTAACTCATAATAATGATAATAAAGTCTATTTATTTTTTGCTTTTGTTTCTGCTCCATTATTTGGTGTTGATGGCAAGGTCTGTTGATTAAAATTGGGTTGTTGAGCTATTGTTTGTTGTGGTTGGCTTGGTTTTATCATTGGACTCGTGCTTACTCCTTCTGTTTGTAGTTTGAGCATCATTGCGGAAGACACACCATCTTGGAATCTTTGCAGATTTTGTGTTGGTAGCCCATTTAATGTGGCTTCACTTTGAGAGTTTTTATCACTCATATTACACTCCTCTTATTTATTGATGAAATATTTGCCCATCATTATAGCAAAAACAATGAAAACAATTATAATAGAAATTAAAGACAATTGATTGCACTTTTCTCCATATTTTGTCCATTTACTTTTTTTGTTAAAAGATTTTTCTTTCCCCTGCAAATAATACTTCTCGGCAAATTCCACATCTTTCATATTTCCTTTTGCACAAAACCAAAATGAGAGTATTACAGAAATAAGACAAAGCGTATTGGATAATAAAAAAATAAATATAAAAACTTTATTGGAACAGGTTGGTTGTAATTTTTCTAGGATAAACGGCATTATTCCGAACAATGCGGCAGATATTGTTAGAATCATCTTGTCTTGTGCTTCTTGATTAGATTTTGCTCTATTCATTGCATCTTTAAAAAAAGATTCATACATTCTTTGTCTTTCTGTCACTTCTGCTTCACTATCTGATTTTAGAGCGGTAGTTTTAGCTGTAGGATTGTCTGCATAAGACTCTTGCGTAATGGTGTTTTTTGTTGGTTGATCCATTTTACTCCTTTTCAATAATTTCTATCTCGTCATTTGTGAGATTGTAGAGTTTATAGACTAAAGAGTCAATTTTGGATTCTAACTCTTTTGTGTCAAGGGTAGAATCTTTAGCTTTAATTTCTAGGATTTTATTTACACATTTTATAATCTCATCGCATAGGGGCTTATTAGATTCTGTGATTTGCGGAATAGGGAGTTGCTCTATCTTATCTTTAGCACCATAAGCGTATTTTCCTGTTTCTACTAAATTTGTCATTTGCGTGATAAGCCACTTATACAAAGTGCTATTCATAAGCCCTAGAATGTAAAGCAATTTGTCATTCATTTTTTTTAAGGGGGGACAAGGGGGCTTGAATTGCGAAGTCGCTCCCCTTATCCCCCCTTTAACCCCCCAAACCCCCGACGACGCTTCAAGCGGTGGCACTTCGTGCGATTGATGAGATTTCATTGCTTCGTTGTTCGTTTCACTCACGCCTTGCAATGATGTATTCCCTATTGTCATCATAAAAAGCGAATTGTTAAAATACATTGTTTCTTTAATATGGGTGAAAAAATACTCTCCACTTACAGGATTCCACACAATCTTTTCTTTTTCAAAGTTGCTTAAGTATTCATTTGTAGGGTTGTTGTCTAGCTCTAGCCAATGGTGTTGCCCTGTGTATGGCTTTTTATCTGTGGCTGGTTTGTTGGTGCATTGTCCCCTTTTTTGTAGCTTATCTTTGTGTTGTAAGAGATAGTTATATATTGCTGGATAATCTTTTTCTAAATATTGATGAGAGTTAAATTTGGCTATGATTATCCACAATCCTGCCCACTCATAGCTATACCGCTTAATATCTCTGCCACGCAAAATGGGCTTTATAAGCTCGCTTGTCCTTTGTCTTTCATTTTCACTCACACAATTCCTTAAAATCTCCTCTCTTTTTGCAGAATCTATAATAAAAGCTTCGTTATAGCCTGTTTTGATTCCATAATTTATAGAAATATCCCATTCTTTTAGCGGTGTGCCGATGGCTTCAATCTTAGCTTTAAGGGCGGCGTTGGTGCTGTCTTGGAAAATAAAGCTTTCTTTAGTTAAGCTAGATTGCAAAAGGCTTTGTGGTGTGATGTATTCTTGCAGTGGGGCATTGGCTTTAGTATCGTAGTCTTTGGGGTGTGCGAAGTCAAATGTATGTGTAGAATCTGGCGTTGTTTTGATAAAGCTTAGGATACTTGTATCCACAGAGGCGGAGTCAAAGACTTTTATACCATTTAGTTCTATGTAGTAAAGCAGGGCGGTGGCTTCAAGCAAAAACTCTCTTAAAGGCTCGCCATATCCTGCTCGGCAGTATTTGTTGCTTGTGATAAAGCTTAAGATTCCATTGTGTTTTAGAATCTTGTGTCCTTGCTCGTAGAAGTAGGTGTAAATATCGCTTGTGCCTTTGTAGATTCTAAAGGCTTTTTGAAGTTGTGGCTTGCGGATTGCCGATGACTAAATCAAAGCCTAGAAAGTCGCCATTAGAATCTAGCACTTCAGGGAATGCAAACCGCCATTCAAATGCGTTTGTATCTTGTGTAAAGTTTTCATATTCTCGCATAGATTCTATAAGTGTTATAAGCTCTTTTTCTACAAAACCTTGCGACTCTTTGGGTATGTCTAGGCTCTTGTGGAAGTTAAAATTTATCGTGTAGTCGTTGAGACTTTTTATAAGGGCAGAATCTAGGCTTTCGTTTTGCAAGGTGGCGTTATCAATGCCATTGTAGCCATAGCGTTGCAGGTAGCTAGATAGGGCATTTTTGAAGTTTTGGTAGGCTTTGCTTGTTTTGTGAAATATAGCGATGATAAAGCTTTGTGTGGTGTGGATTTTTTGCTTATGGAGTGATTTTAGCTCGGCGTTTGTCTCGTTTTTGTAGGCACTCACGGCGTCTTTGTAATCTTGTATAGTATGTGGGAGCTTATTTTGTATATCATTGATTGTAGATAGAATCTCATTTGCAGATTCTAGGGTGGCGTTATCATTGAGCCGATTTTTTAAATCTTTTTCTAAGCTTTCTTTTGTCATATCTAGGGCGATATTGCTTACAAGTGAATTTCCACATTTAATATTTATATCAATGTTTGGCAGGGTTTCTAAATCGCCTGTATTCTTACCATTAGAATCAAAGATATAAAAGCTGTATTTAAGTAGCTCTATCCATAATCTTAGCTTTGTGATTTCACAAGAGTTTGGGTTTATATCCACGCCAAAAAGGCAGGATTCTATCAAAATGCGTTTGTTGTGAAATAGGGCTTTTTGGATTATGTGAGATTCTATATTTTCGTGGGCTGGGGTTTGATAAGTATGCAGGGTGTTATTAGAATCTTGTATTAAAATCTCATCATTTTCTAGGCGTAATCTTATGTCTTTTAATCGCTTGTAGTCTCGCTCTCCATTATCATCAATGTGAATCTCACAGAGAATCTTAAGGCGGAATTTTAGCTCTATCATAGCATTTAGCATAGATACAAGGAAGTGTCCGCTACCAACGGCTGGATCGCAAACCTTTATGGAATCAAAAATGGCATTTGCCTCTTTATAGCCATTTACAGAATCTGTGAGTTTGTCTAGCTTTTGTGCTAAAGATTCTAAGCTATCGCATTCCCACGATTTTCTTTCATTAAACTTATCTATAACGACTTTTTCTAGCGACTCTTTACACATATAGCTAGTGATAAAGCTAGGCGTGTAGAAACTGCCCTCTTTGTAGCCATTTAGCTTTTCAAAGACTAGTCCTAACACAGCGGCATTTATTAGCTTGTCGTGGTTTGTTTTGATATGGTCTATAATATCTTTTGGCGTGGTGGTGAAGTCATAGGCGTGTAAGAATTTAAAGAGATATTCTAAAAGGGGCAGGGATTGTGTGTCTTTATAATCTTTGTCTTTTTTAAGGATTGAGTGCTTGAAAATGGCGAGATGATTAGAATCTAGGTGGCTTATTTCGTTATTTTGCTTTTCTAATTCTGTTTTGTCAAAAAGGCTTGAGTTAAGATAAGGGATAGAATCTTTTAGCTTTAAGTCGGTTTTTCGCTTCTCTTTTTTAAGGGCTAATATGTCAAAAAAGAGTGTGTTTAAGTCTGTGAAGTTTTGCAATGTGTCAATGTCTAAAAAGGGCTTTGTAATATGCTTGAAGCTTAAAAGCATAGATTCTAAAAGTCGCAGGAATAATATGCGGTTATTCCAAGTGGTAAGCAGGGAAAAGATTGTCTCAAAGTCTTTGTCTCTATCAAGTCCTAGTTTGTTGCAGATAGAATCTAAAAGCGTGTTTTGCTCTGTGGTGGGGAGGATTAGAATCTTGCCTTTTTGGTCTATCTCTTTTAGCCCTAGAATGTAGAGCAATTCATCATAAAAGCTTTGATTGAGTGTGTTGGCGTCAATGCAATTTTTTTGTTTGAGTAGCACTTGTGGGCTTAGGGCTTGATAGAGCAGGGGCAGGGGTGTAGTCTGTATATTAAAATGGGTAAATTTTAGTGTGGAGTTAAGGGAGGGCAAATAGTCTTTAAGTGTGGCGTAAAACTTGCTTGTGCTTGTGTCTGTGCCTTGATTCTTATCGCAGTTATCAAAGGCTTTTAGGATTGTTTTATCTTTAGCAAATGTGAGATACTCTCTAGCGTCTATGAGATAGAAATCTCGTGTGTTTGTTAGGATAATGTGCTTTATGTCGTTGTTGTTATGGGTTTTATACTCGCGTAAAAAGTAGAGAATGGATTCATAAAAGGCTTTGGATTCTAGGCTATATTCTTGTAAAAGTAGTGTATCCCCCCCCCCCGCTAGAAACAAACTCTATCTTATTGCTTAGGCTTTTGACTTCAAAAAGCACTTTAGCTTTATTGTCTTCATAAATGCTTAAATCAATGCGATTTTTTGTATTGCACTCGTAGGCAAAGCTTTTGGCTAGAAACTCTATCAAAGCGATTTTTTTGATGCTCTTCACTCTCATTTTCTTTTGTGTGTAAAAGCTTATCCCTATGTTTGCTAAAAGATTCTAGCTCACTCTCACTTGGACTATGGGCGTTTGATAGAAAGTCTTCTAAGGGTATAAGCGTATAAGTCATTGTAGCTTCTCTTTTAAAAGCTCATTGACACGAGCGGGGTTTGCACCTTTGCTTGCTTTCATCACTTGCCCTACAAAAAAGCCAAAAAGCTTATCCTTACCGCTTTTAAATTCTGCGACTTTATCAGGGTTGGCACTTAGCACAGAATCTATGGCAGCTAGGATTGCACCATCGTCATTCACTTGTGCTAATCCCATAGAATCTATGAGAGAATCCACATCGCCGCCGCGATTTTCCACAAGCACATCTAGGATTTCTTTGCCGCTTTTGCCGCTGATTTTGCCTTCATCTATGCGTTTAACTAGTGTGGCAAGTGTGGCAGAATCTATACCGCAAGTTTGCAGTGTGTTTTCGCCCTTTAGCCGCCCTAGAAGCTCGGTAGTTAGCCAAGTGAGTGAGCCTTTTGCACTTGCACCAAAATCTAGCATAGATTCAAAGTATTTTGTTAGCTCTAGGCTAGAAGTCAGCACACCGGCATCATAGGGCTTAATGCCAAAGTCCTTGACATATCTCTGTGCTTTTTCATCTGGCATTTCTGGGATTTGTTTGCCCTGTTTCATTAACTCTTCATCAATAAACACAGGCAGCAAATCTGGGTCTGGGAAGTAGCGATAATCTGCTGCTTCTTCCTTGCCACGCATTGAGCGGGTTACGCCCTTTGCGGTGTCAAAAAGGCGCGTTTCTTGCACGACTTGTGATTCATACTTGCCATCTTCCCACGCTTCAATCTGCCGCTCCACTTCGTATTCTATGGCCTTTTGGATAAATTTAAAGGAGTTTAGATTTTTAATCTCTACGCGTGTATAAAGCCTAGAATCTCCCCTTGGGCGGATAGAGACATTGGCATCACAGCGGAAGCTCCCTTCTTGCATATTGGCATCACTTATGCCTAAAAATCGCACGATGGAATGCAGTTTCTTAAGATAAGCTATCGCTTCATCGCTACTTCTCATATCTGGCTCACTTACAATCTCTAAAAGCGGCGTGCAAGCGCGGTTTAAATCCACTTTTGAAAAGTCGCTTTCGTGGATATTTTTGCCCGCGTCTTCTTCTAGGTGGGCACGAGTAACGCCGATAGTCTTTTGCTCTCCATTTACTTCAATCTCAATCTCCCCACGCCCCACGATTGGGATCTCAAACTGGCTGATTTGATAGGCTTTGGGCAAATCAGGGTAGAAGTAGTTTTTACGCGCAAATATGGAGTTTTGGTTGATTGTGGCGTTAATTGCAGCTCCAAAGCTAATGGCTTTTTTTACCGCTTCTTTGTTTAGCACAGGCAATGCACCCGGAAGCCCTAGGCAAGTGGGGCAGACATTTTTGTTTGGCTCTTCTCCAAAGCTTGTGGCACAGGAGCAGAAAATCTTTGTGGCGGTGTTGAGTTGGACGTGGACTTCAAGCCCGATAATAGTTTCATACGCTGACATTCTATAACCTTATTTAGTGGAATCTAGGAATAAAGACTGCAAGTATAGGCAAAAGCGTATAAAACATTTATAAATTCTTAAAAAGATTTGAGATAAAATGAAAATATGATTTTTGGGGCTGGGTAGGGTTACAAAAAGTGGCAGAAAAAAGCCGATTTAATGGGAAGTGATAGCTAAAGGTGCGGTGCGTGAAAAAGATAATGTGTGTATTGGGCTTTGTGCTTGTTTTTGGTGGGGCTGAAGAGCTTGTCCTCCACGAGACAAATACAGAATCTCCTGCAAATCCGCTTACAAAACAGCTTGAAAAAAAAGAGAGTGAAGAGAATCAAGGAGCGAAAGTCAGCAAGAATCTTTCCATAAAGGCTGATGCGTTTGTCAATGATGGATATTCTGAAATGGAGCTTGAAACCGGCAAAGCAAATCTTAACGAGCTTGATACGCCGATGTCTCGCTATGGGGCGGGAGTGGAGCTAAACTATTCTGTAAAGCCAGATTCCCGTGTGGAGCTAGAGCTATTTGTCTCTAACACGGTGGAGCTTAATACCCAAAGAAGGGGCGGTAAGATAAAGGCGTATGACACAGTGCAAAGGTATGAGGAAAATGCCTATAACTATGGCAATAAGGTTATGTATCCTGCGTGGGTGAATAGCATAGGTATGAAGATTACGATTTTGAAAACTCATCGCATAATGCTGACTTTAAAGCAAACACAGCTTTCCACTAATGACGCACTTTTGGCTATGAGTGCTTCGCAAGGTATGCCACAAGCTCCATTGCAGACTATGCCACCAAATGTGAGTGGCATGCCTATTGTAGGCAATGTCGCTTCAAACACTGCTGTGAATGCGAACCCTTATGTGCTGACAACACAGGTTTTTTTGACATATAGTTATACATTTTAGCATTTGATATATTTTTGATGAATAAGGATAGGGGAATGAAAATAAGTGTATTTGGCGGTGGAGCGTGGGGCAGGGCGTTAGCCTTTGCATTGGCAGAAAAAAATGATGTGCGGATTATCTCAAGGAGAGATCTTAGCTCACTTCTAGCACCTTTAAATGAGCGTTTATTGGCACAAGATTCTAAACCGATTATGCAGGTAGATTATAAAGATGGGCTAGATTCACAATATTTTGTTATGGCGATTGCTACAAGTGCTTTGCGAGAGTGGCTTGTGCGTGTGAAGTTGCCAAAAGATATAAAAGTCCTATGTGCGAGCAAGGGGATAGAATCTGGAAGTGGAGCGTTTGTAAGTGATATTATGGAAGAGTGGATTTGGCATAAGAATCTTGCGTATTTGTGCGGTCCTAGCTTTGCTTCTGAAGTGGTGCAGTCCTTGCCTTGTGCGTTAGTCATTCACTCACGCAATCTTGCTTTGAGCCGAGAATTTGGCACATTAATGCCAAAGTTTATTAAAGCGTATGTAAGCCCTGATGTAGTGGGCGGAGAAGTCGCTGGGGCGTATAAAAATGTCATTGCCATTGCTGCTGGAATCTGTGATGGGTTGAATCTTGGGGCAAATGCTAAGGCGTCATTGGTCTCAAGAGGACTAGTGGAGATATGCCGTTTTGGAGAGCATTTTGGGGCGAAAATGGAGACATTTTTGGGGCTTTCTGGGGCTGGAGATTTATTTTTGACTTCAAGCTCTACGATGTCGCGTAACTATCGCGTAGGACTTGGACTAGCAAAGCAAAAGCCTATTAGCGAGATATTGCGTGAGCTTGGCGAAGTGGCTGAGGGCGTTATCACAGCAAGGGCTATTACAGAGATTGGGGAGAGAGAAAATATTTACACGCCTATTGCAAAAGAGATTAGCTTAATATTGAATGGAAAAAGTGTAAGTGAGAGTTTTAAGAAGTTAATGTCATAGCCTAAAAGGCTATGAGAGAGATTATTTTTTAGCCTTAGCTACTTGGTCTTTTAAACCTTTTCCGGGGCGGAATTTAGGCACAGCTTTTTCACTTGTTTTGTAAGTTTTGTTTGTTCCGGGAACTTTACCTGTTTTAGCCTTTTGAACAGCTGTTTCAAATTTACCAAAACCTACAAGCTCAACGCTTTGTTTCTTAGTAAGAGCTTGAGAAATAGCATCTACAAAAGAATTTACTGCTTTTTCAGCATCTTTTTTTGTATCGTATTCGCCAACTTTTTTTACTAATTCTACGAATTCTGCCTTGTTCATTGCAACTCCTTGTTGTTAAAATTTTGAACGCACCCATTCTATATGATTTTAGGCTTGAAGTCAAGGATATGTGCGGATTTTTTGGGAAATTTGTTGCAAAAAAGCCATATAATAGGGAATATCTGGGGTTTGAGAGCGGAAGTATTGCTTACTGATGAGAGTTTTCAAGGAACTTTTTAGCCGCCTTGATTTGCTCCATATTGATTCTAACTTGGAGCTGTTTAGATTCTAAAAGGCGTTTGGTTTGAGAGATAAGCTCTAAAGCTTGAAGTTTCTCTTCAAGCGGTGCTTGGGCGAGATTTTCTGGGAGATTGCTAACTAGGGCAAAAGCACTTTTATCATCTTGGTTAAGGAGAGCAACTTTTAGCTTATCGTGCCAATTCATCTTGATTAATCTCTCTCCACGCTTCCAAAAGTCCTTTGGCAACATTGATAACAATATCAATTTTGGCAGTATCATTGGCAACATTGGCTTGGGTAAGGAGCTTGATTTGATGTGTGTAAAGTCCTGTAAGATAGCTTGCCACCTCACCGCCTTTTTCATAATCAAGGGTGTTAAGTAACTCTGTGAAAATATCGGTCGTGCGGTTAATGTAGTAGATTTTTTTCTCAATATCTTCTGCTTCCATATGCCGCTTTGCTTGAGCACAGAATCTTAAAATACCCTCATAGAGCATTTCTATAAGTTTAACTGGAGATTCTACTGAAACTGAATTTTGTTGATACAAATTATACGCGTTGTTACCATACATTGCTTACTCCTTAGAATTTATTTTTTTGCTACAGATTGGTCAATCATCAGCTGAACACTACTAAAGGCATTATTGGTTTTTGAGATTTGAGAATCATAGGCTGCAAATCTCTGTGCCATAATGTCATAGCGGATGTTAAGCTGCTCAACTGCCTTCTTGCGGTCTTCACGCAGCTTTTTATCATCTTTAGTAAGACTTTCTTCAAGTAGCTTAAGTCTCGCATTGCCACCATTAAGCAATTTATCAAGCTCTTGATCAAACTTTTTGAATACACCATCAGTTTGCACCTCCTTAAACTCTGTGCTTTTTACACTCCCGTAGAAAAACTCTTGTGTCCCCTCTGGATCTGTGCTTAGAGCCATTGAAAGCTTACTTGTATCAAGGCTCATTTTTCCCTTTTCATCAAGGGCAAGTCCATACTTTACAAGGCTTTTAATCTCCGTTTCAGTTGGAATATTTGTAGAAAAGATTCTAGTGAGAGTTGGGCGTATCATACGAATATCACTATTGCCATTAAAGATTCCAGCGATTTTAGAATCTTCATCATAGCGTGTTACTTCATCAAGCTTGAGTGAAAGCTCGTTGTAAGTTTCTACAAAACTTTTCACACTCTCTATTATCTCTTCATCATTGCGTGTGATACTAATCACCGCAGGTTTGCCCGGCTCTGTTGTGGTAAGCAGCTCAATATTTACGCCACTCACAATATCATCAATATTATTTGTAGGGCGTCTCATTGAGATTCCATTATATGAAAATTTCGCATCTTCAGCGGTCTGCACTTTGCGTATTTTGAATAAATCTTCTTGTGTCTTGGCATAGTCCATTGTTGTGCCTGATTTCAAGCCTAAATCTTCTAGTGCTTTTTTGCTCTCAGCGTCATTGTTGGCATAAATATTGACTTCGCCGGTATCGGAGTTAATCACAAGCTTGCCTTCATCATTGACAGAGCCGTAGATTCCAGCGATGTTGTTAATGGCATCAGCAATGGCTTGTGCGTTTTGCTTGGCGGTATTTTTCTTGTTTGTTAAGGTTGAGAGATCAAGTGGGACACTGCCTATGTTAATCGTTCCTGTGAGTAGCCCAGCACCCACACTTTTGGTGGCTACCATAAGATCTTCTTTTTGTGTGCTTTTATTATCTTCGCCAAAACCTAAGGCTTGAGCTTTTGCACCTTCTACCTTTATGCCATAGCCCCGCCTATCGTTGATGGTCAGCATATCGCTATTAGCCCCACCTATGCCTATGTTTAAGTCATTATCAAGCAATCCTTCAAAATCAGCATTGTCTTTAATGGTAGCAATCACAGCTTCTTTTAAAGCCTGTGCGTTATCTTGTGCTTTAGATTCAGTGGCAGTCTTTGGAAGCTTGATAGATAGGGTTTTATCAATACCTTTTTTATCTTTTAAAGTAATGTTAAAATCCCCATCATTAAGTTCAAAAGCCCCACTTGGGATAACAGAGCCTGTAGCAGTTGAGCCAAAATACACCCTTGAGGATTCGCCCGTATCTTTGGAATTTATCATAAGCTGATAGGGATTTGAGCCACCTGTTTTCATCACAATCCCCATAACCTCGCCTTTCGTAGTGTCTGTAATGAGCTGTGCAACTTCGGCTAATTCCATACCTGCTTTGATTTCAATCTTATAGTCCTGCCCCTTATAGTGAAATTTGAGTGTGGAATCTTTTTGACTAAATGCAGATTCTCTGCTCTCATATTTTGATCCTATCTCATTAATATCCGAAGTCGCCACTGAATCTATATCAATTTTGATATCTTGGGTTGGCACACCAGTGGAAATGGTAGCTTTCAGTGCATCGCCAATGATATTGCTTGAGCGTCCCAAGTAGGTTGAATAATCAGCAAGTTTGCTTACGCTTGATTTCAAATCTCGCAAGGTTGAGGTGATGGTAACAAGCTCGGTTTGTTTTTCTACATTTTGTTCTATCTTTTTATCAATAGGATCAATATGTGTGCTTTCATCAGCTTTTCGTAACTTGTCAATCACATCGTGATTTAAGACTTTACTTCCAAGCCCAAGAGAGCTCAAACTACCAAGTGCCATACAACCTCCTTTCGCAAATTTTAGATTCTAGAATCTTTAAGTTTATTTAATCTCTCTTTTTAGCCCTGCTTGTCAAAAATCACGCCAATCACTTCACGCATTCTTTTCATAAGCTCAATAGCTTCTTTTGATGGAATCTCCCGAATGACTTTATCGCCATTAAATTCCTTAACCGTTACCATAAGTCCCGGAATATTTTCATTATACGAGAAGTTCAAATCTGTGCCAATTTTTTTCATCTCTTCATTGAGCTTCTTACTCAACTCACGCAACTCACTTTCAAGCTGTTTTTTATTTTCCTTGTCGTGGTGTTGTGCAGTTTCTTGTTGCAAACGCACTTCAGTTGGACGGGTGTCTTCCGTGATCGCCCTTCCACTCGCATTTACCATATTTACGATCCGATTCTTAACAGCATCGTTATTGTTTTCAACACTATTAATACTATTAATCATAGCTTCCTCCTTGAAGTTCTAAAATAAAGCAAAAGACATATCGGCTAAAAAAAAATTTTTTAATTAGAGTTTTATAAAATCTGCTGGATTAATATGCTTATCTTTTTGGGTGATTTCAAAGCTTAGTCGTTCATTGACTTTGCCTATAATCGCACCTTTTTTGACACTTGAGCCGACTTTAATATTAGATTCTATTTTGTCTAAATATGCATAAATGGTGTGAATGGCATTGCTATGCTCAATGATAATGACTTTTTTTAGCCCCGGAGCGTCCTTAGCATAGACAATCTTGCCATCAAGTACGCTCTTCACACTGGCATTGCTGTTTTTAGGATTAAACATAATAGCGGCATTAAAGATTTTAAACTTATACACAGGATCAAAATATGGTCCAAATCTTTTTTCAATTGTGTAGCTATCAAGGGGCGGAATAGTCTTTGCCCCTTTGTAAGCGATTGTTGGTACATCGCGGTATGAAGTGCCAAATTGTTTTGGGGCTTTTATGCTGTTTGGATTTTTTTGATTATCAATAAAGGCTTGTTGGTTCTTGCTTTGGGATTTTTGCTCTTTTACAATGTTAAGGCGAGAGAGAATCTCATCAAGGCTTTTTCGCTCTTTGACTATGGCTTTAAGCTGTTCATCATAGCTTTTAAGCTCACTTTGCATTTTACTCAAAGTGGCTTTTTGCTGCTCTTTAGCGATTTGGAGACTATCCTTTTTATTTGTTTGAATCTTAATAGAGTTTTGAATCTGCGAGATATTATTTGAGATTTTTTCAATTTCATTATTGAGAATGCTTTGTTTGGCATTGAGTGTTTTTATAGAATCTTTAGCATTTTTATGCAGGATTCTATAAATTTCATATTCCACCACACTATCTATTGAATCAAGTTGTTTTTCACGCTCCATAATCATACTAAAGGCGATACCCTGTGTGAGAAGCTTAATTATTTGAGATTCAAGCTCACGCTTTTGTTCTAGCAGAAGATTTTGTTTGCGTTGTGAATCTTTAAGTGTTTTTTCTTGGCTTTGGGATTTGCCTTGATTTTGGCTTATGTCTTTTGAGAGTGTTTCTATTTGTTTGCCTAGCTTTGTAAGCTCGGCATTTTTGGCATTAATGGCTTTGCCTAGCTCATCAAGTTTTTTGCTTATAGCTTGCTCTTGGATCTGTGCTATTGTTAGCTTATCTTTGTTTTTTGCAATGTCTTTATCAATATTTGCCAAAGATAAGCTAATAATAGCACAGAGTGTAAGAGAGGCAAAGCCTTGTTTCATTAGAGGTCTTTTTGCTTAATGATAACAAACACAACTGATACGATAGATACAAGTATAGATGTGAAAAGCAAAATGATAAAATCACTGCCCATACGGAAAATATCGCTTGTTACTTCAAGTGTGCTAAGCACTCCTTGCATTCTACTGCTATTGATAAGATAGGTCATACCCGTGATAATGGCAATAGTTGAGATAATAGAGTCTATAAGTGCAAGGCGGAATAAAATGCCATTTTTCATCCACGCTGGCGCACCCAAAAATGCCATAATCTCCATTCTATCGCTGTGTTCAAATTTCCATATTTCAATTTGTTTTACCATAAGAATGTAGCTTAAAATTGCAATGAGTGAGGCAAATACAACAATGGAGCTTTTGATAATAAGCAATAGCTTATACACTTGTGAGTGGCTTTTGCTAAAAGATTCTACTTTTGTTACGCCATTAAGCTTTGAGAGTGTGGCATTTATCTTTTGCAAACGCTCTTCATCAGGGAAAATGGAGAGTTTTAGTGAATAGAAAAATGGCAACTCCCTTTGCAATGTCTCTAAGCTCTCGCGGCTAAGGTCTTTTTTTAACTCATTCATCATATAATCAGGTGTGATTGCTTTTAGCTCCTTTGCCTCACGGATAAAGCTCTCTATCTTATCAAGTGTGAGGGCATTTTTTGATGCAATGACAATGGAGTAATTATCTGAAAGTTTGTTTTCGTGCTTTGCCACCGCACGATTAACAAGCATAATGCTTTCAAGGCTAAAAAGCAGTGCAAGAAGCGGAATAATAAGTGCCAAATGTCTCCTAAGCAAATTCATATACCACTCCTTCTTCAATATGTAGTCGCCTATAAGGGATATTTAGCCTATCTGGCATTCTGTGCGTTACGACAACAACGGTGATTCCAAGCTGTTCATTGACACCTTTAAGCAGATTCCAAATAAGCTCACTGGAATAGTCATCAAGGTTACCCGTTGGCTCATCGGCTAGGATTATGGTTGGATTATGAGCTAAGGCTCTTGCCATTGCCACGCGTTGCTGCTCTCCACCGCTTAACTCTAAAGGAAACTTATTTGCCTTGTGGGACAGCTTAATATGCACCAAAAGCTTTTCTACTTGAGATTTACACACCTCTTTTTTGTAGCCATTAATCACCATAGGCAGCATTACATTGCGTTCTATATTCCATTCTTTGATGAGTTTGTAGTCTTGAAAAACAATGCCAATATTTCGGCGGAGATGATTAATGCGAGCTTTTGAAGCTTTTTGCATACTCACACCAAAGACATTTAAATGCCCACTTTTCACACCCAAATGCCCAAAAAATGAGCTTAGAATCGTGCTTTTGCCACTTCCTGAAGCCCCGGTGATAAACACAAACTCTTTAGCATTAATATTAAATGTCGCCTCTTTAATCACAAGCTCATCATTGTAGCCAAGACTAAGATTTTTCGCTTCTATGATTGCACTCAACTTTCACTCCTTGTCTTTAGAATCCACACTTAAAACCTCCATTAAATGCCTATGTGCCTTATGTGCTGCTTTTGTTGGAATAGGATCGCCACCGACATAATGTGTGCTACAAGATGTATCAAAAGAAATTTGTAAAAATTTATTTTGTGGCTGATTAAAATCTCCAAAACACAATGCTAAAACATACACATCTTTCGTATAATACACATTATCAATGTGTAAAAACCAATCCTTAGTGATTTTCTTATATGGAAAATTTGTGTAATTATCCAAATTTTTTCTTAGAATCTTATCAAAAATAAAGGTTTTTTCTGTATTTTGTGTGTTTTTTGCTGATTCTATGCAAGAATCTTGCCCTTGTGTTGTGGTTTTAAAAATCTTTAAGTCAAAAATATCCTTATTCTGTCGCTCCCACCTTGCTTCATATTTGCTGACAATGGCATTTTTGTGATTTTTTTGCACTTGCAAATTAATGTGTTTGTGAGACAAAGCAAGATCTAACGCATCACGGAAATATGTCTCATCATCACTTCGCAAATGTAATAGTGCATTGTCATCTAACACACGCAAAGATTCTTCTAAGAAAGCTTTGCAAAATACACGCCTATGGGGCTTTTTATTCCAAGGGACAGGAAAATGCACATAAATGCCTAAAGCAATACAAGGGGGTAAAATCTCAAGCAAGATTCTAGCATCGGTGTGAATGATGTAGAGATTTGTAAGCCCTAAAAGCTCAATCTGTCTTAGAATCTGCTCAATAGAAGGGCTGTGAATCTCAATACCAATACACATAAGATGTGGATTACTCTGTGCTAAGTGTAAGAGATGTCGCCCCGAGCCAAAGCCCACTTCAATTAAGCATTTTTGTGGATATTTTTGAGAAAAATCCAAAAAATGTTGCACCGATTTAAAAAAGGGTGATTGGAGATTCTGTCTTGGGGAGTTATTATTGAGATTGTGCGTGATAAGATGTTGATTGCTTTGCTGCTCCATAAGGGCTTTTAAGGCATTTTTGATAATGCCTGTTGGCTGGGACTTACTACTTTTTTCACATTTGATAATGCTATTATTTTTGTTTAATCGCTCCACTTTACGCAAAAAAAAATCATTATGTGAAAACTCATCGCCTAAAGTATCATTCTGCAAAGTATCATCTTTTTTAAACCGCACCAAAATAAGGCTTTGATGAGAATCTACCCTGCATTTAGCTTCATAGGCAAATTCATACTCTCCACTTATAAAGGGTAGGCTTGGTAAAGCAATGCTTGGGGCTAAAAAATGTGGCACAAAGATCCTTATTCCAAAATTTTATTCAAGTATCAGCTCAATTTCTTGTGTGGGCTTAGATTCTATCCCGTGCTTATCTACACTCACCACACTATAACTATACTTTTTTCCCTTTTGCATTTCTTTATCACTAAAGCTATTTGCGTGAATGTCAATGAATCTCGCACTTTGCGTCCATAACGCCCCCTCTTTGCGATAGACAATATAGCTTACAATACGATCATCACTTGGAATCTGCCAAGAAAGTGTCGCCTTGCCATCTATCATTTTGCCTTCAAATTGTGTGGGTGTGCTAGGCGGTGGAAGTGAAGAGCCTTTAGCAGGATTGTTGCTCATTCGCCCTTCCAAGCCATTATCGCCTAAAAGCACAACTTGATAATAATAAGTCGCTCCATCATCTTTGGCTTGAAGCTTGTGTGTGTAGTTTGTTTGATTTGTAGTAGCTATGGCTTTATAGTCTTTATCATTTGATGAGAATAGAATCTTGTAGTATTTTTTGCTTACCCCCGAAGAATCTGGTGCAGCTTCCCAAGTGATGTGAATGCTACGGGGCAAATCACTTGAAGCTTGTATATTTTCAATAGGTGCGGGTTGGGGAATGGTGCTTACACTAATGCCTTGTGTTGGCTTAGATTTCACACCCTCGTGGCTTTTAGCTACAATGCGATAAGTGTAGGTTTCGCCATCTTTTAAATCTTCATCAAAGTATTCGACTTCAAGGCGATGCGGGATTGTTTTAATCGTTTTAAACTCCCCAGCTTTGTTTAATCGCTCAATAAGATAAGAATCTACGCTAGGATTTGGGTGGGGCGACCATATAAGCTTAATGCTTCTTGGCTGATTATTAATTGCAAAGACACTCTCCACCGGATCTATAAAGGAGGTTTGAATATGTATAGGCTCACTTTTTGGCGAGATTGTGTCATTTTCCCCAAGGACGGCAAAGGCGTAAATGTATTTTGTTTGGGGGGATAGATTAATATCATAAAAATGTGTTGCAAAGCGATTTTTGATTGTAGCAATTTGTTGTAAGCCTTTACCTCCGCCAGATTCAGATCGGTAGATGACATAACCCTTGACATTTTCATCATTAATGAACTTCCACTCAAAGCCCACAGATGAGACATCAACGAGCGTATTGACAGAATCTAGCCGTGGCAGTGATGAATCTTCTTGCAAGTTAGCATTAAAAGCTGAAAAACACGCACTAAGAAAAACACTCAAAAGCACGGGTAATGTTATCAATCTCAAGTAGTTCCATAACATCTTTGCAACCATTTGGCAGCTCCTTTGTGAAGTGGTTTTGTATAAATTCTAGCATATCTAATAAAATGGGGGCTTTAAAAGTGTGGTTTTGCCCATTTTTAGGGTGGGCTAGGTAGAGAATGTAAGCGTGAAGCAAGATTCTCCCCTCATAAAAAAAGCTCTTTGCACTTGGCTTGTAGCCATAGAGACTATCGCCTAAAATGTGGCGGGATAAGCTCTCAAGATGTGTGCGGATTTGGTGCGTTCTGCCGGTATGAAGCTTTATGGCAATGAGTTCAAGTAAGCCATCATTTGAAGTGGCAAGTTTGACAAAAGAGCTTTTAGAATCTCGCACACCTTTTGGCGGATTCTCATTTTCGTCAATATGAATCTTACTCATTTTTAAGCGGTTTGTGGGACATCGCCCCATAAAGCATTGCACTTGGAGATTCTGCTTTAAGGGTGTATCAATGATGGCTAGGTAGTATCGCCCCATTTGACGAGATTTTAGCTGATTTGGAAGAATCTCGTAGGCAAGAAGTGATTTAGCAATGCAAAGCACACCGCTTGTTTGTTTATCAAGGCGGTGGATAATGCCATAGCGTTCCCTTCCACTAAGCGTATGCAATGTGTGGGCGTGGAGCTTTAGCCATTGAGTTAGGGTTAAATCTTTTACACTTGGGGCATCGTGGATAACAAGATGTGGTGGCTTGTTAATAATGAGTATATCATCATCTTCGTATAAAATATCAATACTAAGATTTTCATAGAGATTCTGCAAAGATGGGCTTATATTTTGGGTATTAGAAT
Source organism: Helicobacter cinaedi CCUG 18818 = ATCC BAA-847 (assembly GCF_000155475.1). Classification (GTDB taxonomy): domain Bacteria; phylum Campylobacterota; class Campylobacteria; order Campylobacterales; family Helicobacteraceae; genus Helicobacter_C; species Helicobacter_C cinaedi. Next base: position 254,636 of record NZ_DS990391.1, on the reverse strand, counting down.
CTAAACTATCAGGCTTTGGGAATGTGATATGAATCTCATCATTGAGCTTAAGCAGAGTGCCATTTTTGACACAAGGCAGGGCATTTAGCGTGATATTGTTGGCTTGGATAAGTTGCTGAATCTGATTTTTGCTCATTTGCAGTTTTAGGGTAAGGAAAGAATCAAGCCGCAATTTGCCATTATTTAAGTCAAGTTCTGTTACAATGAACTTTTGTATTTGAGATTCTCGCATTTGTCCGCCATATTTAAGTTTTTAAATTTTTGGGAGTTTTTTGTGATTGACAGACGGATTCTAGCACATTTTGATTATATTTTGTTGCTTCTTATTTTGCCTTTGGTTGGGCTATCTTTATTTTTGATTAATGAGCTAGATTCTGTGTTGTTTTCTAAACAGGTGAAGTATATTGCATTGAGCTGTGGGTTAGTATTTTTTCTCTTTTTTGTGCCTTTTAGGAAGTTAAAAAGCTTTATCGCCGTCTCTTATGTAATTTGTCTTGTTTTGTTGATTTTGGTGCATTTTATCGGCACACAAAAGCTTGGGGCACAGCGTTGGGTGGATATTCCTTTTACAAGCTTTTCCATTCAGCCAAGTGAGATTATGAAGATTTTTTTAATGTTGCTTCTAGCTTCATATATTGCGACTAATCCTCCCCCAAAAGATGGCTATGGGGTCAAGCAGTTTTGTATCATTAGTGCTTTTATCCTTATCCCTTTTGTGATTATTCTCAAAGAGCCGGATTTGGGGACGGCTATGGTGATTTTGCTTACCGGATTTGGCACACTTTTTTTAATTGGTGTGAATAAAAAGATTTGGATAAGTTTGGGGCTTGTTGTTGCTTTTCTCGCACCTGTGGCGTATGTCGTAGATCCTTTGAAAGATTATCAAAAAAAGCGTATTATGGACTTTGTATCAGATAAATATCCATATCAGGTGAATCAAGCTCTTATTGCTATTGGCGCAAGTGGGCTTGTAGGGAAGTCAAAAGATGAAGCGACACAATCCCAGCTTAAATTTTTACCTTATGCGAATACGGATTTTATCTTTGCGTATTTTGTGGAGCGATTTGGGTTATTTGGGGCTTTTGGCTTACTTGCATTGTTTTTTTGCTTGATTGTGTATGTGCTAAGTCTTGGGTTTGTGTATGAACGGGATTATTTCCTGCGTGCGGTAACGGGCTATATAGCTATTTTGATTTTTTTATATGTAGGGATTAATGTATGTATGGTAATAGGTTTAGCGCCTGTGGTTGGGATTCCCCTGCCGTTAATGAGCTATGGTGGCACAAGCTTTATTACATTTATGACACTTTTTGCAATTCTTGAAAACATTCTTGCCTTTAAGTTTGTTTTTGAGTATAATTCCACCCCTAACGCTCGGGGACCTTTAGCTCAGCTGGTCAGAGCACTCGGCTCATAACCGATTGGTCGCAGGTTCGAATCCTGCAAGGTCCACCATTTGCGTTTTTCTTCTTTTTCTTAAATGCTACAAAATATGAGAATAAAATCCATAAAATTCCATTAATGTTAGGCTTGAGATATGCTTTTATTATTTAATGATGTTGAGTTAAGGGTTTGATAAAGCAGATAGATGGAATATCTTGAGAGAAAATTCCCACAAATCGGCTGATTTAGGGAAAAATTTGATAAAATTAAGCTTATTTAGCATATTTTTAGCAAGTTTTGTGCTACAATAGGCATTTTTAAAACACTCACTTAGATTTTTACTACAAAAAAGGTTACTAGATTAATGATTACTTGGATGCAGAAGCATAAGAAATGGCTTATTGTTACTATTTGGGTTAGTGCCATTGCGTTTATTGGTGCTGGAATGGTGAATTGGGGTTCTTATGGCTTTGGATCAAGTAATGATAAGGTTGCTCGTGTTGGAGATATTGATATACATCTTGCGGAGTTTCAAAGAGAGTATGCAAGGATTCTAAATGAGTTTAGTCAAATCTCGCAATTTGGCGGAATGCTAGATGAAGCTCAAGCAAAGCAGTTTGGCATACCACAGATGGCATTACAAAGGCTTATTCAGCAAGTTCAGATTCTCAATCTCGCCAATGATTTAGGGCTTGTTGTAAGTGATAAGGAAGTAGGTGAAGAGATAGTCAATGCAAAAGTGTATGTAGATGATAAGGGTGAGTTTAGCCAAGAAGTGTATCGCAAGGCTTTGAAAGAGCAGGGTATGAGTCCGAGTGAGTTTGAAGAGATGGTCCGTAAGATTCTAACTACCCAAAAGCTTTTTAGCGTTATGAACATCACTCAAGTAGGTCCTATGCTGCCTATTTCATCAAGCGAGATGGCGGCATTAGAGATGGCAAATGCGGTGAGAGATAGGCTAAGGGTGGAGATTCTGCCTATGGATAAGGTGAATATTGAAATTGAAGATGATGAGCTAAAGGCATTTTGGGAAAAAAATGCGGAAAATTGGAAAAGCCCTATGGAGTTTAAAATAGAGTATATTTTAGTGCCTTTTGCTTCGCAGAATCCCACAGATGAGGATTTGACAAAGCATTATCAGGATTTTAAGAGTGATTATTTAGATGAGAATGGGAATTTGCTAAGTTTTGAAGAGAGTAAGGAAAAGCTTATTAAAGATGTGCAAAAGATTCAGGCTGAGAGTGTGGCAAAGCGTGAGTATCGTGATTTGAAAAATAAAAGTAAAAAGGGCGAGATTCTAAGTCTAAAAGAGAATGAGCGGTTTTTTGTGAAAAATGGAGTGGATTTGGTTATTGAAGATATGAAGGTAGCACAAGTGGGGCAGGTGCTAAAGCCTATTGAGGTTGATAAAGGCTTTGTAACGCTTAGGATTCTTGATAAGAAGCCAAGTGTGCAAAAAAGCTTTGAAGAGGCAAAGGCTGAAGCAAAAGTGCTTTTTGAAAGCAGTAAGAAAAGGGAAAAGCTCTTAGCCCTTGCTAAAGAAAGGGTAAAAAATTTTCAAGGCACAGATATTGGGTTTGTGGATAGATTCTATAATGGTGCGATACTCACACTTGATGATGGACAGAAGATGAGTTTTCTCTCGCATTTATTTTCTTCTAAGCAAAAAGAGGGTTATGTAATGCTTGAAGATAAGGCTGTGCTGTATCGTATAGTAGAGCAGTCTGTTTTGAATGCGAAACAAGGCGATGCAATGGCATTTAAGAGTATGAAGTCTGAAGCAGTGCTTGATGCGTTGGCGGAGTATTTGAATGAGACTTATAAGACAACTATTTATATTGATGTGAGTAAGTGAGGGCTAGGGTGAGTCGGATTATATTGGGTATTGACATTGGTTCTAGTGAGATTTGTGCGATTGTTGCTGAGGTGAAAGACGATGGCTCACCTTATATCATAGGCACAGGGATTCATAAGGCTGATGGGATTAAAAAGGGTTCGGTTACAAATATTGAGCTTGCTTCACGTGCTATAAGAAGTGCGGTTAATGACGCTGCTAGGGTATCGGGGGAAAGGGTAGATAAGGCTATCATCTCTCTTTCAGGTGCTTATACCAAAAGCATTAGAGAATCCGCAGTTGTCAATGTGCCAAATAGTGAGATTGGACTAAAAGAGATTAATCGCGTAATGCAAACAGCTATTTATAATGCTGTGATTCCAGAAGATCACACGCTTATCCACGCATTGCCCTATGAGTTTAGATTAGATGATCAAAACTACGCTGAAGATCCTATGGGTATGAGTGCCTCAAGGTTGGAAGCGTTTGTGCATATTGTAACGGCTAAGAAAACAGCACTTGAGAATCTTAAACGAGCCGTGCGTGAAAGTGGCGTGGAGATTGAAAATATTGTGCTAAGTGCGTATGCGTCATCTATTGCAGTGCTAAGCAATGAAGAAAAAGAGCTTGGTGTAGCGTGTATTGATATGGGTGGGCAGACTTGTGATTTAATGATTTATAGCGGATATTCTATGCGTTATAGTGATTTTCTAAGCGTTGGTTCGCATAATATTACGATTGATTTGGCTACTGCTCTTAACGCTCACCCGAGTACGGCAGAGCAGATTAAAACCGAATATGGAAAACTCATTCTTACAGATGAGGATAAGGAAAAGTCCATAAAAGTGCCTGTAATGGCAGGTGAGAATGCAACAACGAATGTAAGCTTAGAAATTGTCCACGCAGTTATATCTGCACGAGTGGAGGAGACTTTACAACTTTTAGCAAAAAGCATTGAACAGAGTGGATTAAAAGATAATATCGGTGCGGGTATTACACTTACTGGCGGTATGGCAAATCTTGATGGAATGCAGGAGTTTGCTTCAAGTATCTTTTTTAGAAAGCCGGTGAGAATCTCTAAGCCTATGTCTGTGGGCGGGCTTTTTGATGGGTTAAAAGGTACGCAGAGTGCCACTGCGGTTGGCTTAGTTTTACACGGAGCGGGGCAACACACAAACTATGAGATGGATTTTGATAAAAAGATTCTCTATAAAAGAAGTAGTGTTATAGAAAACAATGATGTAGGTAGTATTGGGCTGTCCAAAGACGCTTCACAAGTGGATTTGGGTAGCTTGAAAATCACTCAAAACACAGGTGATTTATCTGGGATTAAAACCACACAGGAGGATAAGCACGATAACATCTTTATGAGATTCTACAAGTGGGTTAGCCAACTATTTTAAGGGAGTAACAATGGAAAATATTGAAATAGACATTCAGGAAGTGAGACAGGAAGGTGCGGTTATTACCGCTGTTGGCGTTGGTGGCGGTGGCTCAAATATGATTAATCATCTTGTGGGGACAAGTCCGCACAAATCTATCAAACTTATAGCGACAAATACAGATATTCAGCATTTAGAAACTACAAGTGCAAATATCAAAATGAAACTTGGCGAGAAACTTACAAAGGGCTTAGGTGCGGGTATGCAGCCAGATATAGGCGAAAAGGCGGCACTAGAGACTTATGAAGAGTTAAAAGCTGTGCTAAGTGGCTCGGATATTGTATTTATCTCTGCGGGTCTTGGCGGTGGCACAGGCACAGGGGCAGCTCCCGTTGTAGCTAAAGCAGCAAGAGAAGTTGGGGCATTAACTATTTCTGTTGTAACTAAGCCTTTTAAATGGGAGGGTGGCAGACGCGCTGAACTTGCTGAAGAGGGATTGCGTAATTTAAAAGCAGAAAGTGATTGTATTGTTGTTATTCCAAATGATAGGCTTTCATCCATCATTCCTAAAAGTTATGGTGTTCAAGAGAGTTTTGAAGTTGTAAATGGTGTGTTGGCTCGTGCTGTGAATGGGATTTCAGGCGTGATATTACATCATAGTCCAAATGACATCAATGTGGATTTTGCCGATGTGAAAACGGTGATGAGCCACAAGGGCTTAGCACTTATGGGTATTGGCGAAGCCATAGGTGATAATGCCGCGTGTGAAGCTGTGCGTATGGCAATAGAATCTCCATTGCTTGACAATATTTCTATTAATGGTGCGATGGGTGTGCTTGTGAATTTTGAGATGAATGGATACTCGCTCATTGAGATAGGCGAAGCGATGAATATGATTGAATCTATTGTTGATAATAAGGCTCACGTGATTTTTGGGACACGCACACTTGCAGATGCAGCAAAAGACTATGTCAAGGTAACTGTAGTTGCCACGGGCTTTGAAAGAGAAGTTGTAAGCACAGAGCCACAACCGCAAATGCGTGATGAACAAGGTTTGGAGCAGTCTCGCCAAAGTTTGCGTCTTGCACGAAAGGTCTCTGGGGGTGATACTGGTTTGTTTGACAATGAAAGCCTTGAAGTCCCAACTTATCTCCGCAATCAAAAGGACTAATTTATATCTTGTAAGTATTGAAGTGTGAGTGTAGAATCTTACTTTTTTGGTTTTCACACTCTCACACATCTGTGAGATTTTTAGATTCTGTTTTTCTGGCTTTAAGCCACTCTGTGAGCTTGAAAGAGCTGTCTTTATGAAAGGTAAGAATATCATAATAGTAAATATTTTGCCTAGAATCTTGTGTGTAGTCCATAAGTAATTTTAAATTATTGCAATCATCACTTTGCAAAACACAAAGTAACACGCCAAAATTATCAAAAATGAGTAATTGCTCGTATCCCAACTTGTTAAGACTAGGGAATATGGATAGAAAATCTTCATTTTGTGCTTGGAGATGATTTTTGTCCCATTCAAAAAATATTGTGGGCTTAAAATATGTTAAAGTTTTGAAAGCTCCACGAAGCACTTTAAAATCAAAACCATCAGTATCTATTTTTATAAAGTTTGGAGAGAAATCTGCCTTTGACACAACAGAATCAAGAGTTTGGATTTGAACGCTAGAGTAGTTATGTTTGTCGTTAATAAGTTTGCCACTTCCATCTTGCAAGGAAATGGTATATGCACTTTGCTCATCATTATCACCCAAAAAAGTGTGAGAGATGATAAATAATGGGAGAGCTTCAGCAGGATTTAGCGGAAGATTCTTGTTATGCCCCCCCCCCCATACTTATATCTCTGATAGTTGCTTTGTGAAAATTATAAGAAATGTTAGTTTTGATTAAATTGGCATAACTTTTTTCGCCCTCTATCAGCAAATAAGAGGCATTTGGCATATTTGTCAAAACGGCTGTATCGCCTATATTTGCCCCCACATCAATCATATTAAGTTTGCCATCTTTTGTGTAGATATGATGAGCTATGGAATGAAGCTGCATATCATATGTTGGATATATTTTTTGATTGAGTGGTAAGGTGTGGGAAAATGGCATTGCAAGTTTGATGTTGTTGTAGCTTAAGGTAATGATAGGATTTGAAATTTTAAGGATAAGCTTTCTTGCTAAGAGTAAGAATTTTTCTAAGATTCCGTTATTTGTGTGTAAGAGAAGTTGATAGATATATTGTGCTAGAAATTTCATAATATGAAACCTTTTACTGAAAAATTGATGTTGCTGAAAAGTTACAAATGGCGTGCTCGGAGGGATTCAAACCCCCGACCTACAGGACCGCAACCTGTTGCTCTATTCAGCTGAGCTACGAGCACAAAAGTAAAGTCGGCATTCTAGCTAAAAATCCTTAAAACTCACTTTATATAATGCAGATTTAAGCATTTTTAAATAAATTTTCCTTATAATATCGCTTTCAAATTTTACAAGAAAGTGGGTGAGCTTATGCCGGGTATTAAAGTGAAAGAAAGCGAATCTTTTGAAGAAGCGTACAGAAAGTTCAAAAAACAAACTGATCGTAACCTTGTTGTAACGGAGCTAAGGGCGAGACGATTCTTTGAATCTAAGACTGAAAAACGCAAAAAGCAAAAAATTAACGCTAAGAAAAAAATGCTTAAGCGTCTATATATGTTAAGACGCTACGAGTCAAAACTCTAAGATTCTAGTAAGATTCTTAAACTTTCAAGGCTTTAAGCTTTGGAGGTTTAAGAGACTTCACACAATACTTCTAAAACATTTTTCAATTTCACCTTATTAAACTCCCTTACTATATTAAATGACTTAACAAAAGCGATGTTAATTTAAGCCTTGCCCTTTTTAGTTAGAATGCTCTAACAGAATCTCATTATATTTTCATCAAAGCAGGACATATCAATGAAGCTTTTCACCCACCCTGTGCTTTTTAAGATTTTTATTTTACTTATTTTTTTAAACACCATTATTCTTTTTGGCTCACAATATTTTGTCTATACCAAGCATTGGGACTTGTATTGGTTTAGCTCATTTTTCTACCGCGAGTTGTTGCTGTGTGTGAGCTACTTTGGCGTATTTTGGATTCTTTCACTCTTGCCTTTTGGCGTGTATGTGGCGTGGGCTATCTTTGGCATAAGCATTATTTGTTTTGTGGTAGATATATTTTTGCTCTACACTTTTGATACGAATCTTAACTCCTACCTTGTCATCGTAGCTCTAGAGACAAATCCACAAGAGAGTGCGGAGTTTTTGCATAATTATGTGAATTTTGGTTTGATTGGCGTATATGCCCTTTTTCTTATCATTGCTGTGTTGATGTGGGCTAAGATTCCACTTTTGCAGCCTTCCATTAAGCTTAAGAAATGTATGTGGTTTGTGTATATGTGGTTTGTTGTGAGTGTGTGTATTGTGCTTACTATGATTTTCACTCACACTAAGCCTCTAAATGAAGATTGGAGCGATATGCTTTATAATTACACAAAGCAGTTCTATCGTGCGATTGAAGGCACTTATGGCTTTATGAAAGAATATGAGCGGCTAAATAGTAAGTTTGATGAGCTATCCACCACACTTCAGGTAAAAAAAGCAAAAAACAATATCCAAAATATCGTGCTTGTCATTGGTGAATCTACTCAAAGAGACCGCTTAAGCCTTTATGGCTATCCGCTTCCCACCACGCCGAATCTAGATTCTATCAAACAAAATAATCCTAAGAATCTACTTGTTTTTAGCGATGTTATCGCTTCTCACGGGCAAACCCACGAATCTTTAAGCTTAAGTCTCACCTTTGCTAATCAAGATAACACGCAAGGTATAGAGACGATAAAGTCCAAGCAAAAGGCAAAATCCACCAAGCCCAGCGAGATTCAAAAGTCGTGGTATGAGTATATGAATGTCATTGATTCTTTTAAGCTTGGGGGCTATCACACCATTGCTATTTCTAATCAAGAGCCTATTAGCCTTTTTGGTAATGCCGCAGCGACTATTCTTAAGCGTGCTGATGAAGCACATTTTGTCAATGTCAATGACAAGATGAGCACCACAAAGTTTGATGAAGCAATTTTAGATATTTTAGATGAGGAGCTAGGCGTAGGCGTGGAACAGGGCGATTTACAAGAGGATTTTAGCGATGTAGATTCTAAGCCTACAAGCTCAAGCGAGAATCTACCACAAGAGCCACAAAACATAGCAGATTCTAAAGATTCTAAGCCGACATTCTACGCTCTGCACCTTATGGGCAATCACGCGAAGTATTACAACCGCTATCCAAGTAGCTTTGCAAAACTTAGCACTGAAGATATGCTTTGTCGTGTTAATGATGTGGAGAATCTAGCCACCACAAGCGTGGAAGAAAATATGCACTATGATAATAGTGTGCTGTATGGGGATTTTGTGCTAAATGAGATTATAGAGCGGTTTAAAGATTCGGATTCTTTAGTGCTGTATTTTAGCGATCACGGAGAAGAGATTTATGATTGGCGGAATTTTATAGGGCATAGCGATAGCAAAATGTCGCGTTTTATAGTGGAGATTCCATTTATTATGTATGTAAGTGATGTATTTATTGACAAGCACCCAGAGCTTTATAAGCGATTGCAAAAAGCACAAAATCAACGCTATATGAATGATGATTTAATCCATACTTTGCTTGATATTGCAGGGATTACAATGCAGGGCTTTGAATCCAAGCAGAGTTTAATAAGTAATGACACAACTTTACTCAAAAACAGAATCCGCCTTGTTGGTGAGAAAAAAAGTATAAAAGATTATGACAAAGAGCTGAAAGCTCAAAAAAGCTACTATCAGCAGGGATTGTGCAAAAGCGATGAGCGTATAGGGGCAGATTCTACAAAAACAAAGGAACAAGAATGAGTGATACACGATTTTTCCGCACTTTTGTGCTTTTGTGGCTTATGAACACTCTGCTTATTGTGATGTCTCAGCAGACTATTTTGCATACGCATTTTGATATGTATTATTTTTTGACTTTTTCGTATAGAGAGATGATGTTTATTGTCAGCTATGGTGCGTTGTTTGGCATTATTTATATGCTGAAATGGAAGTCTTTACAGAATCTATTGCTTTTTGTGGTGGTGGCTCTTAGTGTTTTGTGTATGATGGCTGAAATTTTTTGCTTTTATAACTTCTCTACTCTTTTAAACTCTTATGTGATTAGCATTGCCCTTGAAAGCAATATGCGAGAGAGTTTTGAATTTTTACATACATACATAGATATGAAATTGCTTGGAATGTATGGACTTTTTGGTTTAGGTATTTGGCTGTGTTTTAAGATTCAAGTGCCAAAATGCGTGAGAAACAATACATTGAAGCTAAAAGTTGTGTATGTGTTGTTACTTCTTCTTGTTATGGTGCTACATATTGTGAGTGTGCGTCCTTCAAGCCCGTCTTTGCGGTTTAGTGATGTGCTGTATCATAGCTATACTTCTTTGTCAAAATCGCTCAAATACGCCCTTGCATTTATGCAGGAGTATAAAAGATTGCAAACACATTTTGATGAGTTTGCCAAAGGATTTGAAGTAAAACCTAGCAAGGAAAAGATTGCAAATGTTGTGCTTGTCATTGGGGAAAGCACACAAAGGGGCAAAATGAGCTTGTATGGTTATGAGCTGCCGACTACCCCGCTTTTATGGAGTTTGAAGCAGCAAAAACCACAGAATCTATTTGCTTTTAATGATGTGATTTCATCTCAAGGCTCAACCTATGAAAGTCTCACGCAAGTGCTAACCTTTGCAAATCAGGAAAATGCTCAAAATTCGCAATGGTATGAGCATTTAAATCTCATTGATGCTATGCGTCTTGGGGGTTATCATACCACGATTATTTCAAATCAAGAGGCAGTGAGCTTTTTTGGCAATGGTGTAGCGACAATTTTAAATAGGGCGGATGAGGTGAAATACTTAAATTGTGGCGATAGTTTTGATTTAACAAGGTTTGATGAGGAGCTACTAGGAGTGCTTGATACTTATCTTAAGCAATACAATGTATTGCCCCCCCCCCCGTTAGAATCTCAACAATTTAGTTTGGTGGATTCTAAATCCCACAATGAGCCTTTGCGGTTTTTTGCCCTGCATCTTATGGGGAGCCACGATCGATATGAAAGTCGCTATCCAAAGGAGTTTGATATTTTTAGTCCAAAGGATATAGGGCAGGATTTTGGCGATAAAAATAAAATGGCTGCTTATCTTAATAGTGTTTTGTATGGGGATTTTGTGCTACGAGAGATTATTAAACGCTTTGAATATTCAGATTCTTTAGTGCTGTATTTTAGCGATCACGGAGAAGAGGTGTATGAGAATGGAGATTTTGCTGGACATAGTAATTCCAAAATGTCGCGTTTTATAGTGGAGATTCCATTTATTATTTATGTAAGCGATGCGTTTATTGATAAGCACCCAGAGCTTTATAAGCGATTGCAAAAAGCACAAAATCAACGCTATATGAATGATGATTTGTTGCATAGTGTTTTAGATATGTTAGGCATTGAGATAAAAGACTATGATAAAAAGCGGAGTATTTTGAGTGATAACGAGTTTTTGCAAACGCGTCCAAGGGTTGTAGGAAATGATGAATATCGCAAAGATTATGATAAGGAGCTTGTGAAAAACTACTTTAAATAATGGAGAATTTAGAAACGAACAATTATAATCTAGTCAAAATCTAGTCAAAATTACAAGGAGAAGCGATGAAAATACTTATTTGTAACCTAGGCATTGGTGGTGGTGGGGCTGACGCGTTTTGATTGATTTTTTGAGCTATTGGCAAAAACAAAGCGAGGGGGGGGGGTATAAATCCTAAAACAGATATAGATTTATTCCTTATTGAAAAGAAAAAACAAGATGTGTATTTGCAATGGTGCGAAAAGAATCTCCATAAGGTTTTTAGCTTTCCACATATTTTTGGCAAGGTGCGGTTTTTAAATAAGTTTTGGAAAAGACGCGTTTTGAAGAATCCAAAATTGATTAATTATTTTATTAAAGAGCAATATGATGTTAATATTGGCTTTTTAGAGGGGATTAGCACGATATATATTTCCCAAAAACAAGGGGGCAAAAAGATAGGCTACATTCATATTTCTTTGAAAGAAATCCGCAATAACAAACGCGATGAGCGTGAGACGAAGGCGTATTTAGAGCTTGATAGCATTATCTGTGTTTCACACTATGTGAAGCAATCACTTCTAGAGCTTTATCCGGAGCTAGCACATAAGCATATAGAGGTTATTCATAATCCTGTTGATAAGGATTTAATCTTGCAAAAATCCCAAGCTCCACTCTCTCAAGTCAAGCAAAGATTCACATTTTTGCAAGTAGGCAGACTAACGCACCAAAAAGGTTTAGATGTATTACTTCAGGCTAACAAGGTATTGCAAGATAAGGGGTTAGAGTATGAGTTATGGCTTTTAGGCGAAGGGGAGCGGTATAAAAAAGAGCTAGATTCCATGATAGAAGCACAGGGGGTTAAAAATGTGAAGTTTTTAGGCTTTTGTGAGAATCCTTACCCTTACATAAAAATGTGTGATTGTATGGTGTTGGCGTCATATTATGAAGGATATGGTCTTGTGTTAGCTGAAGCTTGTGTGCTGGGCAAGGCAATTATTGCTAGTGATACCCACAAGCAAGGAAATTTTACATAATGAAGTTTTGGGCGATTGTGGAGCATTTTTTGTCAGTGGTGATGCTTTATCTTTAGCTCAAAATATGCAAGAAATTTATAGCCAAGAAACAAGGAGAAATGAGCTTGAAGCTAAAGCCTTAGAGCATTCACAATATTTTAGCGTTGCCAAGGCTGCTAAAAGTTTAGAATCTTTATTGTAGATTCTAGCTTTTTAGCCCTTTTTGGCAAAATGTGCTTTTGTTTTGGATTGTTCGCAGGTAGATAGCGTGGTTAGATTCTAGCATTGAGCGGGTGTTTTCCTTATGATAGAGATGATAGGCAATGCCACTAAACTTTAATCGTCTCATCTCTCCACCATTAAATAAAAATCTCGCCACAAATTCGGAATCTTCCCTGCCCCAGCCGATAAATTCTTCGCTAAATCCATTGATAGCCACACAATCAGCTTTATAAAAGCCCATATTGCACCCACGAATGCCTTTGATAAAATCTCTTTTATCAAAATATGATGCTTTGATAGTGGAAGTTGCACAAATCATTTTAGCTAGGAGCGGGATTTTTTTAGCTTTTATATCGCCATATTTAAAAGCTAGATGATAGGAGAGAGAATCCATAACTTCTTGTGTATTCTTTTCATTTAAGATAACACGAGAGCCTTGTATAAATACACCTTTTTTTGCAAAGTGTAAATGATCTTTCACAAAATGCGGATGTAAAATCATATCGCCATCAATGATGATGATATACGCTCCACTTGCTGCTTTGATGGCTTTATTGCGTATTTCGCTTAAGCGAAAGCCATCATCTTCTTGCCAAATATGTTTAAGGGGGCAAGGGAAGCTTTTTTGATAAGTTTCTATCAGCTCTTTTGTGTCTTTGAGACTACCATCATCGGCAATAAGCACTTCATTTGGCAAAAAGGCTAAATTTTTTACAGAATCTAGCACAAGGGCTAATCGCTCTTTTTGATTGTAGGTGGTGATGATAAGGGAGCAGGTTGGCGGTGTTTGCCCTAACTCATAAAGTTTAAGATATTTAAAAAACGCTCCCAAACCATTGCAAACACTTATGGTAAAGCCCTTGTAGCCATATAAGATTCCTTTTTTAAAAAAATAGTTTCTTATAAAAGTCCATAGCCCGTGATTAAGAGCTTTTAGCGGACTTGAGCGTTTGAAGCTGTGCTGCTTAGCCCACAGGCTTGAGTAACGCTGAAGTTTATCAAGCAAATGTGAAATGTCCCTAAAGGCATAATGCTTTAATCCACTTTTAAGTTTAATAAGCTTGGCGTTTTTAGGTAGCATAATGCTTTCGTGTATGATGTTATCATTAAAACGCGTAAAAGTTTTATTAAAAAGTCGCCATACATAGTCGGGATACCACCCACACGCCTTTATCCACTCGCCATTGTAGAGATTTTTGCGTGGCATAGCATAGATGTGGTGGGGTTGTATGGAGCTTAGGGCTGTGCGTATCTGCTCTAAAGTGCTAGATTCTAAAATCTCATCTGAATCTATGCTTAAAATATAATCGTGTGTAGCATAGCTTATGGCGAGATTTTTCAACGCACCAAAGCCGATGAACTCGCTTTGATAGATTTTGACATTAGCAAATTTTTTGGCAATATCAAGAGTGCCATCATCACTGCCATTATCAAGCACAATCACTTCATCAAAATCAGCTAATGCCGATAAGCACTCGCTAAAAGTGCTTTTGGTATTTTTGACTAAAATTGTAACGCTTATGGGGAGCTTTTGCATTTTAGAAGCTAAAGCTGCCGCCTAGGCGGAGGTTAATGTATTGCGGAATGGGTATTCCATCAAGCTTAGTAGTCTTTGTGCTTACTTGCAAGGCAATATCTAGGAATCCCAGCACATTTAGCCCACCTGTAAGAATAAGCCCGGTATCTTGTCGCAAGTCTTTCATCGCACCTAGCCTTAAATCCATAGCCTTAAGATCAAAGCCCACGCCTCCGCCAATCATTTGGCTTTGTTGTTTGACATTGCTAAAAGCAAGTAAATCATTTGGAGTTAGATCCGCGTCAAAAGCGACATTTAAAAACTTAGAGTTGTAGCCTAGCCCCATACGATATTGCGGCTTGATGGTGATATTATTGAGACTTGATTCAAAAGTAGGCGAGTTTAGATTCTTAGCCACAAGCCCAAAAGTGAGATAGCGAAACTCTGGCAAATCAAGCTCATAGAGCATTCCCACATCTACGCCAAAATTATTTGATGAAATGGTGTTTTCAAGTGAAGCAAGGCTTGTAAGCTCCTTTTGAAAATCTGTATTTTTATTGATATTAATCTGCTTTTGTGTGCTGATAGCATTCATTAGCTTACCGGTTATGCCAAGATTCAAATTGCCGTGCTTAAGGTAGAATGTCCTTGCATAGCCGATTGGCACTTCAGAGAGCATAAAGGCTGTGGTAACAAGCTTATGTGCATCACTATTGCCTTCTAGCGAAGCAATAAGCGAGTATTTGCTATAATCATCACTGCTTGAAACCTTGAAGCTAAAGCTCCCGCCATTATCTACAAGCTCATAGTAACCACTTCCGCCTTTGATGATAAGTCGCATTTTACTAGAATCTGCGTTGATAGACATACTAGAATAGGCTGAAGCAAAATACGCCACGCCCAAAGAGCCTAGCTTTTCATTCATTGTTTTACTTGAGATTTGCAAAATCACGCCATTTTGGCTAACAATATTAAGATTATTATCTTTTAGAATCTCCTGCATTGAGCTAATATCTTCTACGGCTTTATCTAAGCCTTTATCTCCGCCTTTACTTATGGTGATATTTTGCAGGGCATTTTGAGTCCCTCCGGTGGTGCCACTACCATTGCTAAAGTCAAGATTCTTATAGTCAATGTTCCCTACAATATTGCCAAGTAAATTTTTTTGATCTGTCGAGAGTGAGCTATTTTGTTGCACTTCACTCAAGATTTTTTGGATAAGATCGTTATAATTGCCATCGGAATGTTTGTCTGTATAGGTTTTTAAATCATTTTGTATATTGCTTCCACCACCTCCACTACCTCCACCTCCACCACTTCCATTATTGGTGTTTTGAAGAGCTTTTTGTATAACATCTGTTATCACAGCACTAGTGCCACTGTCACTAAAAGTCATTATAAGTCGCTCTGCGGTGCTACTCATATTATTTATATCAATGGTAGTGAGTTTGGCAAGATTCTGCTCTCTTAAGCCTACGCCAAGCGAGTAGCCAAGCTTGACTTTTGGGTCAGAGCTTAAAAGGGCAGGATTGTAGTATAGCCCCCAAGCGGAGTGCTTGAGTGCTACCCCTGCTCCACCCATTGCCGCAGAGGTATTGCCCATTGAGCCAAATTCCAAGGCACAAAGTTGGCTTACAAATGAGCTACTAAGTAGGATAAACCCAAAGAGTCTTTTCATAAAGCTACACCTTATTTTGATTTATTTTAATTTTGTCTTATTTTGCTACCAAAACAGGAATAGGAGAGGAGTTAATAAAGCTATTTTGATGAGAGTTAAAGATTCTATGCAAAAGCGAAGATTCACTCGCACCAATCACAAGCAAATCATACTCATTGATGATTTCTAGCACGACATCAACGGGATTACCGGTTTTTAGAATCTTTTGACAAGTAATGCCTTGTTTATTAAACTCCGTTTCAAACTCATCAAGCATTGCATTTGACTTTTCATTCTCAATATTTTCAATCGTGCCATAATCCACAATCCCACTTTCCGCATAGACGATGATTTCAGGATTGACATGCAAGAGTGTTAGCTCAATCTCATCTCTATTGCCAAAAAAGCGGATAATAGTTTGAATAGCTCTCCTGCATTCTTGTGTGTCGCTCACTCCAAACAATAGCTTTGTCATATTCACTCCTTTGAAGTTTTAATTTGGGGTTTTAATCATTGAAAAAATCCATTATATCACAAAAATCGGCATTATACATAATTACCTTAATCGCACTGCCCTTTGCGTAGCTCATAGGTTTTTGGCTAGGATTATCAAAAAGGGCAATGGCATTATTTTTCCACATTGTAGCAAGGGAGCTTGAGCCGATTTTGCCGTTGTTGTAGGGCAGGAAGCGAGAAGATTCTATCATGCCTAGCAGGGCTGAAGTGGTATTCGCCTTAAGATTTAAATCTGAATCTAGCTCAAAAGTAAAAGCTTTTGGATAAAAGGCACTGCCCCCTTGTAAAGATTCTAAAATCGGCAGGATTAAAGTATGTGTATGTAAAAGCAGGGCTAAAGGGTTACCCGGTAGTAAAATAATGATAGTATCTCCCAAAGTAGCCAAGCCAAGATGTCGTCCGGGCTTGACATTTACTCCATCAAATATAAATTTCGCCCCAAGCTCAAGTAAGGCTTGTTTAATTAAATCCGCATCGCCTACACTCGCCCCACCGCTTGTAATGACGACATCAAAGCTTTGAAAAGATTCTATTTTCTTATGCAAAGCAAGTTTGTCATCTTGTAAAATCCCTTGATAGCTACACGCAAAGCCACGAGAAGCTAAAAGTGTATAAAGGCTTGTGGCGTTTGTGTTGTAGATTTGATACGCTTTAGCGTGTTGGTGTGGCTCGATGACTTCATCGCCACTTGAAAAGATTCCAATTTTGAGCGGCACAAAGCTTTCTATTTCGCTTATACCCTGTGAAGCAAGGATGCTTAAATCAAGGTGATTAAGCCTTTTTCCCTTGCGTAAAAGAAGTGAATCTGCTTGTATCTCTTCGCCTTTGTAGCGGATATTTAGCCCTTGATGCAAGGGCTGTTTAAGGCTAGGGAAGCTGACTTTGCCTTGTTGCTCTTGTGCCATTTCTATTTGGATAACCGCTTGGGTATTTTGCGGGAGCATTGAGCCTGTCATCACTTTGTAGGTTTCCCCTTGTGTCAGCGTGATATGCGTGCTATTATCCCCGGCTAGAATCTTACCGCGATTGATACAAGTTTTATCATAATCTTGCAGTAAAATCGCATAGCCGTCCATTGCGGAGTTATCAAACGCTGGAATCGCCCTAGAAGCGAAAATATCTTGACTTAAAATGGTGTTGTGAGCGTTAAAAAGCTTGATTTTATGTGTGCAATTTGTGCGTGGTAGGGTAGTGCCAAGCTTTAGGGCTTGAGTGAAACTTATCATTTTTACTCCTTTTTAAATGATGTGGGATTCAAAATTGTGTAAGCTGCAAATACGCATTGCTTAGGCGTTGCGTAATAGAATCTAGCTTTATTTCATCATTATAGCTTATGCTTAAAAGCTCTCGTGTGCTTGGCTCATCATAGCCTTGAGAAGCAAGCACAAAAGATGGTTTTGCATTACCAAATAAGCAATCCTGTCCATTAATGGCAAAAATGCCCTCCACACTCAAAGCCTGTAAGAGAAGCCTTGCTTTGATATGAGAAAATCTTAAGGGCAGGGCATTTGGCAGGGTGGATTCTAATGGGGCAAAAAGGGAGAGATTTTTACCTAAAAGATTTTTAAGCTTTGTGTAAAACTCGTTTTTGCTATCTTTGGGCTTTAGGCTTTGGAGTATATCTTGCAGGGCGATATATGCGGCTTTGTAGAGATTAGGACGCAGGAGCTGGAGCTGAAAAAACTCATCTAAAATATGATTATTTTCTAGCGTATTAAAATCACTTAAAATAAATCCACTAGGGCGGGATAAACCTATGCTTTCAGCATTGCATAAGAATAGAATCTGCGGGTGGCTAAGTGTGCTTAAACGCTTGAGCTGTGTAGAATCTAGCACACTTGCAAGGAGTGAAATATCAAGGAAAATAAACGCATTTGGATAAGTGTGCAAAATCGTTTCAAGCAAGGATTCAATGGGATTTGTAGTCAAAATATCTTGATTGACAAAGGGCAGGAAAAAAGCAAGATTCCTTTCATTTGGCAGTGGCGGAATGCTCTGTATAACGCCTTGTTGGTTTGGGGAGATAAGCTTAATGCCTTTGCTGACTTTCGCGGCATAAAGGCTTTGCTGGTGGAGACTGACACTAAGGATTATATGAAAATGATGTGTTTGCAAAATGGAAAAAAGAGTGAAAAAATCACTGCTTGTGTAGTTGAAACTATGAGCGTGGGTTTTAGAAAAAAGTGAGGCAAGGTTTTTAGAATCTTGGCTTAGTTGTGAAAGATAGGCACTATCAAGCGTGTTTGGATTAGGGACATTTTGTGAATGAAGCAAGGTATTTGCTTTGTGATTTTGTGGGAAGTTGGCTAAAAAATCAAGGCGGACTTCTTTTTCTTGTTTCATTGTTATCCTTTTGGTTGGTTGGAATCTTTACTAGAATCTTTGTAGGCTCGGTTTTGCGGGGCGTATTTTAAACTGCGTTTATTATCCTTACACACGATGTCATCAAATTTATCAAGGTATTCTAAGTAGGCAATAAGGTATTTTCGGCTTAATTGTGTGTGGTTTCGTAACAGATTCACATCAATATAGCCATTTGTCTGTAAAATCTCACGCATTAAGCTCACAATTTTTTGTAGGGCGGTTGTGGTGATAAAAAGATTATGCGTGATACGCACGACTTTTTGAGCGTGAGTTAGGGCTTTTAGGGCGTTATCGCCTAGACTCCTATCAATCTCTAGCTCTTCATAGAGATTATAGGGTGCTAGGGGTGCGTAGCCTTGATTTGCCAAAGATTCTAAAATGCTTTGCTCTGCGTAAGTGTGGATATTTTGTATTTGACACCATTGAGAGAGATATAAGCCATTTTGATTTTTTATCTGCCCTTCTTTTAAAAGCTCATCTAATGCCCTTTGACACAGGGCAGGGGACGCCCATTTGAGCTTTGTATTTAAGCTTTGAGCGGATATAAGGGCGTTTTTATTCCGTGAGAAAATCTCTACAATATGCGTTTTGAGTGTCTCTACTTGGGAGAGCGGATAGAGCGTTAGGACTTTTTCATCAAGGAAAAGATTTAAAGTTTTAGCAATCTCTAGGCTTTGAGCGTGGCTTAGGCAGAATCTTTGCGTGGAGCTAACAAGTCCAAAGCCCTTTTTGTGAATCTGCGTTAAGAGATAAAAGCTTTGTTTGAAGTCTTTTTTTGCTAGGGATTCTAAAAGGATTAAACGAGTGTGTTTTTTGATAGGATCGGCAATGGGGTTTAAAATCACGCCACCACAAAGCGTGTCATTATCATTGCGTAAGACAAAGCGTTGGGAGTAGATACCAAAAATGGGGGTATCGGTTTTGAGTGTAGCAAGGGTAAGCGGGGCTTTACCAAAGGCGTGTGAAACTATAACTTTTGAATCCATATTTGTTAAATTTGTGGCGTTTGAATCCGCAAACTTTGAATCTTTATGCGTGGTAAGCACACAAACTTTAGCCTTGAGTTTAAAGCTACCGATATGAAGCGTATAAGTGGCGTTGTGCCTAACTTCCCCAAAAATCCCCACATCAATGCTATCAAATCCACGCAAAAAGCCTTTTTTTGAGATGAGATAGCCCCGCTTTAGCTCATTATGACTTATCGCGGATAGATTGAGTGCAACGCGTTGTGAGGGATAGGCTTTTAACGCCTTTTGCTTATGCACTTGAATACTTTTTAAGCTCACTTCCTTAGATTTATTATAAATATAGAGCTTTTCATCAATATGGCATTCCCCACTTAGCACACTGCCTGTTACCACGCAACCCGCCCCTTGAATAGCAAAGCTCCTATCTATGTAATACAAAAAAACTCCATAGTCATCTTTTGGCGGTTTGGGGATAGATTCTAACCTTTGTTTTAAATTTTCAATCTCCTGTGTGCTAGGCGTGGGGCATAAGCTCAAAGCAAAGATAGAATCTAAGCTCATATCAAGGGGCTTAAAAAAATCTTTGATTGTAGATTCTAAGTCTGCTAAGTCTTTTTGCTTGTTTTCAAGCTTATCAATTTTAGTGATGACGCAAATACAGCTTTTTACGCCAAGTAAATTAGCGATATGTATATGCTCCCTGCTTTGAGGCATAATGCCTTCATTTGCCGCAACTACAAGCAAAAGCACATCAATGCCAAACACCCCAGCAATCATATTTTTTACTAACTTGCTATGCCCGGGGACATCAATGAAAGCGACATTGCGGACTCTAAACTCAAGGTTTGAAAAGCTCAAATCCAGCGTAATGCCCCTTTGCTTTTCCTGCTCTAAGCTATCGCCATCAAAGTCATTTAAAGCCTTTATAAGCGTGGTTTTGCCGTGGTCTATATGCCCAGCAAGTCCTACTATAACATCATTGTGAATGTCATTGTGATTTTGCTCTATGGGCTGCTTAGTCATTGCCTTGCCCCAAAACAGATTCTAAAATCATCACAATCTTTTCTTCATCGTGCGGGAGCAAAGTCCGCACATCTAGCAGGATTTTATCTTTTTGTATGCAGGTGATAAGCCCTTGCAAACGCAATTTTTCTTCAAACGCTTTGGCATTTAGAATCTTGTTTTGCAAACTCACTCCCCAAGATTCAAACTCAATATGCGGCACACTCCCGCCCCCAGCAAGTGAAGATAGCCTTAAGACTTCCACTTGCATTTGTTGGCTAATGCGAGATTGAGCAATCTTGCTTTGTAAAACTTTTGCCCTAGATTCTAGCTTTTCTAGCGGGAGTGAAAGCATATTAAGGGTTGGGATTTTGTGATAGGCTTTGTCTTTGTAGGCTTGAAGTGTCGCAATAAGGGCAAGAATGCTAAACTTATCCACTCTTAAGGCGCGCAAAAGCTGATTAGATTTGAGCTTGTCTATAAGCTTTTTTTTGCCAAGGATAATGCCAAGCTGCGGTCCGCCAAAAAGCTTATCGCCACTGAAGCTAAGCAGTGAAGGCTTGTATTTACAAATTTCACTCACACTTGGCTCATCTTTAAGGCTTAAGATTCCACAATGTCCGCTGCCTAAGTCAAAATAATCAATGAGATTATGCTTTTTTGCGAGAGTGATAAGCTCTTTTATATGGCAGTCTTTGGTAAAGCCAATTTGCTTAAAATTGCTTTGGTGGACTTTCATAATCATCGCTGTTTGTTCGTTTATGGCGTTTTCATAATCGCGTAAATGCGTCTTGTTTGTCGCGCCCACTTCGCATAAAATGCTTGAAGCACTTTTCATCACTTCTGGGATTCTAAAGCTCCCGCCTATCTCTACAAGCTCCCCACGCGAGATGATGACTTCTTTATCCTTAGCAAAGGTATTTAGGATTAAAAGCACGCTTGCGGCGTTGTTGTTCACTAGCAGGGCGGATTCTACGCCAAACATTTGAGCTAGAATCTGCGTAGCGTGGATATATCGCTCCCCCCTTTTGCCCTTGTGCAAATCGTATTCTAGCGTGTTGTAGGCGGTGAGTAGTGGGGTGATTTGTTCCATAATCTCTTGTGAAAAGACACTGCGTCCAAGGTTTGTGTGAATCACCACTCCTGTGGCGTTTATCACACTTTGCATTGTGGGGGCTTGAGCTTGCATTGCCTTAGTTTTTATCGTTTTAGCGTGTGTGTTTAAATCTGTATTTGGGCTTTTTCCTTGCGAGATAGAATCTCGCAAAGTTTGTAAATACTCATAGATTAGGGGCAGAATAAAGGCTTTATCAAAGTCTTGTAAATCAGCGTGGGCTAGAAGCGTATCAACTTTAGGGATAGAACGCAACAGGGCTTTTTGCGTGGGTTGTAATGTGTCTTGTCGTGTGTCTTTTGATATGTGTTGCAATGAAAATCCTTTGAACCTGTTTGTGCTTTGTGCAAACAATGTAAGTAGGATTCTATCTCAAATACTTAACATTTCAAATAATTTCATTGTATGAAAGGGCAAAAATGGCGGTGATTTATCTTGCTGGTGGGTGCTTTTGGGGAATGCAGGGCTATTTTGATAGGCTTAAAGGTGTGCTAGATTCTAGCGTGGGCTATGCAAATTCCAAGATCGCTAATCCAAGCTATGATCTTGTATGCAGTGGGGCAAGTGGGGCGGTAGAGACTTTGAAGCTAGAATATGATGAATCTGCTCTGTCCCTGCGTGAGATTATAGAGCGGTTTTTATCCATTATTGATCCTTGCGCGTTAAATTATCAAGGTAATGACAGAGGCACACAATATCGCAATGGCGTGTATTATGAAGATTCACAAAGTGAAAGCGTGATAAGAGAGTGTCTCAAAAAATGGGAGCAAGGGCAGAATCGCAAGGCGGTTACGGAGATTCTGCCTTTAGCTAACTTCTATGAAGCAGAAAGCTATCATCAAAAATATTTAGAGAAAAATCCTAGTGGCTATTGTCATATTGATATAGAATCCGCCCTGCATTCCTTTCAAGGCTTTGATAAGTAGAATCTAGATTCTACAAACACCAATTCTTAATCGCAAACCCACTTCCAGCAAAACCCCTAAAATTCCTAAAATAAGGCTTCTTTCATCAGGCTATAAAATTATAGGCTATTTATCATTTTTCACGCTTTACGCTTCGCACACAAGGCATTTGGCACAAAACTTGACACACTTTTCAAAAAACACGATTCCTTAAATCAAAATCGCCGCAGTCATACCACAAATTTGCCACTTTTTGCAAAAATCTCACAAACAAACCGCACAATACCCTTACACTCGCTATTCCAAAGGCTAACATTTCTGCCACCATTACACAAATCCCTAGTCCATTCCACCGCTTCATCAGTCTTTTACACATCACGCAAACCTATCACACAAACACCCCAAACACCGCTACAAACGCCACTCCACGCCTATACACAAAGCCTGAATCCAAGCTACCACAAAGCACACAACGCCAAATCGCATTTTTGCATTTGCAATTTTTTTCACAAAAATCAAAAATCTTTGCAAATTATTCCACAATCCACGCAAAACAAATTATTTTAAAAGCAAAACATACACGCCAAAAATCCCCACCACTTCAAATGTGGGTGATGTGGGCGGAGTGAGAACGGACAAAGCAAATGTGGGTGGCGGACAAAAAGGGCAGCAAGACAAATCAAGGCGAGGCAAGGCAAAATGTGGGCGAGATAGAAAAAGCGATGGTGAAAACACAAAGCAAATGTGAGGCAATACAAAAACACCAAAGCGGGGTAAAGCAAATGTGGGGCAGGTGCAAAAACACAAAACAAAGGTAGAAAAAATGTGTGGGGCTGGGCAATCACGCAATGCAAAAACGCCAACGCAAAGCAATGCAAACAGAGCTAATTAAAATGTGGGTGGGAGCAGGTCAGTGAGTGTTAGAAAAGTGGGGCAAATCAACCAAATGGTTCAAAATGATGGAAATAGGGAAGTTTTAAGGAGTCCGCAAAGATTTAGTTACCAAGAAAAACTCGGCAACTCAAAACAAGAGCAATAAGGAATTGTCTAGATGCTAACAGAGATTTTAGAATCACGCTTTACCTTGCTTCATTTTCTGCTCCTGCTTCTAAAATTTCTCCCAAAGTAATCTCAATATCGTGTATCACTTTATGTAAATAAATAATCTCATCTAGTGTTTTGTTACTTTCTTTTATCCTTTTTATTTTTTCATTTAATGCCACGACAATAGATGCAATAGATAATGTCAAGCACACAATAATGATATTTCAAGCTATATCACACATTTTTTCTACTCCTTAATCTTACTAAATTTGCATATAAACTCCCTTAGCAAACGCACATACAAAACACCATATCTATCAGTATATATCACACAAAGCAAGTCCTGCGTATCGCTTTTAAACTCTGCTAGATTCACCACCTTATACCGACCACCTTTTTTGTTGTGCGTATAAAAATCACCTATCATTCTTTACTCTTATCTATTTCAAAAGCCACCCTAGAGCAAAATATCCAAATCCCAAGCCAAAGATAAAGCTTACAATCATAGCAGTATAAAAAATCGCCCTTTCCGCCTTTTGCACCTGTGAATCTGTGTAGGTTTTCAAGTCTTTTTTTTAAGTGTATTTTATAATTGCCATAACCATCTATAACGCAATCACTTATGGGATAATACCCAACTTCTGCGTATTTTTGCACTTCTGCAACAAAACATTCTTTATTGCTTTTTTCTATTGTGACAAAGGCTTCATTGCTATAGATAGAACGCAAGATAATCACAGCTATAAACAAGGCTATTGCTAAAATTACAATTATGCCTATTATCATACTCTATTACCTTCTTACTTATTTGTTAGAATCCGCTCCGCCTATGCTAAAAGCGGGGCTTATGGGTTATGATAAACACCACAAGGAAGCGTGTTTATTGTATAAGTATTTTTGATAAAAAAGGAGGGTTAAAATGTGAGCGATGTGTATGTGGTTGTTTTTGATTAATTTCTTATTGTTTTTATAATTTTTTCTGCAAGTAGGCGGTATCTATTAAAGGAATCAAGCCTAGCCATATCATTTCCTATACTGCCATATTCTTTTGCACGAATTTTGTGTAGTTCCTTTTGAATGCTGTTGTCTTGGTCTAAACTTTTATTTTGTTCTTGTAGTATAAAAAAATCTTTAACAATTATCTTGTATAAATCAAGTGCCCCTCTTTTAAAATGATTACAAGCTCTTGCAAGATTTTCTTGCTTACCTGATTTGTAGTAGCGAGAATAGATATGGGATATTGCGTTGTGAAATTCCATTAAAAATTGTCTCGGAATCACCATTTGCTCTAATTTAATCATTTTTTCTCCTTTGTCTGTTCTAAATATTTGTTGTAAGCCTTTATCTCTTTCTTATGTTTTACAAGGTAGAGATACAATACTTTTATTCTCCGCCTACTATCATACTCCAAAGCTGATAGGATTAAGGTGATAGGCAAACACACCAAAAAGCTCACGCAAGAAAATAATTTTAGTATGCAATCCTTGACTTCTAGCAATGGTGAAAAAATATGTCTTAGATTATTTCTCACACTCACTTTTGGGATAGCTCTGTGGTAATGCTCTATCCTATACTCACCAAGCTCATCTGTTTCACCCAAAGCTTCTGCAAAGTCTTTGATTGTGGATTCTAAGTTTCATTGTTGCTCTCCTTTTTTTCTTTAAACATCTTGCTCACACACAGGGGCATTATAAAAAAATGGATTTTGAAAACAAAAGGGTTAAATGGTTTTATTGGGGGGTGGGTGTGAAAATATTATGGATTTCTGCTTTTTTTAGATTCATTAAGCGGTGCATTCATTGAAAAAAGGATTTTTCATATTCAAAAAGACTTTATAGAGACTGCCTTTATTGGCAGATAATGTGTCTATAGTGTATTTATCAGCAAAGGCTTTATTATCACTAAACCAAAATCCTATATCAAATTTGCCTTTTTCTTGTCTTTCAAATATTTCAAAGCCTTTTTCTTTGCTTCCGTGATAAAACACTTTAGGCACTCCATTTTCATCTTTTGTCAAAGGGCTTGAGTCCTTAGCCATTCTAGTAAGTCTTTAGCTTTTTTGCGGATTAAATTTAAATTTTTCTTGCACCTTTAGTATAGGATTTTTAAATTCCATTTTGTCTTTAAGGTTTCTATCACTATAAAATGTTATAATTTCTTCCGCGGATTCAAGGTGTGAGTCGGAGGTTGTGCCACCACCTTGTATCTTGCTTACTAGTCTAAATCTAACACCCTCTTTGTTTTCCCACTCGTAGATTCTAGCTTCTTGTCCGCTTTTTTGCTTTTCTACAAAAGGCTCATAATCTTTTAAAAAAGTTCTTAAATCTTTCCCTAGATTCACCAACTCTAAATCTGTAACATAGCCCTCTTTTGTAGAATCTTGTAAATGTTCTATTTTGATATGCTTTGCACCCTTTCTCTTTTGTGAATGCTCTAAATGATAGCCTTGCGTCAATTTTAGGGCTTCATCTACCGCTCTCAAATCCTTTTGTATCAAAACAGCATTTTTCCCATTGAACGCTACATTATAGATTCCCTTTTGCTCTTTTTTCTCTAGCTCACTTTATCATCACTTTTGCTTGGACTATTCTACCCCTTTCATTTTGGATTATATAGCGTGGTTCTAACGCACTTAAAAGTGGATATTTTGCCTTTGCTTTATCAAAGCCTTGTGCTAGAGTATCGGCTAGTTCCCTTGCCACCGCTTCTTTTAGCTTTGGATTATTTTTTAAGTATGTAAAGCCTTGAGTAACTGCCTTGCTTCCTATCACTCCACCTAGCAATCCAAACGCAAACTTTTCAGGGCTAAAGGTTAGATTACCATTTTCATCACTCTCAATTCCCGCTCACACTTCCACCCACCAATCCACTGCCTAAATGGGCGTTAGATTGATAGATATTAGGACTAGATTCATTAAAATACTTGCCATTTACGCCTTGATTATCAATATGCTTTATTTGATTGGAATCAAAGACTACAATCGTGTCGCCTAGCTCTTTTATCCCATCGTATCCTAATTTTTTCAGTTCATTTTTAAATACTTCTGCTTTGCTTCTATATCTATCAAAATTTGTATCCTTTAGTATATTGAAAACATTAATTTCATTTCCCCATTTTTGCAAGGTATCCAGCTTAAACTCATAATCCTCTTTGCTAAAAATCTTTTTAAGCACTTCTAAATTTTTCTCATCATTGAAATCAAATATATTTTTTGCTTTGAGAAAAACTTCATATCCGTGCTTCCCTGCTTGATTGCCTCTAGTCCTAGCGTATAAATCTGCATCATCTGCATTACTGCTAAACCAAAATCCCCATTTTGTTTGGTCTTTTTCACTTAAAAATACTTCAAAAGGTTTATCAGTTTCGCTTCCGTGATAAAACACTTTAGGCACTCCATTTTCATCTTTTGTTAAAGGGCTAGAATCCTTATGCCACTCTAATAAGTCTTTAGCTTTTTTCTCATCGTAATTAAACTTTTGCATTGTAGATTCTAGGGTTTGTTGTGGTATAATGGCGTTAGAGTTTAAAGGCAGAGTCTCGCCTTTTGTAAAATCGCTAGAGTTGATGGTCTTAGCCATTTCTCTTTCATCTTTATAAGCCGTAATAATCCATTTATTTTGTGTAGGTTCGCCTTTCCAATTTCCTTTTAATCCTACTTTAAAAATCTCACCATTTTCTTTTGTGTATTGTAAAGTTGCCCTATCGCTATTTTTTACCACTTCCCCATTTTGTATAATCTCATCTAGCTCTTTTGCTATATCCTTAAACTCACTCCCGTGCTTGTCTAAAATATGCTTTAATCCAAAGTTAGAATCTCCCCATACTAAATCAATATCCCCTAATTCTTTGCGATAAAATGCCCCGCTCACTTGCCCTTGTCTTTCTGCTAGTAGCTTTTGTATTGCAGATTCTCCACTATGATAATGTTCTGCATAATTTGTGCCAAATTCTTTTAAAGGTTTAATGTTTAACTCTTCTTGTATTCTTAGCCTATTTTTACGCAGTGAGTTTATAGCAATATGTTCGCTTAAGTCTTGTATGTCCCCTTTTTTAAGCCTTGCTTGAAACTTCCCAAATGCCACTTTAAAGCTAGGTTTGTTTATATCCAGTTCTTTAAAGCCTAGTTCCTTAGCTTTATCTCTTAATGTATTGATGAGTAGATTTTCTGCATTTTTAGCTGTATCTTTAAAAGGCTTGTCTTTAAAGTCGTTTAAAAGCTGTGTTGTAACTTCTTGTATTGTATCTGTATCTTTGACATAGGCTTTTAGCTCATTTGCTAAGTGTTGCTCATATAGTCGTGGGAAATCTTGTATAAGCTCTTTATACTCTTGTGGCATTGCTTGATTGAAATATTGCTTTTCTAGCTGGATTATTTCATCAGGCTTGAAAGCGTGGTGTAAATACTCTTTATCAGGATTCTTACTCTCCGCGA
Source organism: Helicobacter cinaedi CCUG 18818 = ATCC BAA-847 (assembly GCF_000155475.1). Lineage (GTDB taxonomy): Bacteria > Campylobacterota > Campylobacteria > Campylobacterales > Helicobacteraceae > Helicobacter_C > Helicobacter_C cinaedi. The sequence continues at coordinate 226,633 of NZ_DS990391.1, read as the reverse complement.
TTTGTTGCCTTGACTGCTGTATTTTTGTTTGCAATGCACTTAATTGCGGATTGTCTTGTATAGAATCTTTTATGGTTTGTGGCTTACAGAATTCATCAATAATGCCTTTTAGCATTTGATGTTCATCACTGCCTAAAACCTTTGCGTTGTTATGAAAGCCACCCATTAAAATACGCTTATTTTCTAGCTCTTTATATTGTGGCATTTTACTTTCATATATATTGAGTATATCTTGTTTATGTTTGAGCAAATCTTTTGCTAGAGTTTGTTGGTCTTGTGGGAGAGTATCATAATGCTTTTTTGCATAATCTAAATATTCTCTTACTTTTGACAAAGAGTATTCAACATCATATATATTTGTAAGATCTAGCACTTGATTTATCTCGCTTTGTTTAAATCCTATGTCTTTTAATATTCTGCTAAACTCATCTTTTGCGGTGTTGTGCAAGGCTTCATTTGCTTCTTGTATTTTCTCTTTTGCAAAGTGTGAGAGATAAATCGCACTCGGTTCGTGTCCTTCAAAATATTCTAATGCTTTAGGATAAGCCTTTACAAAATCATCTTTAAAATATTGAAAAGTTTTTGCTGGGTCGCTATTATCCTTTGGCATTTGTGGTATAATGGTGTTAGAGAACGGCACTTGATTTGTCTCTGTGAATGCCCCAGATGTCGGTAAGGCTTCCGCATTTTCCGCTTTATATATCATTTTTCCATTTTTTAGCTTATTTGTATTGTTTTATCAGTCTTTGGTGAGTTGCTAATGATAGTTATATGCGTATCAAAGTCTTTCCCTATGCTTGTAAGATATAAATCATCTTTTATTTGCTTAGCAAAAATAAACTCACTTTCATCTTGTAGGACAATCTGTGGCTTCTCTAAAGTCTCTTTTATTTGCGGTATATACTGCTCCCTACCTTTTTCTATAATCTTATACAAACTCCCTTTTGTTAGCTTAATTTCCTTACCTATGGCTTCTTGTAATTCTTGCGATAGTTGTGGTATGTAGCTTTCATCAAGGCTTTTAAGATTAAAGGTTTCACACCATTGCTGTTGCACTTCTTTTGTAAGCGTGTGTTCTTTACCTTTTGTATCAGTAAAAATAATGTCGCTAGAATCCACTTTTTGCGGTGTAGATTCTAAAGTGTCAGTTTCTATGACTTTAGCTTCTATGCTAGATTCTACTTTGGATACACTGCTTTGTGGATTAGCTATACTTTCCCTTAGCTCCCTTAAGCGTGGCATTAGTTGGCTTAAAGCACTTTGACTTTGGGTAACCTGCCCTTGATTGATAAGATATTCTAAAAAGTCATATATATCTACTTCACTTAAAGCCTTGCCCTGTGTAAAAAATGTTGGCTGTGTGGCAAGTTCTAAGGCTTTTGGAGCTTCTTTTAAGCACTCATATAGAGCAGAGCTTGGATTCTCCTGCCTTGAAAATTTTGCTAGTGCTACCCCAAAGGCTTGAGCGGTGAGATTTTCTATTTTGTTAGAATCTAGCACAAGGGCATTTTTTAAAGCTTCTTTGTCTTTTGCGATATTTAAAAAGCTTTCAATATCACTAATCAAATGTGTATAATCCACTTCCCTTGTAGGATTTTGCTTTGCGGTGTAATACATCGCATCGCTTAATATATCTCTAAATTCTAAGTTTTTAAAGCTAGGATTATTGGCGAGATTATAAAAGCTTCCTGCATTATCTACATACATATTGATGATTTTATTTTTATATTCACTATTGCCTTTTATGGAATCTAGGCTTTGTAAGATATTGCTATTTTTTCCATTTCTCGCTAGGCCTGTTAAAAGGGCTAGATTTGGCTCAAAGGTATTAAGCCCATTGCCTTGCTTATCTATATGTTGGCTCACAAGGCTTTTTAGTCCATTGACATTTTCACTACTCAAAGCTTTTGGCAAGGTAGCGATATTTTGTCTATAAAGGCTAAGGGTGGAGAGAGCTTTTTCGCCCATTGTGCTTTCTCTACCGATATTTGAGCTAAAAGCAAGTTGAAGTATTTGCTTATCACTCATATTTTCTTTTAATCTTCGCACGATGATTTCATCATTTTCTAATGCCACGCCGAGAAACTCTTTTGCCCCTTGCTTATACTTTTGCTGTGCAGTCTCTGCATTATGTGTTTGTGCGTTAAAAATCTGCCTTAAGGCTTCGCTTCTGTGATTCCTACTTACGACCTTGCCATCTCTTGTGATGATAGGCACTCCATTTACTCCGCCCTCTTGGTAGAATATAAGTTCAGGTTTAAAGTCATTAACAATATTTGCTATTGCACTCTCTTGTTTGATAAGTCGCCCCTGCGTGTTTGAGTTATCAAAGTTTGGCTTTATATCACTAAGTTTAACTACTGCAAACTCCGCTTCAAATGGAGCAGTCTCATCATTTAGCACTATACTTGTATCTCTTATGGGCTTGTAGAGTATATCCTGCCCCTTATCTATGGCACTTCATCAGCATTTTTGCCAAGTCTAGCTTCTTTTAGAGCGATAATCTCATCTCTTTTAGCTTGAGTTTGTGCAAAATACTCTGCCATCTCTTGTTATGCTTTGGCTTCTTTTTGTATTTGGCTTTGTATTTGTGTGGAATCTAGCTTTTCTATTCCAGCTTTGCTACTCTTTTGTGGTATAATGTTCTTATCGGTTGCGTTAAAAGTCTGTAACGCATTAAGGCTTTCAGCAGAAATAGTTTTGTTAGCACCGATTTTTTCTAACTGCGAGATAGATTCTATTTGTCTAGCAAGTTTATTTTCTAGCTCATCTTTGGCAAACTTCTCTAAGCTTTCTTGTAAGATGAGTTCATCATAGCTATTTACTTGCTCTATGTGATTGCTTTGGATATAGACATTTTCTAGCCTATCTTTTGAAAGTAGGAGTTTTTCTCCATTATCTAGCTCTACTACACTGCGTAAAACATTCCCATCTTGTTGCCATTTTAGGTTGTTTGTGGTAGAATTTGTATTGCTAAGGTGATATTGTTGTGGGTAGCCCTGCTCTAAACTAGGATTAGAGATAGATTCACTCTTTGCCACTTCATCTGCATTGTGCGGATATGGGTTAGCCTTAGCATTTTTGAGTAAAACCTCCTTATTGTAATTTCCCTTAGTTTTCCATAGACTTTAAAAATGAGTTTATCCTGCCCTAATAAAGCTTCCTCAATGGCTATATGATACCCATTAATTTGTTTTACATAAATCACGCTTTTATCTGTGAAAAATTGCTCGTCATATTCTTGCGTAATGCGTGGGTAATTTGCTTCTATATCTGCCCTTGTAATAGCGATATTACCCCTTGTGATTCTTTTGTCTCATCGCCGTGTGATTTTAAAGCGTGGGCGATTTCATTTTCTCGCAATTCTCTTAAAAGTGGTTTTTTGTTTTTAAAATTAAAGTGTTTTTGAAGTTGCTCTGCTTCGTGTAGCTCAACTTCAAAAGTTTGAGTAGCTTTTAAATTAGCAGATTTACTTTTATTCCCCCACTTTCCACCACTTCTTTTAACTTCTCCACCTGCTCTTTGCTTACCTTGCCATTGCCTAGCTCTATAATCTCATCATTCTTTTTGATTGCCGTGTAGCCTTGAGATTGTAAATCCATTGCACCTTTGGCAAGTCTCTTAAATCTATCAAAAATAGGCAAGTTCCCTTTGAAACTTCTCTAAGCAATACATTCTAAAAGCCTTTTTTTGCTTGATATTGCTAAAATCTAGGGATTTTTTAAAAGGATTAAAAGGGGATTGATGTAGTCTAGGGATTAAGGATTAAATTATTTAAAAGGATTTTCTAAATTCATACGATTAAAATTTTTCTCAAACTCATTAATAAAAACTTTATTAAAATTGTCTCTATCAACATATTCGTAAATTTGCAAATCCCATTCTTGTATAGTCTTTTCTAATTGCTTTATATCTAACTCTTTTTGTTTAGTTAGAGGACTAAGCCTATCAAAAACCGCTTTATCTTTGAGTAATAAATTGTATTTATCATCGCTAAGCCTAAAGATTTCTTGCAAAATTTTTAAAAGCTCAACAATGCCTGTCAATGCCATAAAACTCCCTTTTTTCTTGTGCTTCTTGCTTTAATTTCTTGTCAAAGTAAGCCTTTATGCTCGTTTGTGTGATTTCATTATTTTTGCTTTCTACATAAACATTTAAATAAGGTTGCTCATCGTGCGTCATATTTCTAAGCTTACTTGCTGTATATTTCCCGTATTTGTTCCATACATTAAGTAATATATCCATATCATCATCATTTAGATTAAAATTTTCTTTTGTTAAATGCCAAATATCACCTAAATTTCTACAACCATTTTCGCCAATTTCTTTTTTAATTTCGTTGAACACTTCTTTAACAACGGGTCCGTGAGGCCACGCTTCTATTTTCTCATTAAATAAAGGCTTGTTATAATACAATAAGCTATAAGCTTGTGCGTAGTAGAGTAACTTTTGCACTTTTAAATTTGTTATTGTATCACCCTCCTCTTGTGCTTCGTCGTTTAAAAGTTGTTGTTGAAACAAAAAAACAAATGCCTTAGCTACCTCTATTGCTTTCATTTTCTGCTCCTTTGTTGATATGATATGTTTTTGTGCGATTTTCTGCTGCAACCTTTGCTTGAGATAAAAACAAAGAAGTCGCCACCGCTACACTTCCAAACATTATCAATCCTTTATGTTTTTTGCACTATTTTAGCACATTTTATCTAAAAAAGTCCTAACACTCCAGCTTATGCAGATTCTCTAAAATATATTTATGGGCGGATTGTAGCTTTTCTTGTGGGATATTCTCAAATCCGCTTAGTTTAGCAAAATGAGTAAAATCCTCTAAGCTATCAAACTTTATATCACCTTGATTAAAGATTTTGTTTGTGGTAGAATCTGCACTACCGCTTTTAACTTCTGCTTGGTTTCGGGCTAAGTCGTATCCCTTAGAGGAAGGCGTTTGTGAGGTCGGGGCGGTGTGTATAATCTCAATATCTTTAAAAGCCCCTGCATTTTTTAGCTTACCATTCTCTTTGTATAGTGTTTTTAGCTTTAGTTCGTTGTGTTTTGTGTTAATGGATTCTACTATCACATAATACCCATTTACTTGTTTTCCGCTGATTAAGAGCTTTTCGCCACTTAGCAAGGTTTTTACTCCGTGCATATCAGCATTATTAACATAAAGTCCGTGTTGTTTTAGGTCGGTAAAAATGATAGGCGGTTGCCCATTTTTTGCCAAAAGACTTTGCTCCACGTGTCTATTAAGTATGTGTTGTATTGCACTTCCACGCATTGTAATTTTAACATTTGACATATTTAAAGCTTTGGCAATTTCTGTGGAAGCATTATCAATCCATAATTTTACATCTCGTTCTATGGCTTGAGTTAATATCTCATCACTTAATTCTTCGCTCTTTGCTTGTCTCAATGGTTTGCTTTTATCTAACAAGTTACCAGATTATTCACTTTTATTCTTTTCTATCATCTCCCTTAACTTCTCCACCTGCTCTTTATTGACCTTGCCATTACCTATGGTGGTATAAATGAGTGTATCATCATTTATAGCTTTAAGGATAAATTCATCACTTGGCGGAGTTAAGGTATTATTTAACGCATAGCTTTTTGCCCTATGTTTTAGTTCATCAGTTAGAATTTGCGGATTTGACACATAGTTTTGTATATCTTTTGCGACATTCTCATTGATATAAGCCTCTCCATTAGGATTGCTTGGGTTTTTTGGATTTGGGCTTGTAGCCTTTGGGATTATTGAGCATATCAAGTGTAATAGCTCTTGGATATTTCAGCTCTTGGACTGCTTTTTTAAGATGATGAAGCAAGGCATCTTTATCGCCAATGTAAGGCACTCTAAAAAATAATGCCTTAAAAAGCCTGTTTGTCATAAACACCTGCATTCTGCCTTCCAGCGTAGTGCTTAAAGCTCCATTACCTGCCCCACTTTTAAAGCCTTTAGCTCCGCTTAGCTTTTGCATAAACTCATAAGTTTGAGCGAGTTCTTTAAAGATATTTAGGGCATTTTGAGCTTTTGGGTGCAGGGGCAGAGATTCTAACTGCTCTATATCTTTTAGGGCTTTGCTTAAGTCTATAAAGGTAAAGCCGTCCTTTTCTTTAATATGTCGCTCTAGGCTCCTAAAAATAAGCAAGGTTTGCGTATGCTCTTGCATTCTAGGGTCAAATTTGGCAAAGATTGTATTTTCTAGCCCCACTATTGAATCTTGCCATTGTTTATCTAGCACAGCTTTTTTTCACTCATCTACACTCCGCATTGAATTAATCGTGCTTTTGCTTGGCTGGTTCATAAAGATAGCTTTTGTGAGTTTATCATTGAGCCTTTGTTTTATATCAGTATAAGCGATGTTAGCTTTTCTAAACTCTTCTAGCACAGCTCTTGCAGATGCATCAAGCTCCCCTTTAGCTATACCACTTTCAATAGTGTTATGAATCTGCGTATCAATGGCGTTTTTAAGCTCACTAGCATTATCTTGGAATCTAAATTTTTTTAAGGCATTTGGGTTATCGTTATAGTTTCTAATAATGGCATTTATATCTTTTCTTTTTTCTAGGGCTTCTTTAATGGTAATATTTCGCCCTTGCAAGTTTTGCACTTCTTGGATTAAGGCTCTACTTATTTCAGCATTTGCCCCAAACTCTCTAATGGCATAATCTGCTACATTTTTAAAAGGTGTAAGCAAGTCAATAGGCTTGTCTTTAAGGGTAGATTCTAGTTTGCTCACACTTTGTGCGTATTGTGTTTTGACATTGTGTTCGCTCAATTCCACAGCCCTTTGAAAGACTTTAGGCAGACTTGGATTTGCTTCATCTTTGAGTATTTCTTTAGCGATTAAGTTTTCATAGCTTTGAGATAGGGCTTTAAAGTCTTTTGCCATTTTCTCACTTGCTTCGCTTAAGATTCTAGCCTCTACATCATCAAGCTGGTTTGCAAGGCTATCAGCTAAGTCTTTATTTCTTAACGCCGTGCTTAGTAGCTCTTGGTGTTTTTTGTGCTAGTAAGCTAGGCTCATTGCTTTTTTTAAAGGCTTTTGGAGCATAAGCAGAGACTTTATTTAAGATTTTTTCCGTCAAACTTTCATTTTGAAAGTCTTTTTTTATTAGCTCATCACTTTGTGATTCTTGGAAGCTTTTCAAAATACGCGGGATTTCATCTTTTTTAGCTTGTTTGCTTAAAGCCCTATCAATCGCACCCATATTTTGTCCGCTTAGAGCGAGTTTAGCTTGATTTGTGGCTTCTTTTAATAATCCCAAGCCTTTATCTGTTTTTACCATTCCACCTTTGATTGCCTTATAAGTGGTGGAGATACCTTTAAAGACTAAATCCCCCGCGATATTTAGTCCTGCTTCTTGTGAGCCGTGTATAAGGGCTTGAGCTATATCAAAGTCTTTACTTAGCTTTGCATCTACAAGCAGTGAATCTAATGCACCACCAAAAAATGCCCCTCCCGCTCCATATAGCACCATATTGCCAAATCTAGCTTTAGCACTTGCTCCCTTGTTTGCTCCATACATCGCTCCTGCTATACCTAGCCCAAAAGAGCCTTTATTATCATTCAGCACACCTAAAAGCTCTTGGTTAAAGTTCTGCTCTACCTTATACGCCCTTTCATCTTTTATAAAATATAGCCCATTTTTATTATAAGCCACCGCTTCAAAGCCCAAAAACTCCGCTACACTCTCAAAATTCTTTATCTTTTCTTGTTGCTTTTCGCTTAAAGATTCCGCATTTGAAAGCAGTCCAAAAAACTGCTCATCTTTTAGCACATTTTCTAAGCTTTTTGAGAGTTTGACATAGTCATTTGTCTGCTCCCTTGCCCTTTGTATATCCATAAACATTTTTTGTTTTTCTTTGCTATCTTTAAAAAGAGAGCTAAAAAAGCCTAAATCATTATCAATTATCGCCATTTGTTCTTTATTTAAAATCACTTCTTTTTTTATTTTGGGCTTGTTTGATTGTTTCATAGAGTTTAAAGGCTTCTATTTCATCTTGCAAACCTTTTTCGGCTTGGCTTAAGTGGAGATTGTTTTTTAATCCTAGCTCTTTGGCGGCTTCTTTGCTAGGTCGTGTCAAATCACTCACCAAATCATCAGCGGCTTCAAAAAAGTTTTTTTGTGCGCTTTGCCCTAAGTTAAGATATTCTTGTATCTCTTTAAAATGCGGGATATTCTCTACATCTTTTCCTGTCCTTTTTGCATAGAGTGCTAATTCCTTTGTGTCTTTAATCAGCTCTTTTATCTCATCACTCTCATAGCCAAAGGTGCTTATTACACCTTGAATATTTTTGCTTACATCGTTTAAAAAGCCCTTGTTTGTGTATTTATCCTTAAACTCACTTTCCTTTTTGTTTAAATCCCATTCTGCTCTATGTCCGTATAAGCCTTTATTTGTGGCATTGTCTAAATCAAACTCTACTTTTAGATTTTGTTTAATATAGTCGTATTGTTGCTCTTTTGGGAGATTAAGCGAATCTATCTGCTCCCATTGTATATTTGTAGGATTCTTACGCAAAAAATCAATGCTTTGAGATTTAAACTCACTCTCTCCTAAGTTTTTGCGTTGATTTTGGTTACTTTGCTCTAGTTTGTCAAAGTTAAAAATTGCCATTTTATTTCAGTCCTTTTTGGATTCTTTTGCTTTGTGTTATAGTATGTTTTTAAGAGAGAAATTTAAAGGGTTAAAAATGGATTTAAACTTTATTTAGAATCTGCTTTGTCAATGGTAAGAGAAAGGATATTAGTCTGCCAAGAATGCGATAAAATATAACAAACACAAAATGTAAGTATATGTAGAAAATGGTATAATAATTTGCCCCAATTTATTTGGGGCAATACCACTTAAAAGGCGTTCCTATGAAGCGACATAGCAAACGCTTACTTGTATTATACATTAATTTTAGGCTTTTTAGGTTTAAAATTAAGTTTAAATACAAGCCTTAAGCGTAAGGGGGATTTCCCCCGCCTTTCAAAGTGGCTAACGCATATCCTTCACACTAATTTGCATAGTTTTCTTTGCCATTTTTTGAGCATCACTTTGTGTAGTGGAATTTTGTGGATTATTTGCTTCTTGCTTCATTTGTTCTTGCATTTGCCCCATCACTTCGCTTTGAGATTCTAGCTTTTGGCTTTCTTTTTGGAGTTTTTCTATTTGTGCTTGAAGTTTTGCCATTTCTGGCTCTTGCATTTTTTGACTTATGGGCTGATTTACTTTGTTTGCTTCTTCTTGTGCTTTATCGGCATTTGCTAGGACTTCCTCCATATCCTCTATGATTTGAGAATCTGTATCTTTTAGCATTAAAGGCAAAAGTGAAGTAACAATGTCTGGTCGTATGCTTGAGATAGTTTTGAAAATTTCACTCCAATGAGCAAATCGCTCCTCTCTCCCTTGCTGTTTGGGCTGAGATTTAAAGTCTAAATCAAAATGCCCTATCTCTATTTTATTACTCTCATCAGTATTAATGCTAAAATACCTATCTACTTTCTTTTTATCCGTCATCTTAAACATCTGCGGTTTAGTGAAGTAGTGCTGAATGAAACTTAGCACCTTTTCATATAAAAGCCTATCGGCATTATCCGCAGAATTGACATAATATTGCAGTCCCAAAAGTCCCGTTTCTCGCCTTTGAGCGATAGCTATGCCACTTTGTCTATTTGTCGCCATAGCTAAGGCTTCATCGTTTAAGCCACTTAGGATTTTAGCCATATTTTTCTTTTGCTCACTCTTTTGAGAGAGGGCGGTAATATCTGCGTGGTGTTGCACAAATTGTATTTTATTCTCTTGTAATGCCCCGCTTCTTACACCCACTACGGCATTATCTTGGCTCACTCCCTCTACAAATTCATCTATGTCTTCTACGGCATCAAGCTCATATAATGCCTTAATCGTGCCTAGCATATTCCCCATTTTAATTTCAGCAAAATTAATATAATCCTGTATAGGCTTAATATCTCTAAATAATCCATACCAATTATGCTTTTCATCTATGTTATACCTCGCTATAATAAAAGGGCGTGTGTTATTCTTAAAGGGGCGTTTTTCATATTTGTAGATTCCACCGATGGTATGCCACAAATAGCGATTCCAGCTAAATTTTTCTTCCACTTCTTCATCATATTCCCTTATCCAAGTTTCTATTATATCTACGCGATTATCTATGGTAGTGCTGCCATTTTGAAAAATATCTACATTTTCTCCCAAAAGTAGCCTTGCTTCTAAATAGCTGAGATTCTGCTTTTTATGGAAACGATTAGAATCTAGGGCATTTTTATCCACACTATAAGTATCCACTAAAAAGCTTTCATTATTTAAAGCCTTTAAAGAGATGTGAAAATCGCCTTGTTTGTCTTTATTGACCCAAAGTTCTATCACGCTTTGCCCCATAAGCAAGTCAAAATCTCTTTTTCATAGTCTTTTTGTGAGTTAAACACACGCAGTAAATCATTTAAAAGATTAGCCAAAGGCTTATCTTGCTCTTGTCTGCCGCTGACTTTTATCTCTTGCAAACTTTGAATCTTATAGCCCAAAATCTTATCGCATATCATTTTATAGATATTTTCATAAATGGGTATTTGCCCTCGCCTTGCTAGTTTTTCTAGCTCTTGGGCGGCGAGTTGATGTCCGTGATAGTAAGCCTTGGCTTCTTTATACTCTTTTAGGGCTTTATCATTTGCTAGAGAATCGTTAGTAAGCATTGTGTTGAGTTCATATAATGTTAGCATTTTCGCGTGTCTCCTTTTGTTGTGTTGGCGTTGGCTTTGCGGCTAAAATAGGCGATTACTTCGCTTTGTGTTTGCTCACTACCGCTTTAGGTAGCTTCTCGCACAAAGCTCGTAAAACACCGATTTTATCTCGCAAATTCTGCCGCCCTTTGTGTTTCTAGCTTTGGGATACTCAAAGCTCCACCGCACTCGTGCGAAGCACTAGTCCAAACTTGCAAAAGCTTAGAATCTGCTTGTGTTTCCATTGTGTGTTTTTTTGTCATTTTGAACGAAGTGAAAAATCTATGTAGATACTTCGCTACGGCTTGAGTAATGACAAAAAAGGAGGGGCTTAAAACAAGTATTAAACACAAAAACAAAGGGATTTTAAAGGGTTAAAAGTGAAAAAGCATTGACTTTATAACGATATTATGTTATAATCACGCCGATTGAATCTTAGATTCAATCGGTAGGCGGTAGGGACAACTTTTTAGGAGTCTAAGATGTTAAATTTTAGATTTAAAAAGGTTGTGAGGGTGCTAAGGCTCAAAATATCTTTTCGCCTAAAGACAAAAAGCCTTTAGCATTCTTAACAATTTAACCACCGCCTTTAATGGCGGTGGTTAAATTGTATTATATCTTTTTTAAGAATCGGAGTCAAACTATGTCAAACATTTTATGTCCGCATTGTCAAAAGCCCATAAATCCCGCTTCACTACTTAAAACACAGGATAAAGAGACCAAAGAATGTATCGTGTGTAGCAAAAGCTTCACAGGGAGTAAAAAGAGTAAGTTTTGCTCAAATGCGTGTAGATGTAAAGCCTACCAACGCAAAAAAAACTCATAAAAGGATAAAAAATGCTAAAAGTCATTGTAAGTATTGCCATTTTTGCCCTTGCGTGTTTTTTGGCAATGTGGCTTATAGAGAGAAAAAAGAAGCGATCCCTTAAATATTAAAATTCCACCCACCTAATCACATAGAATCTTAAAGCTTCTCTGCATAAACTCTTTAGCTAAAAAGTCTTTGCATTGTAGCATAATTGTAGCATATAGGTATAAAGCACCTTTTGTGTGATGTCTTTGTAGCTTATAGGTTGGTAGTTGTATTTTCTATAAACGCCCTGTATTGCATTGTCAATCTCCCATTCTCGTGGATACCAATAAGTGTTTGAAGAATCTGTATCTCCGTGTTCTGTTATTTCTTTTCCTATAAGTGAAATGGGATAATATTGTTTTGAAAAAATCCCATAAGGCCATAAAATATGTGGTTGTCTGCCCCAATAATCAACATACTTATAAATAAGTCGTGGTCTTAATATAAATTTATCTTGCTCTTGCTCTGTATAATCACTCACTTCTAGCATTTCCCCTTGAGCTATAAAATACTGATGCACGACAGATTCTAAAAACCCCGCTTCTATTGCCTTTCCTACCCAATCGCCTATCTTGTTATCATCTATGGCTTTTAAGGCTAAGAGATACTCCCAATATTTATCTAAGCTAAGGCTCTCTAGCATTTTTCTTTCACTTTGCTTCCATTCTGCCTTGCTCTATCCATTCTTCCATATCGCCTAATTCTTGCCTTTCCTCATAAAAAAAGTTTCTTATACAATCCTCATATACAGCAATAGGGTCGCTAGGAGTTTGCTCAATACTCGGCTCATTTACATCAATATTTGGCACATCTACCTTTTTTGCTTACCTTTATCCATTTGCGTTCATCAACACTGCGTGAGTAAAACTCCCCCTTAAATCGCAGGGTTTGATTATATGTTCTCACTTGATTGATAAAGTCCTTAGATTCTACATAGTCACAGTAGGTGCGATAGTTGGCATTATACACCGCTTGTATCCACTCCCCTGAATAATACTCCTCATTGCTTCCTGTAAATTGAGCCAAGTGAGAGTATACCTCTATAAGCCTTTGATTATGCTGTTTTAGGAAGTTTAGCTTATATTCCATATCATTATCTAGCTCTTTTATTTTTTCTAGTGGGAATAGGGCGAGTTTATCCATGTAGCCATCATTTCCAGCTAGGTTATAATGAGCTCTCCCCTGTGTGCGTTCATCAATGTTATCTAAGGTTTTATTCTGTGTTTTGTGCAAAGGGGCGAAGTTATGTGTAGGATTATAAGCTTGTGTGGGTTTAAAGCTCTCACTCCCAGCAGTCTCTGCCTGATAGCTTTGTCCATTTGCAAAAATCTCATATCCACCATAAAGCAGTGAATCTTTTCCTGCTTGTAGCTTTTTATGGCCCATATAGTAGTTTGAATAACTTGCATAGGAATTGGCTACTTTGTGAGATATGACTTCATATTGCAAAGATTGCAAGGCTGCATCATCGCCTAGCTTTTTGATATAAAGTAGCATACTCATCACCGCCGCTACTAGCCCTATATATGCCGCTGCGGCAGTGCTTACACCGATAGCCTGCATAAAAGGAATACAGCTTAAAGCAATGCCTAGCAAATACCCCGCAACAATCCCCGCTATCACAGCAGGGTCTATTAAATCTATGGCATAGTGCGTTTCACTCCTAGCTTTGAGTTCAGCTAAAATATCCGTATAGTGTTTTAAGCCCAGCTTTGTGATCTGCACATAGTTTTCAGGCAAAAGGGCAAAAGCCACATCATCATAAAACACCACCCTTGAGCTACTCCCATAGCCATCTACAAGCTTTATGGTGTTTCTTAAAGATTCTCTATCTTGTTTTAAAAGTGTCCTTTCCTTATCAGTCAAAGGACGGGCAAAAGTCTCATCATATAAAGGCACTTGCAGTTTGTATTTTTCAATTACCTTTTTGGCGTTGTTAAATAGCTCTATTCGGTATTGATTGCGTTTTTTATAATACTTTGAGCCGTTGAAATAGTCAAAAAATCCCGCCATCTTGTGCCTTTATATTGTTTTCATTGCCGTGAAGTTTTGCCAAAACTTCACTTAAGAGTGCTTTTGTCATTGCGAGATTTTGCAAAGCAAAATCGTGGCAATCTATGCACTCATCAACTCGTTTTTATTCGTTATCATTGTGGTATAGTTTAATAAAAGCATAAAGATTCTAAAAGGGTTAAATGTGTATTGAGCAAATATTTATATAAATAAAAATATAATAACGCTAATTGAATCCTTTATGGGATTCAGTCGGTAGGCGTAGGGAATCACTTTGAAAGGCTTAAAATGAAAGGTTTTAAGTTTAAAAAAGTGGTTGTGAAGCTCAAAGCTTGGAGTGTGTCCATTACTTTCAAGCTTGAGTTTCAATAATCACCATTCCTCTTGCATAATGCAAGGGGTTGTGTGATTATATCCTTTTACAAAATGGAAGTCAAATGCAAGAAAATAAGCCCTTTTACACCACTTTAAGCTTTGAGCTAGATTTAGATGAGTTTAAGTCCCTCTACAAACAAGCAGGATTTAAAAACAAAAATGAATTAGCAAAGTTTTTAGACTTAAGCCACACTACTATAAATATGTGGGGAAGTGTAACCCCCTTTCCACGCTACATAAAGCCCCTTCTAGTCTGTATGATACAAGCCCAAGAGAATCTCAAAAGCTTCTAGTTTTAGCCCTTTTGTGTGTTGATATTTAGATGTTGATAAGGTTGCCATTTAACTTGTGAATTATTAAGTGATGGGCCTTGCACATTGTGCAAGAAATTATCTTTATGGTTTTGTGCGGTATAAGCATCGTTTATTTGTTGAGATATATCTCTGCTTTGTCCCATTCTCTTTGCCATAGGGTCGTTTTTGTCATTATAGGCTTGATAAGTTTGCGGAGTAGATTCTGTATTTGGCGTTTTTGGACTTTGTGTTTGGGGCGTGGGGTTAGATTCTGCGTTTTCTTGTGGCTTGTTGTTTTGAGTGAGAGATTTAAGCTTATCCCACCCAGCTTTTGCTCCCATAGCCAAGCCTCCCACTGCCATTTCTGCCAAGCTATAGTATTTTGTGTTGCTTTTATAGCCACTTGCTGCACGATGAGCTACCAAGTCTTTATCCATTTGCTCTTGGACTTGTTTATCACTCATTCCGCTATCTTTGTAGGCTAACATACGCGTAAATGAATTTTGCTGAAAGCTGTTATCTATGGCTTGTTGCTAGCTATGTCGTTTTTCTCTCTTTCAATGGCATTTCTCTCACTCTCACGCAAAGTTTCATTGATTGCATTAAGCGTGTTTGTATTGTTTTGCATTGCAGCTTTATGTGTCTCCATTACAAGCGAAGCAGCGTTATTTGTGTTTGCTAGAGCTTGTTGTATGCTGTGGTTGTAGGCTTCTAGTATATTTGCCATTTTTGCTCCTTTTTTACCTAGCGTTGTCTTTTTGGCTAGAAACGGCGATTGTTCGCTCACAAACTTTGGCACTTACGCTTAGTAAGCTTCTTGCTTGTTCGCTCCAAAACGCCGTTT
Organism: Helicobacter cinaedi CCUG 18818 = ATCC BAA-847; assembly: GCF_000155475.1. Lineage (GTDB taxonomy): Bacteria > Campylobacterota > Campylobacteria > Campylobacterales > Helicobacteraceae > Helicobacter_C > Helicobacter_C cinaedi. The sequence continues at coordinate 211,527 of NZ_DS990391.1, read as the reverse complement.
CTATCTCAAAAATACTTCCGCTATTTGTGCGTTACAAAATTGAATACGCAAACTCTAAATCTTGTTTGTGTGATATTGCCGATTTTGTTTGATGTTCTTAGAGAATTAAACACAAAAAGCAAGGATTATAAAAGGGTTAATTTTAAAAATTTTGAAACAAGAAGCAGGATAAGGCTCATCTCACTTATATTTCTCTAGTATCTCTAACAAGGAATCTAGCTTTTTGCTTTTCTCATAGTGAAACAAAAAGCACTCCACCCATAAAGGCACACCTTTTTGCTTCCAATTTGCCACAGAGTTATAGTTCATACCCACCATTTTGGCAAAATCATCTCTACTTAAGCTCAACGCCTTAAGTTGTAAAGAAAAATCATCATAGCTCATTCTTACCCCTTATAATTAACTTTTTATGTATTTTAGTATAAAAAATATAATAAATGATTAAAAATACTATTGACTTTTTTAAATTATTAGTGTAAAATATGGCGTATTTAAGGGAGCGACTGCCTTTTGGTATAAAGAAAGGGGGTTGTTGTATGGTGGAAGTAATTATATTACTCTTGCTTCTTATCCTACTTACAAAAAGCCTAAAAGACTTTAAGCAAGCAAAACTATTTCTAAACAAACGCATTTTAGTAAAACCCCGCTAGTTTTGCCCTTAAACACAAAAATTTATACCACTCGTGCGAAGCACTAGTCCATACTTGCAAAAAGGGCGGGGCTTTTGGCTTTAAGTGTTACTTTTTAACCCACTTGCCTATCGCAGAATCTTAAAGCCTTTGTATGCACTCTAAGCCACTTCCGCTTCAAGTCGCTCTAGCTCATCTATCAATGCTCTTATTTCAGGCATTGCATAGATTTCTACATAGCGGTTTCGCTCATTCTCAAAGCTGTCTTTATAGCCATTTACAGAATCAAAAAAACAAACGAGCATAACTTTAAACTCATCTAATGTATAGCTCATTCCCTTGCCTTGCAAATCTGTATAAATCTCGTTGATATTTTCAATCTTAGATACCCACCTAGCCATAGTGATATTCAATCCTGCTTCACTTTCAAAATTTTGACTTGCAGGTATATCATCTAATCGCGTGAGATTAAGTGGATCTAAAATCCACTCTCTAAACCACCCATAAACAATTTGTCCTTGTTCTGCTATTCCTACTATTACTTCATCGCTTAATAAAGTCTCAAAATACTCTTTAAATCTCAAAAACTCACTCACTAACGCATTTTGCTTTATCTCCTCTATTCGTGCGAGTTTCTACTCTTGGGTTTGTGGCTCTTGTGGAGCTTCCACTTCAGGCGGTTCAGGTATCACAGGGGCAATTTGTGGGATAAAGCTTAAACTCACACTGCCATTAAAAAGTGTGTTGATAATATTAGCTCCACCGACAAAGACTATTTTTAGCACCTCTCCAGCTCCTAGATTTAGGGCAAAGCTTTTAGTATCTCCGCTTCCACCTCGTGGAAAAGCCCTATTTGTATAAGTCCAATCATACACATCTCTACTACACCATTTTACCCCGCTTTTTTTAAGGATTAAAAAGCTGCCAATAATGTTTATAATGTCGCTTTTGGCTTTAATCTCAGTAATGTTTTTAATCATTAAGAATCCTTTCTGTATTCATAAACAAGCAAATTGTTTCTACTCACAAACTCCAAATACTCATTGATTACACTAATCAAATAAGCATTCTTGCTTAATTTCTGCTTTCTTGCATTTCTGTTTATACGCCTTATATTTGACTCTCTTAGTAGGAATTTTTTTTTGTTTTTTTTGGTTTAATTTTACGCTCCGCATTATCAAATCCTTTCTCTTTTCCAAACACTGCCCTTTCAACAACTATACTTCTACTGACACCTAGAATCTCTGCAATCTCATCTATGCTTTGCAACAAGGCTGTTTCTAAAAAAAAGCTTGAAGTGTGGATTTTTGCGTTTTTCATTTTGTATCCCCTTGCAGAATCCAGCTAAGCCCTAATTCTTTTAATCGTTGCTTTGTGAAGCAGTCTTTTAACAATTCCTCTTCCTCAAACCTTGTGCCTTTAAAGTTTTTTATCCTTGAAGTTGTGTATAAAAACTCAGCTTGTTTTTTTACACAATCAAGCAATATGGAGAAAAACTCGCCCACATAAATTCTTGCCTTAGCATTGCGATTGAGACTTAGCACAAAAGATTCTAATAACCCTGTATCTTGTGGATTCTCATCACTTAGTCGTTTGAGAAAAAAATTCACTTGATTAACAGCGTAATCTGTGAGTTTTATTCTCTCATCACTCTTGATTTCTGCAATAAATTGCTCTTTTACCATTGCTTACCTCCTTTGCTTACTGCCCCAATCTTTCAAGGGGATTGTGCGTGGATTGTAGTTTATGGGCGTAGTTTTTGCCCCACACATTTTTAGAGCGTGGCTTGTTAAAGCTTTCATAACGCATTAATGCTTCTTGTGCTTTTAGTAAGCCACTCCAACCACGATTAATGCAAGTTTCAACGCAAAGCACAATATCTGCATTTTGCATTTTAAGCGTCTCAAAGTCTTTGATTATGCTATTTATCGTGCTTTTTGCTAAAAAGCCTTTTTCCTTGCGATAAGCAATAAAGTCTTTATAAGCTTGTAGCTCTTGCTCTGTGTAGGATTCTAAACTTAGGCTTTCTTTGAAGTTTGTGCGTTATGCTTTTAGTATCTTTGAAAGACTTAAAGCTTTGAGTGATTTTCAAAAACAAAGCAGTTGGCTTTTGTGTCTTATTAGAGTTGTTTTTGATTAAATTATTATATTACTTAAGTCGCTAGAATATCCGTATGCGGATAAATGTTTAAACGGATAAGACTCCACATTTTCCGTATTTGTAGCTTCTTGTTCTACCAAATCTAGTCTTTCAACTTTCTCACTCACATATTGAAAATCTACAACTTCTAGTGTATTAAAAGTATAAACACTCTCTTGGGTGAGTTTGCCTTTTTCATCTCTTACTTGAGAGTAGGCTAAAAGACTAGCATTGACAAGCTCATTTCTAAACTTTCTCACACTCGCTTCACTCACATTTAAAAGCTTGGCAAAATGCTTAATGTTGATGTTCCAATCATCACTGAAGCTTTGGGCTAGGGCATAAAACATTCTAGCCCCCATACTTAAACTTTTATCACGGAGAATATCGCTAGAAAGTATTGTGAAGTTATTCAGTTGTTGGTTTTTTTGAATCATTTTGTTACTCCTTTTTGTGTTTTATTTTTTAAGATTCAGCTTTTACAAATTTGCGTTTCGTGCTTCGGCACTACCGCTTAGGTAGCTTCTCGCACGGAAACGCAAACTCCCCAAAAAGCACCTTAAAGACAACGCATTTCTCATACCTCTACTACCTCCAAATCTCTATAATTCTGCTCACTTTCATACATACTAAACTTACCTAGCTCACTATTGAAATTTACTCTTTCTTTATAGTGTTTGCCTGTTTGCTTGTTTTTTTAAATGACAATTCGTGAATCCTCACTAAACTCTCTCACGCTTTCATTTTTAGGTTTATCGTGTTCTATGCGGATTGTGATACTTGATTCGTGTCCGCCCTTTTTGCTCCCCATAGGATTATCTCTATCGCCTTTACTCGTTTGCACGATGAGAAAGACTAAAATCCCTAAGCTATGGTATAATCTAGTAAGAGTTGAAAATTTAAGGCTTTCTTCCTCTTCCATATTCCTACCATTTGGGCTAACTAATCGCATTTGGGAATCTATTAAAAACACTCTCACACCTTGCTTGTAAAGCGTTTTGATATTTTGAGCCACTTGATAAATCTCATAGCCATCATCAATGATGATGAGATTTTCTCTTTTGAGTATATGGGGAATTCAAAGCTAAAAAAACATACTTTATTGGTTTTTGCCATAAATTCTAGCGTCTGCAAACCTAAAGTTGTTTTACCTGCTTCTGGGTCGCCACTGGTTAAAACAAGCTGGGCAGATTCTATCCCCCCCCATCAAAGACAGAATCTAAAAAGTTAATGCCTGTTTTATACTTTGGCATTTTGGGCAATGTATCATAATAATCTTGCCATTCCTGCATATTCTTATGAGAGCAAAAATTCACATTAGGGATAAGTGCGTTCATATCAAGCAGAGCATTATTCTCACTTGCTTCAAGGAGCTTTAGTCCTGCTTCTTTTTGCTTTTGCTTTAAAAAGCTTTCATAAAAGCTTTGCGTTAGTCGCACCACATTGGCATTTGGGATATGAGAGAGAATATCTAAGAAATAATCTTGCTCCTGCTCTTTTTTACTTAGCTTACCTACAAAAGCGTTTTTACTCACGCTTTAAGATTCTAAAAGCTCTATTAGAATCTCAAGCGTTCTTTATCCTTTTTGTGTAAAGCACTCTTTAGGGATTTGGGCTAAAAACTCATCAATTTGTTGTGGATAGGCTAGAAATGAAGCCATAATCTCTTTTTCTAATTCAATCATTGCTAAACTTCTATGATAATATCTTGCCTATTATCACATTCACTACATATACAAGACACAGCCTTTTGGCTATTGAGTTTTATTTGTATATTAATCTCTATACAATCCACTTCATTGATATAGCCACATTCCTTACAAACATACCAAAAACTCATAGGCTATCCTTTTGTGTAGAATGTGTTTTTAGTGTGAAGTTATCTAAAAATGACGCTCTTTTTTTGTTTTGTGGAATGTATTTGACATAATGTTGAAAAGTTGTTTGCAGTGATTTATGTCCTAGCATTGAGCTAACCCACAAAGGCTATTCACTATTTACTAACTAAATCTTTTGCACTTAGCAGTGTTTTTGCCATATTTTCTTTTGTATCTTTGAGTTTGGTGCTGAATCTCACTCTGCCGATTTCTGTTAGAGTAGCATCTATATAGATGATACCATTCCTTTTGTAGAGGTTTGTGTGTTTGACTTCCATTTGTTCTCCTTTAAAGATAGCCCCACATCAATGGCTTGAAGTGGCGTGATTTATCATTGCAAAATGCGTTCTTTAAAGAAGTGTGTAAGGTTTGTAAATGAAATGGATTTTGTGATACGGAGTAGTGATATGAAAGGGGATTTTCAGGGAGTAGAATAAGGGTGTAAGGTCAAAAAATCAAAAATTTTATAGATTTTGACACAAAATTTGACACACCTATTGGGATTCTTACCCCCAAAATGTCAAAAAATAACCTAAAAAGCCCTAAAATAGAAAGGTTTTAATTATTGATGAATATTTTCTTTCGCAGAATCTAGATTCTGCGTTGTCTCTTGCGGGCTTTTGCGGGAGTCTGCAGTGTCGGCTCGGTCATTTTGCAAGTATGGATTTGTTGCTTCGCAACTGCATGCGTTTGAGCTACTCCCTTCGCCTCCACTTTGACAACCAGAAAAATCATCGCAAGATACTTCCGCAGTCGGCGTTGCGGAATTTTAGTAGAATCTAGTTTCTACTAAAGCCTTAAAATGTATATCGTCCCTCAATAAACGCACTCCGCCCCTGCCCGATAAGGAAAGCATATCCGGCGATTTGGTCTTTAGAATCGTGGTTATAGTAGCTATAATAGAAAGTATCAAAGACATTTCTTACCCCAGCACTCAAAGAGAGATCGCCAAACTTTGCATTTAGCCCGATGTCTGTAAGGCTATAAGGCTTTATCTTTTCTTGCGTAATGTCATAGCTTGTGCCAAAAAATGTATTTTGGCTCCAAAGGCTAAAGATTCTGCCAAGGGCTAAATTTGCACCGATTGTGCCTTTATAGTTGCTCACATAGGGGATTTTGAGATTTGCACTTGCCCCATTGTTTTGTAAGATTCTTGCATCTATATAGGTGAAGCTTTCACTCAAACTTAAGCCCCCACCAAAGAGATATTGTTCAGCGAATAGCTCTAAGCCTGCACGCTGGGTTTTGTCATAGTTACCATAAGTTACACCGCCGATAGAGTGGGCGTTGCCCTGCGTGTAAAATTCATTATGCGTTAATGTGTAGAACGCACTTGCACTAAGCATTATAGAATCTCCTAAAAAGTCTTTTAACCCAAGCTCAAAAGTATCATAAGTCTCTTGCTTAAGGTTTGTGGCAGTGTAGGAAGCCTTGCTTCCGCTCCCATTGCGTCTAAGCATAGAATTTGGGCTAGGGGAGAAGTAGCCTTTCTCATACTTAGCATACATATTTCCAGAATCTGAATAGCGATAGCTTGGCGTTAGCTCTAGGGCGTAGTTATGAAGTGAGTCTGTAAGTGAGCCACGATTTGTTGATGGTGACATACCATTGCCGTTGTTGTCTCTTGTCATATCATTAAAATAGCTCACATCTATATCATAATATGCGTATTCATATCTCGCCCCGCCTGTGAGCGAGAAGCTTTTGCTAAAGTCGTATTTTTCCAAGGCATAAAGGGCATTGCTCCATTTTGTGCCAACAAATGGCACAAGGATTCTATGTTTGTAGCTTCCCCCCATTGCATTAATCATTTGATCCATTGTGCGTTTGCCGCGATTCCAAATAGATTCTACTCCTAGGATAAAAAGTCCATTTGTGTGTTTGAGATCGTATTTTGCGGTGATTCCAGCTTTTTGATCATCAAAGAGAGAGCCACTTTGATCTGCTGAAGCATAAGACGCTTGATTACCCATAGCCCTAAATGAACTTAGCCTTGTAAGAGAATCTACATAGTTTATGTGATTAAGATGATAGAAAGCTTTTATATCAAGCTTTGAGTTTTCGCTTAACTCGCCCTTGTAGCCAAGGCTCACATCAAGGCGTTGCTGTGTGTTATGCAAACTGCCATTGCCGGGCGTTTTTCTATCATCTTTGCTTGGGTTTTTAATATCCATAAAGGAATTATTCGGGCTTGTGCGGATAATGCCATTAAAATAATCCACATCAAAGCTCACACTATGCTCCCCCCCCCCCCTGTAATATCATATATGAGTCCCATATTTGCTTGGGCGCCACTTGTTTTATCTCCACTTCTAGGTCCGCCACGATTGATATAAGCTGCTCCTAGTGAAATATAAGTCCTATCTCCAAGTTTTGTGCCAAACTTCGCATCGGCATTGTAGCTATGTCCAGTTGAAGCTATTGTGTTGCCATAGCTTAACCCCGCTGTGAAAAATGGCTCTTCATACCGCCTTTGCGTGATGATATTGACTACTCCGCCGCGTGTGCCATTCCCATACATCACCGCCCCGCCACCGGGCAGAATCTCAATAGATTCTATACTTGAAGGGGATAGGGTATTAAGCGGAGTAACGCCGTGGCTAGAATCTAGCATATTGGAGTAGATTCCATTTATCAGCACCTGCACGGAGGTGTTAGCACGATTGCCCTGTCCGCGTAAGTCAAGGTTACTTCCTAGCCCAACATTGCTTAGCCCCACAAAAGGCGTGTAGCGGAAAATATCTTCAGTTGAGCGATAGCCTTTGTCTGTGATACTCTCTTTATCTATCTCATACACATTGCGGTTTAGCTCATCAAGCTTGGAATTCATCATCGTGGCTTTGACTATGGAAGTATCAAGCTTAACTTTTTTATGAGCTTCTTTTTGGGCTTCATTTTGAGAATTAAAATCATCACTAAAAGCATATTGTGCCAAAGAAGACAATGCGGCAAAAAACAAGAGATACTTTTTCATCATATTTCCTTTGTATTGTGGTATATAAATCTTTTTTTAGATTTATGGAGTGGAAGTATAATATTCTAAATTTAAAGTTAAATAAAAAATATAAGAATTATTTTTATTTTATAAACAAAATAAACAAAAGAGTAAGGCAAGAGAAGTGTGGGTAAAAATGAAACAAAAAACACCTTAGAATCTTTGCTTTTATTGTTTTATTGCGATAAAGTAAGCCTAAACCACCTTAGATTCTAGCTTTTTAATGCCCTAGTTGTGCTAGATTGCTTTGTGTCATTCAATTTACAACGCTCTTTCACCACTTTTTGCCACAAGTTTGCACACCTTTATCGGCATTGCTTAAAATACCTACAAAATAAGTGTGAAGTAAAGTTCTATACTCCCACTTTACACCAAAACGCATTGTCTTAATATCCCGCATACTGCTTATATTTGGCGAATGTGATGAGACATAAAGCGTATAAGAAATGCTAAAGCTTCCAAATAAAAGCCTTTGCAACACGCTAGATTCTGTTTTCAGCTCACTTTCGCTGCCTGTAAATTCCCAGCTATATAGCGTTGGATTGCCTCTAGGTGGGTATGTTGGCTTATTTGGGTCAAGATAGCTTAAAAACTCCTTCTCTGTTATCGTTTTTGGACTAAACTTCAAGCGTCCTAAGTAAAAGGCTTCTTTTTCATCTTTATCTAATCTCTCAAACTGCGTGGAGTAAAAGAGATGTTTTAGCTTAAAAATTTGGCTGTATTTTTGCGGAGAATCTTGCAAGGGGAAATCCATTTGCCCTTTTGCAATGTCGCAAAGCTCCTTATACCGCTCATAGCCACTATGCCACTGCACCCTTAGCATAGAATCTAGGCTAAAAAGCCCAAGTGCTAAAGCACATTCTAATACCAAACAATAGGCGATTGTTTCGCTTTTAGCCCATAGCTTTGTGCCAAAGATTCTAATATGCAGGGGTATTTGGCTTCTTTGTGCTAAATGAGTAGAATCTAAACACTTTTGCCCAGCCTTGAAACAATGCTTATTGAGTTTAGAAATAAGAAAATAGAGTATCAAAAGCACAAGTAAGGGCAAAATCACATAGAGTAAAGCAACGCCCCCAAGGATAACAAGCAATATCATCTCTGCAATTACTCCCTACACAGCCTATTAAACTTACTAGAATCTAGCATAGCACCAAAGCCCACACAAAGCCTATTTGCCAAAGCTCAAAATGAGATTTATCCATATTTGTGCGCCAACAAGAATGGCTTTATCCTCCACATAGTAGGGGTTTGAATGCAGATAGTTACAAATACCCTTTTTCGCATTCCCACTGCCTAGGAAATACATCGCCCCCTTTTTATCCCTGCACGCTTCTATCATATAGCTAAAGTCCTCACTCGCACTCATCGGCTCACAGGATTGATAAAGCATATTATGGTTTTTTAGCACTTTTTGGGCGGATTCTACAAGGCGTTGCACACACACAGCGTGATTAAAAATCGCTGGATAGCCATCATAGCTAAACTGCGTCTTAAAGCCTCTTAATGCACTCTGCTTTTCTATCTCCCTAAACGCATTTTTTAAAATCTCATCAGTTTCCTTATCCATAGCACGAATTGTGCCTTTAAGCAAGGCAGATTCTGCAATGCCATTGGGGATAGAGCCACCTTGAAACACGCCACAAGAAAACACCGCTGGAGCAAATGGGCTTGTCTTTTTAGCGATGATATGCTCCATATCCATTAGGATTCTAGCCCCTTCATAAATCGCATCTAAGCCCTTGTGTGGTGTGGAGCTATGAGCGGCTCTGCCTTGAATGCTAAGATTCCAAATCGTGCCAAAAGAACTCATAATGCCATTATTAATTTTCACACTGCCATATTCTAGCGAGGCGTCATTATGCAGGGCATACACTTCATTAACCCCCTCCATACAGCCAAGTTCCACCATTTTATTAGCCCCGGGGATATGGGCTTTTTCCTCTGCCATTTGAAAGATAAAGCGGACATTGCAGGAGAGCTTTTTTTTATATTGAATGATAAAACACGCACTCAAAAGGGCGATTGCCATATGTAAGTCGTGTCCGCAGTTATGTGCCAAGCCTTTATGTGTGGAAGTATGCTCGTTGTTGGTTAGATCATTCATCTCTAGGGCGTCCATATCCGCACGGATAGCAATGCGTGGGAGTTTAGAATCTATATCCAAATCCGCTAAAAAACCCGTGTAACCTTCAAATGTAGTGATTTTAAATCCCGCCTTTTTTAGCACATTTTGACAAAACGCACTTGTTTTATACTCTGCCCCAGAGCTTTCTGGGATTTTATGCAGACTATGGCGGAAGGATTCGCCAAGCTCTTTCATAGCTAAAAGTTTAGAATCTATTATAAAATCTTGCATAATACTCCTTTATTTTGCTGTATTGTGGCGTTGCTATGTATTTTTATTTATCCATTCCTGTGATTTTACTCTCACTTTAGAATCTAAAGCACTAATAGATTCTATATCCGTTAGGCTTGTGAAGTCAAAACCTGCAAAGTCATTCATAAGCTTTAATACTAGCTCACTTATTTTGCCAAAATTGATTTTGTTTTGTAGAAAGGCACTCACCGCCACTTCATTACTTGCATTTAAAACAACGCCTTTTTGTGGTGTGCTTAGAATCTCACTCTTTAACGCCCAAAGCGGATACCTTTTCTCACAAATGGGTTTAAACTCTAAATGCAATGATAGTGGGTCAAGCTCTGGGACAAAGGGCGTGAGCGGGGCGAGAGTAGAATCTAGGGCATAGGCAATGGGGAGCTTCATATCAGGGTGGCTTAAGTGCATTGTAAGGCTGCCATCTTTAAAGCCTACAAGGGCGTGGGCTGTGGAGCTAGATTCTATAAAGGCATCAATATCGTTTGTGTCAAAAAGCCACCTTGCTTCTAAAATCTCAAAAAGTTTATTTGCCATTGTGGCGGAATCTATGGTGATTTTATGCCCCATTTGCCAATTTGGGTGTTTGAGTGCGTCCGCTATGGAAGCTGTGGGGATAGATTCAAGCGGATAATCGCGGAATGCCCCACCACTTGCAGTGATATAAAGCTTTGCAATAGGGCGAGTGTGAGAGAGATACCACAGGCTAAAATGTTCGCTATCAATGGGCGTGAGATTGGCATTCCTAAAAAGCCAGCCTGCATTGACAAGACTTTCTTTGTTTGCAAGGGCGAGTTTCTTGCCACATTCTAACGCTTTTAGACTTGGTTTTAATCCTGCAAAGCCCACTAAGGCATTCACAACAAGGGGGGATTTTGAATGCTCTATAAGCTCTAAGATTCCACTCTCCCCAAAAAATAGCCTATAATCCCCAGCGATGAGCTTGTGAGAATCCGCCTTATCAGCAATGCAAACATTTTTTGGTTTAAAAATGTCAATTTGCTTATTTAAAAGATTGATGTTTTTCCCAGCACAGAGCGATTCTACTTCATAGTTAAAAGTCTGTGCGACTTCAAGTGTGTTTGTGCCTATGCTACCTGTGCTGCCAAGGAGTATCATAAGATTCTTTTTTTACAACACTATCGCCATTTCTCTATAACCGGGCAGAAAATACAGCAAAAAGTGCATTACCACCGCACCAAAAAGCACCGCATCAAGTCTATCAAGCACACCGCCGTGTCCGGGGAGCAGTGAGCCACTATCCTTTACCCCCGCTTCGCGTTTGAGATAGCTTTCAAACAAATCGCCAAAGACGGAAGCGATTGAGACAACAAAAGTAATCATCATAGAGTATAAAAAGCTCCCACAAGTGCCAATCCCCACAATTGAGCCAAATATCACGCCACACACCACACCACAAATCACGCCTTCTATGGTTTTTTTAGGCGAAGTTTCACAAAAGGGCGTTTTGCCAAAGGCTTTACCGCCAAAATACGCACCTGTATCAGTAAATGCCACGATGACAATAAGCCACACAATCACCCAGATTCCAGCTCCCCCAGCGTCTTTATATAGGGCATAAATACTCAAAAATGGAATGATAGGATAGATAAAAGGTAGCATTGTTTTAGGCGAGATTTTTTTAGAATAGGCTAAAAATGACGCATACATCACAAGCACGATAAAAGCCGATTCTACAACGCGTTCATTGATATAGGCTAATACCCAAATAAAAAAGGTAAAAATATAATAATGCGGGGCAGATTCTAGCTTGTATAAGCTCAAAGATTCTTGCACACCTACAAGGCACAACACTCCAAGCACCACACAAGTAAGCAGTGGAGAATCTATAATCAGCACAAGGGCTAAGATTCCAATAAGGATAAAGGCGGTAATAAATCGTGCCTTATCCGCTAGGAATCTCATTTTGAGCTTATCTTGCAGAGTGTGGGAATGCTCTGTTTCTGTATCTGTATTATGGGCTAAATCCTGCTCCACATTTTTTGGTCTTTGTTTTGATTTTTGCTTCACTTTTTTTGAATCTTGCTTTATCTCAAGGGCAGAATCTTGCTTTGTAGATTCTATTTGTGTAGATTCTACGCTATTTTCTTGTGTGGTATGTTCTTTCATTTGTGTCCTTTTTTGTGTTTGTGGGGGTGCATTGTAGCATAAAGTTTGTGAGTTTTTAAGAAGTTGTGGAGAAATTAAGACATCAAGGGGCAGTTAGCCCTTAGACTAACTGCAAAAATATTTTAAAAAGTATGGCGGATATAGAAGAATGCGTGGCTTCTATCATCTGTGCGTTTTTTTGTATCTGATTTGCCTCCACCATCTTCGCTCTGTTTCGCATCACCCCATACGATTGATTTGTATCCCGCTTTTGTGGTATCGCTAAACCACTCTAGCTTACCACCAATGGCAATGTCTTCTCTAATTCGATAGTTAAGAAGCAAGGCTACGCTTTGCTCCGCACTTCTTGGGCTGTTTGTCCCACGCCCGATAAACTTCCAATCAAAGCTACCATAGTTCGCCCCAAGGTATCCAAAGCCTGTTATGGCATTTCTACCTATAATATCATTTAACGCATTGCCTATATCATACGCTCCAGCTGTCCAAATATCTATACCGATAGGATTCCCCCAACGCCCGATAAGCTCATTAGCATTGCCAAAGTTTTGATAATAGCCCACACCAAAGAAGAGCTTATCTACATCAAAGCGTTGATCAATATAAAGTGTGTAGGAGTATTTGCCGATTTCGCCCCAATCTCTATTTGGCGAGCCTTGAGTGAAAGCTATCCTATCATCAGCAATCGGTGCAAGGAAGCGGATTTTTGTCGTAGCGTTGAATCCTTGTCCTTCAAAGCTTGGATTTGACTGAAAGGTTACATTTGCACCCGGTGCAGTATAAATGCCCGGTGTAAAGTAAGAGAACGCACCGATAGTCAGTCCGCCAAAGTTCAAATCAAGCCCGGCTGCATAGGTGTTTCGCGTAGCAATGCTGTCATTATATTTTCCGTGAACGCGGTAGAAATCATTAAACCATTGATCATACGCAAATGCACGGCGGTTTGAGAGAAAGCCCCATACTTTTAATGCACTGATATTAAGGGCAGCTTCTGCACCTTGATTGTAACCGCTAAACCACTCGCCAACCTTACCAGATTCATAACGACCAGCTTTGACATAGAATGTGTTATTATCATATTCTACAAAGGCATTTTGAAACATGTAGTTTTGAATCTTGCCATTGTTATTATTTCTATCCCAAGAAACGCCATAATACGCGTTACGCACCGCACTAAAAGGCTGATTTGGATCTTTTCCATCTGTGGAGTCAAAAGCCAAGCCACCGATAGCCCCGCCAAATCCAGCCTTGAATCCTGCACCTAAGTCAAGATTGAGATTAAGCTGTGAAAAGATTGTCGTAAAGCTTTCAGTAGGAGCTGCACCACTTTGTTGGTTAAGCTTTTGATTGTTAAAACCCCATTTTGTGAAGCTTTCCGCCGAGCCGCTTACCTTGTAGTCAAAGGCACTTGCACTTGTCGCTACAAGCCCTAAAACCACGCTTGAGTATAGAATCTTTTTCATTTTTTTTCCTTATTTTGTTTGTGGGTGTTGTGCTAGATTTAACACAAAGTAAATGTATTTTTTACAATACAAGGGCGACATTGTAAAAAATAAAAACTTAATCAAAAATTAATTAATTCTCTTTTAATCATAAGTGCGGAGATAAGATGTAGCCGAAAATAACACAAAAATTAAGACTGATAAAATGCTTAAAGTAAAATCTAGGAATGTGATATAATGTGGCTTAGAGGTTGCCTAAGAGAGTCGCAACCTCTCTTAGCGTAACCTACTTTTACAAAGGAGGTTGCAATGGATAAGATTTACCAGAAAATCTTGGCTACCATTATACTACTATGCGTAATAGTAGTCAAGTGTAGCTAAGATTTAGCCATAACGCGACTTGTTCAAGGGGTCGCGTTAGTCTTATCCTACTCTCTACTTGATTTATATCAGTTTTTTCTAATGCTCTCAAGCACAGCAAAATTCTAGCACCGCCATTCTTACACATACCCCATTTGTTACCTGCTCTAGCACCTTGCAACGAGAATCTTTCAGCAATTCATCATCAATATCAATATTCCTATGCACAGGTCCGGGGTGCAAAACTATGGCATTTGTATCACCTAGAATCTCCAAAGTCAAGCAATATTGTGAGGCGTAGTCTTTGAGTGAGCCATAGATTTGCTTATCGTGGCGTTCTGTTTGTGTGCGTAAGCTCATAAAGACATTAACCTCTTTGGCTATCTCACGGAGATTATGTGTGGTGCGTAAGGTGGTAGGTGGGAGAAAATGCGGTGGGGCTACTAAAATCACTTCCATACCAAAGCGTGAAAGCAATTCAATATTGCTATTTGCCACACGCGAGTTTTTTATATCACCGATAATGGCGATTTTTTTGCCCTTAAGATTATGCAAATCATTGTCAAAATGCTCTTTTAAAGTCAGCAAATCAAGCAGAGCTTGAGTAGGGTGAGCGTGTGCGCCATCGCCACCATTGATGATAGGGCAGCTCACTTGGGATTTGAGATAGTATCCTGCTCCAGCGTTTTTATGGCGGATAATAATGGCATTTGGCTTCATTGCATTTAAGTTTGCTGCGGTATCTGACATACTCTCCCCCTTAGCCGTGGAGCTTTTGCTTACATCAAGGCGGATAACATCAGCCCCCAAGCGTTTAGCGGCAATCTCAAAGCTAGAAAGTGTGCGTGTGGAGTTTTCAAAAAAAATGGTAATAATGGTTTTGTTTTTGAGAATCTCCCTGTGTTGCATATCTTTATACACTTGGGCTTTATTTAAGATAGATTCAATTTGTGATAGGCTAAGGTCGCTTGTGCGGAGTAGGTGCTTTGGGGCTAGGGTGGGCGTTTGCATACAAATCCTTTTGCTTTTGGGTTTAGGCATTGTAGCAAAGTTTGTGATACAATATTTAAACAACAAGAATAAAGGAAAGATGTGAAGTTTTTTGCGGTGTGCGTGTGCGTGGCGTTTATGCTTACTTCGTGTAGTGATTTTTATAAAAAAGATTTTGTGCATATTGCTTCAGCTCACTATAAGCCAAAAGATGAAAAATCCATAAAAGAGCGTGAGATTCAAGCGATGAGAAAATCTCAAATTTTGCAGGATAATCACACGCGGGTTTTGATGATAGCCCGATATGTCAATGAGATTAATAAAGAGTGGCTAGAAAATACAAGTGGCGAGATGTTTTTGATAGAAGTGTATGATAAGCTTGATGAGATAAGTGAAAAAAATATGAAATTTAGCTTAAAAACTGCCTACAATAGCGTAGAATCTAGCAAAATAGAAAAGCTAGATTCTAAGAATCTTGGCACTTTTACCCCTGATATTGCTTATAATGATGTGTATCTTGTGAGTTTTAAGCGTATAGGAGAGCGTGGTAGGGATACTTTGAAGCTTTTTGCGGAGATAAAGGGTGTGGGGCGTATGAGCTTTGACTTTGGCTATGCAAAGCGTGAAAGTAAGCTTACACAATAATGCGACTTGATATATATGTGAAATCTTTGTGTAGCTCCCGCACAAAGGCAAAAGAAGCTATAGAATCTGGCTGTGTGAAAGTCAATGGTGCTGTGGTGAAAAAAGGCTCATTTTTGCTTGAAAAAGATGATGAAGTGGGTGTGGATTCCAAAGATTTGCTGCTTTCTCGTGCGGGGTATAAACTGCGGGGATTTATAGAATCTTTAGTGCAAAAGGGGCTGTGGGATAGGGCATATCTCTTTCATAAAAAAGCTATTGACATTGGAGCAAGCACAGGGGGCTTTACTCAAGTGCTTTTGGAATCTGGCATAGATTCTGTGGTATGCGTAGATGTAGGGAAAAATCAGCTCCATACTAGCATTTTACAAGATGAGCGGGTGAGTGTGTTTGAAGAGTGTGATATACGAGATTTTAGCGATGAAAGAGAGTTTGATTTAATGGTGTGTGATGTGAGCTTTATCTCGCTGTATAAGCTAATGGAGAGTTTTGAACGATTGAATGTAAAAGAGTATATTTGGCTTTTTAAGCCACAATTTGAAGTGGGATTAAATGCAAAACGCAATAAAAAAGGGGTGCTAAAGGATAAAAGTTTAGGGCAAAAGGCAGCAAATGAGTTTTGTGAGAATCTAAAAAAGCGACATTTTAGTGTTATAGCGAGTGAAAAAAGTGTAGTAAGTGGAAAGGAAGGGAATGAAGAGTTTTTTGTCTATGCCAGAAGATAGGCGTATTACTCATCTTGTGTTGGGGAAGTTTGATGGTATGCACTTGGCTCACAAGGAGCTTTTTAAGCATTTAGGGGAGAGCGGAGCGGTGCTTTGCATTGAAAGTGGCGGGGAGCTACTCACGCTAGATAAAGAGCTATATTGCGATAAAGAGATGATTTTTGTGGAATTTAGCGATATTAAAGAATGGAATGGGGCATATTTTGTAAAAAAATTAAAAGAAAAGTTTAGGGCGTTAGAAAAGCTCGTGGTGGGTTATGACTTTTGCTTTGGGAAAAATAGGGCGTGGAATGCGGAGGACTTGGCGGATTTGTTTGGTGGAGAAGTGATAATCGTGCCGGAATTTTGTATCAAAGATCAAGTGGTGCATTCAAGCGTGATAAAACAAGCCATTAAGCAAGGCGATATGAAAAATGCAAAAGCGTTACTTGGGCGGTATTATCATATACAAGGCAGGGTTGTAAAAGGGCAGAATCTTGGCTCAACACAGCTGTATGCGACTATAAATATAGAAACTAGTAGGTATGTTTTGCCCCAAAATGGCGTATATGCGAGTTTCACAAAGTTGCAAAATAGAATCTATAAAAGCGTGTGTTTTGTGGGACATCGTCTTAGCACAGATGGGGCATTTAGCATAGAGACGCATATCATTGATAAGGACTTTGTGGCAGAAGATAGGATAAGTGTAGATTCTGTAAATGTATGTTTTATTGAAAAAATCCGCGATAACCGCACTTTTAGTGATTTAGGCGAGTTAAAATCTCGCATTGCCAAAGACATTTCACAAGCTCATTATATTTTAGATTCTGCTTCTTTGGCATTTGTGGAGATGTAGCTAGATTTTCTCCCAAGTGCTACCTTGTGGAGTATCCATAATCTCGATACCTTGAGATTTTAGCTCATCGCGTATGCTATCAGCAAGGACATAATTTTTCTGTTTTTTAGCTTCTGTGCGTGCTTGTAGCTTAGATTCAATATCTTGCCTTTCTTGCTCTGTTAGCCCAAGCTGAAAGTATAAAGTAGGGTCTTTGTCCCCGAGCCCAAGCAGATATTCTATACACGCAAGGTTGCCACTAATGGCAAGTTTATAGGCTTTATCTTTTGGATTTTTATCAAGATAGTCATTGCTTATGGAAAGCATTTCTTCAATAATACTAAGGGCTTTTGAGATATTATAGTCATCACTCAAGGCTTCAAGCAAGGGCTTTATAAAAGAATCTTGTGCGTTTTTGGTATGCGTTTTAAGAGTGTTTAAAGATTCTAGCTGATCGGCTAATTCAGTTGAATCTAGGGCTTTTGTTTGTGGGATAGAATCTGCAATGCGTTCTGCCATAATTCTTTTTTTGAGCCGATAGATTTTATCAAGCCTCTTTTTGCTTTGCAATAAGTCCTCTTCATTAAAATTTAACGCCAAGCGGTAATGCACCCCAAGCAGGTAATTTCTTAGAATCTCGCCATCATAGACTTTCAGTGCGTCTTTGATAAAAAAGCTATTGCCAAGGCTTTTGCTCATTTTTTCGCCATTGATATTCACAAAGCCATTGTGTAGCCAATATTTTGCGAGTTCTCGCCCTGTGGCACAGCGGGTTTGGGAGGCTTCATTTTCGTGATGGGGGAAAAGCAAATCCGCCCCACCTGCGTGTATATCAATGGCAAATTCCTGCTTCTCATATTCTTGTTTTTCACGCATATCATAGGCAAGGTGCTTTTCAATCATTGCTGAGCATTCAATATGCCAACCCGGACGCCCTTTGCCAAATGGGCTATCATAAGCAATGTCATCTTCCCCCTTGTAGCCTTTCCACAACGCAAAATCACTTTCTTCTTGTTTGTCGTTGGCATTTGTGATACGACTTTGATTCTGCTCGTGTGTGGTGCGTTGAGAGAGTGAGCCGTAGGCTTTATCTTTAGCAATGCTTAGATACACATCGTTATTTTCTCCCTTGTAGGCATAGCCTTTTTGCAAAAGTTGCTCTATCATTTCGTGCATTTGAGGTAGATTACTTGTAGCTTTTGGCTCAAGATCGGGACGCAAGATACCTAAAGCGTGCATATCGTTTAAATACAGCTCAATATATCGCTCACTTACTTCTTCCACACTTATGCCATTTTGCAAGGATTTTTTAATGATTTTATCATCAATATCAGTGAAGTTTTTAGCAAATATGACTTTAAAATCAAGGAATAAAAATAATCTCCGCCATAAATCAAACGCAATAGAACTTCGCGCGTGTCCTAAATGTGCGTCATCATACACCGTTGGTCCGCAGACATAGATTCGCACTTGTTTTGGCGATATAGGCTCAAACTTGAGCTTTTGCTTCTTGATACTATCAAAAAGGGTAATCATACATTATTCCTTACAAAAAGATGAATGGCATTGACGAGGTCGCTGATATAGGGCTTAAGAAACCATAGAATCAGCACTTCAACGCTTAAAATTATCACAAGCAGTAGCCACGCTTTTGTGTGAGCTATTATAGCTAAGAATTGCTTGAAGCCAAAGATTCTAATGGTGAGCACAAAAAGCACAAATCCGCTTAAACTGCCTGAAAATGCCAAGCCCATAGCTCCAAATGGGTGCATAAGAATGAGTGAAAAGCCGATGCCACATAGTAAGGAGATAGCCGAGATTTTAGCTGCTTTGCCCTGCATTTGATGAGAGTAAAGCCAAAGGGAAAAGATTCTACTTAATCCAAAAGGCACAAGTCCTATCATATAGGCACTAAACACCCCTGCTACGATTATGGTATTTTCTTTTGTGAAATTCCCCCATTCATATAAAAGGCTAATAATCTCTTCACTTAGCATTACTCCACCCACCACACAAGCACATAAAATGACGCATAAAAACCAAAATGATTTTTTTAAAGCTTGTAAAGCCTTTGTTTGTTCGTTGTTTTTAATCGCCTTTGCTACAAGGGGGAAAAGGGCTGTGGATATAGCAATGGCAAAAATGGCTAGGGGGAATTGAAAGATTCTATTTGCATAATAGAGTGAGCTAATGCTTCCAGCAGCTAGGAATGAGGCTAAAAGCGTATCAGTAAAGGTGGCAAGTTGAGCAGTTGAGCTACCAAACATAGCGGGGAAAAACTGCTTAAAAAAGGTTTTTAACTCACTTTTTATTTGAGTGATTTTAGCTTTGAGTTTAGAATCTGGCTCTTTTGTTTTACACCACTGCCAAAGCTCAATCACGCCCACCCACAAAAGCTTAAAAAATCTCAAACGATACAGCGGATAGAAATGCAGTAGAATCTGCAAGATTCCACCGCACACCACGCCATAGCTTAGCATATATACCACTTGTATAGACTGCCTATCGTGGGCTAAAAGCAGGGCTGCTATCATAGCAATATTTAAAAGTGCAGTATTATAGGCATTGACCCAAAAGCAGTTTTTGTATTGCAAAAGAGATGAGAGAAAAGTAACGATAAACACAAGCTCCAAATACCAAAAGTTAATCACCACAATGGGCTTTGCAAGCTCTATTGTCTCTTCATCAAAGCCCCACGCTAAAAGCTTTGTAGCAAGCCCACTGCAAAACACCACAAAAAGCGATAAGAGTAGAATAACAAAAGCAAAGATAAGAAAAGTGATGAGGGCAAACATACCTTTTTTGCGACTACGAATGAAATTTGGCAAAAAGCTTTGCGTGAAAGCCCCCTCTCCAAAGACGCGTCTAAAAAGATTTGGCAATTTAAAGGCGGCAAAAAATATATCACTATATACTCCAGCCCCTAGAATCTTTGCCGTGCATAAATCACGCACCAAACCAGCTACGCGTGAAAGCAGAATACCACTGCTATTTGTCAAAAATGCTTTTTTAATCAAATTTTTGCCTTTTTAAAGATTGAAAGTGTAAAATTATAGCTACAATAAACAAACTTTAAGCTACGGGGGTTGTTATGCAATTATTTGAGCCTGTATCAGTCAAGGGCTGTGCTGATGTAAGTGCGGAGATTAAAAAAATCAGTGAGTTGTATGCACTTGAAGAAAAAATGATTAGCTTTGATATTTTGCAGATTAACACCCTTCATCGTGGCGAAAAAAAGAAAGATTTTACTTCATTAAGCCCTGAAGAGAGAGATAAGATTCTAAGCAATGATGCGGAATATAATAAAAATGACTTTGAAATACGGCAGGTGTATGATATTACATTGCGTGGATTAAGGAAAAACGACTTAGCTCCTTTTGTTGATCTTAGGCTAGATTCACATTGCTATGAGTTGAGCTTAGATCTTAAGGCGGGGCTAGAAGTAAAAAATGATGAGAGTTTTTTTCAGGCACTTTATGAGGAGATTACACGAAAAAAGATTATGCACAATGTCGTTATTAGGTTGTTTGATAGCGGAGTGAAACAAGAGATTATAAATCTTAAAGAGCTTTTCTCACAGCTGCAAATAAGTGGTGTGCTAGAATCTGCACAAAGCCTTGTGATTGCAAAGGCGAGTTTTATCCCGGAAATGGAGGCAAGTTTTAGATTCATTTTACAAGAAGAGTGGAATAAAACGCATACTGAAAGTATTGAATTTGCTTCCTATGCGGCAAAAAGTGGCGAACTCGTAGGTATAAGCTTAAAACATCAAGCTGGAATGAGTGGGCGGAATCTTAAGGGAGATTTTATCAATGTCAAAAAGCAAGAGAGTGAAAGCGATGATAAGATACAAAAGCTAAGATTCAAGGATAGCGAGTTTAACATAGAAGAGAAAGAAGATGAGGTGCTATATTATGCAACACAAGATGGCTATGTGTCTGTGGGTGAGGGGGAGCTACGGATTTTACTTGATTTTAATTTCCCCGAAGTGAGTTTGCGTAAAAGTGGCTCATTGCTAGGTGGGGACAAAAAGGGCTTTGTTGTTGAAGTAACCTGTGCTGATCCTAATCAAGATGCGATTGGAGCGAGTATTGTGCTTGAAGCACAAGATATAAAAATTTATGGCTCTGTGGCAGAAAATGCCAAAGTGGTGGCAAAAAAGCTTGAGATTAATGGGCAAACACACCAAAGTGCTGTGATTCAAGCAGATGAGATGAGTATTGATATACATAAGGGCAGTGCGGTTGGAGAGAAGATTCGCATTAATCGCTTGGAGCTTGGCAATGTGGAGGGTGAAGAGATTGTGATTGAACAAGCCAATGGCGGGAGCATTGAGGCAAGGAAAATTACGATTAATTCATTGCATTCCCATACGAGAATTGGCGTTTCGGAGCATTTGTATATTAAAGTAATGAGCGGAGGAGAAAATCATATCAGCATTAATTCCCGCTCTTCACTCAAAGCAAAGCAAGAGGTGCAGCATTTTAACGCACAGATTGAGCGTAATATCAAAGAAATGAATATGCTTTTAGCAGTGCTAAACAAGGACTTGGCAAGGGTGCGTAAGACAAAGCCCATTGTGGAGAAAATCAAGCATATTATGGAGGAAAATAAGAAAAATAACAAGCCCAATGAACGCAGTATCACTGAAAGTGTGGCACAATATGTGGTGCTTTTACGCAGGACAAAATATTTAAAAGAGCGTTTGCTGACATTACAAGCTCAAAGCAAGGATTTTAGCTCGGCTTTAGAGAATCTTGACTTGCAAACGCAAAATGCTAAAATCACAAGTGATGCCCCTTGGCAAAATGACAATGAGATTGTCTATGAGAGCTTTTTCCCAGAAGTAAAGGACATTATGCTTTTAAGCCACGGCGAGGAAGTGGATATTGGGATTGACAAAGAGAGTTTGAAGCTTGTGCGGGAAGTTCGTTCATAGATTTAGGCAAAGATTCTTATTAGGAGAGAAAAAAGTATGATTGTTGGATTGCGGGGAGTGATTATAAGAAGTGAGCCTATGATGATAGATATTGATGTAGGTGGTGTGATTTATGGAGTGCAAATGTCGCTTAATGCTACTTCAAAGCTTAGGGGAGAGGGTGGCAAGGAAGTAAAGATTATCTGCACACAAATTATCCGCGAAGATTCACATTTGCTTTTTGGTTTTGTAGAGGAGATAGAAAAGCAGACTTTTGAGCGGCTTATTAAGATTAATGGTGTGGGTCCAAAGGTCGCCCTTGCCATTTTATCTACCTATACGCCAATGGAGTTTGCCAAAATCATTAGCAATAAAGATGTCGATGCGTTGAAAAAAGTCCCGGGTATTGGGGCAAAGGGAGCGGGGAAGATTATGGTTGATGTGGCGGGATTCTTTGCTGGTCTTATCAGTGATACAAGTCTTGCTGATGGAAAACTTTCTCAAGAAAATAGCTTAAAGAATGAAGCACTTCTAGCTTTGCAATCACTTGGCTTTAAAAACACAGATGCTCAAAAGGCACTTCAAGGCATAGAGGCACAGAGTGTATCAGAGCTTGTGAAGTTGGCATTAAAAAAATTAGCTTAAATAAATATGCTACAATATGCCGAGCAAAATTAAGACAGATACCTAGAATCTCACAAAATAAAAGGGGGTCGTAATGCTACAATCATTTCGCTCTAAAGTGCTTTTCACTCTTTTTGTTTTCATTATCATAGGTTTTGGTGTGTTGTATCAAATCATCTCATCTGGGTATGAGAGTATGGCGGTGAAAGAGGGGAAAAGAAGTGCGCAAATGCTTGGAGATTCTATTTTTCAAACCGTGCGTATGAGTATGAATATGGGGATTAGAGAGATGATTGATACGGGATTAGCTGATGCGGGTAAGATACCGGGTGTAGAATCTGTAACAATCTATAAATCCCAAAGCGTGATTGATTTATTTAATCTACCTGATTCTGTGAGTGATGATCCTAAGATTCAAGAAGTTTTTACAAATAAACTTCCCAAACTTGATGAACTCAATGAAAACAATCAGCATAGCGTTTTGTTTCAAAAGCCATTGATTGCAGATGAAGGTTGTATGGCATGTCATCAAGATGGCAAGGTTAAAGAAGGTGATGTGCTAGGTGTGCTTGAGCTTAAAATCTCAACGCAAAGCTTTTATGACCAAATTGATGAGAGTGAAAATTATCTTTTACTCACAATGCTTGTGGCAGGGGTTTTAGCACTCTTTGGGCTTTATGTCTTTTTTGAAAAAGAGCTGGTTAAACCGCTTAATCGTTTGCGAGATATGGCAAAAGACTTGACAGATGGCGGTAGTGGGGATTTGACAAAGCGACTAGCCATTAAAAGCAAAGATGAAGTGGGACTTACCTCAAACTATGTCAATAAATTTATCCAAACTATACAAGAGACTATTTCTCTAAGCAAACGCGTGAGCCTAGAAAATACGCATACTTGCAAGGGATTACTAGATATGTCAAATGTGCTTTCACGCAATTCTGATGAGCAATTTGAGCTTGTAGATAGGGTTAATTCACTTGCACAAAATGTGAGTGAGAATCTTGAAGTGGCTAAAGATTCAGCTACTGCTACGACTGATGATATTAATCAAACGGAGAGTATTTTAGAAGAGTTTGTTAAGAATCTTAGCGATTCTATTGAGCTTATCACCACTTCTGCCCAAAGTCAGCAAAATATTTTAGAGAGTGTAGAGGAGCTTACAAATCACGCAGAGCAGATTAAATCTGTGCTATCAATCATTAATGACATAGCCGATCAAACTAATCTTTTAGCTCTCAATGCCGCGATTGAAGCAGCTCGTGCAGGGGAGCACGGACGAGGCTTTGCGGTGGTAGCTGATGAAGTAAGGAAACTCGCTGAAAGGACACAAAAGTCTTTAGATGAAATAGTAGCAAATGTGAATCTTGTAACCCAAAGCATTGATGATATGGGGCAAACCATTAAAGAGAGTGCGGCAGATATGATACATATTACCGAAAAGACTTCACCGCTTATTGATGAGGCACATCATACGCACGAAAAGCTAAGGCTTACAAAGCAAAATTCCATTCGTTTGACAGAGATAAGCAGCTCAATCTCTCAAAGCACAAAACAGTTGGTAAGTATGATGCAAGATATTGCTAAATCTTCTGAATCTACGCAAAGTGTGGGGCATAATATCCAAAAGGTTGTCAATGATATGTCGCAAAAAGCAGAGGAGCTAGATGGAGCGATGGCGAAGTTTAGGACATAGTGCCTCATATGACTAATGTGTATAGAGCGAGATTTGAAGCGGATTTTAATAGCATTGATACAATTATCGCGTGGGTAGAATCTCATATTATTATGAGAGAATCTAAGCTATATCATCAGCCACAAGGCGTTGAGCGGGGGTTGAAGCGAGATTTAGTAGCGGATTCTAAAGCAGATTTAAAAGTAAATAGTATTAAGATTCTAAGAAAAGGCAAGGATAAAATCGCCCTTGTGCTATGTGAGTATGTGGGGAATATTATAGAGCATAGTATTTTGTGCTTATCTAAAACACAGCTTTATAATGGATATAAAAACAATATGAAAGCCAGAAAAAAATATATAGAATGTGTGCTAAAAGTTAGAGCAACGCATTTTATCCTAGAATCTTGCTATCCATTTACGCCAAAGTCTTGCTACAAAAGAGATGAACTAAAAATAGGCAAAAAGGGCAAGAAGATTCTAAATCTTATGGGAGCTAAAAGTCGCGTTGTGATAAAAAGAGCAAAGACACCTTTTGTGCGTTCATCTTTGTGTGTGGAAATATAAAAGGTTTTTGTGTAAGGAAATAATCCTTTACAAATACCATCAACACACGATTACAAAGAGTTTGAGACATTCATTCCTAGCCTTATTTAATCTCTTAAAAATAAACTCTGCTATAATCACGCCTTGTAAAAAAGGAGTGATATGGCGTTGCATCTTGAAACAATCAATGACTTACAAATGGTGCGTAGCACAGGAAAACTTAAGACTTATGATGCGTTTTTGACTTTTAAAATTGAGCTAGAAAATCTTTTGCCAGAGATTCTGCTTAGCGCTGAAAGTATTTTAAGAATCTATTTTGTTCAAGCTTACCCGATTAATTCTTATGTGCTTGGTTTTTTGTTTAAACTAAGGAGTGTGGATAGGATACCCATAGAAATTGTTGTTGATGACTTGCGATTGTTTATGTTTTTTGAAGAAATTGATATGGTAGATGAGTTTAAGATTAAGATTATGGAGGTGTAATGCAAGAGTATAGCACTTGGAATAGAATCTATGAGTATATTGATCCCATAGCCTTTGAGCTTTTTGGCATAAATGTGCATTGGTATGGCATTATGTATGTTGGGGCAATGCTTATAGCCTTGCTTATTGCTAAGGCATTTGTGAAGTATAACAATACACGCTTTCCTATTACGCAAGAGAGCTTAGATTCATTTTTTATTTGGGTAGAGATTGGCGTGATTTTAGGTGGGAGATTAGGCTATGTGCTGATTTACTCTCCGCACAGGTGGGAATACCTTACACAACCTTGGGAGATTTTTAACCCCTACTACAATGGCGTTTTTGTCGGTATTAGTGGCTTTAGCTATCACGGAGCGATGTTTGGATTTTTACTTGCTGCTTTGCTGTTTTGTTATGTTAAAAAGCTTTCATTTTGGATATTTATGGATTTATCGGCTATTTCCATTCCGCTAGGCTATGTGTTTGGACGCTTGGGAAATTTCTTTAATCACGAGTTATTTGGGCGTTTGGTAGATGAAAGTGAGTTTGGCAGAAGCATAGGCATACTTGTAAATGGCGAGTTGCGTTACCCTAGTCAGCTTTTTGAAGCATTTATGGAGGGCATTGTTGTCTTTATGCTTTTGCTTATAGTTTGGCGATATGCTAAAAAGCCGGGCAGTTTGATTGTAGCGTATGGATTTTTCTATGCCATAGCACGATTTGTATGTGAGTATTACAGAGAGGCAGATTCACAGCTTGGCTATTATGCTTTTGGCTTGTCAATGGGGCAGATTCTAAGCGGTGTAATGCTCCTTGTCAGTGTGATTTTAGCCTTTGTAGTGTTTGCTCGAAATACAGATTCTAAACTCACTACCGCTACACTCAATAAGCATAAAAGGAGAAAAAAATGAGTTTCAAAAAAGCCTATATTTTGCTGACTTTTGCGATTTTGACCGAAGTGCTAGCCACAAGCTTTATGAAAGCCGGAGATGAATCTGGCAATAGAATCTTTGGCTTTATAGCGATGTATGCACTGCTTGTGTTGTCATATTACTTTATGGCTCTTTCGCTTAAAAGATTATCTATTAGTGTGGCGTATGCGTTATGGGAAGTTTTGGGTGTGTTGTGTGTGGTATGTATAGGGATTTTCTACTTTGGGGAAAGTCTCAAATGGCAGGAGTATTTAGGTATTTGTCTTTCACTCTGTGGCATTGCTCTTATTAATATTGCGGAGCTAAGAAATGCTAAAGCCCACGAAGATTCTAAAGATTCTGTGGCTGCTAAAGATTCTACAACGGCTAGAGATTTAAAAGATAATGGGGTGAAAAATGACTTGGCTTTTTAGCACAAAAGAGGGTGCGTTGGTGTTTGTGCTTGTAGCAGCACTGCTTGATATTGTGGCAAATTTATTTTTGAAAAAGTCAAATAGCTTCACACATAAAGGCTATGCGATTGCGTGTGTAGTGATGGTGTGGGTGGCTTTTAGTGCGTTGGCTGTGGCGATACAGATTCTGTCTTTAAGCACAGCGTATGCGACTTGGGGGGCTATTGGCATTATTGGCACAGCCCTTGGAGGCTATATATTTTTTAAAGAGAATCTCGGCACACTTGGCTACATAGGCATTGCTATGGTTGTATGTGCGGTGGTGCTATTAAATTGGGGTGATTAGAATCTACCAAAAAGGATAAAAAATGCTAGAAAAAAAGATGAGTATTACAGATTTACAAGCAAAAAAAGGTGTGGAGAAAATTACGGCAATTACGGCTTATGACGCGTTAATGGCAGGGATTTTTGATGCTGAAGTTGATGTTATTTTGGTGGGCGATAGTTTGAAGTTTAGCTTTGGTGGGGAGAATGAGACATTGGGGGCGAGTATGGAAGAAATGCTCTATCATACAAAGGCGGTTTGCAGGGGCGTGAAGCATTCCTTTATCCTAGCGGATATGCCCTTTGGGAGCTATGCTACGCAAAAACTCGCTCTTAAAAATGCGCTTAAGTTTTATAAAAACACCGCTGCTAACGCGATTAAACTTGAAGTGGATATACAAAAATTGCCTATTGTTAGGGCGTTATGTGAAGAGGGCATTGCCGTTGTAGCACATATTGGGTTAAAGCCGCAGTTTGCTCGTTTTGATGGGGGATTCAAAGTCAAAGGCAAGAGTGAAAAAGAAGCTCAAGAGCTACTAGAGTGTGCTTTAGCAATGCAGGAAGCGGGGGTTTGCTCCGTGCTGATTGAAGGGGTAAAATCACAAGTGGCAGAAAAAATCACCAAAGCTTTATCCGTGCCTACCATTGGCATAGGGGCGGGGAATGCGTGTGATGGGCAGATTCTAGTATGGAGTGATGCTTTTGGCTTTTTTTCAGCCTTTAAGCCAAAATTTGTGCGGACATATTGTGATGGCAGAGCAATGCTAAAAGACGCCATAAGAGCATACGCTAAAGATGTGAAATCCCTGCAATTCCCTAGTGAAAATGAAAGCTATTAAGGGTGAAAATGGAGAAAATCACGCTAGAAAAGTCAAAAGAAACCACTGAAATAAATCGTATTGTGGAAGTTGAAAAATTCAGCTTTGAATCTAGCCAAGAGCTGTCTTTACGCCCAAGTGTTTGGGAAGAATATGTCGGGCAGGAAAAGATAAAAAAGAATCTCAAAGTGTTTATAGAAGCAAGTAAAAGACGCAATGAATGCTTAGATCATATTCTTTTTTTTGGTCCGCCCGGGCTTGGCAAAACGACACTAAGCCACATTATCGCCTATGAAATGGACTGTAATATCAAGGTGAGTGCCGCACCGATGATTGAAAAATCCGGCGATTTAGCAGCAATTTTAACAAATCTCAATGAGGGGGATATTTTATTTATTGATGAGATTCACCGCCTTAGCCCAGCCATTGAAGAGATTCTCTATCCGGCAATGGAGGATTTTAGGCTTGATATTATCATTGGCTCTGGTCCTGCTGCTCAAACGCTTAAGATTGATTTAGCCCCTTTTACGCTCATTGGCGCGACAACGCGTGCGGGTATGCTTTCAAACCCTTTGCGTGATAGGTTTGGTATGAGCTTTAGACTGCAATTTTATGAGCCAAAGGAACTCGCTCTTATCGTGCAGACTGCGGCAAAAAAACTTTCAAAAAGCCTTTCACAAGAAGGAGCTAATGAGATTGCTAGACGCTCTAGAGGCACTCCGCGTATTGCTCTGCGGCTTTTAAGGCGAGTGAGGGACTTTGCTGATGTGAGAGATTCACAAAGCGAGATAGATATAGAGTGTGTGCATTATGCGTTAAATGAGCTAGGCGTTAATGAGCTAGGCTTTGATGAGCTAGATTTGCATTATTTAGCCATTTTAGCTGAATCTAGGGGTAGGGCAATTGGGCTAAATACCATAGCTGCGGCGATGAGCGAAGATGAAGCGACTATTGAAGATGTCATAGAGCCATATTTATTGGCAAATGGGTATTTTGAACGCACCGCAAAAGGCAGAATCGCCACACCTAAGACTTATGAGCTATTAAAGATTCCATTTATTGAGCAAAAAGGGCTGTTTTAGGGTGGAATAATCATTCCTACAACTAAAAGTCGTTTTGTGTGTAAAAAAAGGCGTTTTTTTTTTTTTGTAATGGGCTTTAGCTTGATTTTGCCAAAAAACATTATAATATGCAGAAGTTTATTGTAAAGTTGAAAATATTGCTTCAATGTTTCACAAAAACGGAAACGGATTTAATTCATAATTTTCAAGGAGTGCATTTTGTTATCTTACATTCGCAATTTGAGTATTGGTAATAAAATCAGTGGGCTTTTGACGCTGATTTTATTAGTTGGTAATGTCGGCGCAGTGGTGCTCGTCTCAAGTAATATTGAAGATAGTATGGTGAAAGAAGCAAAGAAATTTTTGTATGCAAGTGCATTTAATGATGCTCGTGCTGTAGAGGCACGATTCAATGTTACAGGAGCTGGACTTGAGGCGGCGGCAAAAGTCGCAGGTACAAATCTAAGACGCAATGCAAGTGCGATGTCTTCAGTGGCTCTTAGTAGGCTACTTGAGTATGTAGTGGATTATGATCCAGCTATAGTGGCAACATATATTAAGATTGATCACCCTGCGTATGATGAACGCACAAGGGCTGGATTTACGCTTGTTGATGATGACCCTGATGAGCACGATTCTGGCGTAAGGATAGCTTCACTGAATGACATAAAGACAAAAGATGGCAAGAATCTTGTAGATGGCTTTGCGAATGTGCCTGTAACAAAGACTGGGACAGAGGAGATTATGCTCTCTAACCCCACGACAATTGTGTATGATAAGCAGGAAATTAAAGCAATCAGTATGGCTTTTCCTATATATAACGAAGGGCAACGCGTAGGCGTCGTAGGGGCTATTATCAATATGAGTGAGCTAAGCGATGAGATCCTAGCAAAGAATACTAATCCGTTTGAACACTCTGTGCGACTGCTTCTTGGAAATGATGGGCTTTTGACAATGTATTATGAGGAAGATAAGATTGGTACAAAGCTGTTAGATATTAATAATACAGAGGGTGTGAAAAAGGCTGTTGAATTGCAAGCAACGCATAAGCTTGGAAGTGATATTGTTGAGACGACTTCAAGAGCTGGATACAAGGGAGTAGCTGCCATCTATAATTTTGAAATTTGGAATGGTGTGTATTGGACGATGTTTAACTTTGCTCCTTATGATGAGTTGCTTGCAGAATTGCGTTTTGTTGAGAAAAGCGTTATTATCGTCTTACTTGTTGTTATGGTGCTTGTAAATCTTGTGGTTATTGGCTATGTGAAGTTCTATATCCAAAGAGATATTAAAAAAATCTATGAAGGCTTGAAAGGTTTCTTTAGATTCTTAAAACACGAAGCCAATGATGTTGAATGTATTGATATGAATAAGACTGATGAGCTAGGGCAAATGGCAAAACGCATTAATGACGCCGTTGAGGATATTAAGGAGCATACGCGTATTGATAACATTGCTATTGAACAAGCCATAGAATCTGTGCATAAGGTTGAGATGGGTGATTTGAGTGTAAGGCTGAATGTTAAACCAAATAATCCGCAGTTGATTAAACTCCAAGAGATTCTTAATAAACTTCTTGATGTTTTACAAAGACGAGTGGGGACAGATATGAATCTTATCCACGACATTTTTGAGCAGTATAAGACACTTGATTTTACAAATTCTATTCCAGATGCCAAGGGTAATGTTGAGATTACAGCAAATGTGTTGGGGCAAGAGATCGCACAAATGCTACGCGTTTCAAGTGGTTTTGCTCAAACACTTGCACAAAGGGCAAGTGAGCTAGAAGAGGCGGTTTCACACCTTGCACAAGGTTCTACTTCACAGGCTAGTAGCTTGGAGCAAACAGCAAGTGCAATTGAAGAGATTACTTCATCAATGCAAAGTATGCGTGAGCGAACAGCTGAAGTGGTTTCGCAAGGTGATGATATTAAAAATGTCATTGGTATTATCCGTGATATTGCCGATCAAATTAATCTCCTCGCACTTAATGCTGCGATTGAAGCGGCTCGTGCTGGAGAACACGGCAGAGGCTTTGCAGTCGTTGCCGATGAAGTAAGGAAACTCGCTGAAAGGACACAAAAATCCTTAGGCGAGATTGAGGCAAATACAAACCTCTTGGTGCAAAGCATTAATGAAATGGCAGATTCTATTAATGAGCAAACGCTTGGTATTACACAGATTAATGAAGCGGTGATTAGCCTTGAGGGTGTAACGCATAAGAATGTTGAGGTTACTCGACACGCTGAAGATATTTCTAAGGCTGTT
>NZ_DS990391.1:114517-180061 GCF_000155475.1 Helicobacter cinaedi CCUG 18818 = ATCC BAA-847 | reverse complement strand
GATGTGAAGAAAAAGAAATTTTAACATCACACAACAAGCAAGATAGCCTTTTGCTTGTTGCAAATCTCTTTTAGATTCTTATCTTTTTTAGAATCTTTAACTCCATTGACAAAGCAAAAATTAATCTTTTATAGAAGCTAAAATGTTGCTTGTTGTTTTGAAGCATTTTGTGGGTATCGCTGAATATTGTGCTATTTTTTAGAATCTGTTAGGCTAGATTCTAAAAAGCACTAGCGGTTTTTAATCATATCTGCTATGAGAAATGCCATTTCAATGGCTTGTGTAGCATTAAGGCGTGGGTCGCATTGTGTGTTATAGTTGAACGCTAGTCCATCTTCAGTGATAGCCTGTGATCCTCCCACGCATTCTGTAACATCAGCTCCTGTCATCTCCAAATGCACCCCACCTGCATAGCTTCCACAGGCTTTGTGAATCTCAAAAAAGTTCTTCACTTCACTTAGCACACTATCAAACACACGCGTTTTGTAGCCATTGTTTGCCTTGATTGTGTTGCCGTGCATTGGATCGCAACTCCATAGAATCTCACGCCCTTCTTTATTGATAGATTCTAATAATGCAGGGAAGTTTTTCTTAATACTCTCCGCCCCCATACGCACGATGAGATTAAGCCTACCGCTTTGATTTTGCGGATTGAGCTTATCGCAGATTCCCATAATGTCTTCCTTAGTCGCACTTGGTCCAATCTTCACACCCACAGGATTCTTAACACCTCGCAAAAATTCAATATGCGCCTCATCAAGCCCCCTTGTGCGTTCGCCTATCCATAGCATATGTGCCGAGCAGTCATACCATTCTCCACTTAGAGAATCTTCTCGGCAAAGTTGTTCTTCATAATTTAGCACAAGGGCTTCGTGTGAGGTGTAAAACTCCGTCTCACGCAAGGTTGGCAAGTCTTTGGAGTTAATCCCACAGGCTTTCATAAAATCAAGGGCTTGAGTAATAGCACAGGCAAGTTCTTCATACTTCTGCCCAAAGGTATTGTTTTTTACAAAGCTCAAATTCCATTTATGCACTTGATTTAAATCCGCAAAGCCCCCTTGTGCAAACGCACGCAAAAGATTGAGTGTCGCCGCACTTTGATTATAGGCTTGAATCAAGCGATTTGGGTCGTGTTCTCTTGCTTTAGAATCAAACTCCATACCATTAATCATATCGCCGCGGTAGCTTGGCAGACTCATCTCACCTTGAATCTCATAATCACTTGAGCGGGGTTTAGCAAACTGCCCGGCTATGCGTCCTACTTTGATAATAGGGCAGGACGCACCAAAGGTTAGAATCGCCCCCATTTGGATAATGACTTTAAATAAATCGCGGATATTTATTGCATTAAACTGCGAAAAACTCTCCGCACAATCCCCCCCTTGTAATAAAAATGCCTCCCCTTTGCAAGCTTGAGCTAATCGCTCTTGCAATGCCCTAGCTTCCCCGGCAAATACTAGCGGTGGATAGGATTTGAGCTGCGATTCCACAGATTCTAAAAGTTTTGTGTCTTTGTAGGTTGGGTGCTGTTTGATTGGCTTATCACGCCAACTTTTTGTATGCCATTGCATAGGATTCTCCTTGTTTAAATTAAAATCGCATTGTAGCTAAGCGGATTAAACTTATTAAACTTTAGCATTTTTATACACATTAAGGGCGGCAGGAGCTTGTGTGGTGGGCATTAGCTCTAAGCGATTAATGTTTATATGTTGTGGTAGGGAAGCTACCCAAAACACGCTTTGTGCGATATCTTCAGGCATAAGTGGCGTTGTGCCTTCATATACACTTTGAGCTTTTTTCTCATCGCCCTTAAACCGCACATAAGAAAACTCACTCCCGCCACAAAGTCCGGGTTCAATATCACTCACACGGATATTTTTATCATACAAATCTGCACGGAGATTCAAACTAAATTGCTTCACAAATGCTTTTGTTGCTCCATAGACATTGCCACCCGGATAAGGGTAGCTCCCTGCAATTGACCCGATATTGATAATATGCCCGTGTCCTTGTGCTACCATTTGTGGCAAAAGCAAATGTGTAAGCCTCATAAGAGCTATGACATTCACTTCTACCATACGCTCCCAATCAGCAATACTTGCCTTATCCGAACTGCTTAGTCCAAGGGCTAAACCGGCATTATTGATAAGCACATCTATGTTTTGAAAATCTTTAGGGAGATGTGATAAGGCTTTTGCGATAGATTGCGTATCGCAGACATCGCACACTATGCTTTGAGCCAAGCCACCTAATTCTTTTTGCAAAGAATCTAATCGCTCTTTTCTGCGTGCAAGAATGATAACTTTGTGGTTGTTTTGCGTAAAAGTTCTAGCAATTGCCTCCCCAAAGCCCGAAGATGCCCCTGTAATAAGTGCTGTCATAATGTTTTCTCCTTTTGTATGAGCTTAAAGCTTTGTTCTTTTTTTTCAAAATATATTTTTCCTTCTCTTACAAGCTCATTAATAAGGCGTTTAAAAAGCTTTTTACTTATATGAAAAGATGTAAAAATGTTCTCTGGCGAGGCAGAAAAATTTAACGCCAAAGGCATAGAATCAAGCAGCATTTGCTTATGATTTTGTTGAAGTGGGGGATAGAGCGTAAGATCAAATTTAGCGTGATTAATGCCCTTAGCATACACTTCAATGGGCGTGTAAAAGTGCGGGGTAAAAGACTTGGGCAGCTCATTAGCATAGAGTAATCCAAAATGAGCATTTTCTACCACGCAGCCAAAGCCTAGCGGTGTTTTTTCAAAAATATAGGCTTGAAGTGGGCTTACAGAATCTGCGTGAAGCTTTGGCACGGGCTTTAGGTATTTTTTAATCCCTTGTTTGGCAATAAGGCGAGATTGTTTATCAAGTGTGATGGCAACAAGCAGCTTTTGATGAAGGGTAAAACTTTGCGGATTCTTGCAAGGCATAAAAATATGCTTATCCACGCCTAAGTCTAAAAAGCAACCAAAGGGCGAGTGGCTAACAACATTAAGCAAAGCAATATCCCCATATTGTGCCTTTGGCTGTTGCGTGGTAGCCACTGGGCGATCTTGTGAATCTGTCAAAACAAAGACTTTTATCATATCGCCTATGGCATTTTGTGGGGTTAAAAATTTATTGGGTAAAAGCACTTCTTGGAGTGAATGGCTAGGGCTTTTGCCGTGGGATTTTGTGGGGTGCAAACTTTGCAAATCTTGTGTGTGTGAAACTTTTGAAACCGAATCTTGTGTAGCTTGAGTTGTGCTAAGATATGCACCATTTTTGCTAAAACGCATAATGCGTAATGTCTGCATTCTGCCCATAAGAATGGAGGCAGATTCTGCGGTGTTAGTGGATTTTTTGGAGTAGGGCTTTGAAATCTTCAATTTCTTGCTCTTGGACTTGGATAATCTTTTGTGCGATGGCTTTTATCTGCTCATTTTGCGTGTAGATAAGAATTTCCTTTGAAGCCTTGATAGCAGCCTCGTGGTGAGGAATCATACTCAACAAAAAGTCGTGGTTTAAATGCTCTGTCAGGGCAAGTCCTGACATCTCTTGGTGCATAGTCTCCATATCTTTTTTGGCTTGTTGGTTGTAAAGCGTTACTTCCTTTGGGCTATAAAGCTTTTTTTGCTCTTTGAGTTCGGAGATAATGGCATTAAACTCATCAATTTCGGCTTTTTGCGTTTGAATAATCTGTGTGGCAATGGCGCGCAACTGCTTGTTTTTGGAGTGTTTTAGGAGAAACTCTGAAGCATCAATGGCACCTTGATGATGTGGAATCATATTTGTAAGGAAGTTTAAATCCAAATTATCATCTTCCAAAAATGGCTCTTCCATCATCGGCTCGTGCATAAGATTTAACATTTCTTCAGATAGGGCAAGGGGAGCTTGTGCTTCTAGCATTTCTTGATGATGTTGCATAGTATGTGCTGGGGCGGAAGAGCCTGTGTGGGTGTCATCTTTGGCATAGGCTAGGGTTAAAAGCATAATCACAGCGATAAAAACTCTCATTTCATCTCCTTTAGCTTTATGTGCTTTAATCTTAGCTAAAAAAATTGTATTTTTTCTAAACGATAAAATTTTTATATTATTTTATTATGGTAGAGAGTGCAAAATTCTTGCGCGATACGCGGAGCGTTTGAACCTTTCAGTGTGCTAAACTGCAAGGCTTTGTGTTTTGTCTCTTCATCTAAGGGAGTATTTAAAAGCTCTGCTACAAGCTCTAAAAATTCTAAACGCCCAAGCGTGTAGAATCCCAGAGTAAGCCCAAATCTATCGCTAAGGGAGAGAATCTCATCTTTAGCGTCATTGAGATGCAAGGTATCTTGTGGATAAGATTCGGTTATAAGATGGCGTTGGTTTGAAGTGGTGTAGAAAAGTATATTTGTTGGCTTATTTTCAAACGAACCTTCAAGCACACTTTTTAGGGATTTGTAGCTATTTTCATTAGGTGAAAGGCTTAAATCATCGCATACAATAATAAATTTATAAGGCAGCTCCCGCACAACATCTTGCACAAATCCCACAAGATAAAGGCATTCCATAGGGAGTTCAATAACACGCAAGGGGGAATCTTTGTGTAAAAATGAGCTTAAAACAAGCTGCAAACACGAGCTTTTACCACAGCCCCTAGCCCCCCAAAGGAGTGCATTAGATGATTTTTTGCCATTGATAAAGGCTTGGGTATTTTTGCTTAGGGCATTGAGTTGGCTATCTAGCCCAATAAGTGTAAAATCTCTATGAAAATCCTTAATTGCTTTAAAATATCCGCTAAAATGTCCATATTCTTGGCTTGGGATATGGCGATAAATACAAGCAAACTCACTCTCCCACGGGAAGCTGGAAAAGGTGGAAAGATTATAAAATGGCGGTGTCATTTTGCTTTTTCTTTAGTGAAGTTTGTGCTTGGTTTGATTTTGAGCTTTTTTTGCGTCTCTTTGTAGATTAGCTCAATGTGTGCTTGTGGTTTGGTGGCAAGTGAGATAAGGCATTCTCCACCTTTTTTAAGTGAGCCAAATAAAATCTCATCACTCAATTTATTTTTAATCTCACTATCAATGATTTTTTTTATCTCTCTAGCTCCAAGGGCTGTATCCACACTCTGTGAAGCTAGAAAATGCAATGCTTTAGAATCTATCTTAAGTTCAATATGACGAGATTTAAGAGAAGTGGCAAGTTCATCAATGTATTTTTTAGCAATAAGCAAATACTCCTTTAATCCCAAAGGATTAAAGTAAATAATACTATCAATGCGACTTCTTAGCTCCGGGGAAAGCAGTAGCTTTATAGCAGTGTCATTTTTATGCTGTAAGCTCGCATTAAAGCCAAGCGTGTTACTATCTTTACTCCCGGCGTTACTTGTCATAATCACAATGACATTTTTAAAATCCGCCCTATTGCCGAGATTATCAGTCAAACTTGCTGAATCTAGAATCTGCAACAAAATATTATAAATATCGCTATGGGCTTTTTCTATCTCATCAAGCAATAGCACACAATAGGGGCTTTTACGCACCGCATCAACAAGCAGCCCCCCTTGCTCAAAGCCCACATATCCCGCAGGTGCGCCAATGAGCCTTGAAATGGAATGTGGCTCCATATATTCACTCATATCAAATTTAATAAAAGCAATGCCCAAAAGCTTGGCAAGTTCCTTGCTAAGCTCTGTTTTACCAACGCCACTAGGACCAGCAAAGACAAAGCTACCAATGGGTTTATTACTCTCGCTTAACCCTGCCTTATTTGCCTTAATCACGCGTGCAAGCTCCATAATGGCTGAATCTTGAGAAAAGATTTTCTTTTTAAGATTATTTGCAAGGGATTTCATCATCTTGCTTTCATCACTACTTATGGTGCTTTTGGGGATATGCACACTTTTGCTGAGAATAGATTCTATATCTTTTACTTCAATTTTTGGCTTGTTGGTGTGGTAGATTTTTGTATTTGCCCCAACTTCATCAAGCAAATCTATGGCTTTATCGGGTAAAAATTTATCACTCACATATCGTGCAGATAAATCTACACAGGCTTTGAGTGCATTTTTGGTATATGTTACTTGATGATATTTTTCATAAATGGGGGCTAATCCTTCAATAATCGCATAGCAGTCTTGCAAACTTGGCTCTTTGACTTCTACTTTGCTGAATCTGCGAGACAAAGCCTTGTCTTTGTCAAAATGTGTTTTAAACTCCGCAAAGGTTG
The DNA here is from genome assembly GCF_000155475.1 of Helicobacter cinaedi CCUG 18818 = ATCC BAA-847. Classification (GTDB taxonomy): domain Bacteria; phylum Campylobacterota; class Campylobacteria; order Campylobacterales; family Helicobacteraceae; genus Helicobacter_C; species Helicobacter_C cinaedi. The sequence continues at coordinate 173,888 of NZ_DS990391.1, read as the reverse complement.
TTGCACCAATGCAACGCAGTGTGCCATTAGCAAGGGATGGTTTAAGCAGATTTGAGGCATCAAGGCTTGAGCCAGAAGTAGCCCCTGCTCCCACAATGGTGTGAATCTCATCAATAAAAAGCACAGCATTTTTAATAAGTGCCATTTCTTCTAGCACACCCTTAAGGCGTTTTTCAAAATCGCCACGATATTTACTCCCTGAAATCATCGCCCCCACATCAAGGGCAAAAATCTGTGCGTTATGCAGGGCTTTTGGAAGCTTTTTGTGATAAATCTCTAATGCCAATCCTTCAGCAATGGCGGTTTTACCCACGCCGGGTTCGCCAACTAAAATGGGATTATTCTTTTTTCGCCTAGCTAGAATCTCACTCACACGCCAAATCTCCTGTTCTCTACCGATAACGGGGTCAATCTTACCCTCTTTTGCTAGAAGGGTAAGATTCTTTGTATATTGCTTTAAATAGCTTTGTTCGTGGCTTTCCTGCTCGTTTGTTTGTGAATCTTGTTCTTGTTGCGTGATGACTTCTAGCACGCTTAGTCTATCAATACCTTGAGATTTGAGAATCTGTGTGCTAAAGCTTTGATTTTCTTCCATTATTGAAGCAAGTAAGTCGCCTACATCAATGCTTTGGCGGTTGCTACTTTGAGCGTGGCTCACCATAGATTCTATAATTCTATCAAGGGCTGGGGTTTGCTTTGGACTTTTGCTGACTTCTTGTGAGTATGGGATATATTTTTTGAGATATAGATTTGTCATTTGTCGCATTTCTTGGATATTGCCGCCGCATTTTTGTAGGATTGATATGCCTTGAGTGTTGTTGAGTGTGGCAAGGAATAAATGCTCGGTTGTAAGGATATTATGGTGCATTTCTTTAGCAATATCAATAGATTCATTAAAAATAAGCGTGAGATTTTGTCCTATCATTTTTATTCCTTTAGTGGAGTTCCTCTGTGATTACTCGCAAAGGATAGCCCTGTTCTTTTGCTTTTTGGCTCACAAGCTGGGTTTTAAGCTCGGCAATATCATAGGGGTAGATTCCACAAACGCCTTTGCCTTCGTTATGGACTTTGAGCGTTATAGCTCTAGCTTCTTGGCTGGTTTTATCAAACACTTCCATAAGGATATGTGTGACAAAATTCATAGCTGTCCAGTCATCATTTAAGAGTAAAACACGATAAAGTTTTGGCTCTTCTAGCATTGTCCCTGTATGTGTCCAAGATTCAAAAGATGTATCAAAAGATGAAAATGCCACGAGAATCCTTTGTTGTAAGATTTGTAAAGTGATTTTACTATATTTACTAAAAATGTTAGAAGCCAAAATTCTAGCAAAAATAATATAATAGGGCTTGACTAATTGATTAAGAAATGGTGAGTGTTGCTAAAAAGTTTATATTGTATTCAGATTTGGAGATTTTAGGTTGTTGGAATTATAAAATGAGAGTAAAAAATCGTTACCAAGAGTAGAATCTATAAATGAGATTTTTATTATAAGAAAGAAAAAGCCTAGATTCTAAGCTAGGCTTATAAATATTTAGGCTTTTACCATTGCTTCTTTGGCGTATTTTTCGCCGAGTTCAAAAGCTTTTTTATTGGCTTCTTGGACTTTGGCAGGGACTTTTTCTATCATTGTTTGAAACACAAGATCTCTATCCACGCATTGTGTGAAAGTTGTTGTAATGGCAAGGGCTACAACAGATTGTGTAACGACATTGCCCACTTCTTCTTTAGCAATGGTAATAATTGGAATCTCATAGATTTTAAACTTTTTTCTATCCTCATCACTTGGTCGCACGAGATTTGGCTCAACGACAATCACACCACCCTCTTTGACACCACTTTTAAAAGAATCATAGCTTACTTGTGCGGTGGAAAGCATAAACTCAATTTCGCCCTCGTGTGCGTAAGGATAGAGAATCTCCTCTTGGCTTAGCAAAATATCAACCTTTGTTGGTCCGCCACGCACTTGGCTTGTGTAAGTGGCAGCCTTGACACCATAGCCTTTATCTTTGATTTGTGCTTCTGCTAGAATCTCTCCCGCTAAAAGCACCCCTTGTCCGCCTACACCTGTAAATCGTAACTGATGCATTTTAGTGTCCCCCTTTAGCTTGAGCTTTTTTGATTACGCCTTCATAGGCTTCGCAATACTCCATTCTATCTGTTTGATGTTTAAGCACACCGGTTGGGAATTTACCTACCCTTTCTTCTGCTGAAAGTGTATCAAATTTACTTTTACTCACAAGACGAGATTCTATCCATTTTAGCATAGAAGTTGCCTCACCCATTTTATTTTTTCGTCCAAGGTTAATGTGGCAGTTACTATGTATATCAAAAAAGCTAAAGCCTTTATGCGTGAAGCCTTCCATTAGCACTTTTTCAAGTTTTTTAGGTGTAAGCACACTCTCTCGTGCTACAAAACTCGCTCCTGCCGCACTTGCTACTTCGCAAGGATCAAAGTTTGGATCAATATTGCCATATTGCGCTGTAACCGTCCAAAAATCTTTTGGCGTTGTGGGAGAGGTTTGAGAGTTTGTGAGTCCATAGATGAAGTTATTAATCATCACAAGATTGAGATCAATATTTCGCCTACAAGCGTGGATTGTGTGATTCCCACCGATTGCCATAGAATCCCCATCGCCGGATATGACAATGACTTTTTTATCCGGATTAGCAAGTTTAATGCCCGTAGCATACGCCATTGTCCGCCCGTGAGTGGTATGCACGGTGTTGCAATTCACATACGAGCTAAAGCGACCAGAGCAGCCAATCCCACTGACAATACAAACATCATTCATATTCCAGCCAAGTGCGTCAATAGCACGGATAACACTTTTTAGAATCACACCATCGCCACAGCCCCAGCACCAAAGGGTAGGCATTTTATCCATTCGTAGATATTCTTCGTAATTAAAAGCCATCTTATATCTCCTTGATTTTTGTAATGATTTCAGCAGGTGAGATTGTGCGTCCATTTGCTTTGCCTAAGAACACAACATCTTTTTGCATAACGCGTTCCACCTCCTGTCTATACTGCCCCTTATTAAGCTCAATCATTAGAATCTTTTCAAACTTTTTACCCAAAGCTTTAAGCTGTTTTGCGGGGCTAGGCCATAATGTGATGGGGCGGAATAGCCCAACTTTTACTCCATCTTTGCGTAAATCTTTGATTGCTTCTTTGACGGATAGCGAGACGGAGCCATAAGCAATGATAAGAATCTCCGCATCATTCATCTCATATTCCTCAAACTCAACAATATCATCAATATGAGATTCTATTTTGTTAAAAAGCCTATCAATGAGATTTTGAGAGAGCTTTTCATCTTCTGTGGGGAATCCACTCGCTCCGTGGTGAAGTCCTGTGATATAGTATTTGTAGCCTTTGAAGAAAGGATTTAACACAGCAGGTTTATCTTGTGCCACGCCGTAGGGTTGATAATCTTTAGGATCGCCTTTAAACTCTTCTCTATTGCAGATTGTAGGTTTAATCTCTTCAAAATCTGGGATTAAAGTTTTCCCGTGCATATGCCCTATGGTTTCATCAAGCAGTAAGAAAATGGGTGTCATATATTTTTCAGCAAGGTTAAAAGCACGAATTGTTTGCGTATAGGCTTCTTGCAGATTCCCAACACAAAGTGCGATAGAGCAAAAATCCCCGTGAGTTGGCGATTTGGCTTGATTAATATCGCCTTGTGAAACGCGTGTGGGAAGTCCGGTGGAAGGTCCCCCACGCATAACATCAACGACAACAAGTGGAATCTCCGCCATAAAGCCATAGCCGATTTGTTCAGATTTAAGCGAGATACCCGGACCAGAAGTAGCAGTCATTGCTTTAACGCCTGTCATTGATGCACCTAAAGCAACAGCAATACCGCTAATCTCATCTTCCATTTGGATAAATTTCCCCCCGATTTTTGGCAGCTCCACACTCATTTCGTGTGCAATCTCGCTTGAAGGGGTGATAGGATAGCCACCAAAAAACCGACAACCTGATTCTATCGCAGCCAACGCGACAAGCTCGTTTCCTCCTGTAATTAACTCACGCATTTTCTCTCCTTATATCACCATAAATTTGTTTTCTTTGATTTTTGCTGCACGCTCTTGTGCTTCTTTGCTAACTTTGGCAAATTTATACTCATCTTTACTTGCTACAAAGATAGCAAAATCTGGGCAGTGTAGCTCACACTCCCTGCACCCAATACAGCTTTCCGGATAAGCCACAGAGATAATTTTCCCTAGAATCTTGTGCTCATCTTTTTTCATACCTAAAACACCGCTTGGACAAAGTGATACGCATACATCGCACGCTTTGCAACGCGTTTCATCAACCCATACCGGCACATTCTCTGGTGCTTGTTTGATACCCATTTTCCTTTCCTTTCTTATTTTTGGAATTCAATATAATCTTAGATTCTCTAATTTAACAATCCGTTATTTTTGAGAATCTCAACTTGTTTTTTGATGCCCTGTGCGGAGATTTTTAATATCTCTTGTTCCTGCTTATTTAGTGTCAAATTTACAATCTTTTCTACTCCTTTCCTTTCTTATTTTTGGAATTCAATATAATCTTAGATTCTCTAATTTAACAATCCGTTATTTTTGAGAATCTCAACTTGTTTTTTGATGCCCTGTGCGGAGATTTTTAATATCTCTTGTTCCTGCTTATTTAGTGTCAAATTTACAATCTTTTCTACTCCTTTTTTGCCAAGTTTAATGGGAAGCCCAATGTATATGCCCTGCAAACCATACTCGCCTTGTATATATACGCTACATACAACTTCTTCATCTTGTGGGTTTGCAATAAGTTCCAGCATTTTGACAACAGCACTCGCTGGGGCGAAATACGCCGAACCTTGCTGATAGTAACTCACAATCTTTGCCCCACCATTTTTTGTCTCTCTAATGAGATTCTGTTGTGAGTCTAAATCTAGCCTATCTGCGAGATTTTCTGCCCCATACAAAGAATGCCTTAAGAGTGGCAGCATATCATCGCTGTGAGATCCTATCACATAAGGTTTGATTGGTGTTTGAAAGTCATTTAACAACACTTTGCTTTCATAACCTAATCTTGCTCCATCAAGCACACCTGCCATACCTATAATCCTTTGTTTATCAAATCCGCTTGCGTGTTTTGCCACAAGGCACATTGCATCAAGGGGATTTGACACGATAAGAAGCAAGGCATTAGGTGCGATTTTGGCGACATTTTGGCTAACTTCTCGCATAATATGTGCGTTTTTTAGAAGCAGGTCATCGCGTGTCATATTGGGAGTGCGGGGGATTCCAGCAGTGATGATGACTACTTCACTTTCACTTAGTCCTTCATAAGATTCATAGCCTTTAATATGTGTAGGGATATTAAAAACTGCTGCGGCTTGAGATATATCAAGTCCCACACCTTTGCAACGAGGTATATCAATGCTAAAAAGTGCAATTTCTTTGGCAATGCCCTTCATCGCACCTAAAAATGCGATATGAGAGCCGACATTACCGGAACCGCCAATGATAGCAATTTTACCAAACATCTTTTTCCTTGATTTGAGAGCTTGTTTGCATTTAAGGTTTTTAACTCAAAACACAAAAAGTTAAAAAAAATTTAACTTGCTAACTATGGGATAAAATAACTTAAAAGCAAATTAAAATCAAAAATGACTGCGATGTTCATCGTAAGTTTTGCTAAATTTATGCGTTCCGGTGCTTCTGTCTCTCACAAAATAGAGATAATCCACTTGAGCGGGCTTTAGCACGGCTTCTATGGCTTGTATGCTCACACTTCCAGCAGGGTAGGGTGGGACGCCTTTATTGCGGTATGTGTTGTAGGGCGTATCATCATTGCGTATGCGTTCAGGCGTAACTTTAGAGTGTGAATACTGCCCATAATTAAGTGAGCCGTCCATTTGCAAGGGCATATTTTTTTCTAAGCGATTGAATACAACCGCTGCCACAATAGGCATTTCTTGATTATTTGCAGCTTCTTTTTGCACCACTGAAGCAATGCTAACATTTTTAAACCATTCTTCTTGATTGTATGCTCCAAGTAGTCTTATGGCGTTTTGCTCGTGGCGTTTTATAGATATATCATATAAAAGTTTCATTAGCTCATCAGAATCTATTCCAACAGGCAAACTATAAGTATCGGGGAAAATCATACCGTCAGGGTAGGGAAAATACTTATCATAGGCTACTTGCAAAGATTCGGGTGAGAGATTAAAAGTATCTGCAAGAATGCGGATAAAAAAATACATCGTTTCGCCCGGAATAAGCGTTACATCTTTTGTGGCTGCCTTTGAGCTGACAAGAGCTTTGAAAAATGCCCCTTTAGGTAACACTCCCGCTTTCATATCAATAAACCCACTTTGTGGTTGCCCCAAAAGACGGATAAAAAGAGAATCTAGCTTGTTGTAATGCCCCCCATTTTCATTTAAGTATGTTATAATTTTGGGCAACGAGCCTTTGGGCAGATTCAAAATCCGCTCCGTTTGCACAGGCTGAAGCAAATAAAACAAAATGGTTATGGCGATGATGAAAAAAAGATCAAAACATATTGTGAGTATTGTCGTTTTTTTGGGCATTTTACTTACACTTTCTCTGATGGGATATAAAACTCTATCTAATGGCATTTACAGCCCTTCTATCAGTTTTGGACAAATTCAAGTTGAGGGATTGTATCTTAGATTAAATAACAAGCTGATTTTAAATATTGAAAAACTTGACATCTCTGCCTTGCAGAAACAAGACAAACAAAGCACAGATGATGATACGCCCTTAGATCCTAAAGATATACTTGGGTGGATTAAAAAGTTTTTATTTGTCATCTCATATTTTGAGAAGCTTGATATTGAAAATGTCGTTTTTGCCGATGAGCAAAAGCGGAGTGTGCATTATGACGGACACGAGTATAGAATCAATGCTCCGGAGTTTTTAGCGTATTTTGATGTAGAGGAAAGTAACAAAGATACAGAGTTGCTTATCCACGAGCTTGAGATTCTAAGTCTTGGTTTGCAGGTGCAAGGGAAATTTGTATATCAATCTTTGAAAAAAACACTTGAAATGGATATAGCTATCTCGCCAAAAGAGCCAATCAAGCAGCCCACACCAAAGCCTAAAAAGCCAAAAGCTCCAAATCAAATAAGTGATACTCAAACAAGCGATGAAGAAGTGGAGCCGCCACTAGATCAGCCGACATTATATGTGCGGAGCATTACAGATTTTTATAAAATTGACTTAGAGGCTTCAACTTCTCATCTTTACAATCTTGACGCTATTAAGCCTTATGTGGAAAAGCTAAAGATAAAAGCACTGAATGATTGGCTTTTTAAAAACATTAAATATGATGTGCTAAAGCTCCACTCATTAAGATTCCAAAGCACACTTGATGGGCAGTTTTTTACCAAACTTCAAAAAACGCTCGCACTTGATTTAGCCATAGAAGCACCAAAAGTCTATCTCGCTCCGCATATTAAGCCTATTGAAGCGACGCGTATCATTTTATATATGCGAGATGAGAATCTCACCTTTTTGCTTAAAGATCCATTTTTTACAAATATCAAGCTTGATGGCTCGGAAGTCAAAATCAGCAATGTTTTCACCCCACCTCTTAGTGTCAAAATAGCTATCCGCTCTCAAAATGCGATGATGAGTGATGATTTAAATGATTTGTTGCAGGTGTATGGTGTGAGTGTGCCACTACGGAGTGCGGATTCTAAACTGCGTGTGAATCTTGATATAAATATAGAGAATAAAAATAAACACACGCAAGTCTCTCTTAATGGCAATATCAATGCCCCGCAAACAACTTTGAATCTAGGGAGTTTTCCACTTAGTGTGAATAATCTTAATCTTAATCTCACAAATACGCCTGAAAAAGCCTATATACAGATTCTAAACACAAAGGTAAATTATGCCAAGAGTGTTAAAGGCACACTTAATATGATGTGGAATCTTAAAAGCTCTAAACTCCAAGGGGATTTAGCTATTGACGCATTTGCATTGACTTCACAAGCCCTGTCGCAAAGCTCCACACCACCTGTTATCCCAAAAGATAGCGATGAGCTGACAAAACGCATTATTCAAGCCATTTATGAGGAATCTCAAAAAGGCTTTAGCGAAGAGATTGTAAAAATAAATCCCAAACAAATGCCAAAAATTACAATAGATGGATATCTTGGTGGCAAGGAAAAAATCATCACTTTACCCGATTTTGCCATTAATATTATTCTTAATGATAAGCTCAATGTCTTTGAACTTAGTGATATTGCAAAGATTTATCCCTACTCACCTATTTTGCAGTATTTTGGAATCCCAAGTGGGAATCTTAAGCTCCAAAGTAGTGATTTTGAAAGCTTTAGTTTAAGTGGCGAGGTGAGTAACCTTGAGTATCCGCTGTATGATAAAGACGCTAAAAAACTTAGTCGGTATTTTTTAGAAGGTGTGATTGATAAAAAAGGAATCCGCATAAGCTCAAAAAACAAGAAGTTTTTATTTGTCAAAGATGGCAACATTAGTAAAATTATTCTTGATGGCTATAATTTGCGGATTGATGAGGTGTTTTCAAGTAAGATTCCTATCCTTGCGGAGCTTAATAAAGAAAGTGAATCTACAGAAAAACTCACTCCAGCACAGAGGGCGGAACAAGAGGCATTTATCAAAGCCAAGCAGCGATATGAAAGGGAGCATAAGATTTCACCTCATATCACATACCTTGAAGCAAAGGATATGGATTTTTATTTGAGTGGTTATGTTATCCCTTCAGATGTGGCGTCTGTATCTATACGCGATGGCGTGATTCGGGCTGATGTTACTTATGGTAATGGTGTGGCAAATGTGGATATGGCGTATTCTCGTGCGAATTTGCGTTTGAGTAATTTTAGTGCAGCGTTTTTAAATCGCGTGTGGGGGAGAGAGATTTTTAAAGGCGGGTTGTTTAACTTTAAGGGTATATATGACGAGGGAGCGTTAAAAGGTGAAATCAGTATGCAAAATACGATTTATAGAGACTTAGCCATTGTGCAAAATGTTCTCGCACTCATTGATACAATCCCGGCATTGCTGACATTCCGCAAACCCGGACTTGGAGCAGAGGGCTATGAGGTCAAAAATGGCAAGGTGGATTTTGTCATTAATGATCAATTTTTGGTGCTTGAAAATATTAATCTAGTTGGAAGTTCTATTGATGTGGAGGGTGGGGGATTAGTCAATCTTAAAAATCAGGAGCTTGATATTGTTCTCAAAGCTTCAACGCTTAAGACTTTGGCATCCATTATTGATAAGATCCCGCTTGTTGATTATGTGATTTTGGGAAGTGATGGGAAATTTACAACCGGGATTGTGATGAAAGGCACACTTGAGAAGCCAAAAAGTGAAGTGAGTGTGGCAAAGGATATTTTACTTAGTCCATTTGAAATGGTGGGTAGAATCTTAGAGCCGGTGGATAATCTTTTAAGCGGCTTGGCTGATGCTATTGATAAAAATGTCGCCGAGCCAAAGCCTAAAGAGACAAAAGAGCAACAAGAAGCACAAGATTCTATGTCAAATCCTATGATAGAGCAGATGCAGCAGCAAGACACGATAGAGCCAACACAAGAGGCTAATGAGACAGAATATGATAAAGATATAGAGCCAAATCTCCCACAACAAGACTTGCAAGAGAATGAAAGGAATATGAGAAGGAAAAATCCTAAAATAGAATCTGCCAAAGATGAGTTGATAAGATAAAAATCAGTCTTGTTATCTAAAATTGAGCTATAATCGCCAAAATAAAAAATAAGGAATATGGCAAAATGACACTTTATGATTGTGATGTGGGTAAGCAGTGTAAAATTGTGGCTTTTGAAACGCAAGATAATGCGTTAAAAAATAGATTTATGTCTTTTGGGATTGTAAAAGACAAGGTGTGTCGCGTGGTGAGCCACTCTATCAGGCGTTTAGCAGTAGCAGTGATAGTGGAAGGCACGCAGATAGCTTTGCGAGATGTAGAGGCAAAGAGCATTATTGTTGAACCTTTAGAATCTTAGGATTTAAATGCCTAAGCCTAACCCAAAACCAAGTTTTAAAAAAGCAAAAAAGAAAAACATTCCCATTATTAAGGCTTTGTTTTTAGAACATTACAAAAATGCTAAAACAGAGCTTGTGTATCATAATTTGTATGAACTGCTCGTGTGTGTTATGTTGTCAGCCCAATGCACGGATAAACGCGTTAATCTTGTAACCCCTGCTCTTTTTAGAGCCTATCCTAATGTCAAGGCTCTATCCCAAGCCTCCCTTGCAGATGTAAAAGAATTTATCCAATCTGTTTCGTTTTTCAATAACAAGGCAAAGCACCTTGTCAGTATGGCAAATCAGGTAATGAGCGAGTTTAATGGGGAGATTCCAACCACGCAAGAGGAGTTAAAGACTTTAACAGGTGTAGGGCAAAAGACGGCTAATGTCGTGCTGATAGAATTTTTTGAGCAAAATTATATGGCAGTTGATACGCACGTCTTTCGTGTGTCTCATCGTTTAGGACTAAGTGGGGCTAGAAGTGCTATTGAGACTGAAAAGGAGCTAACAGCTCTGCTTAAAACAGATCTTTCAGTGCTTCATCAAGCTTTTGTGCTTTTTGGGCGATATACTTGTAAGGCGTTAAAACCCCTTTGTGAAGAGTGCTTTGTCAATGCATATTGTCAAAATAAAAGCAATTTTAAGCCAAGTTGAAAAGTTTAAAAATGTGTAGCCAAAAAATGTAGTATAATACGCAAAATCAAAACTTAAAGGTGCTGTAATGGATATTATTCATAATAGCTTTTTTGATGTCGTGCAAAAGAGCATTAGTAAAACCCCGCATGATTCTATTATGCCGCTTAAAAGGGGATATTTGAGCAGGATTAGTATGGTAGGTGCACATAATGATGTGTTTTTGCTTTTTAATAAGGCATTTTTGCGGATTTTTTGTGTGGATTTTTTGGGTGAAGAGAATCCAAGCGAACAAGCTTTGGAAGATATGGCAAAGGAACTTGCTAATCTTGTCGTGGGTAGGGCAAAAGTGATGACACAGGAGCTTGGTAAGCATTTTAATATCTCAACACCCGAGTATTTGGGACATCGCTTGATTAAAAACTACGATCACGGATTGCATTTTAGATTAAAGCAGGGGCGATGTAGCATTTATATGCGGAGAGTGCATTAGACATCAAATGATTAGTGATGTTGGGACTTTAGGTATGTTAGGATTGTATCAGGGGGCATAAATGGCAGGAGAGAGTATCTTAGACAAACAACGGATTCACTCCGCAAAGGAAATTGAACTTGCGACATATCTTGAAGATATGATGAAAAACTATACCGGTTTGCTTGATATGGAAGTGATTTTTAATGCCGAGCTTGGTAATACAAAAATCGCTTTGGGTGAAATTCTGCGGTTTGAGAAAGGCTCTATTATAGATCTTGGCAAACCAGCGGGGGAGAGTATAGAGACTTTTATCAATGGTCGTGTGATTGGCAAGGGTGAAGTTATGGTGTATGAGCGTAATCTTGCTATTCGTATCAATGAGATTTTAGATTCTAATGCGATTGTGTATTATTTGACGCGTGAGAAGTAAGAATCTAAGAGAATAAAACTGATGGAATAAAATGAGAATATTTGCCTTTGTGTTGCTGTGTTTTGCTTCCTTGTATGGGGCAGATTCTAATGTAGCAGGGATTGAGTTTTCACAAAAGCAAGATAGCGTTGAAGTGCTGCTTTATTTAGAATCTAGCTATGAAAACTCCCCGCGTCTAACTGAGCAAGATGGCTATAAAGGCGTGATATTTCCAAATCTTCAAGCAAAATCAAAAAATCAAAGCCTGAAAAATTCCTTTATCAGTGAAGTGCAGGTCTTTAATATCCAAAATGATTTGTATGTCATAGGTGTTGGCGATGTGCGTGTGATTGGCGTAAATGTCAGCAAATCAAGTAAGGCCATTAAAGTGGTGCTAAACAAGATAGAAGCTCCAAAAAGTGAGCTTGACACACTTTTGCAAACGCCCCAAACGATACATAAGATTCCAAACCTTGAGATAAAATCTAGTCAAAATACACAAGCCCCCACAGCTCAAACTCAACCCTCTCAAAATACTTCATCTCAAGCGGTAGATTCACAAAATCCCCTTGCTTTCAAAACGGATATGGGGATTGATACTTGGCGGTATGTGGCTGTTTTGCTTGTTATGGCAGCCCTTGTGTTTGTGCTATTTTATGTGAAGCGGTATGTTGCTGCTAAAGGCGGCAATAAAGCAGGGAGCAATAGGGTAGGGGCAAAAAGGAGTTTTGGCGGATATTTTTCATCTTTTGCCCAAAAGCAGGAAGTCTTTGACCCAACGAAAATTGAGGTTGTTTCACAGAAAAATTTAGATTCAAAACACAGAATCCTAACTATAGAATCTAATGGCTATCGGTATTTGATACTCATTGGTGCAACAAGCACAACACTTATTGATCGTTATCCTATCCCGCAGAGTATTAGCACAGCAGAGCAACTGCATTTTGATGATCAATTTGCCAAGCTCTTAGAGCAAAAGCAAGAGCGACTTTCTAAATATCTCCATAATTCTCAATATCCCAACGATGAGAGGGATTAAAAAATGAGAAGAGAAGCCCTAAGAAATGAAAAATCCGCTTGAAACGCAGGATAAATCTCGCCTTTGGGCGTGGTTACTTATATCTTTTCTTATCCATTGTGTGATTCTTGGCATTTTGTTTGTGCGTTTTGGACAAATGCAGTTTAAAAAAGGCACTTCTACAAATCCGCAAATGAAAGTGGCGGGCTTTCAGATTCTAGGTGATGGGGAGCTAGAATCTAAGCAGGATACGCATAATCAACTTGTCGCACCCAAATTTAGCTCCACTCCACCAACACCTAAGCAAACCCAAAGCAATACGAATGAGCTTGATATCTCATCTTTAAGCCTTTATGATGGTAGGGGCAAACATCAGCAAACCACAAGGCAGAGAAGCAGAGTTAAAGCCCTTGCGAAGTTTCCGGGTGTTGATGAGGTAACAAGGAGAGATATAGAGGAGCTTTATGGGGCTGAATTTGGAGACTATGGCATAGCAGAGCAGGAATTTTTAGTCAATAATTTGCGGGATATTGGACGCATCACAAAAAAGTATTTAGAATATCCAGCAAGTGCCATACGGCTGGGGCAAGAGGGGCTTAGTGCAGTGGAGTTTTATCTGCACCCAAATGGCGACATTAGCGGACTAAAGATTATTGTTTCATCAAATTATATGCTTTTAGACCGCAATAGCGAACGCACCATTGAGATTGCCTACAAGGACTACCCACGCCCAATCACAAAGACAAAAATCCGCATTTTTGTAACCTATGGGATTTATTATTATGGCTATTAGACTTTAGATTCTGCATTAAGCTTAAGGATTCTAAGGCGTTTTTGTTTGAAAAATGGGTTTGGAATCTTCATTGTCCTTAAGGTTTTTTATTTCAAAAAATCCTTTAAAATCTCTGCGTGCAGCACAGGCTCAAATTCTAATATTTCATATTTTGCTAGATCATAATGCACATAAGGATCATTTGCTGCAAATGCTAAAGCTTCATCTTTATTTGCAAACTTGCCGATGATAATGCCGCCATCTTTTGGGATTCTAGGACCAGAGGCGAGTAAAATACCCTTTTCATAGCCTTTTTTAAGATAATCCCTATGTTCTTGCAAACGCTCCGTAACCTGCTCTAAAGGCTTTGTATAATGCACGAGACAAACAAAAAGTGTCATTTTAGCTCCTTCTAAATTATTAATTTTCATTCATTTACTGCCATAGGCTCTTTTTCATCTTGCTTGTGGGCTTTAAAAATGTCTTGTGAGATTTTATAGCTACAAAATTTTGGACCACACATTGAGCAAAACTCCGCGTCTTTAAAGACTTCTTGTGGCAAGGCTTCATCGTGATATTCCCTTGCCCTATCAGGATCAAGGGCGAGCTCAAATTGTTTATTCCAATCAAAGCTATATCTCGCATCACTCATCGCATCATCTCTATCTCTTGCGCCAATTCGTCCTCTAGCAATGTCTGCGGCGTGAGCAGCAATTTTATAAGCTAAGATTCCTTCCCTTACATCTTTAGCATTAGGCAGTCCCAAATGCTCCTTTGGCGTTACATAGCAGAGCATTGCTACACCTTTCCACGCCGCCACACACGCACCAATGGCACTTGCGATGTGATCATACCCAGCAGCAATATCTGTAACAAGCGGTCCTAGCACATAAAAGGGTGCTTGATTGCAGTATTGCTTTTGTAACTCTACATTGCGTTCAATTTGATTAAGCGGCACATGTCCGGGACCTTCTATCATTACTTGCACATCAGCTTCCCACGCCCTTTTTGCTAACTCCCCTAGCACTTTGAGTTCAGCAAATTGTGCTTCATCACTTGCATCATACAAGCAGCCCGGACGCAAAGAATCCCCTAAAGACAAACTCACATCATACTCTTGGCAGATTTTTAGAATCTCATCAAAATATTCATAGAATGGATTCTCTTTGTGATAGTGCATCATCCAGCTTGCCATAAGGCTTCCACCGCGTGAGACAATCCCCATTTTTCGCTTCGCCACAAAAGGCATATGTGAAAGTAAGAATCCACAATGGATAGTAAAGTAGCTTACCCCTTGTTTGGCTTGTTTTCTTAGCACATCAAGCATAGTTTGTATATCTAGCTTTAAGACATCATTTTTCACATCATAGAGAATCTGATACATAGGCACCGTGCCAATAGGCACACTTGAAGCATTGATAACTGCTTTTCTTATCTCATCTAAATCCCCGCCCGTGCTTAGATCCATAATCGTATCCGCACCATATTTTATAGAAACTTTAACCTTTTCAACTTCTTCTTCAATGGAGCTTGCAAGAGAGGAGCTACCGATATTTGAGTTAATTTTCGTGCGTGTGGCTATGCCAATCCCCATAGGCTCAAGGTTGGTGTGATTAATGTTTGCTGGGATTATGAGCCGCCCCCGCTCAATCTCTTGGCGGATAAGCTCTGGGCTTAGATTCTCGACATTAGCGACATATTCCATTTCTTTAGTGATAATGCCCTTTTTGGCGTAGTGTAGCTGTGTGCGGATTGAATCCTTGGTGCGTTCTTGCATCAATCTCTCTTGCACCCATTGTGTTCTCATAGAAAATCCTTTTTTATTTTTTGTGCTTACGCTATCTAAACTTGCAAAATATACACTGATTATTTAAAAAATAGTTAAACAATATGGGAATTTAAGTAACAATTTTTAGCTTATTTTTTGTTTTTTATGGTAGAATGCGGATTTTCAAAAATAAATACGCACTTTTATAGGAAAGATTTTGGCTTTATATTCGGTTTTAGATGATGTCTCACTCATTATGATGGCAGCTGGGGATTCTACGCGTTTTTGCGATGACTTTGCTTGTAAAAAGCAGTGGATTCGCATTGGTGAAGAGCCTTTGTGGCTTGTAGCTACACGCAAGATAACACAGCAGTTTTCTTTTAAAAAGATTCTTATTACCGCCTCAAAAAATGACTTTGCCTATATGGCTGATATAAGTCCTTTTAAAGTTGTGCAGGGTGGGGATAGTCGTGCACAATCCTTGCGTAATGCCCTGCAATATGTAGATACGCCCTTTGTGCTTGTGAGTGATGTAGCAAGGTGGAATACTCAAGATTCTGTGCTTAGGGCGTTATTTGCTAAACTAGATGAGATTGATGAAAGCACGGCTTGTATCGTGCCTTATATAAAGGTAAGCGATACGAGCTTTTATAATGGAGGGTATCTTAACCGCGATGAGATTAAGCTTATCCAAACGCCACAGCTTAGTAAGACAAAGGATTTGAAACTTGCTCTAGAATCTAGCCCGGATTCTAGTGATGAAAGCTCCGCACTTCATAAGCTTGGCAAAAAGATAGCTTTTATAAAAGGCAGCTCTCTTATGAATAAGCTTACCTTTAAGGGCGATTTACTCACTCATATGCCCTATCTCAAAGCCCCTTCAAAGCGTGTTTTTGTAGGTAATGGCATTGATGTGCATAGCTTTGAAGATAATAAAGAAATGTGGCTTGGTGGGGTGAAAATAGAATCTTCATTTGGGTTTAAAGCCCATAGTGATGGCGATGTCGCACTTCACGCATTAAGTGATGCGATTTTGGGTGCTATTGGTGGGGGCGATATAGGGCAGTGGTTTCCAGATTCTAATGAAGCGTATAAAAACGCAGATTCCAAAAAACTTTTGCAGCACATTTATGATTTTGTCTTAAGTGTCGGCTATGAACTGCATAATGTGGATATAAGCATTATGGCACAAACGCCTAAAATCGCCCCATACAAATCACAAATGCGTGAGTGTATCGCTAGAATCTTACATTTGCCAAAATCGCGTGTGAATATTAAGGCAACTACAACTGAATCTCTAGGCTTTGTAGGGCGAAAAGAGGGCGTGTGTGTTCAGGCAAGTGTGAGTATGGGCTTTGCCCCTTGGCAAGAGATATTAAACGGAGAGTTAAATCATCATAATTTAAAGGGAGAGAATGACTAGGACATATTTAAAAAGGGAGAGAAAATGAAAGTTTTAATCATTGAAAATGAGATTTATCTCGCTCAAAGTATTGCAAATAAGCTTAGCGATTCACGCTTGGAGTGCGTTATCGCACATTCACTCAAAGAAGTGCAAAAGGATCATTATGATGTGATTTTAGCCTCATTTGGCACGATTAATGAGGGCTACACAGAGCTAAGTAAAGCCTATCCACAAGCCATTATTATTTTAATGATTGCGTATATTAATGATGATACCGTGATTAAGCCTTTGCGAAATGGCGTAACAGACTATATTGTTAAGCCTTTTATCGTTGATGAGCTTATCCGTAAAATCACACACTACAAGGCGTATAGGGAGATTAATGAAGAGATTAGCTTTTATAGAAGCTATTTTAGCTTTATTGAAAAAGAGCTAGGCACACCAGAGCCATTTTTGTATAATCCTCCATTTGTGATTAAGACAAACACGCAGAGAGCAGCGGATATTTATGCTATGCGGTATGCACGGGAAAAACGCGTCCATTTTCAATTTTATTCCCTAAAAGAGGATACTTGGAAAAGTATATTCCGTGTGCCACCAAAAAAGAATGAGATTTATTACATCACCAACCTTGAAGAGCTAAAAAAGAGCGATAGAAAGGATTTCCTTGAAGTGGCGTTAAAGCACAATGTGATTATTAGCATTGTTTCAAGCGAAAAGGTTGCATTCCCACAAGTGATTGATATTTCTCGGCAGTCTAATAGCGTAGAGCTAAGCGGAGAGATTCTATCAGTCAAAGAGTATGAAAAGATTATTATTACCAAATATGAAAGTCGCTATCCAGATATAGAGCTTGCTAAAAAGCTTGGAATGAGCCGCAAAAGCTTGTGGGAAAAACGCAAGAAGTATGGCATTATCCGCAAAAATAAGACTAATCCCTAAAAACCCATAATGACTAAAAAACAAAAATTGATTAAAGACTTGTTTTTAAGTCTATTTTATAGCGGCTACTCGCCTAAGGCTCCCGGCACTATGGGGAGTGTGGTGGCTTTGCTTTTGGGGTTGCCTATAGTGTATTTTTCACAAGAGAGCATTTTTTTACTAAGCATTCTTATAGGGTTTATTGCCATTAAGCATATTGATAAATACGAAGAAACCACACAAACCCACGATGATAAAAGCATAGTGATTGATGAGCTTGTGGGTATGTGGTTAGCTATGGCGATTGTAGGCTTTGGGGTGGCACATAGCCTTTTAGCTTTTGTGTTTTTTAGAATCTTTGATGTGTCTAAACCCTCATTTATTGGCAAAATTGATAGGGAATGGAAAGGCGGACTAGGCGTTGTAGGCGATGATGCCCTAGCTGGAATCTTAGCTGGAATCTGTAGTGTGCTGACACTTCAAGGTTTAGTATTTCTCTCAAACACAATAGATAGCTTAAAATTTATACAGCCCTATCTCGTCTAAAAACTCACACAACCTTAAGCCACTTTGGCAAATAGGTAGCAAGGCGATCTTGTATAAGCGGATTTTGCATAAGATCGCCTTTAAACGCCACTTGACTGATATTGTAAATCTTGCATAGCTCCACAAGAGCAAGGGCTAAAATCTCACAGATTGAGCTTACCACACTATATGCCACACCCTCTATCTCTAGCCCACCAAGTAAGTAGCACAGTGGTAGTCGCAAGGATTTATTGACTTCAATTTCACAACCGCCATTGTCTTTTGTAGTGAGCTTAAAATCAAGTTTGCTGATATGTGGAAATAAGTAGCTTTGGGCTAAGTCCAAAACTTGAGCGTGATTTAAACTCTTACCAAACATCATTCCAACAAGTTTTAGCATATCACTTGCATTATGCGAGATAGAATCTTCAGCAGATTCAGAATCTAGCACAGATTCTAACTCTTCTTTTAAACGCCACTTGTGGTAGTTCTCCACAAGTCTCGCTCCAAGCTTATTTTTACTCGCTAAATATGGCAAAAGTGCGGAGAGATTGGCATAAAAACTCACAGCAAGCAGATTGAGATTCTGCTTCTCTTGACTATAAATACGCGTATCACTCAAGCTATCAAGCTCAAGGCATAGTGTAGAATCTAATAGGGTATCATCTAGCCTATGGACTAAGGGTAGAGATTTAAGGGGCTTTTTGTCTTTGATATAAGCATTGGCATTATTGATTGGCTCTTCAATCTTGCCAAAGCTATCCCAAAAATCAGGCTCACTACAAGCAATACAGCCGTGTCCCGCCCGCACAGGCCAACTTGTCTTAGCATTAAACTTCACTTTTGGGCAGTTATTTGCTACATAAGGTCCTTTGCAACCCACTTTATATAAGCAATAACCATCTTGCAAACGCTCATCATCAAAAGATTCTACAAAATCCCCAGATTCAAATTTTGCCTTGCGTTCGCACATCTCGTGCAGGTTCTTACCATAGCTCCATAAAGGGCGATTTAGACTATCACAAGGCGGAATCTCTTGGAGCAAAATATAATACATTAGTGAGCCTATCATATTGGCTTCACTAGGCGGACAGCCCGGGATATTCACAATGGGTTGTCTTAAAAAGGTGCTAATGCCTTGAGATTGCGTAGGATTAGGATATGCAGCTTGCACCCCGCCAAAGCTAGAGCAAGTGCCAATGGCAAAAATGGCTTGTGCGTGTCGCGCTACTTCAAGGCATTCATTCTCGCCATTTGTGCTATCAGCCCCGGAAGTGAGAAAATACGCATTCTCCCCCAAAGACACGCCCCCTTCAATCACAAGTATAAACTCCTCTTTAAGCGTATCGTGTAGGCATTGTTTCGCATTGAAGCCAACCGCTCCCATAATAGTCTCGTGGTATTCAAGTGAGATATATTCTAAAAGCAAAGATTCCACCCCGGGCTTATCAAGTCGCAAAAAGCTTTCACTGCACCCGGTGCATTCTGCCATATGTAGCCATACAAGGCGTGTAAGCGGTTTATATGATAGAATCTGCTCACAAAGCGGAGCATAGTCTTTTGGGATTCCAATAAGATTGCATATTTGTGTAACCCACTCGATGCTCACTTCGTTTCGTGGGGCTTTGTGTGTGTTTTTAAGCTGTTGCAAATGTGTCTTTAACCGCTCTAAAATCTGTGCTTTATCCATTGCATCTCCTTTAGGTATAATCATTTAGCACCGCAATGCTTTTCTTGGTAGCTCAAAAGGCGGAGATTCTTTTTATCTAATTGATAGTCTTTATCAAACTTTTTCCGCACGATTTGTTCAATCAAATCAAGGCTATCAGGGCTTTTATTGTTATCAAACATATCAAGCACAATCGCATAAAGCTGAATATTTTCAGCTAAACACTCAAATGCTTTTTGTCGCTCTTGGATAAAAAGCTGCTCGTTTTTGGTGTATTCTTTGAGTTTTAGCACAATGTGGGCAAAGACGCGTTGCACCAAATGGGGCTTAAGATAGGAGCTTAGAATCTTTGGCAGTTCATCAAGCAAAGATTCAACCTGCTCTTTCTGCATAAAAAGTAGCACGGGCAGGAGTATTACAATGCGTTCTATATTTTTGTCCATTGAT
Source organism: Helicobacter cinaedi CCUG 18818 = ATCC BAA-847 (assembly GCF_000155475.1). Taxonomy (GTDB): domain Bacteria; phylum Campylobacterota; class Campylobacteria; order Campylobacterales; family Helicobacteraceae; genus Helicobacter_C; species Helicobacter_C cinaedi. Next base: position 153,813 of record NZ_DS990391.1, on the reverse strand, counting down.
CGTGCTTCAAGCTTCAGCCACAGCCGCTCTAAAAACCCATAATGATACGATTCTAGTTTCATTTGTTTTCTTTTGTCGTGTTATTGCAAATCTCCGTGCCGATACCCTGCGTGGTAAAAAGCTCCAAAAGCAAGGAATGCTCCACCCTGCCATCAATAATATGAGCCTTTTGCACACCATTTTCCACGCAATCCACACAGGCTTCAAGTTTGGGTATCATACCACCGCTGATTACACCCCTAGATTCAAGCTTTTTAATCTCGCTTGGTGTGAGCGAAGAGATAAGCTCTTTATTTTCATCTAGCACACCCGGAATATCACTTAGAAAAATGACTTTTTTAGCCTTTAACGCTTTAGCAATATGACACGCACATAAATCAGCATTAATGTTATAGCCTAAATGCCTTGCGTTCTCGCCATTAGCAATAGGGGCGATAACAGGCACAAAGCCTTCATTGATAGTTTTAAGCAAAAACTCCGGATTCACTTTTGTAATTTCCCCGGTATAGCCTAATGCACCATTATCCTTTGCCCTTGCTTGAAGTAGGTTTGCGTCCTTACCACTTATGCCTACTGCATTGGCACCGTGGAAGTTTAAAAATGCAGTGAGTTCCTTATTAATCTCCCCACTTAGCACCATTTCCACCACCCGCATAGAATCTGCACAAGTTACGCGATAGCCATTACTAAATTCACTTGGGATTTTTAGACTTTCAAGCATTTCATTTATGCGTTTGCCCCCGCCGTGGATAATCACAGGCTTTAATCCAAGCATATACATCATTACAATATCAAGGGCAAATTTCTCTTTTAAATCTAGGCTACTTTGTGCTGCTCCGCCATATTTGATGACGATAATCTCCCCCCTAAAGATTCTAATAAATGGCAGAGAATCTAGCAATATATTCACAACCCTTGCATTTTTTTGCATTATTTTGCCCCTTATTCAAAGATGAAATGTATTATATCCCAAAATACGCAAAAAAGGAGATATGATGAAAATAGTTTTGCTTGATGCAAATACTTTGGGCGATTGCGATTTGAGCAGATTCAAAGCCCTAGGCGAGTTTGTAAGCTATGGGGTTACACTCCCACACCAGCGGATAGAGCGATGTGCTGGGGCAGATGTGGTGCTGACAAATAAAGTTATGCTTGATGAATCTGTGTTATCACAACTGCCGGATTTAAAGCTTATCTGCATTACCGCCACAGGTATGAATAATGTAGATTTAGACTTTGCTAAAAAGAAAGGCATTGTGGTAAAAAATGTCGCTGGCTACTCCACAACTGCTGTAGCACAGCATACCTTGAGTATAGCCCTGCACCTTTTGGCACGGCTAGGCTATTATGATGCGTATTGCAAAAGTGGGGCGTGGTGTGAGAGTGATACTTTTACGCATATTAATGGCGGATTAAGGGAGCTAGAAAACTTGCAATGGGGGATTATCGGCTTTGGAAGTATCGGGCAAAGGGTTGGGAATCTCGCACAGGCTTTTGGGGCAAAAGTGAGCTACTACTCCACAAGTGGGAAAAATACCCAAAGTGGCTTTATGCGTAAGGAGCTAGATGAGATTCTCTCCCAAAGTGATATTATATCCATTCACGCTCCGCTCAACCCCCAAACGCACAATCTTATTAATTACAAGAATCTGTCGTTGATAAAAGATAGGGCAATTTTAATCAATGTCGGTCGTGGTGGCATTGTGAATGAAAATGACATAGCGGAATTTTTGAAAAATAAGGATATGTATTTTGGCACAGATGTGCTTGAGATAGAGCCGATGAAGCCAAATCACCCATTTTTAGATAAAAAAATAGCTGATAAGATTCTTATCACTCCGCACTTGGCGTGGGCGTATGACAAGGCTAGGGAGAGATTGTTAGAGCTGACTTTGGAGAATATTAAGAATTTTTAGAATCTGCTTGTGGTTTTTGCGAATTTGCCTTTGTGCTTATGCATAAGTGGCGTTTGGGAATTTTAAATGAGTTGAGCGAGAATGGCGGAGTATTATGAATATGGCTTGATTGGGTTATTTGCGGTGTGTTTTGTGGCTAGCACACTTTATCCGCTTGGCTCTGAAGTATTTGTCGTGGGATTTGTGGCAGTGGGCTTTGAGCCTTTTGTAGTGTGGGCTGTGGCGAGTTTAGGCAATACGCTAGGGAGCTTAAGCACATATTATTTAGCCTATTTTGGCGGATATAAGATGATTATGCGGTTTTTCCCAAAGGCGTGGGAGAATATCTCAACCCTCGCCCCTAAGATTCAAAAATATGGTTTTGTGTATGCGTTTTTTGTGTTTTTGCCTTTTGTGGGGGATATTTTTGCTCTAGCTCTTGGGCTTGTGCGGTATAGTCAGATTCTATGTGTGCTAGGCATTGCCCTTGGCAAAATGGCACGATATGCTTTGTTTGTTGTGCCTTTTGTGTTGTAGCGTTTTTGCAAACTTGCTACAATGCCCTTTCTCAAATCAAAATTAAAGGAGAGAATATGCCATTACTAGATAGTTTTAAGGTGGATCATACGCGTATGCCAGCACCTGCGGTGCGTTTAGCAAAGACTATGGAGACACCAAAGGGAGATGTGATAAGTGTGTTTGACTTGCGTTTTACGCGTCCAAATTGTGAGCTTTTGAGTGAAAAGGGAATCCACACAATGGAGCATCTCATCGCTGGATTTATGCGGGAGCATCTCAATGATTCAAGAGTGGAGATTATTGATATTTCGCCGATGGGCTGTCGCACGGGATTTTATATGAGTGTGGTGGGTAAGCCAGATTCCTATGCGGTTAAAGATGCGTGGGAAGCGAGTATGCGAGATGTTTTGCGTATCCAAGATGAAAGTCAGATTCCAGAGCTAAATATTTATCAATGTGGCACGGCGAAAATGCACTCACTCAAAGAAGCCCAAGACATCGCACAAGCGGTGCTTGATAAGGGTGTGGGTGTGATGAATACACAGGATTTGCTTTTAAAAGATTTTGCGTAATTTTAAATCTATCCCTAAGCTGTGGGGATAGAATCTAACACTGCATTAATTTTTGAGTGGGCTTTCACATTTATTTCACAGAGTTTTTATACGATACACGAGATTATTAGTTGTATATGCAACTATTTTTGATTAGGTAATAGATGACTTTTTGGTGTGAAAATACAGGGATTTGAAATTGCTTAGTTATGTTTTTAAGAAATGCAAGGAGTGATAATATGCGGTATATTTTAAAAATATGTGTAGCTTTTTTATGTGCGGGTATGCTATTTGTGGGTTGTTTTGATTCTGAAAAAAATAAAGCCCAAGCCCCCGTGCTTAAAGTAGAGACACAAAAAATCGCTCATCAAAATGTGGCTTTAAACTTTGAATATGCCGCGAGATTAAAAAGTATCCAAAGTGTTAAGGTGTATGCAAGGGTGCAAGGTGTGCTGTTATCAAAGAATTTTAATGAGGGTGATATTGTCAAAGAGGGGCAGTTACTTTTTAAAATAGATCCAACGCGTTATCTTACAAAAGTCAATCAAGCCAAAGCTCAATATCAATCCGCAGAAGCGAACTTCATCAAAGCTAATCGCGATTGGCAACGCGTTGAGAAGCTCTATAAGCAAGGCGTTTATACCATTGATCAATATGACACTTCGCGTTCAAACTACCTATCTGCTCAAGCAAATCTAGCAAATGCCAAGGCGACGCTTGATGATGTGAGTATTGATCTAGGCTATACAGATGTGGTAGCTGGGATTAGTGGTAAGACGGGTATGCGAAGCTATGATGTGGGGAATCTCGTAGGCAGTAGCGGACAAGATGTCCTAACGACAATCACGCAGCTTAGCCCTATCTATGCGGAGTTTTCTATCCCAAATACGGATTATTACTTTATGCGTGGGCTTGAAAATAACCGCATACAAGTGGAATATGTGCTTGGTAATGGCAAAGTGTATGAAAAGCAAGGCAAACTTGATTTTGTGGATTCTGTGCTAGATTCACAAACGGCGACAATTAAAGCAAGGGCGATTGTGGATAATGATGAGCAAAAGCTTTTGCCTAATGAATTTGTGCGTGTGCGACTAAAGGGCTTTGAAGCACAAAATGCTATTACAATCCCCCAAACTGCCCTTTTGCAAGATAATCAAGGCAGCTATGTCTATACGCTAAAAGATGGCAAGGCTCACATCTCACGCGTAAGTCTAGGGCAGAATCTCCGCAATAATCAAGTGCTTATCACAGGCGGTTTGCAAGATGGCGATATACTCGTGCTGAATCAACTTTCAAAAATTCGTGAATCTATGCCATTGCAACAGCTAGATTCGAAACCACAGGATTCCAAAGCACAAGATGTGAAACCACAAGAGACAAAGCCCCAAGATTCAAAAAAATAGGAGCAGCTTATGTCAAAATTTTGTATCAACCGCCCCATTTTTGCTATGGTGCTGTCTATTGTAATTACGCTTGTTGGGGCGATTTGTATAACGATTTTACCAGTTGAAGAGTATCCGCAAGTTGTGCCTAATGAGATTGTTGTAAGTGCGACTTATAGTGGGGCGAGTGCGGAAGTTATGGCAAACACGGTGGCAAGTATTATTGAAGATAGCATCAATGGTGTTGAGGGAATGCTGTATATGAAGTCTTCTTCAACTTCAAGCGGGGTAATGAATCTCAATGTATTTTTCAGTAATGATGCCAATGCGGATATGGCACTAGTCAATGTAACTAATCGCGTCCAATCCGCCCTAGCCCAACTTCCCGCAGAGGTGCAAAGAGTGGGAATCACCACGCGTAAAAGATCTTCTACACTTTTAGCGGTGTATGCAATGTATTCGGATAATCCCGCACACAGCAGCACTTTTGTAGCAAACTATGGAATCTTAAATGTCATTAATGAGCTTAAACGCGTCCCGGGTGTGGGCGATGTAACGCCCTTTGGCTCTCAAGATTATTCTATGAGAATCTGGCTTGATATTGATAAGCTTTCACAAAATAATCTTACCCCTTCCGAAGTAGCTAAAGTCGTTTCAGAGCAAAACTCGCAGTTTGCTGTTGGTTCATTTGGTAAAGAGCCTATGAGAAGTGATATTGCTTTTACTTACTCGGTTACGACACAGGGGCGGTTTGTGAGTGCTGAAGAGTTTGGTAATATTATTATTCGCTCAAATGCTGATGGCTCGGCGTTGCGTCTTAAAGATGTGGCTAAAGTTGAGCTTGGAGCAAAGGATTATAGTGTTAGCCCATTGCTTGATGGCAAACACGCTTCAGCCTTTGGTATCGCCTTGCAACCGGGAGCAAACGCCCTTGATGTGGCTAGTGCGGTAGAGAAAAAAATGCAAGAGCTATCTTTAAGCTTCCCGAATGGACTGCATTATAAAAATGTCTATAACACAACAAGCTTTGTGAAAATCTCCATTAATGAAGTGATTAAGACTTTTATTGAAGCCATTGTGCTTGTTATCATCATAATGTATTTTTTCTTGCAAAATTTCCGTGCGACTATCATTCCTGTAATCGCCATTCCTGTGTCAATCATCGGTACATTTGCGGGTATGTATGTGCTAGGATTTTCAATTAATCTTTTAACGCTCTTTGGGCTTATCCTTGCGATTGGGATTGTTGTTGATGATGCGATTATTGTGATTGAAAATGTGGAGAGAATCCTGCATACGGAAACAAATGAGCTTGGAGAAAAATACTCCGTCAAAGAAGCCACATTAAAAGCAATGGGCGAGATTCAAGGTCCGGTTGTTGCCATTGTGTTAGTGCTTTGCTCTGTTTTTATTCCTGTGGCATTTATTGGTGGATTTAGCGGAGCAATTTATAAGCAGTTTGCCATAACTATTGTTATTTCTGTGGTGATTTCTGGCTTTGTGGCATTGAGCTTAACCCCTGCTTTATGTGTGTCTATTTTGAAAGCAAAAGAGCCTAAGCCTTTTTATCTTGTGAGACGATTTAATGACTTTTTTGATTGGCTGACACATAAATTTGGTGAGCAAATAGGCAAGGCGTTGCGGCGTGGAATCTTGCTTGTAGCGTTATTTGTAGCTATTCTTATAACAACTTGGGAGCTGTTTTCTAAACTGCCTACTGGGCTTGTGCCAAGTGAAGATAAGGGCAGTATGATGAGCTTTATTCAGCTGTCTCCAGCGGCTTCACTTTCACGCACGATTACAGAGGGCAAAAAGGGCTTGGCGATTTTAGGGCAAGAAGAAAGTGTGGATTCAGGCTTTTTGATTGCTGGATTTGATATGTTAGCAAGTGCGGCACGATCAAGTGGGGCGGTGATTTTTGTAACGCTAAAAGATTGGAGTGAGAGAAAAGAGAGTGCATTTGCTATTGCACAAAAAATGATGGGTGCATTTAATGCTAACCTTGATGCCTTTAGTCTTGTAACAACACCACCGGCGATTATGGGCTTATCAACCGTTGGGGGCTTTGAGCTGTATATTCAAGATAGAAGTGGCGGGAGCATTAAGGATTTGGAAAAATATGCTAATCTCCTTGTGACAGAGGCAAATAAACGCGAGGAGCTTTTGGGTGTAAGAAGTCTTTTTAGTGCGAATATTCCGCAGTATCATTTGAATCTTGATAGAGAGAGAGCAAAAGCGATGAATGTGAATGTTGATGATGTCTTCACCACAATGCAAAGCACCTTTGGACAGCATTATGTCAATGATTTTAATCTCTATGGGAAAACCTATCAAGTCAATATCCAAGCCCAAAGTGAGTTTAGAGAATCTCCAGAGGATTTGAGCCGTATTTTTGTGAAATCTAGCAATGGCGATTTAATCCCCATAAGCACACTTGTGAGCTTTGAGCGTGTCATTGGAGCGGATATTGTGGATAGGTTTAATCTTTTCACAAGTGCGAAAGTCATCGGTAATGCGAATGAGACAAAGGGCTATTCAAGTGGTGATGCACTGCGAGTGATTGAAGGGGTAGCAAAGGAAATTCTGCCGGATGGCTACACAATAGCTTATTCTGGGACAAGCTATCAAGAGAAAAATGCAAGTGGCACGGGGAAATTGGCATTTATTTTTGGACTTATTTTTGTCTTTTTGATTTTGTGTGCACAGTATGAGCGATGGCTTATGCCTTTATCTGTGCTTACCGCTGTGCCTTTTGCAGTATTTGGTGCGTGTTTGGCAACTATGCTAAGGGGGCTAAGTAATGATATATATTTTCAAATTGGGCTTGTTATGCTTATCGCCCTATCGGCTAAAAATGCGATTTTAATTGTGGAGTTTGCACAGCATTTGCACGAGAAAGAGGGCAAAGGGATTCTAGAATCTGCCATTGGTGCGGCAAAACTGCGATTCCGCCCGATTATTATGACTTCACTTGCCTTTAGTATTGGTGTGTTGCCTTTGGCTTTATCTAGTGGGGCGGGAAGTGCGAGCCGACACGCTATTGGCACAGGCGTGATTGGTGGAATGTTAGCAGCGACATTTATCGCCATCTTTTTTATTCCACTCTTTTGGAGCTATGTGGCAAGATTCAACGAATGGCTAAGGCAGAGACGCTCATCATAAAAGTAATTTATATTAAGGCAGATCAAAAATCAACACTTCATTACTAGAATCTAAGCCTTTGAGAGTAAAGCTTGATTCTACACAGCACATCACACCATCGCTTGTTTTTATGATAAAGGGCTTGGTTTGGCTAGATTCTATTTCTAGTTTGCCACGCACCACTTGGATATAAGCCCTCCTACTATTTTCTTTGCTAGAATCAAAGCTAAAAGTCTCACTCGCAATATCCCTATACAGCCATAACCGCATATCTTGATACACTTTTAGAGAATCTTGCTCGGCGTTTGGGGACAAAATAAGCCTTTTGCCCTTGCTTGTGTCAAATGCTTTTTGCTCATATCGTGGGGTAATACCTAACTCATTTGGCTGAATCCAAATTTGATAAAAATGCAGCGGCTCGTCTAAAAGATTAAACTCTGAATGCGTGATACCACTGCCTACACTCATTATTTGAAACTCCCCACTTGGCACACGCTCTTCATTCCCCATACTATCTTTATGCGCGATTGTCCCACTTAGCACATAGGTGAGAATCTCCATATCCTTGTGCGAATGTGTCCCAAAGCCCTTGCTCGGCTCTACCCTGTCTTCATTAATCACACGCAATGCGCTAAAACCCATAAACCTTTCATCATAATATCCTGCAAACGAAAAGCTATGATAAGTATCAAGCCAGCCGTGATTAAAATGCCCTCTTTCATTTGCTTTGCGTAGTGTTAGCATATTAAATTCTTTGTGTATAATAAATGTAAAAGTATTCTAACTCAAATAAAGTAATTAAAATGTAGTTTTGTCAAAATGATGGTGTAAATCTTTGGAGATTGCACTCATAAAAAGTGGGCTATAAGGGGTTTTGTCTGCTATCATCGTGCAAAAATGTAACATATCTTTCTGCTCTTCTATGCACTCAAGGCAGAGTTTTAGAATCTGTGGGGCATAGTCTTTTGGGATATGCTTTGGGGCGTGGCTAGGTGAGGTGAAGTGCTTGTGGATTCTATGCACGAGTTGTTTGTTTGTGATTTCTAAAATCATAGAATCTATTGGCATTTTTACAAACATCAAATTCTCTTGTGGCTGAAGCGAAATATATGTGCTATCAACACCAAAGATTTTAGTGCTATATGAATCAAAAAGATATAAGCTTTTGTTGTAGTTATCCTCTAAGCTTTCTAGCATCAGTTCTAAAACCGCTATGCGTTGGGCTTTTGTGTAGAAATTGCCAATGGGGGAAAAAGCAAAGCGGAGCAAAGATTCTATGCTATACCACTCCACACTTTCAAAGCCGTGTTCTAGCATTAGCTCATAGCGTTTTGTGCGTAAAGCTTGTGCGTGGATAGAGTTGCCAAACTTGTAGGGAAAAGTAACAATTTTATCGCGGTAAGCAGGGGAAGGGAATCTAGGGTGAATCACAAAACGCCTTTTAGATTCCTTTTCTAAAATATATTCTAATCCTCCCTCATAGCCTTTGTCTATGATTTTTATTTCACTTTGTGGCAGGGCTTTTAGCAGGGAGAAAAACTCATCTTTTTCACAATCTGTATCCCAGATTCTGCTAGGGTAGCGGAAAAATGTATTGATAGATTCAAAGACTTCAGCTTGTGGCGTTTTTGTAACACTTTTGTCAATCCACGAAGTGAGTGTGCGTCTATCTTTGCCGATGATTTTGGCGAATTTTGACACGCTTAAGCCTGATTTTTGATAAATGATGATGAGTTTTTCCAATGCTCCAAATGCCACAATAATCCTTTACATTCTTTTTTACAATAGAGATTCTCAATATAATTGCACAATTTTTGTTCAATTATAGCATTTATGTTCAAAACTTGCATTAAAAAATCAAAAATTGTTCATAGCAAATCAATCCTTTCAAGCTAGAATAAACCCCTAGCCAATTTTTCAAAGCAATTTTTCAAAGGAGGTAGAGATGCCCACATATCAAGAAGTGTATAAACAATCCATTGAGAATCCAGAAGCCTTTTGGGCAGAAGCTGCTAAAAAAGTGCATTGGTATCACGAATGGGATAAGGTGCTTGATGTTGTAAATGATCATTATCGCTGGTTTGTCGGTGGCTGTATGAATACCTGCTACAACGCCCTTGATCTGCATATAGAAAATGGTAGGGGCGATCAAGTGGCATTGCATTATGACTCGCCTGTAACAGATACAAAAAAGTCTTACACCTATAAAGAATTACGCAAAAGAGTGGCAAAAACCGCTGGAATCTTAGTCAATAAAGGCGTGGTAAAAGGCGATAGAGTGCTTATCTATATGCCTATGATTCCAGAAGCAGTGATTGCAATGCTTGCTTGTGCTAGGATTGGTGCTATTCATAGCGTTGTTTTTGGTGGATTTGCCGCACACGAGTTAGCCGCTAGGATTGAAGATGCAAAGCCACGCGTTATTATGAGTGCTTCTTGTGGGATAGAGATTTCGCGTGTGGTGAAATATAAGCCCATCTTAGATGAAGCCATAAAAAGCTCTAGCCATAAGCCCACCACCTGCCTTGTTTGGCAACGCCCACAAGAAAGGGCTAATATGCTACCTTGGCGTGATGTGGATTGGGAGAGTGAAGAAGAGAAAACAGAATCTGTTGAGTGTGTGCCTGTTGATGCGACTGATCCGCTTTATGTGCTTTATACTTCTGGGACAACTGGTAAGCCAAAGGGTGTTATCCGCAGTAATGGTGGGCATTCTGTGGCGATGAAGTGGTCTATGGATAATATCTACAACGCAAAGCCCGGTGATGTCTTTTGGGCGGCAAGTGATGTAGGCTGGGTTGTGGGGCATAGCTATATTGTCTATGGCACTTTGATGAATGGCTGCACGACTATTGTATATGAAGGGAAACCGGTTAAAACGCCAAATCCGGGAGCATTCTGGCGAGTGGTGCAAGAATATAAAGTCAATATTTTGTTCTCCGCACCAACGGCATTTAGAGCGATTAAAAAAGAAGATTCTAAAGGCGAATGGCTGAAGAAATATGATATTAGCTCACTTAGAGCAGTATTTGTCGCTGGGGAGCGGTGCGATAGCGATACGCTAAAATGGATTGAAAAGCTGACGCAAAAGCCTGTAATAGATCACTGGTGGCAGACAGAAACCGGCTGGGCAATCGCGGCAAATCCGCTAGGATTAGAGCAAATGCCTGTAAAACCCGGCTCTCCTACAAAGCCAATGCCCGGCTTTAACTTAAAAGTGCTAGATGAAGAGGGCAAGGAATGCAAAGCTGGAAAGCTAGGGAATCTTGTGATTAAGCTTCCTTTGCCCCCTGCGTGTCTAATGGGAATCTGGGGCGATGATACAAGGTATAAAAACTCATATCTTAATCACTATCCGGGCTATTATCTCACCGGCGATAGCGGCTATATCGATAAAGATGGCTATGTGTTTGTAATGGGGCGAATGGATGGGGTTATCAATGTCGCAGGACATAGGCTATCAACTGGTGGTATGGAAGAAGCGATTGCTAAGCACCCAGATATTGCAGAATGTGCGGTAATTGGTGTAAATGATGAGCTAAAGGGCGAAATTCCACTTGCCTTTGTCGTGCTAAAAGATGGGCTAGAGAGAGATACGCAAAGCTTGTGCGAAGGCATTGTGCAGCTTGTGCGAGAAGAGATTGGTGCGGTGGCTTCACTGCATATTGTAGCAGTGGTAGCACGACTGCCAAAAACTAGAAGTGGTAAAATCCTGCGCGGCACAATGCGTGATATTGCCGATGGTAATGAATGGAAAATGCCTAGCACGATTGAAGATTCTAGTGTGCTACCAGAGATTGAGAAAGCATTGGCAAATCTTGGCTACCCAAAATCTAAAACCATAAAGGAGGCAAAATGAAAACAGCAGGACAGAAATTTAGAGAAGCATTAAAGGAAAATAATCCTTTGCAAATCATAGGCGTGATTAACGCCTACTCTGCTATACAAGCACAAAAAAGCGGTGCAAAGGCTTTGTATCTAAGTGGCGGAGCATTAGCGGCGATGAGCTTAGGGGTGCCTGATCTTGGCATTAGCTCATTAGAAGATGTGTGTATTGATGTGCGTAGAATCACGGCAGTGAGTGATTTGCCCTTGCTTGTAGATGCGGACACTGGCTGGGGTGGGGCGTTTAATATCGCTAGGACGATTAAAGACTTAACGCGAAGTGGAGCAGCAGGCTGCCACATAGAAGATCAAGTCGCACAAAAACGCTGCGGACACCGCCCAAATAAAGAGCTTGTCAGCAAAGAAGAGATGTGTGATAGGATAAAAGCGGCAATGGATGCAAAGCTAGATTCTAGCTTTGTGGTAATGGCAAGGACTGATGCACACGCAAGTGAGGGGCAACAAGCCGCAATTGATAGGGCGTTAGCCTATGTGGAAGCAGGGGCGGATATGATCTTTGCTGAAGCAATCCATACGCTAGAAGAGTATAAGCAATTTACTGAAGTGATAAAAGTGCCAGTTCTTGCAAATATCACAGAGTTTGGCAAAACGCCTTATTTCACGCGTGATGAGTTAGCAAATGTGGGCATCTCTATGGTGCTTTACCCACTCTCAGCAGCAAGGGCTATGAATAAGGCGGCTTTAGCGGTGTTTAGAGATATTATCAACAATGGCTCACAGAAAAATAGCATAGATTCTATGCAAACACGAGATGAACTCTATGAAATGCTTGGCTACCACGAGTATGAGCAAAAGCTAGATACGCTTTTTAAAAGCAAAAAATAATCTACAAAAGATACTTTAATAGAAAGGAGCAACAATGGCAGCACCAACGGAAAAAGTAGCAAAAAAAGTCGGCGGACTAGCAGGGATAAGTGCGGGAGAATCCGCGATTTGCACTTGTGGCACAGGACACGGGCTAAATTACAGAGGATATGATATTTATGATTTAGCCGAGCATTGTGAGTTTGAGGAAGTGGCATATTTGCTATTAAAAGAAAAGCTACCAAATAAGGCAGAGCTAGAATCTTTTAAAAAAGAGCTAATCGCTGCTAGGAGCTTACCAAAAGAGCTAAAAGAAGTGCTAAAACTTTTGCCAAAAGATGCACACCCTATGGATATTATGCGGACAGCTTGTTCTACGCTTGGTTGTTTGGAGAGAGAAGAATATGATGTATTTAAAGCATCTTTTCCAAATCAGCAAAGAATTGGCACAAGGCTTTTAGGGATTTTCCCAAGTGTGCTGACTTTCTGGCATCATTATCACACAAGCGGTAAAGAAATAAGCACAGAATCTAGCCAAGATTCTATCGCTGGGTATTTTCTAGAATCCTTGCACCAAAAAGAGCCAAAAGAGCTATGGGTAAAGGCTATGCACGCTAGTCTCATTCTCTATGCAGAACACGAGTTTAACGCTTCTACATTTACCGCAAGGGTGATTACTGCGACAATGTCTGATGTGTATGCGGGAATCACAGGGGCGATTGGGGCGTTAAGGGGACCACTACACGGCGGTGCGAATGAAGCGGCGATGGATTTGATAGAGGAGTTTAAAACGCCAGAGCAGGCAACGCAGGGAATCTTAGATAAACTTGCTAGAAAAGATAAGATTATGGGCTTTGGACATCGCGTATATGTGGAGAAAGACCCGCGAAATGTGGTGATTAAGGCGTGGAGTAAAAGATTGAGTGATGATGTGAAAGACACAAAGGGGCTATACCCCATAAGTGAAGCCATAGAAAAGGTAATGTGGGAGCAAAAGAAGCTTTTCCCTAATCTTGATTTTTATAGTGCAAGCACATATCATTTTATGGGAATCCCTACGCCGTATTTCACGCCGATTTTTATCTTTTCACGCACGGCAGGGTGGCTAGCACATATCTTTGAGCAAAGGGGGAATAATAAGTTAATTAGACCTAGTTCGCAATATATAGGACCGGAGAATAAAGTGTTTGTGCCACTAAGTGAGCGTTAATCTTTTGCGTGCTTTTGTGGGAGTCTGTGGCGTGGGCTTGCTCATTACCACTCAAGGTAAATCCCTTCGCCCACGCCTTGACAACCCACAAAATCATCGCAAAATCTTTAACGCTTGAGATGCGTGTGGGCGCGTTAGCTTTTTAGCTCAAAAATCTCGCCGCTTAGGGCGGTTTGAATCTCACTGCTTAGAGAGCGGTTTATCTTATTGCATAGCCCTTTAAGCAGACTATCAATGGCGGTGAATCTAGAATCTAGATTCTAGAATTTTATAAAAACACAAACTCTAGCCATTGCTTGTTATTTTGTGAGTTTTAGGGATTTTTAAGGTGGAAGTTCTTAAGAATGGCAATCCACTTTAAAAATCCTTATATCTTATAAATGGATAGACAAGGGTGAATTTTCTATTTTACTACAAGGAGAACACAATGAGTGCCGATATGGGAACATTGGATACCAAACGACCGGAGTTTGATGAGTTGCTAACAAAAATTGCGCGTTATGCGTTGGAGTATAAGATTAACTCTCCCTTAGCTTATGAGACGGCGAGATACTGCCTTATGGATACCATAGGTTGCGGACTTTTGGCATTAAACTTTCCAGCTTGCACCAAGCTTTTAGGACCTGTTGTAGAAGGGGCAGAGTTTCGCCCTTTAGGAGCAAAGATCCCGGGGACTAGCTATCAGCTAGAACCAGAGCGAGCGGCGTTTAATGTGGGGGCTATGGTTAGGTGGCTTGATTTTAATGACACTTGGTTAGCAGCTGAATGGGGACACCCAAGCGATAATCTAGGGGCGATTTGGGCAGTAGCTGACTATCTAAGCCGCAAAAATATTGCTGAAGGTAAAGAGCCTTTAAAAGTCAAAGATGTGCTAAGTGCGATGATTAAAGCTCACGAGATTCAAGGAGTGCTAGCGTTAGAAAACTGCTTTAACAAAGTAGGGCTAGACCACGTGCTGCTTGTTAGAATCGCTTCTACTGCGGTGGCGTGTGCTATGCTTGGTGGGAGCTTTGAAGAAGTGCGAAACGCAGTAAGCCACGCTTTCATTGATGGCGGGGCGTTGCGGACATATCGCCACGCACCAAATACAGGCTCACGCAAAAGCTGGGCAGCAGGGGATGCAAGCTCAAGGGGTGTAAATCTAGCCTTGAAAGCAATAAGTGGAGAAATGGGCTATCCAAGTGCGTTAAGTGCGGAATTCTGGGGATTTGAAGATGTGAAAATGCGAGGTAAAAAGCTCACTATCCCGCAAGAATTTGGCAGCTATGTAATGGAAAATGTGCTGTTTAAAATCAGCTTCCCAGCGGAGTTCCACGCGCAAACTGCCGTAGAATGTGCGTTGAAACTGCATAATGAAGTAAAAGACAAATTAGATTCTATTGAAAAAATTGTGATTACCACGCAAGAATCTGGACATAGAATCATCAACAAAGTCGGCGAGCTTGCAAACCCTGCTGATAGGGATCACTGCATTCAGTATATGGTGGCTGTGCCGCTTGTGTTTGGACGATTGACCGCAGAAGATTATGAAGATTCTGTGGCGAGTGATGAACGCATTGACGCCTTGCGTAATAAAATGGTAGTAGAAGTCGATGGTCGCTATACGCGTGAGTATTTGGAGGCGGATAAACGATCAATCGCTAATGCGGTGCAGATTTTCTACAAAGATGGTAGCAAGAGTAAAAAGGTGGAAGTGGAGTATCCTATTGGGCATAAACGCCGAAGAAGTGAGGGTATCCCTGTATTAGTGAGCAAATTTAAACGCAATATCGCCCTAAAACTTAGCCCTAAAAAATGCGAGCAGATTAAGGCAGTGTGTGAAAATCAAGCCAAGCTAGAATCTATGGCGTTTAATGAATTTAGTGATTTATTTGCGTTGTAGGAGCTAAACTAGCTAGGAGAAGTAAGCAGATTTTATTTTTAGAATCTGCTTTTTTACAAAGTGGGATTAGGACAATGCCTTTTCCCACTGATACGCACTTGTGATGATACCTTTTAAATCATTATATTTTGGTCGCCAATGTGTGAGGGAGAGAATCTTTTCATTTTTCGCACTAAGCTCAATGGGGTCGCCCTCTCGCCTAGATTCTGCAATGACTTTAAAATCCACCCCACTCACTTCTTTGACAATCTCTATAACTTCCTTAACGCTATACCCTTGAGAGTAGCCGACATTAAAGACATTTGATTGCTCTGTCTGTTGCAAATATTTTAACGCTTCAAGATGAGCATTTGCCAAGTCATCAATATGGATATAATCGCGAATGCAAGTGCCATCTTTTGTAGGATAATCCGTGCCAAAAATCCCCATACTCTCCCGCTTCCCACACGCACATTCACACGCGACTTTGATAAGATGTGTAGCATTTTTGCTTCTTTGCCCTAAGCCCTTGTGTTGTGAGAGCAGCTCTTGCGTGTTATCCATACTCGCCCCAGCGACATTAAAATACCGCAACGCCACATAGTTAAAATTTTCAATCACTTTTGCAGTATCGCTTAAAACCCGCTCACTCATCATCTTTGAAGCCCCATAGGGATTAATGGGTAAAAGCGGGGCATCTTCATCAATGGGGATAAGCGATACATCTGGCTCCCCATACACAGCAGCTGTGGAGCTAAAGATAAAGTTATTGACATTGCATTCCACACAAAGATTGATAAGATTTGTTGTGTTGATTGTGTTGTTTATATAGTATTGTAATGGCTTAAGCACAGATTCACCCACAATCAGCGATGCGGCAAAATGAATGATAGCTTCAAACTGATATTTAAGAAGTAGAGTTCGCATTGCCTGTAAGTCATTAATATTGCTTTGAATGAAAGTGAGCCTATCCCTAAAACATTCCTGCAAATAGGTAATATTCTCTATAAAACCTGTGCTTAAATCATCAACAATGACAAGGTTGTAATCTGTATTTTTTAAAAACGCATAAGCAGTATGTGAGCCGATGTAGCCACTCGCACCAGTGAGTAGAAGATACGCCATAATAATCCTTTATTAAGTAATAGAATCTCAAAAGCGAGATTCTATTACGCACTTATTAAATATACCCTGCAATTTTTGCTAAAGCATATCCAGCTACACACGAGCTAAATACACCGATTAAGCCCGGCAAGATGAAGCTGTGGTTGATAACAAATCGTCCAATATGTGTTGTGCCACTTCTGTCAAACTGAATTGTTGCCAAGTCGCTTGGGTAAGTTGGCAAAATGTAATAGCCATAGCACGCTGCTGCAAATGCTACGATAATTCCGGGTTCTACGCCAATACCAAGAGCTAAAGGCACAAATGCCGCAATAGCCGCTGCTTGAGAATTTACAAATTTTGAAATTAAAAGTAGCATAATCGCATAAGTCCAAGGCTGTGCTTTCACAATATCGCCCAAAGCTTCTTTCATCATAGGCGTATGCACCGCAAACATTGTATCTGCCATCCACGAGATTCCAAACACCGCCACAAGGGCTATCATACCTGATCTGAAAATCTCATTCTTACCAATCTTACCTGCATCTACATTTGTAAAAATGAGCAATGCAGAACCAGCCAAAAGCATAAATACTTGAATCACATCTACCATACCCATAGGCTTCATCGCACCTTTTACTTCAAATTGCGGACGCAACTCGGGGAATGCTCCAAGCACAGCTACAACAACGATTGCACCTAGGAAAATCCACATAGCAAACCAATCTTTGAAAGGAAGCTTAACACCTAGAAGTGTTTTAGAATCTCCATAGACATATTTTTTAAACTCTGGATCTTTGATTTTCTCTTGGAAAACTTCATCTTTATCTAAATCTTTGCCCCTAAACCACGAGAATATTCCAATACACAAAACACCAAAAAGTGTGCTAGGAATAGTGATTTGCAGCAGGTTGATATAGCCATCAAATCCTGCGAGTTTATGATCTGCTTCTAAGAGCAATGCTGTAAGGCTCACCACCGCAACAGACACAGGCGAAGCGATAATACCCATCTGTGAGCTGATTGAAGCTGCTGCCATAGGACGCTCTGGGCGGATATTGTTTTTAATCGCAATGTCATATATAATTGGCATCATTGTATAAACAACATGTCCTGTCCCGCATAGAATTGTAAGGAAGCAAGTAACAAAAGGTGCTAAAATCGTCAAAAATTTTGGATTTTTTCTTAGTACACGCTCTGCAATTTGTAGCATTACATCTAGCCCCCCACTTGCCTGAAGTGTTGCACTTGCCACAACAACAGCCAAGATTGTAAGCATTACAGAAACCGCAGGTTTGCCCGGAGCGACATTGAATCCAAAAGCAAGGACTAAAAGCCCAATCCCACCTAAAACCCCAAGAGCAATACCGCCCTTTCTTGCCCCATAAAAAAGACACACAAGCACGACAAAGAGCTGAATGCCAAACTGCCAACCTTCATTAAGATTTGTGAGAAAATCCATAAAAGCCCTCCTAGAATGAAAAATATGCTAAAAAGCTCTGCGATTGTATCTAAAATCGCACACAGATAGCTTAAAGGCAATGTATTTGGGTGTTTTTATTATGCTTAGTGTGTTAAAGTGTGGCTTTTGTTTTGAATGATTGTTTAAAAGGTTAAGAGAATGGATACTTTTCATATCGTGCTTGTTGAGCCGCAGATTCCACAAAATACGGGTAATATTGGGCGGCTATGCGTAGCCACAGATTCTATTTTGCATTTAATCCACCCCTTAGGCTTTAGCGTGGAGCAAAAGGAGCTTAAACGTGCAGGGCTTGATTATTGGCAGAATCTGCAAGTGTATGAATGGCAGAATCTAAAGGAGTTTTGGGAGAAGCACCCCATAAATGAGCGACATTTTTTCTTTAGCACAAAGGCAAAAAAGCTGTATTATCAGGCGGATTTTTCACAAGGGGGATTTTTGTATTTTGGGCGAGAGGATAGGGGACTAGATTCTAGCTTGGCAGAATCTGCTAGGGCGTATAGGCTACCTATGGTAAAAGGCATTAGAAGTGTGAATCTCGCCACAAGTGTGGGTGCAGCTCTGTATGAGGGATTGCGTCAGCTTGGGAGCTACAAGCAGTGGGAGCATTAAAACAAACAACAGAAAAAGCGTTTTGTAAGCCCCTTTTTGCCAAGCAAAGATTTGAGTGCGGATAGACTGCCACAACTTGCGGAGTAGCTCTACCACAAGCAAAATGTAAGCTAGAATCTACGCTTTCACACTTTCACACGCTTACGCAAAGCTAGATTCTAATAGCCCTTTTGTTGCAGTTTTTTGTAATCATCACAGCCAAACTGATTACCTAAATCACAAGCTTTACCATAAAGCTCTTTTGCCTTTGCAAAGTCTTGACGCACACCTTCTCCATCACAATAAGCATAACCCATTTGCAAACACGAAATATTGTCTTCTTGCTCACAGCCTTGTTGATAGTATTCAAATGCTTTGACATAGTCTTGCTTTACTAATTTGCCCCTTGTATATAAGTATCCAAGCCAATAATACCCTTCACTTTCACCAAGCTCTATGGCTTTATTATAAAGATATATGGTTTTTTGTGTATTCTGCTCTACACTTTGCCATTTTCATAGGCATCTCCCAAATAGATACAGCCCATTCCATAGCCACCATTACACGATTTTTCAAATAGCTTAACTGATTGTGTCCTAAGAAAACTTTTTAAAGGAATCTTTACACACAATTTAGACAAATATGTCGGTAAATTTAGGACATATAATATTAGCAAAAAAGAACCTATATTATGCGGAGATAGTGTAAGATATTCATTAAGCGAACACATTACAGAAAATCTAAAATCATCGTTTATGGATTACAAAGACTACATAAAGCAAAATCCTAAACCAAATCGCAATGATTTGATTGAGTGTATCAGTGAATTTGTAACTGATATTTGGCAAACACACCCATTTGTAGAGGGCAATACACGCACAACAGCAGTATTTACAATAATGATGCTATAAAGTATGAATCTTAAACAAGCAAATAATGATATTTTCAAAGAAAACTCTAAATATTTTAGAAATGCACTTGTGCTAAATTCTTATGATACGATTACGGAAGATTTCAATCACATTGGTTTTGATGTTAGTTATATATAAAGTTTTTTTTGAAAAGCTAATATTTAATAGGAATCTATCATTGAAACCTTTGCCAAACAATATTTTTGAAAAGAATGATGAAATAGATATTGATAAACTACGCAGACCTAGTAGATGAATCTAAAAATCCACACAATTAGTTTAATTTTTAAGCGATATTGTGGTATAAATATACAAATTATAGGAGAAAATACAATGCAACTCAATGAAAGAGCTCTGCCACTATATGTGCAAAAAGATATTGAAGCCTTAAAGGCATATCATCGCGGCGAATTAAATCATCCTGAAGATTGCTTATATATGGAGTTTTATGGCTCAATAAATGCAGCACAACACGACTTTGAAATATCAAAAGAAGCTGCTGATTATTTGAGAGTTAAATATTTGGGAATGGAAAATGGTGTTGATGTAGAATATTATTTTGAGACACATTCGATTTTTAGCGAAATGGTAGGTAAAAAACTATTCATTGAAGCTATACCAAAGGATAAGATTGCTTTATTTAATGATAGTATTGATGGCATCTATGAATATTATGTGAAATCTGATGGGCGTTTGACTTTAAAAGACCTCATAAGCGAGAGAATCGAAGCTAGAATAGCAATGCAAGAAATGGAAAAAGTGCTTGATAGACCTGAAGTTATGATGAACTCATCACTTTAAAAGAAATATTATGACCTCCCAACTCATCACAAACGAGCCTCCAAACACCCTCATAAATCGCCTATCAAATCTCATAGATTCGTATAATGCAAAAGTCGATTTGTGCGTGATTAGCGGATTTTTCAATGCCAAAGCATTGCAAGAAATAGCGCGATTTCACCACAAGCTAAACTCACTTACGATAATTTTAGGCAAAGATTCGCCTAGCACAAATGATTCTAGCATTGCCTTTTATTTGCGCCACGGCGATGGGATAGCAAACTATGAGCTAGACATTATCCAAAATCAGTTAGATGAGATTTCTGCGACTAAAATCGCCTATGATTTTATCGCCCACCACGCAAATACCAAAATTTACACTTCGCCACGCTCCACGCTTATCCATTCAAAAATGTATTTTCTCCACGATTGCGCCAATCCTAAAATCGAGCAAAACGCCATCATCGGCAGCTCAAATCTAACCGCAAGTGGTTTGGGGCTTTATGGTGATAGCTCAAACAAAGAGCTAAATTTGCTCTGTGATTCCAAAGAAACAACAAAAGAGTGCAAAATCTACTTTGATAATCTCTTAAATACCTGCATGGATTCTACGCAAGAAGTGCTAAATTTGCTTAATACAAGCTATTTTTATCACAGCCCAAAAGACATTATCGATAAAATCACGCCGTATTTCAAAGATGAGACGCAGGATTTATCCGCAAATGAAATGCGCGATTTAGAGCTAGGTGCGAAAGCTTACGAACTCTATGATTTCCAAAAAAGTGCCACACAAGAATGCCTAAAACGGCTAAAAACTTATGGCGTAGCCTTGCTTGCAGACCCCGTAGGCAGTGGCAAGACTTTGAGCGCATTAGCCCTTGCCACGCTCTATAAGCGAATCGCAATTATTTCTCCAGCCAAGCTAAAAGCACAATGGGAGAGTTATAAATACGATTCGCAAGATGTTTTTATCCAAAATCAAAATATTACATTTTACAGCTACGATGAAGCGATACACAAAGACAAAAAAAGCGGGTTTTTGCAAAATGCGGATTTAGTGATTATCGATGAGTCGCATAGTTTTCGCAATGACAACGCCACATATCGCAGATTCAAAGAGAGATTAGGTGAAAAATCCCATATCTTGCTACTCTCTGCCACGCCGATAAACAATAGCTACTTAGATTTAGCCCGTCAGCTTAGCCTAAATAAATCCCATATCACCATAAACAAAAAGGATTTAGACCCAATAAAAATATGTGAGCAAACAAACAAAACCACCAAAAATGCACAAGATTCTAGTCAATCTAGCGAGATTATTCTGCCACCTGATTATTACAAACTTTGCAATCTTATCTTTTCGCGCTCCGCACAAGAAATAGAGAGTTTTCTAAAAGCGCAAGGCAAATCCCTGCCTACAAAGGATATAACTTCAGAGCCACGCTCATCAATCCCCGCACACATAGATTTTAGCATAGATTCACTGCTAGAAATTTTGGGCGTAAATCCAAGCAAAAATAGCTTATCGTTTTGCATTTATGACCCTTATAGTGAGCGGTATTTGCCCCGTGAAATTATCGAGTTGTTAAAAAGCGACAAACTTGCAAATTTGGGCGATTACTCCACGCCACGCGGATTTTTATGTATGTCGCTTATCAAAGCATTAGAATCTAGTGTCGATGCGTTTAGTAGCATTTTGGATAAAATCATTAGCTACCACACGAGATTTTTGAGTGGCAATTTTAGCGAATCTAGCGATGATTTTGATGAATCTAGCGCATTTCCACAGCGATTGCAAAGCATTGGAGATTCAAACTACACTAGCGATTTAAGCGATGAATTTTATAGCGACATAAAAGGCGATTTGGATAAATTACAGCACATAAAATCAAAGTTAGATTCATACAATTCAAAGCGTGATTTTCCCAAAAGTGAGAAATTTTTAGCCCTAAAAAATCTCATAGATTCTTGCGACATAAAGCGCGAAAAACTCATCATTTTTACAGAGAGTATCATCACAGCAGAGGCGTTAAAATCCGCATTACAAGCGACATTTAGCGAGTTTGTCATAGAATCTATCACAGGCAACACAAGCACAAAAGATTTTAGCGATTTTAAAAAGCTATTTTCGCCAAAATCCTTGCATTATGAGCTAAAAGATGGCGAGCGCGAAATCGACATTTTAGTCGCCACAGATTGTCTAAGCGAGGGGCAAAATCTGCAAGATTGCGCGAATTTGCTAAATTGGGACATTGCCTTTAATCCCGTGCGTGCGATTTAGCGAATCGGGCGCATTTGGCGTATCGGCTCAAAGCACAAGCTAAATCGCATTCGGCATTTTTTCCCTATGGAGTTAGAAAAATATATCGATTTAGAGGCAAAATTGCGCTACAAGCTAGAAGCGGCAAACACCGCCACTGCGCTAGAAAATCCATTTTCCCCACAACAAGAAAAATACAGCGCACACAAAGAATTGCGACAAAAGCAACTAAAAGCAATGGAGAGCGAATTTATCGCATTAGAGCCAGAAAGCAACGCCTTTGTCAATCTCTCAAATCTCTTTGATTTTACCGCGCCACCGCCTAGCAATTTGTTAGATGGCATTTTTTCGATTGCAAGAATTTGTCATACTAATCATAGCGAAGTATCTCAAAACCTCCTTTTTGCCCTTTTAGCTGACATAGATTCACGCGATAAATCCGCGCTTTATCCGTGCATTTATGATATTTCACGCGCTACATTGCTCCCAAGCGTGAGCGAAAATGACAAATACGCCAATCTATCCAAAATCATCACACTAAAAAATATCACCCAAAAGTCCCAAGAGGACTTCACGCACCTTAAATCGCTTACCAAAGATTACAGAGACATTAGCGTGTTAAAGCACATTTTTGCCAATTTAACTAATCAACTAAATGCCCAAATTGATTCAACGCAAAAGCAAATTTCTCAAAATGCTTTGCGAGATGGCGGACTTTTCCCTAAAACGCCAAAACCAAAGCCATTTAAGCTAATAGCGTGGCTACTTATAAACCCAAACTTTACCACATTACAAGGACAAAGCAATGCACGATAACATTAAAATCACCCTACACAATCTCCAATCCCAAAGCAAATCATTTAAAGATTTATTAGATTTGTTATTTCCAATACATAAAGACGAAGCAAGCAACGAGAATATAGCGAATCTGCAAAATGAAATTTTTGATTTTGCAAATGCGATTATTTTTTATTCTAATGCAAAAAACGATGATAAGTTAGAAAGCTCTAAAAGCGGACATAGCAATCTAGCATTTAGCCTTGTTTCCACACATTCACACAAAAGGGCGGATTTGATACACGCCACCTATGCGATAAATAAAGCAATCACAAGTTATAACATTATCTTTTTTGTAAGCTCCACGCATTTATCTATCGCCTTTGCCACGCGCCGAGACAATAAAATCACAAGCACAAAAGATGTTTTAGAAAAAATCACACTTATAAAAGACATAAATTTAGCCAGCCCAAGCCACGCTCACTGCAAAAATTTAGACCAAATCGCCAAAATCAAACCAAAAGAAGTAGATATTTATTACAGCGAGATTTTGGAGGCGTTAAGCATTTCAAGCCTAAATAAAGCATTCTACACCGAAATTTTCGCTCATTTTGCACACTTTGTAGAATCCATCACATTACCAAACACAAGCGATGAGCAAACCAAGAGAGATTTTGTCCTGCGCCTATTTTCACGCATTTTATTTTGTAAATTTTTGGAGAAAAAGAGCATTGTAGATTCTGCGATTTGGGATACACATTTAAGCCAAAATTACTACCACGAAGTGTTAGAGCCACTCTTTTTTACCACGCTAAACACACCTCGCGAATCTAGAAATTATGGATTTTTGCCCGAGCAAATCATTAGCCTTTTACACGCGATTCCTTACCTAAATGGTGGATTATTTAGCCCACAGGACAATGACTTTTTTGATTTGCAAAATCCAAATGCGCATATCAATTCACTACATATTTCAAACGACCTTTTTAGCGAACTTTTTGCCACGCTTAATCGCTATCATTTCACTATCGATGAGGCAGATGAGAGCGCGGTGGAAGTCGCCCTAGACCCCGAGCTTTTGGGGCAGATTTTTGAGAGCCTACTATCTCAACTTTTTACGGATAATAAATTAGAAAAGTTAGATAAAAATTCTTTGCGTAAAGCCACAGGGAGCTACTACACGCCACGCGAAATCGTGCGCTATATGGTGCGTAGCGCGATTTTATTGCATTTACAAACCAAACTAAAAGGCAAAGTCGATTCACAATTTTTAGAATCTCTTGTGTTTGATTCATCATTACGAGGGAGCGAAGCAACCGAAGCAATCCACACCCAAAAGACTATCCTACAAGAATTAGCCACCCTAAAAATCCTAGACCCAGCTTGTGGTTCGGGCGCATTTCCTATGGGGATTTTGAATGAGATTATCCGCATTCAAAGCGATTTAGACGACACACGCCCCCTTTATACACGCAAATTAGAGATTTTGCAAGAGTGCATTTATGGCATAGATATTCAGCCTATGGCTACCGAAATCGCGCGTTTGCGTTGCTTTCTCTCCCTTATCATCGATGAAAATCCTAGCGATATTAAGCCCCTGCCAAATTTGGAGTTTAAATTCATCTCTGCAAATTCGCTTTTGCCTTTGCAGACTTCATTGCAAGATTCGCGTGGCAGACGACTTGGCAGTGATATTTATGAAAAAGGCTTGATAGAATTACAACAAATACGCGCAGAAACATTTACTAGCCACGACAAAATCGCCCTACAATCAAAATACAAAGCCACGATAGACAAAATCGCAAAAGATTTATTTTTTGAAGCACAAGGCGAGACGCCACTCACTAAATGGAATCCATTTAATCCCAACGATATAGCGCAGTTTTTCGATAGTGCGTATATGTTTGGCGTGGAATCTTTTGATATTGTTATTGGCAATCCGCCTTACATAAGGCAAGAATCTATCCCAAACAAACAAGCAATAACCCAATCCTATAAAAACATAAATTTTTTAGGCAAAGATTATGCCTTTTCGTGTAGCACAGCAGATATTTACACTTATTTCTTTGCCAAAGGTGCTATGCTGCTATTCCCCAAAGGCAATCTTATTTTCATCACTTCTAATAAATTCTGCCGTGCGGGGTATGGCAAGAATCTAAGAGAGTTTTTACTAGGCATAACTATCCAAAAATATGTGGATTTTAATGGCGTAAAAGTCTTTGAGAATGCAACCGTAGATTCGTGTATATTGCAAATTTGCAAAGAGAGACAAAAGGATAATATGATTGCTTATGCTACGCCTACACAAAAAGACTTATCTACCCTAAGTTACAGCCAAATCCCTCAAGATAGCCTTAATAGCGAGGCATTTATCTTTGTAGATTCGCCTACACTCGCACTCAAACAAAAGATAGAGCAAGTCGGCACACCTTTGAAAGAATGGGACATAGCTATTTATCGTGGCGTTTTAACAGGCTATAACGAAGCCTTTATCATAGACACAGCGACAAAAGAGGCGATTTTAGATTCCTGTGATAATAGCATAAAAAGCCCCCTCCCTTGCGGAGGGGGTTTGGGGGTGGGTTTGACAGAGCGAGAACGCACAGAGCAACTCATCAAGCCGATTTTACGCGGACGAGACATAAAAAGATACAGCTATGAATGGGCGAACTTGTGGCTCATCGGCACGCACAACGGCTACACTTCGCAAAATGGCGAGCAAATACCAGCCATTGACATAAACGATTATCCAGCCTTGAAAAAGCATTTAGATAGCTTTTATCCAAAGCTAGAAAAACGAGCCGACAAGGGCAAAACGCCTTATAATTTGCGAAATTGTGCGTATTTGGAGGACTTTGAGAAACTTAAAATTTCGTGGCAAAGGGTTACGCAAGAGCCGAGTTTTATTTTAGAAAAAGATTTTTATCTTTTAGATTCTATGGCTTTTTTGACAAGCGATTCAAAGCAAGAGTTATATTATCTTTTTGGGTTATTAAATTCAAAAACTATATTTTGGTATTTTAAACAAATCGGGCATTTGTATAGTGATAAAGGCTTTTTGCTTTCTAATCAATATCTAGAAAGATTTCCTATCCCAAAAATCACAAAAGAAAACCAAAATTTAGTTGATGAGCTTGTGAATCTTGTCGATACAATTTTAGTCATTAAATCTTGTCATACTGAGCATAGCGAAGTATCTAAAAACATAGAATCTAAAAGAGATATTTCGCCTATGGCTCAATATGACAAGAGAAAAAAGCTTCAAAATGACAAGATAATAAATGACTTAGAATCTCAAATCAACGATTTGGTTTATAAACTCTACGGACTAGATTCAAGCGAAATCCAAATCATTGAAAACTAATAATATGCTACAATTCGCAAAATTTTCGCAAAAAAGGACAAAAATGCTAATAAACGCAGTGATAGAAAAGGACGAAAACGGCTACTTTGCTTTTGTGCCAGAGCTAAAAGGTTGCGTAAGCGAGGGGGCAAGTTTCGAGGAAGCTAGGACAAATATCAAAGAAGCCATCGAGCTATATTTGGAGAGTTTGGGGGCAGATGAGATTCGGCACATTGTCGCAAAAGAAGCGATGATAACGCCTATCGAGGTGGCACTTGGGCGATAAACTCCCCAAACTCACCGCAAAAGAAGCGGAATCTTTGCTACTACAAAATGGCTTTGTGGTGGATAGGCAAAAAGGAAGCCATAAAATTTACAAAAAAGACTCCAAACGAATGGTTTTGCCACACCACAGCGGGAAAACATTACACCCAAAGATTATCAAAGCATTATTTGAGATTTTGGAGGATTAGCCAAAAAAGCGCAAGATTCCACCGCAAACACCGCCAAACTTCAATCCCAAATCGACTCGCTAGTCTATGCCATCTACGGATTAGATTCAATCAAAATCCCAAAGACAAAAAATAAATGATTCAACAAAACATTAACCAAATAAATGAATCTAATAAAAACAAACGATACGCAGTAGATATTATCAAAGATTTTTTTAATGCAAACAAAGAAAAAAATGGCAAAATTGTAGTGTTATATGGATTGCGTAGGATAGGTAAAACTACCATTATGAATCAAATTATCGATGAATATAAAAATTCTTTAAAATGCGCTTTTTATGAAATTGAAACTAATGATAAGATGGATAATATTTATGATATGCTTATTTGTGAGAGAGATAAAGGCATAAAACTTATCTGTCTTGATAAAATAACTAATGCCAAAGATTTCATAGAAGATTCAGCCATTCTTGCAGATATTTTTGCAAAAGAGGGTATGAAAATAAGAATAACAGGCACTGAATCGCTTGGTTTTTACTTTGCAGAGAACAAAGGTTTTACCCCTGCTTTATGACACGCTTTGAAGTCATTGCTTTCACATAGAGATTCTAGCTCTTGCACACTTTTATTCTCATAGTAAGAATCTGGCTGAAACTTTTGCTGTTCTGTCTTTTTATCATCATTGCAACCATTAAGTGCCAAGGTAAGCGATAAGATTGCTACAACTCCAACTGCTATGTTTTGTATTGCATTTTTCATTTTTGCCCTTTCAATTAGAATCTAAAGCCCACACAATACAAAAAAAACACATTTTAAATTTTGGCAAGATTTATTCTAAGATTCACAAAAATATAGAATCTTAGCGTTTAAGATTGAGGGCTTCTTTGACTAAATCATCGCCTGTGGTAAAGGCTTTGGCATTCATAGAATAGCCTCTTTGCATAACAATTAGCTCCGTTAAGGCATTTCCCACATCAACATTACTTGTCTCCAAATGCTTATACAGCACCGAGCCAAACTTGAGATTTAGCCCCTCCCAACCTAAAATTGGCTTTCCGCTAATGGTGCTTGCATCGCCATTTACAACCATTTCTGTCATCTCAAAGAGATTCCCGCCTACTTTCCTTAAGCCCTGATCATTGACAAATGCCGCAATGCCCACGCGTCCCATAGGCTCATACGCCCCATTATCAAACGCAAGGAATATAATGCCATCTTTATCAATCCTTACATCACGCAAATGCCCTTCCGCCCTGCCATCTTGATCCTTTCCTAAAATGCCAGAATCTCTATACACAAAGTTTGAGCTTTGCATATCCTTTGCCCCTGCGATATTATATGTCAAGCTCTTATCGCCAAAATTTAGCTCAATAGGCTCGGCACTTGGCTTCCCATCGCTATCAAATTCTATGTTGTGCGTTACATAATCGGGGCTTATCATAATCTCCCCGTGCTGGTCAAACACAGCTGAACGCACCTCCCATTTTTCCTTGATTGGCGGCTCGGATTCAGGATTGCCCGATTGCACCATAAAATAATGGCTTTGGACTAGGAATTTTTTGCCACTTTCATCATAGATTTCTACATTGGTTTGGTAGCTTGGCATTTGGATAAACTCACTGAAGAAGCTATCCCCTCTAATCTCCTGCCAACCGATATTATCAAGCTTAGGATCGCTTGAGCCACTATCCACCATTTTGCGATAAAGTTTGCCCTCATAACTCACCACATCATCAACTTGATAGGTGCTGCCTTTGGTATAGCTTGGTGGCAGGGCAGATTCCACACTGCCTAGCTCTTCCCAATTCCCCTCATTGAGTGGATTATTCCCAGCGGCATTAATACGGCGATAGATTTTGTCATCACTTTGCACCACATCGCCTTCAAGGTAGGTGGTATTATCACTCCATTGGCTTAACGCACTGCTATCTAGAATCTTCCAATTTTCCTTATCTATAAAGGGATCTTCGCTACTGCCAAGTTCGCCCATGCGGATAAATGAGATGCCCTTATACTGCACAATAGCATTTTTTTCATACGCTTTATTAGCGTTAAAATTTGTCCCCACACCGCTATTAAAGTTTTCATTTTTTCCTTTGAATCCTAGCTTTTCAAATAGGCTTCCGCCAAGCTCTAAATTGAGATTCTTATACGAATTATTTTTTAGCTCTAGGCTTACTTTCTCGCCAACTTTCCCATCAGCCCCTTTGCTGATTTCTAAATCTAACCCCACTTTCTCACGCAAAAGATTTTTTAAATCATTAAAAGTGCGAAATTCCCCAGATTCTGCCCCGCCATTGCCATATTTGAAATTTAAAGTCTCTTTTTTGCCATCTTTATCTATGATAAGGCGGACTTCATTGTAGCTTGGGGCATTAAGTGGCGTATCATCGGTGGCAAAGGCGTTAATATCCGTATCCATAAATCGTTCAATATCAAACTCACCATCTTTGTTTTTGAAAAATGATGACACAGAAGTGGCGTTTTCATTTTTATTAAGATTGGCACTTACATCAAGCTTTGTAGTCAGCACAGGGTGATAGTAGAGATTCTGCGGGACTTGCATAGGTTGCAACTTCCCAGAAGAAAGGGCTGCAAAATCAATCTCTTCACTTTTGCTTGAAGTGTAGATTCCATCTTTAATCTTGCCTAAATCCACACCATACATATAATATCCGCTTGTATTGACGATATAGCCCTCTCCATCACGCAAAAATGAGCCATCGCGTGTGAAGTAGTTTTTTTGCTTTTTTTCATAGCCGTCATCTTTGATTTCAAAGCTCCCGCTTTTCTGCTCCCCTACGACAAACCAGCCCTTGCCCTCATAGGCTACATTAAACTCCCCATCACTCGCCTTGTAGCTTCCACTACGCGTAGATATGGCATTACTTGATTTTGTCGCACCATAGTTCATATCGTTATTAATAGGGGAATCGGCATTAAGAGAATCCATATTTGTGCTAAAAAGGCTTTCAAACTGCGGAATATTCCTTCTATAGCCAATGGTATTGACATTGGCAATATTATTTGAGATAGAATCTAGCCCAAATTGATGCGTTTTAATCCCGCTGTAAGAGTTGATAAGAGTGCTATTCATAGCCCGTGATCCTTATTGTAAAACTCAATAGCACTATCAAGGGGCAAAATCATATCGCCCATTCTTAGCATAGGTGAGCCTTTATCAAAAATAATGCTTTGCACCTCTCCGCGTCCTACACGAGCGGTGTGATATTGCTTACTTGTTTCATCAAGATTGTATTCTGCACGAATATTATATGTGCCATCATCTACCTGTTTGCCGTTATTATCTAGCGTATCCCAAGTAAATTCCAAATACCCGCTTTGGTTATTTTTATCTTTAAGCGAAATGCTTTTGACCATTTCATTGTTGCTATTGAAAATATAAATGGTGGGTTCGCCCTTTTGTGTGTCAATTTTTTGATCAAAATAGATTGAGAATTTCACTGCCTTACCTTTTTGGACATTCACGCCAAAGACATCAGTTTCAGCCACCTTGCCAATCATTGAGACGGTATTTAGTGCATTAAGCTGTGCGGTAGTGACATTTGATTTGGCTGAATCTTGCATACCGAGATTGAGTGCTTCTAAAGATTCTTTCATTTGTGCTTGAAACTCTTTTAGCTCCTTATTTGTCTCTTGTGTGCTTTTCATCGCTTCTGCCACTTCTACCATTGTCTTTTTATTTTGCTCTTGCATTTCCACTTGCGTGAGCTGGGCAGTTTGCGTGATAATCTTATCAGTCTCCATTGGTGCGGTTGGGTCTTGATTTTTGAGCTGTTCTAAGAAAAGTCGCATAAAAGCGTCATTATCAAGCTCATTAATATTGCGGACTTTTTCTTTCTCTTTTGCGATTTTTGCCGCACTTCCTGTTACTTCTGCTAAGTCAATCGCCATTATTAAGCTCCCTTTTTAGGCATATTTAGGCAGTGTAATATGCATTACATTTATTTCATTTTGTGAATCTTCTAAGCTATTTTTGTTCCCTTCTTGCTGTTGCTCTTGTGGGGTGCTGTTTTCGCCATTTTGCCCCTTATTGCCGCCACCATTCTCATTTGAGCTAAAGCTTAAATCCACATTTTCAAAGCCCACTTGTGCGAGATTGTTTCTAAAATCCACTTGATTTTGTAAAAATAACCCAACCGCTGTGGCATTTGACACCACTTGAATATGTAAATCCTTGCCCTTTTTAGTGATGGTAAGCTCTAGTGTGCCAAGATTCTGCGGGTTAAGCTCTAAGGATAGCTTTGTGATAGGGGGCTTGTAGTTTAGCACCTCTTCACGCAGGGCTTGAGCGAAATTCCTTACACTCTCTCGTGCTAAGGCAGAGCGGTAGAGAATCTGTGTGCGAGTATTTTCCTTTGTGTGTAAAACTTCCGCACTTTGCTTAGATTGAGCTTTGCCCTTGCCTTCTTCCATTGCTTCAGTTTCTTTTATTTTGGTTTTCTTTTTGCCCCCTGCTAAAAGCATTTCCGCAAAGCTTTTTTCCTCTTCTTGAATCTGGCTTTGCTCAAGGGGCGATTGAGATTCTTCTAGCTGTGTGTTTTGTGCCTTACTCGTTTGCACTAGGCTTTCTGAGTCTGTATTCTTAGCCCCTTTGCTTTGTGTGTCTTTTTTGGGATTTTTCTCATTATTTTTTTTATCCCCACTTTTAGATTTATTTTGTAAGGCTTCAGATTCTAAAGCGGCTATGCTTGAGGCTAGGGCATTAGGCTTTTGAGTAGCGTTTGATTGCGACTTTGGAGTCTGCTTTTGTAGCTCCTCAATACTTGGTATCTCATCAAGTCTTAATGCCTCTTCAAAGCTTTTTAATTCTGCATTTTTTGAATCCACAAGCTGGGCTTGAAACTGCTCTGTTTGCTTGGTTTGATTGGCTATCTGTTTAGATTCTGCTTGGGTAGGACTAGATTCTAGCTTTTCTACATTTTTATTTTGTGGGTTTTTGACCGCCTTACCCTTTGTTTTTTTAGAATCTTCGCTTATGATCTCGCCATTTTCCGCCTTATTCTTTTTGAGCTTTTTGCCTTTGTCTTGCGGGGCTTGTAAAGATTCTCCGTCTTGTTCTACAATAGAATCTTGCTTTGAGTTAAGAATCTTACCCACTTCAGCTCCAGCAACTAAAGGCGTAGCCTTTGTCTTAAGGGTTTTTTGGAGCATATTCTCCTTTGAATCTTGCTCTTTTAAATCTTGTTTATCCCAGCTGGGGTGCGTCCTTTAGAGAAAATACACTGCCTTTGCCCTCATCATTAGCCTTTTTGGTTGGATACTCGTTTGAGATTTTGCTTGTGATGTTTTTTGGCTTTTTGGTTCCGCGTTGGACTATGGCGATTCTATCTACATTATTTTCATACTCGTAGTTGATTTTCTCTTTTGTCGATGCTGGAATGCTTTTTGGCTTTGCTTGTGTCTCTAATGCTTCCTGCACGAGAGATTGAGCATTTACTCCTTGTGTTTCTAGGCTCATTTTGCTAGGGTTTAAGCCCTTGGCTTGAGCGAGATTTTGCACATCAGCTAGGGTTTTTGGAGCTTGGGTTTCTTCTTGTGGGATTTTAGTTTGTGGCATTGGCATAGAGGCTAAACGCGGAGTTGTTGCTTTTGAATCTAGGCTAGAATCTTTGCTTTCTGCAATTTTATTTGCTGTGCTTGTTGAGCCTGTGTTTAAAGGTGTGCTTAGGGCTTCTGCAAGGGGATTACTCTCTTTTGGTTTATTTTCTTTAGATGATTTGGCAATTTTTTCTTGCAAACCGATTTTTGAATCTTCACTCGCAGTGTCCTTAAAATCAAAAGACGCAGGAACTGCACTTGGAGTTTGAGCTTTTTGACTTGTAGGTTTTGTGCTTGGGCTTTGTGTTTTTTGCGGTTGTGATGAAAGATTCTTATCAAGTAGCTCATTTTTTGAATCTGCTTGAGCTGTATTTTTACCCTCTGTCTTATTCATTTTGCCTTGCAAGGCTTTGCTAAGTGGATTCTTGTCATCTACGGCTTGGGCTTGACTTGAATCTTTGGCTTCCTTTTGAGTCTTGGCTTTAGTCTGTTTGGCAAACATATCTTCAAACTTGCTCTCCAACTTATTGACATCTGCTGATGGAGAGTTTGGGCGTTTATCCAAGATAGAATCGGGCTTATTTAAAATAGAATTTTGCATTGCATCTAACATACTGCACTCCTTACAAGAAAATTATGTAAGCTACTAAGCAAAATGTATTCCTAAAATGGTGGTGTATTTTTGCTGTTTTTTATGGAAAAAAGCGTATAATCGCACACTTTTTTAGTTGAAGGAGTGTGTTTTGTATAAAAAAAATTTGATGACTTTGATGTTGTGTATAGGACTGCAAAAGGGCTTGTATGCCCAAAAGAGTGGATTTAAGATATATGGCGATGTAATGCAGATTCTGCCTTTTGCAATGATGGCATATAGCTGTGCTATTGATGATATGCAAGGTGTGAAAGAGCAAGCCATAGGGGCTGGAGCGACTTTCCTTACCACTCACGCTATCAAGCAAGGCTTTGTGATTGTATCGCGTTCAAATGAATCAAATGCTAGAATCTCACAGCGTCCAAACAATGGAGGCTTTGATGGATTCCCAAGCGGACATACTTCATTTACTTTTTCGGCGGCTGGATTTGCTCAAAAGCGTTATGGCTGGAAGTGGGGAGTGCCATTAAGTTTGATTGGAGCTTCAGTTGGAGCAAGTAGGGTATATGCAGAGCGACATACCACTACACAAGTCATTGCTGGGGCGATTTTGGGCTTTTCTCTTTCATACTTTTTGGCAAACAAACAGAGCAAAGATTCACAGCTTACCGCTTGGGTGAGTAATGCGGAAAATGGCACACAAAGCTATCACATAGGGTATATAAAGCGATTTTAGAATCTGCATTTAATTTATTTTAAAACTTTAGGTAGTGTAATACCCTTTTGCCCTTGATATTTGCCTTTTTTATCTTTATAGCTTATCTCACAAGGCGAATCGCCCTCTAAAAATAATACTTGAGCTATGCCCTCATTGGCATAAATCTTTGCTGGAAGTGGCGTTGTATTTGAAATCTCAATAGTGATATGCCCCTCAAATTCTGGCTCAAAAGGCGTAACATTTACAATTATCCCACACCTTGCATAAGTGCTTTTGCCAAGACAGATAGCAAGCACATTGCGTGGCATTCTAAAGTATTCTATCGTGCGTGCAAGGGCAAAAGAGTTTGGCGGCACAAGGCAGTAGCCCTTTTCACTCGTATCGACTTCTACAACATTGCGTTCATCAAAGCTTTTAGGATCAACCAAAGTCGCACCGATATTTGTAAAAATCATAAATTCACTACCCACGCGAATGTCATATCCATAGCTTGATAGCCCATAGCTTACGATATTTTGCCCCACTTGCTTTTCGCAAAATGGCTCAATCATACCCTTTTTACTCATCTCTTTAATCCACAAATCAGACTTTAAACCCATTTTGCACCTCACTTTTTACAAAATTTTGCGTATCTTTAAAAAAATCGTGTTATTATAGCAGATTTAAATTTCACGACAAGAAAGGTGCAAGATGAATCTACAAGAAATCAAAAAGATTATGGAGCTGTTTGACAATAGTGATATTGCGAAGTTTAGTATTAAACAAGAGGGCTTTGAGCTAAAACTCCAAAAGGCTAATGCTAGTGTGAGTGGGGCGGTTACAGCCATTGCACCAGCTCCTGTTGCAGCTATCTCTCAAACTCCAGTAGCAGAATCTGCTCCTGTTGCGACACCTAGCACACCAAAAGATACAAGCGGACATTTTATTACCTCTCCAATGGTTGGGACATTTTACCGCTCTCCAAGCCCGGGTGCTGCTCCTTATGTTGATGTTGGTGATACAATTAAAAAAGGACAGACGGTTGCGATTATTGAAGCAATGAAAATTATGAATGAGATTGAAGCGGAGTTTGACTGCAAGGTTGTTTCCATTGAAGTGAGCGATGGACAGCCTGTGGAGTTTAGCACTAATCTTATTAAAGTTGAAAAACTCTAAGGCAAAGCAATGAGTGTAAAACAAAAAAAGATTCAAAAAATTCTCATAGCTAATCGTGGCGAGATTACGCTCCGTGCTATTAGAACAATCCAAGAGATGGGTAAAGAGGCTATTGCGATTTATTCAACAGCCGATAAAGACGCGTATTACCTTGATGTGGCAGATGGTAAAATCTGCGTAGGCGGGGATAAGTCAAGTGAAAGTTATCTCAATATTCCTGCGATTATGAGTGCGGCGGAGTTGCTTAAGGTTGATGCGATTTTTCCCGGCTATGGCTTTTTGAGTGAGAATCAAAATTTTGTGGAGATTTGCTCTCATCATAATATAGAGTTCATTGGACCAAGTGCTGAAGTTATGGTGCTTATGAGCGATAAATCTAAGGCAAAAGATGTGATGAAAGAAGCAGGTGTGCCTGTAATTTTAGGGAGCGATGGAGCATTAAAAGACTATAAAGAGGCTGAAAAGATAGCAAATGAGATAGGCTATCCTGTGATTTTGAAAGCTGCTGCGGGTGGTGGCGGACGCGGTATGCGTGTGGTTGAAAAGCCTGAAATGCTTAAAAATCTTTATCTCGCAGCTGAATCTGAAGCAGTAAGTGCCTTTGGCGATGGCACGATTTATATGGAGAAATTTATCCGCAATCCCAAACATATTGAAGTGCAGATTCTAGCTGATAAGCACGGCAATGTGTTGCATATCGGTGAGCGTGATTGCTCTGCTCAAAGGCGACAGCAAAAGCTCATAGAAGAATCTCCCGCTGTGGTTTTAAAGCCTGAAGTGCGTCAAAGACTGCTAGATACTGCTGTAAAAGCCGCACAATATATTAAATATGTAGGGGCTGGGACATTTGAATTTTTGCTAGATGCGAATTATGAGGATTTCTATTTTATGGAGATGAATACGCGTTTGCAGGTTGAACACACAGTGAGTGAGATGGTAAGCGGACTTGATTTGGTAGAATGGATGATACGCATAGCCGAGGGGCAGAAGCTTCCAAGTCAAGATTCTATTACTTTTAAGGGACATTCTATTGAGTGCAGAATCACCGCAGAGGATCCTGAAAAGTTTTATCCTTGTCCGGGCAAGATTACAAAATGGGTGGCTCCGGGTGGAGCAAATGTGCGGCTTGATACCCACGCCTATGGTGGCTACACCGTGCCTATGCATTATGATTCTATGATCGGTAAGCTCATTGTGTGGGGTGAGGATAGAGACAAGGCTATTATCCGTATGCACAGGGCTTTGAAAGAATTTTGTATTGAAGGTATTAAGACGACTATCCCATTCCATATTAAGATGATGAAAAATAAGGATTTCCACGCTTCAAATATTCATACAAAATATTTGGAACAAAATATGCTTGAAATAGACTAAAGCAGAGTGCTAGAGATATTTAGAGATAGCGTATTAAGAGATATGTGAAGGAGCAAAAATGAAAATCACCGCAAGCACAAGCCAAACATTAAAGCAAGAAGAGCTAAAATCAAAAGGGTCAAAAGCGACAAAACAAGCCCAAGATCCAAAAGATTCTCCTAAAGCTGACAAAGCAAAAAGTGTTGATGTAAGTGGCATAAAAGACTCTCAACTCGCTCAAAATCTTAAAAACACCAACAGCGATATTGGACGCTTACAAGTCGCACAAAAATCACTCAAAACAATAGAATCTGATGTGAAAAAATTTGCCGAACTTGCAGATGAAGATAAAGAAACTTTTGACAAGGGTGAGAAAGATGATATTCGCACTCAAATGCAGGATTTGAAAAAAAATATAGAATCTGTATTGAAAAAGGCGACTTTTGAAGGCACTAGTGTTTTTGCTAAAAACATAAAAGATGGCAGTGGCAATGTGATTTTTAACGCACCAAAGCTAAAAGTAGGGCTACTTGATACGGACGCTAAGAAATTTTATGATATTTTAAAAGAGCAGCAAAGTGAAATTAAAGATGCCATTGACACATTAAAAGAACAAGCAGATAATGACGCAGAGAAGCTAAACGCAAAAGATGGTGTTAAAGTCGCTAAGCAAGATGCAAAAGAGACAGATGGCTCATTTTTAAGAAAGCTAGACTCACTTTTCCGTGTTTCACACGATACGGATAAATTAAACAATCAGCGTGTGCAAGAGCTTTTAGCGTAGTTTGGTTTGTAGTGATACCTTATAGCACACAACTTATTGATGAGAGCGATGTAAAGGCTTTAAATTTGGCCTTGCATTCTCCGCACCTTACACAAGGCAAACTTATCAAAGAATTTGAATCTGCTTTGTGCCAAAGGGCAAATGCTAAATACGCCATTGCTTTTAACTCTGCTACTTCAGCCCTTTATGTGCTCTATGGAGCATTTATCTATAAATATTTCCCCCATATTGCTAAATCACGGATAAATCCACTACGACAGGCAGATGTTCAACAAGAGATTTATTTTGTTACTACGCCTATAAGCTTTGTGGCTACGACGAATATGATGTTAGTTTGGGGTATCACGCCCATTTTTTGCGATGTGAAAGATGATGGCAACATTGATGAAAAAGCCCTTGCTAAGATTCTGGTCACTCACCCAAAAAGAGAGTATATCAAGGCGATTGTGAGTGTGGATTATGCGGGGAAAAGTGTGGAATATGAAGTCTTGCAGAATCTTGCAAAGGAGCATAATCTTTTGTTGTTTGCGGATAGCTCCCACGCTTTTGGTGGAAGCTACCACAATAAGCCCATTGGCTCTTTGGCAAATGCAAGTGTTTTTAGCTTTCACGCTTTAAAGCCTATTACTACCGCAGAGGGTGGGGCTTTGGTAACTGATGATGAAGAGTTGGCCCATTACGCAAGGCTTTTGCTTTCACACGGCGTGGAGAAAAGAACGCTGTGGAATTATGATTGTTTATTGGCAGGTATGAATTTTCGCTTGAGTGAGCTAGGAGCTGCCCTTGGGCTAAGTCAGCTCAAAAAACTTGAATCTTTTATAGAATCTCGCCATAAAATCGCAGGATTTTATGATGATTTTTTTGCTAACAATCCACATTTTGGGACAATTGCCATTCCAAAAAGCATACAAAGCACACATCATTTATATCCTATTTTGCTTTATCCGCATTTGTGGTGTAAAAAGGAGCAGATTTTTGAATCTATGCAGGAACAGGGCTTGGGTGTGCAGGTGCATTATAAGCCTATTTATCAATTTAGCTTATACAGGTGGCTTTTTGGCGAAGTGCGATATGAAAATGCTGAAAAGTTTTATCTCGCAGAGATTTCTATCCCTTGTCATCAGGGTTTAAGTCTCAAAGAAGTGGAGCGTATAGCTAGGATTGTAACGCAAATATGTGATAGTCATACATAAATTACTCTTTACTTTGATTTTACTTTCTTAGGATATGTCGTTTTTTTTTTTTTATATAATTGCCAACGCCGAAAAAATACTCATTCAATCATAAAGGACGAGAATGTTTACATATCTTTCAGTTAAATATAAAATTTCTATTCTTATTTTTGGATCATTTTTAAGTTTTGCTGTGCTTGTAGGACTTGTTTTTATTGGTGAAAAAGAAATAGCAGAACAGAGTGTAGAGCGACTGCACGATCTGATACAAGAGGAAGTTGAGCAAAAGCTTAAGCTTTCCACAGATTCTGTGGCACAATCTCTTGGGGCTTTGATAAAAGGGCTTGATGAAAAGCAACAAATTGCTGTTATCGCCAAGGCTATTGAGGATTTTCGTTTTGAAGATGACAAATCGGGCTATTATTTTACCTATAAGGAATATGTGCCGGTGGCTCACCCTACGCGTAAAGATTTACTTGGTAAATCTCTAGCAGAAGCAAAAGATGTCAATGGTGTGTATTATGTGCGGGAGTTGTTTGATACGGCAAAAAGCCAAAGTGCAAAGGGCAAATTTGTGCATTTTGTCTTTTCGAAACCTTTGCCTGATGGCACACTTGGCAATGCTCCTAAGATTGCCTATGCAGCGATGATTCCAAATACGGATAATATTTGGATTTCCACAGGTGTATATGCTGATACTTTTGAACAATACGCACAAAATAGCTCAACATCTATTCTTTCTATTATTCGTTCTATTTTGAGTAATGCTCTCATCATTGCTTCTGTATGTTTTGTGGTTATTTTTGTGCCTTTGATGTTTATGTTTTATCGTTCATTGCTAAAGAGTATTGGTGTGTTGCAGCATAATATGATGTTGTTTTTCAAGTATCTTAATCGTGAAAGCAAAGAAATTAAGCTTACTCCGCTTCATAATAAAGACGAATTTGGAGCGATGGCAAAGAGTATTGAGCAAAATGTTGAGCATATCGCTAA
>NZ_DS990391.1:88365-113623 GCF_000155475.1 Helicobacter cinaedi CCUG 18818 = ATCC BAA-847 | reverse complement strand
AGATTCTAAACTTGCATTTTATTGAAAGCAAAAAGGCGGTGTAGATTTTAAAATTTAAAAAATGCAGAATCTACACGCGTGTAGTGAAGTGCGTGTAGATTCTCATATCATCTTTGCCAAAGGCTTGAAGCAGTTTATTGACAATAAATTGTGCTTTTTCTTCATCTAAAAACATTCTAAAAAGCCCATATTCCTGTCTCCCGCTTACTTGTTCTGCGGCACTTTGTAATAATGAGCTAGAAGCATATTTGGAGCAATGGATATAAAAAAAGTCATCATATCCATCTTCAAGTAGCATATCAACAATGGAATCTTTAAGTGTATCTTTAAAATAAATATCAATACTTAGCTCTTGCATAACTCTCCTTATTTGAGTGGATTTTGTGAATCTTCGCCATAGGCCACAATAAGACGCAATCTAAAGATTCCAATAAGAAAGCATATAGCTCCCCACAGCATTACCGCAAGTGTGCCAAGCGAGATAACAGCTACAAGCATATTATCACTAATGGCAAACATTGCTGTGCTTATGATAGATAGGAAAAACCCCACAAATCCAACTTTTGCACCAAAAAAGAAAAGATGATCATTTGTGATAAAGCTTAGCTCCTTAGCAATCTGCCACGCTAAATAGCAAACAATCACAGCAATACTAATGACACAAAGCTCATACGCCGGACTTGGAATCTTGATATAATCAATAAGCGTTATAAATGCACTTGTGGCAAAATTAAACACATATAGCATAAATAGTCTTTTACGCAAAGAAAGTTTAGAGAGATAAAAAAAGGCAAAGGCTATACAGAGCGTTGTAAGCGTGTTAGTAATGCTTAAAATGTTAAGGATTCCATTTTGAGCTTGATTATTTAAAAGAGCGTAAGCTGGAATCGCCCCGCATATCGCAATAACAATGGAGAGAATCCATAATATCTTAGCTCTCCGCAAAAGGGGTGTTTGATGGATAAAGTGAATGTGGTGCTTAACATCTAGCAGTGTGGGCATATTCTCAACTTTAAACAATGCCATTTTTGTCCTTTTTGCTTAATTGTATTTGCTTCAAAATAGGGTGGATTATAGCTTAAGGCATATAAGCCCTGCCTTAAGGCACTTACCTTAAGATAAAAGGCGTACGAGCTAGAATCTCACAGCTTTAAGGTTTTATAATTTCAACTCCATAGCCTTATTTAGAGTTTAATTACTTTAGCACCAAAGCCGCCCATATTTGCCGGAGCATCATCA
This sequence comes from Helicobacter cinaedi CCUG 18818 = ATCC BAA-847, assembly GCF_000155475.1. Taxonomy (GTDB): domain Bacteria; phylum Campylobacterota; class Campylobacteria; order Campylobacterales; family Helicobacteraceae; genus Helicobacter_C; species Helicobacter_C cinaedi. The sequence continues at coordinate 112,384 of NZ_DS990391.1, read as the reverse complement.
AAGGATATGATTTTTGGGTGCTGTTGTAAATATTCTTTAACAAGCCGACTTAAGATTCCCGTGCCAATGCCGTGATACACAAGCACTTCATCATACCCAGCCATAAGGGCATTGCTTAAAAATTCATCAAGCTTCTCTATGGCTTCCTCCCCTCGCATTCCGTGTAAGTCAAGGCTCACACCCACACTTTTATTTTGTGCAATCTTAAATGTTGTTTTTTGCAGATTCAAGCTTTTGGGGCCTTGCTGTGTTTTTTTAAGATTTGCTATTTTTTCTTTCAATTTCATACCGCTTTCAAGCTCTACAAGGCAGGTTTCACCTTTGATACTTAGAATCTTTCCCCTTGTATTTTGATATTTGACATAATCATTCACTTGGAGATTCTGCGTTTTGTTATGCGGTTGCTTTGCCGTGGGCGTGGGCTTTAAAATGGCGTGGGCGGTATTAAAGGCTTTGTGAATCTCTTTACTTTCTTTTGCTTTTAGGGCGTCTTTTAGTGCTTGTGTGGCTTTGTGATATTGAGTTTGTAAGCTATGTTTCAAGGCTTGAAACTCCACTTGTTGCCGCTCTTCTTGCTCTTTAAGGGACAGGATTTTTTTGTCATATTCAATAATGCGTTGTTCTAGCTGCTTATTTTTCTGCTCTAGTGTGATTTCAAGTGTGCTTGATCGTTCAATCAGCTCATTAAGACTTTGCTTATCCGCTCCATATACACTTTTAGCCTTTGCAATGAGTGTGTGCGGGATATGATAACGCTGTGCTGTTTCAAACGCATAACTTTTACCGATACTGCCATTTAGAAATTCAAAAAGCGGTTTTTGCGTGTGTATATCATACATTGCCGCACAAAGCTGTATTAACGGATTATTTGCCATAAGGGCGGCTAGGTGCTTATGATGAGTGGTGAGCAAAATCTTAGCCTTGTTTTCTAAAAGATGCTCTAAAAGCACCTTAAATAGACTTGCCGCTTCATCAGCATCGGTGCCTAGCTCAATCTCATCAATGCCGAGCAAAAGATTTGGCGTGTTTAGAATCTGTGAAAACTCTAACATTCTGCCGGCAAAAGTGGAGATGTCATTTTTGCTATTTTGCGGGTCGGATAAAATGGCGTTAATATGCTTAAAATGTGGAATCTTGGAGCGGTGGGGATTGATTTTAAGAGGGATAAGAAATTTGCTTAAAAAACACGCACTTAGAATTGATTTTAAAAGCATAGTTTTGCCCCCAGCATTTACCCCTGTAATCATTAGGCAATCGCCGCTAAAGTCAATGCTAAGTGGCTTTGGGGAATGCAAGGCAGGGTGGCTAAACTCGTGTAAGATGATGTGATTTTTAGAATCTAGTGCGTAAATAAAGCTAAGATTCAAAGCCTTAGCAAAGCTCAAACGAGCAAGAATAGAATCAAACATATCAAAGCAGTGATTGAGGAATTTTAAAAATGGTAGATGTTTAGTGAGAGTGCTTGAAAGCTCCTTGCAGATGAGATATAGGCTTTCTTCCAAGCTATTTTTAAGTATGTTTTGACGCTCTTTAAGCGTGAGTATAGAATCTGGCAAGAGGTAGAAAAAGCCGCTTTGAGAACGCTCTAGCACCATACCCTTAATGCTGTGATTATATCCAGCTTTAAGCAAAAGGCATTCATTTTGATTGATGTAATGCACGGATTTATCCACAAGGTAGGGCAGTAGGGCTTGTGTATGCAGGAGCTTTTGTAGAGATTCATCAATGCGGATTTTTGTTTGTTTGATTTGTGAGTAAAGCTCATCAATATGCGGATAAATGCCCTTTGTAATCTCGCCTTTTTGGGTAAAAAATGTGGGGAGCTTGGCAATGACTTCAGGGATTAGAATCTTATCGCACCACGCTTTTGTGCGAGGCGAGCAATCAGCAATGTGCTTTTTAAGATATATAAAATACCCCACAAGCTGCGAAAAGCTAAAAATCTCATTTAAACTTAAAGTGCCTTGTTTTTGTAGGTGGAGAAGGGGAGTATCAAGCTTTGGCAGCCTTGGCAGGGGCTTTAACTCTACTGAATCTAGTTCTTGTAAAAGGGAGCTAAAAAACTGCCTATCGCCCGGAAGTGCAAAAATGGGAAAGGTAGAAGTGAAGTGTGAATCCTTATTTTTTTCTCGTGCGAAAAATGAAGCAAACTTTTCTATAAACGCTATTAAATCAAGCCTTGAGACGAGAATCTCATAATCTTGCCTAGGTTGCTTTGTCATAGAAAAAAGAATCCTAAGATTCTGCGTTGTTTGTTTTGGAATCTGCGGATTCAGATTCTATATCGCAATCTTGCAGAGGGATAATAATGCGGTTGTATTTTGAATCTGCCCTGCCTTGGAAGCTCATCGTGCCATTACTTAGGGTAAAACTTTGTGTGGTAACACGAAGTTGTTTGCCTTGAAAGTTGCAAATAAGTGGAGTTTCACTTACAAACGCCGTCTTTAAACGCTCTAGATTCTGTGTTTGTTTATTCTGTAAAAGATTATATACGCCAATAAGGATTGCTAGGCTTAAGATACAAATGCCTAAAATCACTTTTGTTTTGGTGGATAGCTTACTTTTAGCAAATACAAGTCCGATTGCCACAAATAAAAAAAGTAGTAAGATGAAAATAAAATAACCCATTATTTTTCTCCCCGTAATTGATAGGTAATATCCCCCGCTCCAAGCCCTATGATAAGGGCATTTTCAAGGATTTTTAGCAAGACTTCATTCTCATAGAGATAAATTTTTCCATCTTTTGCTTTTAAATGTGTGGCAAATGTTGGGTTGTATCGTGCAAAAAGTTTAGCAAAATCAATCCCAATATGCTCTTCCCCAGCTCTCCACACAGGCAAAATCACAAGCTCATCGCAGCCATTTTCAAAGCAATTCACAAAAGATTCAAGATTATCAAGCACACGGGAGTATTTATGGGGCTGCCAAATGGCGATGATTTTTTTATGGGGTTTGAGATTGTTATAAATAGCTACACTTTTAAGTGTGGCTAGAATCTCAGTGGGGTGGTGAGCGTAGTCATCAATAATGGTTGTGTCTCCTTTTGAAAGAATATCAAAACGCTTTTTGATACCTTTGAAATGTTGCAAGTTCTGCTTAATAGCGGGGAGCTGTGCCTCTCCTAATTCATCAATAGCACATAAAATCGCTAAAGAGGCATTTTCTGCCATATGCTCCCCAAAGCCCCAGATTCTAAACTCGCCATAATGTTTCAGCTCAAAGCTCGTGCAAGGCTCATCATCATTAAGCTCAAAATGTATATTTTTAATATCAGTTTTTGGATTAAGCCTTATGGCTTCTATGTCGGCAAGGGAGTGTAAAAACGCATCGCTTGTGTTTAGCACACGCTTTTTTGCTTTAAGGATAAAGTCTTTATACGCCCCATAAAACTCATCTAAATTATGATTATAGCTTTCCATATGCTCTGGCTCGGCATTTGGGACAATGGCGTAGTAGGGATTTGAGTTTAAAAAACTTTTATCAGATTCATCAGCTTCAAAGATGATGGTTTCACTCTTTGCTTCACGCACATTTGAGCCAAACTCCTTAGAATCCGCCCCGATAATCGCCCCATATTGCGGGAAAATCGCACTTAAAATCGCACTTGTCGTGGATTTGCCGTGCGCTCCACATACGCTAAAAACACGCTTTTCTTTTAAAATAAAGGCTAGGGCTTCTTTGCGTGAAAGCACTTTAATACCTTTTTTGTGGGCTTCTTGCACTTCAACATTGCTAGGCTTAATAATGGCGGAATGTATGATGAGATCTTGATTTGCAATGCAGTTTGCATTGTGTGGGATAGTGATAGTTACGCCGTGAGATTTAAGGTATTTTGTCGCATTGCCCTCACTAATATCAGAGCCGCTAATCTCCGCCCCTTGAGCGTGTAAATACTTTGCTAAACCGGAGATTCCAATCCCGCCAATACCGATAAAATGTATTTTCATTCCTGCTCCTTTTTGTCAAGTGTTTTGTAAAGTATAAGTGCCTCTCTAAGCTTCAGCAAGGCTTTTTGTGTTGTGTCATTATCATACACAAGGGCGATTCTTACATATCCCCTGCCTTGATTCTCCCTGCCCAAATAACTTCCCGGGAGGGTTAGCACACCGCATTTTTCATAGGCAAATTTACAAAACGCTTCATCATCGCCCACTTCAAGCCATACATAAAATGTGTAGGGATAAATCTTACAATCCCTATCTAAAAGCCATTGATATAGAATCTCTTGGGCTAGGGCGAGATTTTTCGCATAGATTTTGCGGCTAGATTCAGGACTTTGCATATCTTGCCACGCTGTTGTGGCAGCTTTTTGCAAAGGCAGGGGCAAGGCACAGCCCAGATAGGTGCGATAGAGATTATACGCTTTTAGAATCTCACTATCCCCAGCCACAAAGCCACTGCGTAAGCCCGGTGCACAGGAGCGTTTGGAGATAGAATTAAGTGCAATGATATTTTTAAAGCTTTTATTGTTGGCTTGGATAGAGGCTTCAAGTATGCTAGGTGGCGGGGAATTGCTATAAATTTCGCTATAACATTCATCGCTTAAAATCACAAAATCATATCGCAGGGCGTTTTCTACCCATTGGATAAGGGAGGGCATATCCATAGCCTTGCCAGTGGGGTTATTTGGGGAGTTTAGAATCACAATATCCACTTCTTTGAGTTGGCTCTCTGTAAGATGTGGCGTAAAGTCATTTTCTTTTGCGAGATTCATATAGATGACTTTTGCTTTTGAAGCAAGGGCTGCACCTTCATAGATTTGATAGAATGGGTTGGGGTAGGCGATAGTTGGATTTGCTTTGCCATAGAGATAAAACTGCGGAAAGTTAAAAAGCACTTCTCTTGTGCCAAAGGTAGGGATAATCTGCTCTTGGGTTAGACTGATATTATAGCGTTGTTTGATGAAACTAAGCTGTGCGTCTTTGAGATAAGATTCACCACTTGATTTGGGATATTTATTCAGTAATGGTGCGTTGTGCTGCAAGGATTCTAGAATATTTTGCGGTGTGGGGAACTGCGGCTCACCGATGGTAAGTGTGAAAATTTCAGAATCTTGTGGGGGGGTGCTATTGCTTAGAAAGGTGCGTAGTTTTTCAAATGGGTAGCTTTCAAATTGAGATAGCACAAAAACTCCTTTTTAATGTTTATGGTGTGTTTGGCGTTTGCACAGAATCTTGAGAGTGGCTTAGAGCCATTGGCTATATTTATATGCTTTTGGACTTGCTTTGATTGTGCGATAGTTGGGATTATATAGCAAAAAAATCAATGTTTTGACTACAATTTACCTATTTTTTGCGTTTTTGCTCTTGATTTTTTTAATCAGCATTGCTACAATTATGCCCTTAAAAGTCATACGCGGGAGTAGCTCAGTGGTAGAGCACAACCTTGCCAAGGTTGGGGCCGCGGGTTCGATCCCCGTCTCCCGCTCCATTTGACTTAAAGACTAGAATCCACAAAGCAATCTCATTTTTACAATGTGTTTTTCGTATTTGCAGAGCATTTGGGTTGCGTTTTGGAATAAGCCCGGGTGGTGAAATTGGTAGACACAAGGGACTTAAAATCCCTCGGACATTGCGTCTGTACCGGTTCAAGTCCGGTCTCGGGCACCACCTTGAGAATTTTTCATTTGTCCGTGGGACATTGATGAATTTGATTTGGTATAAGGTTAATGTTAAAGGTGGCGACATAGCCAAGTGGTAAGGCAAGGGCCTGCAAAGCCTTGATTCCCCAGTTCGAATCTGGGTGTCGCCTCCAGATTCTACATATTCTTTCCGTTTATTTAAAATAAGGCGGGAGATGGCTGAGTGGTTGAAAGCGGCGGTCTTGAAAACCGTTGAGGGTCACACCTCCGGGGGTTCGAATCCCTCTCTCCCGGCCACGATTATTTTGTTTTGCTTCAATAATGCTCGATGTTTGCTTGAGAATCCTGCTTTATGGGATTTTGAAAATTAGGGGTTTGACATATTTGGGCGTATTGTGTTTGGCTATGAAATATGTCTTAAAGAGTAGGGTATGGAATCTAGCTTTTTATCAAAAAGCTTGGGATATGTGAAATGGGGAGCTTTTGTAGAGATTCTGCTTTGTCGGCTAGAAAATCATCAGCTGCCTTTGTCTCGCCCGGAAAAGTGCCATAATCATCAAATGCGATAATCCCTCCACGCACAACCTTGTCATATAAAGATTCTAAAATCGTTACTGCTGGTTCATAAATATCTGTATCAATATGTAGAAAGGCAATTTTAAGTTGCGGGTTTTCAACGCAGTATTGTGGCAGGGTGAGATTGATATCACCTTCTATGAGTTCATAATTCGTAATATTTTTGTGTGAGAGAACACGCTTCATCTCTTCAAATGCAATGCCATCTCCTGCTTCAGCCACAAATCCTTCACGCATTTTCTTGTCTGCTTCAAAATGTGTCGCGGGAAATTTGCCAAACATATCAAAACCAATAATCTTGCGTGAATGCTGTGTTTCTAAGATATTGCGAAAATGAGCAAGGCGAAAAAAAGAGTTGCCCTTAAAAATTCCACATTCTACAATGTCTCCAGGCAAGTTAATGATTTTTTTATAAAGCTCATAGTGTGCGAAAAATTTGCCAAATCGCCTATCATCAGCACAGGCATAGAATCCATTTTCATAATGAAAGCTTTTTTTAGTTTTAAATCCATTGAGTGTCATAACAATCCTTGTTATTGAGGTGGTGTTTTGTAAAACATTGCGATGATTGTAACAAAAATAATTGAAATATTCAATTATTTAAATAAAAAACATTGATTTATACAATTGTTTTTATATCAGCAAAAAATAGCCACAATGCACTTTCAAAATTTAGAATCATCAATAAATTTTTAAGGAAAGTGGCAGTGAAGCAGAAACGAACCAAGCGTGATATGGCGTATTATTTGGACATTGATGTAAGCACTCTTTATAATTGGCGTAAATATAAGCCAAATCTATATAGGATTGTTATGCTTGGTTTTAAGTTTGATGAAGTGATTGAGACGCAAAAGCGATTGAGCGATGAGCTAGAAGGAACTGAGCAAGAAATTAGACAAGAGATTGAAGAGTATGGGTGCAAGGGGTAGATTATGATAGACATAGGTTTGGCTAGGGAATTTTGTTGAAGAAAGTTAAGTGGTATGGTAATGAAAATAAGCTAGGCAATCAAAAATTAACTTGATTTTGTGGCGGTAAAGTTAAGTGAAGTTAATTTGTTAAAAAGTGAGTTTATCCTTGACAAACTTATGCAAAATCTATATAATCACGCCTTTTAATTCCAAACATGCTGGTTTAGCTCAGTTGGTAGAGCATCTGCCTTGTAAGCAGAGGGTCGGGGGTTCAAGTCCCTTAACCAGCTCCATTTTTCACACTCTAGCATATGCTTTCAGTGTTTTTACCAGTTTTTATAATTATTTTTGGTGAGTTACTCAAGTGGCCAACGAGGGCAGACTGTAAATCTGCTGACTATGTCTTCCGTGGTTCGAATCCACGACTCACCACCACCTAGCTCTTTCAAAAATGAAAGGGTTGAAGTAGCCAAGTTTAAGGGTGGTAGTCGAAATAATTTTGTTTATTTTTCTGCGGGAATAGCTCAGTTGGCTAGAGCATCAGCCTTCCAAGCTGAGGGTCGCGGGTTCGAGCCCCGTTTCCCGCTCCATACTGGGAGCTGAATCTTTGACTTGTATTCTTAAAGATTTTCTCCAAAGTGTTTTTCAAAATTTTATAAGATTGCCCATATAGCTCAGTGGCAGAGCACTTTCTTGGTAAGGAAGAGGTCGGCGGTTCAATCCCGCTTATGGGCTCCAGTTTTTCAAGTGGAATCTTGTAAAGATTCTAAAATAAATCTTAAAGTAGGAGAACAAAATGGCAAAAGAAAAGTTTGTAAAAAACAAGCCACATGTGAATGTAGGAACGATCGGACATGTAGATCACGGAAAGACAACTTTGAGTGCAGCTATCTCTGCTGTGTTGGCGACAAAAGGTCTTGCAGAGATGAAGGACTACGATAATATTGACAATGCCCCTGAAGAAAAAGAAAGAGGAATTACGATTGCGACTTCTCATATCGAATATGAGACAGAAAATCGCCACTACGCACATGTAGATTGCCCTGGACACGCTGACTATGTAAAAAATATGATTACAGGTGCAGCACAAATGGATGGTGCAATTTTGGTTGTATCTGCTGCTGATGGTCCTATGCCACAAACAAGAGAGCATATTCTTCTTTCGCGCCAAGTGGGTGTGCATTACATCGTTGTATTCTTAAACAAACAAGATATGGTTGATGATGCTGAATTGCTTGAGCTTGTGGAAATGGAAGTGCGTGAATTGCTTAGTCAATATGATTTCCCGGGTGATGATACACCAATCGTAGCCGGTTCTGCGCTTAAAGCACTTGAAGAAGCAAAAGCAGGTAATGTTGGTGAGTGGGGAGAGAAAGTATTGAAGTTGATGGAAGAAGTTGATAGATATATTCCTACTCCACAACGCGATACTGAAAAAACATTCCTTATGCCTGTGGAAGATGTATTCTCAATCGCTGGTCGTGGAACGGTTGTAACAGGCAGAGTAGAGAGAGGTGTTGTGTGTGTGGGTGATGAAGTGGAAATAGTAGGTATCCGCGATACGCAAAAAACAACAGTTACTGGCGTTGAAATGTTTAGAAAAGAGCTTGACAAGGGTGAAGCAGGGGATAATGTTGGTATCCTTTTAAGAGGAACAAAGAAAGAAGAAGTTGAGAGAGGTATGGTTCTTTGTAAGCCCGGCTCAATTACACCACACAAGAAATTTGAAGGTGAAATCTATGTCCTTTCAAAAGAGGAAGGCGGACGACATACTCCATTCTTTAAGGGTTATCGCCCACAGTTCTATGTAAGAACAACAGATGTTACAGGTTCTATTGAGCTTCCAAGTGGTGTAGAGATGGTTATGCCCGGTGATAATGTAAAAATCACAGTAGAGCTTATTGCCCCTGTTGCACTTGAAGAAGGAACTCGTTTTGCGATTCGTGAGGGTGGCAGAACAGTTGGTTCAGGTGTTGTAACAAAAATCATTGAATAGTAGAGGCTTGTGAATGGCAAAAGGTAGCACCATTAAAATAGGACTTAAGTGTTCTGAATGTGGTGATATAAATTACAGCACCACTAAGAATGCGAAAACAAATACGGAAAAACTGGAGCTCAAGAAGTTTTCTCCTCGTTTGAATAAACATACAATTCACAAGGAAGTAAAACTTAAAAGCTAGGCTTCTGCCTAGCTGATAGGTCAGTAGCTCCAATGGTAGAGCGTCGGTCTCCAAAACCGAGTGTTGGGGGTTCGAGTCCCTCCTGGCCTGCCACAAAAGCCGTAAGTTAAAATTGTTTAAGAAAAGAGATACAAAATGATTAAGAAAATAAAAACCTATTTTCACAGTGCAAACGAGGAACGGCTAAAGGTTATTTTCCCTACAAAAGAGCAGATTCGCAATGCAGCCATCTCTGTGCTTATTGTAGTGAGTGTTGTTACTCTGTTTTTGGCGTTGGTTGATTGGATTTTGTTTCATTCTGTATCAAGTATTTTGTAATATCATTGTGGAGAGGTGAAGCTTGGAGTGGTATGCTATACAAACATATTCTGGTAGTGAAAAATCAGTAGGCGAGGCAATCCGCAATCTTATCGTTCAAAATCAGATGCAAGATAGATTTGGTGAGGTTGTTGTCCCCACAGAATCTATTATTGAAACAAAAAAGAAGATCGTGGATAGAAGTTTGTATCCCGGATATGTGTTTATCCAAGTTGATTTGGATACTAAACTTTGGCATATGATTCAGTCTTTGCCGAGGGTGGGGCGTTTTATCGGTGAAAGTAAGAAACCCACGCCTTTGAGTGAGGCTGATATTGCAAAGATACTTGAGAAAGTAAGAAATCCAAGTGCTCCAAAACCCAAGATTTCATTTGAACAAGGTGAAGTTGTGCGGATTATTGATGGTCCGTTTGTGAATTTCACGGGGACGGTTGAGGAATATGATTTGGAGCATAAAAAGCTTAAGCTTAATGTTTCAATATTTGGTAGAAATACTCCTGTTGAGATTTTATATTCGCAAGTTGAAAAGATTGTTTAAATTTGCTTAAGAGAAAGGAATAGATAATGGGCAAAAAAGTTGTTGGTGAGTTGAAATTACAGATTCCAGCGGGCAAGGCAAATCCATCTCCACCTGTTGGTCCAGCGTTAGGACAAAGAGGTGTGAATATTATGGAGTTTTGTAAAGCGTTTAATGAGAAAACAAAGGATATGGGTGATTTTAATATTCCTGTTGTTATTACCATTTATCAAGACAAAAGCTTTACTTTCATCACAAAGAAGCCACCTGTAACGGATCTTATTAAGAAAGCTGCTAAGATTACAAAAGGTTCTGATAATCCGTTGAAAAATAAAGTTGGAAAATTAACAAGCAAACAGCTTGAGGAAATTGCTCAAACTAAAATGGAAGACCTTAATGCATCAGACATTGAAGCTGCAAAGAAAATCGTAGCTGGAAGTGCAAGAAGCATGGGTATAGAAATCCAAGATTAATAACGGAGTTTATTTATGGGTAAAAAAATAGCAAAGAGATTACAAGCTTTAGAGGCGAAGGTAGATTCTCAAAAGGTGTATGATATTCAAAGTGGAGTGAGTGTTGTTAAGTCATTGGCGTCTGCTAAGTTTGATGAAACCGTTGAAGTAGCGTTGCGATTAGGCGTTGATCCTAGACACGCCGATCAAATGATTCGCGGTGCAGTTGTGTTGCCTCACGGCACAGGTAAAAAGGTGCGTGTTGCCGTTTTTGCTAAAGGTATCAAGGCTGATGAGGCAAAGAATGCAGGGGCTGATGTTGTGGGTGCTGATGATTTGGCAGATGAAATTAAAAATGGCAATATTAATTTTGATATGGTCATTGCAACACCTGATATGATGGCACTTGTGGGTAAAGTTGGACGGATTCTAGGACCAAAAGGCTTAATGCCAAATCCAAAGACAGGCACTGTTACAATGGATATTACCAAGGCGGTTTCCAACGCTAAGAGTGGGCAGGTGAATTTTAGAGTTGATAAAAAAGGGATTATCCACGCTCCTATCGGTAAGGTTTCATTTGATGAGAATAAGATTCGCGATAATATGTTAGAACTTGTTCGTGCTATCAATCGCTTAAAACCTACTTCAGCAAAAGGAAAATATATCCGCAGTAGCACATTGTCACTTACTATGAGTCCTGCTGTGAGAGTAGATTCTCAAGAGCTTATGGATGTGAAATAAGTCAAAATAACCGCATAGTTTTATCTTAGACCAAAGAGTATAGGGGCTAAAGCTTAAAATTTACCCTGTGTGAGGTTTTGGGCTGAAAGGAGGAAGAATGACTAAGCAAGAGAAGATTCAGATTGTAGAATATTTAAGTGCTGAATTTAAGAATGCTTCCGCACTGATTGTGTGTGATTATAAAGGTTTGCAAGTCAGTCATCTTGAAGAGCTGAGACGCACTTCAAAAGTGGCAAACATTAAAGTCCAAGTGATTAAAAATACTTTGGCAAGTATCGCACTAAAAAATGCAGAGCAGCCTGATTTAGCACTTAAGGATACAAATATTTTCCTTTGGGCAGATGATCAAATCGCGTTATCTAAGGTTGTTTGTAAGTTTGCGGATGCACATAGTGAGCATTTTAGCCTTAAAACTGGCTTGTTTGATGCAGAAGTTGTGGATACACAGCATGTTATATCTGTTTCCAAGCTCCCAAGCAAAGAAGAGCTTATTGGTATGTTGTTGTCTGTTTGGACGGCACCGGCACGCTATTTTGTTACCGGGCTTGATAATTTGAAAAAACAAAAAGAAGAAAATCAATAAAAGGAGAAAAAATGGCAATTTCTAAAGAAGATGTATTAGAATACATTGGGAATCTTTCTGTGTTGGAGCTTTCAGAGCTTGTGAAGGCTTTTGAAGAAAAATTTGGTGTGAGTGCTGCTCCAACGGTTGTTGCAGGTGCGGTTGCAGGTGGCGGAGCTGCTGCTGCTGAAGAAAAAACTGACTTTAATGTGATTCTTGTTGATGCGGGTGCAAATAAGATTAATGTTATCAAGGTAGTTCGTGAGATTACAGGACTTGGCTTGAAAGAAGCTAAAGATGCCACAGAGCAAACTCCAAGCACACTTAAAGAAGGTGTAAGCAAAGAAGATGCTGAAAACTTTAAGAAAAAACTTGAAGAAGTGGGTGCTAAGGTTGAAATTAAATAAAATCCTTATGTTTCACTGCTTGTAATGGTTGCCAAATCTTAGAATCTAAGGTTTGGCTTTTTTGCGTTTAAGTAATATTGTAAAAATACCTTATAATTGTAGGCTTTTTTAGAGTATTTAGCTCTTTTTAATCATAGACCAAGAAGGATTCAACATATGGCAAACTTCACAAAATTAAAAAATAGACTCCGAGCAGACTTTACAAAAAATCCTCAAAGTATAGATGTTCCCAATCTTTTGCTTTTGCAAAGAAATAGTTATGATGATTTTCTTTGTATTGATGGTGATAAAGAATCTGGTATTGAACGCGTATTTAAGTCTGTTTTTCCTATCCAAGATAATCAAAATCGCATCACGCTTGAATATGCTGGTTGTAAATTTGGCAAACCTAAATATACGACCAATGAAGCAATGGTGCGTGGTGTAACTTATGCCATTTCATTGCAGATTAAAATTCGTCTTGTATTGTGGGAAAAGGACGAAAAAACCGGCGAAAGATTAGGTGTAAAAGATGTAAAAGAACAAAATATTTTTGTGCGTGATATTCCATTGATGACAGATAGAACAAGCTTTATTATCAATGGTGTTGAACGCGTGGTGGTTAATCAGCTTCATCGCAGCCCGGGTGTCATTTTCAAAGAAGAAGAATCTAATACTTCATCAAATAAGCTTATCTATACGGGGCAGATTATCCCAGATCGCGGCTCTTGGCTGTATTTTGAATATGATGCTAAAGATGTGTTGTATGCGCGTATCAACAAACGCCGTAAAGTACCTGTAACAATCATTTTGCGTGCTATGGGGTATAGTAAGCAGGATATTCTTAAGATTTTCTATCCACTGCAAAAAGTAAAATACCAAAAAGGCAAATACCTTATTCCTTTTGATATTGATAGTATTGGTACGCGTGCAGAATTTGACATCAAGGATTCTAAAGGCAATCTTTTAGTGGCATCTGGCAAGAGACTCTCAGCTAAAAAAATCAAAGAATTAAAAGAGGCTAAGATTGGTCTTATAGAATATCCACTTGAAAGCTTGAGTAATAAATTCCTTGCTGAGCCTGTTGTTAATGCTGAAGGCGAGGTGCTATTTGATACCTTAACACAACTTGATGAGCTAAAGCTTAAAAAACTTCACGAGCTTAAAGTTAATGAGTTTGTCATTGCCAATGATAGTGCAGCAGGTGTGGATAACTCAATTATCAATTCATTTATTGCCGATGCAGAATCGCTTAAAATGCTTCGCCAAAGTGAAAAGATTGATGATGAAAATGACTTGGCTGCTATTAGAATCTACAAAGTTATGCGTCCCGGAGAGCCTGTAACAAAAGAGGTTGCAAAAAGTTTTGTGCGTCAATTATTCTTTGATTCAGAGCGTTATGACTTGACACGCGTTGGGCGTATGAAAATGAATCATAAACTTCAAATTAATGTCCCTGATTATGTAACAGTGCTGACACACGAAGATATTCTTAAAACGATTCAATATTTGCTTAAAGTCAAAAATGGACTAGGTAAAATTGATGATAGAGACCATCTTGGTAATCGTAGAATCCGCTCTATCGGTGAGCTTTTGGCAAATGAGCTTCACTCTGGACTTGTCAAAATGCAAAAGGCTATCCGCGACAAGCTTACTTCATTAAGTGGTGTATTTGATACGATTATGCCTCACGATTTAGTCAATGGCAAGATGATTACAAGCACGATTATGGAGTTTTTCACCGGCGGACAGCTTTCACAATTTATGGACCAAACTAATCCACTCTCAGAAGTTACTCACAAACGCCGACTTTCCGCACTTGGTGAGGGTGGGCTTGTGAAAGATAGAGTAGGTTTTGAAGCAAGAGATGTGCATCCTACGCATTATGGTAGAATCTGCCCCATTGAAACGCCAGAAGGGCAAAATATTGGTTTGATTAACACACTTTCAACTTATACCCGCGTAAATGATTTGGGCTTTATTGAAGCACCGTATAAAAAGGTTGAAAATGGCATTGTAACTGATGAGATTGTTTATCTTACTGCTGCTCAAGAAGAAGGACTTGTTATCGCTCCTGCAAGCACGGCTGTGGATAAAGATGGTCGCATTATTGAAGATTTGATTGAAACAAGAAAAGATGGTGAGATTCTCCTGGGGGAAAAATCTCGCGTTCAGCTCATTGACTTAAGCCCTAGAATGCTTGTTGGTGTGGCTGCTTCACTCATTCCATTTTTAGAGCACGATGATGCTAACCGTGCTCTAATGGGTTCTAATATGCAGCGTCAAGCTGTGCCACTATTAAAGCCTGATGCACCTATTGTTGGCACAGGGATTGAGCAAGTGATTGCTCGTGATTCTTGGGAGGCGACAAAGGCAAAAAGGGGCGGTGTTGTAGAAAAGGTAGATTCTAAAAACATTTATATTCTTGGCGAAGATGATAATGGTGCATACATTGATCACTATTATTTGGGTAAGAATCTGCGAACAAACCAAAATACTTGTTTTTCACAGCAACCTATCGTGCGACAAGGTGATAGCGTGGAAGAAGGACAAATTATCGCCGATGGTCCAAGTATGGATAGTGGTGAGTTAGCTTTGGGAAAAAATATCCGTGTAGCCTTTATGCCGTGGAATGGATATAACTTTGAAGATGCCATTGTGGTGAGTGAAAAGCTTATTGAAGAAGATGCTTTTACTTCTATTCATATTTATGAAAAAGAAATTGAAGCGCGTGAGCTTAAACACGGGTTAGAGGAGATTACAGCTGATATTCCGGGCACAAAAGAAACAGAGACCGCTCATCTTGATGAAAGTGGGATTGTAAGGATTGGGACTTATGTAAGTGGGGGCATGATTCTTGTTGGGAAGGTCTCTCCTAAGGGTGAAGTGAAGCCTACGCCTGAAGAGAGATTATTGCGTGCGATTTTTGGCGAAAAAGCAGGACATGTGGTGAATAAGTCCCTATATTGTCCCCCTTCACTTGAGGGAACTGTTGTTGATGTAAAAATCTTTACAAAAAAGGGTTATGAAAAAGATGCTCGTGCCATAAGTGCGTATGAGGAAGAAAAAAAGGTGCTTGATATAGAGCATCACGACAGATTAACGATGATTCAGCAAGAGGAGATTTTGCGAATTTCACTTATGCTTTCAAAAGAAAAGCTTATAAGTGAAGCAAAAATTGCTGATAAGACATTTAAAAAAGGCACACAGATTCCAAAAGAAGAGCTAAGCGTTTTGAATCCTTTTGCTCTAAGCACTTTGATTAAAAGCTATTCCAAAGAGGTGCAAAGCCGATATGAGCAGATTAAGACAAACTTCTTAGAACAAAAGAAAACTTTGGGCGAAGAGCACGAAGAGAAACTCTCTATCCTAGAAAAAGATGATATTTTGCCTAGCGGTGTTGTAAAGCTTGTAAAGATTTATATCGCTACAAAACGCAAACTGAAAGTGGGCGATAAAATGGCTGGACGACACGGAAATAAAGGTATTGTCTCAAATATCGTCCCTATGGTAGATATGCCTTATACTGCTGATGGTGAGCCTGTGGATATTGTTCTTAATCCTTTGGGTGTGCCTAGCCGTATGAATATTGGGCAGATTCTTGAAGTGCATTTGGGGCTTGTAGGTAAGAATCTTGGACGCCAACTTGAAGAAGTTCTCAATTCACAATCAAAGCAGTGGGTTGAGATATTGCGTTCAAAAATGATTGAGATTCATAAGCTTGTGAATCCAGAAGATAAGGCAATGTTAGATTTTCTTCAAAAGCTTGATGATGAGCGTTTAATTGGCTATGCACGAGATTGGAGCAGGGGTGTGAAGTTTGCTATCCCTGTATTTGAGGGTATCAAGCAAGAGCAGTTTGATAAGCTTTTTGCCCTAGCTAAAATTGACACCGATGGTAAGACAGAGCTGTATGATGGAAAAACAGGTGAAAAAATGCGTGAGCGTGTCAATGTGGGTTATATGTATATGCTCAAACTTCATCATCTTGTTGATGAAAAAGTTCACGCACGAAGCACAGGACCTTACTCGCTAGTTACGCAACAGCCCGTTGGTGGAAAGGCACTCTTTGGTGGGCAACGCTTTGGAGAAATGGAAGTGTGGGCATTGGAAGCTTATGGAGCAGCTCATACGCTTAAAGAAATGCTTACAATTAAATCTGATGATACAGAAGGACGCAGGGGTGCGTATAAAGCGATTACAAAAGGTGAGCGCGTTGGGGAATCTGAGATTCCAGAGACTTTTTATGTTTTGACAAAAGAGCTTCAATCTTTGGCACTTGATGTGAATATTTATGGCGAAGAAGTTGATGAAAATGGAATGCCTGTGCCTATTACCATTAAAGAAGATGATCGTCCAAAGGACTTTAGCTCGTTCCAACTAGTGTTGGCAAGTCCGGAGAAAATTCTCTCTTGGAGTCGTGGCGAAGTCAAAAAGCCAGAGACGATTAATTATCGCACATTAAAGCCCGAACGCGATGGACTATTCTGCACGAAAATTTTTGGACCGGTGCGTGATTATGAGTGCTTGTGTGGAAAATACAAAAAAATGCGTTATAAGGGCATTGTATGTGAAAAATGCGGTGTTGAAGTAACGAAAGCAAAAGTTCGTCGCTCTCGTATGGGGCATATTGAGCTTGTAGCACCTGTGGCACATATTTGGTATGTAAGCTCTTTGCCTAGTCGTATAGGGACATTGCTTGGCGTGAAAATGAAAGATTTAGAGCGTGTTTTATACTATGAAGCGTATATTGTTAAGAATCCCGGCGAGGCATTTTATGATAATGAAGGCTCAAAGCCAATTTTGAAATATGATGTGCTGAATGAAGAGCAATTCCAAAGTATTAATCAACGCTTTGAACATACCGGCTTTGTGGCACAAATGGGCGGAGAGGCGATTAAGGAGCTTTTAGAGGAGCTAGATTTAACGCAACTTCTAGGTTCATTGCGTGAAGAGATAAAATCAACAAATTCCGAAGCAAAGAAAAAGACTATTGTAAAAAGATTGAAGGTTGTTGAAAGCTTTATTAATTCCGGCAATCGCCCAGAATGGATGATGCTGACAATCTTGCCGGTGTTGCCACCAGATTTGCGTCCTTTGGTTGCACTTGATGGCGGGAAGTTTGCTGTGAGTGATGTCAATGACTTGTATCGCCGCGTGATTAACCGCAATCAACGCTTAAAGCGACTGATTGAGCTAGATTCACCAGAAATTATTGTCCGCAACGAAAAGAGAATGCTCCAAGAAGCTGTTGATGCGTTGTTTGATAATGGCAGAAATGCTAATGCGGTGAAGGGTGCAAACAAACGACCGCTTAAATCGCTTTCAGAGATTATCAAAGGGAAGCAAGGACGCTTTAGACAGAATCTGCTCGGTAAGAGGGTGGATTTCTCTGGGCGAAGTGTTATTGTCGTGGGACCAAATCTTAAGATGGATCAATGTGGATTGCCTAAAAATATGGCATTAGAGCTATTTAAGCCACATTTATTTGCAAAGCTTGAAGAGAAAGGGTATGCTACGACGCTCAAACAAGCTGTAAAAATGGTGAATCAAAAGACAAATGAAGTGTGGGAGTGTTTGCAGGAGATTGTTGAAGGTTATCCAGTGCTACTCAATCGTGCGCCAACATTGCATAAGCAGTCTATTCAAGCATTTCACCCAAAATTGATAGATGGCAAGGCGATTCAGCTTCACCCACTTGTATGTTCGGCTTTCAATGCAGACTTTGATGGTGATCAAATGGCGGTGCATGTGCCACTTTCACAAGAAGCTATCGCCGAATGTAAGCTACTTATGCTTAGTTCTATGAATATCCTTCTACCTGCAAGCGGTAAGGCAGTAGCTGTGCCTAGCCAAGATATGGTTTTGGGCTTATACTATCTGTCTTTAGAGAAAAAGGGCGTGAAAGGTGAGCATAAGATTTTTGGAAGTATTGATGAGATTGTTATGGCGATTGAAATGGGTGAGCTTGATATTAATGCACGCATTAAAACTGTGTATGAAAGACGCGTGATTGATACAACTGCTGGGCGTATGATTTTAAGCTCCATATTACCTGATTTTGTGCCGTTAAGTCTATGGAATCAAACAATGAAGAAAAAGGACATTGGTGCATTGATTGATTATGTATACAAAGAAGGCGGACTAGGCATTACAGCGACTTTCCTTGATAATCTTAAGAATCTTGGGTTTAAATATGCCACAAAAGCAGGTATTTCGATTTCTGCGGCTGATATTATTATCCCTCAAGATAAGATGGGTATGATAGAAGAGGCTAAAAAAGAGATTAAGAGAATCCAAGGTGAGTTTGAGCAAGGACTTCTTACCGCACAAGAGCGATACAATAAGAGCATTGATATTTGGACAGAGACAAGTGAAAAAATGGGCAAACTGATGATGGAGAAAGTTAAAACTGATAAGCAAGGCTTTAACTCTATCTATATGATGGCAGATTCAGGAGCGAGAGGTAGTGAGGCACAGATTCGTCAGCTTTCTGCAATGAGAGGGCTTATGGCTAAGCCTGATGGCACGATCATTGAGACGCCTATTACATCAAACTTTAAAGAGGGCTTGAATGTATTAGAATACTTCAATTCAACGCACGGAGCGAGAAAAGGTCTAGCTGATACGGCGTTAAAAACGGCAAATGCTGGGTATCTCACAAGGAAGCTTATTGATGTAAGCCAAAATATGAAAGTTACCATTGAGGATTGTGGCACACACGAGGGTGTGGAGATTACAGATATTACCGTTGGAAGTGATATGATTGAGCCGCTTGAAGAGCGTGTAGTTGGGCGTGTGTTGGCACGAGATATTATTGACCCTATTGCTAATGAGATTCTATTGAGCGAGGGTGTGCTTATTGATGTGGCAATGGCAAAACGCATTAAGGAAGCAAATGTTAAATCTGTAATGATACGCACTCCTGTAACTTGTAAGGCTCCAAAGGGTGTGTGTGCGAAGTGTTATGGACTGAATCTTGGCGAGTCTAAGATGGTTAAACCCGGTGAAGCTGTTGGGGTATTGGCTGCACAAAGTATCGGTGAGCCGGGCACTCAGCTTACGCTTAGAACATTCCACGTTGGTGGGACGGCAAGCAGAAGCACGGAAGAAAAGCAAATCGTGGCGAAAAAAGAAGGCTTTATCCGCTATCACAATATCCGCACTTACACAAATAGTAAGGGGCAAAAGATTGTGGCAAATCGCAGAAATGCTACTATTCTTGTTGTGGAGCCACGCATTAAGGCGGAGTTTGATGGGGAACTTTTGGTTGAAAATATCCACGATGAAGTGCATATTACTATTGTTGGTGATAAGAAGCGAACTGAAACTTACCGCTTAAGGAAAGATGATGTAGCCAAGCAAAACGAGCTTGCTGGGGTTACAGGTAAGATTGAGGGCAAACTCCTTGTGCCACACGAAAGCGGATATAAGGTTAAGGTTGGTGGAAGCATTGTTGATACGATTATGGATAGTTGGAATGTCCCCACTCGCATTCCTTATGGAAGTGAGCTAAAGGTTGAAGACAATGCGCCTATTTCTCAAAAAATCGTGGCAAAAGAGAAGGGTATTGTGAAGTTTTATACACTCCGTGCCGATACGCTTGAGCGTAATCACGATGTGAAGAAAGGTATGGTTGTATCAGAAAAAGGTATGTTTGCTGTTATTGCTGATCAAAATGATAGGGAGGCTATCCGCCATTATATTGCGAGAACTTCTAAGATTCTTGTTGATGATAATAGTGAAGTGAAGATTGACACACTTATTTCCGAGCCAAGTTCAGATGAGCATATTGTTGTGGCAGAATGGGATGCGTATAGTGAGCCTGTGATTGCTGATCAAGCGGGTGTTGTATCATTTAGAGATATTATCGCAGGTATTACGGTGAGTGAGCAAGAAGATGAGAATACACATCAAAAGAATTTCGTGATTAACGAGTATGTTCCAGCTGGTTATAAGCCTATGCTTGTTGTTACCACAAAAGATGGTAAGGAGATAAGCTATCGTCTAGAATCTCGCACATCTATTGCGGTGAATGATGGAGATAAGGTAGAAGTGGCTGATATTATTGCTAAAGTGCCTAAAGCATTGGCAAAATCAAAAGATATTACCGGTGGTCTTCCACGCGTTACAGAACTCTTTGAGGCAAGAAAGCCAAAAGATACTGCCATTCTTTCAGAGCTTGATGGGACGGTGAGTTTTGGTAAGCCGATACGCGGTAAGGAAAGAATCATTATCACTTCTAGTGATGGTCGCGTGGCTGAATATGCTGTGGATAAAAATAAGAAGATTCTCGTACACGAAAATGAGTTTATCCACGCAGGGGAGGCGATGACTGATGGTGTGGTTTCAAGCCACGATATCTTGCGTATCAGTGGGGAAAAGGAACTCCACAAGTATATCGTAAGTGAAGTGCAGCAAGTATATCGCCGACAAGGTGTAAGTATTGCTGATAAACATATTGAGATTATTGTGTCTCAAATGCTGCGGCAGGTAAAGATTGTTGATAGCGGCAATACGAAATTTATTGAAGGTGATTTAGTCAGTAAGCGACATTTTAAAGAAGAGAATGAACGAATCTTGCGTATGGGCGGGGAACCAGCGGTGGCTGAACCAATTTTGCTAGGTATCACGCGTGCAGCTATTGGAAGCGATTCTATTATTTCCGCAGCATCTTTCCAAGAAACTACAAAGGTGCTTACGGAAGCAAGTATCGCAGCCAAGCAAGATACGCTTGATGATCTTAAGGAAAATGTTGTTTTAGGGCGTATGATACCTGTGGGAACGGGCTTGTATAAAAACAAGAAGTTTAACTACAAGTATGATTCACAAGATGAAAGGCTTGAAGAATAGGCGAAATCCTATTCTCTAAGAGAAATAAAAGTTTTAGTTGGGTAGAATCCCCACATTTTTTATTTTCAAATTTTACATAAAGGAAAGTCAGTGCCAACCATAAATCAGTTAATTAGAAAAGAGAGAAAGAAAGTCATTCGCAAGACAAAGTCTCCAGCGTTGTTAGAATGTCCGCAGAGAAGGGGTGTATGTACGCGTGTTTACACAACAACACCAAAGAAACCAAACTCAGCATTAAGAAAGGTAGCAAAGGTTAAGCTTACTTCCAAGGTTGAAGTGATTAGTTATATTCCGGGTGAGGGGCATAACCTGCAAGAACACTCAATTGTGCTTGTAAGGGGTGGTCGTGTTAAGGACTTGCCGGGTGTGAAATACCACATCATTCGTGGTGCTTTGGATACAGCAGGTGTAGCAAAACGAAGCGTTTCACGCAGTAAGTATGGTGCTAAAAAAGCTAAAGCCGGTGGTGATAAAAAATAATTAAGGATAGAATATGAGAAGAAGAAAAGCTCCTATAAGAGAGATTCTAGGTGATCCAATCTATAACAACAAAGTCGTAACAAAGTTTATCAATAAAATGATGTTTGATGGCAAAAAAAGTGTGAGTGAAAAGATTATTTACGCAGCTTTTGATAGGATTGAAGAGAAAAGTGGTGAAAAAGGTATTGAAGTTTTTGAAAAAGCTTTGGAACGCGTAAAACCACTTGTTGAAGTAAGAAGCAGACGCGTAGGTGGAGCGACTTATCAAGTTCCTGTTGAAGTGCGTCCAGCTCGTCAGCAGTCCCTTTCTATCCGCTGGTTACTTGAGGCGACACGCAAGAGAAATGAACGCACGATGGTTGAGCGTTTGGCAAGTGAGCTTGTAGATGCGGCAAATGATCGTGGTGCAGCGTTTAAGAAAAAAGAAGATGTGCATAAAATGGCTGAAGCGAACAAAGCATTTGCACACTATCGTTGGTAACAGAGAAATAAAGGACATAGAATGGCGAGAAAAACCCCTTTAGCACGAATTAGAAATATTGGTATTGCCGCACACATTGATGCTGGCAAAACAACAACTTCAGAGCGTATTTTGTTTTACACAGGTGTGAGTCATAAAATAGGTGAAGTGCACGATGGTGCTGCAACTATGGACTGGATGGAGCAGGAAAAAGAGCGTGGTATCACCATTACTTCAGCGACAACGACTTGTTTTTGGAAAGATTATCAAATTAATCTTATTGACACTCCCGGACATGTAGATTTTACCATTGAAGTGGAGCGTTCAATGCGTGTGCTTGATGGTGCTGTGGCTGTCTTTTGTTCCGTTGGTGGGGTGCAGCCTCAAAGTGAAACAGTGTGGAGACAGGCTAATAAGTATGGCGTTCCTCGTATGGTGTTTGTGAATAAAATGGATAGAATTGGTGCAAACTTTTTCAATGTGGAATCTCAAATTAAGCAACGCTTGAAGGCTAATCCTGTGCCTATTAATATTCCTATTGGTGCAGAGGAAAATTTTAAAGGCGTTGTGGATTTGATTCAAATGAAAGCTATCGTTTGGAATGATGAATCTATGGGTGCTAAGTATGATGTGGAAGAGATCCCAGCAGACTTGGTAGAGAAGGCTAATGAGTATCGTGAGAAGTTGCTAGAAGCTGCAGCGGAACAAGATGAAGCCTTAATGGAAAAATATCTTGGTGGCGAAGAATTAAGTATTGATGAGATTAAAAAAGGTGTTAAGATAGGTTGCCTTAATATGAGCCTTATTCCGATGCTTTGTGGTTCAAGCTTTAAGAATAAGGGCGTTCAAACACTTCTTGATGCGGTAGTTGATTATCTTCCTGCTCCCACTGAAGTTGCTGAAATTAAGGGTATTGATCCAAAAGATGAATCTGAACTTAGTGTAGAATCAAGTGATAATGGTGCGTTTGCTGGTCTAGCATTTAAGATTATGACAGACCCATTTGTTGGACAGCTTACATTTGTGCGTGCATATCGTGGAAAGCTAGAATCGGGAAGCTATGTTCTTAACTCAACAAAAGGTAAAAAAGAGCGTGTTGGACGGCTTTTGAAAATGCACTCTAACAAGCGTGAGGACATTAAAGAGATTTATGCAGGTGAGATATGTGCGTTTGTTGGACTGAAGGACACGGTTACAGGGGATACGCTTTGTGATGAAAAA
Organism: Helicobacter cinaedi CCUG 18818 = ATCC BAA-847; assembly: GCF_000155475.1. Classification (GTDB taxonomy): domain Bacteria; phylum Campylobacterota; class Campylobacteria; order Campylobacterales; family Helicobacteraceae; genus Helicobacter_C; species Helicobacter_C cinaedi. The sequence goes on along the minus strand of NZ_DS990391.1, from coordinate 89,146 downwards.
GTGCCTGTAATTTTGGAGCGTATGGATTTCCCAGAGCCTGTAATTCAAATTGCTGTTGAGCCAAAAACGAAAGCAGACCAAGAAAAGATGTCTATTGCTCTAGGTAAACTTGCAGAAGAGGACCCAAGCTTTAGAGTAAGCACACATGAGGAAACAGGGCAAACGCTTATTGGTGGTATGGGTGAGTTGCACCTTGAAATTATCGTCGATAGGTTGAAAAGGGAGTTTAAGGTTGAAGCTGAAGTAGGTGAGCCACAAGTTGCGTTTAGAGAAACTATCCGTAACGCAGTAGAACAGGAATGTAAGTATGCAAAACAATCTGGTGGGCGAGGTCAGTATGGACACGTTCATATTAAGCTAGAGCCAAAAGAACCCGGTGAGGGATATGAATTTGTAAATAATATTAGCGGGGGTGTTATTCCAAAAGAATATATTCCTGCTGTTGATAAGGGTATCCAAGAGGCAATGCAAAATGGCGTACTTGCTGGCTATCCGGTTGTAGATTTTAAGGTAACTCTTTATGATGGGAGTTATCACGATGTGGATTCATCTGAAATGGCGTTTAAAATCGCTGGTTCTATGGCGTTTAAAGATGCTTGTCGCAAGGCAAATGCTGTGCTTTTGGAACCTATGATGAAGGTTGAGGTTGAGGTCCCTGAAGAGTATATGGGTGATGTCATAGGAGATTTAAACAGAAGGCGCGGACAGATAAATTCAATGGATGATCGTATGGGATTAAAGATAGTGAATGCGTTTGTTCCATTAGCTGAGATGTTTGGGT
>NZ_DS990391.1:67139-88111 GCF_000155475.1 Helicobacter cinaedi CCUG 18818 = ATCC BAA-847 | reverse complement strand
CTGATTTGCGTTCAGCTACACAGGGCAGAGGCATATATACAATGGAGTTTGACCACTATGGTGAAGTTCCAAATAATATTGCCAAGGAAATTATGGAAAAAAGAAAGGGGTAACATATGAAAAAGTTAGCTTTAGTTTTAGTTTTGGGTTTAATATTTGCAGCGTGTAGCGACAATACAAAAGAGAAAAAAGCTTCTGCTCCAGCTCCAGTAATAGAAGACAAACCGGTGCAAGATCCTACTCAAGTAACAGTAGTTCCCGCTGATGAGAACAACGCTGACATTAAGCCTGAGGTAGAAGCTCCTGCTACAAGTGAATATCAAGTAAAGCCTGATGAACAAAAGGAAGAAAAAGCTCAATAATCAATCTTGTTTTTCTCCTAAGAGTTTCATTTTTAGGGGATTTTGTTAAAAAAAGGAGATGATGAAATGCTAAGGTTTATTGTATTTTGTTTATTTCTTTTTTCTTTTTCTGCTTGTTTTGATGATAAAGATTCTAACTCGCAACCTTCAAAAGTTGTAACCCCTTTACAAGATTCTAATAATGTTATATCAGACTCTGCTTATCAGGATTCTAAAGAGATATTGGTAGATCCAGAGATACTTTATGTGCGTTGTGCTTCGTGCCACGGCAAAGATGGCAAAAGTGTTGCGCCCGGCAGTGTGGGTAATGTTTTAATCGCTTCGCTCAATAAAGAGCAGGTTATAGAATCTTTAAAAGGCTTCCGTTCACAAACATTAAGTAAAGGTGGTAATTCTGTGATTATGTATATGCAAACTAAAAATCTAAGAGATGAGATGCAGATATTGAAGCATTAGGAGCATATATTGATGCATTTTAACTATTTTGATTTTTAGATTAGAATGGGTTATCATTTTTTTTCGGAAATACCCGTCAATATCTTTATAATTGTTTTATAGTGGAGTGGTGTTTAGGGAGAGTTTTAATCCTTGTTATCAAGGATTTAGTTGTTAGAATTTGGAAGGTAAAAATATTTTACAGTTAGAAATCAAACCCACTTCCATTTTTTAAAACTCTTTTTATTTTTTTTGTTGTGAATTACCCCACTACCGCGAGTTTTGTAAGGTTTCTTCTAGAATAGATTGTGTTGCAGGAACATCTTTTTGATCCACAAAGAAAAATATCTCAACACGATTATTTTTGGCACGATTAATAGTGCTATCATTTGGAGCGACTGCCTGATGTTCCCCATAGCCAGAAAAAGAAATGCGTTCAGGTGAGATTCCATTTTTGATAAGATTTTTCATTACAGCAAGAGAGCGTGCTGAAGAAAGCTCATAATTATCCTTGTATCTTGAGCCAATAGGTAACGAAGCATTATCGGTATAGCCTCGCACATCAATTTTAACATAATCGGGCAGTTTTTTGATAATAGCCGTCATACGCTGAAGGTATAGATATACATCGCTATTGTTGATTTCTGCACTTCCAGATTCAAAAAAGAGATTTGAGGGCAATCGCAAAGACAACCCCATTTCCATTTGCTCTAAGATCCCGCCTTCTTCTGCCATTTGTTGAATCTCAGCTGTGGTAACCGAAGAAGTTTGGCTGATAGCCCCACTCTCATTTTCTACTTCACTATCATTGATATCATCTTGATTTGAAGGAAGTGGTGAGGTGAGCGTAAAGTCAAAAATCTTCACAAATTCAGTTTTAAGTGCTTCTGAATCTGCAGAGCCTGTGGAAGAAATAGCCCATAAGGCAATAAAAAGTGCCAAAAGCAAAGAGAGAAAGTCCGCATAAGGAACAGCCCACTTCTCACCAGCTGGACACTCAGGGCATTTTTTCTTTTTTGCCATAATCTTTGCCTACTCAAATTGTGAGATTTTAGGCTCACCCGGTGGTATAAAGCCAAGTAGTTTTTCTTCAAGGTTGCGTGGGTTATCACCATTGGCAATACCCACAACGCCTTCTAATACAACCATACGCTCCCTAATAATATCTTTGCTTTTTGCTATCATTTTGTGTCCCCACGGACCAAAGAGTGCATACGCACAGAAAATCCCCGTAACCGTTGCGGTAAATGCTCCAGCAATACCAGCTGCCATTGCTTTTGGATCATCAAGAAGTTGAAGTGCGAGCATAAGCCCCATAACCGCCCCTACAAGCCCCATAGTAGGGCAAGTCTCCGCATAGGTTACCCAGTAGTGTGCCGAGCCATGATAATACTCTTCTAAAGATTCTATTTGCACTTCCATATCTTCACGCACGGCGTGAGCGTCCCGCCCATCAATAATCATTGAAAGTGCTTGTCGCAAGAAGTCATCTTCAATTTGAGCAGCTTTACCTTCAAGCGAGAGAACGCCATCTTTTCTTGCAAGAGTTGAGAGTTCCACAATGGTGCGTATGGTCTCATTGAGATTGACTTTACTTGCACCAAAGACAATTTTTAGCTCCTTTAATGCACCTTTTACATGTGTTGGGTGGGTGCTAGACATTGCTGCACAACCAGCCGTTGGGATAATGATAATAAGTGAGCTGATGTGAATGAGATGCAGAGGGTTACCCCCCTCCAAAAAGTCCCCTATTGAGAGGCTTGTAACAGCCCCAATGAGCCCTAAAATGGTCGTTAAATCCATAAGCACCTCTCCTGTCTAAATTTGAGATAAAAAAGCAAAAAACATTCCTAGTCCATTTCGCATTCTACACTTCATATTCTATATGTTTAATCCAAAGTTTAGCATTATGCTGCTCATCTATAAGCGTTGTTACAATGCCGTGTCCGGGGTGAATAGTCTTATTTTGAGTGCAGGAGAGTTGTGAAAAGCGGGTAAGTGAATCTTTCATGTCAGTTGCGTTTGAGTAGGGAAAATCATATCGTCCAATGGAGCGATAAAAGATAAAATCACCGCTAAAAATTTCATTTTCAATCTCAATGATAGAACAGCCCGGCGTATGTCCGGGAAAATGAGAAAAAAGCACTTCCACATTATTGAATTGAAGTTTTTGTGAATCTTTTTTGCACTCCGTGAGAATATCCGGAATACTTGGCGTTACACCTAGATTAAAACAATCGGATTCTAGCATAAATACATCAAGTTCCGGGCAAATAAGCGGCACATTTACAAAATGAGCCTTTAGCTCGGCATTGCTCCAAATATGATCAAAATGTCCGTGAGTATTGAGAAAAGCAAGAGGATTAGGACAATTTTCAATCACCCATTGTGTCGCACCAATCCCCGCATCAACAACAATTTCTCCCTGTGGGAATTTGCAAATATAACAATTTGTTTGATACTCGCCAAAACTTCGAGAGAGAATTTCCACAATAATCCTACCTTTTTGAGAATTGTGGGCTTCTGCGTGCCTTTCTTTTACCATATTTTTTACGCTCAACAACGCGTGAATCTCTTGTAAGAAGTCCCTTTGGCTTAAGAATTGCTCTAAAAGCAATATCATAGTTGTTAAGTGCTTTTGAGATTCCGTGTCGCAATGCTTCTGCCTGTGCGGAATAACCACCACCCAAAGTAACGGCGTGAATATCCACAGACTTTTCTTGCTTTGTTAAAAGCAAGGGCTGCATAACTTTCATTTTAATCGCCTCGTGTCCGCCAAGCCACTCATTGAGACTTTGTCCATTGATGGTGAGTTTCCCGCTTCCAGCACTCAACCAAACTTTTGCGATTGCTGTTTTTCTTTTTCCTGTTGCATAAACTTTTGCCATAGTATTCCCTTATTTTGAGCTTTTAGAAACTTGTGCGCTGTGTGGATGTTCGCTACCACGATATACCTTGAGCTTTTTAAGCATAGCTCGTCCAAGCTTATTTTTTGGGAGCATTCCACGCACTGCGAGATGATAGAGCTTTTCTGGATGTTTTTCTAGCATTTCTTGCAAAGTCTTACTTTTTGTGCTTCCAAAGTAGCCAGAATGCGTGAAATATTCCTTATCTTCAAGCTTCATTCCTGTAAATTTTGCTTCAGTAGCGTTGATAATCACTACAAAATCTCCACAATCAATATGTGGTGTAAAGCAAGGTTTGTGCTTACCACGCAAAAGTGTTGCCACCTCAGTGATGAGACGACCAAACACCTTGTCTTTGGCATCAAGCACAACCCACTGACGATTAATGTCATTTTGTGTTGCTATTTTTGTCAATTCCATCGTATTTCCTTGAAAGTATAATCAAAATTGAGAATTGGCATTATAGGTTAGATTAGCTTAAAAAAATATTAACTTAAGCTTATTTTAATATAAGATTCCAAATCGCTCTAAAAATGCTTCATCAATACCTTGTAGTAGCCCTTTTTGTCGCAAACTCTCAATCACCTCTGCATTGCAGTTTGTATCAAGGGGCCACTCTCGCAAATGCCCTTCCAACTTACCTTTATCACTCGCATCAACAAACACAAGATTCTGTGTAACAAGTATATCGCGTTTAGCATCAATATTGTTCACAATCCGCCAAGTCAGCATATAAGGATTGTCAAGCTTATTTTTATGAGAATCTACAAAAATGACAATACTCAAATGATTGTGTAAATTTTCAAATGCCTGCATTTTTTCTTTTACGGCATTTAAGAGATTGCTTTTTTTATCCACGCTGATAATGCAAATGGGGTTAGGCGTATGGATAAAATACTGCTTTAGCCCCACGGCTTGTGAAAAAATCGCTGTGATACGCTTCAAAAGCACCTCATCGCTTAAAGCACAAAAATCAGGCTTTTCCACAGGTGTGATAGCTTCTACGCCAAGTTTGCCGCCGTGGGCAAAATCTGGGCTAGAGTGATCAAGTGCATCGCAAATGCCTTCTGTAATCAGCAGATTCTGCGGAGAGAATCTATGTAAAATATATGTGCCAAAGGTTTCATAATCAGCTAAATCGCCTACATTTTCATCAGTAAAAATGGCGTGTTTGACAAAGCTCATCTGCCCCACACCCCAAAATGCATGCATAATCTGCTTACTATGTGAGGGATATTCAGGCTTAATTTTTGCAAAAATGAGATTGTGGAAGATGCCATTTTCTGGCATATGATAATCAATCAAACCTTGAGCAGTGGTTTGCAATAGGGGCAAAAATACTCTTTCTGTGAGATAGCCCATATATTTATCTTCAAGCGGAGGCTTACCAACAATTGTGGCTGGAAAAATAGGCTTTTTTCGCATAGTGATAGCGGAGACTTCAAGCACGGGGTAAGGCTCAATAGGCGTGTAGAATCCTGTGTGGTCGCCAAAAGGTCCTTCATCTCGCATTTGTGTCGTATCTACCCAACCTTCAATGACAATATCCACATCATAAGGCACAAAAAGTGGATTTGTGATACAGGGGCAAAGCACAGGCTTTTTCTCGCGGATAAAGCCATAAAGCATAAGCTCAAAGATTCCCAAAGGCAATGGAGCCTGTCCGCACCAAATATACAATGGATCACCCCCAAGTGCAATGCTCACAGGCATTTCTTTATGTGCTTTTTTATACTCGTGAAAGAAATGCTGTGAATCTTTGTGAATCTGCCAATGCAATCCTAAATGTGTTTCATCATAGACTTGCAAACGATACATACCGAGATTTTTTTGTGTGCCATTAAGATTTTGTGTATAAACTTGCCCCATTGTGATAAACGCTCCGCCATCACGCTCCCAAGTGGTAAGGATAGGCAGGTCAAAGAGATTAAGATTCTGTGTTTTAATAATCTCTTGGCATTGCCCCTTTTTTTTGATGTATTTTGGAAAGACAGAACGCAGGGCATACAGCTCTTTAAGCTTGTGGAATATCTGCTTGATACCTTTGGGTGGGCTAAGATGTAAAAGATTTTGTAGGCTATGAGCGATTTTTGGAATGGGTTTATTGATAAGAAGATCAAGTCTTTTATGTGAGCCAAAGACATTCATAAGTACAGGAATATCAAACTCCTTGCCACTTTTTTTGCAAATAGGTCGCGTAAAAAGCAAGGCTTTAGAATCTAGCTTTTTTACTTCAATATAAGCAAGTTGGGGGATTTCAAGGTAAATATCAAGCGGTGTGTCAATAATAGTAAGTTCATCGTGTTCTTGTAAAAATTTGATGAGTTGTCTAGAATCTAAAGCCATAGAAAGCTCCAAAAAAAGTTCTACCAAAACAATACTAGAATCTTAAGGCTAGATTCTAACCTTAAGACATTGCAGTGCTAGAAATGCAAACCTATAAGCGCTTGGATATTGTGCATTTTTTGATTAGCTTTGCTTGCTTCAAACTCTGGATTTTGGTAAGTGTAAAGCAGCCCCAAAGAGATAGGCAAAAGATCAAATTTTAACTTTAATCCTGCGTTGTATGAAGTCGTATCTTTAAAAATATCATTAAAGCTTGAGTGATTGATACCTACATAAGGAGTAAGTCGCGCAATAATAAGCCCTATGTTATACCCCGCAGATACACCATATTGAAGGTTTCTAAACTTAGCTCCATCGCCTTTGTTAAAATCATACTTTACCTGCGGAGCTACCACCAAATCAAATGCCCCAAGCCACACACGACCAAACGCTCCATAGCTATCTGTGGCAATAGAGCTATCCTCTTTTGTTTCTGCTTTGATTTTACCGGCTGCGAAACCAAACTCTGGGCTTATCTCAAAGCCTGCAATACTCACTGCAAACGCATTTGCTCCAAATCCTGCTGCAAAAAGCAAAGAAAGTAAATATTTTTTCATCAAAACTCCTTTGTGATTTGTGAATCCAAAAATTGTGAATCCAAAGAGACATTATAGGAAAAATATGTTTGATTTTGCTTAAAGAGTTAGAAAATGAGTAGAATTTGAAACATTTTTACCATACATACACTAGATTCAAAAGTCTTTTTAATAAAAAAAAATGATTTAGAATAAAAAATGAGATACAATCAAGTCCTATGATATTGAGCAAAACATTTGCGTAAGTTAATGGGGGAAGTAGCTATGACAATCAATGATTCTAAAATGTATTTCAATCGGGAGCTTTCTTGGCTTAAGTTTAATACGCGCGTACTAAATGAGGCTAAAAATACGCATATACCGCTTTTAGAGCGACTAAAGTTTGTGGCTATTTATGGCACGAATTTAGATGAATTTTATATGATACGCGTGGCAGGATTAAAGCGTTTATATGCAAGTGGGATTACAGAAGTGGGAGCGGATAAACTTACACCATTGCAGCAGCTTAAAAGCATACGGGAATATCTTGATAAGGAAAAACGCACACTGGAGAGTGTTTTTAAGGAGATTCAAAGCGGACTTGCCAAAGAAGGTATGCATATAAAGCAGGTTTCACAACTCAATAGTGAGCAAAAAGCTAAGTTGTATGAATATTTTCTGCATTATCTCTATCCTGTGATTGTGCCTGTGGTGGTGGATTCTACACATCCTTTTCCGCATTTAAATAATCTTAGCTTTGCTATTGCGTTACGGCTAAAAAGTCTGCAAGATGGGAATGTGAAGTTTGCAATGGTTAGAATATCGCGGCTATTACCGCGTTTTGTGGAGATTGAAGGTGGAGTTTTTATTACCATAGAAGATATTGTAGGGGAGTTTGCAAGTGAGCTATTTGGGGACTATGAGATTCTAAGCTATGTGCCTTTTAGAATCACGCGTAATGCGGATATGGAAATAGAAGAAGAGGAGGCTGATGACTTTATTGAAATTATGAGTGAAGGGCTAAAAACACGCCGCAAAGGCGAGGTTGTCCGCCTTGAAGTGGGTGTAGATAAGGATAATAGTCTGCTTCATTTTATTAACTCTCATCTTAATGTTGATCCCAAAGATATTTATGCTTATAACATTCCGCTCAATCTTAGTGGATTGTGGGAGCTTGTGGGGAGTAAGGCATATGCTCATCTTACAACTCCGCCTTTTAACCCCAAGATTCTCCCGCCATTGCAGGGTAATGTAGATTTGCTCTCTACCATAGAATCTGAAGATATTTTGCTTTTTCACCCGTATGAAAGCTTTGATCCGGTGGTGAATTTTATCCAAAGTGCGGCAAAAGACCCTGATGTGCTATCCATTCGTATGACGCTTTATCGCGTCGGGAAAAACTCTCCCATTGTCAAAGCCCTGATACAAGCGGCTGAAAACAACAAGCAAGTTACCGCACTTGTGGAGCTTAAAGCTCGTTTTGATGAAGAGAATAACCTGCATTGGGCGCATTCTTTAGAATCTGCTGGGGCACACGTGATTTATGGAGTTCCGGGGCTAAAGGTGCACGCCAAAATCGCCCTTGTGATTAAGAAAATCGGTAATACGCTTAAAGAGTATGTGCATCTAAGCACGGGGAATTACAATCCAAGCACGGCTAAGATTTACACTGATATTTCGCTGCTGACTTGCAATAACGCCTTTGCCAAAGATGCTATAAAGCTTTTTCATTCACTCTCAACAGGCTCATCATATCGCACAAAGCTTGATTGCTTGATGATTGCACCAACGCAAATTAAGCCTAAGATTCTAGAATTGATTGAAAATGAAGCCAAAAAAGGTGCTGAAGGGCAGATTATTATGAAATGCAACGCTTTTGTTGATGTTGATGTGATTGCGGCATTATACAAGGCATCAATGGCGGGAGTGAAGATTGATCTTATCGTGCGTGGTGTGTGTGCGTTGCGTCCGGGAGTAAAGGGTGTGAGTGAGAATATCCGTGTGTTTTCTATCATTGGTAAATACCTTGAACACGCTAGAATCTACTATTTTAAGAATGATAGCGTGGGTGTATATTTTGCTTCAGCAGACATTATGCCAAGGAATCTTGAAAGACGCGTGGAGATTCTTACCCCTAGCCTTAATACACAAATGAGCAAAAGGCTAATGGAAATTCTAAAAATGCAACTTAATGATAATGTGCAGATGTATGAATTGCAAAGTAATGGTGAGTATCAAAAGGTGCAAAGCACACAAAAAGCCTTCAGTTCTCAACTTGCTTATGAAGAATATGTCAATGCGATTTATGGAGATTCTGTAAGGAATGATGAATTAAGTAAGGCAAAAAAACTCGCTAAAAGAATGCTAAAAGAAAGCTAGAAGTTATAGATTTTAGAATCTTTAAGTGGTATATTTTTTGTTGCTGGGTGGTGTCCTCGACGCGATTCGAACGCGTGGCCTCACGATTAGGAATCGTGTGCTCTATCCAGCTGAGCTACAAGGACAAAAGGCATAAATACAACAAAGAGTAGGAGAAAGTCAAAAGTCGCTATTTTACACTCATTTGAGCGATAAATCAAGCTAAAAGCTGTGTGAAAGCATATTTTTGTGCTAGAATACGCCTCTAATTACCACCTACTAGAGTTTATGAGTATTTTTTGTCGGTTTTAGGGTAAGATTCTATAAGATTTTCAAAAACTTGATGTGGTAGAAATATTTTAAGGAGAGAACTATGGCAATCAAACTTGCGATTAATGGCACGGGACGCATTGGGCTATGTGCGGCTAGGATTATTGGGGAACGCGATGATGTAGAGCTTGTGAGTATAAATACCACAGCTAGCATAGATACTTTAGTGCATTTGCTGCGATATGATTCTGTGCATAGATTCTATGATGTTGAGAAGTTAGATGAAAGCACACTTCGTATTGGCAAAAGCAAAAATGTAAAAGTCTTAAGCGATAGAGACCCTTTGAATCTTAACTTTGGCGAGGCGGTAACCGTGCTTGAATGCACGGGCAAGTTTAACGCCCTTGATAAAGCAAAAGCACATATTAAAGGCAATGTCAAACGCGTGATAATTTCAGCTCCATCCGATAACACGCCAACTTTTGTCTATGGCGTCAATCATACGCAATATAATAATGAAAGTGTGATTTCAAATGCGTCCTGCACCACAAACTGCCTTGCCCCCATTGTGAAAGTGCTAGATTCTACTTTTGGCATTGAAAACGCCCTTATGAGCACTATCCATAGCTACACGAATGATCAAAATCTCCTTGATGTCAAGCATAAAGACTTACGCCGAGCGCGTGCAGCAGCCCTATCTATGATACCTACAAGCACAGGTGCTGCAGGGGCTATTGGGCTTGTATTGCCCCATTTAGCAGGTAAGCTTAATGGCATTGCCGTGCGTGTGCCAACGCCTGATGTGAGCTTAGTGGATTTAAGCGTGAATCTAAAGAGTGAAGCAAGTAAAGATTCCATTAATGAAGCATTTTATAAGGCTCAAAGTGGCGAGAGTTTTGAAGGGGCATTTAAGGGGCTTATTATCGTTGATGATGAAATGCGTGTATCAAGCGATTTTATCGGTAGCAAGGCGAGTGCGGTAATCGTGCCAGATAAGACAATCGCCATTGGCAAGAGCGCAAAAGTCCTTGCGTGGTATGATAATGAGATGGGCTATACGCACAGACTTGTAGATATGAGTGTGTATGTGTGCAGCTAGTCGTCTTGCGTCGTCTCTTTTGTAGGTTTGGACTGGTGCTTCGCACAAGTGGTGATTTTAAGAGATTGCTTCGTTCAAGCTGTGGGCACTACCCTTAAGGTAGCTTCCTTGCTTTCGCTCGCAAAACTCTTAAAATCCCTCAAAGATACTTCCGCAGCTGGTTTTCTAAAGAAAATGGGTTTTGGTAAAATATTTGCGGCGGTAGCCTAGATTCTGAATCTGGCTTAAAATGGAAAAAAGGTAAATAAAGTAAATGAAAAATAAGCAAAATTGTCAAAATTCTCTAGTGGAGTTTTCTTTACATTTTAGCCATACACATACGCAAAGCGAGTGCGATAGGGTGTTTAGTGGAATCTTACAAGAGAGAGAAAGCAAAAAAAGTGGCTATTATGACTTGCCTTTTCAATCGTATGCGTTACAGGAAGCAAGGGTGTATGTCAAAGAAAATGAATCATTTTTAGATTCTTTATCTTATCTTGTGATTATTGGTATTGGCGGGAGTTCCTTGGGGTTAAAAGCCATTGATGGAATGTTAGAGCATTTACCTTGTAGAAAAGCATTAAAGCTTGTGTTTTTGGAGCATACTGACCCTTTACATATTATGAAAGCCTTGCAGGGCGTGGCGTTGCATAATGCTTTGTTTATTGTGATTTCAAAATCTGGCACGACTATTGAGACTTCATCTCTCCTTAAATATGTGCTTGAAAAATATAGATTGTTAGAAAATATGGAGAGTAAAAAGCATTTGTTTGTCATCACCGATACATCTTCACCGCTTGAAACTTGGGCAAAAAGTGTGGATATAAAGCATTTTGAGATTATGCCAAATGTGGGCGGGAGATTTTCAGTGTTAAGTGCGGTGGGGCTTGTGCCTTTGGCGATTTTGGGCTTTGATATAGAGGCTTTATTACAAGGGGCGGCTAAGATGACGCAGAGATTTTTTGAAAGAAAAGAAGAGCATATTTTATACAAAGCCCTGACTTACGCTAAGCAAAAAAAGCAGATTCCTATGAATGTGCTTTTTTCTTACTCTAGCCTTTTTACGCAGTTTAATGCGTGGTATGTGCAGCTGTGGGGGGAGAGCTTGGGGAAAATTAATGCAAGTGGAGAAAAGGTTGGACTAACGCCTATTGCGTTAATTGGCAGTATTGATCAACACTCTTTTTTACAACTCATCGTGCAAGGTGTGCGTGATAAAAGCGTAACTTTTCTTAGTCTTAATCCCGCTCATAGCTTAATCCCGCGGATTCCAAATGTGAAGATTCCACATTTAGAATCCACAGATTTTGTGAATAATCAAAGTTTTGCTACCTTGCTGCATAATCAACGCCTAGCTACAATGCAGACTATTGAGAATGAGGGCATTGCCACCGATTGTATTGAAGTGATGAGATTGTGCGAAGAGAGTGTGGGGATTTTGATAGCGTATTTTGAACTTTTGACTTCGTGCGTGGGAAACATCTTTGAGATAGACACTTACAATCAGCCCGGTGTGGAGTTTGGCAAGGTGAGATTGAAAAAACTTTTTCAATCCTAGGGGATTTGTAGATTCTATTATGGTTAAAAGATTTTGGAATCTAGGCTAGATTCTTAGAATCTAAAAATTGCACCCTAAAATCCCACAGCATAAAAATAAAACTGCGGAAGCATTTCTAAGCTAGAAAGACAATGCAGAATCTAATACTCTATCCCCACAGCTTTTAGCTTATCGCGGAGACAACGCATTTGAATATTTTTATCAAAGCACCATTTTGGTGCAAGAAGTGTATTATCGTGCGCCCCCGCACTAATCCTTTGCACCACGACATCTGCCGGGATTCTCTGTAAAGATTCTACAATAAGATCGCTAAAGCATTCCATTGTGATAGGTTCATATTTGCCCTCTTTGTAGAGTTTAGCAAGGCGTGTGCCATTCACAACATACAGCGGGTGAATCTTAATACCATTAATGCCCCATTCTAACACACAATCAAGCGAGTGAAGCATCATCTCCGGGGTTTCTTCAGGTAACCCATAGATTAAATGCGCACAGACTTTTACGCCCTTTGCCCTTGTTTTTTCAAACATCTCCTTTGCCCCAGCAATGCTATGAGCGCGGTTTGTAAGCTCCAAAGTCTTATCATACACACTTTGAATCCCATACTCTAGCCAAATCTCCTTGCCATTTTTGACATACTCTCCCAAAAGCTCCAAAAGCCTATCTTCCACGCAGTCTATGCGTGTGCCTATGCTTAGCCCCACGACATTAGGGAAGCTCAACGCCTTATCATACAGGGCTTTAAGCGTATCAAATGGTGCATAGGTATTTGTATAAGATTGAAAATACACCATATACTTGCCTACACCAAATTTTCTTTGATGAAACTCCGAATGCCAACAGAATTGCTCTTCAAGCTGATGCAGTTGTTTTTCGAGCAGTGGATTTGTAGTGAGTGAAAAATTCATCTTTACTTGCGAGATTTTATCAAGCTTAATAAGGCTAGGCGAGAAGCTTTCATTATCACAATATATGCACCCACCCTTTGCCAAAGAGCCATCAATATTTGGACAAGTAAAGCCCTGCAAGGAAATGGGGATTTTTCTAACCCTCCCGCCAAATCGTTTTTTAAAGTATCGCCCCACACTTAGCACGACACGCACGGATTTGCCCCTGTCAAGTCACTTCTAAAATCATTTGTAAAATCATCAATATACACTTCATCAAAACACGCCTTACACATCGGCTTATTCTCATCTCCCAAGCTCCGCATAAGCCCATCAATAGATAAAAATCCTAAAGAATCTGCTCCGATATATTTTCGCACTTCTTCAATGCTTTTATTCGCACAAATGAGTTCTGTCTTATGCGGTGTATCCACACCATAAAAGCAAGGCGAGATAGTCGGCGGAGAGCTAACAAGTAAGTGAATCTTTCCAGCCCCCGCTTGACGCAAAATCTTTATAATCTGCTTACTTGTCGTCCCCCTTACCACAGAATCATCAATAACGATAATGTCCTTACCAGCGATAAGCTCGGCAATGGGGTTAAGCTTCAATCGCACTTTGAGTTCCCTTTGCTGTTGTGTTGGCTCAATAAATGTCCGCCCCACATAGTGATTGCGGATAAGTCCAAGCTCAAAGTCAATGCCACTTTGTTTGCTATACCCAAGTGCGGCTGCCACGCCAGAATCTGGCACAGGAATTACCATATCGGCTTCAATCTTATGCTCTTTTGCGAGTTCAATCCCCATTTGCTTCCTAGTTTTATACACATTATGTCCAAAGACATTACTATCAGGTCGCGCAAAATACACATGCTCAAACACGCAAGGGTGTTCTTTTGGCTCAAAGACTTGAATACTTTTTGGTTGATTATCACTTAAGGAGTATGCCCCATCAAAAATGAGCATTTCCCCCGCCTTAACCTCCCTTACAAACTCCGCTCCAACCAAGTCAAACGCACAGCTTTCACTCGCCACAATATAGCCCGTGCTGCCATCTTGATTCTGAATCTTGCCTAGGCTCAAAGGACGCAATCCATAGCGATCGCGTATAGCAAACATCTTTGTGCGTGAAAGGAATACAAAGCAATATGCCCCATCAACCCGCCCCAAAGCGTCTATGATTCTATCTGTGAGACTTTGCTTTTTGCTTCTTGCGATTAAGTGGATAAGATTTTCCGTATCAAGGTGGCTTTGGAAAATCGCTCCTTCATTAATCAGCATTTGCCGCACTTGCTTGGCGTTTGTGAGATTCCCATTATGTGCGATTGCCATTTCGCCCAAATCATAGCGAGCAAAAATAGGCTGTGTGTCGTTTATGGAATCTTCCCCAGCGGTTGAATAGCGATTATGCCCTATGCTTGAGCGACCTTGCAGTTTGCTTAGGCGTTTTTCCGTGAAGATTTTGGTTACAAGTCCGGTGTTTTTGATTGTAGTGATTTTGCTACCATTGCTTGCTGAAATACCGCTTGCTTCTTGTCCGCGGTGCTGCATAGCAAAGAGTGAATAATAGCTCAAAATACTTGCATTTTCTACATTATATACGCCCACAACCGCACATTCTTCATTCCAATGCTTCATCTGTATAATTTCCTTGATTTTCTTTTAAAATTAGCACTTTAAAATTCGCAATTGTATAGCAACAAAACTAATAAGTTTTTATAATTGTAAAGCATCTTGAATGCTATACAAGCCATTTTTTTGCTTTACAATCCATTCTGCCATATCAATCGCCCCTTTGGCAAATGTAAGGCGTGAAGTGGCATTATGCGTAAGCTCTAAATATTCTCCATCAAGGTAGAATCCTATCGTATGTCGCCCAGCCACATCGCCACCGCGTAGGCTCATCACAGCAATTTCATCTTTTTTTCGCTCTCCTATCATTCCGCAACGCCCACTCACTTGGACTTTTTCAAGGCTAAGATTCCTAGCCTTAGCACAGCTTTCAGCCAAGCTCAAAGCCGTGCCAGAGGGAGCGTCTTTTTTGTGTCTGTGGTGAATCTCACAGATTTCTATATCGCTTTCTTTAAGTGTGCTGCTCACAAGGGCGGCGATTTTATTTAGCATTGCTACACCTTTACTCATATTTGTCGCATACAAAATCGGCATTTTTGTGGAGGCATTCTCTAACAAATGCTTAGTGTCATCATCAAGCCCCGTTGTGCCAATAACAAGTGGTGTAGGGCAGTGCAAGGCTACTTCTAGCAGGGCTTTAGTAGCGTAAGCTGAGCTAAAGTCAATAATCACATCGCTAGATTCTAAAAAAATCTTAAAATCTTTTGTTACCATCGTGCTAGAAGGGAGTGAATACTGCAACTCATTTCGCACATACACGCTTGAGAGATTAAGCCTATCGTGGTTTAGAATCTCTTCAATCAGTAGTCGTCCTACACGCCCTGTCGCACCAAAAATGCCTACTTTTAGCATTAGATTCTCCTTAAGATGATTTAAAAAGCGTAGTATAGCATACGCAGATAATGAAACCTTATGTCAGTTTAATATTTTTGAGTTGTTTTGTGGTTGAGATTCTAAGCTGTTAGTATAGTGTTGGGGGATAAGCGGTGTCTAGCAAATGATAAAATTTGCTAGTTATGCCGCTTTTGTAGGCTTTGCTATGATTTATCGAATGGGCTTATAGATATGTGAAGCGTGAGATTCTAATAGATTTTAGGATTGTCTGAATCTAAAATCTACAAACTCACTTATGCTCCAAATACGCAATCGCACTTAACGCCGCAGTAGCACCATCTCCAGCAGCACACACAACCTGTTTGCTCGCTTGTGTCCTTACATCTCCAGCGGCAAATAGCCCCTCCACACTTGTTTTCATCGATAAATCAACTTTCACACTTCCCCATTCATCGCACTCACACAGCATTGAGCCATCATCTTGCTTTAAAGTTGCGGTATTGACATCATAGCCCACAAAGATGAAAAGCCCATATACGGAGATGACTTCAGTTTCATTAGAATCCGTATGTCTAATACGCACACCGCTCACACCCGAGCTATCGCCTAAAATCTCTTCAATCACCGCAGGTGTGATGAAGTGAATCTTGTCATTATTTTTGGCGTGAGTAATAGTGCTAGGGGCGGCACGAAACTCATTGCGTCTATGGATAAGATGCACTTTTGAGCAGATTCTACTTAAATAAATGGCTTCTTCAAGGGCGGTATCGCCTCCGCCTAGCACGACTACTTCTTGATCTTTATAGAAAAATCCATCGCAAGTCGCACAAGTGCTAATGCCCTTGCCCCAATACTCATTTTCCCCTTTGAGATTGGCTCTCTTTGGGCTGCCACCAGCGGCAAAAATCACAGCCTTTGCTTGTTCTGTACTCTTATCGGCTAGATGAATGCTAAAGATTCCATTTTCTTTTGTGATTTGCTTGACTTCAGCCATTTTGTGCTTTAAGCCAAAGCGAAAGCATTGCTCCTGCCAAGGCTCCATAAAGTCCATACCACTGACTATTTCTTTAACACCGGGATAATTTTCTATCTCGCTACTTCCTGTGATTTGCCCGCCGGGCATTCCTTTTTCAAACAGCACGACATTTTTTAATCCACCGCGTGTGGCATATAGCCCCGCACTTAGCCCAGCAGGACCACCACCGATAATTGCTACATCAATCATTTTCTACTCCTTTTTTTGATAAAAATTTTCCATTATTAAAACTCAATAAAAGAATCTAAGAGTAAATATTGCGATAATTTTGTGTTTTTTTAATGTGGATTCAATATAAATTCAATGTAGATTTATGAAATTTTTTAGCAACTGCAAACCGACATTATGGCTTTTTTCTGGGTGGGGCTGAATCCCAAAAAGATTATCTTTATTGACAATAGCTCCAAATGGATAGCCATACTCACACTTAGCAAAGATAAACTTTTCCTGCGTTGCAATATGGAAGCTATGCACGAAGTAGAAAAAACTGCCATTGTTAATGCCTTGCAATAGTGGCGAAGATTCTCCACTTTGGGTAAAAAGGCAGCTATTCCAGCCGATATGCGGGACTTTTAAAGGAGCGATGTTTTTAAAGCCTACAATCTCGCCTTCAATCAGCCCTAGCCCCTTATACTCTCCAAACTCAAAGCTTTTTTCAAAAAGTAGCTGCATTCCTAGGCAGATTCCAAGCATATATTTGCCACTTTTGGCAAACTCTATAACTGCACTCAACAAATGCGTTTTTTGTAGTTGCTCCATTGCATTACCAAATGCCCCAACACCGGGCAGTAAAAGCTTATCATACTTTTTAAGATTTTCAGGCTTAGATTCTATATGGAGAGAAAAGGGACGCGTAGCGTACAAAAGTGAAGATTGTAGATTTTGGGATTGTGTGGCGTGGGATTCTAGCTGTGAAGCTTGTAAATGCAAAGCTTCTAGTGGGCGATTCGCACAGAATCTAAAGGCATTTTGCACACTGCCAAGATTACCTACACCATAATCAATAATGCCTATTTTATCCATCTGCTAGTCCTAAAAGCCATTCTTTGTTTTCTGTGATAATGGCATTGTGCTTTTGCAAAAGACTGTCGCGGATAGATTCTAAATCACTGCATTCAAGTGAGTTCATCACATCTAGGGAGAGCGTGGTTTGGGATTTGGCTGGGATAAGATTAAGAATAGATTCAATTTCTTTAATCAAGGCTTCTTTAGTGATGATTTCGCCATTTTTTGTGATGTAGGGGGTAGTCATTCTATGCCTTTGTGTGTGGTGGCTTGAGATATGTGCTTTTTCAGTGTTTGGGTAAAAATAGCAGAGTAGGGCTTATCTTGTGGGAGCTTCTCGCTTAGGATTTGTAAAAGATGATAATAATCTTCTAGCAAAAGCTCCCCTTTTAAAAGCTCATACTTAAGATAAAGCCAATAGGTGTTTAACACATCGCTGTGGCAGTAGTGATTGATAGTCTCAAGGGCGGATAACTTTGCTTCTTTGGTGTTTTCACCGCCAAGGTAAGTCTCATACACTTCACTCCCACTCATATCATATTTGCCAACAAGATCAAGCATTTTACAAAGGCTATGGAGATTTAAAGATCGTGTCGCACCAAACTGCCCAAGACTATCAAATAAATCAGTGTGAAACTGCTCACTATATCGTTGGCGGTAGTTTTCCCATTTTGTTTTATTGAAAGCTTGATTATTTTGTTCAAATAACGCCCACGCATTGAGATTATACCGCATAGAACGCAAAGTAAGAGTGGGAATATCAAAGCCCCGCCCATTGAAGCTTACAAGCTTTGGGTTATTTTTATTAAAAAAAAGCCAAAATTCTTGGAGTAAAGTCTTTTCTAGCTCATCTAGAAACTCACTTGATAAAAAGTCAAGTTTAAAATCTTTGTTCATAGAATCTAAAGCGTCTTTGGATCCTAAAGATTCTAAAAAGTTTTTCCCAAAATGCCCTACTCTTTTAAAAGCCCCAAACTCATCGCCTATCACACTGCTAATGCTGATCACACGATGAAAGCATAAAGGCAAAAACTCACTTCCGCTTTTTTCTTTCTGCATATTTTGGGCGGTTTTAGCAATCTCTAGTGGCGAACCGCCTAGCTCAAACACATCTGCTAAAAGATGAAAATCCGGGATTGTCTCAATATCAAAGACACATATCATTCAAACCGCCTTGTCATTTAAATACCTTGCTTTGCAAACGCTTTGCTATGAAGTCGCTTGTCATTTAATTGCCCTATAAAAAAATATAGCTACAATACTACACAAAATTTACAAATAAGGATAATTATGTATGCGTTACTAAGTGTCAGCGATAAAGAGGGCATTGTAGAGTTTGGTAGAGATTTAGTAGCTTTGGGCTATAAGATTCTAAGCACGGGTGGGACTTTGAAGCTTTTATTAGAATCTCAAGTGCCAGCCATTGATGTGGGGGAATACACACAGAGTGAAGAGTTATTTGATGGGCGAGTGAAAACTTTGCACCCCAAGATTCACGGCGGCATACTCTATCGCCGAGAATGTGAAGATGATGTTAAAGTCGCAGCACAAAAGGGCATAGGGAGCATAGATCTTGTATGTGTGAATCTGTATCCATTTAAGCAGACAATACAAAGGACGCAGGATTTTGCAGAAATTATTGAAAACATTGATATTGGCGGTCCAGCTATGGTGCGTTCAGCTGCAAAAAATCACGCAAGTGTGCTAGTGGTAACTGATAAGGCGGATTATAAAATGATCATAGAAGCTTTAAAAAATAATCAAAATACGCTTGAGCTGCGACAAAAGATGATGATTAAAGCTTATGAGCATACAGCAAGTTATGATAGCACGATTGCAAATTATATGAATGAGCGATTTAATGGGGGCTTTGGGAAAAAGCGATTTATCGTGGGGCAGAAGGTCTTTCAAACACGCTATGGGGAGAATCCACACCAAAGCGGTGCGTTGTATGAGTTTGCTTCTTTTTGGCAGAAGCACTTTGTGCAAAAAAAGGGCGAGGCGAGTTTTAATAATCTTACAGATATGAATGCCGCGGTAAAAATCGCCACAGCATTTGGGAAAGATTCTAAAGCGGTATGTATTGTCAAGCACGGCAATCCTTGCGGTTTTGCATTAAAAGATACGCTTTTAGATTCTTATAAGGCGGCTTTGCAATGTGATAATATCAGTGCCTATGGTGGCGTGGCGGCTATAAATGGCGAAGTGGGCTTAGAGCTTGCTAAAGAGATAAATAAGATGTTTATAGAAGTGCTTGTGGCAAGGGGTATCACGCAAGAGGCGTTAGATGTGTTTGCAAGTAAAAAGCGAATGAAAATTTTTATCCAAACTGCCCCCCTGCCACAAGATGAATATGACTTTAAGCATATTCAGGGTGGATTTGTGTTTCAAAATAGCGATTGTGTGAGAAAAGAAGAGATTATGGAATCTAGCTTAAAAACTAAAAAAGCCCCAGATTCTACGCAACAAAGGGATTTAGAGATTGCCTATCTTATCGCTGCACTTACAAAGTCAAATTGTGTCGTGTATGTCAAAGATTCCACACTTGTAGCCATTGGTATGGGTATGACAAGCCGTGTTGATGCAGCAAGGGCGGCATTTGCTAAGGCAAAGGATATGGGGCTAGATTTGCAGGGTTGTGTGTGTGCGAGTGAAGCGTTTTTCCCATTCCGCGATAGCGTGGATATGGCACATAAAATGGGAGTGAGTGCGATTATCCAGCCGGGCGGGTCAATCCGTGATGATGAGGTGATAGAGGCGTGTGATGAATATGGCATAGCTATGCTTTTCACACATACAAGGCATTTTTTGCATTAATGCTTAAGGTGTGAGGGCTTTGCCTGTGGGCTAAACTCAAGGGCAAAGTCAATAAAGTTTAACGCCTCCCATTCAAGCGTGGTGTGGGCTAGGTTTAGCTTCCCACTGCCTTCAAAATTAAGCGTAATCACATAAATATGCGAGGCTTGAAAATTAAATTTTTTCAATTTAGATTCTATGCTCTCTTTGGTGCTAAAGGGCAGAAAGATAAAAATGCCAAGTGGGCTTATAAACTCCCCAATATCGCCATAATATATACTGCTTTCACACTCATAACGCTCACAAAAAGCAATAAGTTCAAGCAAAAGCATATTTTCCAAACTCGCTAAAAAATCCCGCTCAATCTGCACACACAAGGGCAAAGTAAAGTCAAAAAAATAAAGCTTTTTGCTTGAAGTTGTGTGATGAGGGAGAAGAAAAATAAAGCCCGATTCATTTAGGGACTGCAGCAAAGGGTAGATTCTATCTTTTGAAATTTTATGCGTTTTTTTCAAAATCGTGTAGATGTGATTAATTGTAAGCTTTTGCCCCTGCATTGTTAAAAGAGAACAAAAAATATCAAAGTCGTTTTTAAGGGATATTTGTAAAATCTCTTGCTTACGCGTGATTTTATAGCTTGGATTAAGCGTTTGAATCTCAGGCAGATTGCCCTCTTTTAAAAACAGATTAAAAAGATTATTGATGGAGAGATTTTTAGAATCAAAGCTAATGTATTCTTCAAAACTTAGGGGGTGGATTTTCTTACTCTTAAAATCTTTTGGGCAGTGGGCGTTGGAATTTGCAATAAGAATAATGTGATTAAGATTTGGCAGGGAGATTTTTGGCGTATAAGAATCAATAATCAAAAGCTCAAGGTTTTTTTCCAAAAAGCTTTTTAAAATAAGGGTATTGGCGG
>NZ_DS990391.1:50620-67133 GCF_000155475.1 Helicobacter cinaedi CCUG 18818 = ATCC BAA-847 | reverse complement strand
TATCTATGCGAGAATCCGCACAATTAATATAAAGCGTCTTTTTGTATTTTGCACTATGTAAAAATGCCAGAGAGCTTTTCCCCACTCCACTTGCTCCATAGAGAAAAGTTTTTTGCTTTTTTAGCCCATAACGCCTAGGCTTAATCCCCACAACGCGTTCAAGGTAGGACTTTGAAATATCTTGCATTAGGCTCTAAAGCCCATAGGTTTGTTATTGTCAAAATTCCCACTAAGCTCGGCTTTAATCTGCGTGATAAAATCTTCTTGCGTGAAAATGCTCTCTTTTTTTGTGGCGACTTTATAGGCGGTGTTTTTAATCACAAGGGCGATTTGCCCTCCGCTTAAATCATATTCTGCTAGGGCGGCGGCTAGATTCTCTTTAGAATCTACGCTAAACTCCGCATTTTGTGGCAGATACTTAAGCCACAAGGCTTCTCTTTGCTCCCTATTTGGACGCTTAAATTCTATTTTGTAGTTAAAGCGGCGTGAAAAGGCGGTATCAAAGTTTTCTAAAAGATTGGTTGTGGCAATTAAGATTCCATCAAATCGCTCAATTTGCTCTAAGAAAATATTTTGCATTTGGTTATGCATTTTATCTGCACTATTGCCGCTGTTAGAGCGTGTGCTAAGGAATTGATCAGCTTCATCAAGCAATAAAATCGGCTCATTTTTAATGCTTTTGCAAATCTCATTATAGCTATCAAAAATCCTGCGGACATTTTTTTCAGATTCGCCAATATACATTGATAGAATCTTAGAGCAATCAAAGCTTAACACCTGCTTTTTTAGACTCTTAGCGAGAGCTAGGGCGGTAATAGTCTTGCCAGAGCCCGGCGCTCCATAGAGCAAAATTTTTGCATCAATGCCCTTTTTCTTATCTCTTATGCCCCAAAGGTGCAGTAAATGCACGACATTGCTATTGACTTGGGCTAGGAGATTGTTGAGAATCTCACGGGTATTTTGGTGCAAAATAATCTCATTCATATCATATTTTGGCTCTACAAGCTCAAAAATATCTTGGTTTTTAATAAGAGAATCTAGACTAATTTTATTCCGCTTTTTCTTTTTATTAGGGTGGATAATGTTTTGCAAAATCTCTTCAGGGATAAAAAAAGTGCGTGAGATTCCACCAAAGGGATTTAAAAGCTCATCATAGTCAATTAAGCCCTTTTGCACGAGATTGGAATTTTCATCAAGCAAGGAGCGATGCTTAATCTTATCATACTCATCAAGGCTTATAAGCTCAAGCAGGGCATTCATATCACGCAAGTTTTCATCGCTACTGCTATATTCTTCTTTCAATAACGCAAAAAAGATAATCTGCTCTTTTGGCTCTAAATGCTGTTCTTTGATGAGCTTTATAATGCTTATATCTTTTGTTGTGAGTTGAAGGCGTGATTGGATTGTTTCTTCTAAAAGCTTTAGGCGATAGTTTGCACGGGAAAGTGAGGGAGAATCTAGCTTTTGAGAAAATTTTAGCCCACTCATTTTGTGTAAAAGCTCAATATGCGAAAAGCGATCTTTTAAGTATTCTAAATGATCTTCATAAGGAGTAATTTCTGGTAAATCAACATTTAACGCACCATCTTCTAGGAGCTTCAAAAATGCGTGGGAAAGGCAGACATTATCATTATAAAGCTCAAGCAGGGCAATATCTGTGATTTTAGGCTGCAAAAAGGAGCTTTGTGTTATCCAGCCTAGCTCAATAAGATTGCGGATATGGGGCAGAAAGCCTAAGGCTTTTTCACTTGTTTTGATTCTTGAATCTGCCTTTGCTTCAATCAGACTTTTGTAAAGCAAAGTATGCACCACAAAATCACTCTCCCCTTGAAGCAAAGCCTTTGCCATAAATTGTAAAATCTTAGCCTCATTCTCATCGCATTTTAAAAAGCTAAAAATTTTTGCTTTTTTTATCGTAGTAGCGTGGATAAAATCAAGATAATATTTCATTTTTGATCCCTTGATCTATTGTATTTTGGGTTTTATAGGTTTTCATTACTGCCCCCCCCCCCATTGCTATTTGTTTGTAGCTCAATCTTACGCTCACATCGCTCAATGGTGCTTAGGCGGTGGGCGATAATAAGGAGTGTTTTATTACTCGCCACATCATAGATTTGCTCCATAATGTCAGCTTCTGTTTGGTTATCAAGGGCGGAGGTGGCTTCATCAAGCACAAGGATTTCAGGGTCATCATAAATCGCCCTTGCTATGCCTATGCGTTGCTTTTGTCCGCCACTAAGCAAGATTCCACCCTCTCCTACGCGTGTGTAGATTCCATTATGGGTGTTTAAGAAGTCTAGAATCTGTGCCTTTTGACAGGCGATTTTGATTTTTTCTTCATCAAAGTGAGAGCCAAAAGCGACATTTTCCGCCACAGAGCCATCAAAAAGATAAATGCTTTGTGGGATATAGCCGATTTTTTTCCGCCACGCTCTTAGGTTGTGGTTGGTAATAGGCACATTATCTACGAGCAAATGTCCTTTTTGGGGTTTGTAGATTCCAATGATGATATCTACAAGTGTGCTTTTCCCAGCTCCACTTTGCCCCACAAATGCGACTTTCTCTCCCTTCTTAATCTCAAGCGAAAAATCTTTTAGAATCGGCTTATGGCTCACATAGGTAAAATCAACATTTTCTAACTTAATAGAATCTACAAACGCACAGGGCTCTTGATATTCATCTTCTGTATGGTAGGTGAGATTTTCATACACACTATATACCGAATGGGTGAGATAGCTCATCATATTAATGTTATTAAGGATACGCGTTACTGCAGGTAAGATTCTATATAACGCCAAGGCATACATAGAGATAATAGGAATAACCGCACTTGCATCTTGGTATTGAAACAAAATATAAGCCACACAGGCAATGAGCACACCAAAGCCAATAGTCTCAAGGATAATACGCGGAAGTGGCAGAAGGCTTTGTGCGATAATAGTGGCGTTGGTGCGTTTGCGTGAGAGTTTATCAAATGCGTGATAGACTTCATCTTGATTGCCTTTAAGCTTAATAAACTTAAAATTCCCAAAAGTTTTTGTGATAAGCTCATTAAGCTGGGCACTCGTCTCTACATCAATTTCTCCCTTTTTCTTAATCTTGCGTGAAAGCAGTTTGATAATAAACAGCACCTGCACACTTAGCAAAAGTGTCAGCACCAAAGTCATTTTCCAGCTTACCATAAGCAAAAGTGCATACATAAGACAAATGGTAAAAAACTCCGAACTGACTTGTAAAAGATTTTGAAGATAAAATGAAGTATTTTGTGCTTCGCTCACAATGGTTTGGCGAATCTTATCCGTCTTTTTATGACTAAAATCAAGATAGCTAAGCTCTACACTTTTACAAAAAAGCCGATAGGCAAAGTAGTGAAACTTCCTAAAAGCAAAACGCGATAGCCCATAGGAATACGCCGCATTATACAACGCACGAAAGATATAAAAACCTACAAGCAAAGCACTAAAAGCATACATAAAATGCAATGTGCTGTCAAAGCCAAGCGTGTCATATACCCACTTTGAACTCCAGTGAGCAAAAATCATATCCGGATTACTCGCAAAGGTGATAAAAGGCATAATCACACTAATGCCAAGCGTTTCAATCAAAGATAGAATAATAGTAGCGATAAATAAAAAAAGCAAAATAATCTTATCTCGCCTTGTAGTCAGCTCCCTTAGAATCCGCAAAGCACTTTTTTGATTTTTATGGCGTTTTTTGTTTTTGAAGATTCTGTTTTTTAAACTTTTGTTTTTTTTATTTTTGAAGTTTTGATTTTCAAATCCTTTTTCGCGTGGCATTTTATCCCTTTTATCTCTATATTTTTGTGTAAAAAAGCGTGGATTCTAGCATTTTCTAGCTTTTTGCTCCCTTACTCCACCATAAGTATGGATCAATCCCATAGGGCGGAGTTTGGCTAGGCATAGCGATGTTTCGCCAATAGGCTATGCGAAAAGCGGGGAGATTAAAATGTGGCAGGACATAAAAGCCCCATAATAGCACTCTATCAAGGGATTTACCAATAGCTATTCTATCCTGCTGCGAATTGGCATTAAGCAATTTGGTAATTAGCTCATCTACCACAGGATCTTGCACACCAGCAAAGTTTTTACTTCCTTTAGTGCTAACAACTTGAGAGTTCCAATAGTAGTTTTGCTCATTGCCCGGGAATAGACTTTGCCCTAAGAGTTCAACAACCATATCATATTCAAAAGCCCGCACACGATTAATGTATTGTGAATCATCAACTTTGCGTATTTTAGCTTCAATCCCAAGCTTTTTAAGATTCTTAGCAAAAGGCAGACAAATGCGTTCAAAAGCATCATAAGAGATAAGAATTTCAAAGCTAAAAGGCTGATGTGTGGGTGTGTAAAGAGCTCCATTTTTCACATAAAATCCCGCAGATTCTAATAAATCCCTTGCGTATTTGAGATTTTCTCTCAAATTTTCCCCACGCTTTTGCTCCCCATTTGTTATAGGCACGATGTAGGGTTGGGTAAAGATTCTAGAATCTAGCCTGTCTTTATAGGGTAAAAGTATTTCTAGCTCCTTTCCTTGTGGCAGGGCAGAACTTGCAAAAGGGGAGTTATGAAAAATATGTGTGGTGCGTTCATATTGATTATAAAAAAGATTCTTATTGCTCCATTCAAAATCAAAGGCATAAAAAATTGCCTCTCGCACTCTTTTATCAGCAAAAATGGGCTTTCTTGTGTTGAAAAAGAATCCTTGTAATGTGCTAGGTAGCTCGTGTCTAAAGCTTTGCAGGATAATCTTCCCCTCCCTTTTTGCCCTGCCTTCATAGTCGTTTGCCCATACTTTTGCCGAAGTTTCAATGCGGTAGTCATATTCTCCCGCCATAAACGCAGTTTGTGCCACAGCAGGATCTTTGTAATATTCCACCACCACTTCATCAAAGTTATACATTCCTTTTTGCGTGGGGTGGTCTTTTGCCCAATAGTTTGGGTCTCGCTCATAAGTGATACTCCGCCCTAAATCAAACTTTTTGACTTTATATGCCCCGCTTCCCACAGGGATTTGCAAGGGATTTTCTCCAAAGGTGTTTTTGCCATTTTGAAGATAAATGTGTGAAGGCAAAATGGGAATCTGCCCTAAAATCAGCGGTAGCTCCTTATTTGAATCTGTTTTAAAATAAAAAATCACTTCTAAATCACTTAACGCCTTAACGCTATTCACATCAGCATAGTAGCGTTTAAAATCAATCTTGCCTTTTTGTAAAAGTGTCTCAAAGCTAAAAACAACATCTTTTGCTCTAATAGGCTTCCCATCGCTAAACCTTGCCTTTTTATTAAGATGAAAGATAATAAAATCCCTGCCTTGCGTCATAGAATCTGCCACAAGGGCGTATTCGCTAAAAGGCTCATCAAGGCTTTGAATGGTAAGGGTGTTATACACAAGAGTGTGAAGCTCCGCTGCGGGATTGCCCTTTTGGCTAAAGGGATTAAGGCTATCAAAAGTGCCTAACGCAAAACTTTTTAAAGTGCCGCCTTTTGGAGCGTTTGGATTGACATAATCAAAATGTGTGAAGTTTTTGGGATATTTTGGATTGCCATAAATGCTTAGGGCGTGGGTTTGTGTGTTTAAGGCGTTGCTTAGAGTAGCAAAAACACACAGAGTAAAAAAAGCAGATAAGATTCTCATTTTTATCTAACGCAAGAAGGCAAAGAAGTATTCAAGGCTCTTTGGAAAATTCCCCGCGATAAAAATCAGCACCACAATAAAGGGGAGAAAAAACTTCACATAGTAATACCAGATTTTTACAAGCAGTGGGTGGAGTGTGCCGTTATTGCTAAGCTCTTTTAGGGATTGAGACTTAAGCACCCAACCTACAAAAAATAAAGTGCCAAGGGAAGTCAGCACAAAAAGAATATTGCCACTCACATAATCAAATATATCAAAGATATTTTTGCCATTCCAAGTGATATGCTCCCAAGGACCATAGGCAAGGATACAAGGGATATTCCCAAGGATCAAAATACTCCCAAGTGTGATATTTATAGCCATTGTGCGAGAGATTTTAAGCTTTTCGTGCAATGTGGTAATGATAACTTCATAGATAGGCAGTGAAGTGGTAAGGGCAGCGGTAATAAGCAAAAGGAAAAACACCACCGCTAAGACATTACCAAAATAAATATGGGAAAACACAATAGGCAGCGTTTGAAACACAAGGCTTTGTCCTTGATCGGGGCTTAGGGAAAAGCTAAAAAGAGAGGGGAAAATCATAAATCCGGCTAAAAGAGCGATGATTGTGTTTAAGATTCCAGTGGCAACAGCGGTTTTAATCATATTTTCATCTTTTTGCAAATATGATGAAAGGGTTATCATCACACCAAAGCCAAGCGAGAGTGCAAAAAATACCTGCCCTAGCACATCAATGAAAAGCCTTGCATTAATCTTGCTAAAATCAGGTAAAAGATAGAATCTTACACCTTCCATTGCATTTGGCAAAGTAAGGTTGCGTACGACCATAATAAGCAAACAGATAAAAAGCAAGGGCATAAGGTATTTCATACTCCGCTCAATCCCATCAATCACACCTTTTTTCAAAATAATCCAATTAATAAGCACAAAAATGCCCGTGTAGATTCCAACCATCAGCGGATTATGCGTAATATTGCTTTCATAAAAGCTCTTTGCGATGTCTTTTTCAATGGGGGAGCTAAGATTAAGATTCCCACTTATGATGTTAATAATATAAGTGATGACATAGCCACCAAGCACCATATAATATGCCATTATCCCAAATGCTCCAGCAATACCAAGATAGCCAATAATCTTATAAAAACGCGGAATCTTTTTGCCATTAACTTCGCCGCCAAATGCGTCAATGGCATTTTTCTGTGTGCGTCTGCCAATGACATTCTCTACTAAAATCACAGGGATTCCAACTAAGATCATCGCTAACACAAAGATAAGCACATACGCCCCACCGCCATTTTCTCCCACAAGATAGGGGAATCTCCAAGTCGCCCCAAAGCCAATGGTAGCTCCTGCAACCGTTAAAACATAAGTTAAGCTAGAGCTCCAAGTTTGACGAGGCGTTTGCATTATTTCTCCTTTTTTGTTTTCCAAAATACATAAATGACTTTAATACATACGCTAAAAATGATGCCTTCCAAAATCGCACCAAGCACAAATGAAGCATAAAGTGTGTCGTCTAACTCCCCTATACTTTTACCTAAAGTAGCAGTAGCGATAAGAAAAGTGAGCGGCATAGAATCGCTTAGAGCAAAAAGGAGTGTGGATTTAAGATTCTTAAAATATCTGCCAAAGACGATACTCGCACTGATAATGCGTAAAAGTAGCATTCCAGCGATTAAGTATGCAGCGTGATAGAGAATATCAATATCGCCAAAAATCGCATTGAGATTAAGCGTAGAGCCAACATACACAAAGAAAAATGGCACAAAAAAGCCAAATCCAAAGTGATTAAGCTGTTCAGGTAAGTCTGCTTTGTGCTTGAAAAATGTGCTAAGAATTGTCCCGGCTAAGAACGCACCCAAAACCGCTTTAATCTCCAAAATCATCATTAAAAGCACAAAGGCAAAAAGTAGGAAAAAGACAAAACGCAAATCTTGAGAGTTACTATCATCGCGTGGCAAAAATAAAAACCGCACTTGTGGCATCCACCAAAAAAACACTTTTGCAATTCTAAAGCCAAAGGCAACAACAAGCAAAAAGATAAGCAGAATAAGCAATTTTTGTAATAGCTCACTGCCCACGCCGTGCCTTGAAGCACCATCAATGATAACTAAAGCAGTAATACTTACAAGCTCCCCTAAGATTCCAATCTTTAGGGCTAAATCAAGCCAAGGCTGATGTTTGCCATAGTCTTTGATTAAGGCTACAATCATACCCAAGCTCATAACTGGGAAAGCGGCGATATATATGTATGAGAGATTTGTGCTAAATACCACAAGGCAGGTAATGCCATAAAGGGTGCAAAAATACGCTAGGGCTTTAAGTAAGAAGCTTTTGCCAAGTTTTGCAAAAGATTTAATATCCACCTCTAAACCGCATAAAAACATCAAAAATAAAAAGCCAATTTCCGCTACAAGTGAGATTTCTTCAAATGTATTGATGAAGTTAAAAAAGTGAGCTGCCACTGCTCCTAAAATCATCTCAACCACAACAATGGGAATGCGTGTGAGTGAGCTGATAGGCGAGGCGGATAGAATCAGCAGAGAAAAGATACCAAATGCACTTAAAAGCTCAAGTGAATGACTCATTGCTTCTCCTTGCTGGATTCTATGGCAGATTCTGTGCTAGGCTGGGAGTGAGATTCTATACAAGATTTTACACTAGATTCTTTAGGGAGTAGATGAAGGGCTTTTAGAATGGCTTTAGGGTAGAGTATGTATTCAAGGGCGTGGATTCTAGATTCAAAGCCTTCAAGGCTCTCACCTTGAATCTTTTCAATCTTTTCTTGCAATATAATCTCGCCACCATCAAGTTCTTCATTCACCCAATGCACGCTTACGCCACCATAGCTTTGCTTAGCATAAAAGCTATCTTTTATAGCATTTGCCCCTTTGTGTTCGGGCAGGAATGAAGGGTGGATATTGATTGTGCGGAAAGTGTTTGTAAAAAGTGGCGTTAAGATTCTCATAAATCCAGCTAAAATCACATATTCAATCCTATAAGTTTGCAAAGTAGCAATCATCTGCTTATCAAATTCTTCCCTTGAGCTAAAATCACGATGAGGTAGCACGGCACAAGGGATATTTAGATTTTTAGTGCGTGTTATGCCGTGTGCGTTTGCGTTATTGCAAAGTGTAAGAGCTATGTGGAGTTTGCAATCTTTGTGCGTTTGTGCGTGTATGAAGTGTTTATTATGCAAAGATTCTATAAGATTTTGCATATTGCTGCCATTACCACTAAATAAAATCGCACATTGAATCTGCATAGGTTCTACTTCATAAAAAATTTTGGATAATCTTTTTTAAGAGATTTGATAATCTCAATCATCTCATTTTGCCCATAGGTAGCATCTTCTGGGAGCTTGGCATAAAATTTATCCATTTGCTTGGAATAAAGCTCAATAAGCTCCTCAATATGTGCCTTTTTTGCCCCGGCAAAGTAAAGTGCCACGCCTAGCATATCAACCACTTCTAACGCCATTTCTTCTAGGCTCATTTCCAGTGTCAGCTCTTGGCTAATGTTTTCATTAATATTCATCGCTTCTCCTTGTTTTGTTGAATCTGTCTATTGAATCTCTTGGTGTTTATTAAGAATATACTCAATCTGCGATTTTATATCCATATACGAGAAGCTTTCTTTGAATCCTTCAATCTTCCCACCCGAAGCGTTCTTATGCCCTCCACCATTGAAAAGCTCTCTACTCATCTCACTCACATCGCAATTCCCATTTGCCCTAAGGCTTACATTACCGCGTGGATTCACATCAAGGTAAAAATCATACTCACTATTTGTGCGTAAAAAAAGATTAGCTAGCACACTCACACCGCCCATAGAGTAGCTTAAAAAGCCTTTTTTGTCATTGTAAAAAATGGTGCAGGAATCCTTTTTTTGGCTTAAGAGCTTGACTTGGGCATTTGAAGTAATTGTATCCATTGTCTCCGTTTGTGGGTTTCCACCAAGGGCGCGTTTTTTAATCTCATACAGGGCATTATCAAATGCCACTTCGCCATTTGGCTGCTCTAAAAACTCTCTAGCAGATTCTAAAATGGCAAATTTATAGAATCTATGCTCTTCATCAAACATAAATCTATTCAGCTCAAAGCTCCCGCTAATCGCTCCCATAGCCACCTTGCCAAAGTCAAATTTATAGCCATCTTCAAGCCAAATATCCACGGAGTTTATCATTTCACTTGCATTTCTTATCCATTTTTCACGCGTAGAATCTAGCATTTTCTCTCGTGTAATCAGCGTATCAAAGGTAATCTTACTCGCACAACGCGTAGAATCTAAATGATACCATTCATATTTATCCGCACATTCCTGTCCGCTGATGTGGTGATCTAGAAGTAAAAGCTCCACATCAACGCCATTAATTTTTAGCTCCTCTATTCTTTGTTGCAGGTAGTTTGACTCATTTAGTGTGAGATTTAAATCTGTAATCAGCACAAGGAATTTATCTTGCGAAGCGTTTGAAGCAGGGGATTTTTTGCTTTTGACAAATTTTTGACTAAGCAAGATACTTAGATTTTGAGAGGAATGCGTGATAGTATCTAAAATAGCATTAATCCGCACAAGCACTTCTCTGCCGTAATTAGCATTGTAAAAAGTGATATTTTTGAAAAACTCTTTAGCGATAAACTGGCAGCCATAACCGTCTAAATCTGTGTGTGAGAGATGATAAACTTGCATTTCTTATCCTTAAAATTCTATATTGAGTGTGCCGACAACTTCAAAGGTCGCGTGTGGGTCAATCTCGGCATTACCCAAAATGGTAATATTTACCCTAAATGGCTCAAGGAGCTTGACAAGGGGTTTGCGGATTCTATAATCCACAAGTAGCACAGGCGTCATATTTTTTTGTATAAGCTTTAGGCTTTCTTCTTGTATGGAATCTACAAGCTTTTGAACTTCATTTGAATGTAGCACAAAGTTTTTCCCGCCGGGCTGTTCTTTAAGCCTATCTATTAGGTATTGTTCTGTTGCAAGGGAGAGTGTGAATATCTTAAGATTCCCATCTTCGGCTTTAAAAATATCCGTGATTGTCCTAGCTAGGCGGGAGCGGACTTGCTCAACGATACTATCGGTATCATCTTGCAAGATGGGATAGGTATCTGTGATAGATTCTAAAATGGTCGGCAAATCTTTGATTGGAATCTTCTCGTGTAAAAGCTCACGCAGAACGCGTATAATAATGCTCATAGGAATCTTAGATGCCTCTCCTACAACCACAGGATAGTCTTTAGCGTGGCGATCCATAAGCACTTTGACTTCATCTTTTGTGATAAACTCTTCTGCATAAGTTTTAATAAGCTCTGTCATATGCGTTGTTACAATCGTGGAGGGATCAATAATATGATAGCCACGAATGATCGCCTCTTCTTTATCTTTAGAATCTATCCACAACGCATCAAGCCCAAAGGCTGGCTCTTTTGTAGGGATTCCTTCAATGGCTTCTGCTACCATTCCTGTATCCATAGCTAAAAATTTATCAGGCAATACACTGCCTTCGCCGATTTTCACGCCTTTAAGTAAAACTTCATAGTCGGTGGGCTGGAGATTGAGATTATCCTTAATGCGAATCTGCGGGATAAGGAAGCCATAATCTGTGGCGATTTTCTTACGCATAGAGCGGATTCTTTCTAACAAGTCGCCATTTTGCTTGACATCAGCTAGACGGATAAGCTGATAGCCTAGATAAATCTCTAGTGTTTCAACTTTAAGTGCTTCATTAATGATAGCTTCTTCTTCTTTTTTAATCTCTTCTTCGCTTTTCTGCACCCTTTGAGCTTTATGCTTTTCAATATCTATCTCTTTTTGTGAATCTTCATCGGCTTTCTTGCTATTTGGCGAGGCTTTTTTGCTGATAAATTTCTCCACCATAGAGAAAAGACTCCCCATATCTTCACGGCTCACAAGCCACGCCACCGCAAGGAAAAACACCCCAACAAAACCAAGCGAAATAGGAAGTCCGGGAACTAGGGCAAAAAGGATTAAGATAAAGCCAACAATACTTAAGATTTTTGAGCTACCTGTAATTTGCGTGATAATATCTCCCGCAAAATTTGTTTGAGAGCTTTTAGCTGCACGCGTGGTAATGATACCCGTAGCAGTAGCAACAATGAGTGCGGGAATCTGCCCAACAAGCCCATCACCAATGGTAAGGATTGTAAAAGTCTCCGCACTTTGTTTCACGCTCATTCCGTGTTCAAACACGCCAATTAAGAATCCGCCGATGATATTGACAATGGTGATAATAATAGAGGCAATCGCATCGCCTTTGACAAACTTACTTGCTCCGTCCATTGTGCCATAAAAGTCCGCCTCTTGAGCCAACGCATCGCGTCTTTTTTGTGCTTCATCTTGCCCAATAAGCCCAGCGTTTAAATCCGCATCTATTGCCATTTGCTTACCGGGCATCGCATCAAGGGTGAATCTCGCACGCACTTCTGTAACACGAGTAGAGCCATTTGTAATGACGATGAGATTAACTATCACAAGAATGGTAAAAACAATAATCCCAATGACATAATTTCCGCCCACGACAAAATGCCCAAAAGCAGCGACAATACTGCTTACAGCCTCAACGCCATTATGTCCTTCACTTGGAATCATACGGGTGGTGGCGACATTAAGGGCTAGGCGATAGAGTGTAACAATAAGCAAAATAGTAGGAAAGGCTGAAAATTCCGTGGCTTTATCCACATACAGCGTAATAAGGATAATCAAAATAGATAGGGCAATGGAAATGCTTAGTAAAAAATCAAGCATTACACTTGGCAGTGGCACAATGATAATGCCGACAATAAGCATCATAAAGACAATAACAACCATCTCTGTGCTTTGCGAGAGATTTTTGAAAAACGGCGTGATTCTATCTAAGATTGATGCTGTGTTGAATGTCAAAGTATTGTCCTATGTGAAAAATGAAATGTATCCCCAAATCAAATAAGGGCGTATTGTAGCAAGATTTTTTAAATTTTTATATTTTGGGTTTGTTTTTGTGGGGCGTGGGGGTTTGAGATAGAATCTTATATGTAGAACTTGGCGTAAAATACAAGTGGCATAAATGCACCAAATATGCCAACTTGAATCTCAAGCTTAAATAAAAATGGTTATAATTTTTTAGGGTTTTCATTCTCATAAATTTTTAAGGAAAATGTATGTTTTTTGATAATTTAGAATCCACCTTTCATCTCGTGGGGCTAGGCGCAATAACAATCATTGCGGTGCTGAATCCTTTTGGGAATTTACCGCAATTTCTTGCTATGACTGATGAGGTGCATACACCATTGCGGCAAAAGCTTTTTAGGAATATTTTATGGACAGCGTTATTGATTGTGCTTATTTTTTTACTGACAGGCTCATTTATTATGCAGTATCTTTTTAGGGTGAATCTAGATTCTGTGCGGGTAGCTGGGGGGGGGGGGGGATTATCCTTATTGTGATGAGTTTGAAAAATCTGCTTTTTGCTGTTGCAAAGCAGGATTACTCCGAGTATAAGAAACTTAAATTTGAGGAGTTGTTTAAGCGGAGTATTATCCCTATGGCGTTTCCTATGCTTGTAGGACCGGGGACATTAGCAAGTGTGATAGTGATCGCTGAAGAGAGCAATATGCTTGTGGCGATTATGGCAGTAGTGGTAAGTTTTGTTTTTCTTTTTGTGTTGTTTTATTTTTCAGCAATGATTGAAAAGATTCTAGGGGCAGATTTGGAATCGGAAAAAATGGTTTGTATATGATTATGAAGGTAGCCTCTATTGTAGAAATATCTAGTGCTGATAGCTAAAATAGCGTAGATTTTGTATCTAGGAATTGAATTATCCATTTGAAAAAATACTCTTTTTCTGTTAAGATTCATTCAGTACGCAAAAACCAGTCGCATACACATATTTCAAACACAAAAGGAGCATTAATGTTGTTTATATCCATAGGCATTGCTATCGCAGTAGTAGCAGCAATACTTTTGATAGTTATTCCATTGTTTTTTAGAGTAGTTGTCTCAACAAATGAAGTGCATATAGTTCAATCAGCAAGGAAAACTCTTTCCTATGGCAAAGATACGGGGAATGGTAATACATACTATGAATTTCCATCGTGGTTCCCGCTTATAGGTGTTACAAAGATTGTTCTGCCCGTATCTGTATTCTCTATCCAAATTGAAGGATATGAGGCGTATGATTTGGGAAGACTGCCATTTGTGGTAGATATTACAGCTTTTTTTAGAGTTAATGATTCTAATCTAGCAGCACAAAGAGTAAGGGATTTCACTGACTTACATACACAACTTGAAGATATTATTCAAGGTTCCATTCGTTCAATTCTTTCAAGCCGAAATTTGGAAGATATATTACAGGTGCGCTCAGAGCTTGGAGATGACTTTACAGAATCTGTGAAAGAACAGCTTAAAAACTGGGGTATTGAGCCTGTAAAAAATATAGAACTAATGGATATTAGAGATTCCAAGGTAAGTCAGGTTATTGCCAATATTATGAACAAAAAGATTTCTGAAATTGAAAAAGAAAGTCGTATTAAAGTGGCAAATAACAAGAAAGAAGCTCAAATGGCTGAAATTGAAGCTCAACAAGCCACAGAAGTTAAACAGCAAGAAGCAAACAAAACAATAGGGCTAAAAACTGTGGAGAATGAGCGAGAAGTTGCTATTAGTAGAGAACAGGCAAATCAAGCCATTAAAGAACAAGAGAAAACTACTCGGGAAAAGACAATGGAAGTTCTTCGTGTTGAAAAAGTAAAACAAGCAGAAATTAACAAAGATGCTGAAATTGTTAAGGCTGAAGAGGAGAAAAAGAAAATTGAGCTAGATGCTGAAGCTAGAAAAGCAGCAACCATTAGAAGTGCGGAAGCTGACAAAGAAAGGCAGTTTTTAGAGGCATCGGCATTGCTAGAGATGAAAGACAAAGAATCACAAGGTATTCTTAAGATAGGGACAGCTGAAGCTGAATCCTTAAAACTAAAAGAGCTTGCTCCAGTAACCGCACAAATCACACTTGCAAAAGAGATCGGCGAGAATGAGGGATACCAACAATATCTTGTTACCATTAGGCAGGTAGAAGCAAATGAAAAAATAGGTATAGAACAAGCTAAAGCCCTAGCGAGTGCTGATATGAAAATCATCGCTAATGGCGGTGATGTGCAAAATGGCATAAGCAAAGTAGGAGAGATTTTATCCTCAAAAGGTGGTATGAGCATGGGAGCTATGCTTGAGGGATTAGCTCAAATAGATATAGGCAAAGATTTGTTAAAGAAATTCACCACCATCAAGGGGCAAGGGGATAATAGTAATAAGGGAGCTTAGCCCTTCTTGCTGAAGTGCCACCGCTTTTCTAAGTGGGTGGTTTTTTTGAATTTGCTTGGAATCTCTAAACATCATGCTCAGACTCTAGCTTTCTGCTTGATACACCTATTCCACACGCATTCTCTCTTTATTTTTTCATATTCTGGATTTTGCAATGAAAAAGCCATTTTATTCCTTTTTGTATGTTGTTGATTGAAAGTTAAGCTTGATTGTACTACAATACATTCAATTTAAGGGGCTAATCCTGCCGGTGGTTGTGGGGTACTCTTAAGTGAGAGGCTACCTTAAATTACCTTTTGATACTTTCTTTATTAGCCCCTTAAATATTTTAGAATAGGCAAACTTCTCTACACACAGAATCCATTTACTACCAAATTTTCATTTGAATCTAAATTATAGATTCTGCTATAATCCGCCCACTTAATTATGGAGTAACAAACAAAAATGATACACGATTTTGAAAATCTTACGAATGAGCAATTAGACATTTACAATCAGTTCAAGCAAAAGATTTGCTCTCGAAATACACCCCTAAAACACGCTAAATCAGAAGAGGATCTGCGCTATATCTTTGAAAATGAATTAAATCTGCTTTTAAGGAATTTAGGATTCATCGAGACATACGAACCATTTCAGCACGAAAGGCACCATAGCAATGGGCATATAGGTGGCAAAAGTGATTTTTTGTATGGGAACACCATAATAGAATACAAAGCGTTCAATTTGCTGTCAAAGAAAGATATTGAGACAGAAAAAATACAGGCACAAAATTATCTTAAAGATGAAAAATATCTTGGAATCAAAATGTTTGGATTTTTATTTGATGGTGTGTGAGGCTATTCATATACACAAAAGATGAGAAAGACACTATCACAGAGAATGAGAAATACGGCGGCATATTAACGGCAGAAAGCTTTGATGCAAAGAATGCTCAAAGCTTATTCTTTAACAAAGGTGAAAGTGACTTGCTCAATGTTGCTGTTACACGAGCAAAGAAAATATTGATTATCTTTGGAAGAAAAGAATTGCTTAAACAAAAAGGACTGCACTCCAATTTTTTGTTTATCAGCTAGTTGGACAACATTCGCACATCTTTCATCACTCCCTCCAGCATCGCCACCAAGCTCTTTATCCACATGTTTTCTAGCTTGTGGGCTTAAAGCATTGTATTGCCTATTTAAGCTTGCCTCTGTTGCTAATCCTTTATTATAGGCTTTGCGTGCTTTGTCCATAGCCATTCTTGCATTTATCACTTCTTTAGGACTACCACTGAGTGCAATATTGTTAAATCCTCTCTCAGCTAACTCATAATTTGCTTTAAGCTGTCCTAAACCACCACTAGCGTTAAATGAACCTAGTTTATCCATATAAGCATTAGCACTAGATACGGCAGAAGCTGCATTTTTAGAACTAGCCGCTCTAGCAGCACCAATACCCATAGCATATCCAGAGCTAATAGCACCATAGGTAGATAAGTCTATCAAAAGAGAAAACCCTCCTTAAACCCCATTTGAAACAAGTCCCTGCATTTGTTATAATTGCCACA
>NZ_DS990391.1:0-49930 GCF_000155475.1 Helicobacter cinaedi CCUG 18818 = ATCC BAA-847 | reverse complement strand
AGCTTGGAATAAGGCTTTTAAGGAAAAAGTGATTGAGAGGTTGAGGAATCCGAATGATGATTTTAGTATCGGTAGCATTACCTACCCCGATATTTCTAAAGAGAAATGGGCGGATTTAATTGAGAGTGGAGAAGTTAAGCTCGTAGTTCCTACACAAGGTGTTGGACAAGGACCATCAATTATATGGGCAGATGATAGTAGAGAAGAAGCTCAAAGAGAAGGATACAAGCACGAGTTTGAGACATTTGTCAAAAAGGTGCTCGAAAGAGGTGATTATCGTGTGATAGATTAGAGTGTTTTCTCATAATTATATCTTAAGTGTTTTTTAGGTTTAATGTCCCCAAAGAAAAAGAAGGGATGTTAAAACGCAAACACCAGAAGAAAATGGGGCAAACAAATCAAAAGAATCTGTTCTGCATCAAGCTTTCGAGGCTTGCAAAAATGAAAAAGGTATGGCTTTAAACACTAGCATATCAGAGTGGCTATTTGATAATTACGCATTAAAAAAAGACGATATAAGCAAAAACAAAACGCTCGTGAAAGTGTATGAGTCTCTTGGATACAATGCGATAAGAAACGAGGGGAGCAGTGAAGTTTTATTGATGAAGGAAAATATAAAGGTTACGCAAAATCCATCTCCAAAAAAACATTCAACCAAAAAATCAAAGCCGGAAAATTCACAAGACAATCCGCCATCATACGAATCTCACATAGAAAATCTTTCTAAAATGGCTATTCAGGAAGAATGGGGGAAGAAAAATGCCCATCTCAAGCAATATATTATAGAGCGTTTTTATATTATATCTACAAGCAAACCACATTTACTCTGTTATACCGACGACAAAACACAGGCTTGCTTCAACACAGGATTATTAACACCACACTTTCAAGATATATTTGCTTATTTCGAAAAGCCACAAAAAGGGAAGCGTGATATTTTTATTTTTAAGGGCTTTTTTAATGAAAGTGCAGGACAGCTTTCGAATTTCAAAGAGTTGCCAGACACGATAGAGTTTTATACAAATATAGAGGAAATATATTTTGATACAACACTAGAGATTAGACTCAACAAAGATCATATTCTAGGAGACAATATTGAAAGATTTCCGGATTATTTTGCAAATCTCTCGGTATTACAGCAAGGGTCTCTTTTAGATGGGCTGGTTAAAAATATGAAAATTCGCCTTAAAAGAAATTATAGAACAGCCATACCTTAGTGGTATAAGAATAAAGTGTGCTTTTTGCTTCCCTTATGCTTAAGTGGAGAAAATATCAACAACCCAGAACTTTTGCTAACCTGCGAAAAAAAAGATGGCTTCTACTACATTGCTACCTGCCTTACACCGGAAATGGCTTATACAAATGCAAGGATAATTGCCAAGCCGGAAAGCGATTGGTTAAAGCCGTAGGCTATGGTTTTATAAGCTAAAACTTTCTTTGTCGCAGAGAGAAACAATATGTTCAAAGTCTCTGCAAGTATCGTTTTCTTCCATTATTTTTCTCAAATCACTATATTCGTTATTTAGAAACCAGTATGTGTTTTCTCTTTTATGTTTATCACTTTTTTTCTCGGTCTTTAATATTTTTTTATCTAATAAGACTTTGAACAGCCTATCAAAACCTCCTAAATGTCTTCTCACCTCATCTTCGCTCTTTGGTTGAAAACATCCTCTTGACCAAAAAAACTTAATGATTGTTTTTAATTTTTTTCTCAGTTCTTGATTATTTTCTAGCTCATTTGCCGCCCGATGATTCAGCATATTAACCAGTCCTTGAGTGTTGCAGCTTTTTTTATCAATATTCTTCCAACTTAGCTTAGTTTGGATTCCTTCTTTCCACAATGGGGCAATAAAAGCTGTATCTTTAAAGAAAGTGTCGGGATCAAATTGATTTGATGCAAAATGTTCGTAATTTTCAAAATGACAATTTTCAAAACGACAGCCTTTAAAGTCAAATACAAGTTTGTTTTGTCCAACAGAATGAATATTGATAAGATTTATATTTTTAATGACACCATTTTCTTCAAAAAGTTCTTTGATGATATTTGTTCTCTCTATGACATCCTTTGGAGATATTATTTCTAGCAATAATATCAGCATATTTGAATAGAGGATCTTTTGATACTCCTCCAAATTTGTATCGGTTTGCAGTTTGTCGAGCAAGATGAGTTGCAATCCTTCAGGTTTAACTTCAAACAACTCCAATCTTCTGACAATTACACCGAGAATATCCTTGTTGTGATAAACTACATTTTGTACTATACACCTCTCCATCTCTTTGCTTGTTTCAAATGGCTGATTTTACTGTTATTATCATAAAACGAACACCATTGCTTTAAGTAATTAGCAATAGATATATTTTTAAAAAAATCATTAAAAAAATCATATCTAAATGTTAAGATTTGTGATTGAGAATCGTAACGAAGCAACGGATGTGCTTTAAGATTTTCCAGAAAATTTTCTTGGATGCCACATTGAGTACAAAGTTCATTAAAGTGTTCCTTATGCAACACTCCATTAAAATGTGTGGCGATAAACATAAATATTTTAACTTGCTCGTCTATATCTTTGCTCTCTAATTTTAATATTTCTCTTTCAAATGCCTTCGCCAATAAAAAATCAGTAGAGATTTCTTGGGGAAATAAAAGCTTTGTTTGGAACGACACTGTGTCCATATTTGCATCTAAAAGCTCAGTTATCATATCAAGTATATAGGGTATATATGAATTTTTCTGTGTTGTTATAGCCCATTTTTCTGCTAGTTCAATAGCCTTATCCTGCTTTTTATTATCAAGTTTAAGCGAAGGTTGCTTGAATGTATTTTACAACTTGCTCCTTGTCAAAAGCCTTGAGAGATACTAATTCAATATTAGTTTTCTTTTTGAGCTGTTGCATATCCCAAAAATAATCTCTACAAGTAATAATTATTTTTGTCTTGTAAAATGTATTGTAACAATTTTCTATAATGGAGGATAAAAATAATTCAGTATTAAATCTATTTCCCAAGTTTGCAATTACCTCGTCTAGCCCATCAAGAACTACAAGCAAATTGCCATTGCCAACCAAAATCTCAAAAATATCCTTTGAAATAGCTTCTTTGTTGTATTTTGAAGCTAGAATATCATAAAAGTCAAAAACATTTTTTACATTCTCAGTTCGAGCGAGAATATCACTAATAATGTCGTGAGAACTGACAAATAATACATGCTTGTATTTTGCATCTGTTGTTTTATCCTCTAATATTTTATCTACAAATTTTTTTACAACAGTTGTCTTGCCGATACCGCCAGTACCCTTAATTACTAGAATAGGATTTTCAGTTTTTCTTAGCCACTCGGAAAATACAAGATCAGCACCTTTATCGTTTATTTCCTCTAATGTTGGGGGTATGAAATTTTTGATGTAGAAGGAATGCTTGTGAAAAATAGATGCTTCGAGTTTTTCACCACATAGTTGTTCTTGTATAAAATCATCAAGATAGTATATCTCGACACTATCAATATCTTTTTTTACTAACTTTGCAATATGTTCTTTGTTGATTAAG
Source organism: Helicobacter cinaedi CCUG 18818 = ATCC BAA-847 (assembly GCF_000155475.1). Classification (GTDB taxonomy): domain Bacteria; phylum Campylobacterota; class Campylobacteria; order Campylobacterales; family Helicobacteraceae; genus Helicobacter_C; species Helicobacter_C cinaedi. The sequence continues at coordinate 46,387 of NZ_DS990391.1, read as the reverse complement.
CCTCCATTTTTGTTGAATCTATCGAGCAGAATAAACAATTTATTCTCATTTCCCACAAGTGCATTGTCTTTTAGTGTATCCCAAGTTTTTTGTTGGCTTGTATGTTTGGAAAAATATAAAAATTTTATTCTAGTTTGCACACAGCTATCTTCTATTTCATGAATCTCATAGCAGATTCCATTTATAGTGCTTGTAGCTGTTATTTTTGGTTTTTTGTTTGCTTGGGGCAATCTAGTGTGTAGGTATGCTTCAGCGATTTTTTCTATGCTAATATCTTTGTCAAAATATCCAGCTTTTTTTCTTTGTAATAATTCTCTTTGTAAGCTATAAACTTCATTTACAGGCAGTTGATAGATTTCTGGATCGTTTTTCCCTTTTAGTTTTCTTCCAATTACAGCGTTGGTTTTAAAAGTGCCTCTCTGACACTGCAAATCTTTTTTGAGTGCCAGCAAACAAGGTGCTTGCTGTATGGCAAATAAAAGCAAATCGCCTACAAGCTCAATTTTTATGTAACTAGAAATATTTATTTTGATGTCTGTATTTTCAAGCTGTAGTGGTTCTGTAAATATTTCCAATTTTTTGTGAAATTTTGTTTCAAATTCCTTTAAATTGAGCAAATCATTAATATACTCTTTGTTTTCATCTAAAAAGGCAGGATGCTTGATGGGTATGCCTTGTTTCATTTTATTCTCTTCTACGCCAATTAATAGATACTTCATGCCGCTTTCAGCAACAGTATTAAACAAGGCTATAATATCTTTTAAAAATTCACCATATTTCTTTTGTAGTTCCAAGTTTGGCGTAGTGTTATTCCAATACCAAAATGCTTTAAATTCAACATTCCTACTTTCTCCGCCTTTCAGCAGCTCATCAATAATTGGATACAACTTATACCTCCCAAAATATTATTTTGGTTTATTCTAGCATATTTTTGGGATATATCAATTTGCTAGTGGTTGTATCTTAGAATGCTCGATTTGGTAGAACTCCTCCCGTTACTCCCCCTCCAGCATTACCAAGTGGTGTTTGAGCTTCTCCCTTTAAGAATCTTTCAAATTGTGTTAGCCTATTTGGAGACATATTACCAAGCTCTCTCCTAAAGATTTCTTTTCCTTGATTTGACATTGCATTATATTGCATAGCCATTTTTGGTGTAAAGTTATATCCACCAACATAAGGAGCATTTATAACTCCTGCACTTGGTGTTGGTGCTGCTCCTGCCCTTCCTACAGAATCTAGAAGTGAAGTAGCACTCTTACTTGCTGTTGCTCTAGCAGCTCCTACACCAGCAGCCATCATAGAATCTCCACCTATAATTCCCATATTAGCTAAACCTTTACCCATAGCTCCACCGGGTAAAAACATAGCTGCAGCACCAGCTACTTGTCCAGCAGCTGCAACTCCAGAGCTAATAGCACCATAGGTAGAGGCAGACATACCCATACTGAGTGCTGCTCCTGCTATTGCACTACCACCACTAATATTTGTTCCAAAACTATAATTTCTAGATTCGTTATGCGAGAAGCTTACGCCGGATTGTATGCCACCTTGGATTCCACCACCATTAGTTGTAGTAAAGTTACCAACTACACCATTAAGTCCAAGTTCTTGTCCCTCTGAAGACATTCCAGCAACTATTCCGGCAGTATCACCAATTTTAAGTGCATCTAGCGCTCCAGTTATTGCCGCCCCATTTTTGCCTTTTTCTTTGAGAGCAGCTTCCAAATCCATCTTTGTTGCTTCTTCTCTTAATTTTGTCACCTGATCCCAATCTTCCTGAGAGACATTACCACCTTGTGCCGCGGTTGCAGCAAGTTGTCCGCCCAATCTTTCAGCTTGCCTGTATAGTTGAGCTCCTGCTCTTCTATCCTTTCCAAAAGTAGGATTGTGAGTATCATTATAAGCACTCAAGATTTCATCCGTAACTTGTTGTTGAAGTTTCTCGCCAGCTGCAGCTACATTTTTAGTATAATTAGTGTCCTGAACAGATTGTTTTAAGCCAGCAGCCATTGCTCTTTCTGCCATTCCAATGGTTGCATCACTTGATAAATTTAAGCCACCATCAGGATTTCGAGAGTTGGCAGAGCCATCTGGCAAATTCCTTGATTTGCCGATATGCGAACTTACCTGCTGAAGAGTTTTCTCTGCCGCATCTCCAGCATTTGCTGATATGATGTTTTCCTCATTCCCAGCAGCCTGAATAGATTTGGCGTGTCCCCTCAACGCCGAAGCATTACTCACTCTCCCCATAGATTCTGCTATCTTTATGTTACCTCCATTTGTTTCCGAATCATAAGCCTGAGCATTTCCTTTTTGTTGGCTGAGGCTTTGGTGTGCGTTCATATATGCTGTTTTGCTATAGCTATCTTGGAAAGCTTGTCCCCTGTTATGCACATCCATCAATGCTTTCCCTTGAGCTATTTGATTGAGTGCTCCAGCTTCAGCTCCATATTGAATGGCATTCATCTGTTCTCTTGTAAATTCTCCTAATTTACCTACACCAGCTGTTTGGTTAGCTGAAATACGGGCTTGGTTCTCCAAGCCTTGGCGATAAATATTGCCTTCTCTCGCCGTGTCAAAATCGCCATGCTCATTAAAGAAATCTCCTGCCATTAACCCTCTGGCGGAGCCTATGGTTTTTGCAGTGGCATCGTTACCAAGAGTTCTAGCCAGAGATCTGCCATCAGAGTGTTTGCCATTAAGAAAGTTTTGCTCAGATTCAAACTCTTGCCCAAGCGACTTCATATTAGCAGCAGACTGAACGCCTTGAAACATACCACCACTTCTTACCGCTGCAAAATCTTGAGCACTTTTAAGCTCACTACCATATCCGGCAACAGATCCTATTTGTTGCATTTGTTGTCCTATTTGCCCCTTATTAAAATCATTGTAAAGATCCATTTTGCTAAGTGATGCAATGGCGGCATTATTTTCCTCAATGCCCTTCATCACAGCTGCAGCTGCATAGCCTTCAACTACTTTATCTGCCCCCCCCCCCCCTATTTTCCGCGTCATTAGCTTTTGCCATTTCAGCACCTGCACTTTGCATTGTGGCGTTTGGAGCATGTCCTGTTACAGCTCCACCCAAAGCCGAACCAAGTAGTTTTACTTGCCCTGTTGCAATAACCATAGGAATCATAAACATTGCAGCTGTGCCTATATCAGCAGCAAGTGTAGCCTGTTCTGCCATATACCGAAAGTATGCCTCCCCATGCACAATATTATTATAATCAACTGTTTGCCCATTTCCTCCTGTAGCTGCACCAAGAATTTCAGCTCCATTAGTAGCTGTAATGTGCGAAACAATACCGTGAATAAGAGCCATAGACATTTTATAAGCTCCATAGAAAGCATACCGCCTGCGAAGTAATACAATACCTTTAGCCCTTCTGGATAGCCACGAATAGCCACAACTACCAGCATAAATGGGAATATGGCATAAAGTATCGCTATAAGAATATGCAGGGCTTTTGGTAAGGTTTGAGCGGAGAACAAGAATCTTACCTGAGAAGTTATGTCTGCCATTTTTGCAGATGCAGAAAGCATACTTTGATTCATAACCTCGGCATTCGCACCTGTAACACCAAAGCTATCAGCATACCTAGCTGCCGCTACAACACCATCTAATGAAGCCCTAAGATGATACTGAGTGTAGTCATTCATTTTTGAAGCTGGTCATGCAACATTGCTTGGAGCAGCCAACACAGATTCTGACATCGCCTTAAGTGCTGGACCTGCTGCGCCCGGATTCATACCCATAGCCTCTATAGACCTCCTTTCATACTTATTTGCGACCATTTATAATCTTCGCATAAAAATCTTTACATCCTACTCCCGGTGCTGCTTCCAAGAATTTGACATTATCATAATACAACCAATTCTTAGGGTCCCAAGCATCGAGTGTCGGAAATCCAAAATCAAGGGCATCAAATGTATCTCCTGTAAGAGTTTGATAGGGGATGGCACATTTTTCAACAAAAATTCTAAGATTTGAGACAACATTTCTTTCTTTTTTTATCCCCGGATCATTAGCATCTCCTTCTCCCAATCCCGTTCCATTGGTTCTTGCAATAAATCTAAAATTTGTCATAAACCCAACATCGCCGTATCTAGTTCCATTTACTCTTGAGTTTGCAAAAGCTGTATCTACAAGATTAACAAGAGCGTATCCCAAATATGAAGTTCCAGATGCCACAAATGCCAACACTGTCGGGACATTATCAACCTTAACTATTGTCGCTCCACCACCAATAGTTTGCTTTCCAAAAAATGCCTTTTGATCTTTAATTGTCACAGTCGATTTAATGCTGGATTGAGAAAAACAAACATAATAATACAAAGAAACGCAAATTGCTTAAAGAACATCTCCCAAGGCACAGATCCAGTTTCACCGCCGCCAGCCGATCCGTGTTTGAAGGTGAGTCTCCATACAATCATAATGAATGCTAAGATTCCCACAACATTTGTTACAAAGCCCATGGTTGTTTTATTGTTAAACATAACAGCTACGCCGTTAAAGACTTGTTTATAAATGTCTGTGTCTCCATAAACAAGCACTGGGAAATAATCAACCAAGAAGCTCTGTGCTGAAGCAACAACAGGCATTAGAATCGCAGACAATATGACTAGAAGTAGCTTTTTAGGCATACTTTACTCCTTTGTTTATTTTCTTATTTTTATAACATTAATGAGAATATATAGGAAATTGCTAGGGCATAAATAAAATCTGAGTATGCACCTGCAATGCTATATATTCCTATGGTCTTTTGTTCTGTATTGTTTTGAGGAAAACTTCTATGTAGCAGAATTTGCTGGATCCTATCACAAAAAAGGAAACTAGAAAGTGGAAAAAATGAAAAATTTCACTATATCTTTGGAATATGTCGAAAAAAATCATTTTTTTCGACATATTGAATTCACAGAAGTTCTTTTTGTAGAATATCAAAAAGTCTTAGATTTACAAAATATTTATTTCTTCCCAACCTTACATTGCGTAAAATCCCTAATTTTTCGCAAACATTGAGATGATTTGAAGCGGTTTGCCTGTGACACTTTAGTTTTTTCTCTACGGATTCTATTTTTGTATAGGGATAAGAAAAGAGAATTTCCACAAGATATTTGCTGTATGTTTTGTAGGCTTCTTTCTGCAACAGCTCTGATGTATCTTTGATCTCTGAATCAATTTCCTTGATACGCTGTATTGTTGCTTCAAAAAGTTTGCTCCCCCTGTTTGCTTTTTTTAGCTTTTTTTGTATTATTAATCATAAATATACCAAAAGGAGTGCCTAGTGAAAAATCTTTCATTAGGCATAGCATTGAGGATATGTAATATTTTTTTGATGCTATACCATTTTGTAATAATTGCATTTACTGCAGCGTATTTAGCGGAGGAACCATTCTCTGTTGGAGTTTTACTTGTAGCCATTTGGATTCATCCATTGTTGTTTTTGACACAAAGAAAACTATCTGTGGTAAGATGGGGAAGCACAATCCCCCCACAGACAAAATCTGTTGATATGGATCGCTTGTTTCTTGAGGCAAAATAAAAAGAAAACAAGATTTCCATAACACCAAAGGAAGCATTTTTGGGTAGATTTTTTGCAAAAAAAATACCTAGAGTATTCAAGCAAAGTAAAAGAGGCTGACAGAATAAACAAGCTAAATCTTGGAAACAAGATAGGCGAACAAATTAAGCTTGTCTCTCGTCTTGAGCTTATCCTTGAGGCTTGGATATATGGTGCTTTGTTCTTTGTGGTTCATACTTTTATGAGCCACATTCACATATACCAGCAAGATGCTTTTCATGGGGAAGTGATGCAGGGTGTATTGTGGGAAATTGCCCTAATACTTTTGATTAGCCTTATTTTTATGGCTACGGTTTCAGAAAGAAGGAGTGTTCTCAAAAAGAACATTGAAACATACGAAAAACAAAATAAAAAGGATGAAGAATGTTGAATAAGAAAAACAAGACACAACAAGAATACGGGCAAGATGTGCAAAATGGACATTATGCAGGTCCTATGTCTGAGGGTCAAGGTGGAGGCTCATCATACGAGCAAGCCATTCAAAACGAAATTAATGCAGGTATGCAACAACAACCTCAAGCTCAGACACAACAGCTTCCATAACCACAAGCTCAAGTTGTTGAAGAGAATATGCTAGAAGATAATATTTTTTCAACACCAAGCATTGCAGAGCAAAGTGGAGAAATGAATCCACAAGCTTCGGCTACACAAAATATGCAACAACCACAACAATCTCCAGCCCCTCAGGCAGAGAATAAGGAAGAATATGAGCTTCCATTCTAAGCCTATAAACTAAGCCTACGGCTTGGTTTAGCTTTTTGAAATGTGATTTTTTTCAAAAAAAAAGTAAAAATAATCCACACACAAGGGCGTTTGAACCCATTTCGCTCAACGAAATCATTATTTGTCAAGTGGCTTATTTTTTGCAACCACTCTAACATTGCAACTTGCTACAAAATCGTGGCTACAATGTCTGCAATTATATTCAAAACTTTCACCCATTGCAAAACACTCTGCAATGGCATCTTTGATAAAAGAAGCCTTGAGTTTTCTCCTGCATTTAGGACATCTCAAAAAGAAATACATTTTTTTGGTGTAATACTCATTTAATCCTTTCAAGCTAGGTATTCTTCAGGGAGCAATGAAGGCTCTTGAAACACTTTTGCCTTAGAGTTTTTGCTCTTTTTAGGTGTGCTGAATGGAGGAATTTGCCACTCATTTTTCTCTTGTGTTGATTTACTAAGAGCCTTGATTGCTATTTCCTTGTTTGGGTTCTGCAATGATGAGCCTTGTATAAAAACATTATCTTGCCTTTTGAAAGTAAAAATCTTTTCTTTCTTGTTGTAAATTATGCCCAAATCCTCTAGTAACTCTCTGCTTTCTTCTATGCTATTAATCACACGATAATATTTTCTACCTTGTGTTTCTATATCAAGCGGACAACCGATAGACTCTAAGAGCTTGTCAAGCCCTATGATTATTTCTTTATGTGTAACAAAAAAGCGTATCATAGACTTTACAATACCGCTTTCACAACTAAGTATTTCAGGCATAATGCTTTTATAGCATACACTCATTTCTGTTTGATAGAATGCCACATAGCTAGGATCAAACTCCAAAAAGAACATACCATTGCTTTCTGAAAACACAATGCGGCGGATAATATTAAAGTCAAATGAAATATTTCTTCTGCCATTATCGCTTTTAGATTGATACTTGATGACAGTGTCTCGTATCTGCTCTAGCATTGTTACAAGCCACTCAGTGTTTCTGCTTCCTTTTTTATCTGAATAATACTCTAAGGCTTTATTTGCGTAAAAATACACCTGAATAGAGCCATCAATTTGCGAGTAACTTATCTTTTCAGCACAAATAATAGCACTATCTAAAATATCTCTATGCGTTTGTGTAAGTAAAACACGCCCACGCACAAATGCTTTCCCCCAAGGTGTGTCTAACTTTCTTACGCCTTTGTTTTTCTTAAAATCAAGGTAGATGTCTGAAGTCTCGCTCACTTTGGTTAATGGCACAAAAATAGGGATTCTGCACTCTGTCATCGTAGGAGCAAGTGAGTGAATCTTTTTTGCAACTTCAGGCAAATGCGATACGCTAGGTATCCTTGCGAATTTGCTTGGAGAATACTCAATGTCTTTTATCGCGTTTTTGATGATGGTTTCATCAATCTCATTGTTTTCCTCAATGCTGATTGACTTTTTTTTGTCTAAGCAATTCAATCTTTTTAATCTCCTGTTTTTAAGGCACAATAAAACTTAGCACTTATTTTGTGCCATTGTGTTTTTAGGCTCATTCTTTTGCTTTTGTGGGATAGTAGCCAAAGAATCCTAACAAATCATCTGCATGCTTTCTTTTTCTGCAATCTCAAGGAAAAAATCTAACAAATCATACGAAAAAAGCTCTTTATTTGGCTTATTTTTCGTTTTTATTTGATTAGAGCATCTCACTATGGTTTGTTACTTTTAAGCTCTTTTTGGTATGTTTTTTAAGCAAAGAATGAATAAATTTCAAACCATCTGGGAATACAAGTGCTTTCACTCTTGTTTCTAAGCCATAGCTAATAGGCTTATTTCTTACTACAGCTGTGAAGTAGCCTTTGTCAATGTATTCTTGGTATGGCTGATTATTACTCATAAAAACGCCTTCATTCCGCAAAAACGCATATAGTCTGTTTTTGTCCATTCCTTTAACGCCTAGAGCCTTAGCGGCTTCTTGCATATCAAATGCTCTGTATGGTGTTTTTTGCCATATCGTGAAAAAACTCCACAGCTTCTTTAGTTTGTTGAAATTTCTTTTTGATAAGCTTGTTTTCTGCTTCTAGTGCCTTAAAATCTTGTGTCATAATTCCTCCTAGCTTTCAAGCCACTTTTGATATGCCAAGTATGCTTGGCTTTCTCTAAAGTTTTCATTTGGAAAACGCAAGATTTGTAGCCAACCTTGCATATAGCCAAACACGACATCAATCTTACCTTCTTGTATTTCAGAAATCAAACGAGAAACTTTGATGTTAAACTTATTAGCAAGTGCTTCAGCATATTGAATATTTTCATAGACTTTTTCTATAAGTTCCAAACGCTTTTCATACCTTTCAGTCTCTTTGTCGTGGATATAGCCTAGCTTCAAAGAGCCTTTGCCTAAGCCTAAAAGCTCAATAGGAAAGGGATTACCTTTAGAATCTAAATTGTATTCCCAAGCTCTGCGATATTGAATATCGCCATTACTATGTTCTATTTTCACAAGTGAAGTCAATCCTTTAAGTGATAAGCCTTTTTTCTTAGTCTTCTCATAAGCTTGTTGAAAATCATCGGCAACAACAATCACACAATCCTTTTTCTCAAAGGCTTTGGCAATGTCTATTTTGTTATAGTGTAGATTGCCATACTCTCCTAGCTCTTTTAAGATTCCTGCATAATCATACAAATCTCTGCTGAAAGGCGTAGCTCTAAAGCTAAATTTCATTTCACGCATTGGAGAAAACTCAAAAAGATATTCTTTGCCATTAGGCTCTATAAAACTAAAACAATCTTGGCTCTTTTTCACAATATCCAATCCTCTTTCACAAGATGTGAAGTAGGTATGCTTGACATATTGAATATTGAAAAATGCGAACCAAGATGAATGCTTAAGTCAGCAGGAGTGTAACCTTGCCTTGGAATGCCTATTTGCGTAGCACCATAGGTTCGTTTGAATTTTTCTTTTTTGTTTTCTCGCATATAGCATCTTAGTTTTGCTGTATGGGAGATTCTTGATTTAAGCTCATCTAGGAGAACTTTTCTTTGCTCTCTAAAAGCTTCATAATCTTGTTGTAGCTTATTGTATTCTGCTAAAATCTTAGATGCTCTTTCATCTAAGTTCTGTCTTGATGTGCTCATTGTGCCTCTCCTTGTTTGATAAGGTTGCTGTCAAAGGAGAAGTTAGCTTTTAGCCCTTCTAGCTTAAGCCACTCCTCGCTTGTGTCTTCTGTGAGCTCTGCTTCTAGCATTGCTTCCATAACGATTTCGTTACCTTTTTTGGCAATGCTCCTAAGAATAGAAATTGCGACTTGTGTGTCGCTTTTGTCTTCTAGAATCTTTACTGTTTCAAGTGCAAGCGAGATGATTTGATTAATTTCTGTAACTAACACTGCAAACTTCTTAAGTGTTTTTTGTGAATGTATTGTGCCAAAAGGCTTAGGCTTTTTCAAATGAGATTTTTGGGAGGAGAAGGCTGAATAGCTTCCTTCTTTGATAGCAAAAAATATCAAGTCAAATGGGAGGTTGTGTTGGAAAAAAGTGTTCGTGCGTGCATTTTCTTATAAAACACTTATAAATAAAATATTGAATTTGATCAACTTATGGAGAATCTTATAGAAGAAACATATTATGTATATTGATGACAAGTGGGGCTGATTCACAAAATGGCGTCAAAAACTTCACAAAATGATGTCAAAAGCACTAAAAATTACTAAAAAAAGAGGATTTTCAAAGGGCTATTTTATTCTTTTGTTGAAATTCTGCTGAAAAATTAGCCCCAAAGTTTGTTAGTGCTAAGTATATTTTTTTGTGAATTATTATTGACCTTGTTAATCTTTTTCAGCTAAGACCCAAGCATAAATTTTTTATCTTCTCTTTTTTTTCAAGAAAAGATATATCGCCTTTCACATTTTCGTAAAGTGCGTTCCGTTCATTAGAAGCGGTAAAACATGCCAAGTAGCGCTTTCAGCCCATTGGGCTTTTATTTCTCATCAAAACAATGGGGACGGCGTAGGAAAACCTACGAGCTACTCAGTGGTAAGACCATAGATGTCTTACAGCTACAAGATGATAACTTGTAGATATAGGCTATCTGCTGTTGCAGATATGTCATTAGGCTTTTTATGCCTTTTCGGTAAGTATCTCCTTTGGGGATACTCTATTGCAGCAAAAAATCTCCTTTTTGAGGTTGGCGGAAACCATATCGCAAAGGCACAAAAATACTACGATGATATGACAAATATTGTCGTAGTTTTAGAGCGTGCTGGAGTATATGGGGCTAGATTAGTCACAACCTATAGAAGGGGAGAAGAGAATCTCATCTCTGATGAGGAGTATCAACTTCTCCATTCAAGGGGGCTTATATGAGTTTCCTTGAAATTGTAGGGACAATGGCAACAGCCTACCTGATCGTGGGGATTGTGCTTAGTGCTTTTAGCATTAAGTATGCGCTTCACAATTTTAAGGGGAAGATCGGATTTATCCGCTTCCTAAATTTTATAATCTCCCAGCCATTAATTTGGCTTGAGGAGATTATAGAGGGCTTAAAAAAGCCCTAGCACTTCGGTGTAATTTATTCCCAAGAGGGCTTAAGCTTTATGTCCTCTGGGACAAGAGCCTTCTTTGGAGTAGAAATACTTCTGGATTCAGTTTTTTAGTTCGCAAGGACATTTTTTCTATTGTCCTTGTGGGCGGTGGAATCCTTGCGGAATGCTCCTATTCGTTGGAGAACGAATAGTGATTCTGCTAGAAGGCAGAGAAAGGACATATCATGTCAGCAACTCAAAATTTCCAATCAGACCTATTTAAAGGTCAATTTAGCGGATTCCAAGGTTATATGGAAGCTCGCACTGAGTATGGCACTCTCATCTCTTTGGATAGGCTTAAGAATGGCAAATTCATCGTTACTGAGTATGAAAAAGGGGAAGAGGACTATTCTGTTGTTTTTGACACATTTGCTGAAGCGCACATTGCGTTCCAGCACTGGGTGATAAACATCAGCTCAGAAATTGAGCTAAAAGAAGACGGGAGCATAGGACACTATCCCCGTCCAAAAACTGAAGAAGTTCAAACAGGGGCAACTCTGTTTGACTTCTTTGGAATTTAAGTTAAAAACCACGCTTGTCGTGGTTTAAAATGTTCCAGCAAGGGATTTTTAAACATAAGTCCCTTGTGGGGCTTTCTTGTTTAATCAATCCCTTTATGGAGTATTTTTTACTCTGGTGTCAGTTTAGGACCCGAAAGGGAATTGATAGAAACAAGAAGGAGTTTCAAATGGAAAAAATAAAAAATCTATTCTTCGAAATGAATAGAGATTACGCAGAAATGAACAAAGGAAAGGTAGATGGATGGTTCTATCTATCTTTGGTCGCCGGACTAGTTCTATCACCAATCATTTTGATTGGTATTCTCTACATAGAAATTCACTTCTTCTTGGAGTGGAAGTGGATTCACTTTAGGGAAAAGATCTTGGAGATAAAAAGGCGGATGTCTCGTAAAAAAAGAAAGTTTTTTCGGGAGTTAAAACAATTTATAAGGGAGAATATCACTTATAAATTGAGAGAACGAAGGCGAATTAAAAGAATACGCTATGTAGTTCCAGCTCCTACTATTTCTGCGATCGAAAATGCAGAACCAGAAGAAAGCTCTATCAAGACTATTTCTTGGAAAGAGTGGAAAGAGAAGGTGGATGCAGAATACGAAGACCTCGGTCATAGTGATCAAGAAGAATATCGGCTTGGCGCGTTAGACGCTGGCTGGGAAATATAAAGGAGAAAAAATGGACAAATTAAACATGGACATTTTAAAGGAGCTAAACAGCTCCTATGGAAGAGAGTGGCTTACTTTTAGTGAGAAGGGCTTAGCCTTGCACTATAAAGGAGCCTTGAAAGGATTCATTGAGGAGAACAATATTGTCTCCAAAGTGGATTTTGACAAGAGATTTGGGGACTTCAGAGATGAAGTTCTCATTAAAAATGGGCTGGATGAGCTCTTATATTGCGGGGACAACGATATGTTGCACCCCTACAATTTTGGGCTTACGAATGCCCCTGTTTTCGGGATAGGAGGTGTGCTAGGCGTAGAAGATATGCCTGTAAAGTATGCTTTCTTATTTTTCAACCGCTATCAAGTGGTTGATTGGCTAGAGGAGCTTGTAAAAAGTGGTGAAGTCACTTTTGAAACCTTTGTGGATAACACAAAGGCGTATGAAGCTTCGCTAGCCGAATAAGGGGATTAGAGCCCATAGAGTTTGTGCTTCGGCACTCATAAGCCATAAGGCAGTATTTTTCTGCCTATGGCAGAGTGCTGTCTTTTTGGCAAATTTAGCCAAAAGGAGTAAAAATGGCAACAAATAGTAAATTTTTAAATTTCTTAGAGAGTGGTATCAAAGCCTTCTCTAAGAATAATACGGAAGCGACCCTAGGGGATCGCTCAACCTATGTCGGTTCATCTGACATAGGACAATGTCCGCGCAAGGCTTTTCTTGCTAAAACTCAGCCTGTTGAGGCTAGTTTTCAGCAAGAATTAGTGTTCTTGCGAGGGCACATGGCGGAATCTATAATCCGCTGTGGGTTACAAGGTGGAAGACTTCCATTTGAGGAGCAAGTCGAAGTGGCTGGTGAAGGCGATTACGCCTTTATTAAAACCCACATAGACTTCGTTGTAAGTATGGGGGCTGAAAGTATTGTCGTTGAGTGCAAAAGCACCAACGCGATACCAGAAACTCCATACTTAAGTTGGATTTTACAAGTCCAGCTTCAAATGGGACTTCTCCGTAAGAAACAAAAGGTTGATCGCGGCATTATTGCTGTAATCAACCTAAATAGTGGGGCTATGGAGGCGTTTGACATCCCTTATTCTGAGGAAATGTTTCAAATGGCACTTGATAGAGCTAAAAACTTGTGGGATTCCTTGCAATCAAAGCAAGAGCCACAAGGGGAAGTAGGAAACTTATGCAGCTTCTGCAGTTACAAAGGTAATTGTCCTGTGCTCCACAAGGGTGCGGATAGTTTGCCTTTAGAATTAGAGCAAGATGCTCTAAGGTATGCAGAGTTGCAAAAGGCTTCAAAAGAAGCCCAAAAAGAGGCAGATGGGCTTAAATCAAAGCTTATGGACTTTATGAGTGCCACAAACACGAAAAAAGTTCAGGTGCAAGATTTAAGTCTTTCATACACTCTTATGAAAGGGCGTGTTGGTGTTGATAGCAAAGCACTTGCTGAACAACATCCCGACATTTTTGAAGCTCTCAAAACCGTAGGTAAAGACTATGGTATGTTGAGGATTTCTTAATCAAACAAAAGGAGTAAAAATGTTTGGTTTGTTAAATATTAAAAGCAAGGACATTCAAGGCAATGTCCTTGCAAGTTTCAACTATTGCGAACTAAAAAACGCAATAGTTGAAAATTTATTGGCTGATGAGCTTTTTACGCACATTGGCTATGTAACTTCTAAGGAGGGTTTGTTAGCAAACATTTATCTCCTTAGAATAGGCAAAACAGAGTTTTTAGTCAGCGATGGCTATAAACTCTATAAGGATAAGCTCTCTAGCGAAGATAAGGACGAGTTTCTTAGAATTGTGAAGGAGTCTAAAGGAATTGAGGCTCTCAAAGAGTCTCTTAAAAAATTAGTCTTTAAGGAGGATTAGAAAATGTTCGAAGAACTAATAAGACAAAGCCTTGAGGACTCTCAACGAGTTCTTTTAGCTTCCATTGGGAACGGGCTGTTCGAGCTCTACATGTCAAGCTACGAGATCAATGATCTCGAGTTTGGCACGGAGAGGGCAGTCATCTTAACCATTGAGCAATACTTGCTCAGGGCAGACTAGAATGGCATAATCGAGCAGATTCTCCTTGATGAAGAGGTGATCAAAGAAGATCACATCTATAGAGCAGATGTCTCTATAGACGAAATGGTAAAAATGGTAGCCGAAGAAGCTATCATTTTTGCAGAGGAATTTTGCAAGGAAACTTCCTTGCATTACTGCACGCTGTAAAGCGTGAATAAAAACAAAAGGAGAAAAAAATGGGTTATCGTGCTCATGTAATTAAAAATTATATAGTTGAGGTCGGTGATTGCATCGGCTTCAACTATGATATAGAGGGGTTCTCCTCTATGTTAGAAGAGCTGGAAGTCCAGCACTTCGGCGATGAGGAGCGAACCTTCGTAGAGGTAGATAGGGATGATTTACTCTCCCTATCTCAAGAAAAAATTGCTTCTCTGTCAAAGGAGAAGCAAGAGGCTCTTATGAGTCTTAAATCAATGGCACACGCGCCATACGCCGTCAAAAGCGGCTATGTCCGTGTCCATTGGTATTAATCATAATAAGTGCCATTTGGCACTTATTGCAATAAAAGCCTTCCATTAGGGATTTTTTTTCTATCCCTATGGATAGGAGAATCTCTAATGGAGTGTTTCACTCTATAGTCAGCCCGAGTGGGAGTCTAAATATTCCCACTTGGGATTAGGCTCCTTGTATTTTGTCTTAAAAATATAAAAGGAGTAAGACATGGAACATTTTGAAATTTACAGCAATGCACACATCTTTGAGGTTTGCATGAATCTTGAAAGAGATAAAGACTTCCAAGAAGTTTTCAGAAAAGTGATTGCGGAAGTTTCTTCTGCAATTAAGGAAAAAGAGTTGGCGGCAAAAACTGCAGCTTTCTCCGTATCTAGCTTGGTTGATGAATTTCAGTTGGCTTGCCACGGAAAAGGCGACCCACACACAGCACAGCTGTGTGTCAATATCGCTCAGGAAACCCTTGAGCGATTTGCCAACCTCGAAAAGGAGGTTGCATAATGGTCGCAAACAACAAAAAAATGCAGGAAGTTACAAACTTCTTGCAACAGCATCAACACGATGCTGATGTGAATATAGCATTTTCTGAGGCGAAAGAATTGATTGCTTCAGAAATGTTAAATGCGGAAAAAAAGGAGTTTTTCCGCAATCTCTCTGTCACAGAAATGTGCGAAGAGTGGGCTGTTGCTCGCTATTTAGCGCATTTTAGCTGTGTTGAGGGTGCAATGGAAAAAGTATTTAATTATGAGCGGACTTTAAGTCTTGCTTATAATAAAACAATAGAAAAAATGCTGGAAGGAGGACAAAACCTATGGACAGCATAAGGGAACATGCAAAAGCCTCAAGCCAAGACTGGAGCGCGGAAGATTTTGATTCTGCGATTCAGGATGGTTTAGGCTTTTTATGGCGGGGAGAATATGAAAGTTTCTGCATAGAACATGCAGATTCTGAAATTCTCAAGAAAGCTTTCAAAGAAGCTAAGGCTTGTATCCTTAGGGGCAAGTCCGGCTTCGTAAAAAGCTTTTTAGGTGGCAAAGATGTGTCAGAAATGGCAATCTTTGCTAATAGATTATTTTTCAGCAATCAGCCGTTTGTAGATGGTGTGTTTATCACTCCATACAACGGATGTGTCGATGTAGCGGAAATCCGCTATGAAGGCAAGGTTGCTGGGAATTATCCCAAATTAAAAGCGGCAATGGAGCTAGCTCACGAGATTATCGTGACAACGGCTAATGCCGCTTATGCTTGGGGAATGAAAAATCTAAAGGAGGAGCTATGCGAGAGCCTTTAGATTTTAAAAATTGTGAGCTTTTTTGTATTGGCGAAGTCTTTTTCGGTGATGTCGAATTAGATGAACCAAACAAAAAGGCGTTAATGATCTTGGATTTTATGGAGTTTAGTGCCCATAAAGTTCAAGGTAGGGTTGCCGAAGAAGTTGCCAGTGGATACATGCTGTTTGATATGCAGCGTAAATGTTACTACGATGATGTGCTTGGCTTAGAAGAACCCTATGTTGCTCAAAGTATAGAGGCTCTCTTGGAAATGATTCCAGAGGCTTACTTTGAGGACTATGGGATAGAGTTATAAAAAAACAAAAGGAGAAAAAAATGCTAAAAAAGGATTACAACAAACTCGAGGAAATCTCGAGACAAATGCTTTGGGCTATCGAATTGATACCCGAAGCAAGGGAATTAAACCTTGATAAGAGATTGTCTCTTGTTGAGGTTGAGAGCGAGTTTGAAGATGAGAAGGACAGGGGAATATTCAATATTCTCCTAGATGATGAGGTAGAACTTTCTAGAATAAAGCTCTATACAGAGTATAGCGCGCATAGCGTTATGGCTCTGTTGGAGATTTTAAACTCTTTCTTGGAAGACAAGAAAGAGTTTAAATTGTTCAAAGTCGATGGCGACACAGCCATTGATTTTAACACATATTTTGGGACAAAAAGAGAATATGACAGGCACGATGCTTGTAATATTGTGTTCTTTTTAGAAAATCCTGTTGAAGATCTTGCAGGTTTCAAGCCACAAGCTTGGAGTTTGCGAGGACAGAGGCAACCTTGTCCTATCCGACTTTTGGTCGGACTGCGGAATCGTGGAGGTGGATAATATAGAGGGTGACCTCTATATTATCCATAAACGCGAGGAAGCAGAGAGCGAGATTTGGAAGAGAGCAGAAGAAGCTCTCATCCAGTGGGAAGAGGAAAACCTCTATTAGTTGTGCCACTAGGCACTGAATAAGCCATAAGGCAGTATTTTTTCTGCCTTATGGCAGAGTGCTGTCTTTTTGGCAAATTGTCAAAAGGAGAAAAAATGGCAAAAGAGTTAAATTTCGGTCAATTTATGAAGGACCACGATATGGTTCTTTGTAATAATATAGGAGAACAATTCTCCTTGGAATATGAGTTCGAAGTTCCTGAGAACTTTGAGCCATATCAATATTTTCTCACTAATTTTAGTGAGAATGATATAGAATACTACAAGGAGACCTATGGGTTGAAGTTCGCGTATTGCGAAGAGTTGGACCTATATGTGTTCTTAAATGACATCTGTTTTGGGATGTCATTTAATGATGTGGTAATAAAACCACTTCCAACAATGGAGATCTTGGATTATTTCCAAGATCTCCATTGTTGGAAGTGAGTGAAGGATTAATCGGTTTTAGAACCGGTTGTATGCAGTTCTACAACAAGGAATCTGCGATTCTAGATGAGCCTACGCTCCTAGAATTTGCGGAAGCATTTGTAAAGGAGCTGCATAAGATTGGCTTTAAGGCGACAATTCTCAAAGACAAAGACAATAGTAATAGGTTAGATACCTATTGTGCTGTTGTCTTTGGGAGGTCGAAAGAAGACTTAGTGGAACCGCTTAACTATATGTTAAGCAAGGGCTGCTATGAGTTAATGCAAGAGGAGAAAAAATGAAAAAAATCATTTTGGTGAGCTTCAACAGCTCGGAAAGCTTGGAATCTACACTTCGTGTGTATTCAAGCACAGATGAGTTGCGTGAAGCGATTCAAGAAGAGTTGGAAACTCTTCAAACTCAATATTTTGATCTTGGGGATGTCGAAGTGGCAACCCAAGATGAGATTGAGAGTTTTCTGGGCGGCTTAGATGGTCTTGAAGACTATTTAAGCTTGTATAGAAGCTGTGATGGTGCTGAAAGGGCTATCACGGCTAGAGTTGTAAGACTCTAGGAGGAAGCATGTTTGTGATAGTAAAATTTTTTAAAGGAGAAGTGGTTGAATCACTCTCCTTTGAAAATTTTATCACAGCGCAGAAGTATATTCTGTCTGCTGTGAATAAGGCAGCGGCTAACCAAGGCTTTGAGGAGAGCTTTTCATCTTATGATGAATGGCTTAAATCAAAGGCTAGGGCTGAGGGCAATGAGGATTATCACCTCATTACCCCGGTGCCGCTAAAGGAGTATGTCGGAAAATTAAAAATCCGAGATACCAATGGCGTGGAGGTTGAGATTGAGAATGTCTTGACTTCCGAGACAGATGGAGATGAAGAAATCGTTTTCGGTGGCTTTGCTACCGGGGATGGCGAGTTCATTCCATTTGAAGAATGGGCTATGGTGTGGCACCAAGCGAATTAATATGACCCAGAGTCATATTGGTATTACGCTTGTGAATACCAGCCATAATTCACTCAAAATATTCTTAGAGGGATTCCCTTAACAATCCCTCTAAGGGATGGTTTTGGTGAATCCTTCTATAGAGTATTTAATACTCTAGCCTGTAAAATCTCAAGTCTTGCTCTAACAGGTGGCAAGCAAAAGGATTGAAAATGAGCAATCAAATTCAAATCGCGCAAAACCAAGGACAAGTCATTGCTTCAAACGAAGCAGCCAAAGCTAAGGCTATTGAATACCTTAGCTCAATGGGCTTAAATTTACCCCAAGGGCAGAAGGAGCAATTCCTAGAATTGTGCCAGCTCTTGAATTTAAATCCCTTCCTCCGCGAAATTTACGCGGTTGGATATAAGGATAAATTCAATATCATAATAGGATACAATGCCTATTTGAAAAGAGCTGAAATGACCGGGCTTCTCGGTTATTGGAATCATTGGACGGAAGGGACCGGAGAGAATATGAAAGCGGTGATAGAAATACACCGCAAAGACTTCACAGGACCTTTCCGCCACGAAGTGTATCTTGCCGAATATAAGCAAGATACACAGATCTGGCGATCGAAACCGATCACCATGATCAAAAAAAGTGGCTGTGGCACAAGGCTTTCGCCTTGCGTTCCCAACTGAGTTCGGCTCAATGCCGTATATTCAGGAGGAATATGATCCAGAAATGGATCAGCCACAGCCACAGGCGGACCCGAAAAGCCTAGCGGAACTCAAGAGTGCTTTAGAGCCTCTTGGTGTAAAGCTGGAGATGAAGGGAGGCTCAACAGCCAAAGCAAGTGGTGCTGTTTTTAACAATAGCACTGCGTTAAAGTCACTTGGTTTTGTCTTTGACAAAGCTCAAGGGGCTTGGCTACACAACAATGTCAGCGATGATATTGTTGAGGCTGTTGTGGAGGAGTCCACAAGGAACAATTTTGATACCTTCGACAAGCTCGAAGGCTATATCAATACCTGTGGTTTCAAAATCAGTGAAGTGAAGGAAAGTGCCAATGGCATTTACTTCGCCAAGCTAGAAGTCGTGCCTGAAATGCAAGCCGATGCAGGGAAACTTCCTGAAGGCGCCATTCAAAAGGGCGACTTCCATGTTCTCAATGTGGACACTCTTTACAGAGCACACATTGGGAACAGTCAAGCAGCAGAATCTCTGTTCTAGCTGCTGGCAAAGGGAGAGGTGTTTATTCATCTCTCTAACAGTTTCTGGATTTTCTCAAAATCCAGTCTTTCTTAATCCAATTTTCTACATTAAGATTCTCTATATTCCTTGATCTGAAAATTTTTCCAGCAAACTTATCTCTCTAACACAATCACTATGCTTCAAAATTTTATTCCCTATCTTATATCCCTCGGCAATATCAACAACAATAACTTCTATGCCATTTGTCCTAGCACATTTTAGAGCCGGAACAATATCAGTATCCTTGCAAAACACTATAATTTTATCCACAAGTCGCTTGTATGAAACATGAGAAATATCTAGTCCCATAAGCATATCAACTTGTTTTTGCACTATGTTTGGTTTTCCACGATCCGTAAAACCTTGCATTTTAAGCTCTCCAAGCCTAAGTGCAATATATGGGCTAACCGATATGTCGTGCAAAAGCTTCAATATTTGCCCTCTCAGTTTTTCCATTTTTTCGTATTCTTGCAGATTTTCATCTCTAAATTTTGTGATAGCATTATAGATATGGCTATTTTTTGATGAATTTTTTAGCAAATCATTGAGCGATAATGGCTCTGCGCTATAGAAAAATGTTCTGTAAAGCTTTTCGTTCTCCTGCAAAACAGAATTGAATAATTTTAGGATATTGTCTATGTTATTGTAGTTGAAAATTATTTTTTCTCTATCTTTGTGTGTTCTTTGAATGTTTTGAATTTCTAATCTAACATTCTCTCAATCAACAAAAACAGCAACCTTTTCTTTCATTTTTTTCTCCATAAATAAAAAAGGGTTATGCCATAATCCCCGGATTGCACCGAATTAAGTAATGTGCAATGCTTAGGGGGGGATTAAAGCATAACCCTTGTGCCAAATTCTAGCAATTTAAAGTTAAAAAGAACTTAATAATCCTACATATATATATTTTACATATATTTTCAGCAAATATCACAAAACAAGCAAAACCGCTTTTTTATGCACCACAAGGCTTTTCATATTGACTTTTTTCAGCTAAGATCCAACCATAAAATTTTTATCTCAATTCTTTTTAAGAATTAGATCTATCGCCTTTCGCATTGCAAAGCGCGTTTCAGCCATTAGAGCTGATAAAACATGCCAAGTAGCCCCATTATGCAAATTTGCATTTTTGTTTCTCATCAAAACAATAGGGACGGTGTAGGAAAACCTACGAGCTACTCAGAAGTAAGACCATAGATGTCTTGCAACTACAAGATGATAACTTGTAGATATAGGCTATCTGTCTTTACAGATATGCCCTTAGGCTTTTTATGCCTGAATTTATTGCAAACATTCCATAAAGGGATTAAAACCTAATCCCTTGCGGATTGTTTTGATTCTTTTATGGAGCGCTTGCTCCTCCGACAGATGTCGGCACCTCTTCACACATAAAAATATCCCCCATAAACAATTAGCTCATTTTTTTCGGATTAAATTCCGTTCCAGTGTTGCCTGCTGCTAATCAGGATTAAGCCTCGGCTTTAATGTTTTTAATGAGCTATTGTTGCCTTAGTGAGAGATGTTTTTGTGAAGAGCTTTTCAGCCCGAGTGGGAATACATATTTGATTCCCACTCGGGAGTCTTGTGTTTCTTGGATTTAGCACAAATTGAAAGGAGTGCAAAATGACAGTCATCAGAATTGTGGAGGAAAAAAGGAAAAAAATTTCTTTTGGAAAGGTGGCATTTCCGCCCTACCAAAAGAAAAGGGCTTGTAAGGTTGAGATTGAGCTTGGGCTTAGAACAATGAGCGACGGGACAACCCGTTTCTCTATTTGTGGCTCCATTTGGAACCACAAGCGCACGGATATTTATTCCGGTGGGCAAAATGATGAGACTATCAAAAGTCTTATCAAAGAAGGCGAGCTATCTGCATCGCCCCTTCTGTTGGAGATACTTGAGTTATGGGATAAATATCATCTCAATTATCTCCGCCCCGGGACACCGGAGCAAGAAGAGGCGGTGCAACAGGGTTTTGAGACCGGGACTATAAAAAGATTCCAAAAGGAGTCTTTTTATGATCAAGCGGTGGCTTACCTCAAAAGTGTTGGGCTTTACGAAGTCCAATATAATGGGAAGCCATATCGCTATGGCTCCGGCTGGATTCACTCTTCAATTCCGCCAAAGGATTTGAAGAGAATCAAAGAGATAATGGAAGGGTAACCTTTTTTTTTATCTCTATCAGCCCCGAGTTGGGGATTTTTACATTCCCAACGGGGTGTGTAATTTTCCCTTATGGTTGATAATTGTTAGGAGGTAACAATGGAATCAACAAGAGAGAATACAGCCTCGGCTCTAATGAGCCTTGGCTATAAAATCTCTCGTTCTTGGCATTTTGCCATACGGGACGAGAGAACGCCCAGTGCTTTTATTAATCAGAACGGTCATATACATGACTTTGGTTCTGATTGGCACGGGGACTTCCCGTCTTTCCTAAAGGAGTTTAGAGGTTTTCACAATATTGGCGATGCCATTCGTGAAGCACAGAGACTCTTGCAAATGGAGATTCCTTTTGATTTTGCAGACTTTGACAAAAGCGAGCAGAAGAAAAAGGAAGGCTTCATTGATGGGAAATGGTTAGGGCAATATCGCTCTAACAGAAAAACGCACTTTGAGGCTTATTCAAAGCTTCTCAGGGCGTTGCTTCCATCAGTGAAGTCAGGGGAAAGAAGGCGTGAAATTGCCTTGCGGTATGATATTGGGTATCAGTCAGCAGGCAATTTTAAAGGAAAGCCCTTTCCAGAGAGACTTATAATGCCTATTCGTGATGAAGCAGGCAGAATAGTGACCCTTTGGAAATATAACCCAACACTCGCCAAACACGAGCGGTTGCGTTATACAAGGGGCAGAAGAAGGAGCGCATTTAATCTTTCAGATCTTCTTAAATATAGAGAAGCTCCACAAGAGCCTATCTTTATAGTTGAAGGCGAGAAGGATGTGTTAAATGCTGTGGCTCATGGCATTCGTGCTATTACGCCCGGCAGCGCAACTTCTTTGTTTAATGAAAGCCAGTTGAGCATGCTCAAAGATCTCCGCCTAATGGTGGTTGGGGATTATGATGAAGCGGGGAAAAACTTTAATGCTGCCATAAAAAAGCAGCTTAAAGCCCACGCTAAAGTCGTGAGCGTGCTTGACTGGGAAAAGTTTCTCAAGTCAAAAGGCAGAGCAAATCTCTTGAAAAAGGGATTTGACTTGAGCGATTGGCTCGAGAAACGAAACTAGCCTTTAAGGCTAGAAATATTCCATAAAGGGATTTTTTTGTCCCTTTATGGGGTAGGACAAATCTCTTTATGGAGTGTTTGCACTCTAGGGCAATTTGTCCTTGCGGCATAGAAATATGTTGCTAAAAAACAAAAAAAGGAGAAAAAAGATGATGATGGTTCATTATCATCAAAATATGGTAGAATTGACAGCAGAAATCTTAAAAGGAGTGAGTATGAAAATGCCACTTGTTGTCAATAGCCATAATGCCAAAGAAGAAAGTCTCCAAGAGAATTATGATAGTTGCAAAAACGAATTGCGACAAATCATGATTTCTAAAAGGGGAGAGAAAGGGGAGCAAGATTTCAATGCTTTAATGAAACGCATCGAAAACAAAGAGGCGTGGAATGAAGCCTATAAAATCTTGGCTCAAGATGAGGAATGGAAAAAAGAAGAAAAATGGTTAGGAAATGTTGCGGTAAATGATGGGATTGAATAAATCCATCATTTTGCAGGGCGAAATATGGAAATGCAATTTTGATCCACAAGTTGGTTCAGAAATAGCAAAGTCTCGCCCCGCAATAGTAATTAGCTCAGACAAATTTGCTAGCTTTAGCACCAAAATTGTAGTGCCACTTACAACATGGCGCGATAAATTTGAAGGTGCTCCATTTATGGTTAGGATAGAACCTAACTTAGAAAATGGACTTAGCAACCCGTCTGCAGCTAATTGCCTGCAAGTAAAGAGTTTCGATCGATTGAGATTTGTTCGCAAATTAGGAACAATCGATAGGGAAACTCACCTAACCATATCTTTAATCCTATTTTCCTCTATTAAACCCTTCTAGTTTTCTTCATCAGCACGGCGGTGTGGGAATGACATTTTGTATTCCCACACGGGACTACTATGTCTTCCTACTATTTATTTGTCTGAAAATAAAAGGAGAAGACAATGAAAATATTTAAAGTTACAAAAACAGAATACACAAATCAGGAGGGATACTTCCCGCCTGATACAAAGGTGTTCGCAAGTCAATCTGAAGCTGAAGCTTA
Organism: Helicobacter cinaedi CCUG 18818 = ATCC BAA-847; assembly: GCF_000155475.1. Taxonomy (GTDB): domain Bacteria; phylum Campylobacterota; class Campylobacteria; order Campylobacterales; family Helicobacteraceae; genus Helicobacter_C; species Helicobacter_C cinaedi. The sequence continues at coordinate 22,752 of NZ_DS990391.1, read as the reverse complement.
CTTCAAGCTTCAGATAGAAAATAATCTTAATGCTTGGATCCTTTTGGGCGCAAGCATTGAAGAAATCTAAGAATGGCAAGAAGCCCTCTTCGAAAAAGGGGAAATACCATTTAGGTATTTCTTCGATGAGGAGCAACTCATCGCAACAACAGCGCTATGCCGTTGTTGCGGCGCTCCTTTAAAGCCCTCTGCGGTGGAAGACTATAAATACTTCTGCCCAGAGTGCGATGAGGATTTCTACAGCTTTGAGGCTGTAGAAGCACCTCTAAAAAAGCCCCGCAAAATTATTGCGACAATGGGCTCGCTCAACTTTGTTGAGCAATCCATTTGGGTGCAAACTCCAGAGGAGCTCAAAAAACTCCTATGGGAAAATATTGAATCCTCAAAAATGGATTTAGATGACTCCTATGAGTTTGCAAATGAAGCGGAAGTTTCCGTCTTTGTTGATGAGTGTGGGGATATTGAAAGGTATCTTCCGCTGTATTCCAGCAGGGACGGAAAAGAGGAATTTGGTGTGACAATCAAATACCTCTAATCAAAGCCCCTAGTGTTTGGGAATATCGATTCAATATTCCCAGCACGGGATATTGATGTCTTCTCATAGAATAAATTTTAAAGAAGAACAAAAGGATAAAGAATGAAGCTAATCAACCTCACCCTACACAACCTCACCATTCATAATGGTGAAGGAGAATCCACAACTATCGCTCCAAGCGGTATTGTGGCAAGAGTGGCGGCAGAAAAAGAAAACACAGGGTGCATCGATGGTATCCCTGTATTTAAAACGAGCTTTGGTGAGATCCAAGATCTCCCAGAAGCTCAAGAGGGCGTGATTTATGTCGCTTCTCTTCTAGTTGTGCAAGCAGCTAAGAGAGCTGATGTATTCAGCCCCGGAGAGTTGCTTCGCGATGAAGCAGGACAACCTGTAGGTTGTCTAGGTTTAGCAAGCCATTGCTAAACCCTCTATCAGCCCAAAGTTGGGGATTTTTACATTCCCCACGGGGTGTGTAATTTTCCCTCTTTGTTCCTATATGCAGGGAAAGGAGAAAGCAATGAAGGTCATGAATGCAAGTGGACGGCTCATTGATCCGTTTGACTTGCAAACAGAAGATTTTGATCCCAAAGTCATAGCGCAAACTCTTTCAAGAGTTTGTAGATTTTGGGGTCAAACAAAAAGATTCTATTCTGTCGCCCAGCACTGCTTGGTGATGGTTAGAATCTTTGAAGGGAATAAAGAGCTTCAGAAATGGGCTCTCATTCACGAAGTATTTGAGGGCTTAACGGGTATGGATGTTCCAACACCCATTAAGAAATCCACTCAAATGGCTCTTTATAGGGAAGCCGAAGAGAAATGTCTGCTTCAAGCAGCTGAAATCTTCGGCTTAACTCCGCCTATGCCAGAAGAGATTAAAATCGCTGATAAGCGATTGATGGTCTCTGAAGCGCTTGTGCTTATGAATAGTGAAAACTATGACTGGGCGCAATTAGCGGAGCCTTATGGAGAGGAAGTGGTTTCTTGGATTTCTGAAGAGTCTATGTTGCAAGACATGCAATATGTCGAGCATAGATTTCTGAAGGAATTTGAGAGGTTGTTTGGGAACAAAATGCAATAGCCTTCCAAACATCATTAGAGTCCCTAGGGGTGCATTTTATCCCCTAGGGGATATGTTGTGCCCCTTCATTTGTGCAAAAAAATAAAAGGAGAGTACATGACAAAAAGAGAAATAAGAAAAAGAATAAGCCAAAAACTCGTAAGAGAGTTGGCTCATTATGATGGTAGCTGGAATAGCACCAACATTGTAGAGGCGGCGAGTTTGTTTAGCGGTCTCGTAGTAATTGAGATTGCTAGAACAAATCTAGGCGACGGCAAGTTCAAGTGGAATACTTCCCTATATTCAGGGAATGTATGCGACTTGGACCAAAAAGGGATTTTAGCTGAATTTGGCGGACTTACAGCGGAAAATGCTGTAATGAGTGTAGATTCGGCAAATAAGGAATCAGCGATAGAAGTCGCTACATTTTGGGCTCACACCGCCCTTAAAAACAACACTAACATTATAGGTTAGTGTTGCAGGAAAGAAAAAACAAAAGGAGAAAAAATGGAAAAAATCATATACGGAATCATTTCAGAGGCTGTTGAAGTCTCTGATAGTGCAACTTTGTTCGCGACTTATGCAAACAAAGAGGATAGGGACGAGGACATTATCTGCATGGCAGATAATGTCCGCCAACAATTCGATCCAGATTGGGAAGATCCCATCGAAACCGTAGAAGATGCGGAATGCTTCTTCTGCGAATCGGCGGCGGACTTTCCCTATATCTACAAGCGCGTTGAAAATGTGCTTGTAGAAAAAGCAGGGGAGAATTTGCAACATTATGTTGCACTGGCATGGCAAAATAGCCTGTTTGACGGCTATTGCAACAGCCACTCAGACCTGCAGGAGGCTGAAAAAAAGCTGAAAGGTGTGATGAAAAGTCACATCAGAAGGCTTGCTGCGGAACTCCAAGACCCAGACAACCACGAGTTGTCTGAGGAGGAAGACAGCTATACGCGTGCTGCGTATCAGCTGGACGAAAGGCTAAGGTTTGCTCGTATCACGAGCTACCTTAATGGAGTTGAAGTTGCGGAGCGGACATATTCCTTCTGCGACTTGATTGATTCTGTATTGACAGATGATCAGGTCGTATGGGAGCTTTGCCCACATTGTGGAGATGAGGTTGAGCTTGATAGAATTTTCAAGACTCAATCTTGTCATGCATGTGGCGAGCAAATCTTGCCTTGCAGTATATGCGAGCAAGATAATTGCTCCAAGTGTCCGCTGGAGAAGTAGTTTTAGTTGTGCGTTAAGCACTGAGAAGCCAAAGAGGCAGTATTTTTATTGCCTCTTTGGGCGATAAATGCTGTCTTTTTTTGGCAATGCCAAAAGGAGGCAACAATGATAAAACAAATTTTAATTATAGGACTTTTCCTGTGTGGTTTAGGAAGCGCAGTTGCATTTTCAACTACGCAGGAAAAAGAAAAAGTTTGCAAGATAGGAGGAGACAATGCAAAAGCATTGTTCCAAAGTGGCTTTAATCAAGCCACTGGAGCTTGCAAATGAGCCAAGCCGTGCAAAGCAAGATATTCTATAATAGAATATTTGCGGCGATTCTGCAATATTATGGGTATAACCCAAAAAATATGTGGAAACGCAATGGTGTATATGGCTGCGGGCATAGCGGTATGTATTTTTACCCAGATGAGCTTACTTTTAGTAAGTGGGAAAAAGTCAGCCGCTATGTAGGCGGAAAATACGAGCGCGAAAGTGTAGAGGTATTTTTCAAGGTGTCTGTCGATGCTAAAGGCATTGAATGGACTAAGGTATCTTAATATATCAACACAAGGAGTGCAAAATGAAGGTTGAATTAGGCGAAAGACTCAAAGTCTTGGCAGAAGCAAACGATGGATTTGCCGATAGAATTAACCAAGAAATTAAAGACATGAGCAAGCTCAAAGATTACATATGGAACGCTTCCTATGATGAGAGCATAGGTTTTACCAAGAATGATAATACATTTTTGGTTGAAACCTTCACTTACACTCGCCCAAGTAATAAAATTGCTTGTGAGCTTATCCTTAGTCAAATCCTTACTAGGATTGACAAATATGGCGATATACACACAAGCAAAAGCCTCAGAATAGAATCCTATTCTTTTGAGATTCATTATGGTGAAAAAGGAATAAGCAAGGCACTTGGCTATGCGTGGCATGTAGCTGAAAGCTTTGTGGAAACTCTAAGGGACAGATAGTATGGTGAAAGGAGTAAAAGATGTCGCCTATATTTATGAAATGCTCGAGACACTTTTGGGAGCGTGTCGAGCAAAGAGGGATTGATCTCTCCGCTGTCGTTGATGTAGCTAAAAAGCTAAACAATGCAAAAATCGGAGAGATCATCAAGGGAGGCAATGAAAGGACAACGATTGTTGCCTCTCGTGATTCTGCTGGGCACGCTACATTTATTACAGCGTATCCCAGCAGAAAAGAAAGCTCTCCAGAAGCGATTACAGAATCGCGAATGGAGAAAAAGGGACTAAGAATAGTCTCTAAAACAAAAAAAATACCTAAAAAATAATTTTTGGTATTTTTCCTCGGATGAGGTTTTTCTTTTTTTGTTCTTATTTTCTTCAAATATAAACAAGAACAATAATTAAAATTAAACTATAAATTTTGGAACAAATTTTATGCCTTTTTTTGTTTTAAGTTTTTTGTTCCAAATTTGTTACCATTTATTTTTGTTCCAACTCATTTTGATTTTTTTGCATTGTTTTACGGCATTGATTTTGTCATTTATGAGATTACAGATTCATGAGCCAAAAAAATCTTATGGTAAAATTACAAGTGAGAAAAATGGCGTTAAAGATTTTTTTAAATAATTTTTGTTTAAAATCCTCTCCATCCCAAAAAAAAAAAACAAAATATGTGTAAAGTTTGCCCTCTATCATCAGTAAATAAATTAAACTCCAAATCTTGCTTGACTTGTTGGTCAGCACTTCCCATTTCCTCTCTAGCTTCTCGTTCTGCTCCATTGTTATTATTTGAATTTTGAGATTTTGATGAATTTGTATTAAAAATAGCATTATTTGTTCTTTTAAGTTCCTGTGGAATATTTGCTTGATTAAATTCTTTTTGGATTATTTCATTGCTAGGTAAATCGCTAATGTCTTTAGAATCTGAAAGCTTATCGGCAAATTCATCTTTACTTGTAGGATTTGTTTCGCTATTTTGTTTGCCTACTTGCTTAACTTGAGAACTTGAAAATTCGTTTGATTGTTGTCCATCATCTCTAGTTGTCGCATAATCTCCTCGCTTGTCTCCTGCATTATTGTTTCTATATGGTCCTCTATCGGTCTTGGAAGTTGAAATCTCTTTTGACTTTGAAGCAAATTCTCTCTTTCCTTGCCGTTGTTCTCCATTTGGCTGTATATTGTTCCTATCAAGCTGTTGAAATAATCCGCTTTCTCCTCTTGTAGATTCAAGTTCTCCACCTTGTTCTTCATTTCTAAAAGCACTTCTTGCTTCTCCTCCATTAAATCTAGGATTTGTGTGATAATTTTGTGTTGCTTTCTTTTCAAGTCTATTTGTGCTTTCCCTAGGATTTTGTTCTCTTTTTGCACTGCGTAAAGATTCCAAAGTTCTTTGAATAATACCATTTGTAAGTTGGGATTGCAGTAAAGTGCTAACCCTTTGCTGATATTCTCTTGCTCTTGTGATAGTTTGAGATTCTGTGATAACAGGTTTATTTCGTGATGAAATGTTGCTAAACTCTTTAATTTCTTCATCGGTTCGTTCATTTGTTCTGCTTTGAGTGTTTTGAGATTTTCGTTCGCTTCTTTCCACTCCTTGCTTATTTTGCCTATCATCTCTTGCGTTACTTCCGCTTCGCTTAAGATATTCTCCATTTTGCCCATCTCTACTCTCAAATCGTCCATTTTCTCCAAAAGATTGCTCATTTGTAATGTTCTCTTTGGGAGTAAATTTCTCGTAATCCTTTCTAGCGTCTTTAAAGATATTCTCTTTTGTAGAATCTTCTTGGGCAAATCCATTATTGCGTAAATCTCCTGTGTCATTTTGCCCTCCGCTTTCAACACTTCTTGTGTAAGTCTGTGAAGATTCTCTTTTAATTTGTTGATTTGGCTCTCTTGTATTTCCTCTTGCTTCATCAATTTCTGCAATTCTTGCATTATTCTCTCCTAAATTTAATGTATTATTCTGCGATTTTAAAGCATTAAAAATCTGTTCAAAGTTGTTTTGCCTTAAAAAATCTTCTAAGTCATCAGATTCTTTGATTTGTTTATTTTCATCTAAAGTTACAAAAGAAATTCTTTTAATATCTTCAAAATAACTAAAAACAATCTCCACATTATATTCTTTTATTATTTCCTCAAAGTAAGGTTTTTCTCCAAACTCTGTAAAAAATTCTTGTTTTCTAGCCGTATCAAAAATAAAGTTTTTAAAAAAATTCAAAGAAGAGTTTTTACTCTCTTGGTTAGAAAAGTTTCTAAATTTTTCTAAAATATTTTCAATATCCTTATACAACACTGCAAAATTATTATTTTTTGAATTGAAAAGAGTATTCATTTCTTAATCCTTTTATTGTGCCTTGCCTCATCTTGTTTGTTATTATGCTTTGTATCTTCTTCCTCTTGGATTGAAATTTCACTTGCTCTTGGGAGATTTAGAATCTCTTGTTGTTTGGCTTCTAAATGTGCTAGTTTCTCCTCTAAAGAGAGGTTGCGAAAGTGAGATTTATTAGAATATTCTAAAGAGGCTTCGTTTTGTGATATAATGCTTTGAGGATTTTTGCCAAAGTCTTGGTTAGCAGTGTATTTAATCTGCAAGTCAGAGGGCTTAGAGACTTCTCCGCCCGATTCTAACATATCAGACGCACCAGCAACTTCACTGCGTTGAAATCCTTGATTATAGATGACTTTTGACCTTTGTATTTCATTTTTAATGTTATTAAATTTTCTCCTTGTATGACTTGCATAAATCCATTCTCCATCATAGTTTTTTGCAACACTCATAAAATAACGATTTTTATCCTCATCTATAAATTCTTTTATGAATAAAATGCCTTGATGATTATCCAATACAAGATTTGGTTATTCTAATGTTGGTCTAATTTTATCAATAAAATCTATTCTGCCTTTTTAGATATTCTTTTACTTCGTCTTTTAAGTGAGGAATAAAATCTTGGTTGAAATCTTTAAGTCCAAAAGTTTCACGCCAAAGAGATTCTATTTCATATAATAATTTTTGAGATTACTCTTTATTCATTATCTCTTCTTTCTCACTATTGCATTTCTCTCAAGTTGTGCAGATTCTAATTCCTCTATCTTTTCAATCGCCTCATTTTCTAATTTATCATAAATTTTATAGGCACTATCTTCAAAAGATTCCGTTACTTCTTTATTTAAATGAATAAATTTAGATTCTACTTTTTCTAGTATTTCACTGAATGGGACATTGTCAAAAAATGCAGGGTTACTTTGGGCAACTTCCAAGTGAAAATCTCTTGGAATATGTGAGAAAGAATAAAGAAAATAATTGTTAAAAGAATTTTTATATCGTTCTACATAATCGGGGAGCAAATAAAGAATATTGCTTTCATAGGCATAAATATCTTTTAAAAATTGCTGTTCTGTTGTATTTAAATTGTATCAAAGGATTTTTCAAACGCTTCTTTTAATTGAGTTTCTAGTCTATCTATAAAATGATTATGATATTGTGTTCCTAATTTTTGTAAGTCTTGTTTGAAATTTTTTTCCATAAGCCTAAAATCAATATAATCTCTCACTTCCATTTTATCTCCCTTATCTGTGCCTTACTTTATGGGTTTGGAATTGTTGATTGGAATCTTGTTCTTTGTTTGGTGATGTATTATCCTTATTTTTCTCAAAAAGATAGTCTCTCAAATCCACTCCAAAGGTAGTTTTATCTATGGTTGTTTTTCAAGCAGTAAAGCTGCTAAATTCTTATCGATACTATCAATAAGGCATTGCTCATCTTGATTTGTAGCTTTATGTAATTTAATACACTCATTTTCATAATGCTCATCTCTTGCTTGTTGAGATTCTAAAACTAAATCCAAGAACTCATCTCTTGTGTTTTCTAGGTTTAAAATATGCCAATTACTCTTATCACTCGCATAAATGGCATATCTCATACTTAATCCTTGAGGAAGTAACACAGCAGTATTGAACAAGACAAACTCTTTATCATTATTACCAGCATAGCAATCATAGAATTTATACTTTATACCCTTTTCCTCAAATGTTTCTTTAGCTTCCCAAATGGTCATACTCTACTCCTTAAAGTTGTATTCACTTACAAAAATATATTTTATAAACACTATAATTTTGAAAATAAATACAATAGCCCCGCAAAGCGAGGCAAAAAGCTACATTCTTGGTCGGTTTAGCTTGCTGATATTATCACCCACAAAGTCTCCTTGGGTAGAGTTTTGAGTAGCTTCTTGTTCTTTTTGCTGCTCTTTTGCTTTTTCTACTTTAGACATAAGGTTATCTATGTTGCCTTTATGCTTTTGCGTCCTCTTGTGTTCTCTCTTCAATGACATTTCCATCTTTGTCTTTTTTGTCATAAATAGCAATAAATGAAAAGCCATCACGAGTGAGTTTATAACAAGGCAAAGTTCTACCTGTGCTATCTTTATATTCACTCAGCGGAAAATTCCGCTCAGTAAAATCTTTAATTTCTTCATTTGTTAATTTTTCATAAATTAATTCTAATACATCAGCGTGCCTCTTCTCAAACACATTCGCTATATCTAAACTTGTGCAGAAGATTTGCTCTCCTTGCTTTTCAAATTGAATGCTTTTATTGTTGATAACAATATCTTTCATTACTCATTCTCCAAAATAATTTTTGACTTATATAGCCTGAAAAGCTCTTTAAATTCTAAATCACTCATCTGCAAAAATTTCATAATACGAGAATAGTTCAAGGCATCAAATGTATCTTTATAAAAAAGCTTGAAGCATTGCAGTAAAAAATCATAGCCATAGCGATAAACATATTTTAAAACTTCGTTTTGCTCATCAACAAAGCTTTCTAAATTCAGTCTAAAAGCTTCATCATAATAAATTTTAAAAGTTAAATCCTCTAGGAAATCTTTAAAAAATATACGGCTATCTTCCAAGCTTTCAGCCTGAAAATTTATATCAATTAAAACTGCAAATGTCCCATAAATAGCAAGATAGTTTTCATATTCATAAATGGAATCAAAGATTTTTGGATAATCCTTGCAGATTCTAGCGTTGATGCGAATAAAATGTATATTACTTTCACTAAATACACTAAGCCAATAAGGCTATTGGCTTTCTACAAAAGCATAATTAATGTTTCTTATGATTTCATTTTTATTATTTTTTAAATATTTATCAAACTAATTTGCTTGTCCAAAAAGCTAAATTTCTTTAATTTAGTGCCTTTAGGCTTGATAGTTGAGTAGAAAGTGAAGTATTCTTTAATCGTCTGCATTTTTCATCTCCTTTTCCTAAAAACTTTTGTCTGTGCATCTTGGGATTGCAGATTTTCATAATAAACTTTGATTTTAGGATTCTTAAATTCCATTCTTTCATTAAAGTTTCTATCAGAATAAAAAGATATAATTTATTCATCAGATGGGTGGAAGGTGGTAGATGTGTGCCCCTGCCCATCTTATCCTATCTACAATAGTCCTAAATCTTATACCCTCTTTATTCTCCCATTCATAAATCTTTTCCTTTTTCATCAATGAAAGGCTCACTAAAGTTTTTTAAATATTCTCTTAGGGAATGTCCTATGTCTAAAAGTTCTTGTAGTTTTATTTCGCCCTTGCTATTCCCTTTCAAATGTAACTTGATATGTTCCGCACCTCTGCCCTTATCTCTTCTTTCAAGATGAAATCCTTTCACATACATCGCAATATATTCAATCACAGCATCTTCAATAGCTTCAATATCTTTGAGAATGAGCGTAGCCTTTTTGTCATTAAAGGTTACATTGTAAATTCCTCGTTTTTCTTGCTTCATCAGCGTTTTCCTAAATTTTGTGCTTCTATTTGGCTTGTGGGCTTATCAAATTCAACGATAACCTCACTATTAACCTTAACAATGCCATTACAAAAAGTTTCTGCAACTTTGTATTCAACAATTTTATTGCATTTTGATTTTCTTTTTTGCTCCATAGTTTTAACCTCTTCTAAAATATAACTCCTGCAAGGTGTTTTTTTGCTTAAGATTAAAAAGCTCTTTTGTGTCCTCTAAGACATAATTTCGCTGCTGCTCTCGTAAGGCAACTTCTAATTTATTAAAAGCGTTAATAAAAGCTATTTTCCAACGATTTGCTTTAGCTCATGTAAAACTCATTGCTAAAAATGAAAAACCATCTCTTGTAAGCTTGTAACAAGGGTCTTTTCTTACCCTACCTTCAACCTCCTTATTAAATCCTCTTATTTGTTCTCTTTATAGGTCTGCGCAAAATTACGCTGATGAAAAATTTTCATATCCAAATCATTAAAGGATTCCTGCTCATATTTTCTGATAGCTCTCAATACATCTTTGTGATTTTTCTCAAACACATTCGCTATATCTAAACTTGTGCAGAAGATTTGATTGTCAGCAGTTTGGAACAAAACTTCTTTGCCAGCAATATTTATATTGATGTTAAAGATATTCTTACTCATTCCTTACTCCTTACTTTGTCTTTTTCAATCTCTGCTATCAAGCCAAAATCTAAAGCTCTCTTGCAATAATCTTGTGCAACATCTTCGCTATAAAATGGACGATTTTCTGCTAATCCATAATGTTTCAAGAATATATTTAAATCATTCTCTCCATTAAAAAGTCCAAGCTGCAAACGCAAAACTTTATTGCTATTTTTTATAAACAATTTCATTTCATCTTCTTTTATAAACTTTTAAAAAAGATGTTGGGATTTCAGATGCTTTGTGGTTTGCCTCTTGTGTTTGGCACATTAAAGAATCTACATCTTTTATTTTGTCATAATGAATGCCTTTCGCAGCCTCTCCTAAAGTGATATGATATGTTTGGTTGTTATAATGAATAGTGAGCTTGATATTTTCCAATGAATCAAAAAATTCTCCCATTGCAGTTATAACACCAACAGAATGTCTCGTTGCTAAATTTCTAAAATATTTATATTGGTTCGTATTTAAAAATTCTAAAAACTCTATAAGCCTTTTAGGGTGATGAGTCAAAACTTCAAATTCCCTTTCATAACAATCTGCACGCATTGAGGTTATAATTTCTCGTAAATCATCAAAAGGCTTATTAAACGCGAATAAATCATCACCCACATAAATCATATCATCATCTTTAAATTCAGTTAAATCATAATACGATATAGGGAATCCCTCTTCATTAATTAGATTTGCACTAGATATTGGATACCATTTTCTTATCTCTTTATTGTTCATTTTCTAACCTTTACAATTCTAGATTCTATGGATATTGCCGATAAATTCAAAACTATCTCCTCACTTACTCATAACTATGCAGCGTGTGCTTGGCTGTATAACATCAATAGTCTTGCATTCACTCTCACTTCTTGTCCATAAATAGCCCAACTTTTGCAATCTAAAAGTCAAATCCACAATATCATTATTAAGCCTATCACGCTCTCATATTAGTTTAGCTATTTGTTCAGCCACATTATCAGATTCAGGCACATCATCTGTTATGCCTAGCAATGCGTTAATTTTTTTGTTCAGTCAGTAAATCTGCCATTATTACTCCTTACTCCCATTGTTGTCCGCTTGTTGTTTTTGGCTTTCTCTCATTCTTTAATCTATTTGTCTTGCTTCTTCTCTGCGTAGAATCCATAATTTGTTATCTGCGTTATCCATTCCTTTACTAAATGCTTTAGAATATTGGTTGCTAAAGAATAAATACTCTCCCAAATCATCATAGCTATCAAATAGCAAAACCTTATAGCTTAATCCATCATCGTATTTCTCTATAAACTTCATTTTAGGATTTTCTTTTATTTGTAATATTGAATAATCCTCTGCGTTTAGAATGACTGCTATTCCATTTATTCTTTTATTGTTTGGATTCATTTCACTCTCCTTAATTCCATAGGTTACACATTCCTTATTCATTTGGAAACTCCTTGCAAGTTTCTATTGCGGATATATCACTATTCAAATTCAATGAAGGGCGACTACCCCATTGCTTAAAGAAAAATGGTACTCCATTCTTTTGACATTGATAGTGAATATTATCTACCCATTCCGATTTTATTTGCCTTGCTTTCTTTTTATTGTTTGGTATTTTCTCTCCGCCTACAATTACCCAATCTAGCTTATCAATATAGTCGCTTAAATCCATATTCTCTAACATAGGCTCAATGCTCACAAAAATTGTAATAGCACTACTAATATTTTTTAGATTTATAAGATAAGGAATCCTCTTATCTACGCATTGTTGATTTTCAGCAGTTACTCCAAACCAAATGTGAAGCATATCATCAAGGTTTTAAAGTGCTTTTAATATACAATTATCAATAAAATGATACATTTTATCCGCTCTTTTAGTAAGCACTTGAAAAATCAAATCTTTTCTTTTAGCCATAGTGTTAAATAATTGCGCTAAACCCATTTGAAAAGGAATTAAATTTAATTGATTTCTCTCTTTTAAGTAATGAAGAAGCAATTAAAGTTAATAGTTTAGGAGTTGGGAATCTCTTTTTTATGGATAATAAAATTTATATAAAAGGTGAGTATTCAAGTTGTGAAGAAGCTTACTTTAGTGATAGTTTAGATATAAGTAAAATGGATTTAGTGCCAAAGGCACATATTCTTAAAATAGATAAAAAGAATTTTCAATATAAAAGCTTTTTAAATAGAGATGAAGTGCAAATTGCTAAAAAAATCATAGATTTTAGAGACTTGCTTAATGAAAATTTAAAAAATGAAAAACATTATTTAGACAATGAAAAGAGCAATGCAATTATTTTGAAACAAAAAGAAAGATTAAGAGAGTTAAGAAGTGAAATTTTACATCTTGCGAATATCAAATCTTTTCATCAAAACAATAGGAACAAGACAGATAAACAAGGGATAGTTTTGCAACATAATTTACAAAATATTTTAAATTTGGATAAGCTTACGCGATTTAGTATTCTTGCAACAGAAATAAAAAAACGATAAGGGAAATTATGAACTATATTCTATATTAAAGATGAGAGTTTATAAGCCTTTACAAAAAAGCCTAGCCAATTCAAATGAAGAAGCTTTACAAAAAACTATCAATGAAAAAGGTTTTATTGATGAGAAAACCTTGCAAAGCTATAAACCAAATACACCACTTAATAAAATATTGCAGGATTTATGCGAGAAACAATTAATTTTTTATAGGATAGATAGAGACCCACAAGATGATGTTTTTTATCAATTAGCAGGTGAATTTTTAAGCGGAAATGTAAAAGCAAAATATGAAAGAGTGCAAAGTTTAATTAAGCAAAAACAAGAGGGAACTTTTATAGGTTTTCCAAAGCCTCATTTAGATTTAAACCAAACAGCCTTAGCTTTGAAAGAAGCTTTCCATTCATATTTGTATTATGAGGATATAGAAACTTCTTTTGGTGCTAAATTTGTGCCAATAAAATACTATGAGGATTTTATTAAAGAAAGCTTTTTTAACGACCCAACTAAAGCTATTGTAAAGGTTAGTTTTTTAAATGGAGCATATTCTTTAGAGAAATTTAAAATTTTAAGAGAGGATTTTAATGATGGCGAAATAGTTTTAAAAGAAGTTGAAGCTTCCGATTATGATTTTAATGAAGTTGGGCTAAACTTAGAAATTTTGAGAGAAGATACAAGCACAATGTTTGCAAAAGAATCTTTTATTGAAAATGTATTGAATGGCAAAAGTCTTGAGGTTTATCATTTTGAGCCTCACCCACACGAGAAAGATAAAAAAATTAAAGTAAGCGAGAGTATTTCCACAAAAATTGCCCTAGAAAAAGCGGAGATTCTAAAAGAATCTTTTTCTAATTTTTGTTTTTCTAGTAAGGAAAGAAGAGAGACAATAGAAAAAATCTATAATGAAACAATTAATGTTTTTACCCATAAAAGATTTAATTATGGAAACTTCTTGGAAACTCCGCACTTAAATAAAGAGATTACTTTAATGACGCATCAAAAGAATGCTGCTTTTAAAGCGATTTTTAAAAATTCTTTACTTTTAGACCATCAAGTTGGAGCTGGAAAAACTTTGGCTGGAATCGCCATTGTAATGGATCAAATTAGAATGAACTTGATTAAAAAAGCTTTAATTCTTGTTCCAAATCATTTAAGTGTGCAATGGGGAGAAGATTTAAAAGAGCTTATCCAAATGCAAATATTTTAAATGGAGAATGGAAAATGTAAATGACGACCCAAAAAAAACAATGTTTTAGCCTGCACGACAGATGCTAAAAAGCCGCACTTGATTTTAGACTTATAGACCAAAATGCACAAGACTATGGAGATTCTAAGATAAATAAGATGTGTGAGAAAGTCTTGCTTCACTACAAAGATGAAACCTATCAAAATGGCACACAACTTATCTTTTGTGATATGGGCGTGAGTAAGCAACACTCTCAAAAAAATTGATGTTTATGCTGAAGATAAAATAGAATATAAAAGTATTGAAGATGTAGCTAGAGAAATGAATTTAGTGTTGCTCTATGATGAAAAAAATGAGGAAAATTTCTATGCTTTGCTTAAAAACTTTGATGAGCCATTAGAGGCAGAAAGTAATGGGATTAAGAAACGATATAGCATAGAAGACTTAATGGTATTGCAAGTAGAAAAATTTGATGTTTATGGGGATATACTTAAAAAACTTGTTAAGTCTGGAATCCCACAGGAGCAAATTGCTTTTATAGGCGATGCAAAGACCGACAATCAAAAACAAGAACTTTTTATGAAAATGAATGAGGGTGCAATAAGGGTTTTAATTGGTTCAACTACAAAAATGGGAACAGGCACAAATGTGCAAAAAAGAATTATCGCATTATACGAGCTTGATTATCCGTGGAGACCTTGTGATTTAGAGCAAAGAATGGGAAGAGGGATTAGGCAAGGCAATATGTTTTTTGAAAAGGAATTGCAAAGAATATTAGAGGAGTTGAAAGAAAAGAGTTTGAGTTTGGAAGCGAAGAATCAAATCTTAGAAGAGAATATAAAATTTAATATAGCTCATTATCGTTATGCCACTGAACAAACTTATGATGCGAGAATGTTCCAGATTAATGAGCAAAAACTAAAACCTCTTGTGCAACTGAAATCTTTAAATTTTAACGATGGACAGAGAGTTTTTGAAGCAATAGATGCCGAAGTTGCAAATGTAGCTGAAATGAAAGCAGTTGCAACAGGAAATCCTTTTATTTTGCAGAAGCATAAAATCACTGACTTTTAAAGACAGAAGAAAGATATTATAAGCAGTATAAAAGAAGCATTTTGCAAAATGAACGAAACCTTGAGATTTTAAAAGCTAAGAAAAAGAGATTAGAAAGCGAAAATGAAGTGTTAAGAGAGTTTGTCAATAACAAGGAATTTGAAAAGGAAAATTATATCATAGAAGCTTTTGGGATAAAAATACATAAAAAGATTATTAATAAAGAGGAGGAAAAAGAACACAAAGCTTTAAGAGAGGCTATTAATTTAAATATTGAAAAAATATTTAAAAATCCTAGCGATAAAGAAATAGAAGTTTTTAGGGCAAATAAAATCAAAGTTGTTTTAAGGGGAAAATTTAACGAACTTGGTGGCGATTTTATCTATACAGGGATAATGATTGATGAAAAGAATAGAGAATATGTTTTTCAAAGCTCAAAGTGGATATTTAATCTTTGATTCTATTCCTAATCTTGATGGACTTTTAATAAAAACAAAAAATATAATGTCTAAAGCTTCAAGTTTTATTCATAAAAATAGCGAGAATCTAAAACTTACAATTAGTGAAATTACACAAAAAGAAAACTTCCTTAAAAACAATACTTTAGGTAGCTATTCAAGAAAAATTTTGCTTGATACTTTAAAGGCTGATGAGAAAAATATTAATGCAATTTTTGAGTTAATTGCCCAAAATAAGAAAGAGGGCATAAAAGTTACGCTTGATAGCAAAGAAATTCAACATTTGCTTCCACAATATCCAAAGCTTTTAGACGAGAGAGGGAAATTTAATCCTCAAAATGCACAGAGTATCAGTATCGGCAAAAATCAAGAATCTAAAATATCAGATTCAGCAAATAAAACAATTTCTAAGGAGAATCGGAGCGAAGAATCACAGCCTATAAATGTAAAAGAAGCAAATAAAAAACTTAAAACTCCCGATGAAGAGAAATATGTTGCATTAATTGACAACAAAATTATACAAATAGAGGAGGCAAACATTGAGTTTCAAACTTTTAGCAGAAAAGATGAATTGGAATATAGAATTGCTATCTTAGAGCAGAATCAAGCAAATATTTCAAATGCAAAAAGAAACAGGGACATATTATGAGCGGCAATATTGACTTATTCATAATATATCAATATAATTACTTTGTAATTATATTTTAAAGGGTAAATTTGATGACAAAGTTAATAAAAATTGGCAATTCTTATGGCATTCGTATTCCAAAAGTTTTTATAAAAAAAGCTCATTTAGAAGACGCTGTTATTGACCTAAAATTATTTAAAAATGGGCTTTTATTAAGCCCGAATAAAACACATCGTTCAAATTGGGATAGTGCAATACTTAGAAAAAGAGCAAAGCAAGAATATGATAAGCAAAACACAATCTCTTTGCAAAAAGATTTTGCTTGTGAGGATATGAAAGAATGGGAGTGGTAATATTGAGGCAGTTTGAGATTTTTTGGATAGATTTAAATCTTACAAAAGGAGCGGAAATTTCTAAAAAAAGACCTTGTGTGATTATCTCACCCAATGAATTAAACTATTTACAAACAAGACTTGTCGCGCCTATTACTTCAAAGGGATTTGATGCTCCTTTTAGAGTAAATTTTGAATTAGAGGGCAAAAAGTCTAGAATCCTGTGCGACCAAATTCGTTGTGTGAGTATAGATAGATTCTTAAATAAAATTTGTGATTTAGAATCTAATAAGCAAGAGGCTTTAAAAAATATTCTCCTAGAGATGTTCGCTTAAAGTTTAAAGATAAGGAGGCTAAATGATATTGGACAATCAAGAATATATGCTAGATTTGTGTATAAGAATGGCTCATCACAGCACAGCAATAGAAGGTAATACGCTTACTCAAGATGAAACAGCCTCTATTATCCTAGATAATTTCATTCCAAGAGCAATAAAAGATAGGGAATTTTATGAAGTAAGAAATTATAAATACCTCTTGCCTTATTTTATAGAAAAACTTAAATTAAATACAAAGATTGACTTAGAACTTATAAAGTTTTTTCATTCTTTTATAATGAAAGATTTACACGAAGAAGCTGGGAAATTTAAAACTTTAGAAAATGCGATTATAGGTGCAAATTTTGAAACAGCTAAACCCTATTTGGTATCCTCATTACTTAAAGATATGTGCGACAACCTATATTATAAATTAGAAAACTCTAAAAATGATGAGGAAAAAATTAAGGCAATTTTGCAATCCCATATTCATTTTGAGAAAATTCACCCTTTTAGTGATGGTAATGGGAGAATAGGCAGGCTTTTGATAGCCTATTCTTGCTTTGAACATAATTTAACGCCCATTGTTATACCTAAAGAAGAAAAGGCTTACTATATTTCTTATTTAAGAGCAAACAAAATAGATGATGTGATGATTGATTTTATTAAAAAAATTCAAAAGGAAGAGCAACAAAGGATAGAGAAATTTAAGTCGGCTACTTTAAGTCTTAAGAATGATTTAAAGCCAAAGAATAGAAAATAAACTAAGGAGAACACAATGCTAAATTTAACTTTACGAAGAGTTGATTTCAATGAATTAAGAGTTGAGGACATTTCAAAAAGACCCATTTTAGAGTCTTTGCAGAAGTTTTGGAGCAAAAGTGAAAATGAATATATAGATTTTTTAGAAAAAAACAATATTGATTTTTACAGAAATTTCTCCTCTATTGCAGAGCTTAAAGAAGTGATGAAGCACGATATTACTATTCTTAATACCATAGCAGAGCAAGGCTTGGATAATGCCTTTGATTTTAAAACCATTAACTTGCTAAAATCTAAGAATCTTAAAGAGATACACGACCACGAATTTATGAAGCTAACGATTGATTTAAGACACATAAATAACCCTGAATCTAAAGAGCTTATTAAAGATTTATTTGTGGAAACAAAAAGTGTTTCTTTGGTTAATTTCGTAGATGTCAATGAGGATTCTTGTTCTCTTATCTATCATAAAAAAGGTGCATTTTATTATAATGATGAACCCTATATGTGCAATACGAGAGAGAGTTTAACTTTGTTAGAAAATTATGAAGTGCCAAAGGATAATAATTTTATCCTTTCAAGACTTTTACTTGATTTAGCAAATAAGCTAGAAGAGAATGGCGTAGAAGAGAGTTTTTGTGTGCAATACAATAATGGAGAAGAAAATAATAAAAATATCCACGAAGTTATTTATTGGGGGCATTTGAGTGCAGAAGAAAAAAAAGAAATTAAAGCTGAAATGCGAGAGCAAAAAGAGTTAAATAATGAGGCAAAAAATCAAGCAAAACAAGAGCTAAAGGCAGAGGCAAATAATAATAGAAATTCTCTTAAGCCTCACGAGGCAAAAGAAGTATTAGAGCAAGAAAAGAATGTGCGTCTTTATAATATTTCTGAATTTGCTAAAGAACAAGCAGAAAATAAGACACAGGAATCTTTTAATGAGGTAAAAGAGAGACAAGAAACAAAGATCAATGAGATTATTGCCAAAAGCATAGAACTTTATAAACAAAAAGAACAAGAAAAGCTCAAATCAAGGCTAGAAAAGGCAGAAAAAGATTCCCAAAACGCTTATAATGATTTAAAAGACTATATTCATAATGGCTTAAGTATCTTAGAAGCTCTTAAAAATATTCAACAAAAATATCGGAATGAAGATACAATTAATTTTGCTTCTCTGCTTTTTAGTAAAGATATTTTAAATCTAAGGAGTAAGGAAGAAGAAATTATAAGTCTTAACCAAGAAAAAGGAGAGTTAAGGGTAGAGTGCGAAAATGTTTATAATGAAGTAGAAAAAAGAGAGGAGACTATCTCCAAACTTAAAAGTACGCTTCAGAGCAAGATTAATGAAATGCAAAATTATGAATATGAGTTAGAAAAAAATTTTGAGGTAAAACTCCAAGAAAAAGAAGCAGCAATGCTTAAAGAGCTTGAAAGTTTGCAAAAAGAACAAGAGAAGGTAAATAATGAATATGAGCAAGAGATTAAAGAGCTTGATTGTGCCAATGAGGAACTAAGCAATGAAAATAAAAAGATTAATGAACAAAATTTAAAGCTTAACTCTCAAAATGCAGCTTTGCAAAAGTCTTTAAGTGAGATTGAAAATAGATATGAAAAAGACAAGGAGCAAATGAAGCAAGAAGTAGAAGTGTTAAATGATGAAAATAAAAAAATCAATGAAATAAACTTCAAATTAAGTTCCCAAAATACCCTTTTAGAATCTTATCTAAAAGAGCAGAAAAAAGAGTTGGAATCCTTACAAAAAGAATTTAAAGAAAAGCTAGAAGTAGCAGAATCCCACATTAAAAGACTTTATAAGCTTGAAGCACAAGTAGAAATTTTTAATGATAAAGAAAATGTTTGAAGTAGAAACAATAAAGCACATAGAAAGAGGTGTTGAAATCTCTAAAGACATGATTAAAAATATACAACTTTTTAATATTTCCTTAGCACCAATTAATTTGGATATAAATAATCCATCTGAATCTTTAGAATCTTTTATAAAATATAGAAAAGCTCCAAGCCATAGGCAATATGTCCAAAAGATTATAGCAAGTTATAGCAGGGGCGAAGAAAGACTTATGGATTATATTGATGTGTCATTTGGATTGTCTCTCAATGATTCTTATTGGATAATTCCCGCAAATAAAGATTACAAATGGAAAGATTATAATCTCTATCAACACGCTTTTAATGAAGCTTTAGAATTAATTGCATTTGGTATAGGAATAAGCAAAATTAGTGGAATTACTTCATCGCCTGAATATACTACCAATGGAATGCTAAAAAAATGTTGGCATAAAGAGAATAATAAAATTTTTCTCTATAAAGGAAGCACTCAAAAGTCAGATGATGATGAAGAATATGGAGGCAAAGAAGCATATACTGAGTATTATATGGCTCAAGTAGCTGAAATTATGGAATTTGAATACATAAATTATGATTTAAAAATGTTTCATAATCAACTTGTAAGCACTTGCTCTATTTTTACTAATGAAAATGAAGGCTATATGCCAATTTTCTATCTCTTAGAAAAAAAGATAGAAAACTAAAAGGTATTGATTTGGTGGATAAACTTGAAGTAATTTATGATAAAAATAAATTAGAGGATTTATTTCTCTTTGATGCACTAATCTGCAATATTGATAGACATTTAGGAAACTTTGGAATGATAGTAGATAACAATACAGGAGAGATTCTACGCCCCGCACCTATCTTTGATAATAGTTGTTCTATGCTAAATTTACTTTATAAATCTGATTTACAAGATATTGATAGTGTTCTACTTGGCCAAAAAAGTTATTTGGAATTTAATTTTAATAGACAACTAAAACTCTTCGCACAAGAACGACACATTTCAAATCTCCAAAAACTCTCCAATTTTACCTTTAAAAGACACAAAGAATTTAATCTAAGTGAGGAATGGCTACAACCCATAGAATCTTATATGCAACAAAGAGCCAAAATGGCTTTGGAATTTATAGAGGAAAAGTATATAATGTAACCGATGAAGTAGATATATCGCAAATTAAAGATGAGATTGTAATGAGCAAGGAATCTAACATTAATAGTATGACAAGCCATATGGAAAAATTTCCATTGCATACAAGGAGAAAAAGATGAGTGAAATCCTTGAAATTTTACTTAGAGAAAAAAGGAATTCTCATAAAAATGGTTTGTATCATTATACACAAATTCATTTTGCTTATAATTCCAATCACATTGAGGAAAGCACACTCACAAATGAACAAACAAGATTGATTTATGAAAAAGATATTTTTTTAGCAAATGAAAGTCAAATTATTAAGACAAATGATATTTTAGAAGCAAAAAATCATTTTATAGCCTTTGATTTTATTTTAGAAAATGCTTTGATTGATTTAGATATTGATTTTATTAAGAATTTACACTTTTTAGTAAAACAAAATTGCACTGATATAAAAACTATAGGCGATATTAAACAACCCCACCAAGTCAAGTTTTAAAGGAAATGAATATTTTGCTTGAAAATTACAAGAAAGAAAATTATTTAGAAAAAATTATAAAATCTCATTTTCACTTTGAAAAAATTCACCCTTTTGAAGATGGTAATGGTAGAGTAGGAAGACTTTTAATGTTTAAAGAATGCTTAAAAAATAATGTTATTCCATTTGTTATCGATGAGGAGCATAGATTGTTTTATTATAGAGGTTTGAAAGAATATCCTAACACAAAGGGATTTTTAATTGATACTTGCCTTTCTTGTCAAGATAAATTTAAAGAGATTTTGGAATATTTTGAAATAAAAATTTCAAACAATCCTCAAGCTCAGAACACACAAGAATATTTAAACGAAAAATCAAATTCCCATATCAAAAGAAAAAGAAAATGAGAAATTTTCACAATCAAAAGAATACAAGTAATGGCAATCTACTTTTTTGGTGATACTCACGCAGGAATTGATATTGATAAAATTTTCTTTGTGAAAGATTATATAAAAGAAGATTTTATTATAGTATGTGGAGATTTTGGAGTATTGTGGAGTGATTTAGAGGGAAAATATAAGCAAATTGATGCTCTAAAAATGGAGGAAAATTTAAAAGAAAGGATAGAAAAACTTCCCTGCATTTTACTTTTTATTGATGGAAACCACGACAATTTCAATCATTTAAAGGCTTTAAAACAGGTCAAAAAATTTGGTGGCGTGGTTGGAGAATACCTAGAAAACAAATGCTATCATTTGAAAAGAGGGCAAATTTATAACATTGATAATAAATTTGTCTTTACAATGGGTGGTGCTTTAAGTATTGATAAATATAGAAGAGAACCAAATTTAAGCTGGTGGGAAGATGAAAAAATTAGTAAAAAAGACCTTGAAACTGCCCTAGAAAATATTTCAAACTTCAAAGGAAAACTTGATTTTTGTGTAACACACACTTGCCCACAAAGTTTTTTAAAAAAAACTTGGCGAACAAATGGATATAAGCCATAAAATAGAGGATAAGAATCCCTATAAGTTAGAAATCATCTATCAAACCTTATTTAAACAGAATAAGATTCCAAAATATTTTATGTTTGGGCATTGGCATAGAGATATTAGCTTTAATATAGGCACAACCACCGCAAATTGTCTTTATTATCACACTTTAAAAACAATAGGAAATGATGCTTTGGAGAGGAGAAATTATAAAGATGAAATTAAATGGGTTAAAAGACAAAAAGGCATACTTTGTTAAGGAAAAGAATATGTTAAAAAAGATGTTTCAATCACAAAAATCAAATAAAAGAAAACTTAGATGAAGTTTGTTGAATTAAAATTTTGTATAAAGAGATTTTGCTAATACTTCAAGCTGCAAGAAGTGAAGAATCAAGAAGTTTTTTAAGAGAGCTTGAATTTTCTCTTGTATTGATAGGGAATCCTAAGGCAAGAAATTATTTTTTAAAGAGTTTAGGGCAAGTCAATGCTAAACGTAGTGGTTCAAGTGGTAGTTCAAGTAAGCAAACAGGCGAAAAAAATGTAAAAAGTGAGATTTTGGCTTATCTTAGACAAAAAGGTTATGTGCAAACAGCGAATATATGGGCAAGAGCCTTAAGTATGGATAAGGAAGATATTAATGAGCTTTTAAAAATTTTACAAATAAGGCTTTTACAAGAGGGGGTAGAGGGCATTTTAGAAGTTCATTTACAAGATAGAGAAATTAATTCTCCCCATATTCAATTTGTAGGTATGAATGCACCTAAAGTAGAGGTAATTATAGCGCAGACTTTGGTAGAATAAAATATGAAACAAGCATAGAATCTGCACTAAGCAAAAAAGACTTTAGACCTTATTA
>NZ_DS990392.1:623200-705796 GCF_000155475.1 Helicobacter cinaedi CCUG 18818 = ATCC BAA-847 | reverse complement strand
GAGCCTTTGTAGCTAAAATTTCCAGCAATTTTAGCTACAAAAGAATAATAAAAGGTTTTTTTGTAAGTGTCGGCTTGTAAGCTGCTGATGAAGTGTTCTATATTAATTTAATTAATTTAGTATTACTTCCTTCATTTTTTTATGCGTTAAATATGATACAATAGAATTTCTTATGAATTTCAATCTATGGAGTGTGTATGCGGGGTTATATGGTAAAGATTCTATTTTTGATGAGTTTCACATTTGGGACATTGTATGGCAAAAATACCTTGATTATGGCGGTTTCAAGTAATATTGGCGTGATGAATCCACAAGGCTATCAGGGCAATGCGATGTTTGCTCAAAATAGCATTTATGAAGGTTTAGTGAGTGCGGATAAAAATGGCAGGATTATCCCGCATTTAGCCACTTCTTGGCAGATAAGCAAAGATGGGTTATCTTATACTTTCATCTTGCGTAAGGGGGTGAAATTTTCAAATGGAGAGGTGTTTAATGCCGATGCAGTGCTTATCAATTTTAATTCTGTCCTTAAAAATAAAGTGCGTCATTCTTGGAGTGGTTTGGTTGGGCATATTGAATCTGTAAAAAAGCTTGATGATTACAGCATAAAACTTACCCTAAAAGCCCCATATAGTCCAACACTTAATGAACTAGCCGTGGTGCGTCCATTTAGATTCCTAGCCCCAAGTGCTTTTCCAAAAGATTTAGATTTAATTAAATATAATCCAAAGCCCATCGGCACAGGTGCGTATATGCTAGTAGATTCAAAGCTTGGCATTAGCGATACCTTGCAGAAAAATCCGCATTATTGGGACTCGGAGCGATATAATGGAATCTACTATGATGAGATAGTTTTAAAGGTTATTTTTGATCCAAATGCCAAACTTGCCGCCCTTAAAAGTGGGCAGATTGACTTGATTTATGGTAATGATCAAATTCCGCTTGAAATATTTAAAAGCATGCAAAATGACAAAAAGTTTGCCACTTATATGAGTTTGCCCCTATCTACTACAAGCCTTGTATTTAACTCTAGCTCACATAATCTCAGGCTTGGGGATTTTACGCTGAATCAAAAATTACGCAAAGGCTTAGGCTCTATGATTGATAAGCAAAAGCTTGTTTTAGCGGTTTATGGGGGGCTGCAAGAAGTGGCGGAGTGTTTTATGAGCTGTGAGTATCAGGCTAACAAGACAGGGCAGGGTAATGGGGCGGATTCTAAAGCCTTTGTGCTTTCACTTTTGAATAAAGAAAATATACCAAGTGGCGTGAATCCTGCCGCGCTAGAAAATCTCACTCAAAAAGGGATTGAGATTCTATTTAGTGGGGATAATCCAGCCCATAAAATGATGGCTGAAATAGTCCAAAGTGATTTACAAAAAGCAGGAATAAAAGTGCGGCTTAAGGCAAGTGAGTCAAGTATGTATCAAAATCGTTTGCTCAAAGGGCAGTTTGATTTAGCCTTTAGCGAGACTTGGGGCGCACCCTATGAGCCTTTGAGTGTGTTGCATTCTATGCTTATGCCCGGGCATATTGATTTTTCCGCACAATCGGGGCTAGAGAATAAGCCTTTGCTTGAAAAGGCTTTGCGTGATGTGATTGCTACAAATACAGAATCTAAAGATTTTAAAAGTAAGCTAAGCAAAGTATTAAATATACTTGAAGAGAGTGGCGTGTATCTCCCGCTTACATTACAAAAAAATAAAGCCATCGCGCATAAAAAGATTAAAGGCATACAAATGGGTGTGGTGGGCTATGAAGTGCCATTTTGGGAAATGTATGAGTAAGATTCAGGGTAAAACAAGCTGTGCGTGGCTGTATAAAAAGGCTCTGTAAAAAAAAAGTGAGAAAAAAGCGTGAAGTCAATATTTATTTCTAGAATTTTGTGGATTATCCCCACTGTGCTTATAAGCTCATTTATTGCATTTTGCTTGTTGCGTTTGGGCGGGAGCGATCCAGTGATGAGCTATATTTTACAATCAAATCTCCCCGCTACGCCCGAGCTAGTAAATGAGCTAAGGGCGGAGTTTGGCTTAGATAAATCGCTTTTGACACAATATGCCTTGTGGCTTAAAGATGCTATAAGGCTTGATTTTGGCACTTCATATATGACAGGTAGAAGTGTGAGTGAAGATTTTTTACATTTTTTGCCTACGACTTTAATGCTTGTGTGTTGTGGGTTTGTGTTAAGCTTTGTTTGTTCCTTGCTGCTTGGGATTTTAAGTGCGTATTATCATAATAGGTTATTAGATTCTGTGATAAGGATTTTTTGCTTTGTGGGTGTGAGTATGCCAAACTTTTGGCTTGCCTTTTTGCTTGTGCTGTTTTTTAGCGTTTATCTTGGGTGGCTTCCAGCTGTGGGAATGGAGGGGGGCAAAAGCTTTATTTTGCCTAGCATGAGTATAGCCTTGATGTCTATGTGTATTAATGCTAGGCTCATCCGTGCAAATATGCTAGAAGTGCAGAAAGAGCGGTATATCGTGTATGCTAAAATGCGGAATATTCGCGGTGTGAGATTGCATATCGTGCATATTTTTTACAATGCGTTTTTAC
The DNA here is from genome assembly GCF_000155475.1 of Helicobacter cinaedi CCUG 18818 = ATCC BAA-847. Classification (GTDB taxonomy): domain Bacteria; phylum Campylobacterota; class Campylobacteria; order Campylobacterales; family Helicobacteraceae; genus Helicobacter_C; species Helicobacter_C cinaedi. Next base: position 703,246 of record NZ_DS990392.1, on the reverse strand, counting down.
CTATTCTTACGGCAATGGGTATGCACATAGGGGAGCTGATTGGCGGGGCAATTGTGATTGAGTGCGTGTTTGCGTTGCCCGGCATTGGGTTGTATAGCATTCAGGGCATTGCTAATCACGATTATCCGGTGATTGAGTGCTTTATCGTGGTGATGTGTGTGTGCTTTGTGCTGTGTAATGCGATAGTGGATATTCTCTATGGAGTGCTTGACCCACGCGTTAGGGCGACTATGCAGAAGCAAAAGGGCAAGATTCTATGAGAGTAGATTCTCTAAGGGGGCTAAGCCTTGTTGGCAAAATGGATTTGTATGGAAAAATAGCTTTGTGTGGAGTGATGATTTTATGTACTGTGGCAGTTTTTGCCCCATTTATCGCCCCCTATCCGCCTGATATGCAAAATCTTGATGCAAGACTTCTTGCAAGTAGTGTGGAGCATATTTTAGGCACGGATTATTTGGGCAGAGATATATGCTCTAGGCTATTGTATGGCGCTAGAATCTCACTTGGCAGCACCTTTGTGATTTTAGCTTGGATTATGGCTTTGGGGATTTGCATAGGGGGATTATGCGGCTTTTTAGGTGGGTGGATTGATAGTGTGTGTATGCGGATTTGTGATATTTTTATGAGTGTGCCCACAATCGCCCTTTCTCTGTTTATGGTGGGAATCTTAGGAGCTGGGCTAGAAAATGTAATCCTTGCCATTGTTTTGACACATTGGGCGTGGTATGCAAGAATCGTGCGTGGAATTGTCTTTAGCCTTAAAAATAAGGAATATATCCTTTTATCTTATACATTTGGAGCAAGTGGATTTCAACGCTTTAAGCGGCATCTTTTTACGCCTATTATGAGTCAATGCCTTGTGTTAGTAAGTATGGATGTGGGGCATATTATGCTACATATTGCGGGGCTATCATTTCTGGGGCTTGGGGTGCAACCACCAAATGCGGAATGGGGTGTGATGATAAGTGAAGCAAAGGAATATATGTGGGATTATCCGCATTTGATTATGTATCCGGGATTGGCGTTGTTTATAAGCGTGGCGTTGTGTAATCTTTTGGGGGAGAGTTTGAGAGATGGGCTTGGAGTGAAGGTTGGGCTTGATGACATAAAAGGCGTAGGTAAAGATTTGGAGAATCTAGCTATAAGCGATATACAGAGTTTGAGTGTTGTGAATTTGAGTATTGCCAAAAACAATTATAAGGGGGATTTGAATCTTAAGCGAGATTCTAAAACGCAGGATTCTATAATGCTAGATTCTAGCACTCCGCTTTTATCCTCCATAGACTTGGAGCTAAAGCGTGGGGAATGTGTAGCACTGCTTGGCAGAAGTGGCAGTGGCAAGTCGCTTATTGCCTATGCGTTGCAGGGCTTTATGGCTAATAATCTCACGCAAATAAGCGGCGAAGTGTGTCTTAATAATGCAGCGATAAATCCCGTGGCGTATCGGGGCAGGGCGTTTATAAGCATTATGCAAAATCCTAGGACTTGCTTTAATCCGCTTCTAACGCTCCACGCCCATTGCAAAGAGAGCTTAAAAGCCTTAAAAAAGCCTTATAATAAGGCATTTATCCTAGAGTGTTTTACACAAGCTGGGCTAGATGTAGCCTATTTAGAATCTTATCCCTTTGAGCTAAGTGGGGGAATGCTACAAAGGGCGATGATAGCCCTTGCTTTGCTGACACAAGCACCTTTTATCATCGCTGATGAGCCTAGCAGTGATTTAGATAAAGGAAAAGCAAAGGAGATTCTAAGCACCTTAAAAAGTTTGCAAAAGCAAAAGTCTTTAGGGATTTTGCTTATCACGCACGATTTGGAAGTGGTAGCAGAGTATGCGGAGCGTGTGAGTGTCATCTCTCAAGGCAGAATCATTGAAAGAGGCAAGATTCAAAGAGATGAGACTAAAGGGCATAGCAAAGTGAGTGTAGCAAATGCTAAGGGGGATTTTATAAATCCGCCGCAAAGCCCGACATTACAACGCTTGAATAGAATCTTAACTCAAGGCATATCGCATAAAAATCGCAAAGATTTGCCACAAGGGGAGCTATGCTAGAGCTAGAAAATATATCCTTTTATCATCGCACTTATCGTGTGTTTTATAAGAGTGAAAAGCGGATTTTGTCGCATATTTCTTTGAAAATTGAGAGTGGGAAAACTTATGCGATTATGGGGAGTAGCGGCTGTGGGAAAAGCACATTGACACAAATAATGTGTGGAATCTTATCTCCTAGCCTTGATGAGTTAGGGCAGGTGGGGCAGGTGCGTTTGAATGGCAAAGCTCTTAAGTTTAATGAGCTTAGTCAAAGGCGGAGTTTTTACTCACAAGTGCAAATGCTTTTTCAAGATTCTATCTCTAGTTTGAATCCGCGATTTAGTTGCTATGAGAATATATTAGAGCCGCTTTTGTATCTAAGAGCGGGACAGAGAAAAGAGCAGATAGATAAGCGGATAATTGAGCTATGCCAAAAGTTAGGTTTGCCTAAAGATATTTTAAGCAAAAGCGTAGCGATGATTTCTGGTGGGGAGGCACAGAGAATCTGCCTTATCCGTGCTTTGTTACTCAATCCTAGAATCTTAATTTTAGATGAGAGTTTATCAGGGCTTGATTATGAGCTATGCGATGAGGTATTGGCGTTTTTGCGTGAGTGGCAGGGGGAGAGTAGGGCTTCTGTGGTGCTTATTACCCACGATGAAAACATTGCCCTGCGATTTTGTGAAAAGGTGTATTTGCTAGAGCAAGGCAAACTTAGAAATTGCTCATTGCCACGCCTTGCCCTGCGGCAAGTCTCGCAATGACGGAGAGTGGGTATAGTCGCTATTATTTAGATTCTAGCCATCTCTGCGTATGTGTTACTCAAAATAGCTTAGAATCTTATAACCGCCATCTTTTAGGTATTTATCCTTTTGCATAAGCTTCAAATCACTCTGCACCATATCTTTCACAAGGGCGTTTAAGTCATATTCTGGAATCCACCCTAGCTTTTCTCTCGCCTTACTCGCATCACCGATGAGTAAATCCACTTCAGTTGGGCGGAAGTAGCGTTCATCTACACACACTACTTCTTTGCCAAGCTCTAGCTTAAACTCCCCATTACAAGCCTTGATATAGCCCTTTTCATTCACACCTTCGCCCCTAAACTCTATCTCAATGCCTAGCTCATTAAATGCCATTTTGACAAAGTCCCGCACTTCAGTGGTAACGCCTGTGGCGATAACCCAATCTTCAGCCTTACTCGCTTGTAAAATAAGCCACATCATACGCACATAATCTTTAGCGTGTCCCCAATCGCGTTTGGCAGAGAGATTCCCTAAATAGAGCTTATCTTGCAGTCCTAGGGCGATTTTTGCTACCGCACGAGTGATTTTTCGCGTTACAAAAGTCTCCCCTCGTATGGGGCTTTCGTGGTTAAATAAGATTCCATTACTCGCAAAAATATTATATGCCTCTCTGTAATTCACCGTTATCCAATACGCATAGAGCTTCGCACACGCATAAGGGGAGCGGGGGTAAAAGGGCGTTTTCTCACTTTGTGGAATCTCCTGCACTAGCCCATAAAGCTCACTTGTAGAAGCCTGATAGATTTTGCTTTTTTCTGCTAGTCCAAGTAGTCTCACCGCCTCTAAGATTCTAAGTGTGCCTATGCCATCGGCGTTGGCGGTGTATTCTGGCGTTTCAAAGCTTACGGCTACATGGCTCATTGCCGCGAGATTATAAATCTCATCAGGTTTTGTGTCAGCAATAATGCGTGTAAGATTCATAGAATCTGTCAAATCCCCATAGTGTAAGAAAAAGTTACGATTATCAATGTGTGGGTCTTGGTAAAGGTGATCTATCCTATCAGTGTTAAAAAGTGAGCTTCGGCGTTTGATGCCGTGCACCTCATAGCCCTTTTTGAGTAAAAACTCTGCTAAGTATGCTCCATCTTGCCCTGTAATCCCTGTGATTAATGCTCTTTTCATAACAATCCTTTTGTGTAAGTATCGCAAATGTTGCGTCAAAAATGTCGCATATTGTAGGGAAGTTTGGCTTAAATCATTATTTTTTTACCACGATATGCAAAAACTCATAGATGTGATTTTGGGATTCAAAAATGGCTAAAATTGTAGGATAAACCTGTGTATCTTTTAGTAAAAATCGCTCATCTTCATCAGTGCTAAAATAATATGGCTTAGAATCTAGCAAGGCACAAAGCATTTCATACCGCACACGCAGGGCTTTTAAGTCATTTTTTAGAAGTAGGGTGTTTTCCTGCGGTGTAGCCTGAATCTTCTCGCACAAAATAATGCTAAGATTTTTAAGATTCAAAAAATGCTCTTGTAAGCTATCAAATTGCTGTAAAATGGTGGCAGGATAGCGTTTGTTATTATCTTTATTTTTATGAATAAGGAGTGAAAGATCATCAAAACTGCGTATAAGCTGATTTTGTTCCTGCAAAATGTGCTGCTTATCCTGCTCTAAATCAAGTGTGAGTGTGGCTAGGATTTGTAGGGTGCTTTTGAGCTTAGGGATAAACTCATCAGCGCTATATCGCGGATAGATAATTTTAGCAGTCAAAAAGGCGATAAGAAATCCAAATAAAATATCGCCAAACCGATACAAAATAAGCTCAATAAAATTATCATCTACAAAAGCAAACATCAGCACAAGCTCAAGCATAAGCACCAAAGACCAAAGCATAAAAGGATAGGATTTAAAATAAATCACCAAAAAAAGATTGAGTATAAAAATCACATAGAGCCAAGTATGCCCAAACCCAAAAAGCACTAGAATTACCCCCAGCACAAGCCCCATAAAACTCCCAAGGATAGAATCTTTGCCTAGAGTTTTAATCATATCTATATTTTGATTCATCATAGTCATCACCCCAAGGGCAATCCAAGCCCCGTGATTGATATGAAAAAATTGTGCGATAAACATCGCAATACTCATCGCACTTGCATAAGTAATGCCATAGAAAAATGGCAGTGGATTTGCCTTAAGCTCTTTATACATACTTTTTAGCGTTTTTGCTTTGGGATTTTCTACAAAGGCTTGAGATTGCAGCGATGAAAGGCGTGTGAAAGATTCTATCTTTGAGTAAAAAATCTTTAGTGCGTTAAGAAAATGAGAATCTTGTATCACCTTGTGGGCTTCAAGGAATGAAGTTTTGCTGATATTTGGCTTTTTCCCAAAAAAGATAAGCTTAAGCTCCCCTAGATTCTGTGTAATCTCATCACGCAAAGATTGAAGCAGGACAGAATTGTGAATCTTAAAATAATCGTGTAGTATATCAAGCGTGTAGCAGATAGATTCAAGCTTGTAGAGATAAAATAGGGCGCGTTTGTGATTTTTGATAGAATGGGTGTCTTTGATTTTGGCTGATTGTGAGGTGAGCTTACTTTTCAGCAGGGGGAAGTGATGAGTAAAAGTGGATTGAAACAACGCATAGTCCTTGCTCCCAAGCGACTTACTCATACTTGATAAGTAGATAAGGATAAGGGCAAACTGCACTTGAATAAAGCGTCCATACTCCCCAAAAGACACAAAAAGTCTCACAAATATACTCACGCTTCCGCCGATGAAAGCCGCTAAAATGCTGTGCCACAAAGGCACATTTGGGTGTGAGCTTACATAGATAACCGCCACTAACGCACTGACTAAAACAAGATTCAGCACTTTTGGCAAGTCGCTATCATAGACTTCACTTACTCCTATGCTAAAGGCAAGAAAGGAAGAAAGCAGAATCAGCCACAAGCTCTCATCTAGTATGCCAAAAATGGGTATAAGCCCACACACAAAGCTCACAAAAAGCACAAGATATTTCCAATCCATATCCTTATTGCTTTTAAAGCCATTCAAAAAAAATACATACATTGCCATCATCACAGCCCAGATAAGCACATCTGCACCGAGTGAAACATAGCAAATCGCCCCGCTAATGCTTAGGGCAATCATTGCCTTTATAGAATAAATAAGTCCAAAATATCCCGCATCATAGACATAAATAAAGCGTCTAAAAATGAGATTATGCAAGGTTTTTAGCATAATTATTTTGCGTAATAATCCCCACTAGCACCAACACATTGCTGTGTGCAAACTCCATTCGTGCAGATCGTGCGGCATTCCACACTTTGAAAGTTCCCTACCGGCTGCTTTTTGCTACTACATGCACTCAAAGCTAGGCTCATCATCAATACACAAATTACCACTTTGATATTGTTTTTAAGACTCATACAAGACTCCTTAATTTTTTGGGTTTATCAAGCATTTTTAATGCCATTTTGTGTGGGATTTACAGAAAATAGTATAGAATCTAGTGATTCTAAATAGGCTAGATTCTAAAAATTAAGGAGCGTTTATGTCTTGTGATATGCCAAAGCCCCCAAGATTAAGCCCGGAGCTATTAAAAAAGATTTTTGTCGCAGCAAGTATCCGCCGATGGAATGACCACGCCACGCCTGTGGAGTTTGTAGAGCTTGATAAACAAGCCCATAAAATCGTTATTGCTTATCTTTTGGCAAAGTATGAAGAGTATGTGTGTGGGGTGCGTATAGATTGGGAAGCGTTGATTTTGCAGTTTTGCTTTGAGTTTTTTGAACGCATTGTGCTAACGGACATTAAACCCCCTGTGTTTCATAAGCTCCAAGCCCATCACAATAAGGAGCTTGTGAATTTTGTCTGCAATCAGCTAGAATCTGAACTGGGTATGTATGAGTTTTTCCCACAAATGAGAGAATATCTCACAAGTAATAAAAGCAATATTGAAGGGCAGATTCTAAAAGCTTCTCACTACTATGCGTCTAAATGGGAGTTTGATATTATTTATCATTTTAATCCCTATATGTATGATGTCCAAAATATCCGCAATATCATTAACAAGCAAGTAGAGGAGCATTATCATCTAGCGGGTATGCAGCAGATTATGCTTTATGAAAATGTAAGAGAGCTTGTAACGATGTTTGGACAGTTAAGATTCCAAAAGCGATGGAGTCAAACGCCTAGAATCCCAGCGACTTCTGTGCTAGGGCATACGCTTATTGTGGCGTTGAGTGCGTATTTGGTAAGCTTTGATATAGGCTGTTGCAAGCAAATGCGGATTAATCACTTTTTGTGCGGATTATTCCACGATTTGCCAGAGATTCTAACGCGTGATATTATCTCGCCTATTAAGCGAAGTGTGAAGGGGCTTGATGAGTTTATCAAAAAGATAGAAGAAGAGGCGGTGAATGAGAAGATTCTAGCCATTGTGCCGCCAAATATACAAGAAGATATAAGCTATTTTACGCAAAATGAGTTTAGCAATCGCTATAAGATAGAGCATTTTTGCTATACCGCTGATAGTGAAAGCCTAATGCAGACTTATAATGGAGATGAGTTTAATGGCGTGTATGGCGAGTTTCTAAAGATTTTTGATAACTTAAGCGCATATTTAGAAGCAAAGATTTCCATAAGCCACGGCATTTCAAGCGATGATTTGGTAAATGGTGCAAAGGGGATTTATGATAGATGTGCGGATAAAGTGATATGTGGCGTTGATGTGGGCAAACTCTTTAGGGATTTTGCGTAGGGTTTGTGGTGAGTTTGGTTTATTATGTGTGGCTTGTGTAAGTGGAATCTAAGAAATATGTAAGTCAAAATGTTCTAAAATCTTGGGCTTTAACAAAGAATATCAATTTTAACAAAAGGCTTAAAATGCGAGGATATGAGAATAAGCTGTTGAGTTTATATTGCCCCCCCCCCCCGTTAAAAGTATAATTAATACCTTACTTGCAAAGAAGACGACGCAGATTTTCCACAAGGCAGAGCGATGAAGCTTTGCATTGTAATCCCCGCTCACAATGAAGAGGCGGTGCTAGAGCATACGCACAAAGAATTATGTAAGGTGCTTCACGCCCTTATGGATAAAGGCGAGATTTCACGCAATAGCTTTTTGTGCTTTGTTGATGATGGGAGTAGGGATAGGACTTGGGATATTTTATGCTCTTTAAGTATAGATTCTAAAAACACAGAATCCAAAAGCACGGATTCTAAGCAGAGAATTACTACTAAAGCCTTAAAACTCTCACGCAACTGCGGACATCAAAACGCCCTTTTAGCAGGGCTAGAATATGTGGCGGATAAATGCGATTGTGCTATCAGTATAGATTGTGATTTGCAAGATGATATTAGTGTATTTGATGAGTTTGTAGCAAAGGCGAAAATGGGGGCTGAAGTCATTTTAGGCGTAAGAAAATCGCGGCAGAAAGATAGCTTTTTTAAAAAGCATACCGCAATTGGTTTTTATAGACTTATGGAGATTATGGGCGTAAAAATCACTTATAATCACGCTGATTATAGATTACTCTCAAATAGGGCTATTCAAGCACTTTTGAGATTTAGTGAAGTAAATCTATTTTTGCGTGGTATTGTGCCTTTGCTAGGCTTTCAAACGGCAGTAGTAGAGTATGATAGGCTAGAGCGTTTTGCTGGGGAGTCAAAGTATCCTTTAGGCAAAATGCTATCTTTCGCGTGGAATGGCATAACAAGCTTTAGTGTCGTGCCTTTAAGGCTTGTGAGTGTGCTAGGCATTGTGTTTTTTATACTTTCCATTACGCTTGGTTGTTACGCTCTTTTTGTGAAGCTTTTTACCGATGGTGTGGTGTATGGCTGGGCTTCTACGATTATTCCCTTATGCTTTTTTAGTGGGATTCAGCTTTTAAGTCTTGGGATTATTGGCGAGTATGTCGGCAAGATTTATGCAGAATCTAAGCGGCGACCGCGATATTTTGTTGAAGAGATTGTGTAAGTTCTAGATTCTGCGTTGTCTCTTTTGCAGGTTTGGACTAGTGCTTTGCACGAGTGGCTAAAATCGCGGATTCTGCATTCGCCAACTGCAGCACTTACTTCTAGTAAGCTTCTTGTTGGCTCATTTGGTGCAGACGAAGTCAAACCCGGCTAACGCAAAAACCACGATTTTATCTCAAAGATACTTCCGCAGGGCGTTTTGAAATGTGCTAAATTCTCAATCATTTGGGTGGGGGTGCGGAGTTTAGGGTGTAATTTTAGGGCGTTTTGGAGTTTTTAGAATCTAGAATCTTGTCATTTTGAGCCTTTGAAAAAAAGGCGAAAAATCTTGTTTAGATTCTACATTAGATACTTCGCCTAAAGGCTCAGTATGACAAGGATTAGATTTTAGATTCCATAAAAAGCAATAAACTTTCCTTAAAGGTATTTAAAGTATAATCCCGCCTTAATGATTTTTTAAGATTAAAGGGTGTGAATGGCAAAGCTTTCAGTTGTCGTGCCTTGCTACAATGAGGCTAAAAATATTATGGCATTTTATACAAGTATGCTAGAAGTATTTACCGCCATAGTTTGCCATCACGCCCATACAAATTTTGAACTCGTCTTTGTCAATGATGGAAGCAAAGATGAAACACTTTTGACACTGCGAAATTTAGAAAATCAAATCTTATCATCATTTGCCCCCCCCCCAGTTAAAATTTCAATCTCTATTGTTGATTTTTCGCGTAATTTTGGTAAGGAAGCGGCGATGTATGCGGGGCTACAAACAAGCAGTGGGGATTGTGTAGTGATTATTGATGCGGATTTACAAGATCCGCCTTTGATGATTGTTGAGATGTTTGATAAATGGTGTAATGATGAAGCGGATATAGTGTATGCAAGGAGGGTTTCGCGTAAAGGGGAAGGATTCTTGCGTGCGAGACTAAGCGAGGGTTTTTATGTCTTAAGCAATTTTATTTCTGATGTGCGTTTGGAATCTGGTGTATTAATAATCCTACTTGGTTTCTCTATCACAATATTCCCTGTCTAAAGAGTAAAAAGAAAAACCATTAGATTTTATGCACTTACATTAAGATTCTAACGCTAGAATTACGCACTTTTTTAAAAAGGATATTATCATGTTTAAATCACTCTATTTTCGTATGCGAATTATTCACATTCTAGGTATCATCATACTCGCAACCAATGCCTTGCTCTTTACTGAGAATCTCATAGGGCAAATTGTGCAATTTGTCATCGTGGTCGCACTTATCATACACGATATCGATGAAAAGACTTGGGGTGTGAATATGACAAAAATCATTGCTAAGGAATTAAAATCTATCACACTAGCTTCAAAAATCAAGGTCAATACTTCATATAGCACAGAAAATGGTAAGATTCTCGCACTTATCGATGATTTTAAGGCGCGTATACAAGCCGTAGTAAAAACTATACATGAAAAAGTCAAAAGTGGTCAAACAGATATCAACGGACTTGGCAATATCGTAGATTCTCTTGAAAGCCTCTCACAAGATATGAATGCTATCGTAGAATCCACAAACACAAAAGCAGTTTCTACAAGCACGCTTTTGCAAACTTTTAACGAAGAAATTTTGCAAACCAAATCCGAGCAAGAATCGATGTTTGCTGCTATGCAAGAAATTAGAGCACTCCTTAAAGATGTATATAATTTGGTAGAAAATATCTTTAGCCAAAATGCCAATCTCATCTCGCACTTTGAATCTCTAGAAAACAATACCAATACAATTATCAATATCGTTGAAACCGTGCGCTCTATTGCTGATCAAACAAATCTTTTAGCGCTTAATGCCGCTATTGAGGCTGCAAGAGCGGGAGAGCATGGAAGAGGCTTTGCTGTGGTAGCTGATGAAGTAAGAAAACTAGCAGAAAATACCCAACATAGCCTTGGTGAAATCGATAGTAATGTCAAAGCAATGACTCAAGATGTCAATGAAAGCAAACAAATCATCATAGAAAATAAAGAAAATGTAGAAAGTCTGCTTTCACGCACCAACGATGTAAACACCAAGATTGATACTTTTGAGGATATCTTTAATGAAAGCTTTGAAACTACCCAAAAGCTTATCGATCATAGCGATGTGATGAGCAAAGATCTCACAATCATCAACGAAGATATGAAAAAAATCCTAGATTTTGCCAAACATAATCTCACAACCTCTCAAAATGTGCATGGCATATCTTTATCTATCCAAAATAGCTTTGGGGAGCTCAAAAAAAGCGTAGAAAATCTCGCATAAATGAGCTTAAGTTTATGTGTGCTACTTAGTCCCGGACACGCAAAAAGGGCAGCATTGTTTAAATCTTGGGGTGGATTCTATACCTTAAGCGATATTTGGGCTATGAGCTTGGAAGAGAAGTTGCGACTTGTAAATGATAGATATGCAGGGTTTACAACCGCTTCTTTGCTTTTCTTTATTATTCCATCATTATTGTTTGTTTTGAATTGTAGCTATTTTAAGAGTAAGAAACTATGGGGTATAGGTGTATTGCTGTGTGTCATTGCTATAAGTGTTGTTGTTAAGAATCATAAAAGATTTTTATCCGATTTTAAAGAGAATTATGGTGGGTTGTTGTATTTTTCTGTGCTTTTTGTTTTATTGTTAGCGGCGGTGTGGTTTTATCGTAGAGAACATAATGAATCTATGAAGAGGCTGTTTATAAAAATCTTATTGCTTTTTGTGTTGTTTTGTGTGTTTGTTGGCACAACGATACAGGTGGGGATTCCCGATAGGGCAGGGCTTATGTTTATTTTAATCACTGCAATAATGGTGGCATTTGTATATCAGCATTGGAGTGCGATGAATGAGAGTAGAGCTAAGAAATGTAATAAGTGGATTTTTGCCCTTTTATGTGGATATGGCTTGTTTGTGTTGAGTGCATATATTGATGGGCGGCTAAAGTGGGAGAGAATGCTAGATTCTATACAGGAGCAAAAAATGCAGGGCAAGGAAGAGATTGTGGTGAGTGCTAAAACATTTCAGTCTTTTTATCGTAAATATGGTGATTGGGGGAATCCGGGAGAATATCCAAGCGTATGTCCAAACACAACTTACGCTCATTATTATGGAGTTAAATCTTTTGTAGCAAAATAAGCTCCCCCAAACGAATAGCTTAAAAGAATTAAATCTAAAATAAAGGAGTAAAAATGAGTAAAATTTTGACACAAAAAAGTGTGAGTATGCTATTTTGGGGCTTTGTATGTGTGTATGCTTTTTTGGTGGCGTATAATGCTGATTTTAGCGTGATTGATGATCACACATTGCTATCAACGCTTTTTGTTGGGAAAGATATTCCTTTGTTTATTATTCCAGATATTGGGAGATTTTTCCCACTTGATGGGCAGGAGTTAAATATTTTATCAGCAGTTTTTGGCGTTAAGGCAAGTGTGTTTTATATGTTTAATGCGTTGTGTGTGTTTGTGGTTGTTTTGTGTTTGCAATATGCTTTAAGGGTATTTTTACAAGAGATTGCTTATAGCGAATCTCTTGCTTCACCAGTTTCTACCCCCCCCCCGTTAAATCATTCTCTATCCGTTAAAATAAATCTCATCTACTTTGTTTTATTCCTTTTGCTAGTATCTCCAGCCTTTAGCACTTCGTGGCTTAGGCTATTTGTGCCAGAGCGTATGGAGTTTGTATTTTTGAGTATATTTTTGATGTGCTATGCGTATGTTTTGAAGCATAAACAAGCAATTTTTGCCCTTATATGTGGCATTATAAGTGCTAATATTGCGTTGTATTATAAAGAGACTGCGTTTGCTATGATAGGAGCTTTTGCCTTTGTGATGTTGGTATGTGGGTATAGAAATTTTAGCGTTCAAATTAGAATCTTTAACCTAGTTTTGCTTTTAAGCTCCATAGTGTGGCTTGTGGTGTATTATTATGTGGTTTTGCTCAATAAGCAAGGCGATGGATTCTATGGGGAAACGCCCTATAATGCCCTATTGATGATTGGAAAAACGCTTTTTTCAGGCTTTTTGAATGAGCCTTTTTTGTATGGCGTGGTGTTTGTGGGATTGCTGCATAGAATCTATATGGTATTTGTGAAAAAATCAGCATTTAATCCCCTGCTAGATAGTAGTGTAGTCGCAAGTGCCATTTTGTTACTTGAATATATTGTGCTAAGGCTAGGCAGTTTGCATTATCCACTGCTAGCATATATTTTTGCTCTTGTTGTCATTGGCTATTTTCTTGGAAAGTGGCGATGGCATAGAGTTGGGAAAGTGTTTTTGTGGTTTATTAGCATTATTTTTATAAGCAACACTCTTTTTATGTTTATATATTATTTTGCTCACTATAAGTTTGTGCCAGTGAATTTTCAATCAACACTTGGTTTTGTTAGTCAATACACACAGGAAAATCCACACACAAGAATCTACCTTGAAGGAGTGGATAGGGCAAGTAATGTGGAGGTGTACCATAGCTTTGGTGCGTGGCTTTTGCACTATAAGGCAGAGGATTTTGACTTAATGAGTGATAGGGCGGTAGATGAGCGATTCTACCGAGAGGAAAATACAAAGGCTCAATGGAGTGTATTTAAAAACAATGAGATTGTGCCAAAAAGAAGTGGAGATATTGTCATTATCACACCTTTTTCTGCTGAGATTCTAAATATAGATAGTTTAACCCAGCAATATGAGCTATTGTTTGTCGCAGACTATGGCTATAATGTGCCACTTCTAGGGCTTAAATCCTTTTTGAAAAACGCATTTGTTTGGTTTGGAATCACAAAAGATAACGATATGATTCTAGGGCAAAATATATATGGTCTGCCTTTGCATTTTTATGTAATGCGTGTGCGTTAGTTTCTCATAGTGTGCTGTTAAATCCATTGTGGCACAATTCGCCCATTATATGTGCTTAAAATTACACGATTAGAACTACACAATGGGCGGAATAGTGGAATGGATACAATCAAAGACATATATCAAAAAAGCATAAAATATCTTGCTGTGGGGGTGGTAAATACCCTTGTGGGCTATGGTGTGATATTTGCTCTTATGTGGGGTGGGCTAATGCCTGAACTAGCAAATATTGTGGGTTATGGTGTTGGCTTTATTGTCTCTTACTTATTAAATAAACGCTATACTTTTGCTTCCCCTGCTTCGCATAAAAAGGATTTGCCCCGCTTTGGGTTTGCTATGGGGTTAGCTTATATCGCCCAGCTTGGCAGTATGAGTGCTTTGCATCGCGCGTTAGAGATGAATCCTTATCTTGCGACTATTATAGGTAGTGGCGTGTATGTTGTGGTGGGGTTTTTTGTAAGTAGAAATTGGGCGTTTGTGAGCCATAAAAAAGGAGAATAGAATGATTGTCATTCCGGCACGATTAGAATCTACGCGTTTTCCGCAAAAGGTGCTTTGTGATTTGGGTGGGCTGCCTATGGTGGTGCGGACAGCATTAAACGCGGGGGCGGTTGATGAAGTGGTTGTAGCTTGTGATGATGAGCAAATAGAATCTGCGTGTAAAAAGCATAATATCCCTTGTGTGCTAACAAGCAAAGAGCATACTAGTGGCACAGATAGATGTGCAGAAGCGGTAAAAAAGCTAGGCATAGCAAAAGATGAGATAGTGATAAATGTTCAGGCAGATGAGCCATTTTTAGAACACAGCGTGATTAGGACATTGCAGAATCTAATAAAAGAACAACAGCCCTTTATGGCAAGTCTTGCTAAGGTGATTGATGAAAAGCAAATCACAGATTCAAATCTTGTCAAAGTCGTGTGTAATGTTAAAGATGAGGCGATTTACTTCTCTCGCTCTGCTATTCCATTTTGTAGAGATGGGGCATGTGAAGTGTTGCAAAATACGCCATATTTAGGGCATTTAGGGCTTTATGGGTTTTTTGCTAAAACTTTAGAGGAGTTTTGCTCCATGCCAAAAAGTCCGCTAGAAGAGATAGAAAAGCTAGAGCAACTTCGTGCGATATATCATAAAAAAAGCATTGCAATGGCGGTTGTGCAGACACAAAGCGTGGGGATTGACACGCTTGAAGACTATAAAAAAGCATTGCAATATTTGGCACATAATGAGTGATAGCTAAGGGCAAAAATGAGCGTAGCAAGTGTGGATTCAAACCAAAATAATGTAAAGCACAATGATTTAAATTCAAAGGATTCAAGCACAAATGAAAAAGTAGATATGCGTAATGATTCTATTTACAAGCTTTTTTTCTACTTTTTTATCCCAAATCTTTGTGCGATGTTGGCTCTCTCTACATATTCTACTATTGATGGAATCTTTGTGGGTAAAAAGCTGGGTGAAGATGCTTTGGCGGCTATTGGGCTATGTTGGCCTGTGTTTCCTGTGCTTATCGCATTTGAGTTGCTTTTTGGTATGGGGGCGGCGGCTATTGCGGCGTATTTTTTAGGCAAGGGGCAGGATCATCGTGCTAGGCTAATGTTTAGCTCTGTTTTTTATTTTGCGTTAATCAGTTCTGTGTGTATTGGAATCTTGCTCTTTGTGTATGCAAGGGAGGTAGGCATTGCTCTTGGGGCGAGTGGAGATGTGCTAGATTATGTTGTGGAATATTTGCAGGTTATTTTTCTAGGTGCGGCAATTATTATCCTGCACCCATTGCTTGATGTATTTGTGATTAATGATAAACGACCTATCCTTGCGATGATGGCGATGATTATCGGCTCGGTTTCAAATATCATTTTAAATTATATTTTTCTTTTTGTGTGGGAATGGGGTATGTTTGGTTCAGCTCTGGCGACAGCTTTGGGACACGGGCTTGGTATGGGCATACTCTTAATGCATTTTGTGAGAAAAAAGGGGCGAATCTATCTTGTAAAACGCTTTAGCTTTAATGCTGTGTTAGCTTCAGCAAAAAATGGAATCCCACAAAGTATATCCGAACTAAGCGTAGCGGTGGTTATTGTGATGTTTAATCATACGTTTGTATCCCTTGCGGTGAATGAAAGTGTAAAAGTAAGCTATTTGGCTATTTATAGCATTGTGATGTATGTGGGCGTGGTGTGCTTTACGATTTTACTTTCCTGTGCGCAAGGGGTGCAGCCTGTGGCGAGCTATAACTATGGGGCAAAGCAAATGGGGCGTGTCAAGCAAGTCTATGCCTTTGGCGTGGGCTTTGCTACATTGATTGGAATCTTGGTGTATGTGGTGTTTTTATTAATAGATTCTTATCTTGTGAAGTTATTTTTGAAAAGCGGACAGGAGGGGATTTTAGAGCCTACTCTTGAAGCGATGAAGGTGTATTATGTGGGATATATTTTCCTTGGGCTAAATATTGTGAGTTCTATATTTTTTCAGTCTATTCAACGCCCTAGAAACTCATTTGTCATCACACTTTCTTATAATCTCATTTTTATTATTCCTTTGCTTTTTGTATTATCGCATTTGTATGGGGTGGCTGGTGTGTGGGCGTCTTATCCGCTTTCGCTGATTTGCTCAAGCGTTGTGGTGGTGGGCGTGGTGCTGTATGAGTATCGCTATGGGGTGTTTAAGGATTCTAAAACTTAAAACTTTCTATTTTTTCATAGAATCTAAAACCTTGATTTAGCTTTGCATTTTAAAATAAAGAATAAAAGTAGTCTAGAGTAGTGTAACCTTACCCTTATGCGTAGTGAGTATGCCCTGTGCCTTTAGGGTTTTTAGGGTGCGGGATAGGGATTCTGGTGCGATATTTAGGGCGTTTGCAATGTGTCGTTGGGTGAGTGTGTGGAGGCTGTCTTTGTTGTGTGAGAGATAGCTTAGGACTTTTTCTTGCAAGCTTTGATTTTGCAGGGTAATGTGAGATTCTAGAATCTCTATCTTTTTGCATAGTGAAGTGATAAAAAGTAGGCAAATCTCGCTATTCCCCAAACAATGCGTATGGAAACTCTCTTGGCTTATAGTGATAATCTCACATATTGAAGCACATTCTGCATTTGCTGGGCAGGGGCTTTGCATAAAAAAGGGCATTTCAGCGATAAACTGCGGCGATGAAAGCGTATGTAATGTCAGCTGATTACTTGAGATATGCTCTTTTGTCTTATAAAGTCTCACCTTGCCGCTAAGAAGCAGGTATAAATGCGTAGGCATAGCACCTTGCAGGAATAAAATCTCGCCATTTTGATATGTGCGTTTATTGCCCATTTGTGTCATAATATGAAAAAGCTCTTGCATATATAATCCTTTAAAAATAGAGAATCTTAACATATATCAATGTTTTCTTGTGTAATTTTGTCTAGCATTGCATTGAGATTCTATTATCATTGATGAAAGGATACATAATGGAAGCAATTTATCCGTATATGCTTACACTGCATTTGCTTTGTGCGATTATATTTTTGGGATTTATTTTTACTGATGTGGTGCTACTTAGTCCGCTGAAAAAGGTACTTGGCGAAGAGTTGGCAGATAAGATATTTAGTATTATCTCAAAGCGGGGTGTGAAGATAATGCCCCTTTGTCTGCTTTTGTTGCTGCTTAGTGGTGGGGCGATGATAAGCCGCTATGTAGGCACAACACAAGGATTTTTTGACTCGCCCTTGCAGATGCTATTGATGATAAAAGTTGTGTTGGCGTTGTGTATTATGTGTATGGTGATTGTGTCTTTGTCGTGTAAGTTTTTGGGACTAAAAAATCCATTGGCAAAGAGCATTCATAAGGTGGCTTTGGTGCTTGGCTTTTTCATCGTGGTGTTAGCAAAAATGGCATTTTATATGTGAAGTTAATTTTTAAAAAGGAGCGAATATGCAGGAAAAATTTGATGTGATAAGTGAAGATTCTATTATGAGGCTTATGGAGATTTTTTATAATAAGGTGCGTTTTGATAAGCGTGGGCTAGGCGATGTGTTTAATGCGAAGATTGGCAGTGATGATATGGCGTGGGAGAAGCATAAGGCAAAGATTGCGACATTTTGGCAGGGTATGCTTTTAAATAGTGGTGATTATAGCGGGCACCCTTTGAAAGCTCATCTTGACTTGCCCCCTTTTCCTAGGGAGCTTTTTGCTGTGTGGTTGGAGCTTTTTAAGCAAAGTTTAGAATCTGTGTATGCAAAAGATGAGCATATTGTAATGATTATGGAAAGGGCAGAGATGATTGCTAAGCGATTTATGTTTATGCTGTATGAGAGTGGGTATATGGAGCGTGGATAGGATTGTGTATAGAATCTTATCTTTTATCATATTATTTTATATAAGTATGTGGGCAAAGCCTAGTGGAGTGATTGAGCCATTAAATACAGAAGTGGCAGAGCTTTTTGAGATTAAGACTTTTTGCGTGAGTGGTAATGGAAGGAAAAAAGCTAAAGAGTTTATGTCAAATTCTTTGTGTGGGGAAGTGGAGCAACTAGATTCTATAAAAGAACTTCAACATCGGTGGTTTCAAATCCACATTGCTCTGCCGAAAATAAAAAGCGATACACAAAGCGTATTTTATACTCTTGATGGCAATGTATTTTTTCCTATGATTCTCAATTTTGTAAGTGCTGATATTGATATGTATGATAAGCTTCCTCTTATTGTAGCTATTGGACACGATAGTCCTTTGGCATTTGATAGGGTGTTGCGAAGCTATGATTATTTGCCTTCTATGCCAAGAGATTCTGCTCTTATGCAAAGGGTTGATGAAACCGGTGGGGCAGATCAGTTTTTGGACTTTATAACAAGTCAGGTTTTGCCTTTTATAGCGGAACAATATGGGACTCCTAAGAAACAATTACTTTTTGGCCATTCTTTTGGGGGTGTGTTTGTTTTAAATACATTATTTAATCAAAAAGGTGGTTTTACTCATTATGCGAGTGCTTCTCCTTCATTATGGATTGATAAAGGACAGCTTGTTAAGAATAATGTGAGAAATTCCACAGAATACTTGAATGCAAAATTGTTTTTAACATACGGAAGCTTAGAGAGACATACTCAAAAAACTACACAAACTAATCAAGTGTTTCAAGCTCAAGATTTGGATATTGATGAGATTGTGGAGATGTTAAAGATTCAAATTCCCAACAGGGTAAATTATCAAGAATTTGCTAATCAAACCCACGGTAGCTCAATTCCTTACGCACTGAAATGGAGTTTATACGAATTTATGAAACAAGATTAGGACTTATTTACCCGCATAAGCACCTTGTCTCGTGCCATATCGTTTGGGTTTGTGCCTAGCTCACCTTGCGGAATAGGCTTTTGCAATTTCTTAAAAAGTTCTTTCCAATATTGTGGCAGACTGCCATCGGGTGCGTAAAAATTCATAGGCTTTGCACTGAAAATATGCTGCCCCTTGGTATCTAAAAACGCCTCATACACAAGCTCACTGCAATACATTGCACCATTATTTGCTGTGTAGGTAAAGTCATAAGGCTCCCCTAAGTGTTTTTCTGCGCGTTTGATACTTGCTTGTATATCCACATTTTTAGCCACTTTTGGAGTGAGACGCATAATATCAAAAAGCGGATTCTCTTTTAAAAATATTTCAAGCTTTTTGCGAACTACTCCTTGCTTTGGCTCTGCCTCTAGCACCGAATCTGAGTATAAATCAAAGATTCCTATATGTGTATAGCTCACTTCATCTTTTTGCGTAGCTTGGCTAATGGCTTTGTCAAAGGCAGACTCTGAAGTTTTGATAAAGATTAAATCTCCGTGCTGTAAGTCTAGCTTTTTTGCTAAAGGAGAGGGGGCAGGGCTACTCACGCTAATATTGCCATTAGAGTTTGCTAGGCAGGTAAGGGAGAGTAGCATAAGACTTACAATAATTTTTAGCAGAAAACAATTCATTATATTCCTTTGTATTTGGGATAAAATCTAGGATAGAAAGGGTAGATTCTAGCATATTTGGCATTAGCTTTATTTTTTACTTTTCCCCATAAGATGTGCGATTGAACCTGAATAGGCTATATTTTCAGCCGAAATTGAATCATCATTTAAAAACTCAACCACACCATCTTGCTGGGATACAAGCTGTGCTTTTAGCTCATCTTCTTGGTAGGTGTAGTGCATATTAGCATTAATCACGCCGGGCAAAGATTCTAAATGCTTGTTGATAGCCACTTCTTCTTGTGTGCTTGTAGCTTCAAGCACGACTATGATTTGAGATGAAGTCTCATCTTCTAGGTAGATTTCACAGCCTTGCACTTCTAAAATCGCTTCTTTCACAGAGCTAAAGGCGGGTTGTGTTGTTTTAATCACAATGCTTGAAATATTCATTTTACACTCCTAAATGCCAAATCATAAAATGCTTATCATCACTGCCAACAATCAATGTCTGCTCATCATAGAAAATAAGCGTATTAATGAGCGAGGTTGCACCTTTGAGTGTGAAAAGCTCCTGTTTTGTGACAAGATTTATAATCGCAATGTCGTTTTGCTCATTTTTGCTATATGCTCCAAGTGTTCCATTTGGGGAGATTCCAACCGAATAGATAAGAAAATCACTCTCAATCTTTGTGGCATTTTGTAAGGTAAAGGGGGTATGCGTATCTGTCTTAAAAGTGTAAATTGCCATTCTCCTATCCACACTTGCTGTAAGGATTGTATTTTTTGCGGATACGATTTGGTAGTTATTGTCCTTATTAATCATATCAAGGCGTTTTAGAATCTTGCCACTAGCAATGTCAATGACATTCACAATGCCAGATTCATCAGTGCTAAAAACAAAAGGCACATTCACGCATAAATCCGAAAAACCTGCAAGGCTAGGGTGAGCCTTATAAATAAAAGTTTTGCTTTTTAAATCAAAAAGTCCAATTTCATTACTCAAAAACCCAATAACTAATTTATCTTTATCAAAAGCCACGATGCGTTTGGGTGAAGTGCTTGTTTGTAATATAGTCATTATTTTCTGCGGAGATTGCAAGGATAACTCTAGAATCTGCTTTGTGCCTTTGCTACCTTCTGCTAGGATAAAAAGTGTTTTGCCATCAAAAGTCGTTATATCATATACACGCGGTGCGTGGGAGTTACCAAAATAATCTTGTATGGGCGGCAGAGTGAGATTCTGAATCTTGTGAGCTTTTTTAGATTGAAGTGCAAAAATATCAATCTTACCCCCAGCATTCCCCACAAAAATCATATTCCCAAATGTGCTGATATGGGTAAGAATCTCATCTATTTGTATAATTTGAGCATTTTTATTTGTAAGCTTAGTAGGCTCTGCTTGTAAGGCTTGAGTAAAAAAAACAAGCCCCACAGATAAGCCAAATCGCAGAAAAATACGCCAATATGAAGCAAACATACAAAGACACATTGTTACTTGACGCCCTCATTTAGCACATCAAGCAGATTTGATGAATTTTTGCTTTCAATATTGCGAAAATCAGGTGTAAAGGTGTTTGCAACTGCGGGATTGATATTTGCCTGTGGTGTGTGGCAAAGTACGCAGTTAAAACGAGCGTGAGAGACCTGCCCCAAATCTTTATTTGTGCGTAAGTCGTGTGTGTGTGAAGTGGGGACTGCCACAGCACCTACATCAGCGGCTATGGCTGGATCGTGGCAGGCTAAACATTGATTATTATCCTGCGTGATAGGCAACATATCCTCAACATTATGCGGAATCATAGGCGGTGCATTCTCATAAGAGCGTTCAATCTTTGTGCTTTCCCCCGCCTCTAGTTTAGAATACTCATATTCTGGCAACTTCACATCTTTTTCATCTTGTAAATCCACCTTACGCAAACCAATCTCTGTGTCTGTAAGAGCTTCACCTTTTTGTGTCTCTTGTGAATCTGAACACGCAAAGAACGCCAATCCAAGCAATCCTACCATTAAACCTTGAAGCCATTTTTTCATTTTTTTTCCTTTTGTGTGAAATGTAAAATACTAAAATGCAACGCATTATCATCGCACGCCTCAATACATCTTCCGCAACGCAAACAAGTCATTGTTTTTAAGTTTCCATCTTGTTTGCCAATGGGCTTTAGCACCTCTGGTTCAGGGCAAACTCGCACACATTCCATACACTTTGTGCAGTTTGAAAGTGTGTGTTTGACACGCAAAAGTGCGAATTTACCAAGCAAAGAATACATCGCCCCAAGCGGACAGATATGCCCACAAAAACCATTTTTTAGCACAAATAAGTCAAAGCAAAACACAGCCAACACAGCAAAAATGCCAAATCCCATACCAAAAACCACACCACGATGTAGCATAGAAATCGGGCTAATAAGCTCAAAAGCAGCCACGCCAAATAAGGCACTTAGTAATAATCCTAGCCCCAAAATCACAAAACGCGTTGAGCGTGAGATAAAAAGTTTGCGTTGAGCGGTGTTAAACCCAAGCTTATCACGCAGGAAGTTTGCAAAATCGGTTACAAGATTAATCGGGCAGACAAATGCACAATACACCCTGCCTAAAAATATCCCATAAATAGCTGCCACAAGCAATGCCCCAAGCAACACATCAAGGGCTAATCCACCACCAGCTAGAAAAATTTGCATAACGCTTAAAGGATCGGTTAGACTAAAGATTCCACCAAACCAGCTAGAATGGCTAAGATTACCCTGCACGATATGGCTAAAGATACTTGGCTCTTTAGCAAGGACAGAGCTAGAATTACCCATTAGAGATTCTATATTGCCTCCAAAAATACCCACTTCCTGCTTGTATTGCACATTTTTAAGCGTGGCAATAGAGTAGTTTCCTAAGATAAAAAGCACGAGAATGCTCACTTGGCAAATGCGTCTTAGTAGCAGATATTTGATTTTTGCAAACTTCATTATATGTCTCCATCATTGAGATAATCTAGGCTACCACTTGCTTTTTGCTTTTTGTCTTTTTGCTCTTTGATTTCAAAAAGACGATTTTCATCAGCTTTATCCCAGCCTTTTATGTAGTTTGTCCCCATTTTGCCTAGAGCCACACTGCGAGGCAAGACAATAATAGTTGGAAGCTCTGTTACACAAGCTTTTTCACACATTCCACAGCCTGTGCAGTAATCACTATCCACCACAGGAAGTAAGAATCCGTGTTTGCCTGTGCGTTCATTGCGTTTGTATTCAAGATTAATTGCTTTATCAAGCAAGGGACACGCACGATAGCACGCATCACATTGAATCCCAGCATACGCCACGCAATGTTTAGAATCTACAATCGCCACGCCCATTGTCGCATTATTAATATCAGGCTCTTTGTATTCTAAAGCGTTTGCTTCTTGTTTTTTTGGCTGATATAAACGCTTTAAGTCCAAAGCATCAGTGGGACAAGCCTCCGTGCAAGGAATATCTCTACACATATAGCAAGGCACTTTTCGTGGTTGAAAAAAAGGTGTGCCAAGCGTGGTATCATCATTTGGTGTAGCAAGTCTAAGCGTATAAAATGGACAAGCTTCTACACAAAGCCCACATTTAATACAGCTTGCGATAAACTCCGCATCATTTTTACTTGCCCCCGGAGGACGCAAAATATTCCCATTACCAGCTTTTGCGACATTCACATACGCACCCCATACAAACGCACCAAATAGGGCAAAACCTGCATTTTGTCCTATTTTAATTAAGGCTTGTCTCCTTTTGGGATTGCTTGGTTGCTGTGTATTCACTTAGAATCCTTATGCCTTATAGATTTTTACCGCACATTTTTTAAAGTCTGTCTGCTTTGAAATGGGGCAAGTCGCGTCAAGACATACCTTATTGATGAATACATTTTCATCAAACCAAGGCACATAGATAAGCCCCTTTGGAGGACGATTCCTACCGCGTAAGTCAAGTTTTGCCTTGACTTTACCACGGCGAGATTCTACCCATACGATTTGATTTTGTGCGAGATTTTGCTTAGCCGCATCATCTGGGTGCATATAGCAAAGTGCTTCAGGCACAGCACGATAGAGTTCAGGCACACGCATAGTCATCGTGCCAGAATGCCAATGCTCTAGCACACGCCCAGTGCAAAGCCAAAGTGGATAATCTTTATCAGGCATTTCGCAAGGATCCATATAAGGGCGAAGGAAAATCTTTGCCTTATTATCAATACTTACTTTTGCATCGCTTGGGGCATTGAGTGAGCCAGATGGCATACTCTTATCTTTATTACCATAGAATGCAAATGCCTTGCCATTACCGAGTTTTTGAGCGTAGAAGTCGTATTTAGCGTTAAATCTCCATTGTGTTTCTTTGCCATTAACAACAGGCCAACGCAATCCTCTCACACGATGATAAGTGTCAAAATCAGCTAAATCGTGAGCGTGTCCTAAGCCAAATTGGCGATACTCTTCCCAAAGGTATTTGTGGATAAAAAATCCATAGCCCTTAAAGTCTTCATCATTACCATCTTTAATAGCACGATTATCCCCAAACACTTCAGTGTTTAGCCCATTTTTAAGCAAAGGATCATTGATGCTAAAGCCCTTTGCATTTTTATTTGCAAAAAGCACATCATAGAGCGTATCACTCTCTTTATACCCCATAGCTTTAGCAGATTCTAAAACAGGCTTAAGGTCAAGGTTAGCATACTCTTTGCCCCATACTTCAGCAAGTGTGAATCGTTTAGCAAATTCCGTCATTTGCCAAATATCAGGCATAGCCTCACCCGGAGCTATAACTTGCTGTTTCCAGTGCTGTGTGCGTCTCTCTGCATTCCCGTAAGAACCCCATTTTTCATAAATCATTGCCGTTGGCAAAATAAGATCGGCTACCTTTGCACTCACGCCTGGATAGCATTCACTCACAACAATAAAGTTATCAAGCTCTCTAGCTGCGGCAATCCAGTGATTAGCATTGGCTGTGTTTTGCCAAGGATTATTCACTTGCACCCACGCCCATTTAATCTTGCCATCTTCTAAATCCCGCATAATTTTAAGATAAGGTGAACCTACCTTGCCATTAAGCGTTCCGCTTGGGAGATTCCAAATTTTTTCAGTGATTTCACGATGTTTTGGATTAGCAACAACCATATCCGCAGGTAGCCTATGAGTAAATGTCCCAACTTCACGAGCCGTGCCACACGCACTTGGCTGTCCTGTGAGTGAGAAAGCACCACTACCGGGTTTGGCTTGTTTGCCTAAAAGCATATGCACCATATAGCTTTGTTCATTGACCCAAGTGCCTCTTTGGTGTTGATTCATACCCATTGTCCAAAAGCTCACAATCTTGCGATTTTTATCAATGTAATAATCCGCTAAGGTTTGAAGTTTTTTCTTATAAGATTCTATGTCTTCATCAGGATTGCCTTTTGAGAGTTTTGCTACAAAATCAAGGCTATAAGGCTCTAAGCCTTTTTTGAAGTCTTCAAAGCTAATACCCCAGTGGTTTCCAGCCGCATCCGCCTTATCCATTTTCATAGTATCTCCGGCTTTGATTCCAAGATATTGTAAGGTAACACCTTCTTCTTCGCTCACCACTTTTGATACTTCTTTAGCGACAATGTCTTTTTCTTCAGCTTTAAACCTAGCGTGATTTGGGTTATTTCTCATACCATAGCCGATATTGACAAAGCCGGTGCTAAAGACGCAGTTTTCTTTGACAAATGTAGAATCTACGGCGTTGCGATTAATAATCTCGCGTGCGATGTAGTTCCAAATCGCTAAATCTGTATGTGGCTTAAAGATGATTTCCATATCTGCTAAATCCGAAGTTCTATTCGCAAAAGTTGAGAGATTAATCACCTTGACATTGCTATTGCTTAGCTTTCTATCGCTCACACGACTCCAAAGCACAGGGTGCATTTCTGCCATATTTGCCCCCCAAGTAACGATAGTATCGGTTAGTTCAATATCATCATAACAGCCAGCAGGCTCATCAATCCCAAAAGTTTCTATAAAGCCCACAACCGCACTTGCCATACAATGTCGTGCATTTGGGTCAATATTATTACTTCTAAAGCCGCCTTTGACAAGTTTTACCGCAGCATAACCTTCTTGAATCGTATATTGCCCAGAGCCAAAGACTGCCACACCCGTTGGTCCAAGCTCGTTGTAAGCTTTTTTAAACTGCTTTTCCATTTCATCAAAAGCACGCTTCCAGCTCACCGGTGCAAACTTACCTTTTTTATCAAACTCACCATTGCTATTCACACGCAAAAGAGGTTTTGTAAGTCTATCTGCTCCATACATAATCTTGGCACAGAAATAGCCCTTAATGCAGTTTAGCCCTCTATTTACAGGAGCTTCTGGGTCGCCTTTGACAGCCACGATTTTGGCTTGTCCGCTACTATCTTTTTGGGTAGCGACCATAATGCCACAGCCTGTTCCACAGAATCTACATACCGCTTTATCCCATTTCCAAAGTTTTTGTGCATTTTGTGCCTCTGCACTCATTGCACTAGGGATACTTAGCCCCACACTTGCTGCTGCTGAAGCTGCTGCCGCACTTTTGATAAACTCTCGGCGTGAAAGTGTGGGCTTATGCTCTTGCATTTTCTTTGTCATAAAACCTCCTTAAACAATGTTGTTTGACATTTGGGGAATCCAAATGTTTGAGGCAAGATTCTAAACTTAGATTCTCATTTTACTACTTGATGAAAGTCAATGTGAGTTAATAAAAATTTTACTTTTAATCACTCTATCTTTATACTTATAAATATATTTCTATTTAGCAATGTGTGCAGAATCTTTGACATAATAGATAAGCTTGATTTGTAAAATCCCTTACAATACATATTTTCGCTGTTTAAGGAATAAAGATGAAAAAAGAATATATCGTGCTTTTTGATTTAGATGGGACGCTTGTAGATTCTACACAGGCTATTTATGCGAGTTTCTCTCAAGCCTATCTAGCGATGAATGACACGCCTCCAAGCCTAGAGCAAGTCAAATTGGGCATAGGACATACTTTAGAATCTATGTTTTTACAAAATGGTGTCAAAAAGCAAAGTGTAGATGAGTATGTGAAGCATTATAGAGTGGCGTATCGTGGGCTAATGGAGCAAGGCACTCATCTACTGCCTAACGCAAAAGAAGCCATAATCTTAGCCCATAGTTTTGCGACACTTGGCGTGGTAACGACAAAGCGGGGGGATTTTTCCCAAATTCTGCTTGATAAGCTTGGCGTGTGGGAGTATTTTAGCAGTATTGTTGGTATAGAATCTGTGAGTAGCCCAAAGCCCCACGCAGAGCCGATACTTAAAGTTTTGGAAATGTTGGATAAGGATAAGGAGATTCAAAGAGATAGAATCTATATGATAGGTGATACAATCCTTGATATACAAGCGGCAAAAAATGCTAAGATTCAGGCTGTTGGGGTGCTGTGTGGCTTTGGCAAAAAGGAAGCAATGCAAGAATCTCAAGCACCTTTATGTGAAAACACACTTGAAGCAGTAGAGTGGATTAGGCAAAAGGCTTTATCTTAAGTTGTAGGGTTTAATTTATATTTATTTAACGAAGTTTGGCTATGATTTTGCTTTTTTAAATATTTTCAAAACATTTTCAAAAGGGCGTTATAGCCAAAATGTAAAATAAAAAATACAAAGAAAATAGAATCTTAAATTGTGGGGAAAATAATGGCAGAACCAATGACAAACTATGGCTATGAAAAGCTCTGTGCGGAGCTAAAGAATCTCAAAGAAGTGGAGCGTCCAAAGATTGTGGTAGAAATAGATGTAGCGCGCTCTCACGGAGACTTGAAAGAAAATGCAGAATACCACGCCGCAAGGGAGAAACAAGCCTTTATTGAAGCTAGGATTAATGAGCTA
The DNA here is from genome assembly GCF_000155475.1 of Helicobacter cinaedi CCUG 18818 = ATCC BAA-847. Classification (GTDB taxonomy): domain Bacteria; phylum Campylobacterota; class Campylobacteria; order Campylobacterales; family Helicobacteraceae; genus Helicobacter_C; species Helicobacter_C cinaedi. The sequence continues at coordinate 675,898 of NZ_DS990392.1, read as the reverse complement.
GGGCTTATGCTCTCACAAGCGCAAGTGATTGATCCTGCGAGTTTAAAGCACAATAAGGTGAGCTTTGGCTCAAGTGTGAAGATTCTAAACCTTGATACCGATAAGGAGTTTGTCTATACGCTTGTAGGCTCAATGGAGAGCAACCCATCTAAAGGGCTAATTTCGGTTTCTTCGCCTATTGCCAAGGCGTTAATGGGAAAAAAGCAGGGCGATGAGGTGAGCATTATGCTACCTAGTGGAGAAAATGAATTTGAGATTTTAGAAGTGTTTTATAAAGAGATTGTGTTTGGGGATTAGGCTATGAAACAGGCTCGTATTAAGATTAAAAAACTCCATAAGGACGCGGAGATTCCAAAGTATCAAAGTGTAGAGGCGGCTGGATTTGATTTGCATTCCATTGATGAGATTGTGTTGAAAGCTGGGGATAGGGCGGTAGTCAGCACAGGCTTAGCCTTTGAGATAGAATCTGGCTTTGAAGTGCAGGTGCGTCCTAGAAGTGGCTTGGCGTTAAAAAATGGCATAAGTGTGCTAAATACGCCCGGCACGATTGATAGCGATTATCGCGGGGAGATTAAAGTGATTTTAGTCAATCACTCGCAGGAGGATTTTATCATACGCAAGGGCGATAGAATCGCACAAGGTGTGATCAATGAGATAACTCAAGCAGTCTTTGCTGAAGTGGAAAAGCTAAGTGAAAGTCAAAGGGGAGAATCTGGCTTTGGCTCTTCAGGTGTTAGCAAATAAATTGATAGAAATAAAAGGAGTTTTATGAGTTTGCAGTCTAATTTAAAGGGCGTAAAAGAAGAATTTAAAAGTGATGAGAAGCTACTAGAAAATGCGTTTCGCTTGGAGATTTTATGGAGGCGGTATCGCAAGTATGTGTATGTGGCTGTGGTTTGCGGAGCTGTGGGACTAGGCTGGTTTGGTATAAGCTCGTATATACAGGCTCAAAAAGCACAAGAAGCAAGTGCGGCGTATGCGGTGCTTATGCAGGATTCAGAAAATAAAGAGGCTTTAGAATCTTTACAAAAAGCAAGTCCAAATCTCTATGATATGTATATGTATTTTAACGCTAATGGCGATAAGACAAACTATGAGAAGTTGGCAAACTCGCAAAATAAGCTTATTAAAAATCTTGCTAAATACGAAGTGGCTACTTTGAATCTAAGTGAAAAAATCCAAGATAAAGACGCCATAAAAAATACGGATTTTACAGGGGAGTTTAAGTCTTTAGAAAATGTGGAATACAAGGCATTAAGGGATTTAGCGATTTTGCAAGAAGCTTATGTGTTATTTCAACAAGATAAGATTGCTGAAGCTCATCAAAAGCTAATGCTTATTGCTGAAAATTCGCCTTTTGCCGCAGAAGCGATGATATTGAAGCATTATGGGTTTGAAGATTCGGCTAAAAATGCCCTAGATTCACAATCTCAAGTCGCAAATACAGAATCTCAAGCCACAGATTCACAGTCTAAGCCCTAAGGATTTGTATGAAAAAGTTTTTTTGTTGGTGTGTGTTTGTAGCCTTGCTATCTTTGCTGGGTGTAGCTCTAAAAAGCATTTTGAGCCAAAGCTCATAAGTGGCAAAATGGAGTTTAAAGACAAGCTAAGTTCGCCCATACAAAGCGTTTCAAGGCAGGGAGCTATTTTAAAGGATAATACGCTTATTACTTTGGAAAATGGTATAACGCCCATTGTGCTAGAAAAGGGTTATAGGTTTTTGGCACAAGATGGGGATAGTTATGCGATACAAAAGCAATGCGATGAGATTCTTATTGTGCGGAATGGAAATGAGAATCTCCATAAAGTGCCTTTTAGCTCCTGTGTGCTAACTGCGAGTTTAAAGGGCGATAAGTTGGCTATGGTGCTTATTGACAACACGCTTGTGTATTATGACATAGCCAAGCAAAAAGAGATTTTTTCGCAAAAATACCCAAATGTCAGTGCGATAAACTCTTACCTTGCTTCACCTTTGATGAATGATCAGTATGTGATTTATCCGGATTTGGAGGGTAAGATTCTTATTTATAGTATCGCTCAAAATAAGATTGTAAAGGATATTTTAGTCAGTAGCGATAAGTTTTTTAATAATGTCATTTATCTTCACGCCAAGGGTGAATACCTGCTTGGGGCGACTGCAAAGCGTGTGAGTGCGATTATCAATGATAAGAGCTTTAAGTATGATGTGGATTTGCGTGATGTGAAGTTTTATAATGATAAAGTGTATGTGCTAGGCATTGATGGGGAGATTTTGGAGCTTGATCATACTTTGAAGCTGTTGCGTAAGGTGCGATTGCCTTTTGCGGTGCTAAGTGGGATTGTCATACAAAATGACACCCTTTATACGCTTGAAAAGGGCGGCTATGTGATAGCTTTAAGTCTCAAAGACTTTGCACCATTAGTGTATAAAAGCAATCTTTCCAAGAAAAAAAGCCTTTTTTACACCAAGGATAGTATATTCTACGATAAGGTTTATAAAAGGTTTGAGTAATGCTATTGTGCGATGTGGGGAATACTTTTTTACATTTCTATCATAATGGTAAGATTTGGAAAGAAAAGCCCTATGCCCTAAGCAAGAAAAAAGAGAATCTGCCTATATATTATATCAGTGTCAATGAACGCTTTGAGCGATGTTTGCTTGCTTCGCACCCATATTGTGTGAATATTGGCGAGTATATTGAGATAGAGAGCGAGTATAAGGGGCTAGGCGTAGATAGGCGTGCAGCGTGTAAGGCAGTGCAAGATGGCGTGATAATTGATGCGGGAAGTGCCATTACTGCGGATATTATGCAAAATGGAATCCACCTTGGCGGCTACATTATGCCCGGACTTGGTGCGTATAGAAAAATGTGTGCTGATATCTCCCCTGTGCTTGATATAAAAATAGAGCCAAGTGTGAATCTCTCCGCCCTACCGCAAAATACAAGTGATGCGTTAAGCTTTGGGGCGATAAAAAGTGTGATTTTAATGATAAAAAACACCACTCGCACAAAAAAGATATTTTTCACAGGGGGCGATGGCAAGTTTTTTGCACGATTTTTTGAAAATGCCATTTATGATAATACGCTTGTGTTTAAGGGTATGCAAAAAGCCCTGCAAAAGCATATCTAGCAGAATCTAAGGAAATCTAAGGGGGCCAAAATGATAAAAGTCGCTTTGCCAAAAGGTCGCATTGCTAAGGAAAGCTTAGCATTGTTTGAGCGGTTGTATGGGGCGGGATTTGCCTTTGATGATAGGAAGCTGATTTTAGAGCATACGGACTTTACCTTTATGCTTGTAAGAAGCCAAGATGTGCCTACTTATGTGGCTCATAGGGCGGCAGATGTGGGGATTGTAGGGCTTGATGTGATAGAAGAGCAACAGCTTGAAGTCATAAAGCTTTTGAATCTGCAAATTGGGCGGTGCAAGGTTGTCGTAGGCTCTCCTTGTGGAAAAAGCCTTGATCTTCAAAAGCCACAGCTAAAAATCGCTACAAAAATGCCAAATATCACGCGTAAATATTTTGCTAATAAAGCCTTATCTATTGAGACACTTAAGCTCTATGGCTCCATTGAGTTAGCCCCGCTTGTTGGGCTAAGTGATGCTATTGTGGATATTGTGGAGACAGGTAGTACGATGAAGCAAAATAATCTTAAAATTGATGAAGTGATTATGGAATCTAGTGCGTATTTGATCGCCAATACAAATAGCTTTTATGGGAAAAAAGAGCAGATTCTAGCGTTGTATGATAATCTTAAAAGCACACTATAAGGGGCAAAATGAAAAAGATTCTGTTTTTATGTTTAAGCGTAGGTGTATGGGCTGGGGAATGGGAGATGTTTTTCGATGGCAAGGATACTTATGTCTATTCCACAAATACAGGCGAGATTTATATCCGTCATCAAATGGGGAAAAAAACTATGAAGATGTGTTTGTCAAAATGCCCCGTGGTATGCAACCAAATGAAGTGAGAAACCCTCGCCAAAGCTCCATATCTCAATCCCCACAAACGCCCCAAACCCCTAAAGATTCAAGTGAAGCAGAGAGACTCAAAGATATGCAGTTAAACGCGTTGAAAAAATCCCAAGATATGCTTAATGCTGCTATTGAGTAGGGCTTAGATTCTGCTATTTTGTGCTTGTGCTTTACTAAAATCTTGCTTTGCTAGAATCTTGTCATACTGAGCTGTAGGCGAAGTATCTACATTCTTTAAAATTCTTTTTTAGCTAAGGGGGAGAGGCTTGAATTGTGAAGTCGCTCTCTCCCCCTTAGCAATCCCCCACTCCGACGACACTTTCAAGGTAGGCGATTCACGCAGTGAAACGCCACCATTGATTTTATGCGTGGCAAGGGCGTGCCTTGCCACTGCGGTGGTTGCTGAATTGGCTTGAGATTCTACGGCTTTCTCCGTCATTGCGAGACTTCCGCAGGAAGTCGTGACAAAGCGTAGCTTCTTTAGCAATCCATATAAAAACACAAACCCCAAAGCTAGAACCCACTCACAGAATCTGCCCAAAGCCTAATTCATCTCTCTATATAAATCACAGCCTTGCTGATAGCCTAAATAACAAGCTTGTCCGTAGAAGCTTAAAGCCGCCTGTCTGCTTTTTGCCACGCCTATGCCCTTAGCATACATATCGCCTAGATTCACACACCCTGCCACGCTCCCACCAGCACAAGCCCTTTCATAAAGATTCAGCGCGTCCGCATAGTTTTTACTTACAAAAATCCCCTCTTGTGAAAGCACCCCTAGATTATTACACCCATCAGGCTCAAAGCGTGAGCAGGAGAATTTATAGAGTTGCAACGCCACGCCATAGTTTTGCTTCACACCTAGCCCATTTTGATATAAGATTCCAAGGTTGCTACACGCTTTTAGCACCCCACCATCACAAGCTTTTTTATAAAAATAAGCAGCCTTGCTATACCACTGCAGCCCATTTTCACCCTTCATATATTCGTGTGCGACAAAGTAGCAATCACTAGAGCTGCCTTCATTGCAGTTTTGTAGATACTCCGCCACTTTCTTTTTCATATCTGCACTTTCATAGTTATTCATATTTTCATCAGCTAAATACGCCCCAAACGCAACAGCACACATCACACCTAGTGTCAGCAAGATTCTCATTATTTCTCCTTTAGCTTAAGGGCTTTGTATTCTTCGCACCCCTCTTGGAATCCCAAATCACAAGATAGCCCATAATACTCCATCGCTTTTTTCTTATCTTTTTTTAGCCCCTTACCCGTAAAAAGCATTTCCGCGATATTAAAACACGCCCTATCATCTCGTGCCAAACACGCATCGCTATAATACAACCCCGCTTGTTTATAATCTCGCTTTATCCCAAGCCCTTCTTCAAACATCACGCCTAGATTATTACAGCCCCTAGGGTATCCGGCTTGGCAGGATTTGTGATAGAGATTGAGTGCGACTTCATAGTCCTGCCGCACACCTAGCCCATAATGATACAAGATTCCAAGTGAGCTACAGCTCTGCCCAAAGCCCCCATCACACGCTTTGTAATAATAACTCGCACTCATTGCATAGTTTTGTGCTACACCGCTCCCTTGAAAGTAAAGCGTCCCAATAGCGTGGCACGCTCCCAAATCCCCATCATAGCACGCATTTTCATAGAGCCTTATAGCAGTGCTAAACTCCCCATTAAGCCACGCATTATATGCTTCTTGTAATTCACGCGAGGGCTGTGCATTAGCATTATACGAGGCTTGTGCTTGTGGTGTTAAGGCTTTAGGGGGCGTGATTTCTTCAGGCTGTGGAGTAGTTTGCATAGATTCAAGTGGAAGTTCTAGTATCGGCAGTTGAGCTTTATTTAGCGTAGAATCTGGTGTAGAATCTGCAGGTGTAGAATCCACAAGTGCGGAGCTTTTCTCAATCTGTGGAGCGATATACTCGCTATTTGGCGTTGGGCTAAGTGAGCTAGGACTCACCATATCGCCCTCACCGCCAATAAGGCTTGTCGCCACGCCCAAGCCCATAACCAAACCTATGACATACAATCTCGCCTTCTGTGGTGTCATCATTATTCCCTTCTGCGAATAGAATTTTATTTAAAAATAGCTAAAAGTGTTCCTTTTTTTTAAGATTCTAGCAAAAATTTTAAAAACTTTTATGCGAAAGTCTGTAAAATGGCACGATTTTTTTTACTTGAAGATTCTAATAAATGTTTATAGAGGTGCGTATGCGACCAAAACACAAGAAAATGGGACATAGGACAATGAGACATAAAGTAATGGCACTAGCGATGTGTGCGGGAGTAAGTGGCTTTGGCTTAGAGTTTGGATCACAGGGGCAGGTCTCTGCTGGTATGGGTGGGGCTGGTGTGGCTGTGCGTGATTCTGCGTGGGGGCTATACTATAATCCCGCATTGCTAGGAGCAGATAGACGCACGAAAATGGGTTATAGCTTTGGGATTGCTTTTAAAGAGCAAAATCTCTTGCAGCTTGCCACCATTGATGTGGATAATCTCAAAAATCTCCCACAAACGCTTACAAATCAGCTCACCGGTCCAAGTAGTGGCGGCACAAGTGTTAAGATTGACGGAAAAGATGTTGATGGTGCGTTGGGTGGAATGCTTAATGCTCTTTTTCCAAATAGTGGTGGCAACATTGACACTAATGCTGTAAAGAATCTGGTAACGGAGGTTACGGGACAAACTCCTGCTACTTGCACCAATGCAAAAGATTGTTGGGAAGAAATTAAGGATGCAAATGCCTTGAATAAACTCAAAGACAAGCTTTCAGATGCAGCCACAGGGGGAGGCTCTCCACTTGTGGGAAGCATTATTGATGGTGTCGATCCAAGTAAGCTACCAAAGATTATGGAGGAAGTATCAAGCGGGACATTTGATGCCAACAAAATGCTACAAGAAGTAGGGAAAATAACGATTGCAAAAGGGGCAGATTCTGTTATTGATAAGCTTTTAAATGACTTTGGCGTGGTAGATGGGGCGTTAAAGGGCAATGATGTGAATCTGGCTACGCAAAATGGCTTTGTCTTTCAGTTTGCTGGGGATAAAGGCTCAAGGCGAGTGGAGAGCGATAGCTTAGGCACAATCAATGTCCAAGAGATAGATTTGGGGCGTGGAGCTGTGGGGATAGGGCTATTTGCTTCAGCATTTTCTAATGCTTCCGCACAGATTGACCCAAATAATAATAAGCTCATTTTTGACTTAGGCGGGAGGTATTATCAAGCAAGTATTAATGGTAATAGTGTAACGCTTGAGTATTTGGCAACTCAAAGTAATCTCAATGGCTCAATTATGAATCCACAGGCACAGCATACTTTGTATGCTAACGCCTTAGCCCTTGTGGAGATTCCAATAGGCTATGGGCATACGATTTTCACACCTATGGGTGATGTGAATCTAGGCTTGGCGGTGAAATTTATCCAAGGGATTGGCTATGGTGATAAGGTTAATTTTGCTGTGGGGAATATGCCAAGCGTGAGTGTGGATAAAAATAAAATGGATATGGCTCAAACCTTTGGACTTGACTTTGGACTGCTCTATTCGCCAAGATTTGTGAAGAATCTTCATCTTGGGCTTGTGGCTAAGAATGTCAATTCCCCCACCATTAACCGTACGGGTGTGGCAGATACGACACTTCACCCGCAGGTGCGTGCAGGGGTGAGCTATGAGATGATGGACTTTCTCACTTTTGCCTTTGATGCAGATGTGCTGCCAAATGAGACACTCTCACTCTCAAGCCCCAAAAGTCAGTTTTTTGGCGGTGGGGTGATGGCGAACTTTAAAAAGGTGGATTTCCGCCTTGGGGCTATGCAGGATATCCGCTCAAATGCGGGAGAGGGGCTAATCCTAACCGGTGGGCTAAATCTCTTTGGATTCTTAGATGTGGCTATGCAGTATGGGCTAGGGCAGAATATCACAATACAAGGCATAAATGTATCAAACTATATGAGCTTACGCGTAGGCGGTCAGTTTAGCTTCTAGGAGGCTTTTGTCAATTTGTGAGTCTAAGGCGTAATCCTTGCAGATAGCAGGAGATATAAGGCGAAAAATCTCTGTAAATCTAGCCTTTGTTATACTAAATCTAACCCTTGTCATACTGAGCTTGAGCGAAGTATCTAGCTTCAACAAAAGTATGGCAAGGGAGATTCTATAGATACTTCGCCCTCAAAGGCTTCAGTATGACAAAAAAGTGTCTGTTAATGAAAGAAAAATAGGGGATAAAGCAGGTTAGGATTCTAAGAGGGATTTGCTAGATTTAGGGCAGATTCTAAGCTAGGCTAGAATCTGCTTGTTATTTGGGAGTTATTCAATATTTGTATAAACGGCTTGGACATCATCATCTTCTTCAATTTTATCAAGGAGCTTTTCAATCTCTTGGAGTTGTGTTTCATCAAGTGTGATTGGGGAGGTTGGGATTCTCTGTAATGTAGCCTTTGAGATTGGAATCTGTAAGCTTTCAAAGCCTTCATTCAATCGTCCAAAGTCCGTATAATCCCCATAAGCGATGTAATACTCTCCCTCTTCATCGCTTAGCTTTTCTAGCTCTTCTAGTCCATAGTCAATAAGGGCGAGTTCTAGCTCTTCTATATCGCGGCTATCTTGTGTGCGGAACTCAAAGACACTTTTGCGTGAAAACATAAAATCAATAGAGCCATTGGTAAGAATACTTGCATTTGGCGTTTTGTTAAAGTAGCTTTTGATATTGGCGATAGTGCGGGTTGGGTTATCTGTGGTGCATTCTATAAAGATAAGCACACCATAGGCTGCCTTGCCCTCATAGGTGATTTCACTAAAGATTCCATCTTTGCCACTGGCTCGTTTGATTGCCGCATCAATATTATCTTTTGGCATATTTTGTGCCTTGGCGTTGGCAATGGCGGTGCGGAGCTTGGCATTCATCGCTGGGTCAGATCCGCCCTCTTTGGCAGCAACGGTGATGGCTTTAGCAAGTTTAGGGAAGACTTTACTCATCTTATCCCATCGTTTTTCTTTGGCGGCTCGGCGATATTCAAATGCTCGTCCCATAATATATCCTTTGGATTTAGAATCTAAAAGGTGGCATTATAGCTAAAGCTTGGCGGATTATTCAATATTTAGGGAAATTTAAAGGCTTTTACATTGGGTCAAACTGATAATACTCTAAAAGCTTATAAATGGTTTGTTTATTTGGTGTGGGCTTTGCCTGAAAGATTCCAAGGTTATTAGCGGAATCTATACATTCTAAAAAATCAAGCAAGATATGATAATGAGGGCGGTTAAAAAAGTCGTGGATAATAATGATACTTTGCGGACAATATAAAATCGCATTCAAAGCACACGCCACGCGAAACCGCCCATCAATAAAGATCGTATCAATCTGTGAGCGGAGTGTAGAATCTAGACTGACAAAGATACTTTGGGAATAGAGTGGAAAGCTATGTCTTTGGCTCTCATCTTTTGGGAAGCCCCACTTTTGCACTTCGCCGATGTTAATGGGATAGAATCTCAAGCGATTGTGGGCAAGGGCGTTTTGGATAAGGCTATTTTGGGATAGCTCATTGATAAAAGCAGGGTTAGATTCCACGCTAAAGATTTGTGCTTGTGTAAGATAACAGAGTAAAAATGTGCTACCGCCACAGCCAAATTCTATATAGGCTTTGGATTTGAGTGCGTATTGTGTGAAAAGAGTAATTTCTGTGGGTAGGGCATACATTGGCACAAAAGTATCGGGTACAAAAGTATCGGGTACAAAAGTATCGGGTATAAAAGTTTGAGATGTGGCTGGGGAAGTAGAAACTGCTAGGCATTGATTAGGGCTAGAATCTAGCAAGGTAAGCCCTTAAGATTCTAAAGAAGTTTAGCTATCTCTTTAGTGTGATAGCTAATGATAATATCCGCTCCCGCACGCTTAAAGCCTGTGAGTGTTTCAAATAAAACGCGTTCATAGTCAATAAGATTGGCTTTTTGCACGTGTTTTAGCATAGCATACTCCCCGCTAACATTATACACAGCTAAAGGCAGCAAAGTGCGGTCGCGAATATCACGCACAATGTCTAAATAGGCTAGGGCTGGTTTTACCATTAAAATATCCGCTCCTTCAGCTTCATCGGTTAGGCTCTCTAAAATAGCTTCCCTGCGATTAGCACTATCTTGCTGATAAGAGTTTCTATCGCCAAAGCTTGGAGCGGAGTTTGCCACATCGCGGAATGGTCCATAATAGCCACTTGCAAATTTAGTAGAGTAGCTCATAATGGGGATATGAGAGAATCCGCCTTTATCTAAATAGGTGCGTATTGTGCTTACCATTCCGTCCATCATCGCACTTGGGGCTATCATATCCCCACCGCAACTTGCAAGGACTAAGGCTTGTTGCCCTAGAATCTCAAGTGTGGCGTCATTATCTACACTATTAAGATTCTTATCTAAGATTCCACAATGTCCGTGGTCTGTGTATTCACAAAAGCATAAATCAAGTGTGATAATCATCTGCGGAAAATGTTTTTTTATGGCTTTTATGGCTTGTGGGATAATGCTTTTATCACTCAAAGCCTCGCTTCCACAAGAATCTTTGTGGCTTGGCAAACCAAAAAGGAGAATATGGTATATGCCAATATTGAGTAATTCCTCGCATTCTTTAAGGATATTATCAACGCTTAGTTGAAACACATCTGGCATAGAGGGGATTTCATTTTTGACATTTTGCCCTTCAATCACAAAAAGCGGATAGATAAAATCCTGCTTATGTAATCTAGTTTCTCTTACAAGCTCTCGCATAGGGGCTTTTAGGCGTGTGCGTTTTAGTCGTCTAAACATTTAATCTCCTTTTTTGGGTTTAATGGGGCAGTAGTTTTCCACCACACAATGATGAATGATGAAAACATTACAACCATCTTCGTATTTGTAGCTAAAGTCAAAGCCTTGATTATCAAGGGTATTTTTGATGATATACATTCCTAAGCCAAAGCCTTGCGATTGTGGGGACTTTTCATTTTTGAAATAGGGCTTGAAGTAGTCTTCTAGCGGATATTGCAAGGCTTCACCCTTAGAGCTAGTGTAGAGCTTGTCATTTTTAGTATAGACACGCACTTTGCCATCTGCACTGTATTTTATGGCATTATCAAGGAGATTTTTTAATGCAATAGCAAAAAGGTCAAAATCCGCTTTGATAAGGGCATTTTCGCTCTCTAGCGTAATGGGGCTAGAATCGTGGATAAGGAGCATTTCTTCAGTGTGATGAATAAGATCGTATAAGAGAAACTCTTGCTTGTTGATATGGTAGCTTTTGGAGTTGATTTTCTCAATCTTTGCAAATTCGTTGATTAGGTCATTAAGACGCATAAAGGCGGAGCAAAGCTGCTGTTTTTGGCTGTCATTTTCCACCATTTCAGCCACAATTCGCCCTTTTGTGATGGGCGTTTTTAGTTCGTGCATAATGGAGCGTAAAAGTAAGGAGCGAGATTCATTTAAGCTTTTAATTTTATTTGACGCTTTGTGAAACTCACAATATAGCTCACCAATCTCATCTTTTGTATTTTGCCTATATTGCGGGGTAAAAGCACCATCGGCAAATTGCTTAATCTGCCCTTTTAGAATCTTAAGGGGCATTAGGCTTTTTAGGACGATGAAAAACACAAAGGTTAAAAGGATAATACCAATAAGCGTGATAATGTAAAAATCCTCATAAGATTTGCGGGAGTTGTCTTTATAGAGTGTAGTTTCATTGTGCGTTTCAAGCAGGATATAAATGCCATTTTGGGTGTTGATTGCCTTTGCAAATACGCCTTCAAAGTCTGTGGGGAGCTTGTTAATCTCTTGCAAAACGCGTTTAATCTCTTCTTCTTCCACCGGCACAAATTGCATTGTTTGAAGATATTGCTTGATGATTTGGATATTGCCACCATATTGCATTATTTCGTTGATTGTTGTGGTGAATTGTGAGTATCGCAGCTCGGATAAAAGATTCTCATTTTCTATATGATCTTGGATAAAGTAGTAAGAGATAGCAAAAAAACTTAGCAACGCACAAAGAAATAAAATGATGATTTTAAAAAAGATAGAGTGCCGAAAGGAAAGCATAGAATACCCTATGCTTCAAGCTTGTAGCCAACACCACGCACGGAGATGATGTATTGGGGTTGCTTTGGGTTTTCCTCTATTTTGGAGCGGAGGCGTCCTATGATGACATCAATGCTTTTATTTGAGCTTTCAGGGTTAATAGATTCAGATTCAATAGCGATGGCTTCGCGTGAAAATACATGCCCTTTTTTGCTGATAAGTAGAGTGAGAATCTCATATTCCGCACGGGTAAGCTCTAGCTTTTTGTCTTTGAAAAATACTTGGCGGCTGTATTTGTCAATCTTAAATACGCTATCTTTTTCCTTATCTTGCTCTTTAATACTCTTTTTATTGTAGCGTCTAAGGAGCGATTGGATTCTAGCCACTAGCTCCTTTGGGTCATAGGGCTTTGAGATATAGTCATCTGCACCGCTTTTAAGGGCTTCAACCTTATCATCAACATCGCTTCGTGCGGAGGATACGATAATAGGAATGCTATTTTGCTTTGCTACGCGTTTGCACACTTCTAAGCCATCAAGATTAGGCAAAGTCAAATCAAGGAGCAAAACATCAAAATGTTTCGCATTAACCGCACTCATTCCGGTGTATGGCTCATCATAATTAGTAACATTCATATCATATTGTTTCAAAAAGCCTGTGATAATTTCTGCTAATTCTACATCATCTTCAATCATTAAAACTTCTAGCATTGTGTAACCTTTAATTGTGGTAAAAAAGTTAGGGATTGTATAACAAAACACTTTTTAGATAGCTTAAGTATTGTTTTGGGATTGTCAAAGGAGAGAAAGAAACCGCTCAAGTGGGGGCTTGAGCAGCTCAATAAAGGTTTAGTTGTCATCGGTGTGAGCATCTAGGGAAACAAGGAGGAAGTTGGAGGGGGATAATCTCCTTTGAGATGATGCTCACAATGGTTAATCCATCACCTCGCCCTATCTCATTCAGGCTAAAGGCTGGGAGAATTCTAAAGGGCATTGTTAAACAATAATTTAATGATGATTAACAATCTTGTAAAAACAATATACAAATTAAAATATAATTATTTTTTTAGGAGTTCTAAACGCTCTTGAATCACATTCAGCTGATGTTCAAGGAAGTGGGTTGTGATACGCAGAGCAGATTCTATATTTTGATTATGCTCTGCCTTTAGTCCTTCAAAAAGCACCAAAAGTCGCTCCTGCAAACCTTCTAAAAACTCGCATTCTTCTTTTAAGGATTCAGCACTTTTATGCGTGGAGTGGGGCATTTCAGTAATAGGATTTTCAGCAAGGGGTGGAGTGAATGGGCTATCAAAGGTATGAAAAGTTTCTGCTAATTCTATGGGTTTAGCTTGTGAATCTTGCGTGAAAGATGGATGTGAGAGTTTATTAATCGTTTCAAGTATTAAATCTTTGAGTTCCATTGGAAAAGCCACCTTTGAAATTGGATTGTTTCATCTTGGGATTGTGGGTTAAGGAATTGCTCTTTACGCATTTCATTAACTTGCGGGAAGTTATTTTGTGTAAGCATAAGGTATTTTATGGCTTGTTGTGCGTCTTTGTTATTCGGCTCTTGGAGTAGAATCTCGCGATAGATTTTTAACGCGTCTTCTTTCAGTCCGTGCATTTCATAGATTCTAGCAAGTGTAATTGATTTGATACTCAAAGCCTTTGCTCCTACTTCAAAAGATGAAACGCCACATTGTATAATGATTTTGCTAATTTAAATATTAAGATAGTTTGTGTCGCAGAAACTTCCGGCGTGAATGTTGCTAAAGGCATTTTTTAGAGATTTGAAAAAGTTTGGATTTTCACTTTCCATATTTTTTAAAAACTGCTTTGTGGCTTCCCTTGCATAAGGCTTTTTATCAGAATCTAGCCAGTTAATGGGGCAATTGCAATCAGGTGCAATGTAGATGCCATTACTTGCGATAAAATCAATAATCTGCCGCTCACGCATAAAAATCAAAGGGCGTATCACTTCTAGCCCATTCTCCGCACGATAAATAGGCGGCATAGACCGCATAGCTCCATTATAAGTGAGATTCATAAAAAAGCTCTCCGCCGCATCATCTAAATGATGTGCTAAAGCGAGTTTGTTATAGCCATACTCTAAGGCTTTGCTGTATAACGCCCCACGCCGCATACGAGAGCAAAAGCTACAATAAATCGTCCCCTCTCTTTTATTCTGCTCTAAAATCTCATAAATATCCGTGCGGTATAGCTCATAGGGAATGCCTAGCTTTTCACAATATTCAAAAATATATTCATATTCTCCACCCCTGCCATAATCCACGGTTAAAGCCTTAAACTCAAACTTAAAGGGTGCGTGTCTTTGCATATAGGCTAAAATCGTGGCTAAAAGGATAGAATCTTTCCCACCGCTTAAGCCTAAAAGCACCTTATCGCCCTCTTTGATGAGATTGTATTGTGCATTTGTCTTGCCTACAAGGCTTAGGATTTTTTTGCTGATTTTTGGTGCTTCTTTCGTCTTAGAGCTTTTTTTGCAATCCCCACTAGAATCCGCACTGGAATCTGCAGATTTCACAAAATCCCCTTGAGATTCTGCTCTAAAACTAGAATCTACACTCCATTTTTGGATTTTAGCATTAGTGATATGCGTAGCGTTATACATTTTATTCCTTTGTGTTTGGGGGAGTTTTCAACCTATGCTCTTTGTGAATATCCCCCCACTTTTCCACAAACTCATCATAAGACATTGTGTGCGTTTCAAATCTCTTTTCTTCATCTCTCCAATACCGCAGGAACACCTTATGTGAATCCTTAGGCAATGTTATTTCTATATAATCTTTACTGCCATCTTCTGCTTTTATATAGATAGGCTCATCATCGGTTTTAGACTTTTTCTTTGTGAAATAATCTCTATTTTGATAGATAAGAAAGCAAAGGTATGTCCCCATCACTGAAGCGATAATGATTTTTTCATAAAATTCCATTTATGGTTGCTCCACATTAAGAGTTTTTAAAATCTGTGCTTCATTTGTAAGTGTAGCGTCATATTTAATGATAGCAAGATTCTCATTTTCATTAATGTAAAATTCAATCACGCCTTGAATCTGCTCTAGCTTAGGCAGTGCTTGAGTGATAGAATCTTTTAATGGGAGATAGATATTTTGATGATTTGCAGGATTTGTAAGAAATATTGCCAAAATAACAGCCCATACCACACATACCGCAGCAATGATAAGTGAAAGATGAAACAATCCTATCTCTTCATACAGCCACCCACCGCACATTCCGCCAAGGGCTGAACCCACATAGCCAAGTGTGGTAAAAACACCAAGGGCTGCACCTTTTTGATGAGCTTTAGGATAGCGACTAGCAAGGGATTGCATAATAGGCTCGTGGATAGCAAAGCCGATAAAAAAGACTAAAACCCCTGCAGCAAAAAGCAAAAGGTTTTCTTGTGGTGTGGCAAATGCCATAAGGAAGTAAGACAACACAAAAGCAAAGATTCCAAAAAGCATAACGGCTTTAAACTGCCCCTTTTTTTGTGCAAAGATTGATGAAGGACCCATCGCAAAAACGCCTACAAGTGCCGCAGGAGCATAGACTTTCCATAAATCCCCTTCTGTTAAATTAAAATGATGTGTTAAAGCAAGGCTTATACATACAAAGGCAAAAATCATTAAAAACTTCTGCAAAAATGCACTGAGATTCATAATCAGCAGATTCTTATCCTTTAGCACATTGCTTGTATCCGTGTCATTGAAGTGATATTTTACACTTGGTGTATCAGGGACTTTCCAATATAAAATAAGCAAGGACAGCACACAAAAGGCACTTGTGATGAGAAATAGGGCATTCAGCCCAAAGGTGCTTGCCACAATGGGGCTTAGAAGCATAGCTAAAACAAAGCTTATGAAAATCCCAGCTCCCATAATCGCCATTGCTTTGTTGCGTTCTTCTTCTTTGACTAAATCGGCAATTTGCGCACTCACCACACCGCCAACAGCCCCCGCTCCCTGCAAGAATCGTCCAATAATAAGCATAGTGATATTTTCCGCAAACGCACAAACCAAAGAGCCAAATAAAAAGATAAAAAACCCAATACCTACGATATGTTTGCGGTTGTATTTATCACTCCAGATTCCAAAGGGTGTTTGAAAAATGATTTGCGTTAAGGCATAGCCACCAGCGGCAAGTCCAGCCAAAAACGCCGTGGTGTGAAACTCATCAGTATAAAGCCCAATGATAGGCAAAACAATAAAAAGTCCAAAAAACCGCAGACTAGAAATTAAAGCAAGAGGAAAAACAGCTTTCATTTGATTCCTTATGATGTCTTAAAATGTGCCGCTAGAGATGAAAATCTAGCGTGATGAAGCAATGCTAATAGATTCTATAATATCCCCTTGCTTAATGCTATTAAGCACTTTAAAAGATTCTAAATCTCCCGTTTCAATTCCACCAAAAACGGTATGCTCTCCATCAAGGTGAGGTTGCTGGGCAAAGCAGATAAAAAACTGGCTACCGCCGGTGTCTCTACCAGCGTGTGCCATTGATAGCACACCTTTTTTGTGCTTGTGTGGATTGTTATCTAGCTCACATTTGATTCTATATCCCGGTCCGCCTGTGCCATTACCGATAGGACAACCGCCCTGTGCGACAAAGCCTTGTATCACACGATGAAAGGTTAAACCATTGTAGAATCCACTTTGGGCTAGAGTGGCGAAATTTGTAACACTCTGTGGTGCATCGGTATTAAAGAGTTTTAAGGTCATTGTGCCTTTGCCCTCTCCATTTGGTGATTTTACCGCTATGAAAGCATATTGTAGCTTTTCTAGCTCATCTTGATTTACATCAAATACTTTGAGTTCCTCTCTAAACATTGTTTGCTCCTTAAGGTTATTTAAGATTTATAGAATGAAAGCCGATATTGGCTTTGATACAGATTCTACATTGTAATGTAGAAAGTGTGGGGATTTTACCGATATTAGTTTAATAATATTTCAATGAAAGGTGTTGGCGGTGTTTAGGCAGAGTGTTGTTTTTACCATATTTGTGGCTTTAATGTATATGGTGAATCCTACCTTGCTTTATGGCTCCGAAGATTCTCTGCAAGAAGTTATGGAGGGGTATGAAAGCCCACAAAAGCTTTTTATGCCACAAGATACAAAAAATCATAGTGGCAAAGATTCTCATTCTAACACACTTTCCATATCTCATAATCCACAATCTCAAGGCATTTCCCCACGAGATATGAAGCTCCCAAAATTGCCCGATTGGATTTACAGCACAGCCATTATTGAATCTTCTTTTAATGATGGGTCGTTTAAAAAGGGTTTGGGGACATTGCTGAAAAATGGCTTTTATATTACATCTTCGGAAGTCATCTACGATGGCACAATTACCCCCACAAAGATTTATGCAAAGATGCAAGATGATTTTAATGCAAATATAATGTGCGTGGCACAGCTTAGCATTAAGGCAATAGACTTAGATTCGGGACTTGCACTTCTAAAGGTGGCAAAATATGTGGATAGCTATTGTCAAATGCGTCCCATAAAGAGCTATTATCAAGATAGAATCTACAAACATTTTGGGGTAAATGTTTTTGCTTCAAGTGTTAGGATTAAGCTACAGACAGAGGTATATTATCCTTATCTTGATGATGAATTTGTGTTTATTCAGCAGAGTTTGAAGCTCACCAAATTTGCAACATATTATGACTTTGATAGAAGGGTTGAGCAGGTGTATGGCTTTGAGATGGGGCGGGATTCTTATGAGGAATTTACCTATGGCAGGGCATTTTATGATAAAAATGGCGTGTTTTTGGGCATTATGAGTAGAGCAGGGGTTGGGTATTTGCCGGTGTTTATTAATCGCAATGTGATTCAGGATTTTTTATGTGATGTGCAGGATAAGGAGATTATCAATGAAGAGTTTGTGCGTAATGCGTGTAAGAAACTAGGGAACAAAAGAGAGCGATTTTTTACTGATATGAAAGGACGCACAATCTTTTATTAGGCTTAGCTTAGATTCTGTTTAAGCCAGTCTTTAACATCTTAATCAACGATAGCATTTTGGAGAGGATCTTGCTTAAAGTAGAATCTGTTAGGAATATATATATTTTTTTGGGTAGAATACAGCTTTTGTAAAATCCAAAAACAATCAATCACTAAAGGCATAATTATGATGAGTAAATCGCGTGTTGTTTTGGCGGGTATCATTGCATCATTGCTAATAAGTTCGGCTTTATTTGTTGGGCTATCAGCCGATGAGGCTCAAAAGTCAAAGCCAAAAGTGCAAGAAGTCAATAAGGTAGAATCTTTTAAAAAACTCCGCCGTATTATGGGGATTGTGGAGGAATATTATGTTGATGAGTTGAGTTTTGATGAGATTGTAGATAAGGCTATTGATGGGCTTTTAAGCAATTTGGACGCACATTCAAACTATTTAAACAAAAAGAAATTTGATGATTTGCGTGCAAATACCGATGGCGAGTTTGGCGGGATTGGTATCACCGTTGGGTTAAAAGATGGTGCATTGACCGTTATTGCACCTGTTGATGATACACCCGGCGATAAGGCTGGGCTAAAAAGCGGCGATGTGATTATCAAAGTAAATGATCAAAGCACCATTGATATGAGTATTGATGATGCGGTGAATCTTATGCGTGGTGCGCCTAAGTCAAAGGTAGAGCTTACAATTGTTCGTAAGGGAGAATCTAAGCCTTTGGTGTTTAATATCGTGCGTGATATTATCAAAATAGATTCTGTCAAAGTGCGTAAAATTGAGGAGAGTAACTTTGCGTATGTGCGTGTGGCGTCATTTGATAAAAATGTAACGCGTAATGTAACAAGCGGATTAAAGCAATTGGGGAAAGTTGATGGAATTGTGCTTGATTTGCGTAATAATCCCGGTGGTGTGCTTGATCAAGCGGTGGATTTAAGCCGATTGTTTATTAAAAGTGGTGTGATTGTCTCACAAAAAGGACGCACAAAGCAAGAAAATATTGAATATAAGGCAAAAGGTGCATCGTATGGAGATGTGCCTGTGGTTGTGCTGATAAATGGCGGAAGTGCAAGTGCAAGTGAGATTGTCGCAGGGGCGTTGCAAGATCATAAAAGAGCGGTGCTAATAGGGGAGCAGACATTTGGAAAAGGTAGTGTGCAAACGGTAATGCAGCTGGATCAAAATGAGGGGTTAAAGCTCACAACTGCCAAATACTATCTCCCTAGTGGCAGGACGATTCAGGCGGTGGGCGTTACCCCAGATATTGTCGTATATCCGGGTGTGGCGCCAGAGAATGAAAATAGCTTTAGTATTAAAGAATCTGATTTGAAGCGACACTTGCAAGGGGAGCTAGATAAGGCAAATGCGGATAAGACAAATCAGCAAACAAACAAAGCTGAAGCTCCAAAAGATGATAAAAAGCTTGTTACACAGAGTATGATATACCAAGATATTCAGCTTAAAACTGCCATTGATGTATTAAAGGCGTGGGGTGTTATAGGCACTTTCGGCACGAATAAAGCAAAATAAAAATCAAGTCAAACAAAGGAGAACTATGCAAAAAGAAGCAATGTTGTATGAAGGAAAGGGTAAGAAACTTTTTGCCACGAGTGATGAAAATGTGGTGATTGCGGAATTTAAAGATGATTTAACAGCTTTTAATGCCGAGAAAAAAGGTGTTGAATCTGGCAAAGGTGCTTTAAATTGTCAAATTAGCTCTTTGCTTTTTGAGCTTTTATCAAAAAATGGCGTGGAGAGCCACTATATCAAACGCTTAAATGACATTGATATGCTTTGTAAAAAAGTGAGTATTATTCCCATTGAAGTGGTTGTGCGAAATATTGCCACAGGCTCACTCACAAAGCGTTTAGGCATAAGTGAAGGGAGTGTGTTGCCTTTTGCTTTGGTGGAGTTTTATTATAAAGATGACGCATTAGGCGATCCTATTATCAATGATGAGCATTGTAAGATTCTAGGTTTAGTCAAAGAGCAAGGTGAGCTAGAAGTGCTTAAGGCTGAAGCAAGAAAGATAAATGAGATTTTGAGAGATTTTTTTGATAAAAGGGGCTTAAAGCTTGTTGATTTTAAGCTTGAATTTGGGTGGGATAAAGATTCTAAAATTATTTTGGCTGATGAGATTAGCCCAGATAGCTGTCGTTTTTGGGATAAGCAGACAAATCAAAAGCTAGATAAAGATAGATTTAGACAGAATCTAGGCAGTGTCAAGGTGGCGTATGAAGAAGTGCTAAAACGCATTTTAGAATCTTAAGAGTAAGAAAGGGAGTGTATGCAGGTTAGAGTTCTTGTTTCACTTAAAAATGGGGTGCTTGACCCACAGGCAAAGGCTATTTTTCACGCTTTGAATGCACACGGATTTGAATCTTTAAAGGGTGTTAAGCTTTCAAAAGAGATTTTGCTAGATTTGCAGGAAGATAATGCGGATAAAGCCTATGAAATTGCAAAAAATATGTGTGAAGAGTTGCTTACCAATATTGTGATTGAAGATTATAATATTGAGATTGTTCAATGAAAGTAGCTGTGGTTAGATTCCCGGGGACAAATTGCGAGTTTGATACGCAGTATGCCTTTGAAAAGCTTGGGGCGGAAGTATGTATTCTTTGGCACAAACAGAGTGAGATTCCAGCAGATACACAGCTTGTGGTTGTGCCCGGTGGCTTTAGCTATGGGGATTATTTGCGTTGTGGGGCGATTGCACAATTTTCGCCGATTATGAAAGCGATTAGGGAGTATGCTTTGCAAGGTGGCAGGGTGCTTGGAATCTGCAATGGCTTTCAGATTCTGTGCGAAGCAGGATTGCTACCCGGAGCCTTAAAACGCAATGAGAATCTGCACTTTATTTCAAAAATACAAACATTGCGTGTGGTGAATAAAAATAATATTTTTCTGCGTTCTTATGCTAAAAATCAAGAGATAGCCCTGCCTATTGCACACGCCGATGGCAATTATTTTATTGATGAGAGTGGTTTAGAGGCATTGAGGGCAAATGAGCAGATTCTGCTTGAGTATGTGGATAATCCTAATGGTTCGGTTGGCGGAATTGCTGGGGTGTGTGACGAAGCTAAAAATGTCTTTGGGCTTATGCCCCACCCGGAGAGAGCGATTGAAATGGTGCTTGGTGGCTGTGATGGGGTGGCGATGCTTGATAACCTTTTGCAAAAAGTTTAAGCAAAGAAGTTTAAGGAGTTAGAGAATGGGTAGGCTTCAAAATCTTTTATGGGTGTTGTTGTTTATTTTTGGACTAAATTTTGCCTATGCTGATACGCCTTCAAAAATTGCTTATCTCAATGTGGAATTTCCAAGTAATGATACAAGCTTGTATGTGGGGCAGGATATTGCTGTGAAGTATAGCCTAACCCTGCTTTCTCAAGCTAAACTTGTGGGTGTTGAGTTTCTAAATTTTAGTCAAAAAAATAATGTGGAGCTAAAAAATAAATCCGCGAGTTGGCAAGAGGGTAGCAATGGAATCTTGCAAAATACTTATGTGTATAAGATTAAAGGTAAAAATGTCATCTTGCCCCCTTTGCGTGTGAAAGTAGCTTCAGCTGATGGGAGCTATGAAGAAGAGGTGGTCGCTAATGGAGCGAAGTTTCAGGCTGTGGAGCTAAATAATAATCCAAACTATGCAAATGTCATTGCAGATTCAATGGAAGTTGTGGATTATCGTGTGAAAGAATATGATGAGCAAAATAATGTAGTTATTTTTCAAATTGAAAGCAGAGGCGGCACATTTCAAAGTATGAAAATAGGGCAGTATGCCAAGCAGGGCTTGGAAGATAGCAAGGTGGTTGATGGTGTAACTTATGGAATCTATTATGTTGTGCTAGATAAGGCTTTGCGTTCTTTGTCGTTTGATTATTTTAGTTTGAGTAAAAAGCAGTTTGTGAATATCACTCTGCCTATTAATCTCACGCGTAACAGCATTGATGAGGGCGGGGATATTAAACCACGCAATACTTTTTTGATGTTTAAGAATCTATTGCTTGGTGGGCTTATTGTTTTTGTGGTTTTAGTGTGGGTTGTGTTTAAAAAAATCCGTAAGATAAGTCTCGTTGTGCTTGTTGCGCTTCTTTTATTGTTGGCATACAATATCTTTTTTAGTGCGACTTCAGGTGTGGTGCAAACTGGGGCGAATATTAGCATTATCCCATCGCATAATTCTACGATTATGGAAGTGGTCAAAACACCCACAAAAGTGGATATTATAGGCGAGTATGAGGAGTATTATAAGATTATTATAGATTCTAAAGTTGGCTGGATAAGGAAAGAATATGTGGGCAAAAACTAGAGCGATTTTTGCGACACTCTCCATTGCGTTGTATCTGCCTATTATTATCGCACAGATTTATTTGACGCGTTTTAAGGAAAATGGTAGGTGGGCTAGACGGCAGTGTCGTTGGTTTTTTAGCTTAAATGGTTTATCGGTTGAGCGTGTGGGGGACTATGATAAGGATGCACAGCTTTTGGCGATGAATCATCAAAGTGTTACGGATATCATTTACTTTGAAGGCTTCCATCCGGCTAATTTGTGCTGGGTAGCTAAAAAACAGCTTGGCGAGATTCCACTTTATGGACACGCACTCAAAGCTCCTGATATGATTTTGATTGATAGGGAAGATAAGAATGGGATTGTATTTTTGCTAAAAGAAGCTAAGAAGGCACTAGCACAAAATCGCCCTATTGCTATTTTTCCAGAAGGCACGAGAAGTAAGGGGGGAGAGAAGTTTTTGCCTTTTAAGCCCGGGGCTAGGATTCTAGCTTCTAAGTTGAAGCTTAGAATCCAGCCTGTGGTGCTTATTAACACGCGTAAGTTGTATAATACTTCGCCTTTGTCTATTGAAACAAATAAGGCTAGAGTGGTGCTTATGGAGGCTTTTACACCAGACTTTGATGATGAAAATTGGTATAAAAAGCTTGAAGTGAGTATGCAGGAAGTGTATCTTAAACACTACCACGAGCTAAATAAGATGGATTTAAGCAACAATTTGGCACAATGTTAGTCTCTTTTTGGTTGCGAGATTTTGCTTGTTTGGTAAATTTGTCCTTTTTTGCGATGTTTTTTTTGAAAGTTTCTTTATTTTTTTGGGGTGTTAGCTCAGTTGGGAGAGTGCAACGCTGGCAGCGTTGAGGTCAGGGGTTCGACCCCCCTACACTCCACCATTAGGTTATTTTTTAGTTTAAAAGGTGTTTGTTATGATACAACTTGAGAATAAAAGTATTATTACCCCCCCCCCCCACATACAATTATGTAGCTTTGTTTCTCACGCTTCATTGTAATCTTTCTTGCCCATATTGTATTAATCTCAACGAAGCGAATTCTAGTAGAAAAAGTGTTATCCGCAATCATATTGAGCCGGAGAAGTGGCTGGATTTTATTGCACGATTAGAGCTTTATGATAAAAATGGAGTGTGGCGTGAGGATATGCCACTAACCTTGCAAGGTGGAGAGCCTACCACCTATAAAGGTTTTTATACGCTTGTAAATGGGATTCCAAATAAGTTTAAGCTTGATTTACTTACAAATTTTATGTTTAATGTCGATGAATTTATAGACAAGATTCCAGCTTCAAAATTTACCCGTGATGCAAAATATGCCGCCATTCGTGTGAGTTATCACCCCGGGCAAAATAAGATAGAAGATTTGATACAAAAGCATCATAAAATGCGTGACGCTGGGTTTTATGTAGGAATCTACTCTGTTGCTACACCGCAGAATCTTGCACATATCAAGGAAGTTCAAGATATTTGTTTAAAAGAAGGTATTGATTTTCGGTTGAAAGAATACCTTGGATTTGATGGTAAGGAGTGGCACGGGACATACAAATATCCAGAGGCAATTTCTCAAAATGTCAATCGTTTTTGCGAGTGCAAAACAAGTGAGTTGCTTATCGCCCCAAATGGTGGAGTGTATAGATGTCATTCAGATTTATATGAATCTCGCACACCTATTGGCAGCATTTTGGATCCAAAGTTTCAGATTCAAGACATATACCGCCCTTGCTTTGTATATGGACACTGCAATCCTTGCGATATAAAGGTAAAAACAAATCGTTTTCAAGAGTTTGGTCATACTTCAGTTGATATTAAGCATATAAGGGATTTAACACCTTTAGAATCTAATGCCCTTGCAAATGGTGATTATGGCTTGGGGATAGAAAAATGAGCGATAAATTTCGTATAGATTCTCATAAATTGCTTTTTCATCCTAAGCGTGTAAGCCAGTGGCAAGAGGCGTATGGAGATTGGGAAAAAGAAAAGCTTATCTATCCCATTTATGTGGAGGTCTCACCCTATGGGGGCTGTAATCATCGCTGCACTTTTTGCGGGGTTGATTATATGGGCTATAAGAGTATTAAGATTGATGTAGATGTGTATGCTAGGGCAATAGCAGATATGGGGAGACTTGGTGTTAAAAGTGTAATGTTTGCTGGGGAGGGAGAGCCATTTTTGCATAAAGATTTACCGCAAATGGTGGCATTAAGTAAAGATTCTGGCGTTGATGTAGGCATCACTACAAATTTTGTAATGGCAAATGAAAAGAATTTACCTACTATACTTAAATATGCAAGTTGGATAAAAGTCAGCCTTAATGCTGGGGACAAAGAAAGCTATGCCAGAATTCATCGCACTAAAGAGGCGGATTTTGAAAAAGTGCTTGAGAATCTGAGCTTGGCTGTGCGTTTGAGGCAGGAGCAAGGCTCTTCTTGCACAATTGGAGCACAAATGCTACTCTTACCACAAAACTATCATACCACTTTTATACTTGCTTCTCGCCTTAAGGCAATAGGCGTTGATTATCTTGTGATTAAGCCCTATTCACAGCATTTATTTAGCAAGACAAGAGAATATGAAAGGCTTGATTATACCGCTTATCTTGCTTTGGAGCAGCAGCTTGATACGCTTAATGATGGGCAATTTCAAGTGGTGTTTAGGGCACAAACAATGAAAAAACTCCAAACAAAACAAACTTATGAGAAATGCTACTCTACACCATATTTTTGGGGATATATTTCTTCAAATGGCGATGTGTATGGGTGTAGTTGTTATTTAGGACAGGAAAAGTTTGCTTATGGAAATATCAATAGTGGAAGTTTTGAATCTATTTGGCAGGGCGATAGACGGGCTGAAAATGCAAAATTTATACGAGAAAAGCTGAATATATCACAATGTAGGGTGAATTGCCGTATGGATTCCGTCAATCGTTATTTGTGGGAGCTTTCTCACCCAAATTCTCATATTAATTTTATCTAAAAGGCAGAATGATGAATAAGAAGTTTGTTTTAGATTCACACAAGTTGCATTATCATTTTGAACGCGTTGCGGAGTATGCAAAAAATGGGGATTGTTACCCCATATATATGGAAGTATCTCCTGTTGGCTTATGTAATCATAGGTGTGTGTTTTGTGCATATGATTATATTAACTATCCAAATCGCAAGTTGGATAAAGAGAGATTTTTAAGCTTTCTTGATGAGGCACTTGGACTAGGTATTAAAAGTATATTATACGCAGGAGAGGGAGAGCCACTCTTGCACCCGCATATTGGGGAGTTTGTGCAAAGAACAAATGAGCTTGGTATAGATGCAGGTATGTTTAGTAATGGTGAAATGCTAAGCGAAAAGAAAGCCCGTGGTGTGTTGCCATATTTAAAGTTTTTGCGTTTTAGCTTTAATGGTGGGAATGCTGAAATTTATGCCAAGATTCACAAACCAAATGCGGGGGGGGGGGCAACCTTATGAGTAAAGTTATTCAAAATATCGCCTATGCAGCAAAATTACGCAAAGAAGAGAATCTAGAGCTTGATTTAGGTTCGCAGTTTGTGTTGCTTGAAGAAAATAAAGATTCCTTGCTTGAAGGGGTGCAGACACTTAGGGAATGCGGTGTGGATTTTATCTCTATTAAGCCTTTTGTATTTCAAAATGAGCAACAAAAATATCGCTCCAAGCAAGACTTAGATTCTGAAGAGATTGCTTCTCTTGTTGCAAGGGCAAAGGTATATGAGACGGATAATTTTAAGGTTATTTTTAGAGAGAATGCTTTTGAAAATACCCATCAAGAGCGTCAATACAAGCATTGTCGTGGGTGCAGTTTTATTACCACATTAAATTCCGCTGGAGATATGGCGACTTGTCTGCCTTATTGGGATAAGCAGGAATTTGTCTATGGCAATATTTATAAGCAGAATTTTTATGAAATATGGAATGGTGAGAAAAGAGCCAAAATTAAAACTTTTTTAGAAACAAAGCTTGATGTTGGGACTTGTCCTAAGAATTGTCGTCCTAATGCGATTAATGAATTTTTGGAAGACATTTTAGAAGCAAAAGTCAAGCATATTAATTTTATCTAAAGGAGTGAAAATGCAAAACGCTAAATCCAAAACAAAAACATTCAACGAATGCGTAGAATCCTATAATGATGGCAAAAAAGGCGATATGGGCTATATCTCATCGTATGTGTATTGGCACGATCCTGTGCGTGTAGCAATAAGTGCTTCTCGTTATAAGTTTGTTTCAAAGATGATGAGTGGGCTTGATAAGGTGCTAGAGCTTGGCTGTGCTGATGCCTTTTACTCACAAATCGTAGCTGATAGGGTTGGCACACTTGTAGCGAGTGATTTTGATGAATTGTTTATTGGACAGGCAAAGGAACTAGGTAGGGCTAAGAATATGGAGCTTAGAGTGCTTGACTTGACCAAAGAGCCTTGTGAGAATGAGTTTGATGGGGTATATGCTCTTGATGTGCTTGAGCATATCCACCCAAAAGATGAAGATGCCTTTATGCGTAATATTACACGCGCATTGAAAAAGAATGGTGCGGATTCTGTTTCTGGTGGTGGGGGGGGGGTATAGCCATATTTGGCATACCTAGTCTTGAAAGTCAAGTCTATGCAAGTAGAATGAGCAAACTTGAACATATTAATTGTAAAAATGGAGATGAGTTGAAAAAGTTTTGTCAAAAGTATTTTCATCATTGTTTTGTCTTTAGTATGAATGATGAAGTGGTGCATACAGGTTTTTATCCTATGGCACATTATTTATTAGCTTTATGTGTGGGAGCAAAAGAGTTATGATTAAAAAAGAGAAACTTACTTCGCAATTTGTGCGTGAAGAGAGTATAGCATTTTCCTGTAGGCATAATGCTGGACATTTAGCCTCATCGTTATCCAGTGTGGAAATTTTAACGACACTTTTTAGGGAATTTTTACATTTTAATGTGGAAAATCCACAAGATTCATCGCGTGATAGACTTGTGTTTTCAAAAGGACACGGCTGTTATGCGTATTATGTGATCTTAAATGCTTTGGGATTTATACCTGATGATGTATTTTATTCTTTTGGCACAGAATCTAGTGTGTTAAAGGGCTGCGTGAGCTATACGCCCGAGTTTATGCTTGAAGCTTCAACGGGTTCTTTGGGACACGGATTGCCTATTGCTGTGGGTATGGCTCAAAGCCTTAAAATGCAGGGAAAAAATAATAAAGTCGTGTGTATCATAGGCGATGGCGAAATGCAGGAGGGAAGTAACTTTGAAGCCTTGGCATCTGCATATCGCTTTAAGCTTGATAATTTACTTATCATCATTGATGCAAATGATTTGAGTGCGATGGATAGGCTTGAGCATATTGGGCTTCCAAATGATACGCTTTCACGCGTCTTAAGGGCGTATGTAGATGAAGAGTGTTTTTATGATATTGATGGGCATAATGAAAATGCTTTGAGAGAGGCTTATAGGCATTTTTTTGACGATGCTAAAGGCTTAAGTATTATCGTTGCACGCACGATTAAGGGCAAGGGTGTAGCAATGATAGAATCTAATGCGAAATATCACTATCGCTGCCCTTTGCAAGATGGCTTTGTATGGCAAGATAAGGCAATGGATATAAGTAGGGCAAGTATCGCTCAGCAGGAGAAAAGCCACACTACACAGACTTCCACTCCCACTTGGATTGAGGCTCACACTCCCACAAATGCTAAACAAAATGCCACAATCAGTGGCCCCCAAACTCTAGCAAATAAAAAGCAGATTATGGACGCCTTGTATCCGTATTTTGCTAATGATGAAAAAATGGTCTTGCTTGTTGGTGATATGGGCTTTGCTGTGCTTGATTCTTATTTTGAGCATTTTTCATATCGCGTGTTTAATGTCGGCATTGCCGAGCAAGCTATGGTGGGAATGGCAGCGGGTATGTATCTTAGCGGATTAAAGCCTGTTGTGTATGCGCAGATTCCATTTTTGAGTATGAGGGCTTATGAGCAGATACGATATGATGTGTGTGAGCATTACTTGGGCGTGATTATAATAGGTGTGGGTGCGGATAATTATTTTAAAGCATTGGGAAGGAGTCATTGTATGGATAGTGATGATATAAAATTAATGGAGATACTGCCACAACTTCAAATTGTATCTTTAGATGAAAATGGCGTAAAAATGGCGTTGGAGCGGTATTTTTCTGCTAAAAATCTTTCATCGCCCCCCCCCCCGCTGTATATCAGGAGCATATAATGCTAGGGTATGTAACAACGCAAAAAAATCCGCAGCACTTCGTGCTGCAAATGAGTTTGCTTACATTAATTCATTTGCGGATTCTGCGGATTTATCTGCGGGTTTGTCTGTGGAGGTGGCGTATGCGTAATGCGGCACTTGAGATAAGAAAGCAGATTCTTGGTATTGCTAATCGTGCAAAAAGTCCGCATATCGGCTCTGCACTTTCTTGCGCGGATATATTAAGTTTGATTTATGGAGAGATACTTTATCTGCCTTATGCAAATGAAGTGGACTTTAAAAACAGAGATATTTTTCTTTTATCTAAAGCACATTCTGCTATGGCTTTATATGCGAGTTTATATCATTATGGCTATATGAGTAAGGAGCAGATAGAGGGCTATTATAGCAATGGAGGCACACTCCCAGCACATACGGATAAAACAAGTAGTCCATATATTGAAATGTCAGCAGGTAGCCTAGGACACGGGTTGCCTATTGCTGTGGGTATGGCTATGAGTATAAGGGGGCAAAAAAACGCGCAAGGTAAGCAACGCAAGGTTGTGGTGCTTATGGGAGATGGCGAGGTGCAAGAGGGGAGCGTGTGGGAAGCGGCAATGTTTGCCCCAAAACAGAATCTGAGTCATCTTATGGTGCTTATTGATAGGAATGATTTACAAGGCTATGGTAGAGCAAGTGAGCTGCTTTCCTATGAGCCATTGGAACAAAAATGGAGTGCATTTGGCTGGGAATGCAAAAGGGTAGATGGACATAATATGGAGATGATGAAAGAAAGCATAATGACACATTGCCTAAGCCAAACACACAAGCCCCTTGTGTTGATTTGTGATACGACAAAGGGTAAGGGTGTGGGATTTATGGAGAATAAATTAGAGTGGCATTATTACCTTGTGAGTGATGAAGTGTATCATAATGCCCTAAAGGAGCTGCAATGAGAAATGCTATTGCCGAATCTATCACACAAAAAGCGAGTGTGGATAAAGATTTTTTCCTTATCACAGGCGATGCGGGGCTTGGCGTATGGGATACTTATCAACAAGAGTATCCACATCAATATGTGAATCCGGGCATTAATGAAGCTTTATGTGTGGGAATGGCAGCGGGTATGGCGATGTGTGGCAAAAAGGTGGTGTATTACAATATCGCTCCATTTGTCATTATGCGTCCTTATGAGCAGGTGCGAAATGATATTTGCTATCAAGGATTGCCTGTTATACTTATCGGCACGGGTAGTGGGCTTACCTATATGCCAAGTGGTATGACGCACTATGCGGTAGAAGATATACTTTTAGCTTCAAGTTTGCCTCATCTTAATATTTTTTCTCCTTGTGATGCCTTAGAGGCAAAGGCGTGTTTTGAGTATGCTTATACTTCTTTAAATCCAAGCTACATAAGGATTCCAAAAGCGGGAGAGCCTATTTTTCATACAAAACCTTTAGATGATGTAACACAAGCACAGATTCTAAGAAAATCTCATAGCGATATGGTGCTTGTTACATATAGCAGTATCATAAGTGAAGTGCTAAAAGTAGCAGATGAGCTGAACGCAAGTGTTGTAAGTATGCCTTTTATTAATTCTATGAATTCACAGATTATAGAGCTGCTTGGTAGCTATAAACGCATTGTTGTGATAGAGGAGCATTATAGCTATGGAGGGCTAGGAACATTACTCAAAGAGAGATTGGCAAAAGAGAGAGTAAATAGGGAAGTGCAGGTGATTGGTTTAGAAAATGACTATATCCATCTCATTGGGAATCAAGAATATGGAAGAGCACATTTTGGGCTTTCCTGTGAGGGAATTAGAGATAAGATTCTATCTTCACCCCCCCCCCGCAGTAAATAAAAAGAGAAAGAGAAGAAATGAAGATTCACAAGATGAACTTTTATCTTTTTATGCTCTTTTGGCATTATCTAATGTGGCAAGGGCAGATTCTGTGGTATTTGGCGTTGCGTATGCGAGAAGAAAGTATGTCTAAGATAGCACTTATAACCGGTGCAAGTAAGGGTATAGGCAGGGCTATCGCTTATAGATTCTTACAAAAGGGGATAGTGTGTGTGCTTGTAGCAAGAAGTGAATCTAAGCTTAAAGAGATAGGTTTGCAATATCCAAAGTCTTGTTTTGTATATGCGTGTGATTTGCTTGAAAATGGGAGTTTAAAAGCATTTACTCACTTTTTGCAGATACACAAACTTGTGCCAAATGTCATTATCCACTCTCTTGGCGGACACGCATATAATGATAGACAGCCCCTATCGCAAGAAGCCCTTATAGAATCTATTCAGCTTAATCTTGGCGTAAGTGTGGCGTTAAATGAAGCCTATATCCCTTATATGCAGACTGAGCGTGATGGACATATCATTCATATTTCATCAGATTGTGTGCTTGATGGCTACTCTCCGCCGGGCTATGTTGCCGCAAAAGCGGCTATCAATGCCTATGTCAAAAGTAGTGCTAGATTCTATGCCAGAGATGGGATTGTCTTTCAAAGTGTAATGCCCGGCATTATTAATTTTAAAGGGAGTGCTTGGGAAAAAAAGTCTCATACACAAGCCTATCATATACGCAAAGCTCATTTGGCTAGAGGTGAGTTTGGCACGCCAGAAGAGGTGGCATCTTTTGTAGTTTCACTTTGTGAATCTAAAAATATGCTTACAAGTGGAGCGGAGTTTTTGCTTAATGGTGGTGGCTATATCCGTGCAGGAGATAGTTTTTAGTAGGAACATTTGGATTTTTAAATACATTTAATCTTAAATCAAAGGAGTAAAAATGGCTGAAATTATTTTAGACGCATCAAAGGTGCTGTGGCACAAGGATAGAGTAGCAAAGTGGTTTAATGGAGGAAGGGTAGCACCTATTACCATAGATATGGCTTTAACTCAAGCTTGCCAGTATAGCTGTAAGTTTTGCTATGCACAGCTTCAACGCAATAAACCGCATAGAATCACGATGCAGGTGATGAAAGACTTTGTTGATGATTGTGCGGAAATGGGTGTAAAGGCAATCTCTTTGGTAAGCGATGGAGAAAGCACAGCAAATCCCATCTACAAGGAAGTTATTGCCTATATTAAGCAAAATGGCATTGATGTGGCTATGGCGAGCAATGGCTATGTGCTAGATTCTAAACCGCTCTATGAGATTTTACCTCATTTGACATATTTGCGATTTAATTTTTCTGGTGGCGAAGCACAGAGATATGCGGAGATTATGGGCGTTACTCCCGCACATTTTGAAAAGGTATGTGAAAATATCAAAGAAGCTGTGAGAATCAAAAAAGAGCGAAATCTTTCAGTAACGCTTGGTATGCAAATGGTGCTTATACCTCAGGATTCTGATCAAATTGTGCCTTTGGCAAAGCTTGGTAAAGAGCTAGGCGTAGATTATGTTGTGATTAAACATTGTAGCGATGATGAATCTGGGGCTTTGGGCGTGGATTATGACGCGTATAAGGAGTGCTTTGATTTGTTAAGAGAGGCGGAGAGTTATAGCACGAAAGACTATCTTGTGAAAGCAAAATGGAGCAAAATCACTTCTGGAAGTGGGGCAAATCGCAGCTATTCTAAATGCTATGGACCACCTTTGCATTTGCAGATTTCCGGCACTGGGCTTGTTGCACCTTGTGGAATGCTCTTTAATGAGAAATATTCTAAATTTCATATTGGCAATATCACGCAAACGCGTTTTAAGGATATTGTGGCAAGTGAGAGATATTGGGAAGTTATGGGGACTTTGGGTAGCTCTGCATTTGACGCAAGAAGTATGTGCGGGAGCTTATGTCTTCAGCATAAGAGCAATGAGATTTTAGATAAACTCAAAAAAGGCGAGATGAGCTTGGAATCTGCTCCAAATTCTACTATCACCCCCCCCCCGCAGCATATCAACTTTATTTGAGAACGCCGCTTAAGGTTGCGTAGGGAGAAAAATATGGGAAAGATGAGAGATATTTTTACTTCATTGCATAAAGCCACGCAAAGAGATTGCTTGGGGCGAATGATGGATTCTAAAGTGGAGTGTATGGAGATTGCCAAAAAGTTTGATAAAGACTTTTGGGACGGAGATAGGCGGTATGGCTATGGGGGCTATGCCTATGATGGACGGCAAAAAGCCATAGCAGATGCGTTAATCTCTACATATAATCTTAAAGAGAATGCTTCAATCCTTGATATAGGCTGTGGAAAAGGATTTTTACTCTATGAGTTAAAAAAGCTTTTGCCTAAAGCAAGAGTGGTGGGACTAGATATATCTTCTTATGCCATTGCTAATGCGAAAGAGGAGATTAAAGATAGTCTTTTTGTCTATGATGCAAAGGATATTTTGCCTTTTGGTGATAATGAATTTGATCTTATTTTATCGCTTGGCACTTTGCATAATCTGCCTATTTTTCATCTCAAAACCGCTTTGCAAGAAATGCAACGCGTGGGAAAAGAAAAGTTTGTAATGGTAGAGGGGTATCGTAATAATCAAGAATTGTTTAATTTGGAATGTTGGGCTTTGACTTGTGAGAGTTTTTTCCGTCCTGATGAATGGATTTGGCTTTTTGGCGAGTTTGGGTATAGCGGGGATTATGAATTTATTTATTTTTAAAAAAAAGTGATAAAAAAGGAGAAAAATAATGGGATTGCTTTATACACAATACAAAATGTTTCATTTTAAGGATAAGATAGATTCTCTCCCACGAGAATTAGTTACTGCCCCCCCCCCGCTACATGTGCGAATCAAACCCACAAATGTCTGCAATCACGACTGCTGGTTTTGTGCGTATAAGGATTCTAATATGCAGTTAGGCAAAGATATGGTGGAGCGTGATTTTATCCCTGAATCTAAAATGCTTGAGATTATTGATGATTGTGCGGAAATGGGTGTAAAGGCGATTACTTTTAGTGGTGGGGGCGAACCGCTTGTGTATAAATATATGCCTCAAACGCTGCGTAAGCTCGTGGAGACGCCCATTGCCTTTGCGACTTTGACAAATGGTGCTAGGCTCAAAGGGGAAGTGGCAGAGCTTTTTGCAAAATACGGCACTTGGGTTAGAGTGAGTATGGATGGATATGATAATGAAAGTTATCAAAAATTCCGCTCAACAGGTAAGGGCGAGTTTGATAAGATTATTACTAATATGGAGGCGTTTAAGAAAATTGGCGGGAAATGCTATCTTGGGGTGAGCTTTATTGTAGGGCAGGAAAATTATCACGCTATCTATTCGATGAGTAAGATTCTAAGTGAAATTGGTGTGGATTCTCTTAAAATCTCGCCTACGATTACAAGTAATGAGAGTGAGGCGACAAACGCCTATCACGCGAAAATTTATAATGAGGTAAAAGAGCAGGTGGCTCGTGCTCAGGCGGATTTTGGCTCTAGGCTAGAGATCTATGATTCTTATCATTATCAGCTTGAGAGTTTTGAAAAGTCATATACTTGGTGTCCTTATTCTCAAATGCTTATGGTTATAGGGGCGGATTTGGGGATTTATCCTTGTCAGGATAAGGCGTATAACATTGAAGAGGCGTTGCTTGGGAGTTTAAAGGATATTAGCTTTAAACAATGGTGGGCAGAGAATAAGGAGGCGTTTTTTAAGATTAATCCTAGTAAGGTATGTAATCATCACTGCGTGAGTGATAATAAAAATAAGGTTATTTTAGAATATTTGAATGCAGATAAAGAGCATTTGGGATTTGTGTAGGGAGCTATGGATATGAAATGTAGAGTGTGCGAAGGGCAGAATATAAAATGCGTGTGGGAGATGTTAGGGCATACGCCAAGTAAGCAGCTTTTTAAACAAAAGCAAGAGCAATATTGCCAGTGGGATATGCGTTTAAATGCGTGCGAGCAATGTGGATTCTTACAAATCAGTGAGCCTTTGAGTGCTAAGGTGCTTTATGCAAATTATCTTTTTCCCACTTCGTGGAAGCTCCACCCACACGCAAAAAGCCTTCTAGCACGGCTATGTGAGTTAGCTCCAAGTGGTAGTAAGATATGTGAGCTAGGCTGTAATGATGGGGCGTTTTTGTATGAGTTACAAAGTGCGTTGGCAAGTGAGGTGGCAGTGGGCATTGAGCCTTCAAAAGATGTCTATACTCTCGCAAAAGATAGGGGGCTTAATGTTATAAATGATTTTTTCAATCTCTCTTTAGCAGATTCTCTTTGCTCTCAATATGGAAGCTTTGATGTGATTTATTCTCGCCACGTTTTTGAGCATATAGAGGATTTGGCTTCATTTTTAGAGGGGATAAAGAAGCTTTGCCATAAGCAAAGTGTTGTGATGATTGAAGTGCCAAATTGTCAAAACGCCATAGAATCTGGCGATATAAGCATTTTTTGGGAAGAGCATTTAAGCTACTTTACTCCCGCACATTTGATATATACACTTGAAAAATATGGATTTTCTATTATGGAAAGTAGAGAATATGAGTTTAGTGGGGAGAGCTTGGTGTGCTTTGCTAGGGTGCGTGAAAGTGGAGATTCTAAAAATATAGAATCTATGGACTTTACTTCTCATTTTGCCCCTTATACACAAGCGGCTCTGGGCTTTTCACACATAGCCACAAAAAGACTAGATTCTCTTCTATCAATTATGCAAAGTATCAAGGCACAAAATAGAAGCATTTTAGCTTATGGGGGGGGGGCATAGTATGATAGATTTTATTAATCTCTATGCTAAAAAGTATGTGGATTATGTTATTGATGATGAGAGGCAAAAGCAGGGCTATATTTTGCCAGATTGTGGCAAGGAGATTATAGGCTTTGATATGCTCTCACAAGTAGAAGCTAAAAGCGTGGGGCTTGTGCTACTTGGGACTTATAAGGAAAATGAGGAGAATATTTTAGGTAAATGTAGGAATGTTTTGCCAAAAGATGTGATGTATATTCCACTTTATACTCCATCATCTCTTCAATCTATATCAAATCTACATAAAGGAGCAAACAATGAATGAATTTTTGAAGTTTTATGGCGAGCATCATATCTCGCCTGTGAGTCAGGATATTAGCGATTTTGAAAGGCATTTAGCAAGACGCAAACGATTGTATGAACTTGTGAATATCCACCCTTTTGCTTTTAGAGGGGCTAGAATGCTTGAAGTGGGAGCGGGGAGTGGATACAACACGCTTTTGTTTTTAAAGCTTGGAGCGATTGTTGATATTGTAGAGCCTAATGCTGCGGGAAGAGAGCAGATGATAAAGCTTTTTACGGAGTATAAGATTCCACAAGAGCAGTATAAGATTCACCCTTGCACCATAGAATCTTATGATAGTGCGGAAAGATATGACTTTATTATTGCAGAGGGCTTTTTACCTTGGGTGGATAAAAAGCAAAGAAAGGGCATTATCACACAGCTTTGGCGTTATGCGAAAAAGGACGCGGGGATTGTTGTAACAACGCAATGTGAGTTTTCATTTTTCTTAGAAGATTTGCGTAGGATTTTAGGGCTTGTGCTTGTGCGTAGGGTGAGTGAGTTTAAACAAAAAGTAGAAATGTTAAGCAAGGCTTTTGTCTCACATCTGCAGACTTTGGGCTTTGCTTCGCGTCCTATTGCGGATTGGGTAATTGATAATATTTTAAATCCTGCTGCTGATGTTAAGCCTTTGAGTATTCAAGGTTGTGTAGAAGAGTTTGCCTCTGTTGCGGGGGGGGGGTATTCTCCTTCTGTGCAAGAAAAAATCTCTATCAATCCTGCCACTTTGGAAGTGCTAGGAAGTTCGCCTAATATGATTGGGAATTTGAGCTGGTATAAGGATATGAGCTACTCTTATGGGGAGGTTATTTTAGAATCTTTTGAGCGGTTTAGACATATTTTGCTTTGCACGGAGTTTGGATTCTTCTGGCGTGAGGATAGGAAGAATACTTTGCTTTTAGAGCGATTAAGTGCTTTGAGAGAGCTTATTAAGGCTTATAGGGAGAGTGAGAGTGTGGAGAGTGTAAAAAAGATATGTGATATTTTAGATTCTATTATTGCTGAAAATGAAGATTTGGGTGAGTTTTTTACACAAAGTGTGAATGAATGTGTGGGGCTTTTGCGAGATTATGCTGATGGTGTGGCAGAACTCAATGCAGAATCTATTGCGTCTATGCCTACTTTTAAAAATGCGTGGGGTAGGGGACAGCAATATGTGAGCTTTGTAAAAAGGATAGAGGAGAATAGGATATGAGTGTGGAATCTCAAAAATGTTTGCTTTGTGGTGGCGAGATAATAAGTGTATATCACTCAAGCTATGGGTTCAGTGTGAGTAGTGAAAATGCGATTGTTAATGAAGATATTGAAGTATATGTTTGTAAAGACTGCACACATATACAGAAATTCCCAAAAGAATCTGTGCTATCTCATATTTATAAAAACTATCAAATAGATTCTATTCTGCCTTATGTGGAGCAGGTAAAATTTGGCGATGATGGTGCAAAAAGCATTAGCAGGAGAGTGATAGAAAACTGCTCTTGTTTTTTATCACAGGAGATGAAAGTGCTTGATTATGGTGCGGGGGGGGGGGCAATGCTAAATAGCTTATCCCAAGCCTATCCAAAAAGCTCGTTATATGCATATGATGTGAGTAGCCATAATAAGCATATTTTTGAGAATCTTCCGCAGTTTGTGGCGTTTTATGATGAGCTAGATTCTATTAATGAGCGTTTTGATTGCATTAGCCTTATTCATTGTTTGGAGCATATTATAAATGTGAGGGAGATTTTGCTGCGATTAAAGACATTGCTTAGTGAAAATGGTGTGCTACTCATTCAAGTGCCTGATGTGAGCCAAGATAAGTGGGATATTTTTACTTATGATCATTGCCATCACTTTTCGCCATTTACGCTAAGGGCGTTGCTGGAGAGCTGTGGATTTGATGTATATATTCCACAAATGCAGATTGATAGGCAGATTACCATAGTGGGTAAAAAGGCTCAATGCAAACTTTCAATCCCTAGCTTACTTTCTCATATTCAAGTTTTAGAGAATCTCAAAAGTGAAGATTCTGCTTTGAGTGTCTTTGGCACAACAAACCGCAGCACTTTGATAGGGGGGATTTTGGGCGATAGGCTAGAGTGTTTTATTGATGAAGATGAACGCAAGGTTGGCAAAACGCATTTGGATAAGCCTATTATGACACCACAAGAGAGATTTAAAAATGCTTATAAAGATGTGAAATGCATCATTCCTTTGGGTGATACACTTACCCAACGAATGCAGAATAGCTATCCTTATGTGGAATGTGTGGGATTGTCATAATGCAGATAAATCTCAAAATGCTAAAGGTGCTTATACTTGGTGGAAGCAGAGGGATTGGCTTAGAGATAGCTAAGGCTTTACATAGTGGGGGGGGGGGGGGTGAATGCGTGTGATATTACGCTTGTGGCTCGTTGTGAAAAAACACTTAAGGTTTTGCAAGAAAAGTATGGATTTAAGATTTTAGCCCTTGATGTGATGAGTGAGTTTGAAAAATTAAAAGAGTATTTACTAAAGGATACTCCTAATGTTATTGTGCATAACATTGGAGGGAGATTAGCCTGTGATAATCAAGCCTTAAGCTATGAGAGCTGGAGAAAAAGTATGGAATTTAATATGGGGATAAGTGTGCGTGTGAATGAAATATTACTCCCCATATTTGCAGAGGCTAAAGGCGGTATTATCTGTCATATCAGTTCAAATGCAGCTATTGATGGCAGTGGAGCACCCGGCTATGTTGCCGCAAAGGCGGCGATAAATGCCTATGTCAAAAGCAGTGCAAGATTTTATGCAAAGGATAATGTGCGTATTTTTGCCGTGATGCCCGGTATCATTGAAAGTGAAGTGTGGCAGGATAAAGCAAAACTAAATCCGCAATATGTAGAGCAAAGAAAGGCAGAGCAACCGCTTGGGAGATTTGCCTATCCTATTGAGATAGGAGAGTTTGTCGCTTCATTGATTGTAATGAATAATCCCCTCTGCAATGGGGCTATCTATACACTTACAGGTGGTGTATAGGAGTAAAAAACAAAGGAGAACACAATGTTAAACAAAATTGAAATGCACGATAGAATGGTGTCACATCATATTTTGGATTATTATGAGGCGAGTGAAGATGAGATAAACAAGAGAATCTTTGAGCGATGTCATAAGTATTCTAGATGTGATGAGATTGAAGAGTTTTCTTTGGAATTTCCAGAGGAGTTTCCCGGACAGCAGTATATGGGAGCAGATCCTATCGTAAGGAGATTTCAGCAACTTATGTTGCAGAGTATTAAAGCTAAAAATGTGCTAGAGATTGGCACTTTTGTGGGGGCTTCTACGATGAGTATGGCTAGCTCTATTGGTGAAGATGGGCGTGTGTGGAGTATTGAGAAGTATGACAGGTTTGCCAAGATTGCTAGGAAAAATTTTGAGAAAAATGGTGTGAAAAATATCACATTGCTTGAGGGTGATGCATTTGAGATATTGCAAACTTCGCTCCATAGTGCGGGGGGGGGGGTAGCTTTACCTGCTTCCTTTGATTTTATTTTCTTAGATGGGAATAAGGAGCATTATGCGGATTATTTTGAGATTTTATGGGATTTCTTGCGTGTGGGTGGAATCTTAATGGTAGATGATGGGCTGTTTCAAGGCGATATTTTAAACGATGTGCCTACCACACAAAAGGGACAGGGTGTGTTAAGGTTTTTAGAATCTGTGCGTGTTAAGGATAAGGCTTTTCCTGTGCTTTTACCTTTGGGCGTGGGAATTGGCTTTGTGTTGAAGCAGGGCTAGATAAGTGAAATATAAAAATAATAAGGAGTAAGAAAATGTTTAAAAAGTGTAAGGATTTAGTAAAGGCGATACTACCAACTTCGGTGTATGGTGTATTGCGTGAAGGGATTTTTAGATGTGTGGGTTATATAAAATTTGCTGTGAAGTTGATTTTATTTCCATTTGTATGGCCGTATATGTGGGTTTTGAATCTCAAACAACCCACAAGGGTAACAACACTTATTTCTTGTAGGATTGGGCATTTGGCACTTAATACGGATTTATTTGTGCGACAAAGAAAAAATGATACTAACGAGAGAATAATTTTTCTTGCACCATTGCCAGTGAGCAATGAGTTTTTGTTACAAAGGTGGAGTGAGATAATAGAGGTTGTTAGTTTATCCAAACATCCTTTTTATGTTCGCTGCTTGTCTCTATTATTGTTTTTCAAATCTAAATATGCTTTTGAGTTGCCATATGAGGGCAATGAATATGACATATATCTCAACACAAAGAGCAGTTTTTATTTTACAGATTCTGAGAAACAAGATGGCGATAGAATCTTGGAGGAAATGGGTATAGGCAAAAATGATTGGTTTGTCTGCGTTTTTGCAAGAGATAGTGCATATTTGGATCAAACATTTGAATACTCTGTGAATCACGACACTGGAGAAAGAGGATGGTCATATCACGACTACCGCGATAGTGATATTGACAGCTTGAATCTAGCCATTGATGAGATTTTAGCTCGTGGTGGATTTGTAGTGCGACTTGGTAAGGTTGTGGCTAAGGCGATGAGCTATAAACACGACAAAGTGATTGACTATCCTCTAAGTAAATGGCGAAGTGATTTTATGGATATTTATTTGCAGTATAGGGCAAAATTTGTCCTATCATCTTCTACTTCTGGGGCTACCGATGTGTGTTCGCTTTTTGATACGCCATATTGTGGGGTAAATACACCTGCTTATTGGAATATACCCTACAAAAATGCCATTCAAATTCCAAAAATATATCGTCATAAACATAATGGAAAAATGGTAGGCTTACAAGAGTGGATCAAGCTTGTTGAGACACAAAAAGCAGATCGCCATTATGGCTGTGATTATGAAGATCCTACACAACTTAGCATTTGGCACTCTGGTTTTTATGCAAAAAACGAGCTTGAAATCATCAATAACACGCCTGAAGAGATTTTGGAACTTACAAAAGAGATGTTTGAGCGACTTGATGGAAGCTTTACACAAAGCGATGAGGATAAAAAAAGGCAAGAAAAATACCTTGCTATTAATGCTACTTATCTTCCGGTAAAAGAATGTAAGAATCCTTACGGCAGGGACTTTTTAGCAAAAAATCCTTGGTTTTTGGAGAATTACAAGTGAAGATTTTAATCCTAAAGCTTGGCTATTCTGAGACACTTGATCCTGAGATTAGTAAAATTGTAAGTTTGGGTGATGTGGTGCGTTGCTCAGTGGTGCTAGAGGCACTTAAAGAGAAATATCCACACTCTCATATCACTTGGCTTGTCGCTCAAGAAGCACTGCCACTAGTGGCACAGAATAAGTATATTGATAGGGTGCTTGTGTGGGATGAGTTTGTGCCATTTGTGTTGATGAAAGAGCAATACGATATGGTAGTCAATCTTGAAAAATTACACGGAATCTGTGCGTTGGCTGATATAATACAGGCTTGGGAGAAGGTGGGCTTTCGCTTTAATACACAAAGTGGGGAATATGACACTTATATGCAGGGCTTTGTCGCTAAGAACTATATACGCGATAAGGAAAGTGGGAGTAAAACGCACGATATTTGGCAGAAAATCATTGTGGAAATGGTAGGCTGCACTTGGCGTAATCAAGAATATTCTCTAGGCTATGTGCCAAAGCCAAAAGAGCATTTTGTCGTGGGGCTGAATCATTTTGTGGGAAGTAAATGGCCTACTAAAGCTATGGGAAAGAATAAATGGGAGCAGTTAGCTCAAAGGCTAGATACGCTTAAGCTTACATATAGTTGGCAGCAAGGAATGAATAATCTTTATGATTATATGGATTGGATTGCTGGGTGTGATGTGCTGGTAAGTAATGATAGCTTGGGTGTGCATTTGGCATTGGCTATGAAAAAGAGAGTGGTGGTGCTATTTGGTCCAACAAGTGGGGAAGAGATATATCTCTATGATAGAGGCATAGCCTTATATCCTAATGCTAAACTAGCCTGTATGCCTTGCTATAAGCCTTATTGTGAAATGGATTCTCATTGTATGGATTTTATAGAGATTGATAAGATAGTGGAGTATATTTTAAAATAGATTTATTTTTTTTGCTACAATACACAACTTAACTTTCTAATTTAATTTCTCGGGGTGTTTTTATGTCTTTGTATCAAATGCTTTCTCCTTATCTTTTCAAACTTGATGCTGAAAAAGCTCACAATCTAGCTGAATCTTTTATTAAGCGTGTCTTACCTTTGCCTTTGGTGCAGGACTATGTGGCAGGGAAAAATTGTGTGGTGGATAAGGCATTAGGCGTTGAAGTTGCAGGTATGAGATTCTATAATCCTGTGGGCTTGGCGGCTGGATTTGATAAAAATGCTACGATGATAAAGGGGCTTACCACTCTTGGATTTGGGTTTTTGGAGATTGGCACAATCACTCAAGCCCCACAAGAAGGCAATTCAAAACCGCGTCTCTTTCGCCACACACAAGAGCAAAGTCTCCAAAATGCTATGGGTTTTAATAATCAAGGCTCACTTGCTATTTCAAAAAGATTAAAAGCATTTTACCCCTATACTATCCCGCTTGGCGTAAATATTGGCAAGAATAAAATCATCGCTCAAAGCGATTCTTTGAAAAACTATGAAAATGTTTTGCTTGATTGCTTGGAGGTTGGGGATTACTTCACTTTCAATCTTTCATCGCCAAATACGCCGAACTTGCGTGATTTGCAAAATGTTTCATTCGTGCAGGAGCTTTTTGCTATGGCACACACGCATACGCAAAAGCCACTTTTTTTGAAAATCTCGCCAGATATGGATAAAGATGAGATGCTAAAAGTTGTAGAGATAAGTATCAAAAACGGTGCAAGTGGGATTATCGCAACAAATACGACTATTGATCACACGCTCGTGCAGAATCCACAAGATAGTGGCGGCATTAGCGGAGTGGCGTTAAAGCAAAAATCAAAAGAGATTCTAAGAATCTTAAGTGAAAGCTTTTTTGGCAAGATAGCTCTCATCTCTGTTGGCGGGATTGATAACGCACAGGAGGCTTATGAGCGTATTAAGCTAGGGGCGAGTTTGGTGCAGGTGTATAGTGGGCTTGTGTTTCAAGGACCAAGCTTGTGTAGGAGCATTAATGAAGGCTTGTTACAATGCCTCCAAGCAGATGGATTCACACATTTATATGAAGCATTAGGGCAGAATATTAAAACAAAGCCAAAAACACGCAAAAAGTCAAATGCAGATAAAACGCAGGATAAGCAGGATTCTAAAATTGTCATTAAGACAAAGCCAACACAAACAAGAAAGAAAAAGCTAGATTCTAGTAAGGACACAGAATCTACCCAAAAAACACCAAGCCCCAAAAAGACAGAATCTAAAAAAACAGAATCTAAGCCTAAAAAAACAAGGGCAAAAAAGGCGGATTCTACAAATGGAACAAAGGGTAAAGCTTCTCGCACAAAAGCAATAGAATCTAAGCTAGATTCTACACAAAATCTAGCGGATAAAGATTTGCCAACATCGCAAATAGAGGCATCACAAGCACAGCAAGATTCTAAAGCAAATTCACCCAAAGAGTGAGCATAGCAAGTGAAGATTCTAATTTTAGGAGTTTTGATGAGTGTTGTAACGAGCATAAATTCAGCATTTTCAACACAAAGTGTGTTGCCTAAGCATTACACAAAAATGCTTGAAAATGGGCTAGAAATTGTGGTTGTCCCCCTGCATAATCAAAGTGGCGTGATTGAGACAAATGTGTTTTACAAAGTCGGCAGTCGCAATGAGAGTATGGGAAAAAGTGGCATAGCCCATATGCTGGAACATCTAAGCTTTAAATCTACTAAGAATCTTAGGGCTGGGGAGTTTGATGAGATTGTGAAAGGCTTTGGCGGGGTGAATAATGCTTCTACGAGCTTTGATTACACGCGGTATTTTATTAAATCAAGTGCGGAGAATATGGATAAGTCTTTAGAGCTATTTGCCGAGCTTATGAGCAATCTTGCGTTGGAAGATAGTGAG
The DNA here is from genome assembly GCF_000155475.1 of Helicobacter cinaedi CCUG 18818 = ATCC BAA-847. Taxonomy (GTDB): domain Bacteria; phylum Campylobacterota; class Campylobacteria; order Campylobacterales; family Helicobacteraceae; genus Helicobacter_C; species Helicobacter_C cinaedi. The sequence goes on along the minus strand of NZ_DS990392.1, from coordinate 632,484 downwards.
TTTCAGCCTGAAAGGAATGTTGTGGCTGAAGAGCGATTATGGCGGACGGATAATTCGCCTATGGGCTATTTGTATTTTCGCTTTTTTAATACGGCTTATGTATATCACCCCTATCATTGGACGCCCATTGGCTTTATGGAGGATATTAAAGCGTGGAAAATTGAGGATATTAGGGCATTTTATGAGACTTATTATCAGCCACAAAATGCCATAGTGCTTGTGAGTGGGGATATTGAACCAAATGTAGTGTTTGAGAGTGCTACAAAACATTTTGGGGCATTGAAAAATAGGACAGATTCTATTCCGCAAGTTGTTGCAAAAGAGCCAAAGCAAGATGGAGAACGACGCGTGATTGTGAAAAAAGATTCACAAGTTGAGTATCTCACAATGGGCTATAAGATTCCAAATTATTTAAGCAAGGATCAAGTGGCATTAAGTGCCATAGGGGAGATTCTAAGCAGCGGGAAGTCAAGTATCTTTCAAACCGAGCTTATAGACAGACAACAAATCGCTACGAGTGCGTATGCGTATAATATGGATTTAAAAGATGAGAGCGTGTTTTTAATCGTTGCCGCAGCAAGGCAGGGTGTGAGTGCAGAATCTGTGGAAAAAGAGATTTATACGATATTAGATAGGTTGAAAAAAGGCGAGATTTCACAAGAAGAGCTAGAAAAGGTTAAAATCAATACTCGTGCGAGTTTTATATATAGCTTGGAGAGTGCAGGAGATGTAGCAGGACTATTTGGAAGCTATCTTGTGCGTGGGGATATTAGCCCACTTTTGCGGTATGAAAGGGAAATCAATACTTTAAGTATTGAAAAAATCAAAGAAGTGGCAAATACATATTTTACGCAAGATTCACTGAGTGTGGTAATCTTAAAAGATACTAAGTAGGCAGAGATAAAGGAGTAGGCAATGGTGCAAGGAGCGATGAGTGCGTTAATCACACCTTTTAAGCAGGGGAGAGTAGATTTTGAAACTTATGAATCTTTGATTAGGCGGCAAATCGCTTATGGAATGGACGCTTGTGTGCCTGTTGGCACTACTGGAGAATCTGCCACGCTTTCACATAAGGAACATATGGAATGTATTGAAGTTGCGGTGGAAGTTTGCAAAGGGAGTGGGGTGAAGGTGCTTGCTGGGGCAGGGAGCAACTCTACAAGTGAAGCCATTGAGCTTTCACAATTTGCACAAAAATGTGGAGCGGACGCATCGTTATGTGTTACGCCTTATTATAATAAACCCACACAAGAGGGCTTATTTCAGCATTATAAAGCTGTGGCAAATGCGGTGGAGATTCCTGTTATGCTTTATAATGTGCCTTCTCGCACGGGCGTGAATCTTGAGATAGAGACAGCAAAGAGATTACATAAAGAGTGTAGCAATATTTATGCGATTAAAGAAGCTGCTGGACTTATGGATAGGGTAGTGGCATTTGGTGCGGAAGTGCCAGAGCTTATGCTTTTGAGTGGTGAAGATGCGATTAATTATCCCATTCTTGCCAATAATGGCAGGGGTGTGATTTCAGTTACAGGCAACCTTTTGCCACAAGAAATTGCCGATTTGACACATTACGCATTGCAAGGGGATATGAAAAAAAGCTATGAGATAAACACAAAACTTTATGAAATAAATAAGGTTTTGTTTTGTGAGAGTAATCCTATACCCATAAAAGCGGCGATGTTTTTGGCAGGATTATTAAAAAATTTGGAATATCGTCTGCCATTAGTAGCACCTTCTAAGGAAAATATGGATAAAATACACAAAATCTTACAAAAATACGAGGTGAAACAATGAATAATCAAAATTGCACTACAAGTTTTATGAAGGGCAAAACGCTTGTGATTAGCGGTGCTACGCGTGGGATTGGTAAAGCGATTTTGTATAAATTTGCACAAAATGGCGTGAATATCGCATTTACCTATAATAAAAATGAGGAAGAGGCGGTAAAAATCGCACAAGATGTTGAATCCAAGTTTAGTATCAAGGCAAGATTCTATCCTTTAAATGTGCTTGAGCCAGAGCAGTATGTTGAGTTATTTAAAAAGATTGATGAAGATTTTTCACGCATTGACTTTTTTGTGTCAAATGCGATCATTTATGGTAAGAGCGTGGCAGGTGGCTTTGCACCATTTATGCGTTTAAAACCTAGGGGGCTAAATAATATTTATACTGCAACGGTTTTGGCATTTGTCGTTGGCGCACAAGAAGCGGCAAAAAGAATGAAAGAAGTGGGTGGAGGGGCGATTGTCTCTCTTAGCTCAACGGGAAATCTTGTATATATGCCAAATTATGCTGGACACGGGAATTCTAAAAATGCGGTAGAGACAATGGTAAAGTATGCGGCAACGGAGCTTGGCGAATGGGGCATACGCGTCAATGCTGTAAGTGGCGGTCCTATTGATACTGATGCACTTAAAGCTTTCCCTGATTATGCGGAAGTTAAGGCAAAGGTAGAGGAGCAATCCCCACTTAATCGTATGGGGACGCCTGAAGACTTGGCGGGTGCAGCGTTTTTCCTATGTGATGAGACACAGAGTGCTTGGCTGACTGGGCAGACTATTGTTATTGATGGTGGAACGACTTTTAAATAAGTCAAATCCAACGGGTATGGTGTTTTCAAGTCTTCAAAGCTAAAATTTTAAATGCTGAATCTTCAAGTTTCAAATCCTTTTAGGCGTATAAAAGCTATGCTTGATACGCCTTACACTCCTTTTTCTTGGCGTGATAGACAAAGCTACAAAAAAGTTTTTATGTGGCTTTTTATCTCTTTTATTTTCGCAAGTTTTTGTGTAGCTCCATTTTATATCCAGTGGATTTTTGAGCTTTGTGATGTGGAATCTCCTAAGATTCTGCTTTCTATTTTTGGGTTGCTAAGTATCGCAAGTGTGCTTTTCACACCTAAAAATCGCCGCTTTAGTGTGGGATTTTTCGTTGGGGTGCTGTGGTTTTATTGGATAAGTTTGGGGTTACGATATTTTGATATGAGTGTGCTTATTCCGCTTGTGGTGGTGGCTGAAGCCTTGCTTATAGCGTGTGTATTTTATGTTGGATTATGGTGTGAATGTCTGCTGTGGCGGTTTGGCTTTATAATGCTTTTAAGCTTTTTTACACCCCTTGGGTTTGATTGGATTATGCTTGAGAGTGTATTTGCTTTTAGCTATTTTGGAGTGGATAAATTAAGCTTAGGGCTTATTGTGCTTGGGCTGTGGGTTGCTATCAAATATGAGCGTTGGTGGAAGATTGTAGGGATTTTATGTCTTGTTTTTGCTCTAGATTCTAAAACTTTTAGTGAAAATCCGCCACATATTCCGCTAAAAATTAAGCTTATACAAAGTGAAGTCAGTCAGGATATTACTTGGCGTATGGAGCAAATGGAGAGTATTTTTCAAAACTATATAGAGCAAATAGAGATAGCAAAAAATAAAGGCTATGAAGCTGTTGTTTTAGCTGAAAGTGCCTTTTATGTGCCTTTGGATTCTAAATATTTTTCCCACTTTGACAAGATTCTGCAGATGAGTAAGGATATTGTCATCATTGTTGGGGCGTTGCGTGTAGAGCAAAATGAAAATGGTGAAGTGTTGTATTTTAATAGCACTTATAAGTTTGAAAATGGTGAGATGACATTCCTTGATAAAGTGCTACTTGTGCCTTTTGGGGAGCGTCTGCCACAATTTTTACTGCCCATTGTGAATGTATTTTTTGAAGGCATTGGGGGATTTAGCCCGGGGCGTGAGTTTGGGTATTTTGACATTAAGGGTGTTAGGTTTAAAAATGCGATTTGTTATGAAGGGACAAATAGTGATTTTTATGCGGATAATCCTAGACTAGTAATTGTAACAAGCAATAATGCGTGGTTTGTGCCAAGTATTGAACCTATTTTGCAAAAAAATCTTATGAAATATTATGCGAGATTACATAATAGCACGATTTTGCACGCTACAAATCTTTCTAAAGCCGCCATTATCACACCTTGAAATTAAGTGTTTAAAGTTTTGCGTTTTTAAGCCGATATCAACTTATTATGCTATTATACGCATTTTAGAATCAAACATAAGGAGTTAAAAATGATTCGTGTAAAAAGAATTTTCTTGTTACTTGCTTTGGCTGGGGGTGTGGTGTTTGCTGCTCCAGCTAAAAACAATAATGACATCAAAAAGCAGTTGTTGGGGAATTTTGCAAGTGGGTCAATTCTCAATGGTTCAAATAAGGCTGGGAATGTTCAACGCTGGTATCTTTTTAGCGAGGGGCATTTGGGCTATTCTTATTCAATGCTTGGCGATTTGAATCTGCATTCAGCTGATGTGGGTTATTCTATGTATATCACATCTATTAAGTCTGCAAGTGGGTTGCGTCCGTATGTTGGGACTGAAATCACCGCTCCAATTTATGTTAAATCCGTTGGGAATTCAAATGCTTTTTGGCCCGGACAAAATACAGGTTTACCCGGTGGGACAAAGGTAATGACGGATTTAGGTTTTAATGGTTGGGGTGTGCAAGTGCCTGTGATTGTGGGAGTGCAAGCAAGATATTTTTATATCCAAGGTATGGTGGGCTATGCCTATCATAGTATAAAGGATAATTTCTATATCAGCGATACACAAAATGACACTTCGCTCGATAATGTCTATCACGGCTTGACTTATGGTATCGGTATGGGTGTGAAAGTGTCAAATGTATTTAGCGTAGGGCTACGCTATGTAATGGGGCAGATGACAAGCTCTTCACGCACACCGGGTCCATCAATCAACACAGATTCTGTGCGGTCCAAAGACTTTAAAAACGACTATCAGCGTATGTCTATTATCTTTGGTGTAGTGTTCTAAGATTCTATTTTTGTAGAGAAGCTCTACAAGACAATCGCTTTTGGTAGCCGCTCTCGCTAGAGGGTGGCATTTTTTTTGCTTCATATCTTTGGAAAATTTCTAAAGGTAGCCTATGTCTCAACAAAGTTTTAATATCGCTTCAGCCGTGCATTCAGCCTTTAGGCTTTATGAGGAAAGCCAATATCACGAGTGTATGGATATTTGCATTCAGATTTTAGGTATAGATTGCACGCGTGCAGACATTTGGAGTTTGGCAGGTATTGTTATGCTAAAGCTTGAAATGTATGAAAAAGCGGTGGAATACTTTACCCAAGCCTCAAATTTTGCCCCAAATGACTTTAGCCATAGGATAAATCTCGCAGAAGCCTACCGCCGCGGTGGGAATCCACAGGCGAGTATTGCTGAACTTAGCTTACTTTTAACGCAAGAAAAGGTAATGGAAAATAATCCAACCTTGCATTTTAACCTTGCAAAAGCCTATTCTGATATTGAAGATTCACAAAACTCCATTAAACACTACACTATCGCTATTAAGCTTGATCCCAACGATTTGGGAGCGATGTTTAATCTCGCCAACGCACAAGTGAGCTTGAAGCATTTTGGGGAGGCAATTGAGCTGTATTTGAACGCTTTAAGCAAAGGCTATCTTGATGCGGGTGTGAATCTGGCTAATACTTATGTGCAAATTGGGCTTTTTAGCGAGGCATTGGAGGTGTATCGTGGCATTTATCAATACTACAAAGATGATAGTGATTTTTTGTTTAACTATGCTAATGCGTTAAATTACGCAAATGCTCTGCCCCAAGATACGCAAACACTCTATCAACAAGCCATAGGGCTTAATCCACAAAAAAGCGAGTATTGCATTAACTACGCACATTTTTTATTAAAGCATTTAGATTTAGTAAATGGATTTAGAATCTATGAAGAGCGTAAAAAGCTCCCAAATATGCTTCCACAGGGCATTACAAAGCTTTGGGAAAAGGGCGAGTGTTTGAGTGATAAAAATGTGCTTATCTATCACGAGCAGGGGCTTGGAGATTCTATTATGTTTAGTCGCTTTGTGCCACTATTGCAAAAGGTTGCTAAAAATGTGCTTGTGCTGATACAAGAGCCGCTTTTGCCACTTTTTAAAAAGTTTCATATGCCTTGTGTTTGTGGCATTGCACAGGACTTAGAATATGATGTGGCAATCTCCCTTCTATCTTTGCCCTATGCGTTAGGTGTGTCCCATAAGCAAGAGCTAGAATCTTTGTCTTTTTGCGATACGCCTAGAATGGAAACTCACAAGATCAAAACCTATGGGGTCAAAAAAATCGGCATTTGCTTTAGCACAGATTCTGCTTTTCCTGAATCTGCGAATAAGAATATTCCCCTTGAAGTGCTGATGAGTGCGTTGCGAGATGCTCAAAGGTTGGGTGTTGAGATTTACTCCATTAATAAGGCACATTGTGAGAATCTAGATAAATTTGGGATTATCCAAAAGCCAATGAATGATTTTTTACAAACTTATGAGATTATCAAAGAGCTAGATTTAGTCATTAGTATTGATACTGCTGTGGCACATTTAAGTGGGAGTATGGGGAAACATACGCTTGTTTTACTCAATAAACGCTATGATTGGCGGTGGGGTAATGGTATAAGTACGCCGTGGTATGAGAATGTGCTGTGTATGACACAAAGCAAAATGGGGCAGTGGAGCGATGTAACGCAGAATCTTAAATCATATTTGGGAAGCTATATTTAGCTTTAGCTAGATTCTAGGTGAATCTAGCATACAATGTTATTTCAAAAACTCTGCTATTTCCAAAACTCTGTATCGTGGATACCAACATCTGCAGCTTTAAACACAGGATTCTTACCTTCTTTGCGTTGTTTTTCATAGTCTTTTAGCACTTTTGTAGCAATATTGCTAAGTAGCAAAATTACCACAATATTGATACTCGCCATAAAGCCCATAAACACATCTGCCAAGTCCCAAGCGAGCTGGAGATTGAGCTGTGCACCTACAAAGACCATTGCCACTGCTGAAAAGCGAAAGATTTGTAATGCGGTTTTATTGTGCGTGATGAATTTAAAATTTGCTTCAGCATAAAAATAATTCCCAATCAATGAAGTAAAGGCAAAAAGCACGATAGCCACACTCACAAAAAGCAAACCAAAAGAGCCAAAATAGCCCTGCATTACATTTTGCATTAGTGCCATACCTTTTGCGTCTGCATAGGTGCTTAAATCCGCACATAGCACCATAAACGCACTTGCCGAGCAAATAATAAGCGTATCAATAAAGACGGAGAGTGTTTGCACCATACCTTGTTTGGCGGGGTGGCTTGTGTGTGCGGCAGCTGCGGCATTTGGGGCAGAACCCATACCGGCTTCATTTGAAAAAAGCCCCCTTTTTACGCCAATGACAATGGCACTTCCTGCGAAACCACTAAAGATAGCTTGGAAGTTGAACGCTTCTTGTAAAACATTGCCAAAGATAGCAGGAAGCCTGTCAAGATTCATACCGATGACAATAAGAGCCACCACAAGATAGCCAAATGCCATTACAGGCACAAGCACGGTGGAGATGGTTGCTGAGCTTTTCCCACCGCCAAAAAAGAAGAAGCTCACAAGTGCGGCAAGGATAAAGCCTACAAAAAATGTAAAATAGCCTTTATTAAAGCTTTCGCTACCTACAAAAATTTCAAATGCGGAAGTGAGTGTATAGGACTGCAATCCGTTGAATCCATAAGTAAAGCACAAAATAAGTGAGATAGCAAAGATAACGCCAAGTGCGCGGGACTTGAGAGCTGTTTCTATATAATAAGCTGGACCGCCTTTGTAGCGATGCTCTCCATCACTTCGTTTATATACTTGAGCGAGAGTAGATTCTACAAATGCACTTGCCCCACCCACTAAGGCAGTGAGCCACATCCAAAATAAAGCTCCCACGCCACCGCCGACGATAGCCACAGAAACACCCACAATATTGCCAATCCCCACGCGTGAAGCAGTAGAAATCATCAACGCTCCAAATGGCGAGATATGCTTTTCGTGGCTTTTTTCTTTTAGCACCATAAAGGCGTCCTTAAGAAAGCGAAGCTGAATGAATCTTGTGCGGATAGTTAAGTATAAACCACATAAAATCAGTGCAAATACAAGCCAATAAGTGTATAGAAAGCCACTTGTGCTATCAACAATGCTATGAAAAATGTCAATAAAACTTTCCATTCTAATCCTTTGAAAATAAATGTAAAAGCGTATTTTTTCATAAAAGAGTAGTTTGCGTATGTGGCATAGCGGTAGAATGACAAAAAAAGAATCTTATATGCTACGATTTGTATCATTTTTAGAATCTAAACATATCAATAAGATACAAAATGTAACATATAACAATCAAAGCAAGGCAAAAGGATAGAAAGAAGCAATATTCGTTTTTAGCGTTAGGTGAAGTGTCTTTGCTTGAAATATTTGACTTTTAGATTTTTTATTTATTTTTTCTGTCATACTGAGCCACAGCGAAGTATCTATATTTTTTTTGTGATTCTAAGTTTTTGTTTTTTTATAAGGGGGAGAGATTTAAATTTGCAAGTGTGGATTAGTGCTTACGCACGAATGCGAAGTCGGCTCATCTTGCCACTCATTCCCCTTTTTTATAAAAATTCTAAGTGTGGATTAAAACAATAGAATCTACTTATCAAGATTCACAAATATAAAAAATATTCTCTATCACTTCCGCAAAAAGAAAAAAGGTTTATCCTCTCCCGTTTACAGATATACCGCTCACCCCTTAGCCCCGAAAAAATCTCCGCTTTTTACCCTTATGGGATTTGCGAGACTACATCGGCAATCAAGGGGCGAGCCTCGCTATTCTGCTTCTAGCATAAAATCGGCAGCGGGACACTTCTGCCCGCCTTGAATCCGATTTTATGCACCACAAAGTAGGCGAGAGTAAGGATTCACGTTTTGTGTGTAACATTGATTTTTTAGATTCTGCTAACGCAGAATCTCTACGAGAAAATGTTGTTTAGCTAGTTTTACGCTTAAGGTACGACTTTAAGCGTGTTAAATTAAATTGCGTGAAATGTAAACCTATAAAAGCGTTGTAGGGGTGAGCGACACGATTGCGAACGATATATAAGGGGGAGCGAGTGGCACGACTACGAGCCGACTTCGCATTCGTGCGTAAGCACTAATCCACACTTGCAAATTTAAATCTCTCCCCCTTATAAAAAAAATAAAAAACTTAGAATCTAAAAAAAAACATAAATACTTCGCTCACGCTCAATATGACAAAGAGAGAAAACAACAAACAAGACTAAGAAAGAAAAAACAGATTCTAGAATCTAACATAGTGATTTTTGGTAGTTTTTGTATTGAATAAAAAAGCTACTTTGGCAAAGCCCTAGTAATGACATAAGATAGACATTTTGATACAACAAGTAAAAACATTAGAGTGATACAAATCCCCTT
>NZ_DS990392.1:365052-623006 GCF_000155475.1 Helicobacter cinaedi CCUG 18818 = ATCC BAA-847 | reverse complement strand
ATTTGTAAGAATCTTAAAAGCTTAGAATATTTAGAGATTTGCTGGGTGGGAGAGTAAAGGTAGTGGGGAAGTAAGATATATATGGGGGGGGGGGGTAAAAGCTCAAAGGTAGAATCTATGGAGCAGAATCTAAGATTTAGCGATGTCTTTCACGCTAAAGATTCTAGCACACTAAAGATTCTAGTGGTAGCCTTGTGTTTTAGCGGTGTTTTGGAGATTGATAACAAGCTCATCATAGCTGACATTTGCATTTTTAAGCGTTGAGCTAAGCTGCTCTAGGGAAGCATTCATACCGCCTTTAGATTCTATCTCACAGAGTTTGGCATATAAATCGCTCATAAATTTCACGCCCTCTTTGCTTGGGCGGCGGCGGACAGAGTAATAGCCGATGATGTTGTGATTTTCATCAAATGAGGGTGTGATATTGGCAAATACCCAATATATATTTTTTTCACGCGAAAGATTTTTGACAAAGCCGAAAAATTCCTTGCCATTTTGCACATTATCCCATAAGAGTTTAAAGGCGATTCTAGGCATATCCTTGTGGCGAATGATGTTGTGAGGCTTGTTTAAAAACTCCACTTCTTTATAACCGCTAAATCGCACAAAATCAGCATTGCCATAAGTGATATGCCCTTTTAAATCTGTCTTTGAGGTGATAAGTGTGTTGTTTTCAAGGTAAATTTCCACAGCTGCCCTTTGTCAAATAGTATCAAATGGAATATTTAAGATTCTGCCATAGCCACATAAGCATTCTTAAAAAATATTAAAGTTAAGTTATAATAATGTTTTTATTAAATTTAGCTTAAAAATGGAGAATAAGATTTGGAATCTTTGCTTGTGGCGGCATATAAACCACCTTTTATCAGCTCAAATGTGTATCTTGGGCGATTAAAAAGGCATTTTGGTATAAAAAAAGGTGGCTATTTAGGCACACTTGATCCATTTGCTCAAGGTGTACTTGTGGTGGGTTTTGGGAGCTATACGCGGCTTTTTCCACATTTGCGAAAAACGCCTAAAGTGTATAGGGCGACTTTGTGGCTTGGGGCAAAATCATTAAGCCTAGATATTGAACATATCACTTTGGTTGAATGTGTAAAAGAGCAGAGCAAGGCTCATATCAGCGAGATTCTAGAATCACTGCGGGGCACTTTGAGCTACACTCCGCCAAAATTTAGCGCAAGGCATATTAATGGTAAAAGGGCTTATGAGCTTGCAAGGAGGGGCGAAGAGTTTGAACTCTCACAAACACAAATGACAATTTATGATATAAAGCTACTGCATTATAATCACCCATTTTTGCATTTTGAAGTGAGTGTGAGTGAGGGGGCGTATGTGCGGAGTATTGGAGCGATGATAACAGAAAATCTTGGGGTGAATGGGGTATTATCACATCTAGAGCGTACGAGTGAGGGGGAAATGAGTGTGAGCCAAACTCAAGGATTAAAGATTCTAAATCCCATTGAGTTTTTGCCCTATAAGAGACTAGAAAATATGCAAAAATTTTATGATGATATGTGTTGTGGTAAAAAGATTTTGCTAAAAAATACAGAAAAAGGCAAATATATAGTGTGTTTTGATGATTTTTTCTCTATAATTCAAGTTTTGAGTGATGGTAGCGTAGAATATATTGTGAATAGGATTGAGTTATGTTAATACTTTCAAGAAAGCAAGATGATAGTGTGATGATAGGCGATGAGATTGAAATAAAGGTGATTTCTATTGATAAAGGCAGTGTGCGACTGGGCTTTTCCGCTCCTGAATCTTGTGTGATTTTACGCGGGGAGCTCAAAGAGGCGATTACAACGCAAAATAAACAAGCCTCTCAAGTTATGGATAAAAACGCCATAACGCAAATCAAATCCCTTCTTAAAACAAAACACAAAATGCAATAATGGGCTTTAAATGACTTTCCGTGTATATCCAAAAGTGAATATTTTTTTAAAAATCGTGGGCTTTGAGGCGGGATTCCATATGTTAAACTCACGCTTTGTCTTAGCCCAAGGTAGCTTGTATGATGAGATGTGTATCACGCAAAAAGATAGCTTTTGCATAAAGGGTGATTTTGGCTGCGAGATACAGGAAAATCTTATTTTCAAAGCAAAATGCGTTTTGAGTGAGTATCTAAGCCAACAAGGCAGGGAGACATTAGGCTTAGAATCTTTACATATAGAGGTGCAAAAAAGGATTCCACAAGGTGCGGGACTAGGTGGGGGCAGTGCAAATGCGGGGACATTTCTTAGGGGGGCAAATGAGTTTCTATCTTTGGGACTTAGAGAAGATGAACTAGTAGGCATTGCTAAACATATCGGGGCTGATGTGAGCTTTTTTGCAAGTGGATTAATGAGTGCAAATGTCAGCGGTAAGGGGGACAGAATAGAATCTATGCAGGAATCTGTGCTAGAGTGCGAGATTTACACGCCGAGCTTGTTTTGCAATACAAAGAGCGTGTATAAGGCATTTGCAGATTCTATCCGCGATAAGTCTAGGCAGTATTCTTTGCCAACTACGCGGTGGTTTTGTATGGAAAGCAAAGAGATTTTAGAATCTCAACCTGATGTAGCGGAGCTGAATGATTTATTTGAAAGTGCGTGTGTGTGCTATCCATATTTAAAAGAAGTGGCAGATGAGCTAGGGCAAGGGTGGTATTTTAGCGGCAGTGGCAGCAGCTTTTTTAAGCTTAAGGGAGAGGGGTAATGCAGGAAAAAATCATTGCCAAGAATAAAAAGGCGTTTTTTGATTATGAGATTTTGCAGACTTTAGAATCTGGCATTGCTTTGCTTGGTAGCGAGGTGAAAAGTATCCGTGCTGGGCGGGTTAATCTCAAAGATAGCTTTGTGAGAATCGTGCGTGGGGAGGTGTTTTTGTTTAACGCACATATTTCATTTTTGGAAACGACTTTTACGCATTTTAAGCCAAATGAGCGGCGAGAAAGGAAGCTCTTGCTTCATAGAAGTGAGATTGATAAGCTTTTTGGCAGTGTGAGTAAGGAAGGGCTATCCATCGTGCCTTTAAGTATGTATTTAAACAAAAGAAATAGAATCAAGCTGTCAATCGCCCTTGTGCGTGGGAAAAAGCTCTATGATAAGCGTGAGAGTATAAAGAAAAAAACGCTTGAAAGAGAGGCTAGGGCAAATATGAAAGACTATGGGAAAAAGATTTAGTATGTGTGAGAATCTCCACAACATCACACAAAGGAGTTAATGTGAAAGAAATTGTTGATTATGGGGTGCTTGGAATCTTGCTGTTTTTAAGTATTGTGGTGCTTGGCGTGGCATTAGAGCGGTGGTGGCTGTATCGCAAGATTAACCTTGCGGAGTTTAAGGACAAGCGAGTATTGGAATTACTCTTACATAAGCGTTTGACATTGATTGCTACGATTGGCTCAAACGCACCATATGTGGGGCTTTTGGGAACGGTTATTGGCATTATGGTAACTTTTGTTGAGATTGGCTCAAACTCGCTTGTGGATACACAAAGCATTATGGCAGGACTTGCCCTTGCGTTAAAAGCCACGGCTGCGGGGTTAGTCGTTGCAATACCGAGCATTGTATTTTATAATCTTTTGTTGCGCAAAGCTGAGGTGTTGCTTTCACTTTGGGATATTACGCATAATCCTTTAAACTCATCACACAACGCACCAAAGGTGGTAAGCAAATATGATGTGTAACAGACTAGATTCTATGGCGTGTATGGTATTTGTAGTGTTATTTTGGGGGAGAAAATGAAAAAGATAGATTCACTTAACCTTATTCCCTTTATTGATATTATGCTTGTGTTGCTAGTGATTGTGCTGACAAGTGCTTCTTTTGTCGTGCAGAGCAGGATTCAAGTAGATGTCCCGCAGATTGAAGATACACAGGGAAATAATGCTGATAAAAAGGATACGCATAGTATCACAATCAATAAAGAAGGCCAGTTTTACCTTGATGATAGGGCGTTGGATTTAGAGGAGTTAAGGACACATTTAAGTGAATTTGATAAAAATACGCAGATTATTATTCGTGGGGATAGACAGAGTGATTTGGAGTTTTTTCTTAAAATTACAACAATGCTGCGTGATATGGGGATAAATGATGTCTATGTCATCACAGAGCAAAAATAAAGGCAAGGAGCGTGTATGCAAGAGATAAATTGGCTGATTAATATTTGTTTTACTATCATTATGGTGGGGCTTTTTGTGTGGGATTTTAGGACTTTTGGTGAGCCTACACATAAGGATTTTAAGGCAATTATTATGAGTGCTGGGGTGCTTGGGACTTTTGTGGGGATTTTTGTGGGGCTTATGGGCTTTGATACTTTGGCATTGCAAGATTCTGTGCCTTTATTACTTGATGGATTAAAGACGGCGTTTTACACCTCTATTGCGGGTATGGGACTTGCCATTACGCTTTCAATCATTCAAAGAGCAAAGGGCATTAAAAGCACACAAGATATGAATATTGATTATATCCTTAATCAAGCACAGAATCTAAGCTACCTTAAAGGCATAGAAAAGGGTATGGAGGGGCTAAATAGCAAAACAATAGAGCTTCCTACAAAAAGTGATATGCTTCAAATCAACACCACAACAAACGCCCTTTTAGAATCTAGCTTAAAAAAGATTGACACCTCCTTGCAAGAGGCGATTAAGCAACTTGCTTCAGGGGCTTCAAAAGAGCTTATTGCCGCATTGGAGCTTGTGATTAGAGACTTTAATCAAAACTTACAAAATCAGTTTGGAGAGAATTTTAAAGAGCTTAATAGCGCTGTTGGCAAACTGCTTGAATGGCAGAATAATTACAGGGATAATGTAGAGCAAAGCCAAGCGTTATTGTCTCAAACACAAAATGCCCTACAAGATAGCACAAAGGCTATGGGGCAAACTCAAGCGACTTTAGAATCTATCACAGCACAGAATAAAAGTGCAATGGAATTTTATGCCAAAACGCTTAGTGTGATTGAAGAGATGAAAAATAAGGGCGAGATTTTAGAATCTCAACTTCAGCAAATCTCCACATTGGGGGAAAATGCCAAAGTGTGCCTTGCTGATATGGAGAAGTTTTTTGCGGGTGCGACACAGGGCTTTGCTACACTTGAAACCCAAGCCAAAGAGCAGTGTATTAAACTTGAAGAGGGCATTAAAGAGTATTTTAGCAAGTTTGATGAACACGCAAGTGAGAGTATGGAAAATCTTAGACGATTTATGGAATCTAGCTCAAAAGAAGCAACCACCTCTCTTACAGAGATTTTGGATAATCACACCTTGCTTTTCCGCACACAATGCAGTAGCTTTGCTAATGAGAGTGGAGAACTACTCAAAGGGCTTTTAGATTCAGCAAATACACAGCTACAAACACTGAGCAAAGAGCTAGAGAAAAATATAGAACAAAATAGAGAATCTAGCACACATAATGTCGCGGAGTTTGCTAGACTGCGAGAGCATATTGCCACAAATCATAGTGCCATTGTAGAGAGTTTGGAATCTAGCCTGTCGCGTTTAAATAGCCATAATGAAAGCATTATGCAAGATATGTCAAAGGGTATGAAAAATATGCAGGAGATGTATCTTTCAACTTTGAGTGCGAGTATGGATTCTGTAATGACAAAAGAGCAGGAGATTATCAAAGCAAGGGTAGAAGCCTTAAGCGAACTCGCACAAAGGACAGATTCTAATCTTAATACGCAATATGAGCAGGTGAATAATTTCTTAAAAAAACTTGCGACAGAGTATTTGAAGATTCTGCAAAAGCTGACAAAAGATTCTGTGGCAATTCCCAAAGATATGGGTGTGCAAGTGGTAAAAGACTTTGGCGACTTGCAGCATAATCTTCTTTCACATCTAGGCAATCTTAACGCCCAGATTCAGCATAATAGTATGCAGCTTGTTGAGCTTTACCGCAATGTGGAGAATCTTTTGAAAGAAAATGTGGAAGGGAATAAGTCCTTGCAAAATGAGATTAGAGAGACTTTTACTAGCCTTGATGATTCAATGCAGGGCAGTATGGAGAATTTCAAGGAGAATTATGAGTGGTTTTTGCGGCGTGTGCGTGAGCTTATCGGCTCAAGGCAGTAGGGGAGTAGCAAGGGCAAATAGGCAAAGGATAAATAATGAAGCATAATCAGTGGATAAGCATTTCAGATATGATGGCGGGGATTATGATGATATTTTTGCTGATTATGGTCTCTTTTATGCTGATTACGCAAAAAACGCAAGAGGATTTGAAAATCCAAAATCAAAAACTTTTAGAGTTGAATGAAGCAATGAGTGAAATCGCACAAAATTATTCTAATCTACAACAAGAGCTGTATGAGGCGTTGCTTAAAGAGTTTGAAAAAGATTTAAAAAAGTGGGACGCACACATTGATGAGGATAATACCATTCGCTTTAATGAGCCAGAAGTGTTGTTTGATACAGGGGCAAAGCAGGTTAAGAAGCGGTTTCAGGACATTTTAGATGATTTTTTCCCGCGATATGTGAAGATTCTTTCCCTGCCAAAATTCCAAGATAGTATTGAAGAAATTCGCATAGAGGGGCATACTTCGCAGAGTTGGTTTTCAGCTCAAACGCTAGAAGAGCGATATTTGGGTAATGCTGAACTCTCACAAGCTAGGGCATTAGAAGTGCTAAAGTATTGTTTTAATCTTAAAAAGATAGATTCGCACAAAGAGTGGCTGATTAAGGTGTTTCGTGCCAATGGGCTGTCTTTTGCCAAGCCCTTAGAAGATGATGACAAATCAAGACGGGTGGAGTTTCGCGTCATCACAAAGGCAAATAAGGACTTGCTAAGAATCCTTGAGATCAGCAAAGATTTTGAGCCAAAATAACCTTTTTTTAAGTAAAAACTCGGCATAATCGCCGACTTTGATTTTAACTTTAAGGCAACAATATGAAAAGAACTTATCAACCACACACTACGCCAAGAAAGAGAACTCACGGCTTTCGTGCAAGAATGAAAACAAAAAATGGAAGACGCGTTATTAACGCAAGAAGGGCAAAAGGTCGCAAAAGACTTTCAGTATAAGCTTTGTAGATGAGGTTAGATTCTCTTAAAAATAAGACAGAATTTGACTTTATCTATAAAAATGCACAGCGTTTCTTTCATAAAAACTTCGTGCTTTACGCACTTCAAATCTCAAGCATCAAGCCTAATAATTTCCGCACTCAAAAGTTTGTAGATTCACTCTCTTCGCATAATGCAGAAGTCTATGTGGGCTTAAGCATTTCACGCAAGGTTGGCAAGGCGTGTGTGAGAAACTTACTGAAGCGGCGGCTTAAGGCGATTATGTATGAAAATCGCACCAAATTGCAGGATTATATTTTTGTCATCGTGGCAAGAGAGAGCATTATCCTAGCGGATTTTGCCACATTACAAAGGGATATACTATTTGCTTGTTCTAAAGTCATTCATTCTAAAATTATTCAAAGTGGGGCAAAATCGCAAAAATTTCCCCCAAATAACACAAAGAGAATCTAAATGTGCGTGATACATAGGATTTATATTTGTGCGTTTGTTGAGATTCCACGATGGATTTTGATTTTTTTAGTGAGGGTGTATAAAAGGTTTGTCTCACCTTTGAGCGTTGGGGCTTGTCGCTATTATCCAAGCTGTTCGGAATATGCAATGTGGCTTTTAAAGTTTGATAATCCCTTTCTAGCCGCATTCAAATCCCTTGCTAGAATCCTAACCTGCAATCAGCTTTTTAGCGGAGGCATAGCCTATCCACAAGCTACTTTATCTTTTCAAAACATCATCTTCACGCCAAAAAATGTGAAATATTGGTTTGTCCCTAGCACAAATAAAGCTTTTTTAGGTATAATGGGCGTTTTCAAAAAAACTTACACTATGCGAGTTTATATCATTAAATCACTCTAATAAAGGTAATATAATGTATCGTCCAAATGAACAAGATAGCGGTATGTCGCTTACGCGTGTGCTTATAGCCGTTGGCTTATCCATAGCATTTTTTGCTGTGTATGCGTATTTTGTCCCGCAAAAGCCAAAGACACACACTTCACAAGCCCAAAATACACAAAAGACAACAGAATCTCAAGCACAAACCGCTCCGCAAACCTCCCAACCCACACTAGAAAATTTACAAGATTCTAGCCCCGCAATAGAATCTGCAGATTCTATCTCTCCTACTACTACACCACAATCCCTTAAACAACGCATTATTGCCCATATAGAATCTGATGAATTTGAGATTGAGATTGACGCATTAGGGCGGATTAAGCAAGTGTATCTTAAAGATGAGAAATTCACACGCCACGAGCAGCAAAGCCTTTTTGGTATGATAGGCGAGGTTTTAGGCTTTAAGTCTCAAGCTAAAGCAGAGCGAGATAAGCTCTCACTTTTTGGGGATTCACAGCTTCATACAATGGAGGTGCGTTTTACCGATACAGAGCTTAATAAAAAGGCATTTGAAACGCCTTATGTAGCGAGTGTTTCACACTTTAAGCTAGGCAATACTCCTTATGAGCTGACTTTAACGCAGAATCTCGGCGATGTGGTGCTAAAAAAGATTCTCACCATTCACCCAAATTTGCGTTATGATGTGCGAGTAGAACTCAATAAACCGGATATAGAATATTTTGTAAGCAATGGTATGCGTCCCACGGCCGATCCTGATACTTATGCGTTTAGGGGTGTGGTTACACGCAATGTCAATGATGGCGTTTTAACAAAGATAGAAGATAGTGATGCTACAGCTGACTACTTGGCAAAACAAGCTATGGATATGCGAGAATCTAGCTTTGTAGCGAGTGTGGATAGGTATTATACAAGCTTATTTTTCACACAAGCACAAAAAGGCTTGTATGTCGTAGTGAGTGGTGATAATGCACATAATCCTATGCCCTATGTGCGATTTGTGGGGAATGCGGAGTTTTCCGGCTACATAGGGGCGAAATTCTATAAAGTTTTGCAGGGTATTGATGAAAATCTCACTGGTGTGGTGGAGTATGGGCGTATTACATTCTTTGCTAAACCGCTTTTCTTGCTTTTAGAGTATTTGTATGATTTATGCGGAAATTGGGGCTGGGCGATTGTGCTTTTGACACTGATTGTGCGTGTGGTGCTGTATCCTTTGACATATCGTGGTATGGTGTCTATGCAAAAGCTTAAAGATTTAGCCCCAAAGATGAAAGAGTTGCAAGCGCGTTACAAAGATGATCCACAAAAACTACAAATACATATGATGGATTTATATAAAAAACACGGGGCAAATCCCATAGGTGGCTGTCTGCCGCTTATATTGCAGATTCCTGTATTTTTTGCTATTTATCGGGTGTTGCATAATGCTGTGGAGCTGAAAAGCTCGGCTTGGATTTTGTGGATTGATGATTTATCGGCTATTGATCCATATTTTGTGCTACCTGTGCTTATGGGGCTAAGTATGTATGTCTCTCAAAGACTTACTCCATCAAACTTCACGGATCCAATGCAAGAGAAAATCTTTAAGATGTTGCCGTGGGTTTTTACGATTTTCTTTATTATATTCCCATTCCCTGCGGGGCTTGTGCTGTATTGGACGGTGAATAATATATTCTCAATCATTCAACAAATGTTGATTAATAAGGTTATGGAATCTAAAAAGGCTAAAGAGATCGCCCTGCACCACGAGAAACACGAGCATAACAAAGAATCTCATAAAGAGACACACAAAAAACAAAAGGGGAGAAAATGAAAAAGATTGTAGAAAAAACATTAGAAGCTGCCCTTATCAAAGCATCAACGGAGTTAAATTGCTCTGTGGCAGATTTAGAATATGAGATTATCCAAAATCCAAGCAGTGGTTTTTTGGGCTTAGGCAAAAAGGAAGCTATTATTGTTGTTGAGACAAAGGGTAACAACTCTCATTCTAAATCAGCACAAACACATTTTGCTCAAACAAGCAATACAGATAATCCTAGAGCTACAAAGCAGTCAAATAAAAATTCATACCCACAAGATAGTTTTATAGAATCTGCAAGTGATTTAGATGAAAATACTGCTCCAAAGGAAAAATCTCAATCTCGTGGAGATGATTATAGCTTAGATTCACAATCAGTTTGGGGTACACAAAGCTATGAAATATCAAGAGAGTATGAAACGCAAAAGTTCTACGAAGCACCAAAGCCTATGTATTCTAAGCAGGATAATGCAGCAAATATAGCTGAAATCCGCAAGGAGCTTGAAGCGTTATTTGCGTTCCTGCCCTTTGAGATTCATCAGTTTGAAGTGAAAATGTATGATGACAACACACTTTATATCTACATTGATGGGCGTGATTGTGCCTTGCTGATAGGGGAGAGAGGTTATCGCTACAAAGCCCTTTCATACTTGCTTTTTAATTGGATTAACCCAAAGTATGGCTACGCACTTCGCCTTGAAATTGCGGAGTTTTTGAAAAATCAAGAAGAGATGATTGATGTGTATCTCAAAGATATTGTGCGACTTGTAGAGCTTAATGGTAGGGCACAAACAAAAACACTTGATGGAATCTTGGTGTATATTGCTTTAAGTAAATTGCGGGATTTATTCCCCGATAAGTATGTCTCTGTGCGACAAAATGAGGCAGATGAAAAATACATCATCATCAACGATTTTAGACGATAGCACCATTGTTGCTATTGCCACACCTGTAGGGGTTGGGGCGATTAGCATTGTGCGATTAAGTGGGGAGTTTGCCTATAATATCGCCTTAAAACTCACACATAGAGATTCCCTTAAGCCACGCTATGCCCATTTATGCCAAATCTATGATGAAAATACTGCTATTGATGAAGCCATTGTGCTATTTTTCCCAAAGCCACATAGCTACACGACACAAGATGTTTGCGAGGTGCAGTGCCACGGCGGAATAAGCAGTGCCAAAGGTATAGTAGAGCTTTGCTTAAGGCTTGGAGCGAGACTTGCAAATGCGGGTGAATTTACCAAACGCGCCTTTTTGGGCGGACGCCTAGATTTAGCTCAAACTCACGCCATTGCTGGAATCATACAATCCCAAAGCCTTGAAGCAAACAAGATTCTAATGCGACAGCTTAAGGGGGAGCTAAGTGGATTTGTGAAGACAAATCGCGAAAAGCTCTTAACCCTTCTAGCCTTTAGTGAAGTGAATATTGATTATAGCGAGGAAGTGGAGCAGGATTATATTACACAAATGCAAGATTCTTTGCAGGAGCTAGAATCTTGCTTTAAGCACATATATGAAGCCTCCATTATGCGACTTGGTGTGATTGAAGGCTATACGCTTAGCATTGTAGGCAAACCAAATGTCGGTAAAAGCTCATTGCTTAATGCCCTGCTTATGTATGAACGAGCCATTGTGAGTGATGTGGAGGGGACTACGCGTGATACGATTGAAGAGAGTTTGCAGATAGAAGGTGTAATCGTGCGAATTGTGGATACCGCTGGGATACGCCAAAGCCCTGATGCAATAGAACAAATCGGTATTGCCAAAACAAAAGAGGCTTTAGATAGAAGCGATGTGATTATCGCACTTTTTGATAGCTCAAGGGCGTTTGATGAAAAGGATAGAGAGATTTTAGATTTACTTGCCACACATACAGATAAGCATATTTTGCTTGTTTTGACAAAGAGCGATTTGCCCTTAGCCTTTGATACCAAGTATTTAAGCGAGTTTGTGGCACAAAATCCTAATGTTTTGCAGGAAAGCCCTTTATATATCAGTATAGAATCTGGCGGGGCAAAGGCAGTCATAGAAGCGTTAAAAAGTGTCATAAACACGCATAGTGGGGGTGATGGCCTTATCCTCACTTCACATTATCAGCTGAAAAGCTTGAAAGATGTGCTAGATTCTATCACTAAAGCTTATGATGTGCTAAATCTTGGTGAGCTAGAGCTCTTCTCATATCATATACGCGACTGCATTACCGCCCTTTCAAATATCACTCACCCCTATGAAGATTCGCAACTCCTTGATAAGCTTTTTGGGACATTCTGCCTAGGCAAATAAGCTTAAAGAATGAAAAAAGTGAATCTTGATTTTTCACGCTCTTTTGTGGAGCAAAGAGAGATTTTTAATCGTAGATTTTGGATTAAACGCGATGATTGTATCCACACATATTGCAATGGCAACAAGGCACGGAAATTCTTTTCACTGCTAGATTCTACACATAAGGTTTGGATAAGCTATGGGGGCAATCAGTCTAATGCGATGTTTGCTCTTGCCTACCTTGCTTCAATCAAGGGTGTGGCATTTCACTATGTGATGCCCTCTTTTTATGGTGAGCCTATCGGGAATCTTCAAATGGCTTTAAGCTTTGGTATGACGCCTCATACACTGCCTTTTGGCTCAAGTGTGGCTAAGCTAGAATCTTATGCTAAAACTCTAAGCTACGACAATGCCCTTTTTATTTCACAAGGTGGAAGTGTGAATCTGGCACAAAAAGGTATGAATGCCTTAGCTAAAGAGCTATCTCATAGTATTACAAGCATTAAAAATATTGAAAATATTAATGGTAGCCCTATTATTTTTTATACAAGCGGGAGTGGTGTTGGCGTAGTGGCGTTAAAAAAGGCATTAGATTCTTATTTTCCTAATGCGTCTTTGGTGGTATTAGCTTGTGCTAAGGGGGATTTGGAGCAAAAATTTTTAGCTCATAGTCTTACGCCCCCGCTTATTTTACAAGCCCCATTTGCCTTTGCCAAGCCAAAAAAAGAGATTTGGCAGATGAGGGAATACCTTAAAAGCAGGGGGCTAGTGTGCGATTTAATCTATGATAGCGTGGGCTTTTGCGTGATAGAGAAGCATTTGGAGAGGTTTCAGGGGCGGGAGCTTGTATTTATCCACTCTGGCGGATTGCTAGGGGATATTTCACAAGAGCAACGCTATAAACCCCGCCATAGAATTTAAAATCTTTTTCACAACCCCCCCCCCTCATTCTTGTAAGATTATCAAGTATTGCTGGTTGCAAAAGTTTGAGATATTTACTCATATTTTTAAAATGACTTTGTCGAGAAGTAAGGATAATATCTTTTTCTGCTTGCAATACCATATCAGCTATATCTTCATGCTCTTGACAAATAAATATATCTTTTAGCTTATGATTAGGCGTATTGTATTTGTATAAATGCTTAACATCGCAAATGATTGCTTTGAATTTATGCTCAATAGATTTGAAATTTATTTTTATTAAATCCTTTTTAATGTCTTGTTGTAAGGTAGAGTAAGGCTTAGCACCCTACATACTACTTCACTCCGCAAAAATCTCTAATCGCCTCAACCTTATCTGTTTTCTCCCAAGAAAATTCCGGCAATTCTCGTCCAAAGTGTCCATACACTGCCGTTTTGCGATAAATGGGACGAAGCAAATCAAGTGATTCTATAATGCCCTTTGGGGTTAGTCTAAAGACTTTTTTCACGCATTCTGTCAGCACAGAATCTTCCACCTTGCCCGTGCCTTGCGCATCTACAAGGATTGACACAGGCTCTACCACGCCAATCGCATAGGCTACCTGCACCACCGCTTTATCACACACACCACTTGCTACAAGATTTTTAGCAACATATCGTGCCGCATACGCCGCACTTCTATCCACTTTGCTAGGGTCTTTCCCGCTAAATGCCCCGCCTCCGTGCGGACAGCTCCCACCATAAGTATCCACGATGATTTTACGCCCAGTTAGCCCAGCATCGCCTTGTGGTCCGCCAATGACAAAATTGCCCGTAGGATTGACAAAATAGCGGATATTATCGTTGAGATATTCTCGCGGGATTACCTTTTGCACGATTTCTTCAATAACTGAATCTTTCAAATGGCTTTGCTGTGTTTCTGGGCTGTGCTGCGTTGAGATAACGATTGTATCAATGCTTACAGGTTTGCCATCTTCATAACGCACGGTAACTTGGGACTTGCCATCTGGGCGTAAAAAGGGCAGTGTGCCATCTTTGCGTTTTGCTGCTAAGCCCTCTGTAATACGGTGAGAGAGCCAAATAGGTAGTGGCATAAGAGAGGGCGTCTCACGACAAGCATAGCCAAACATAAGCCCTTGATCGCCTGCACCTATCTCGCCATCGGCTCTATCTACACCTTGATTAATATCTGGGCTTTGCTCACCGATACCATTTAGCACCGCTGCGCTGCGATAGTCAAAGCCATAGAGTGCGTCTGTGTAACCGATTTCTTTCACGACTTTTCTAGCGATTTCTTGCATAGGGGCATATACGCTTGTCTTTAGCTCACCTGCGATGACACAAAAGCCATTGCTTACAAGCGTCTCACACGCTACACGCGCATTTTTATCCCGCTCAATGATGTAGTCAAGCACCGCATCACTGATTTGGTCTGCCATTTTGTCTGGATGTCCTTCGGTTACAGATTCTGAAGTGAAAAGAAATGATTTTTTCATAAACTCACCTTGTAATTTGAAATTTTTGTAAAGCAGAATGCTAACACAAAAAGTTAAACTACATATTGTAATTTTGATTTTTTAGTTAAATTCTTTCATCTTAGATTTGTTAAGTTATTCAAAATAAGGTAAAAATGGAATATATTTTGCTTTGTTTCTTGGAGTTATAAAGCTAGAATCTAGATGAAAAGGGGCTAAAATGGCTATTGCAGATATTTCTAAAGCTTATTCTGTCGTGTATAAGGCACTTGATTACCGCTCAATCAGGCAAGATATGATTGCTTCAAATATTGCTAATGTGGATACGCCTTTCTATCGTCCAAAAGATGTGAATTTTGAGCAGTATTTAGCGCGTGAAAATAAGCGGATTTTTGGCACGGGGGAGCGAAGCTACAAGCTTGATATTGCTAAAACTGCCAAAGGACATCTTGATAGCAGACGCAATGTGAAAGATAGTGCGACTATGTTTTGGCGTGATGGACATTTGGCAAAAAATGATGGCAATAGCGTGGATTTAGATGTAGAAACAAGTGAAATGGGTAAAAATAGCACAATGTATCAAGCACTTACAAGTGCGTTGCGACGGCATAAGGGGATTTTTTCCTATGCTATGGATTCTGGAAGAAATATTTAATGAAGCTAAGGAGTGAAGATGTTTTTATCAAGTTTTGATATAAGCGGATATGGGCTTTCAGCTCAAAGGGTGCGTGTCAATACAATCTCATCAAATATTGCAAATGCTAACACTACACGCACTGATGAGGGCGGACCTTATCGTAGGAGAGAAGTGGTGTTTCGTGCGTTTGATTTTAATAAAATCTTAAATGAAAAATTGGGAAAAAATAATCAACAACTTAAATATGAAGATCCATTAAATGAGGGCGATTTGGGAAAAGAGCCAAAACCTGCTATAATGAGCGTCTATATTCAAAAGATTGTGCGTGATGATAGGGAGCCACTTATGAAATACGATCCAAGCCACCCAGATGCGAACTCTGAAGGTTATGTTGCGTATCCTAATGTTAATCCTGTTGTGGAAATGGCCGATTTAATAGAGGCAACTCGTGCGTATCAAGCGAATGTCGCAGCATTTCAAAGTGCGAAAAATATGGCAAGCAATGCCATTACGATGTTTCAAGCATAGGAGAAGTAAATGGCTAATCAATTTGGTGTGATTACAAACAACATTCAGCCTATTGGTAATCAAAAAGTAGAAAACACACAAAATAGGCAAGATGGGCTTGATTTTATTAATACGCTTAAAAGCTCTATCCAAGAGGTGAATACTGAGCAACAAATTTCAGAAAAGGCGTTAGCAGATATGGCAAGTGGGCAGGTAAAAGACTTGCATCAGGCGGCTATTGCGATTAATCGTGCGGAAAATAGTATGAAAGTAATGCTTGAAGTGAGAAACAAAGCCATTAATGCCTATAAAGAAATCCTAAGAACTCAAATCTAAGGGCATTTGTGGCGTATTATCCCAAAAAAACAGGTGTTGTTATATCTGTTTTTTTCTTACTCATCTTGTGCATCGTTGTGTTTTTAAGCATTGCGTATGTTAAGATAGTAACCCCTAGAAAACTTCCAAATCTTAGTGCTACAAAGAGTGATACTTCAGTCCGTGGCAGTCTCTATACAAGCGATGGATTTGAAATCGCATATAGCGATAAGCTCTACAAAGCAAGTGTGAATACCCAAAGTATTGATCCGGATAAAAAAGAGTTTTTTATTACGCTTTTTTCCATATATAGCGGGATTCCAAAAGATGAAGTAGCCAAAAAGATAAATCAAAAAGGCTATGTGGTTTTATCCTATACGCTTAATTCCACAATCGCTACTCACCTTAAGAATCTTAATCTCATTCTTATCCGCTACGATGTGTTTAGAGAGTATGAAGACAAAAAGGGCAGAGTGATTCAAAAAATGGGCTTAAGCATTGAAGTGAGTGGTAATAATAGAATCTACACTTATAAAAATATCTTAGAGCCACTTATTGGCTATACACGCAAGGTTGAAAGTCAAAATATCACGCGTGTTGATGGCGTGAAGGGAGTGGAGAAATATTATAATGATATTCTCTCCGCTAAGCAAGATGGCAGGATTATAGGCAAACGAGATGTGGGCTTTAATGTTATTGCCAACAAGGGAGCGAGTATCCAAAGTCGTCAAGATGGTTTTGATATTACACTAAGCATACCCTTAAGTTTGCAAAGAAAGATTGAGCTGACACTTGATGAGGCAAAAAAGCGTTATAAAGTGCGTGAGATTATCGCTGGAGTTATGGATTCTAAAACGGGTAAGATTCTAGCCCTTGCGACTTCTAATCGCTTTGATCCCAAAAGCATTCAGCAAAAAGACTATCCAAATTTGAATCTCAATGCTATTGAGTATTCCTATGAGCCCGGCAGCACGATTAAGCCAATTATCTATGCGATTTTGTTGCAAAAGGGTATGGTAAAGCCAAGTGATGTCATTGATCTTAATGATGGTTACTATAAGCTTAAAAGCTACACTATCCGCGATACACACCCGCTAAAGAGTGCAAGTGTGGAAGATATTATCGTGCGTTCAAGCAATATAGGAATGGTGAAAATTTCTCAAAATCTCAATCCAAAGGAATACCACACTGCCCTGCACGCCTTTGGTTTTGGTGAGCTAAGCGGCATTGATTTGCCCTATGAAAAAACAGGCTTAGTGCCAAGCCCAAGGACTTTTAATAATGAAGTGTATCGTGCGAGTGTGAGCTATGGCTATGGTATGAGAGCGACTTTTATGCAGCTTTTGCGTTCTTATGCGATTTTTAACAATGGAGGCTACCTTGTAACGCCTAGAGTGAGTGAGTATGTAACCTCTCCAAGCGGGGAAAAATATATTCCAAAGCAGCTTGAGCCAATAGCGATTTTATCGCCAGATGTTGTGCAGCAAGTGTATGATACGCTTATCCGCGTTGTGCAAAAGGTGATTAAAGTAGCCCGAGTTGATGGGGTGATTACCGGGGGTAAAACAGGCACGGCAAGAATTGCAAGTGGTGGCAAGTATGATACAAAATATAATGGCTCGTTTTTTGGATTTGCTCAAGATGAGACAAACTCTTACACAATCGGCGTTGTGGCATTTGAATCTGATATAAAAGATGATTATTATGGCGGTAAAACAGCCGCTCCAATCTTTAAGCATATCGTGGAGCTTTTGCTTGAAAATGGCTATCTTAAGCCCATTGAATCTCCACAAGAGACGCCAGAGACTTAAAGATTCTAAATCATTACAATATCATCGTTATAATGTGTCTTAAAAAAATAAAAGGAGCAGTATGAAAACAAAAATTGCTATAAGTATGCTGTGTGCTTTGAGTGTGGCGTATAGTGCGGCGGATAAGGCGGAGCTGCAAAAGACTTTACAGGCTAATTCCGTGCAGGGGAGCATTATCTCAAGCAGTGATTTGGCAAGTGGGCTAAGTATGATAATCATTGATGTGAATAATCAGCAAGTGCCATTTCTAGCGACAAATGATGGGAAGTTTATCTTTGAGCCTAATGCGTTGCTTATACAGGATAAGGCGGTGCAGACTAAGATTCAGGGATTTTATAAAGATTTTTATGAGAAAGAAAAGGCAAAGATTAATATTAAGTTGCAAGAGGTGTTTAAAAAGCAAAGTGCCAATGTTTTCCACTTTAAATCTCAAAAAAATGGGGCAAAGACGATTTATGTCGTCTCTGATGCGAATTGCCCTTACTGCCAAAAGGAGTTTGCAAATTTGAATAAACGGCTAGAAGATGCCAATGTAGAGCTTTTAGTCGTTGGCTTTTTGGGCGAAGATTCTATGCTGAAGGCTGCTAATGCGTTGAAAAACAAAAGTGGCAATCAAGCTAAAGATATTGCGATGTTAGCCAAACTCTATGAGCCAAAAAGAAAAGCTACAAGTATGGATACGAAACTAGCCCAAGAGCTCACACAAGCTGTGGCTGATACGGGTGTGCGTTCCGTGCCTTATATTATCGAAGATTAGGCTAATTGAAGCCTAGACCCACCATTTCTTTTTGTATCAAAAAAATGGAATCTTACATTTTATTGAAGTCAAAAGTGCGAGTGTTGGGGCTAAAAGTGGCTTTGAGCCTATTTATAACATCACGCCAAGCAAGATTGAAAAGCTTATATCCACAATAGGATTCTATCTTTCAACGCAGAATCTCACGCAAGAATATTGCCTTGATGTACTCATCATCAAAGGTGGGTATATTGAGTTTATAGAAAATATCACTTTGTGCTAAGGGCTGATGTATAGGTTGTTTTCTTGGCACACGATATTTCAGTATAAGTAAGAATAAATATTAATTTTATTGACAGTATATTTGAATCTAGTTACAATCACGCAAAATCATCAAGGAATTATAATGAAACAAATTACCATAGTATGCGTTGGGCAACCAAATGTTGGCAAAAGCTCACTTGTGAATAAGATTTGCGGTGTGCATTTAAAGGTGGGGAATTTCACAGGTGTTACGATTGAAAAAGCAGAAGCAAGAATTGAGTATAAGGGCTATATTTTGCGGATTATTGACTTGCCCGGGACTTATGCTTTAAATGAATATTCTTTTGAGGAGCAGATAACAAAGCAGTTTTTGGAAACGCAAGAATATGATGTGATTTTAAATGTGCTAGATTCTACAAATTTGGAGCGTTGCTTGTTGCTAACTACGCAACTTATGGAATTACAAAGCAAAATGTGCCTAGCTCTCAATATGAGCGATGAGGCAAAAAAGGAGGGCATTGAGATTAATAGTGCGTTGCTTGGCGAGATTCTAGGTGTGGAATGTGTGAGTGTATCGGCGTTTTATGGGGAGAATCTAGAGACTTTGCTTGATAGGCTCATTCACATTGCTAATGAGCCTTTAGAGCCAAATAAGCGAGTGTATGCTGACTTTTTAGAAAATGAAATAGGCAAGATTGAAGATTTTTTGGAGCAAAAGCATTATGAGGATATAGAGCGACTTTTGGCACTTAATCATAGGGGAGTGAGAAGTCTAAGGGATATTGCTATTAAGCTGCTTATGCAGGATAATTTTATTGCTAAAAGTTTGCACGATAAGGGTTGCTGGGTGGAGCTTAGTGAATTTGTTAATAAATGCACGCAGCAGCTTTACAAGCAGTTTCAAAGTCAAAATGTGCAGGATATTTTTAATGATGATAGCATTAGCTTTGCAAAGGGTGCAAGTATGGAATCTAGCCGCACGAACGCTAAAAAACAGCTCTCTATCACACAAAGACTTGATGCGATTTTGCTGAATACTTATCTTGGGATTCCTATTTTTTTGTTTTTGATGTGGCTTTTGTTTCAGGTTACTTTTTATTTAGGCGAGTTTCCAAAGGTGTGGATTGAAGAGAGTATGGCGTCTTTTGGCGATTTGATTCAAGGGTATATTGCTAATGAGTTTGTAGCGTCTTTGCTATCTGGAGGGATTATTGCTGGGGTTGGGGCAGTGCTTAGCTTTCTACCTCATATTTTGATACTTTTTTGTGGGATTGTGCTACTTGAGGGTACGGGATATATGGCGAGAGTGGCGTTCTTGCTTGATGGCTTTTTTCACAAGTTTGGGCTACACGGCAAGAGTTTTATCCCACTCGTTACGGGATTTGGCTGCTCTGTCCCAGCATATATGAGCACAAGAATGCTCAAAAATCGCAATGATAGAATGCTGACACTTTTTATTATTAATTTTATGAGTTGTGGGGCAAGGCTGCCTGTTTATACATTATTTATCGGGGCGTTTTTCACTCCAAGCGTGGCGGGGAATGTGCTGTATGGAATCTATATTTTTGGGGCATTAGTAGGATTATGTATGGCTAAGATTCTAAAATTGACAGCTTTTAGGGGAGATGATGAGCCATTTGTAATGGAGATGCCAAAATATCGTTTGCCAAGTCTGCGACTGATTGCCTTTAGTGTGTGGCAAAAGGCGGTAAGCTATGTCAAAAAGGCGGGGAGCTTTATACTTCTTGCTTCTGTGATTATTTGGGTGGGGACGCAGTTTCCCCATAATGAGACCTTAGAGCAGCAGACAGATGAGACAGTGAGCGCACTAGAATCTAAGATTGTGGAATTGGAGCAGCAAAGGGGTAAAGAAGGGTGTGTGCAGGAGTGGGAGCATAGGAATGCTGATGGTAGTGCGGAATGGGGTGCTTCTGTTGTGATGTGTGAAGATGGGTATATAGATAGAAGCATAGAGTCTATACAAGATGAGATAGAAAATATTCAACATACTTATCAATCAAACAAGGTGGAACAGAGTTATTTAGGACGGATAGGGAAGTTTATAGAGCCGATTTTCACACCTATGGACTTTGACTGGAAAATCTCTGTCTCACTTGTGAATGGGCTGTTGGCAAAGGAGACGATTATCTCAAGTATGGGTGTACTGTATGTGTTAGGTGAAGATATTGATGAAAATAATGATATGCCTTTGCGTGAGATTTTACAAGAGAATATTAGCTTGCCAAGTGCTATTGCTTTTATCTTGTTTATTATGTTTTATAATCCTTGTTTTGCGGCAAGTATTGTGTTTGGCAAGGAGGCGGGTGGAAAGCGGTTTATTGCGTATTTGTTTATTTTTACAAGCGTGGTATCGTATATTTTTGCTTTTGTGGGGTATAAGATTACGCAGTTGATTGTTGGGTAAGGTGTAGATTTCAAGTTTGAATCTACTCTAAAATCCGTGCGGAAAAGGCGTATTTTCTTGACAAAAAAGCGAGGTTATATTATAATCACGCCTTTTTAACTTCGTGTCGGGGCGTAGCGCAGTCTGGTTAGCGCACTTGGTTTGGGACCAAGGGGTCGAAGGTTCGAATCCTTTCGCCCCGACCACTTCTTAAGTCTTTTTTTATTATGGTGGGTGTAGCTCAGTTGGTTAGAGCATCAGGTTGTGGCTCTGAGGGTCGTGGGTTCGATCCCCATCACCCACCCCATTTTTCTTAGTTTTTTGCGTTCGTAGCTCAATTGGATAGAGCACCAGACTTCGGATCTGGGGGTTAGGGGTTCGACTCCCTTCGGGCGTACCACTTTCTTAAAATGCTAGATTCTACTGGATTATTCTTGTTCAAATATTTGCAAAGCGAGTTTGAGTTTTTCTGGATTTACATAGACATTTTCTTGTTGAGGGTGCATTGATATATCGTGTGTTTCTCCCACCATATAAGAATATTTGCAACCCCTTGCTAGGGCTATGTATTGTGTTGATGTGTTGTGATAGTATTGTGGAAAAATTTCAAATACTTTTGTATCTTTTGTGCTAAAAAATACATTGCATAATCCTGCACCGTGCATACTGATAATATGTGTGGTAGAAGAAAAGAGTTCAAGTTTTTCTGTTAAGCTTAAGTTGTCCGGCAAAACTATTGTGTAGCCATATTGCTGAAGAATGGATTCTATTTCAGCGAGATTGTCAATGTTGCGATTAGAATCTTTGGGGCGTGTGAGAAAGATTTTTTTGTTTTTTTGAGGCACTTGGGGCAAAAGATGGTCATACATAAAATAAGAGAAAAGTGGCTGTGCAAAAGTGCAAGTGTGAGTGTGCTTTCTATATTCTACAAATTCATAATCAGCCATTAGCGTTGGGATAATGAGCTGCTTTGCTTGAATGAACATATTTGGACAAGATGGAATAATGCTTTTTGGTGGAATGCCAAGCAAGTCATACATTTGCTTTTGAAATGGGGTATTGAGCGGAAGGATATAAAAATCCGGAGTAAGATTTATAAGTTTAAGTTGATAAAATCCGGCTATGACTTCGTGTAAAAAATGCCCGTAGTTATCCCCGACTTGTCTTGAAAGTAGGGCAATGGAGGCTTGTTTCTTTTGGGGTTTAAGTGCGTCAAAATAGAATTTGAGCCATTTTTTTGTGATTTTGTAAAGGGAAAAAAGTTTTGTAAGTTTGCTCCCTTTGATATGTATAGAATCTAATGGATGTGAGCGAAGCGGTGTGTGTGAGATAAGTGATTTTTTACTCCTTGTCCAAATTATTTCATCATTTGTGTAGCAATATGCATTAGGTAAGATTCTCACTTTGCATTCAAGGGTAGTGTGGGTATATGGGCGAAAAAAATAATGAAAATTACCAAAAATGTCTGTAAAATGGGAGATTTTTTTTGTGGGTTGCGTGGAGGCAGATTTATCTAAATTAGGTTGAATAGTAGTGGAGGGGCATTGTATCGAGCTGAAATCATTTGATATATCCCCCCCCCCGCTAGATTCTAAAAGTGTTATGCCTGATTTATCTATAAAAACTTTTTGAGCAGGATAAGCTAGAATCTCTTGGCTTATTTCACCGCATTCTTTGGACTGTTGGTAGGTGGTGGTTTTGAACATATCATCTCCTTTGTTTGGGTTTGAAGAGTTTATACAAGCATTTTTTGACTTTGCGTAAGATTCTTGTATGTAATGGAAGTGGGGCAAAAGCCACTTCAAAACTTGTGGTATCAAGCTTTGTGTTTATCTGTATGTCATTTGGGTGTTTGAGTGGAAAGGCAATCTCATAGCTTGGCATTATGGCAAATTTTGATTCCCCTGTGGTGTTGGTAGCATCGTCTCTATTGAAGCCGATATTGGCAATCATATTGTTTTTTGGATATATGGAAAGCCCATTATGCTTCCACATACTATACACAAATGGATAGTCCCAAGTATCCACTTTCCCTTGTGCGTAGATTTTGAATAGTTTATGCCAGTAGTGTTTTTCTTTCACAGAGTAGAAATTATCAAGTGTGTTGAATTCAGATTCAAAGTCGCTAAATTCTAGTTGATACTTTTGCCACGCCCTAGCCCAGCTTGCCCAGCCCCAAATATGTGGATATTTGGAAAAAAAGTAGTCTTCTTGGAGTTGTGCTTTTGGGTGTAATGTTTCTACTGAAGTGTTTTTAGCAAAATCAAGCGCACTCCAGCCACTTATCATAAAAACCTTTTCTTCATCGGCATAACGCTCCAAAAGCTCATCACAGAATCTAAAAAAGCTTAGCGTTGGCAGGCAGTCATCTTCTAAAATAATCCCTTGTTTCTCTTGTTGGAAAAACCACGATATAGCCGAGCTGATTGAAAGCTTTGCGCTAAGGTGTGTGTCTCTATAAAGCTTATTGACTTGACAATCCCAGTTGATGTTGTTTTCTAAGAATTGCCTTACTTGTGTTGTGAGATGCTTCTCCTGCTCGTTTTTATAAGAGTTTGCGGCGATATATATTTTGCTTGGTTTGACACTCTTAAGCCGATTGAGAATGGGCTTAAGAGTGTCGGCGCGTTTATAGACAATGAGCAAAATCGCATTTTGACATTGGTATTCAAGCATTTATCGCACCATCAATACATTTTTTACAAATGGGATTTGAAGCGTATTGCTTGTTTTTGTGAATCTCCCGTAAATGCTGCATTTTTCTAGATTCCCAAAATGATTGCAGTGATATGGCTTGATTGTTTTGATATGCTGTAAGGATATTGCCTAGGACCATTTCTTCACCATAAAAGGTGCAGCACGGTAGAACATTACCCTCTGCTGTGATAACAAGCTGTTTGTATGGAAAAGAGCATTGAAAAGCTGGTTTTTGCTCTGTGGTTTTCGAGTTAATATCTTGCGAACTTTTTGGTGGTTTTACCATTTCTTGAGAGCCAATCATATCAACCTTATCCTCCCAAAAGTCAATAAAATCATCAAGCTGATGCTCATTAATCTCTGTGCGAACAAAATTGACACGGATAAGTGGTGTAAGACTTTTTAGCTCCTTTTTTAACTTTATGAGTTGTAAAACATTATTGACTACCTTGTGGTAGTTACTTCCGGGGCGAATGGTGTTGTAAATATCTTCAGAGTAGGCGTCAATGGATATTTGGATTCTATCAAGTCCTGCGTTGATAAGCGATTTTGCGCGTTCTTTTGTGAGAATAAGCCCATTGCTTGAAAAATAAATATCTAGCACACCGGCTTTTTTAGCATATATAATAAAGTCTTCTAAATCATTTCTTAAAAGTGGCTCGTTAAGGTAGTTGAGCTTTATTGCTTTCAGTCCCTTTGCTACACTTTCATCTATGATTTTACAAAATAAGTCAAAGGGGAATAATAGATGCTTTTTCTCGCTATTAACCTCCACGGATAATGGACACATAGGGCATCTTAGGTTACAAGTAGCGTTAAGCTCAAAGTCTATTTGTGTTGGAAAAGGAGTAATGAGCTCTAACTGTGAGGCTTGGCTGTAAATATGGCGATACTCCCGCCACTGATTGACATCTTTAAGTTTTTCAAGCAGATTTATTTTTTCTATACCAAGTATGCCTGTAAGTTCAGTTTTGTTGCGTTCGAGTTTCATTACCATACCTTCCATTTGGGATTGTTTTGCCACATTTCTTCTAGGGCTTGTTTATCTCTTAGCGTATCCATACATTTCCAGAATCCAGAATGTTTAAAGGCTACAAGATCGTTGTTTTGGGCAAGATTCATAAGGGGTTCTTGCTCAAAAATTGTAGAATCCCCTTCAATGTAGTCAAAAATTTTTGGCTCACATACGAAAAAGCCGCCATTGACCCAGCCTTTATTTTCTGATTCTTGACTATCGCCCTTTGGTTTTTCTAAAAAGCTTGTTACGCTATTATTTTCCCCAAAGCATATTGCACCATATCTTCCTTCAGGTTGTATGGCACTCATTGTGAGAGATTTTTTGTGTGAATGATGAAATGAGAGCAGTTCTTTGAGATTGATATTGCATAGTCCATCGCCGTATGTCAGCATAAAGGTTTGGTCTTGAGTATATGGCTTGGCTTGAAGAATCCTACCACCTGTCATTGTGTCTTTTCCTGTGTCAAGAAGGGTAACTTTCCAATTTTGCGATTGAGAGTTAAGGATTTCAATAGAATTGTTTGAGAGATTGATAGATATATCGCTGTTGTGGATAAAAAAGTTTGTAAAATATTCTTTTATGACATAGCCTTTGTAGCCCAGCAGAATGATAAAGTCATTAAGTCCATAATGGCTGTATATATTCATAATATGCCATAAAATAGGATAACCTCCAATTTCTACCATTGGCTTTGGGCGGATAGAGGTCTCCTCGGCAAGTCTCGTGCCTAAGCCCCCTGCTAAGATAATCACTTTCATTTATGCTCCTTGATTGTTTTGTGGTAATTGGTTAAGATATATTTCTATGCTAGAAAATATATCTTTTGCTATTGTTGGAGAGGCGTAGTTTGTAGCGTAACGGCAAATAAAAGAGATGTAGTCTTGAATCTCAAGCGAATTATCAAAATTAGTTGGATTCTCTCTAAGCCTCTCAATACCATTTTTGAGTGTTTGAAAACTATCAACATAAATGATATTTTTAGCTTTTTGTAAAAGGAGATTATTTCCACCAAATACAATACAAGGCTTGTTGTGGAATGTAGATTCTAAATGGATTGTGCCATTAATGGTTGCTACTGCTTGAGCTTTGTCAAGGAGTGTTTTTGAAGGGGTATTAAAATCAATCAAAACAACATTGGGGAGCTTTAATAATTCTTTATAAAATTCAATGGATTTCCACCATTTGAGATTATAGAGAAAATATACCATTTCTGGATTATTGAGTATGAATTGATGTGGGTGTTCCTTGATATAGAGTTTCCAGCCTTTTGGCAAGGCGTTATGAAGCATTTGGATAGCTGTGAGTTGATTTTGCAATGGCACACAAACAGAAGTTCCTCCCTCTGGCTCAAAGTGCATTGCATAGAAAATAAAGTTTTCATTTTCATTGATTCTAACTGAATGAGATTTGTAGAATCTTTTCATTTTCTTTGCGTAAAAAAGATTTGAAAGTCTATGCCAAAATGAAACAGGAAAATTTCCCGAATGTTGCTTGATATGAAAATTCATTTTACAAAGACAGACAACAAAATCCACCAAAATCTGCCCTCCAATTTTTAAGAGAAATGTATAGATGAGGCGTTTTTGTTTTTTCCATAATGTTGTGTGGTTGTTTGGTATAGCAATGTTATCTGGATCAAAAGAGTAAAAAAGATTTTCTTTGAATGATTGATTTGTGAGATTGCCACTTACAAAGGGGATGTAGGCTTGTGCGTTGTAATGCAGTATGGAAGAGGCGTAGATTAATGTGGGTGGGGCGATGAAGCAGGGAATATCTCTATACTTTGCAATATGGACTGGAATATCATAAGTTACCCCGTGTTCTATATCTGGGCATACAACAAGAGAAATATCAAATGTATCAAAAATATGATTCCACCAACAGAGAGCATTGATAAATTTATTACTTGAGAGCATTCCATCATTGAGCCATCTATGATTGACAAATTCTATTTTATATTGAATCTCTTTGTAAATTGCGAGTAGTGTATAGTCTAGGTAAGGTGTGCCATCAACATATTCTAAATCCTGCATAGAGAGAATATGTGTGATTTGCGGATGGTTTTTGTATGTTTTTTGTAAATCTCTAGCGATTGTATCAGAATCTACGATAAGCACAACAATATGATAATCACGAGACAATGCTTCGGCTAAAAAATTTAATGTATGCCCCCTATCTACAAGTATAATATTTTTCACTTATTCACTCCTAAAAAATAATGTATAAATTGTCTTTGCAAAAAGCTTGTAATTGTGAGCGGTAAGAAAGGTATAAATATCTGTGTACTTTATATTTTTTAAATCACTATCCCAACATTCTATAACTACAACTTTTGGGCGGTATTTATCCCAGTTGTTTGATTTCAGCACCTCTAAATCAAGCCCCTCAACATCAACGCTTAAAAAATCAATATGGGTCTCTTGCGGCAAATATTCATCAAGGATAGATTCTAAACTCCGCACAGGCACAGAGATTTCATCAATCAAATGGTAGAGTGGGTGATTATCATATTTTGTTTTTAAAATTGGACTAAAGCCATTAAGGGCGGGTTCATTAAAACTATAATAAATCATACTGCCCCCCCCCCCGTTAAAAGCTACGCCACATTCAATATTAATGTCCCTAGGGCGGAAACGATTAAAAAGTTTCATTGAATTGGGCATAGCATCAATGTTAAGCCCACGCCAACCGACTTTATAAAATAAATAAGTATTTGAGAATCTAAATGGGTGATGAGCACCTACATCTACATAGAAGCCACTTTTAGCATATTCAAAAAGCTCACGCAAGATTAAATCTTCACCTTGTATGGCGTAAGATTTGGTGTGAAAGCGTGTGATGTGGAGATTTCTTATATGGATGAGCCAAGCTTGAAGTTTATTTGGTAGGATTTTTTTAAGAAAGGACTTTACCATATTGTCCCCTCTTGACTGTGATGAGAATGAAGCAAAAAAGCAAAAAATAAAAGGATAGAATCCTTACTTTTACCCCCCCCCCATAAATATTTCCGTTAAAGTGCTTCGTGGAAATACTTGAATAGCTGAGTTGGAAGAAAGATTATAAATTGAGATATTTTTAAATATATGCTGAATAGTGTGATATGAGTGTAAGATTTCAGCATCCACACTTAAAATATTTGGAAGACTAATTTTTGCAAAGTTGGATTCAGTTTGCTGCTCTTCATAAAAATGCTTATAATCTATGTATAGCCTATTGCACGAGTCTACAAAGTAGCCTTTGAACCAGTCGTGGTCGCAACCAAGCAAATAAATCTTTTTATAACCCATTGCAATACAGCAAATAATAGATGGAATAAGGACATTGCAGTATGAAGGCAGGGCAATG
Source organism: Helicobacter cinaedi CCUG 18818 = ATCC BAA-847 (assembly GCF_000155475.1). GTDB lineage: Bacteria > Campylobacterota > Campylobacteria > Campylobacterales > Helicobacteraceae > Helicobacter_C > Helicobacter_C cinaedi. The sequence continues at coordinate 594,957 of NZ_DS990392.1, read as the reverse complement.
GCTTTTGAAAATAAGAGGCGAGAGATAAAATCAAAGCCTCTAAACTTTGCTATACCAAAGGTTTGTAGCGTGATAAGAGGATTTTTAATATGGATTTTATCCTTCCAAATGTTTGGCACAAGTAGCTCAATAGGATAGGATAATTGCTCAAATGAGTAATATAGCTCTTGCACCTCTTTGCTAACACGCTCATAGTCGCTTTGTGCCATTATGTTGTAAGTATCGCCGACAAAATATACAGAATCTAAGAGAATATGATATTTTGGACGAATATCTCTATGAATATTTTGAGTAACAGAATGATTCATCATAAGTGTATGACATTGTGAAAGTTCTGTGGTATATGGTGCAATATCATCTTTGAGGCTTGGACCATTGGCAAGAATAAATATGGCATTATTTTGCGGAGAAGCTAATGATGTAACAGAGGAGCTAAAAGCTTTGTTTCTAAAAAACGCTTGTAAAAAATAAACGCTATATAAAATATCTAAACAAAGGGGTTTAAGCCGCATAAACACCCCTCTGAGAGGGATAAGGGACTAGAACAAAACGAGTAGGGAGAATATTCTCCTTATCAACTGCCCCCCCCCCCGTTAAAAATAGAGAATAATGTGTCTCTAGGAAATGCATCGATCATTGATATAGATGAAAGATTGGAAATTTGTGGAAAATTTTTGCCCAACATATCATAGGCTTTGAATGCTGCTGTAATACACTCCATATGAAATGACAATGGGTATGGGGAGTAACATTTTTGCACATCATCGTGATAGTAGTGTGTATCAAGAGAATATGTGCGATTATCTGAATCTACGCCAAGCTGTGTGTGCCAATTACTATCTGCACCTAAGAGATAAATGTGCTCATATCCCATTGTTACCGCACAGGATAGTGAAGCAATAAGCACATTGATCCCACTTGGAATGGCAAAGTTGCGTTTATAAAGCCAATTTTGAAGGCGGAAAAAAGTGTAAAGCTCCACTGCATTAAATGTTGCGATATGAATATGTGGATTTGAAAGTGCAATTCCCTTGCTTGTGCGTTTTTTGTAGAAATTGTAAGGAGCGAGAATCGTCATATCCCAATCAACTTCTTTTAAACTTCTATCTAACTCTTGCACACAAGCAGTAATTAATTTATCTTCGGTGTCTTCTTCATCGGTATAAAATCCCCAATATGCAGGATCCATCAGCACATAATAGCGTGGCTTAATTTCCAAAGCGAGAGAATGTGTGATGGCTTGATTAACCATCATTACATCTTCATTTTTTAGTTGTTTTATATGCGGTATAACATCATCCTTGAGACTTGGACCATTGCCAAGCACAAAAACTCTCTTGCGTGTGGAATGAAGCTTTCTAATAGATGGGATAAGTGTGCCATTTCTAAGAAATGCTTGAATATACCATAAAAAAGATGTGCTTTTAATGGTGCGTAACTTCAAGTTGCGTTTAAAGCTCATCACAGCCCCCAGCCATCATCAACAACTAGAATCTGCCCATTGATATATTCACTTGCATCACTGAGTAGGAACACAAGTGTCCCACTTAAATCCTGTGGGTCAAGCATACCTTTGCTTGTGCAATGCCCTTTGTAACGCTCTAAAAAGCTTTGCGGCTGATTATCCAAGATTCCACCTGGGGCAATGGCATTAGCGCGGATTCCGGTGTTGGCAAGGTATTTTGCCATATAGCGTGTCATATGGCATACTCCCGCCTTGATAATGCTATATTCCACAGGGCTATCCATTTGTGTGCCAATGTAGGTATCAAACTTTGGAGCATACACACCTTGAATACTACTCATTGAGATAATATTCCCATAACCTTGCTGTTTAAAATACTTCGCAAATTGCTGTGAAGTCAGCAGATACCCACCCATCTGCATATTCATATTCGCACAAAAATCATCATACTCCACTTCAAAAAAATTCTTTTTCCCCCACATTGCTGTGCGTGGATAGGCATTATTGACTAACGCATCAATTTTACCAAAGTGGGAATGCAGTGTCGTTATAGCAGATTCTAAACTTGCCTTTGAAGTAATATCAAGCTCAATGCAGAAAATAGAATCTACATTCAAATACTCATCTTTAAGGTTTTGGTAAATAGTATTTTTAGCAGCTTCAGCAGCAGCAAGATCAATATCTGCGATAATGCCAATGCCTCCGTGGCGGATAATTGCTTCTATAAAGCCCCTACCGATAAGCCCAGCTCCGCCTGTTACAACCACCACTTTATCTTTTAAAATCATATTGGTCCTTAAGAATAGTTTAATTGTAAGATGAAAATATTATAAAAAGAGTGGAATTATAAGTAAGAATATCTAATAAAAATCTTAAAGTATGCCCAAACTCCATTCCCAAGCAGTTTAATTAGAATCTTCAAGCTATAAGATTCTAAAAATGACTTGCAAATTCTCATATTCTCACAATATGTTTTTTCCAAATGCCCTTGTAGAAAAGTAAGCCAAAAAGTCCCGCACGCAGGTATGTCTCGCAACAAATAATGGCAAAAATCCACACCACATTGATTTGAAAATACACGCATAGCCACATCGGCAAGATTCTAAGAATCCAAATGCTCCCCGTATTCACCCAAAGCGAAAGCTTCGTAGCCCCGCTCCCACGCAACGCCCCATCAAGCACAAAGATACAAATAAGCGGCACTTGAGAAAATCCAACCGCCACAAGATAGGCATAAGAATAATCCACCACAGCAGATTCTGTGCTAAAGAGCGATGAAAGCTCCACCCCAAACACACAAAGCAAAAGCCCCAAAATCCCCATAGTAACGCTAGAGATAAGCAAAATTGTGCGGATAAAATCCTGTGCTATATCCAGTCGCTTTGCCCCTAGCATTTGCCCCACTAACGCCATTGTCGCCACTTGAAAGCCAAAGCCGGGCATAAGGATAAAGCTCTCCACCCTTGAGCCAATTTGGAATCCCGCAATCACTTCTAGCCCATAATCTGTCATAAACTTTGTGATAAGCACGAGTGAAAAGATGGTCAAAGTGCGTTCAATCCCTGAAGGCACTCCAAGCTTTAAGCCAAAAAATAACATTTTGACTTCAAAGCTAAGATTCAAGCGTAGATGTTTATGCACTCCACAGAGAATCCAAAGCAACACAAAACATTCGAGATAGGTGATTGTCATATTTGCAATACCCGCTCCCATAATGCCAAGCGATGGTATATGTAAAGATTCTAGACCAAAAATTAATATATAATTAAGAGCGATATTTAAGCTTGTGGCGATGATTTTAATATAAAACACACTTTTTGTATCGCCAACTCCAGCTAGGGCGGAGATAAAGATTGTCTTAAGTAAAAAAGCAGGGATACCATAAAAAATAAAGCTAAGATAGAGCATTCCTAGCGTTTTTGTCTCCCCACCCACATTCATCCAGTCAAAATAAAATTCATTACTCAAATCGGCAAGAAAGTAAATAGGGATAGAAAAGAGAATCGCCCCAAAACTCATTGTGCTTAGAATCTTGCTGAGTTTTGTGTAGTTTCTTTCTCCAAAGGCACGAGAGATTTGTGCGTTTGTGCCGACATAAAAAATGGTTGTGAGTGCGAATAAAAACATCCAGCAGCTCATACTTAGCCCCAAAGCCACGATATTGTGCTTTGTAATCTCTGCGTTATTTGAGATATGAGCGATAAAATACATCGCTATACTGATATTGGCAATATCAAGCAAAGAGTTCCCACCAGAGGGCAGAGCGATTTTTAGAATCTTACAAGTGCGTTGTTTAAAGCTATAAGTCATAGGTATTTCTTATGGGGTTAGATTCTACTTTGGGCTTGTATTGTGCGATAAGCTGAATGATATGTCTATATGCGGATTCTGCCCTTGTGTTTTCATAAATGTGAGAATGTAAAATCTCAAAGTGATTATGTGGGCTAAAAACCTGCTCCAACTCCCCCATATACAAGGCTTTATCGTGCTTTATAGAGCTAGAATCTATGTCAATAAAAGTTTCAAAAAGCACAATGCCATTTGGATTAAGTGCGTTTATTATAGGCATAAATTGCCTTCTATCAAGGAAGAAACTATTTAAAATCACATCATATTTTTGCGTTATGCTAAAGGTATCTAAATCAGCACAGATAGGCGTGATATGTGGAATATGTGAGAGGTTTTCTAGGGCGATTTGAGATATATCTACACTCTCTACGCAAAATCCAAGAGATGCTAGAATCTTGCTGTGGCGTCCATTCCCACACGCAATATCGAGGGCTTTTAATCTTGTATTGTGGGGGTGTTTTTTTGAAACTAGATTCTTTGAATCTGCCTTGATAGAAAAAACATCTTTTAGCACACCACAAGCTTCTATCACAAACGCACTAGACTCACTTGGCATAAAGCCTTGCTTGTAGCGTTCATTCCACTTTATCGCATCTTCAAGCATTGTCGCAATAGAATCTTCAATTTACACAAGCGGAGGGAATTTGAGCTTTGCCCCGCCAAGTATATGTAAATGCAAATGAGGCACTTCCTGTCCGCCATCAATGCCGATATTTGTAATGATTCTATATCCACTCTTATCAAGCCCCACTTTTTTCACAACCTCTTGTGCAAAGCCACAAAGCTCCCCTAATAGCTTAGAATCCGCACAATCAAAGTCCTTTATGCAAACTTTTGGAATAGCTAAAATATGCACCGGGGCTTTTGGAGCAATATCATAAAAGGCTAAAAACTTCTCATTTTCAAGCACTTTTTTGCTTGGAAGCTCCCCACTTACAATCTTTTCAAAAATCGTTTTTTCCGCCATTTTTTCTCCTTTTTGCTAAAAAGTAGGGATTTACTCCCTTAAGATTCACAATGCCCCACAAGATAAAATTTTGTAGCAAATCTCAAAAATCCGCAGAATTATAGCTTTTAAATCTCAATAATAATCTATTAATGTGCTACAATGTCGGTTTTTTATTTTGACATAAACGCATACAAAGGATAGGCATTGGAAGCACAAATGGAGCAAATCATCGCAAAAATTTCAACATTACAAACCTTGCAGGAGGTGGAGAATCTCCGCGTTGAGATTATGGGTAAAAAGGGCATTTTAACACAGCAATTTGCTGAACTCAAAAATCTCCCTGATGAGCAGAAAAAGATTCAAGCCAAGATTCTAAACACCTTTAAGCAGGAGTTTGAATCTAAGCTTACAGAAAAAAAGGAAAGCTTATTTGTAGCTCAAATGAATGAAAATCTCGCCAAAGAAGCCATTGATGCAAGTCTTTTTAGTGCCTTACGTCCTAAGAGTAGCGGACACCCTATTTATCAAACAATGGATAGGATTATTGATTTTTTTGTAAATATGAATTTTTCTATTGAAAGTGGTCCGCTTGTGGAAGATGATTTTCATAACTTTGAAGCACTTAATCTCCCTAAATTCCACCCTGCACGAGATATGCAAGATACCTTTTATTTTAAAGATTCTATGTTGCTTCGCACACATACTTCGCCTGTGCAGATTCGCACGATGGAAAAAGGCTCATTGCCTATCCGTATGATAGCACCGGGCAGTGTGTTTAGGCGGGATTATGACTTGACGCATTCGCCGATGTTTCATCAAGTGGAAGGCTTAGTGGTGGATAAAAAAGATAGCATTAGCTTTTCGCATTTGAAGTATATTTTGGAGGATTTTTTACACTTTATGTTTGGTGATGTAAAAATCCGCTTTCGATCTAGCTTTTTCCCTTTTACAGAGCCGAGTGCGGAGGTAGATATAAGCTGTGTGTTTTGTAAAGGCGAGGGTTGTAGGGTTTGCTCTCACACAGGGTGGCTTGAAGTGCTAGGCTGCGGGATTGTAAATAATAAAGTCTTTGAATCTGTGGGCTATAAAGATGTGAGTGGATATGCCTTTGGGCTTGGAGTGGAGCGGTTTGCTATGCTTATTCATTGTGTGAATGATTTGCGTAGTTTTTTTGAGACAGATTTACGAGTATTGGAGCAGTTTTAATGATTTTTACAAAATATTTGTTATCGCAATTTGTGGATATTTCTCATCTTGATATAAATGAAGTTTGTGTAAGGCTAAGTAGCATTGGCTTAGAAGTAGAATCTGCGTATGCGTTGAGTGTGCCAAAAAAGGTTGTTGTAGGCAAGATTCTCTCTTATGAGCCACACCCAGATGCGAGTAAGCTTAATGTATGTAAGGTTAGCATTGGCACACAGGAGCTTCAAATCGTATGTGGGGCAAGTAATGTTAAGGCTGAATCTTATGTTGCTGTGGCATTGCAAGGTGCGGTTATCCCAAATGGTAAGAATGGCGAAATGCTTATTCAAAAAACGATTTTGCGTGGTGTTGAATCTTGTGGAATGCTATGCTCTAGCACGGAGCTGGGACTGCCAAAAATTAATGAAGGCATAATGATTTTAGATGAGAGTGCGGGGAGATTAGATTTAGGCAAGGAGCTAAGTGAGCTTCCGATATTTGATGACTATGTGATTGAAGTGGGTATCACGCCTAATCGTGGGGATTGTCTCAGTGTGCTAGGCATTGCAAGGGAGCTTGCCACTTGCTATGAGTTGCGTTTAAAGCGTGAAATTGATATGGATAATGTCATCACACTTGGGCTTGGGCGGGTGCTGCAGATTCTTACTGATGAAAAGATTAACGCACATTTGCTTTATCGCGTGGTGGAGATTAAACAGGCTTATTTACCGCTAGATATTGCTTTAGCTCTAGCAAGGAATGAGACTTTGAGTGAAGATATTGTGTGTAATTTTTTAGAATTTGGCACTTATATGACAGGCGTGATTTTAAATGCCTATAAGCTTAGAGAGTGTGAAAGTAAGGATATTGTGCTTGATAATGGCTTAGCAGCACAGCTTAGGATTAAAAAAGATGAAAATGGCTTGGAGGCGGTATTTGCTAATGAAAAGCTATCAGTCATTGGTGTGTCTTATGGGGAGCGACATTTTGGGATTCGTTCAGAAATTCTTATCATTGAAGCAAGTTATGTGAATCCAAACTCACTTGCAAAAGCCTTGTATGATAATGCTATAAAAGGCGACACACAGCTTACCTATCGCACAACGCGTGGGAGTAATCCAGATTTAGAGCAGGGGATTGAATTTTTATGTAAAAAGATGGTTAGCACTTCAGATGTGTTGGTGTATTCTGGCTCACACAATATCGCTCAAAGCACAGATGAAGTTAGTATTAAAACAACCTTTGGTGCGATTAATCAGCTTATCGGCACAGAGCTTGAAAAAGAAGAAATTGCGATGATTTTAAAGCGGCTTGATTTTAAGCTTGATGCGACTTGTGATGAAAACTTTTTTATGATTTCTGTGCCACCTTATCGCCACGATATACATAGGATTCAAGATGTGGCAGAGGAAGTAATGAGAATCTACGGTATTGATAATATCCCTTCAACGCCCTTGTATTGCTTGCAAACGCATAATGCTAATAGCACTTATTTTGCGTATAAATATACGCGGGATTTGGCACATAGGCTCATTGCTAATGGCTTTGTGGAATGTATCCATTATGTGTTTGCTTCATCACAGAGATTGCAAGAGCTGGGGTTTGTGCGATTGGAAGAAAATTTAGAGCTGTTAAATCCTATTACAAACGACCTTGACACACTCCGCACAAGCCTTTTGCCTTCACTCTTAGATTCTATAAAACGCAATGAAAATTTTGGATTTAAAAATATTGCTTTATTTGAGATTGGTAGTGTATATGATTGCAAACGCAATGAATCTGGCAAACTCGCCTTTGTCGCAAGTGGCTATAAGGAAGATGAGTGCTATCCACACACTAAGCCTAACAAATGGGATTTTTTCTCTTTTGCTGAAGTGTGTCAGCGATGTTTGGGGGAGGTTGGCTTAAAAAATATCCGTGATGAATCTAACAAAGATGAGCTATTATCACGCTTTGGCTTTATGAGCGAAAAGATTTTACATCCTTATCAAAGTGCGTTTGTGTATGTTAAAGGTAAGCCCATTGGTATCATCGCAAAGATTCATCCGCAGATAGATTCTGATATTTTTATATGTGAAGTGGAGCTTCAATCTAGTGATTTTGCCATCACTCAAGCACAAGAATTTTCAAAATACCAAAAATCTGTGCGTGATTTGACTATTCTTATAGACAGGGAGATTCCTTTCTATCGTGTAAGGGAGAGCATTATTAGAGCGGAGCTTGAATTTTTACAAAATGTGTATCCCATTGATGTGTATTTTGATGAGAGTTTGGAAAATAAAATGGCTTTAAGTATAAGAATGGTGCTGCAATCAAATGATGGGACACTCAAAGACACGCAGTTAAATGAAGTGGTGGATAATATTTTGGCACTTTTGCAAGATAGATTTCAAGCAACACTTCGCTCATAAATGGTGTTTATGGAGTGGCATTCATAAAATAGCATTTGGGCTTTTTATTTAGAATCTAAGTTTTAAGGAGAATATATGCAAAGACAAGTTGTCATCACACAAGAAGATGTCCCATTGCTGCAAAAGATGTCCCACACGCTAGGTTTTTTATGTGCGGATATGGTGCAAAAGGCAAATAGTGGGCATCCGGGCGCACCTATGGGACTAGCTGATATAGCAAGTGTGCTTAGCTTCCATCTTAATCTTTCGCCTAAAAATCCCGCGTGGCTTAATCGCGATAGGCTTATTTTTAGTGGCGGACACGCAAGTACATTAGTATATTCGTTGCTGCATTTATGGGGCTTTGATGTGAGTATGCAGGATTTACAATCTTTCCGTCAGTTTGGGTCAAAAACGCCCGGACACCCAGAGTTTAAGCACACGCAAGGTGTAGAGATAACCACAGGTCCATTAGGGCAGGGCATAGCAAACGCTGTGGGTAAGGCAATGGCGAGTAAATATGCGACTAATCTTTTTGGACGCGAGATTTTCTCACATTTTGTGTATTGTTTATGCGGTGATGGGGATTTGCAGGAGGGTATTAGCTATGAATCTGCTTCACTAGCCGGACATCATAAGCTTTCAAATCTCATTGTGATTTATGATAGTAACAATATTACGATTGAAGGAGACACGCATATTGCGATGAGTGAGAATATAAGAGGGCGGTTTGAAGCACAGGGCTGGGAAGTGTTAGAGTGCGATGGGCATAATTTTTTGCAGATTCATAACACTTTAGAATCTGCAAAAAGCTCTTCAAAACCAAGCTTAATTATCGCTAAAACGATTATTGCCAAAAATGCTCTAAGTTTAGAGGGTAGCCATAAAGCTCACGGTGCACCTTTGGGCGAAGAGATCATAGCAAAAGCAAAGCAAAAGCTAGGATTCCCTTTAGAATCTTTTCATATTCCTTGCGATGTGGCTTTTGCTTTTGGAATGATGAAAGAGCGTGGGGAGCTTTTAGAATTACAATGGCAAAAGCAGGTGGATAATCTCCCGCAAATTGCTAGAGAGCGATTTGAAGCTATGGTAAAAATGGATATATCAAATATTTCTTATCCGCAATTTGAAGTGGGGCAGAGTGTGGCTACTCGCGTGAGTAATGGCAAGATTCTTAATGCTATTTCTGCTGGGGTGGAGGGCTTTATTGGGGGGAGTGCTGATTTAGCCCCATCAAATAACACAACGCTTGAAAATGAAGGCGATTTTCCACAGGGTAAAAATTGGCATTTTGGTATTAGAGAACACGCTATGGGGGCGATTTGCAATGGTGTAGCAAACTATGGCTTATTTTTGCCATTTTGTGCTACTTTTTTTGTATTTAGCGACTATATGAGCCCAAGTGTGCGTGTGGCAAGCCTTATGAAAGCAAGGGTGTATTACATTTGGACACACGATTCTATCGGTGTGGGCGAAGATGGAGCGACACATCAACCCATAGAGCAGTTAAGTCATTTTAGAGCAATGCCAAATCTGCTTGTATTCCGCCCAGCTGACGCGAATGAAAATGTGGCGTGTTGGCAAGTGGCATTAGATTCTAATCTGCCTTGTGCCTTTGTGCTAAGTCGGCAGAATCTCCCTGTGCTTATGCCTTATAATGCGGATTTGAAAGAAAAAGTGAAAAAGGGGGCATATATTTTACAAGAGTGTGAAAATGCGGATATTACGCTTATGGCAAGTGGGAGTGAAGTGAGTTTGGCCATCAATGCAGGTAAAGCGTTAGAACAAGCAGGAATCAAAGCAAGGGTAGTGAGTGTGCCTTGCTTTGATTTATTGCTAGAGCAGTCAAAAAGCTATGTGAAAGAGCTATGTGGGGAGAGTAAGATTCTAGCCATTGAAGCTTCAAGGGGGCTAGAGTGGTATTATGTAGCAGATGAAGTGATAAGTATGAAAGGCTTTGGGGCTTCAGGCAAGGGGGAAATGCTTTTGAATCATTTTGGATTCAGTGTAGAAAATATTCTTAAAGTTGCTGAAACGCTGTGTAAAAAATAAGCCCATAAAGGAACTTTGCAAAGGGAATGTAAGGTGGAAAATACACTTAAGGTTTATAGCTCAAATCGTGCTTTAATGCAAAATCTTAGCCCAAATGAGCTACTTTCTCCATATATGATGATAGGGGAGTTTTTCTCACAGCTCATTATTGTTGAAGGGTATAGGGCATTGCCTAAGGCTATGCGTTTGCCTTTGGGTATGGCGATTTTAAAAGAATGTGCTAGGGAGCTTGTGGGGGCAAAACTCATTTTTGAAGAGAGTTTTTTAGGATTTTTAGAAACTTCAAATTTTTTATTTGCTTTTTTTGATGAGTTAGCCCAAGCTAGAGTGTCGGTAAAGCAGATTCCATCTGTGGATATTTATGGGGATTATGCGGATCATTTAGCATTGCTTGAAAAGATTGAATCTCGCTATAAGCAGCGTTTAGAAGAGCTAAAGTTTTATGATGGATTTATTTTGCCAAGTGGTGCGAAGATTACTCTTAATGAAGCTTTTATCAAGCATTTTAGCGGGATTGAGCTTTTTATTGAGGGTGTGATAAATCCAAGACATCAAGAGATTTTATCTCAAGTGGCGGATTCTGTGCCTATCAAGGTGCATTTTTGGCTTGATGATTATAATAAAGCTTTAAACTTTTTGCCTTTAGATATATTGCGACATTGTCAAACATATCATCGGTATGTGGTGGATTATAAAAGCGGGGAGATTCTAGAATCTGCTCCTTTAAAGATATGTGAAAAGATTGATACATATAGCTTTGGGCTTGGTATTTCTCAAGTGGCGTTGGTGTTTGCTAAGATTGGGGAGTGGATAAAAGCAGGTGTGAGTGAAGAGGATATTGTCATCATTGTGCCAAATGAGAGCTTTTCAAAATACCTTTCTTTGCTTGATAAGGGGCATAACTTTAATTTTGCTATGGGGAAAGATATAAGGCTAAGTGCGGCTTATAAGCGTTTAGAAGAGCTATTGCAAGAGTGTGCGGAAAATGCTTTGGATATGGGTTTAGATTCTGAATCTAGTCTTAAGTCTATGGGGGCTAAAAGCTATGTCCAAATATGTGAGATGATTCAAAATGCTATTGCCCCTTGTGATGATAGGCAGAGTAAAAAGGTGCGAGAATATGTTGGGGAGTTACTCTTTATATGGGGTGGCTTAAATCTTAGTGCTTGTGAGCTAGGCGATATTCTCTCTTTTTTGCTAGAAGAGTTAGCACAAAAAAGTATTGATGATATTCACGGCGGGAAAATACGCGTTATGGGTGTGCTTGAATCTCGTGGCTTTGCGTATAAAAAGGCAGTGATTGTGGATTGTAATAAAGATGTGATTCCAAATGTGAGTGAGAATGATTTATTTTTAAACTCAAGGCTTAGAAGTGCGTTAAAAATGCCAACGCTTAGGGATAAGGAGCAGTTGCAGAAGCATTATTATTATGGGGTTTTTAGCACAGCGAATGAAGTGGCGGTAGCCTTTGTGGAAAATGAGGATAAACAGGCTAGTCCTTTGCTAGATGAACTAGCCCAAAAGACAAAAGTATCCTACTATAATGGCGATTTGCTTTTCTCTCTTTTGCCACAGGGCAGGAAATTAGCATATTGTGAGGATAAATTTTTTGGGAAAATGCCAGAGGTTTTAACGCCAAGCAGGTTAAAAGTCTTTTTAGACTGCCCGCGGAAGTATTATTACATTTATATAGAGCAAATGAGTGGGGCAGGAAGCGATAATGCGAGTTTGGGAAATGCCCTGCATCAATGTTTAGAATCTGTCTATCAGCCTTATGTTGGCAAAAATTTGCGTTTAGATATGAGCGAGATTGTAAGCAATACTGAATCTTGGCTTGATGATTTTAGTCTAAAGGCTGAAAGTGCGTTAAGTCGTGCGGAAATTGAGCTGCTTAAATGTGAGCTAAGGAAATTTTTCACTCAAGCAAATTTAAGCGAAAAGCAAAGTGAAATTGAGATTTTGCAGCTAGAGGGGCAAAATATGAACTTAGAGCTTAAAGGTTTTAGCTTTTATATGCGTCCTGATAGGATTCAAAGGGTGGGGGAAATTGTAGAGATTATAGACTATAAGTATCGCAGGAATTTTGATACAAAACACGATATGGCAAATGACTTTGCGATGAATTTGTATGATTTTGCTTTTAAGCAAAGCAATAGTGTGTATAAGAATCTGCCTATTTGCTTGTATTATTGGGATATACGCGGTGGTGTGCAGAAAAGTGAGCTACAAGAAAAGGGCGAAAAATTGCTTGAAAAACTTACAGAGCTACAAGGCGAGATTGAATTTAGCAAGGCTGAAAGCAGGAAGCCCTGCCGTTATTGTGAGTTTGTGGATTTATGTGATAGGTAGGATTCTAGCTTTTCTTTGAGTGCTTGATAGACGAGCTTATGTCCAAAGGCTGATAGATGATGCCCATCTCTTATAGTGATTTGCCCTGTGTTATATCCTGTATAGGGATTAAGGATTTCAAAATGCTTTTGGGTGGCACATTGAGCCAAAATGTTATTGTAAAGCTCAATGTCTTGTTGAATGGCATAGACTTTTGATATAAGAAATTCTCCGGGTGGGGCAATTGCAATCCATAGAATTTTTGCATTAGGATTGGCTTTGTAAATATCATCGCAAATACTTATGACATTGCGATAAAAGTTTGCGGGAGATACATAATGGTAATGGTATAAACGCGTGAGTTTAAGCCTAAAAGTAGAGGTAAAGTTTTTATAGAGCTTACCGAGAATAGGCAAAGATTCAATACGCCATTCTAAGCCCCTTTTCATAATGCGTCTGCTTGCATCTACGACACCAGATTGAATGATGACAAAATCTGATTTTTGATAAAGAAGCAAATCTATTTTATCATTAAGCATATCTTGTGTATGCAAACCGCGTTTAGCAAAGAAGTATGTTATCACCCCCCCCCCAGCTATTTGCTTAATATTATTAGAATCTTGCATTAAGTGGCATAAAAAAAGATCTATCCAAGTTTGCTCCCTAGGTGTGCAGTCTCTAGCCATACCTAAAGAATCTGTAATAATCGTTAATCGTTTCATTTTTCACTCCTATTATATCCCAAGCATTGTTTGCAGAGATGATGTTGCGGGAAGATTCCATATTGTTGCATTTGTCTAATTTCTTCAAAGGCTTGAGAATGATAGAGGTCTAAAAAATCGTGTGTAAGCAATGATCCAAAATTAATAGAATCAAAATAATCCTTGCAACATAAAATGAGAGAGCAATCAGAGTTTATCCATATTTCATTAAAAGGGATAAAACAAAGGGGTTTTTGGAGTGGTTGAGCTGTGGAAAATTGTAAGGGAGAAAAATATTGTGTGGGAGAAAAATGCCGTTTATGCGGAGTTTCTTCTATCCCCCCCCCCCGTAGAAATATACTCTTTTTGTGTAAGAGTGCACTGGTATGGGAGAATATTGTCAATAAAAATGGAATCTTCCCCAAAAATTTTCTTAAAAGCATCTTGTGGATTTTGCGTATTGCAAGGTGTTAAAACGGAGCTAATAAGCAGTTTGAGATATGGATATTTTTCTTTTTTAAGTTTAAGAAGTGTAGAGAAATTTTGAATAACCCTATCAAAATCATCACGATTATGCACTTTTTTATAATTTTTAGAATCCACTGCATTAATGGAAAATTTTATAGAATCTAGTCCAGATTCTATAAGAGATACAGTGCGAGATTCATTCATTAAGGCTCCATTTGAGCTGATATAAATATATGGAATATTGTAAATATTTTTACAATGGCTGATGATAGATTCTAAATCATTGTTTAAAAGCACTTCACCTTTTGCTGATAGCCCTAACTCATCAGTTTCAACATATTGCAAAACATTATCCATAGCTTTTACAAAATCAGCATAACTTGTTTTTGCTTTCTTGGTGCGTTTATCTGGGTTTGAGCAAAAATCACAGGCGTGATTGCAAAATGTGCAGACATCAAAGTTTATTTTTCTTTTGAGTTTCATTTTCTCTCCTCTATTGTGTTTGGGGGTGCTATTATAACCACTTTTGTGCGATTTTTGTTAAAGAGGCGGTGTTATCACTTGCGAAAAATTGAAGTGATTTGAGTGGATATTGTGTGCGAAGCTGCAAATGCGTTTCTAAATACTCCACAATCGCCTCGCCTGAATGGATAAGCACACTTTGATTGTTAAAATACGCACTCAAAGCATCTGCGATAAGCGGAAAATGTGTGCAGCCTAGGATAATGCCTTTTGGTGGATTGGTGAAATTACTAAAATAGTAATCAAACACGCTTTCAAGCACCGCTCCTTCAAGCAAACCCTCTTCAACAAGTGGCACGAAAAGTCCAGTAGCAAGGCTTTTAAGATTCCAAAAACCTATTTTTCTTAGGCGTGTCTCATATTCCCCAGAATTAATCGTGGCACGAGTGGCTAAAATAAGGATTTCTGAATCTGTGTCTTTGAGCTTATTTTGCACGGCTAAGACTCCGGGCTCAATCACGCCAACGATTGGAATCTTGCTGTGTTTTTGCATTTCTTCCAATGCATAGGCACTCACGGTATTGCACGCAACGATGAGAATATCAATATTATGGGGCTTAAAAAAATCTAATGCTTCTAGGGAAAAGCGGATAATAGTTTGCTTATCTTTCACACCATAAGGCACACGAGCTGTATCACCATAGTAAATAATCTCATCAAAAAGTTTTGCATTAATAAGACTTTTTAAAACGCTTAAGCCCCCAATACCGCTGTCAAAAACCCCTGTTCGCATCTATTTTCCTTAAACTACTCTTGCATCATATTTAAAAACTCTTCATTGTCCTTTGTTTGCTTCATTTTTGAATAAATAAAGCTAAGTGCTTCTACATCGTCCATTGTGTGCATTACATTGCGTAGCATCCACACTTTTGTGAGATTATCTTTGCCAAGTAGCAAGTCATCTTTTCGCGTTCCGCTTTTAAGCACATCAAAGGCTGGGTAGATTCTGCGATCAGCAATATTTCGTGCTAAGACGATTTCGCTATTACCTGTGCCTTTAAACTCTTCAAAAATCACTTCGTCCATTCTAGAGCCTGTCTCAATAAGGGCTGTAGCGATGATGGTAAGGCTTCCGCCTTGCTCTATATTTCTAGCTGCACCAAAAAATCGCTTAGGCTTATGCAAAGCATTGGCATCAACCCCACCGCTTAGCACCTTACCACTTGAAGGTGTAGCGGCATTATACGCACGAGCAAGACGCGTGATAGAATCTAGTAAAATCACCACATCTTTACCCATTTCAACCTTTCGCTTGGCAGATTCAATAACTAAATCAGCTACGCGGATATGATTTGTCGCTGGCATATCAAAAGTAGAGCTAAACACCTGCCCTTTGACGCTCCGCTCCATATCAGTTACTTCTTCGGGTCGCTCATCAACGAGCAAAACCATAAGTTCAACTTCGGGGTGATTTTTCGCAATGCCGTGGGCTAACTCTTTCATAAGCTCCGTTTTTCCTGTGCGAGGAGGGGCTACAATAAGCGCTCTCTGCCCCTTGCCTATGGGGCTAAAGAGATCTAGCATTCTACCTGTAACTTTGCTAGATTCATATTCAAGCTTGAGCTGCTCTTGTGGGAATAGGGGGGTGAGATTATCAAAAAGAGGGCGGTTTTTATTCTCTTCAAGCGACATATAATTAATGGCTTCAATCTTTAAAAGTGCATAATATCGCTCCTGATCTTTTGGGGCGCGCACCTGTCCGGTTACAATATCGCCATTACGCAAGGCGAAGCGGCGGATTTGAGATTGTGAAACATAAGTGTCATTTTGAGAATCTGCAAGACTTTCTGTCAAAGCACGCAAAAAGCCATAGCCTTCATTTGTAATTTCTAAAATCCCTGAAAAAAGGATATATCCGCCTTGATTGACTTGATTTTTTAGAATCTCAAAGATGAGATCTTGTCGGCGATAATCACTAGGATTTTCAACCTTGACTTCTTCAGCGATGCTAATAAGTTGTTTAATGCTTTTTGTGCGGAGCTCTTCTAGCTGATAGCCTTCCACAGGTGTGTGAGTTCGTTTGTGTTCTGCCATAAATGTCCTTAAAGAATTTTGTTAAGAAATTGAGAAGTTGCAAAATTAGATTCTAAATCTTAAGAGATTGCATAGATGAAATGAAACGCTGATTGTATTAAAAACTTTGCTTGGAGTCAAGGGTTAGAATCTTTTAGGGCGTTATTTTTGGCATTTTGGTCTAAATCGGGGTGAATCTTATAGACTTTATTTTTGATTTTGATAAGAATGCCCGTGTCAATGAGCTGCTTAAAAGTCTTAACAATGGTGGGTTTGCTGACATTAAGATGAGCGATAATATCTTCATACGAGCCATAAAAGATATTATCTTTATCGCAATGGGAGAGCAAAAATTGAATAATGGCGATTTTCTTTCCGCCCACAAATGTAGAGATAGCATTAATCAGCAGATTCTTAGAGGCAATCTCATCAGCTTGTAAAAATGGCAAAATCGCCTTATCAAGTGCGTGGAGTAACTCTTCTACATTAATGGGCTTAAGAATATAACCATCAACGCGTAGTCTTATGGCATCAAGGAGATATTTTGTTTCAGTATGTGCGGTGGTAATGACAACAGGGACATCGGGGTGAGTGCTTGAAGTGCGTATAGCATCAATAAGTTCAATACCATTCATCTTTGGCATAAGAATATCAGTGATGACTAAATCAACCTTGTGGAGTTTAAAAAGATTGAGTGCTTCTTGTCCATTTTTTGCCACAAGCAAACGCCCGACATAATCTTCAAGCACCAAGCTTGTGAGATTAGCCGTGTCATTATCATCTTCTGCGTATAAAATAGTGAGTTTGCTAAGTGCGTTTAGATTCATAACTAATCCTTTTGTAATGGTATGTTTATGCTAAATTCAGCCCCAAAATATTCCTTATTCCTAGAATCTTTATTGCGTTCAAAATCCCCATTAGACCAATGGGTGTTAGCTACATTGATTGTGCCATTAAATTGACGCTCTATGATTTGCTTTGCCATATACAGTCCAACGCCCGTGCCAACGGACTTATGCTTGGTGGTAAAATAAGGCTCAAAGACTTTTGATTTATCCTCTAGGTGAATCCCCCCTGCATTGTCTTTCACACAAAGTGCGACATTATACCCTACCTTATCTAATGAAATCGCTATGAGTGGGCTAAAGTCTTTTTCGCCCTCTTTATTTTCCATAGTCAGTTTGAGTGCGTCAATGGCGTTGTTAATAAGGATTAAAATCACTTGTGTGAATGAGTTTTGAAAACCATCAATGCTTAAGTCCTTTTCACTCTCTTCAATACACACTTTCACTTCAATGGAGCTTTCAATCAGTTGAGCTTTAAGCAATTCCACAGAATCCCAAATACTTGAAGAGAGCGTAAAAGGCTCTGTCTTATTCTCTGGGCGGAAAAAATTGCGGAAGTTTTCAATAGTATTTGACATCTCTGTGGCGATTTTCATACCATATTGCGTTTGTGTTAGGACAAACTCATCATCTAGCTTTTTTTGCATAGCCTTGCTTTTAAAGCTTTGTATCAGCACCATCAGGGAGTTAAGCGGTTGCCGCCACTGATGAGCGATATTTTGAATCATCTCCCCCATAGAAGCAAGTCTAGCTTGTTGATACATAATCAAATCTTTTTTGCGATTTTGCTCTACTTCGTAATCTATGGACTTTTGGAGATTCTCATTAAGGTTTTGTAGCTCTTGGGTTTTTTCCTGCACGAGTTGCTCTAATGTGAGATGATTGATATTAATGGATTGGCGGATAGATAGGGCAAGAATGATGATTGTTGTGATGACAATAAACATAAAGATTGCCAAAATGATAAAGGTGTTTTGATAGAGTGAATCTGTGATATATTTGTTGTATAGGGCAATGTCAAATGCGAGTAGAATCTGCTCTTCTAGCAGGGAAGGAATGCTATGACTATCATTTGTAATAAAGGCTTTGTCAATAGATTCTAAAATGGTATTTTCTTTAGCAAGAAGTGTTTGAATCTGTGTGTAGTGGCTGGGCTTAAAGGTTTTAGCATACCATTCTCGCAAATGTGTAGTAGCTAAATTTTGATTTTTTGTAAGATTATACATTTTGTATTGTTCCCACATTTCAAGGAGTTGTGGAATCTTGTCATTTGGCTTGTATGGGTCGTAATTTTTATTAAGCAGTATGAGTGAGTGGATATTGCGATTTTGTGGTGAGTTTGTATCAAACTCGCTTTTTAACCCAATGAGTGTAAGCAGCCCCACACTTGCCACTAAAGCAAAACCAACTATAATAATCCACACAAGGATTGTCGTTTGCGTGTGAAAGGAGGTTTTGTTAATAAAATGTGTGAATATATTTCTCATTGTGAATCCTTATACCAGTTCTTTACCATTTGCAATTGCATCGCCTAAAGCGTGGCAAAGCAAGTCATATTGCAAAAAAATTTCTCTATTTTTCTTAAAAGTGTAATTAATGCGTTGTTTGAGTTCTTCTTTAGATTCTAAAAGCTTGATATACTCATTATTTAAGCCCACAAACTCTTTTTGCAGCTCTTCAGTGGTGTTTAGAATCTGTGATTTTTTAAGAATAAGGGCATTTATTTCTTCACTTAGCGTATCAATCTGCTCTTTTGGTGCTTTTTGATTAACAAGCAAACGCAGGGCTTGATTTTTAGATTCTAAGTCATTTTTGCAATATTCAGCTTTGGTGTGAGATTCTTTTAAACTTAGCTCGTGCTGGTTGCTTGTGCGGGTGATATTCTCAATCTGTTTATCAATATTATCACTTTGTTGTTGCATTTTTTGTATGTCAAACTCTATATTAAGCTTACTTTTTAGGGCTTGTTGTATGAGATTTATAGTCCAAGGATTTCCATTACTATCAATGATAAGTGGCTTTTTTAGAATCTGCCCTTTAAGCTCAAGTGAGCCGCCATTATAAAACTCAATAAATTTAATAGCATTAGCGTTATTTTTGCTACAAAGCTCTAAAAGCTCTTTTGCCACCACTTCAAACATCACATTAGTATATTTATGTGCTAGATTCATACAATAAATGCTTTTTGCTAGTGAATCTATATGGTTTATAGCAAGATTTTCTATATAAAGTCGCAATTTTTGAATCGCAAAAAAGCTAAAGCGTTTATTGAACTCAAGATTATCTATGCGTGAGAGATGTATGTCATTTTGTAAAATCATCAAGGTATTTTGCACGATGATAGTGTGCATATCGCTTGAAAGCAAGGCATTATCTAAAATCTTTTTATCTTCATTGCTTAAGACATTAATGTGGGCGTTGCTATTAATCTTGCGGATTTCATTGTTGATTTTTACCTTTTCATAATCAAAGGTAAAAAGCTTAATCTCTCCATCTTTAAAAAAAAGTGCGTCCCTAGCCTGTATGCCAAAGACATTTCTTAGAGCGATTTTGATTAGCTCTCTTTGTGTGTTTCTCTGCACATCAAAGCTAGATTCCACAAAGTCAAACAACTCTTTAAAATCCTGTTTTGTCAGTTCGCCTTGCTTGATTTTCTCCTGTGTATAAAGGGCTTTGTGGGTTTTTAAAAACTCGCAGATAGAATCTACATAGATATTATACTTTTTGTTTTTAATATGCGTGATGATATGGAGTGTGTTTTTATCATAATGCACAAACGCCCCCAAGCCACATTGATGATAAAAATGCAAAATCGCCATTCTTATTTCATTTTCTGTAAGCTGTGGATTTTCGCCGCTTTGCTTTTGCCAAAGGGATTCTAGGCTTTTTTGGGCATTGTCTTTGGCAAGTTTAATGTCTAAAGTTTTAAAACTTTGGTGCAGAATATCTAGGGTTTGATTGTATAAAGAAGTAATCATTTTGAATCTTTATTACTTTTAAAAGAGCGTGAAAGAGCATTTTCTATCTGTTCTTTTGGAGCGTTTTGAAAGGCGTGGAATGAGCCAAAATAATCTAAAAGTTGTTTAATTTGAGCCTTGCTATAAGAGCTATCCATATCACTTCCTTTTTGAATCTGAATCTTGTGTATGTCTTTTTGCTTTTTGTTGCGATGATAAGTGATAGCATATCTATGCACTTCATCGCGGAGCTTTTGGCAGAATTGTAGTCTTTTATCGTTTGTGCTAAGTTTAAACTCCGCATTTTGTGTGCGTAAAATATCAAGGGCATTGCCTTTAGCGCGATAGGCTTTGGCATTATATTTCATTTTGGCAATGGCGATAATATCTACATTTGCCCCCACACTTTTTAGAATGTCAAGTGCTAGGTTGATTTGAGCCTTGCCCCCATCAAGTAGCCATAAATCTGGTGGCGGATTGGATTCAAATTTTTTTGCCCTGCGTGTTAGCATTTCACTCATTTGAGAGTATTCATCACTGCTATGAAGCTCAAAGCGTCTGTAAGCACTGCGGATAAACTCGCCATTTTCATACACTACCATTCCGCCTACATTGTGGCTTCCGCTATGATGAGAGGTGTCAAAGATCTCTATCCTATAAGGCACTTGAGAGAGATTGCATAAATCTTTTAGAGCGTATAAAGTGGTGTTTTCATTTTGGGCGTTCTTTTGCTCTTTGGTATGCAAAGTTAGGATTTCTTGGGCGTTCTTTTTAGCAAGTTGCAAAAGGTTATATTTTGTGCCTTTTTGTGGTTGGGTGATTTTGAGATGACTTTGTGTTTGGGCTTGCAAAATCTTTTGTAAATCATCTTTTTCATCTTTGTCTTGGAAGTCAAAATGCGGGATAAGAATCTCCTTTGGTGGCAAGGGAAGAGGGGTTTTATAGTGATTAAGTAAGGCTTGGGTGTAGAGTTGGGCTAGGTTTTGGCTGTGAATCTCTTGGTGGATAAATGAAAAATCACTTGAGACAATGCGTCCATTGCGGATAAAAAGCATCATAAGGATATGATTTTGCCCTGCTGAATCAAGCAAGAAAATATCATAATCTCCGCTCATAATATCAATAATAGATTGGGTTTTTAGTGTTTTTAGCTTTTGGATTCTATCTCGTATCTTTGCTGCCTCTTCAAATTGTAGATTGTGTGAGAGTATCTGCATTTTAGATTCTAAAATCTCTATAAGTCCTTTTCTATCATCTATAAACGCCTTTGCTTGTGTAATATACTCTGCATATTGACTTTGAGAGATTTTATTTTCACAAGGGGCAGGGCATTTATGAATCTGATGAAATATACACGCCTTTTTGCCTTTAAGGCAGGATTTTTTCTGCACAAGGGGCAGGGCATCATAGAGACTATCAAGCAGCTCTCTAGCTCCACTCACAAAAGGACCAAAATACTCAATATGCTTACTTTGTAGCGCCTTGCGAGTGATTTCAAATCGTGGAAAAGTAGCAGAAGTATCAATATAAATATAAGGATAAGTTTTATCATCACGCAAAAGAATATTATACTTTGGCTTTAGGCTTTTGATAAGGGAGTTTTCAAGGATAAGGGCATCTTCTTGGCTTTGTGTAAGTAAAGTGTGAATCTTAGCCACTTGGGATACCATAAGGGCTATTCTTTGGCTAAGGTTAGCCTTTGGCGTGATGATGTCATTATGGATAGAAAAATAGCTTTTTATGCGATTTTTTAGATTTTTAGCCTTGCCGACATAGAGCAAGTTATCATCTTTATCAAAATATTGGTAGATTCCGGGCTGTGTAGGGAGATTTTGCAGGGTAAAAAGCAGACTATATATTGATGTTTTGGATATTTTGTGAATGTTTTTATGCTTTGGCATTTTGTGCTTCCCATTGGCGTTTTATCCCAACCCGAAGTGCTTCAAACTTCTCATAAATCTGCGGATTTTTGGCGTGGTTTATAAACTCGCCTTTTGCGTGTTCGCGGTAGATTTGCACGCTTTTTTGTGGGGGCTTTGGGCTAAGGATATGAGAAGGCACATAGGCGTGTATTTTTTGGATAGAAGCAAGGCTGGGGAAACGCTCTTTATATTGCTTTAAACTCTCTATTATAAATTTATGCTTATAATGATTAAATTCTAGGCACAACGCCTTATGCTTAAAAGCAAAAAGCAATTGATTGTTTTTAGGCACAATGAATAGAATCTGCTCTCGCTCTAGCGGAGTAAGAAAGGCATTTTTAAAACGCGTAATTTCACTTTGGGCTTCAAGCTTTTGGTGCAAAAGTGGAAATTCTCGTTTTATATGGGAGAGTAAATGATACATCGTTTTAGTTCTTATTTCAGCTTTCATAGGCTGATTGTAGCATATTTGATATTTATTTTTGCTTGTGGGTTTGTGGGCTGTGGATACAAGGCAGATCCTTTTTATAAAGATTTTAAAGCAGATTCTAAAATAGAGCAAGATTCTATTCCACAAGAGCTTGAATCTGAATCTAAAAAGAAAGTGCTATTCCAAGAGATAGGCTCTAAGCCTTCAGCAAGTTATGAAGAAGATGAGGAATAAATGAGCCAACAATATGATGTGATTATCATCGGTGCTGGTGTGGCTGGGCTATATTGTGCTAGGCATTTACCCCCGCATTTAAAGGTGCTGATTCTGTGTAAAGCTCAACCTTGGGAGTGTAATACCTTTTACGCACAAGGTGGCATTACTATTCCAAAAGATAAGCAAGATGAAGCCCTACATATACAAGATACGCTTTCAGCCGGTGGCTGGGTGAATAATAGGGAGTGCGTTGAGATTCTAAGCCAACATAGCAATGTGATTTTACAGGAGCTTATCCAAAGTGGCTTTATACTTGATAGAGATGATAAGGGGCAGTTACTTTATGCTAAAGAAGGGGGGCATTCCTGCTCTAGAATCGTGCATTCAGGTGGGGACGCCACAGGGAGAAATCTCCACACGCACCTTATAGGCAAACTTCAAGCGACATTGTGGAAAAATGCTGAAGTGGTGGATTTACTCATTGAAGAAGATAAATGCTATGGGGTATGTGTGCAAAGTAAGTTTGGTTTGCAAAATCTTTACGCACATCAGGTGGTTATCGCAAGTGGTGGCGTTGGGGGGCTTTTTAAATACCATACCAATGCTTATACCATTAGCAGTGATTTGCATGGCATTATTTTAGAGCATAATTTAGCTCTGCAAGATATGGAAATGTTGCAATTCCATCCCACAGCCTATGTCAGCAACCCACAAGCGAGAAAATACCTTATATCCGAAGCGGTGAGAGGTGAAGGCGGTGTGATTGTAGATAAAGATAATAAGAGATTTTTGTTTGCCTATGATGAGCGAGGCGAGCTTGCTCCGCGAGATATTGTGGCAAGGGGGATAATGGATTATTGCTCCACACAAAAAAAATCAGCTTTTTTAGATGCGAGTGCTTTTAGTGAAGTAGATTTTAAAACGCGTTTCCCAAATATTTACCGCGATTTAAGCACAAATAAACTCTCTCTACCTAAGCAAAAGATTCCCATATCTCCAGCGTTTCACTATTCTATGGGTGGAATCTTAGTAGATTCACAAGGGTTAGTCAAAGGTATGAGTAATCTCTATGCGGTGGGGGAATGTGCGTGTAATGGGCTGCACGGAGCAAACCGCCTTGCGTCTAATTCACTTTTAGAAGGGCTTGTTTTTGGCAAAAGAGTTGCGGAATATATCGCAGGGCATTCTATCCAAAATCCCATTCGGCATTTTCCGCTATGTGAAGAAGTCTTACAAAAAGAGGGCGATGTCCGGCTTAAGAATGTGCTACGGGAGATTATGTGGGATAAGGTTGGGATTATCCGCTCACAAAGTGGGCTAGATTCAGCTCTAGGTGGCGTTGAGGTAATGCTAGAATCTAATATTGGGCGTATGCTACGACTACGATTGCTTGTAGCTAAAAAAATCATAGAATCTGCCAAAGCACGCAAGGAAAGCAAAGGCGCACATTATAGGCTTGATTAAAGTTATGCCAGATTCTATGAGTTTGGCTCTACTTCTATCATCTCAACCCCTGCACCTTTAAGGAGCTTTTGGATACTCTCACTTTTACTTGCTATGCCTTGTGTGCCGTTGTATTTTGTCATCACTTCATCGCTGAAAGTTTTTTGCAAGGTGTTAATATTTTTGCCAAGTTTCTCAAGTGCGTTTTCAAATCGCTCAATATAAACAAAAAGCTTTTGAATCTCATTAAAAATCTTATCAATATTCTTATTGCGATGTTCAAATTGCCATAGATTGTGGATAATGCGAAGCACTGCCATAATGGTTGTGGGTGAAACAAGCACCACACCTTTTTGATATGCCTTATCATACAAGCTCATATCATACTGCATAGCTTCTAAAAATGCCCCTTCAATTGGCACAAACATCAGCACAAAATCAAGCTTTTGCCCCTGCAAATGTTGCTGATAATTTTTTCCGCTCAACGCATTGATATGGCTTTGGATAGAAAGGGCAAGTTCCTTTCTGGCTTGAATCCTGCCCTCTTCATTTTCTGCATTACATAATCGTTCATAGGCTATAAGCGAAGTTTTTGAATCTACCACAACGCACCGCTCCACTTCATTATGCTTAGGGAGCTTGATAATCGCATCTGGGCGGAGCAAATTGGAGCTATCATCATACAAAGTTTGTTGAATCTCATATTCTCGCCCTTGTTGCAATCCGCTATTTTCTAACACTCTTTGGAGTATCACCTCTCCCCAATTTCCCTGCGTTTTATTCTCACCCTTTAAAGCATTTGTAAGATTATGTGCGTCAGTTGAGAGCTGAAGATTGAGCTTATGAAGTTGGTGAATCTGCGTCTCTAGGCTTGTGTGTTGCTTGAGATTTGTCTCATAATTGAGTGAAAGCTGTTTTGTGAAACGCTGTATCTCTTCACGCAAGGGCTGGAGAGAGAGCATTTGGCTTTGATTAAAGCTTTGTGTATTTTGAGCTAGAATATCCGCACTCAAAGCCTTAAAGGCATTTTGCAATTCTTGCTTATTTTGTTCTTTTAGTCGCTCTTGCTCATTTTGTGTGTAAATAAACTGCTCTTTAAGATGCTCTAGCATTGCTTGGGAATGGGCTTTTTCTTCAAATAGGGCGTTTTGATACATTTGCTGCATATCTTGTAGGCGTTGGCTCATTTGGGATTGTAAAATCTCTTGCTCGTTGTGTGCGTTTTGGAGAGCTAGATTTGCTTGTAATAACTGCTCTTTGTATTGCTCAAGTGTAAGATTATATGAAGATTCTAGCTTTTTAATGCGGCGTGTGTGCCATACATAAAGCCCAAAGCACACACATAGACTCATAATCCCAAAGCTTAAGGCAATATTCATATTTTTCCCTTAGTTCTGTCTGTGAAAATCACCACTTTTGCCTCCACGCTTAGATTCAAGCTTAATTTCACTTATACTCATAGATTTGTCAATAGCCTTTAGCATATCATAGATGGTTAAAAGCCCGATACTCACACCTGTGATCGCTTCCATTTCCACGCCCGTTTTGCCTTCACATTTCACAAGCACCCCAAGCTTAATGGAGTAAGAGCTAGAATCTGGGTTAATATCAACATTCACCTTGCTTAACATTAGCGGGTGGCACATAGGGATTAGCTCACTTGTTTTTTTACTCCCCATAATAGCGGCAATTATGGCAGTCTGCGTGATAGATCCCTTTTTGCCCCTGTCGTTGATAGCTGCTTCAAAGGCTTCCTTACTCATACTGATAATGCCACTTGCATAAGCCTCTCTTTGGCTTATTTCCTTTGGACTGACATCTACCATTGTGGGGTTGTTATGTTCGTTTAAATGTGTGAGCTGCATAAGATTCCTTTTGTATTCTCTTTAGGCTTTTGGGCGGAATATAGTGATATTCTCCGCATTTGCGTGAATGTATCCTGCCTCAATCAAATCAAGGCAGTAAGGCACAGCAGGAAAGACTGCTTCAAGGCATTCTTTTATACTTTTTGGTTTGCCCGGGAGATTGATAATTAAAGACTTTCCGCGTATCCCAGCACTTTGACGCGATAAAATCGCTGTGGGGACATATTGCAAACTCACACTTCGCATAAGCTCACCAAATCCGGGAAGCATTTTTTGACATACCGATTCTGTGGCTTCGGGCGTTACATCTCGTTTTGCGGGTCCTGTGCCACCTGTGGTTACAATCAAATCACAACCCTGCTTATCACTCAAATCTTTGAGATAAGATTCTATGAGCCTTTGCTCATCAGCGATGATATGGTAGCAAAACTCGCAAGGATTAAGGATAAAGCTTTTTAGCACTTCTTGTATTGCTTTGCCCGATTCATCTTCGTAAATTCCTTGATAGGCTCTATCGCTTGAGACAAGCACACCGATTTTTATTGTTTGCATTGTGTATCCTTTGTTGTAGATTGTAAAATAAAGTTTGCAATTTGTGCCACATCATTAAGATTGAGTGTGGGGATATGACTTGGCACGATGTTAGCATTACTCACACTCTCATCTATGGCAAAAGCGTCCGCATAGGGAATATAAGTAGATTCTACACCCTCCCTTGCAACAACAATGCGTTTAAAAGGCAGAGTTTTAAGCCCTTCAATAAAAATAAAATCATAATCCTTAAAAAGCTCCATAGTTTTATAAAAGGCTTGAATGTCGGTAGAATCTTGTGAATCTACGCTTTCATTTTTTGTCTGCAAAATAGTGCGTGTAGGCGAGATAAGAGCCACCGCATCGGCAGTTTGAAAGAATTTATATGAATCCTTACCCTGTGTGTCAAAAATTGCCTTATCCTTTGGGTCGTGCTTGAAAATAGCTACCTTTGCTCCCCTTGCCTTAAAATACTCACTTAATTTACAAATAAGCGTCGTCTTGCCACTATTGCTTTTCCCGCTAAAGGCAAAAATAATGGGCTTAGAATCTACCTGCATAAGATTCCACTTCCTTTGAGGGCTTTGCTTCTCTCTTTGGCATAGATTCTTTTGTGATTGATAACATCATATTTCCAAATGGGTGCATTAGCCTTAAAATCCTCTATCAGCTCCGCATACAGACTAAGAGCTACCTTGCGATGAGATGAGATAATGCCACACATAAAAGAGCTTTTCCCACAAGGCACATCGCCTATGCTGTGAGCCATACACACATAAGCCCCCATATTATGGGCTTTTTCCTGCCACGAGTGAAACCATTTCTCTAGTAAGGGTTTATAAATATCAAAGCTAAGGGCTTCTATATCACTAGAATCTAGAAACTGCGTCATCTTTTCAGCAATTTCAAGGGAGTTTGCTTCTTGCGCATCGGCACTACCGCTTAGGTAGCTTCTCGCACAAGAATCGGCACAACCCTTGAAATTATCTAAAAATATTTCCGCAGTCGGCGTTTTGGGGTTTTGAGATTTTAGATGTTGCTCTTTTCGCACGATACCACTAAAAATGCTTACTGCTCCGCAATTTTTGCTTTGAGCTAGAGCTTCCCATTGTGTGTAAAGCTCACCTGTTGGCAATGCTCCGTGATATAAACTTAGCATTATCCACCACACACTGGAGGGAGCAAAGCTATTCTATCGCCATCACACAATGGGTGGGATAGAGATTCAATAATCTCATCATTAACCGCCACTGCACTTATTGCAAGCCATTGTTGCAGAGCAGAATCTTTACTTAAAATCTCTTTTAACTCTTGTAATGTGTTTGCTTCTAGCTCAACAGGGGGGATATGGCTCATCGGTCCCAAAAATTCAACTTTTACCATATAAACACTCCTTTTGCTTGGGATTTTACACAAGATTCTATATAAGATGATGAAGAAACATCACTTGCACCACTGCACCTTTGGGTAAATCACTGCCATTTTCTTCTAAAATCGCAAGGGCAGTGTTGTGGGTAAGATTATTCACCATTGAGCTTTGCAGGGATTTTTTCTTTGCAAAACTCACACTGAGTTTGCCATTATGTGAGAACACTTCACACGCACGAAATTCTAATCTGGAATCACTGCGTTTGCACTCTTCAAGCAAAGTCGCTTCAAATGTTGCTTCAATATGTGGGGGCTTGTGGATTCTATTTTGCAAACGAGCAAGTAAGGTGGTGCCAAAAAGCAAAAAAGTTACCGCAGAGGAATTTGGAAAGCCCGGTAGTCCTAGAATCAGCGTTTTATTAGCCACACCAAAGGCAACAGGTTTGCCCGGCTTCAATCTCACGCCTTTAAAGTGAATCTGGCTCAATTCCTGCATTATCTCTTGTGTGTAGTCATAATCCCCAGCACTCATACCGCCGGTGGTAAGGAGCATATCGCATTCCTTTAACGCTTGAATGTAAGCAGTTTTTATCATCTCTTTATCATCTTTGATGATGGGATAAATGATAGGCTCTTGCCCCATTTGTAAAAGCAGAGATTCTAAAAGATGTGTATTGACACTTCGCACAACATTGTGATGTGGGCTATCTTGCCCCACTTCAATGATTTCATCGCCCACGCATAAGATTCCAACCTTTGCCTTTTGATACACTTGCACAAAGCTTTGATTAAGCTCTGCTAACAAGCCTACTTCAAATGCACCGATTTTATCGCCCTGACGGAGCAGAATCTCGCCCTCTTTATAATTATCGCCAACTTGGCGTATCCATTGGGATTTGCGGATAGAATCTAGCGGGGCATTTAAAAATATCTTATTATTTTCAAGCGTGATATACTCCACAATGATAAGCGTATCAGCATTAAGT
Organism: Helicobacter cinaedi CCUG 18818 = ATCC BAA-847; assembly: GCF_000155475.1. Taxonomy (GTDB): domain Bacteria; phylum Campylobacterota; class Campylobacteria; order Campylobacterales; family Helicobacteraceae; genus Helicobacter_C; species Helicobacter_C cinaedi. The sequence goes on along the minus strand of NZ_DS990392.1, from coordinate 565,975 downwards.
GGCATTACAGATCCGGTGAAAGTCTTTATCGCGTGGGCTTTTTGGAGCGTTGGGCGGGTGGGATTCCCAGCTTTATTTGGTGGCAGGATAGTAAGTCCTTGCTTGGAGAGTAGCTCTAAATCCTCAAACATCATCGCATAGCCGTCCATCGCAGCGGTAGGGTAGGCTGGGACATTGCAAGGGGCTTGTACATCTTGGGCTAAGATTCTATTTAGGGCATTTTTAAAATGCACTTGCTGTGTGCCAAGCGGCTCTATGGGGATTGAATCTAGGATATGCAAGGCTTCTTTGTAGCTAATAAGTTTAGGATAGTTTGCCATTTTCTATAATCCTTAGAGTAGATGTCCAAGCTTTTGCTTTTTAACTTCAAGGTAGGCTTTGTTGTGGGGATTGCAAGGGGTGATAATGCTATGCCGCACAACCTTTGCATAAGGCTCTAAGGCGTGAATCTTGCGTGGATTGTTGGTAAGAAGATTAATCTCTGTAATGTTAAAATGCTTAAAAATCTCGCCTACAATCTCATAGCTTCGCATATCGCCTTCAAAGCCAAGCTTTTGATTTGCCTCCACTGTGTCATAGCCCATATCTTGCAAAGCGTAAGCATTAATCTTATTGAATAGCCCTATCCCTCGCCCTTCCTGTCGCAAGTAAATCAGCACACCGCCCTCTTCACTTTGAGCGATTTTCTCCATTGCTAAAGCTAATTCATTACCACAATCGCATTTTTGTGAGCCAAAGACATCGCCAGTTAGGCATTCGGAGTGGATTCTCACTAGGGGAGTTTTGCTAAGATTCTGTGTAAAAACGATAAGATGTTCTTTTGTTGTAGAATCTGCAAGATACTCGCGAAAACTGATTGTGAGAAAATCCCCAAAACGCGTTGGGAGCTTAGCTTGATTGGAAATATCATATTTCATCATTTATTATCCTTTTTTGATCTTGTGTAAGATAGGTGAATTTGAAAGAGCGATTCTAAAATGTTTTGATTAATCATAAGTGATTTTTCTTTTTCAAACGCCAATAAAGCAAATATCCGCCTCCACAGATAATTACAAAGCCTAGCGTGTAAAGTCCTGCTTGTTTGACAAGCCCTTTAAGCTCTAGCTCTTGTGGGCTTGGTGTGCGTGAAGTAAAGGCGTGGATAATAGAATCTACACTTATGCCTGTGTCAAAAAGCACCCCAGCATAATAGCCGATGATGGTTAGGATAATCACCCAAATACCCGCACCAAGCGAAGTATAAAGGCAAAATTTTGCTAGATTCATTTTGGCTAGTCCAGCGGGCAAAGAGATATATTGCCTAACAACCGTGATCAATCGCCCTATAAATGTGCTGATAGGTCCGTGCTTTGTGAAAAAATCTTCCATTTTCTGCATAGTAGATTCAGTGAAAAAGAAGTATTTGCCATAGCGGATAAGAAAATCTCTCCCAAATTTTAATGCCAAGTAGTAGTTAAATAATGCCCCAGCTAAAGAGCCTAAAATCCCGCATAGCACAACGATAATAGCATTCATCTCGCCTGTATAGACTAAATATCCAGCAGGTATCATCACCACTTCGGAGGGGAAGGGAAAGAAGCTAGATTCTAAAAACATCATAAGGAAAATCCCAACATATCCAAGTGTGCCTACAATCTCAACAATACCGCCTATAATGCTACCAAGTATCTCGCCCATTTTTGCTCCCTTAAATTAAAGTTATCAAATCAAATTGCATTGTGATTATTTTAGTTTGATATAATGCCATAATTTTTTTTACAGAATCTAGCCAACGCTAAGTGTTTATTAAGGCTAGGCGTGAAGAGTGTAATGCTAAAGGAGTGGAATGAAGGAGCTGTTTCAAGGGGCGGTGAAGTTTAGAGAGGAGGATTTCAACGAGCATAAAGAGCTGTATGAGAGCCTTAAAAAACACCAAGAGCCACATACGCTTCTTATCACCTGCACAGATTCACGCGTTGTGCCAAATTTGATAACAAACTCTTTACCCGGGGATTTATTCGTCATACGCAATATGGGGAATCTTGTGCCACCATATTTGGGGAAAAACAAAGGCATACGCGATGGGTATTTAGCAACGACTTCCGCCATAGAATATGCTTTGGTGATTTTGGGTATTAAGAATGTCATTATTTGCGGACATAGTGATTGTGGGGCTTGTTCGGCGATTTATGAGCCACTAGAAAAGCTTGAGAATGCACCCTATGTCCAAAAATGGATAGAGCTTTTAGAGCCGGTAAAACAAAAGGTAGATGCCCTAAAGCCAAATTCCAAAGCAAAACGCACTTGGCTTATGGAGCAGATGAATATAGAACATCAGCTTGAGAATCTAATGACTTATCCTTTTGTGGAGGAGCGGTTTGATAGGGGGGATTTAAATGTGTATGGGTGGTATTACATCATAGAAACAGGTGAGATTCTAAACTACAATATGATAAAGCGAGAGTTTAAGACAATAAATCAAATTAAAAAGGAGAGCGTATAATGGAGCGTATGATAATAATGAGCGGACCTTGCGTGATTGAAAGCATTGAGGGGCTAAATGCCGTAGCTGAAGCCTTAAAGCCTTTAGCGGAGAATCCACAGATTGACTTTTATTTCAAAGCGAGTTTTGATAAGGCAAACCGCACGAGTTTAGAATCTTATCGCGGACCGGGCTTAGAAAAGGGATTGGCGATGTTGCAAGAGATTAAAACTAAATTTGGTTATAAGATTCTTACAGATATACACGAGAGTTATCAAGCAGGTGCGATTGCTGAAGTGGCGGATATTATACAGATTCCAGCGTTTTTGTGTCGGCAGACGGATTTGATTGTAGCGGTTGCAAAGACGGATTGTATTGTGAATATCAAAAAAGGGCAGTTTATGAATCCTGCGGATATGCAACATAGTGTGCTAAAAGCCATCAAAACGCGTGGAGGCTCACAGGCGACTTATGAACAAGCAAAGGAATATAGAATTTGGCTCACAGAGCGGGGCAGCAGCTTTGGCTATGGGAATCTTGTGGTAGATATGCGTTCATTAGTGATTATGCGTTCTTTTGCACCGGTGATTTTTGATGCGACACATAGTGTGCAAATGCCCGGGGCAGCTGGTGGCAAAAGTGGTGGCGATAGCTCATTTGTGCCTTATCTTGCTAGGGCGGCTGCGGCAGTTGGCGTTGATGGCTTTTTTATGGAGACACATCTCAATCCCAAAGAAGCATTAAGTGATGGACCAAATATGGTGCAGACAAATGCCTTGCTTCCGCTCATAGATGAGCTACAAAAGATTACTAATCTCACACAAAAGGAGTGCAAATGAATGTGATAGAGGGCAAACTACAACTTATGGGGAGTGAAAAAATCGCCATTATCAGCTCTAGATTCAATCATCTTATTACCGATAGGCTTGTTGAGGGGGCAAAGGACTGCTTTTTACGACACGGAGGCAGAGATGATTTACTTGATTTAATCCTTGTGCCCGGAGCGTATGAGATTCCATTTGCGTTACAAAAAGTGCTTTCTCAAGGTGAATATGATGGAATCTGCTGTCTTGGTGCGGTGATTCGCGGATCAACACCACATTTTGATTATGTCTCTGCTGAAGCGACAAAGGGCATTGCTAATGTTACGCTTAAATATGGCGCACCTGTAACCTTTGGTGTTTTGACCACAGATAGCATTGAGCAAGCTATTGAACGAGCGGGGACAAAGGCAGGAAATAAAGGCTTTGAATCTATGGCAGGGCTTATTGAGCTTGTGAATCTGTATAGAAAAATCGGGGCTTAAGACTTATGGCTACTCGCACGCAGGCACGAGAGGCGGTTATTGGAATGCTGTATGCCTATGACTTGGGGAATAAGGATATTTTAGACATTGCGCGTTCTATGTTTGAAGAGAAAAAGATTAAAAATAAACAACAAGATTTTGCATTTTTGCTTTTGCAAGGTGCGATTACAAATCTACAAAGCATTGATGAAGCGATTATCCCTTATCTTAAGGAGTGGGATTTCTCTAGGCTTGGGGGAATGGAAAAGGCAGTGCTGCGACTTGGGGCGTATGAGATTCTCTATACGGATACAGATTCTCCTGTGGTGATTAATGAAGCTATTGAGCTTGGCAAGATGTATGGTGGGGAGGATAATACGCCACGTTTTTTAAATGGTGTGCTTGATGCGTTGAGTAAGGCTCATAGGCAAATGAGCAAGGAAGCACAAGATTCTAAAATAGAATTTACAAGTTTAGATTCTCTCTCACAAAATGCAAATAAAGATAAAGGCAGAGATAAATGAAGCTCTGTATTGCCCTTGATAATGAAAATTTGCAAGAAAACCTTTGCTTATTAGAATCTTTACGCACCCTTTCATCATCGCAAAAGCAAGATATTTGGCTCAAAATTGGGCTAAGGAGCTTTATTCGTGATGGTGTGAGCGGATTAGAATCTATTAAAAAATATGGTGCGTATAAAATCTTTTTAGATTTGAAACTCTATGATATTCCAAATACAATGCTTGATGCGATTATTGAAGTCCAAAAGCTTGGCGTTGATATGCTGACAATCCATACAAGCTGTGGGTTAAGAGCTATGAAAGAAATCGCTAGATTAAAAGAAAAGTATCAAATGCCCCTTATTATTGGTGTGAGTGCTTTGACAAGCTTTGATGATGATGAATTTATGGAAGTGTATAATGCCCCTGTATTTTCTCATACACTTAAACTTGCGAGTTTAGCCTACAAGGCGGGGATTGATGGTGTGGTGTGTTCTACTTATGAAAGTTTAGCTATTAAGCAACGCACAGATTCTAGCTTTCTTACTATCACACCAGCAATCCGTCCATTCGGGGAAAATGTGGGGGATCAAAAGCGTGTGGCGACCTTGCGTGATGCGTTAGATTGCAAAAGTGATCTTGCCGTGATTGGACGCCCTATTTATAAGGCAGATAAGCCCATAGAAGTGGTGCAAGATATTTTAAAGGCGATGAATGGAAGTATGTAGAGATAGGCGGTCTTTGCGGGAGTTTCGCAGTAGGCTAGAGGGTAGTGTAGGCTTTGTGGCGACTATGGGGGCATTGCATAAAGGGCATTTAAGCTTGATTGAAAAGTCATTACAGGAAAATAAGCATACAATCATATCTATCTTTGTGAATCCTACGCAATTTGGGGAGAATGAAGACTTTGGGAGCTACCCTCGCACTTTGGAAGCTGACTTGGCATTATGTAAAAAAGCAGGGGTGAGTGCGGTATTTACCCCAAGTGTGGAAGATATGTATAGCACAGATGAAATTACTTTTAATCCCCCAAAAAATATGGGCTATATTTTAGAGGGCTTTGATAGACCGACACATTTTGCTGGGGTTATTGCTGTGGTGCTAAAGCTTTTTATGTTGGTTCAGCCTTATAGGGCGTATTTTGGGCAAAAGGACGCACAACAGGTGCTGATTTTACAAAAAATGGTGCGAGATTTGTTTTTGAATCTTGAGATTGTGCCTTGTGAGATTATGCGCGATGATGATGGCTTGGCTCTAAGCTCACGCAATATTTATTTGAGCCAAAAGGAGCGAGAGACTGCTCTATGTATCCCACGCACGATTGCTTTAGTGAAAAAGGAAATTGACAATGGCGAAGTAAAAGTGGATAAGCTTAAAACCCTTGCATTAGAATCTTTAACACAGAGTGAAACTACACTTTTTTATGCGGATTTTTTTAATAGAGAGCTTAAACCCATTGCAATGATAGAAAAGCAAAAAAGTATTTTTTTAATCGCACTCAAAGTTGGCAAAACGCGTTTGTTAGATAATCTGTGGATATAGGAAAAATATGAAAAAAATAGTTTTAAGCGTAATGCTTTGCGGAAGTGTATGGGGGTATGCGTGGGGATATGATAGTATTGATGAAGCCTTAGAAAATGGAATCTCAAGCGGTGATATTACCCTATATGGCAATTACACAAATGGCACAAAAAATCAAGGCAACAATAAAGGCAAAAATGATTTTAGTGAATCTGGCTATATGGTAGGCAGTGTGGGCTTAGCCTACCACTCGGCGTTTTATAAGTATTTGCGTGTGGCGGTGAGCTTTAGGGCAGTGGGTGTGGCGTATGAAAATGATACAGATTCTATCTGGGGAGCTGAGAATTTAACGAATAATCCAAATCGCTATGGCAAGGGCGATGCTTCTAGGGATTTTTATATGAATGATCGCACGATGCTAGGGCAAAGCTATGTAGAATATTTTGATGGAAATACGAGTATTAAGGCTGGGCGTATTTTTGCAGATTCTGAATGGGCAGATAGGCTTGTAGATGGTGTGTGGCTGCGGAATCGCTCCTTGCCAAATGCACTGATTGAGGGCTTGTGGGTAAAAAATAGTGGCTATGTGCAGTATAATAAAATGACAGGCTTTTATGATGTGAATCCGCACAATAGCCTTGGGCTGACACAAATGAGCTTCAAATATCATATTGGCGAAGTGATGAGTGTGAAATTTTATGGTATTGCTAATCCAAGTATGTTTTATGCCACAGGTGTGAAAGCCTCTGCACGATATGAGGCTTCAAAGTCTTATATCGGTTTGAGCGGACATTTTGCCACGAGCTTTGAGCAAACCTATGGTGTGCAAAAAGGCAAAGAGGGCAATGGCTACAACACAGATGTGAAGGTTTATGTAGGCGTGAAAGATATGGCAGAAGTGAGCGGAGGCTATATCGGCAGTGGAAGTAATGTCGGCTGGGGGTCTCTCAATACGCTTGGTAATAGTGTCAGTCCATTTTTTATGTGGGGCGGGAGAGCCCTGCTTGAAGGCGTAGATTCGAATGTATGGTATGGCAAGGTGATGTTTGCCATTGATAGAGTGAGTTTTGCGGTGGTGTATGGTAGCACGAAGTTTAGGGGAATGTCTATGATAAATGATCCACTAAAGCCTTATGATAGGGTGAATGAAGTAAATTTTCTACTTGATTTTGGATTTACAGAGCATTTTAGTGGTATTGTGAATGTCCTTAACACACACGGTGGCTCACAGTTATACTATCCACATATGACAAATGTGAATCTAGGTATGAAATTGGCATTTTGAGAAATTGATTGAAGGGAGCAGTATGGATAAAATATATAAAATTTGGCATATAACAAAGGCTAGATTCAATAGTCTGCGGGGGGGGGGGGCGCAAAACTAAAAGCATAAGTCTTTTACATATCATACTCTATTCTGTTAGGGTAGTGTGGCGTAGGGTTTTTACCCCGTATGCCGACATTGCCCGACACGATTTTAAGCAATATCGCCTTATGTCAATTATAGCGATATGTAACATTTGCTTTGTTGTTTTTGTTTTCAATCCTTATAGTGTTTATAGCAGTGATGTGTCGCAATTTGATATTACGCAGATTCGTTCAACTTTAGCAAAGCTTTTTGGCTGGTTTTTGTTGTTTTCATTTGTGTTTATTTATTTTATAAGTTTTGTTTATAAAACGAGGCTATTTAAAGTTTGTGTATGGGCACTATGTGTGCTTATGTTTATGGCTACATGTTATAGTGCGATCTTTGTGCGTGATTGTGAGTTTAACACTTATGGCTTACTTGATAATTTTGTTTTTCAAGGTGGTGTATCCGTTTATAATCCTAAAAATAAATATTTTGATATCATTTTTGGCTTATGCTCTATGGTTGTTGTATTTGTGCTTATTTATAAGCGTTTTTTTATTCACTTTGCGTTTGTATGCGGTGTAGTTTTTGTTAGCTTTGCCTTGCGTGATGCTATAAAAATTTTATCTGTTGATATTTCACAAAAAGTATATGATAATGTCTTGCCACCTTATAATGATAAGCTTTTATCTTTTTCACAAGATTCTAATATTTTGGTTTTAGTGCTTGATGCTTTTACCGGTTCGCATTTAGATATAATCCTGCAGCAGGAGGATTTGCGTGAAAAATTAAGTGGTTTTACATACTATAACAATACACTTGCAACTTCCAACAATACACAATTTAATACTCCAGCATTAATGGGAGGGGAAAAATATACGAGCCTATCGCTTTATAATCAAGGTGTGAGAAACGCACAAGATTCATATGATGAAGCATTTTTTATTTTGCCAGAAAAACTATTGCAAAAGGGATATAAGGTTGCGGTGTATGATACAGTGCCGGTTTTGCCTACAACATTTGAATCTTATTTTGGTGATACGGTATTGGTAGCAAATCAAGATAAACAGAGTTACATAGGAAGTTTTATCCATCATTATAATTTGGGTGATTTTATTCAAACACAATTTGATGAGATTAGAAAAAAACAAGATTCTGTTGCCATACTCTTTGCCATTGGTCTTTTTAAGGCTGCACCTTATACGATGAGAGTTAGGATTTATGGTGATGGCCAGTGGCTTTTTGCGAAGAAAAATTTATCTGATGAGTTGGCGACACAGCTTAGATATGTCTCGGATGTAGCAATGTTTCCATTTGTTTCCAATACAAATTCACAAAGAAAAACTTTTAAATATATCAAGTCAATGATTACGCATTATCCTTGGCAATTAGATTTAGAAAATCAATGTGCTCCTAATGTTTTTGCACAAAGCTCCTTGCCAGAATTATATCAGGCATTTATGCCCAAAGAATATCGTAATGGATACAATGATAAGCATTACAACAATGAATATTGTGCGATAAAGTTTGTCCTTGATTGGTTAGATTGGTTTAGAGAGAATGATATTTATGATAAAAGTGCTATTGTGATTGTGAGCGATCATGGTCATTATGATAGTTTTTCACAGATTCAAAACAATAATTTTGAACAGCTTGGCACCCAATCAGATGCACTTTTGCTTGTAAAGCCCTTTGGTGCAAAGGGCAAATTAAGAATTGATAGTGGTTTAAAAAGCAATGCCGATGTTTATACAATGGTGTGTAAATTTGCAGCTCTTAATTGTGATAATATGGCAGATATACACGCAACAAACCGCATTTTATATCATACAAATTCCCCGTTTACCGAACACTTAGAAATAGATCGTGCCTATCGTGTGAGAGAAAATATTTTTGAATCACATAATTGGGAGGATATAAGTCAGGAGATTAAAGATTTAAAGCAAAACCTTTGACATTTGATTATATTTTTAGAGATTTCAAAGAAAAATTTGCAATACGCCAAGGTTTAGAGAATCTAAGTTTAATCTAACTTTGAGCCTAGCTCTCAATCCGCTTTATCTCATCTTTTAAAAAGTTTTTCCATTGCGTTGGTGTCAGGGCTTTTGCTGTGATGAAAATATCTTTATCACCCCTGCCTGACACATTTGCAATGATTTTTTTGCCTTTATTCTCTTTGCATACTTTAAGTAATGCAGCAAGGGCGTGGCTAGACTCTAAAGCTGGGATAATGCCCTCATTTTTAGCAAAAAATGCTAATGCTTCTAGTGCTTCATCATCTGTGGCGGAAGTAAAATGCAAACGATTGGCTTTAAATTATAAAATCCTTAAATTTGACTTACTAAAATGGATTTGCCATCAATAAACTTATTAATCCATTATTTGTAATTTAAAATAAGAAGACTCAAATGCATATTTTTAAGTCTCACTACAGGTAAAAATACACATTTTTCTGTTGGAAATAGATTGTAAGTTAGCATTACGCTCAATGTTGTGTTTTTTAACATGGTGTCAACCCTTATAGTTTTATTTGTATTTTTTTAAGGTTGCTGTTGTGCCTGTGTCTTCTGTCATTGCTCAAGGCGTAAGTTGGTAATTATAATGCTGTTGTTGCATAACTTCCTTTGAGTAAGACTGAATGGGAATATTCCTAGCTTTGTGTGTCAAAGCATCTTGGTGCACAATTTGGTATTAATATTATTTTATTTAAGATGAAGATTCTGGGTTGATGGCATTGAATTGAGGGGATATATGAAGCGTAGAGCTTGAATGTGGAGATTTAATTATAACTGTGGGGCTGTTTGATTTGGGGTTTAAGGGTGCTGCTTATTTGCACTTTTAAGATTTGCAAATAAGCTTTACAAAGGCGAGTAAATCTCATTGCCAATGCTTTTATACCGCTCCCAATAAAAGTCAGCAAAAGCTCTAACTTGCGGATTTGTAGCGTGATAGCCATTGCGATTGATAAAGCGTTCAAGCCACGCATTTGCTGGGAGCTTTTGTATGTAATGCTTAGCCAAAGATGTGTAGGTGTGCTGATACCACTTTATCAGCCTAGCATAATGCTCTTTGTGAATCTGCAAACGCGGTGTTTGTGCTTTATCAAAGCTTAACACCCCGCTTTCAAATAATCCGCTTAAATGCAATAGTCCCTCACAATAATACGCCCGAACTTCCAAGCTCTCCCTCCACGCCATAAGCCCAACACAACGCTTAATGTGATCTTCAAGCAAAGATTCTAAAATTTTATCCATTCCACCCAAGCTTGTTTCATAAGCAAGAATCTCTTTCAAATCTTTGCAATCCGCAGAATCTTGCCCCATATTTTTTGCTTTCTCATAGTGTAAAAACCACGCCACAAGCCCACCGCAAGTAGCCTTAAATTCTTCTATATTTTTAAACTCTCCATCAATATTCATAAGCCCCTCACTCTGCCAATCCACCCACAGAATATGCCCAAACTCGTGTCCATTCGTGCTAATGTCATACACAAAGTGCCAAAGCCTTTCATTATGAAATAAAATCTCACGCCACTTCTCCAAAAGCTCCACCCCGAAAAATTCTACATTAATTTTCATCTGCGGTTTGGCTTTAGCTTGATTGATGATTCTATCTGGGAAAGCAAAGATCTTTTTGCCCTTTTGACTGGAGATTGTCTCATCATTTGGCACCACTTGTGCGGAAAATAGTCCATTATTCTCCGCTCCATAATACAAAAGCGGCATTGAGTTATACAAGCTTGTTTGCTTAAACGCACAAGTAATGGCATTATAAAGCGTAGAATCTAGCTCTAATTCTTGACTTAATGTTTGAAACATTGCTCCCACAAGATTTTTAGCATAGCTTTTTGTTTCATTCTTTTTATTTTCTAGGCGTAAGTCCCATTCTGGTGCGACACTATGGCGATAAATATCTTCATAATACTCAAAAGGGTGGGCGATTTGCAAGGGCGTTTTGATAGCCATCCACGCTAAATCCACTTCCTGCCATTGCTTGATGAGATTTTTGCTTTCACTCTCTCCCCACGCCTTGATAAGTGTCTTCAAATAGGCAATATAAGCATCTTTTGCGTGATATATAGAATCTTCTAGCAAACTAAGATTTTCAATACTTTGCTTCAAAGATTTAATAATACACTCCACTTCCTGTGGGAATGCCTTGATATAAGGCTGTGAGATAAACTTTGTGCCAACTTGCAATGGGATAGAGTAGCACCGCCCGATATATACGCCATTTTCATTTCTATCAAGGCTAGATTCTAGAATCTGCCTTGTCTCTTGTGTGCTTTTGTGGGAGTCTGCGGTGTTGGCTTGGTCATTTGCATTGAGCAAACTCCCTTCACCCCCACCTCTACAGCCCAAAAAATCATCACAAGATACTTCTGTAGAATCTAGGTTTGTGAGAGATTCTACGAAGCTATATGTCTTCTCAAAGTCTCGGTTTATCCCATCAATCAGTCGTTTTTGCCACGATACAAAAAAGCCATTCATCGCAAGTCCAACGCGATGTGTACTAGCTAGAATCTCCCTATAAAATGCACTTAAAAGCCCCTTTTGCTCTATACTTTGCAAAAGGCTTTCAAACTGCCCTTGGTAGAATCTCATCACAAAATCAAGGAGCATATATCGTGCTTTGTCAATCTCATATTCTTTGTTTTCACTCTCCACATATTGCGTTTGTAAAATCTGCACGACTTTATCTTCTCGCAGATTTACTATACGCTCACACAACGCCATAAGGGTTGATTGACTAGGTTCAAGGTTGCATTGCTTACTTAAATCACATAAAATCTTGTGTTTGGGTGAATCCTGCTGTGTTATAGCGTCAAAAAATGTATAAATCTCCCTGCTTTGAATCTGGCTTAGCTCATAAATCTGTGTAAGCTCATTTTCAAATACTGCTTTTGATTTTTCCATAATATCTCCTTAGTTTTTGCTTGTGTGTCTTAAGATAAATTAGCAAAACTTTGCCATAATATCGCTGAATAAATGTTAAGCAAGGGCTTATGAATTTAAGGGGAGCTTATGGATTCTCGTTTTGAACGCATTATTAGACAAAATCAGCTTAAAACCTATGCTGTTTTATGCGTGTATATTGCCATTTTTGTTTTTATCGGGCTGTTGGCGGATATTATTCGGCTAAATAGCGAGAGTTTGCAGGAGGGATTCTATCTCTTACTCACATTACAGGAATTCCCCCTTATCGCTTTTATAATGGGCGTTGTGGCATTTGGCGTGATAATGTATAGTGTGGGGCAGTTTTCACGCATTATGCTAAGTGGCAATGAGTATAAACGCATAAATCCAAATCTCGTGCTTTCCCGCAGAGAATCCACACTCTATGGTGTTTTTAGCGATTTGCTTAAAAGTGCAAATTGCCCTTTTGAACCAGCGTTATATATCATAGAAGCCCCATATATGAATGCCTTTGCAAGTGGGTGGAATGAAAAAAACTCTATGATTGCTATTACTTCCACACTTTTAGAGCGACTAAAAGAAGATGAGCTAAAAGCTGTCATCGCCCACGAGCTAAGCCATATACGGCACGGCGATGTAAGGCTTACAATGTGTGTGGGGATTTTAAGCAATATTATGCTTTTGGGTGTGAATATCTTTGCCTTTTATTTTAGTGGTTCAAATTCTCAAGGGGCGCGTGTGGCTAGGAATATCCTGCTTGTGTTGCAGTTTATTTTGCCTTTGCTTACAATGGTGCTAAGTCTTTTTATCTCTCGCAACCGCGAGTATATGGCAGATTCTGGTGCGGCGTATTTGATGAGAGATAGTGAGCCGATGATTAGGGCGTTACAAAAGATTAGCCAAGATTATTCTCAAAACACTTACACCGAGCCGAATCCTACTCGTGCAAGTGCGTATCTTTTTGATACGAGTGAGATTTTAAGCACACATCCTAGCATACAAAATCGTATAAAGTCTTTACTAGGACAAAGATTTTGAGTAGGCATTCAGCCTACAATTCGTCTTTGGGTAATCCTAGTAGCGATTTTATGGATTTTAGGGGAACCGCAGACTCTATGTCTAGCTCCCCCCCCCCCTAAAATCCATAAAAAGCCCCACTAGCAATACCGCAAATACTAGAATTGTGGATTCTAAAAGCCTAGAATCTCAAGTCGATTCCACAATGGCAGAATCTCGCCCCTCTCGTGGTGCGAAAACAAAGCTAACTTACGCTTAAAGTATATCTTTAAGCGTGTAAAATTAAATCGCGTGAAACGCAAACCTATAAAAGCGTTGTAGGGTGGGGGATTTTTAAGGGGGAGGGAGCGACTTCGCAATTTAAGCCCCTCCCCCTTTTAAAAAAAAACAGAAAAACAGAAACTAGCGTTCAAAACCACTTTTTGTGAAAAGAAAAAAAGCAAAAACACTCTCTTACAACATAAAGATACTTCGCTTTTTTTAAAGGTTCAATACGACAAAAACGCAAAATCTCAAACAAAGCTTACGCTTCAGTATGATAAAAGCTTAGAATCTTGGGTAAAATCTTATTATCAAAATTTACAAAGGAGTGTCTATGAAAACACCACAAGATAAAGCCCTAGAGCAAAGCTCAAAGGCATTTTTTGAATCTTTATGCGCGTTTGTGGGGGAAGATTCTAAACGAGAGGGGTTAGAAGCTACACCAAAGCGTATTGCTACAAGCTTTGCAGAAATGCTAGATGGCTACGCTCAAAGCCCAAAAGTTGCCTTAGGCAGTGTCTTTGAAGATGGCGTGTGTGATGAAATGATAGTGCTTAAAAAACTGCCCTTTTATTCTATGTGCGAACATCATCTTTTACCTTTTTTTGGCTTTATATCTATTGGCTACATTCCAGATTCTAAACTCGTGGGGATTAGTGGCTTGGCACGATTAGCGGAAGTTTTTACACATCGTTTGCAGATTCAAGAGCAGCTTACAGCGCAAATTGCCAATGCACTGATGAGTGAGCTAAGCCCTAAGGGTGTAATGGTCGTATGTGAAGCAAGACATCTATGCCTTGAAATGCGAGGGAAGCAAAGGCAGTCGCATATCATCACTTCTGCGTTGCGTGGGCTATTTAAGAAAGACTCTAAAACTCGTGCAGAGTTTATGCAACTGCTGAATAATCCTTAAAAACAAGGACAATCTTTAATTTGATATTTTGTGAAATAGTGCTTAGTTTGTGGGGAATCTCCCCATATTTTACATTTAGCCTTGACATTTATACATTTTCTAATGATAATGGCACTAGTTCAATCTTGAACTATAATCTTAAACAACTCGTAATGGAGGTTTTTATGAAAAAGATAGTTGTAAGCAGTGCTTTATCGGCTCTTCTTGTGTTGCCAGCAATGGCTTTTGAAGTGCATAATAACGATGATACAAAGGTTGATATCTATGGATCAATCCGTGGTTATGTAGGCTATGGCGAAAGTGGCAAGGCTGGAGCTGATGCGGGATACCTTATTGGGATTCAAAATAACTCACAATTTGGTGTGAAATTCCAAAAAGATAAGTTTAAAGCTAATGTAGAGTGGGGTGCAGTAGAGCCGGGCGTCGATGGCAATGTTGGCAGCACAGGCTGGAGACAATATTGGGGATCTTATACAACTTCGGCTGGGACAATTCTCTTTGGTAAGACAAATACCCCAACAATTGATAATGGCTTTACAAATGACTTCTTCAACAATGACAATGGCTCAAGTGGCTTTGGTGGTATTGCTACTGGAAGCAGAAAGATTCAGATTCAATATAATGTAGCTGGACTAAGCCTAGCGCTTGTAGAAGATGAAACAGGTGATGGACGAAATGGTGGTGCAGCTCGACCAAATCAAGAATCTCCTCGTATCGCTACAAGCTATACAATCAATGATGACAAAGGCAAACCTATCTTTAAAGCAGCAGCGACTTATAAATACTACAATTCTAACACAATTCAAGGAAATGTGCCTGCTGGGACAAGTGCATATCACGCTTGGATAGGTTATAAACCTACATTTGGTAGCTCATTCCTTTCATTAATGGCAAATTATGGTAAAAATGGGCATCTTTATGGTGAGCAACTCACAAGAATAAGTACAGGTGGTTATCACCATTCTACGCTTGATGTAGCTGGATTAGACGCACAAAGAGCGGGTGCAAGAGTGGAGTTTGGCACAAAGCTTTCTAGTGATATGGGACTTATCATCGGTGCTGGGTATCAGGCGACATTTGGCGGAAAAGGACAAAAAAATGCTCTAAAAACTGCTTCTGAAGCAAAGAAAGATTCAATGATTCATAGTTATTCAGCATTTATTCAGCTTCCTTATAAAGTTAGCTCAAACTTTACTTTTGCTCCACAAGTAAGCTTCTATCAAACAATTGAGGGAACAAGTGGTGCAAGGAGTAATACTACTGCTGGTACCAATACATTTAGCGGTAAAGAAACAGGCGTTATCGCTGCTGCTAGAATCAAGTGGGATTTCTAATCCTTGTTTTGTCTCCTTTAAGAAAGGTGCTTCACAATGTGTCGTTTGTGGCACCTTTTGCTTTTATCATATTTCTTTTGACTTGCTTTACATCTTTAACATTCATATCAAATTTATCACTTCACATTTAACACTTTAATCTTATAATATCGCGTTTCTCATATTTTTATTAGGATTTAGATATGGTATTTGATTTTGGTATTGAGATAAGTGCGGGGTTGGTTGTATTTTTAATAGCTTGTGCTTTTGTAGCGGGATTTGTAGATTCTATTGCTGGGGGTGGGGGAATGATAACTATCCCTGCCTTGCTCTTTGCTGGAATCCCACCGCTTCAAGCTTTGGGGACAAATAAGTTTCAAAGCTGTTTTGGGAGCTTTGGGGCGAGCTTGCATTTTTACAAAAGGGGGCATATTGATTTAAAAGGAAGTGTGGGGTTTGTGTGTGTGGTTTTTCTTAGCTCTATACTTGGGAGTGTGTGTGTGGGGCTTTTTGAGAGTGATTTTCTGCGTAAATGTATCCCATTTTTGCTGATTATCTTTGCGTTTTACTTTCTCTTTTCTCCAAAAATCACGCAAGATTCTAGCAAGGCGATATTGGGAAGTGCAGGGCTAGGCTTTGTGCTAGGGATAATTGGCTTTTATGATGGATTTTTTGGTCCGGGGACTGGCTCATTTTTTATGCTTTCTCTCATTACGCTTGGGGGCTTTTCACTGCTTCAAGCCTTAGCAAATGCTAAACTTTTTAACTTCGCTACAAATCTTGCTTCAATGCTTGTCTTTGCCTTTGGGGGGCATATTTTGTGGATTGTGGGCTTATGTATGGCGTTAGGGCAGTTTGCAGGGGCAAGTCTAGGCTCACGCATAGCTATTGGCTATGGGGTAAAGATTATAAAACCGCTTGTGGTGTGCGTGTCTTTAGCCGCGTGTGTGAATCTATTGTATAAAGAATTTTTCACTTCACTTTGACTTCATTTTAAAAGTATAAACTTCGCCTATCCATTTAAGGATAAACTAACATAAAAGGAGTTTTTATGAAACTTACAAGGACATTGAAAATAGGTGTGTTGGCTGTGGCTTTTGGAAGTCTAGTGTGTGCGAATGCAGCGGATTTTAGCAAGAAAAGTGATAAGGAGCTTATTTCACTCTCTGGCGTAGTTAAGGTTGAAGAGTTTGCTGACTATGAGCTTGAGATAGCAAAGCGAATGAAGGCTAAAAGTGAAAAAGAGGCAAAAGACTTTAGAGAAAAGCTCAAAGCTCAATATGAAAAGGCTACTGAAAATATGAGTGTCAAGGAATATAGAGAGTATAAAAAGGCTACACACGAAGCGATGAAAAAGCGTGTGGAAAATATGAGTGAAAAGGAGCTAAAAGAGAGTGGATTGCCACCGCATAGACATTTTAAAGAGTGCAAAGGCAAAGCTGAATGCAAGGATAAAAAAGCATTGTGAGCCAAAAAAGAAATAAAAAACTTGCCTTGCAATGATAATGAGAGACAACAAGGCCAACTACGCTTAAAGTATATCTTTAAGCGTGTAAAATTGAATTGCACGAAGTGCAAACCTATAAAAGCGTTGTAGGGGGTGAGCGACACGATTGCGAACGATTTATAAGGGGGAATGAGCGGTATATCTGCGAGCCGACTTCGCAATTTAAGCCCCTCCCCCTTATAAAAAATAAAAAACTTAGAATCTTGAAAAGAGATACTTTGCTGTCGCTCAGTATGAAAAAAACAAAGAAAAAGTAAAAGCGCAAAAAGGAAGTAAAAGATGTCGGCAAAGATTTTATTGCTAGAAGATGACTTTGTGCTAAGTGAGATTCTGCTTGAATTTTTAAACGAGCAGGGCTATGATGTGAAGCTTTGTGATAATGCTAAAGATGCGTTAAATTGCGCTTATGAGCAGCATTTTGATTTGTGGATCTTTGATGTGAAAGTGCCTTTGGGTAATGGATTTGATATACTAAAAGAGCTTAGGGAGTGTGGGAAAAACACACCGAGCATTTTTATCACTTCGCTTGATAGGATTGATGATTTACAAAGTGGCTATAAGGCGGGGTGCGATGACTATCTTAAAAAACCCTTTGAGCTTTTGGAGCTACAATATCGTATCCGCACATTGCTGAAACGCTCTTTTTCCCATACGCATACGGAATATGTGAAGCTGCATAATGGTATGAAGTTTGGAATCTTAACGCAACTGCTCTATGATGAGCATAACGCCATTGTGCCTTTGACACAAAAGGAGAGTCTTTTGCTTTTATTGCTTTTACAACACAAGGGGAGCTATGTATCCCAAGAGATGATTTTTGATACTTTGTGGGAATACGAGCAAGAGCCAAGTGAAATGAGTTTGCGTGCGTATGTGAAAAATCTGCGTAAGATTCTGGGTAAAGATAGTATTGTCAATCAACGCGGCAGAGGGTATTGCTATAATGAAAATAACAATGTGGAGTAGGTGTTTTGAGTGAGAATGCAAAGAGTATCATTAAGATTCTAAGTCTATATTTGGGGACAACAGGCATTTTTTTATGCGTGTTTTTTTGGTTTTCTTATGCCAAAGAAGCGCGACATTTGATAGCAAATCAAGTCAGTGATCTGCGTGAGATAAGCCTTGAAGTATATGAGATTTTACATAATAATAAAGATGACTTGCAAGCTGGGCTTACGCAGATTCAAAGTGAGATTAGCACACCGCTTAGAATCTACAATAAAAAAGGTGCGGTTTTGTATGATACATTGAAAGTAAAGCTTAGTCAAAGTGAGATAGAAGAGGGCTTTGCTATGCGTGGGGAATATGTGATTATTGAGCCTTCAATGCACGAAAAGATTCCAAAAGCTCATAAGAGTAAGAAGAATCTTGTATCAAAATACCGCGATAATGCGAGATATAAGATTTTTATACAAGATGCTTCTTTAGAATCTCAAATGTTTGTTTTGCGTCTTAAGATGATAGCGTATTTTTTGCTCTCACTTTTTGTGGTGGGCGTGGTGGCGTATTTTTTGGTTAAGCTTTCATTGAAACCTATGCAGCAAAGGATTAATACTTTGAATGCTTTTATTAAAGATTCTACCCACGAGATAAATACACCTTTAAGCATTATTCTAATGAGTATTGAGACGCTTTCACTTGATAATCTTACCCCCACACAAGCCCAAAAAATAGAGCGGATTAAACTTGCCTCTAAAAGTCTAAGTCATATTTATAGAATCTTAGTGGCGTATAACTTCCCCCATAGTATTAATGATATGCGTGAAAATCTTGCTTTACATACTTTATTACAGGAGCGATTAGAGTATTTCTCGCCATTTTTTGAGCAAAAGGCTTTGTGCGTGGGGGTTCGGGCGGAATCTAGCTATATTTTTGCGAGTGCGGAAAAGATGAGCTGTGTGCTTGATAATCTCCTAAGCAATGCGATTAAGTATAACAAAAAGGGCGGGGAGATTGAGATTGTTTTAGGGCAGGGGAGTTTAAGCATTAGCGATAGTGGCTGTGGTATGACAGATTCTCAAAAGGATAGAATTTTTGAACGATATGTGCGGTGCAATGAGTATCAAGGGGGCTTTGGCATAGGGCTAACATTGGTAAAAAGAATCTGCGATGAGTATGACATAGATATAGAGGTGCAAAGTCAGCAGGGCAGGGGAAGTTGCTTTACTCTTAAATGGCAAAGATAGGAAATAAAACACTTTTTAATGCAAAAAAGTGTAGGATTCTTGCATTCAAGTTAGTAAGGATTGTGTATGCAAGAAACAATTATTATGATTGAAAAAATCGTGCTTTCATCTATTTTTTTCTCGCCTGAAAAGTTTGAAGAGATTGCCGCAGAGCTAAGCCCTAAGGACTTTTTATATCCGGTGCATAGGGATATTTTTGCAATGTGTGAGATTTTGAATAAAGAGAATCTGCCTATTGATAGTGAGTTTATTTTAGCCAAAAAACCTGCAAATAAGAAAATCACGCAAGAAGAGTTACTTGAGATTCTAGCGATTAATCCTATCGCAAATATTGAAGCCTATATTGATGAGATTAAAGAGGCAAGTATCAAGCGTGAAATGCACTCTCTAGCTAATCTTTTGCGTGAAAAATCACTTGATAATAATCAAAGTGTGGAAGAGATTGTTGATGAAGTGAGTAGGAAACTTAGCGATATGAGCTTGGGAAAATCAAATGATGATGTGTATGATGCAGGGCAGGTGGCGAGAGATGTAATGGATCATATCATAGAGCTTAAAAATCGTGAGAATCTTGAGCTAACCGGACTTGACACAGGCTTTAAAAAGCTAAATCGCTTTACAACAGGTTTTAATGAAGGGGATTTAATCATCATAGGTGCGCGTCCGTCTATGGGGAAGACGACTTTTGTGTTAAATCTCGCGCAACATTTTTTAGATAACAATAAGGGTGTAGTGATTTTTAGCCTTGAAATGCCTTATTTGCAGCTGGGTATGAGAATGCTAAGTGCAAAGGCATCAATCCCTTTGCAGAATCTCCGCACAGCAAATCTTAATGATAATGAGATAAGTGAGCTAAGCAGTGTGGTGGATAAACTAGCAAATCAGCCTTTGCAGATTGTAGATGCCTCTTCGCTTAGTATCGCTCAACTTAAAGGGCGACTGCGTAGGCTCAAAAAGCAGAATCCGCAAATAAGTGTGGCGATTATTGATTATTTACAGCTTATGAATGGTGGCAAGGGGGAGATAGGCAAACAAGCGGAAGTCTCTGAAATCTCACGCGGACTTAAGATGTTGGCAAGGGAGCTTTCAATGCCAATCATCGCCCTATCTCAACTTAATCGCCTTGTGGAATCTCGCGATGATAAGCGTCCTATTTTGTCAGATTTGCGAGATTCTGGAGCGATAGAGCAAGATGCTGATGTGATTTTATTTCTTTACCGCGATGATGTGTATGCTAGAAGGGCGGATAAGGAGCGATATGCAAGGCTTAAAAAAGAGGGCAAGGAAAAGGACTTTAAGCCCGAGCATACCGAGCGTGAGATTGAACCGGCAGAGATTATCATCGCTAAAAATCGCAATGGTGAGATAGGTAATGTGGAGATTCAGTTTAATAAAAAATTTACGCGTTTTGAAGATAAGCCTGAAGAATACAGCCACGAGATGACACAAACGCGTATTGATGGTGCAGATTTTTTGCAGAATATGGAGCGAGGCACACCGCCCCAAAGCCCGACAGATTCTAACTTTGATATGCCCAATGTCTTTTAACAAGTGAATAGCAAAACTCACTCTACACATTCTCCCTTGGCAGTGGAGATTTTACATACAAAAAGGGAGATTTTGGCATTTGTGGGGTTGTGTCTAGCTCTTTTTATGGGTAATATGCTTTTAGAATATAACGCATATCGTGCGTATATTACTCCGCAAGATACCCAAGAGATTTACGCTCAAGTCATCGCTCAATACACAAAGCACAAAAATAATTCAAGTTATCAAGTTTTAAAGCTAAAGAGTGATAAGGGCGAGATTTTCTACACAACAAGCAAAGAAGATATAAAAGACTTAACGCATAGATTTGTAAGAATCTATGGCAAAAGGCTAGAATGTAGCTTTGTGGAGTATCTAAAAAGCTGTTTTTTTATCTCTTATCGCATTTCGCTTTTAGCGGATTTGGATTATAGGCTCAATCTTAGGGCGTATATAGAATCTCAACATAATGAGCCGCTTATTGCTTCGCTGTATAAAACGCTATTTTTAGCGGACTTTTTGCCCCATACTTGGCGAGATTTAAGCAATAAATTAGGCATAGCTCATCTTATTGCCATTAGTGGCTTTCACTTGGGAATCTTAAGCCTTGTGCTTGGAGGGCTTATAGGCTTTGTGTATGGGAGATTCCATAGATTTATAAGCTATCGCAACAAATATTTTGATATTGGAATCTTGATGTGTGCGGTGCTATTTTTATATTTGCTTGTGCTTGATTTTACGCCTTCATTTTTAAGAGCGTATGTGATGAGTGTGTGCGGATTTGTAGCTATTTTTAGCGGGATAAATTTGCTAAGCTTTAGGCTACTTTTTGTAGTGGTGGCTTTGTGTTTGGCTTTATTCCCGCGATTAATTTTTTCTGTGGGCTTTGGGCTATCTGTTGGCGGAGTGTTTTTTATCTATCTCTTTGCGAAGTTTAGCAAGATTCAAAAATGGCGTGGGGTTGTGGGTAAGTTTGTGCTACTGCCTTTATGGTTTAATACGCTGATTTTTTTAGATATGCTTGTTTTGGTGCATTGGTTTTTTCCTTATTTTACGCCTTTAAATATACTTAGTATTCCTTTAAGTTTGCTTTTTGTGGTGTTTTTTCCCTGTATGTTTGTGGCTCATATTTTGGGCTTTGGTTGGTTATGTGATAGCTTTTTGCAATGGGCTATGAGTTTAAGGTTAGATTCTATTGAGTTTTTTACACCGACTTGGCTTTTATGTATATTTTTGCTTTTATGTGTTTTGGCTATGCGTTTTAGAATAGCCCATATTGCCTTGCATTGCGTGGGGCTAGGCTTTTTTGGCTTTTTATGTATGCGGTTTATGAATCTAGCTTATGGGCTGTGAGCGTGTAATAGATAGATTTTGCTTTGCCTAGCTTTTTGTGATTAAGGCAGAGGAGCTTATTATGAGCTACGGCTAGAAAAATGCAGTCAAAATAGGCTAAGGGCAACTCATCTAAAAGTGAGATTTGATACTCTTTTTGCACTTCTTGCTTATTTGCCACAGGGTCATACACATCTACTTTTAGCCCAAAAGATTCTAGCTCCTTTTTCACAATGGGGACTTTGGAGTTTCGTATATCAGGGCAGTTTTGCTTAAAGGTAATGCCAAGGATTAAAACTTTTGCGTTTAGAATCTCAATGCCATTTTGAATAAGTAGCTTGATGATTTTCTGTGCGATAAAATGTGGCATAGTATCATTAATGAGCCGCCCAGAGCTAATCACTTGCGGGTGATAGCCGATACTATGAAGCTTATGCGTGAGATAATAAGGATCTACACTTATGCAATGCCCCCCAACAAGCCCGGGTGTGAAAGGCAGGAAGTTCCACTTTGTCTTTGCCGCTTCAAGCACTTCTAGGGCGTCAATCTGCAAGGCATCGCAAATCATATACATTTCATTGATAAAGGCGATGTTTAAATCGCGTTGAGCGTTTTCTATGATTTTTGTCATTTCAGCAGTTTTGATTGATGAGACGCAAAAAGTCCCGGCTGTGATGATTGAGCTATATAGGCTATCAATGAAGTGTGCTACTTGCTTTGTGCTACCGGAAGTGATTTTTTGAATCTGTGTGAGTGTGTGGGAGCTATCGCTTGGGTTAATGCGTTCAGGCGAGTAGCCAAGGTGAAAGTCAGTGTTGAAAGTGAGATTTGAGCTTTTTTCTAAGGCGTTTTTGCATTCATTTTCCGTGCAGGTGGGGTAAGTGGTAGATTCATAAATCACGATATTACCTTTTTGTAAAATCTTACCTACAAGCTCACTTGCGTGAATTAGGGCGGAGAGATCTGGTGTTTTATTTTCTGTGATGGGTGTAGGCACACAGATAATATAAATATTTGCGTGTGCGATGTGTGAGAGATTATGCGTGAAGCTAAGATTTGGGGAGTTTTGCAGCTCTTGTTTGCTTACTTGCTGTGTGCTATCAAAGCTAGATTTTAGCTCATCAATCCGCTGTGGATTTATATCAAAGCCAATGGTGGGATAGATTTTGCTAAAAGCCACAGACAAGGGCAAACCAACATAGCCTAATCCGATGATAGCGATATGTGCATTTTGAAGCGTGGGAATAGGCATTTCATACCTTTAAGATTCTATTGTCATCAAGGCGATAAGCGGTGTTATCATAACTATCATAGGCTAGATTTTCTTCATTAAATGTAAGCCTATTTCCTGCCTTATCTACCCAAGCGATTTGCCTTGCAGGATTCCCCACACACAAGGCAAAGTCCGGCACATTTTTTGTTACCACACTTCCTGCACCAATGAGTGCATACTCGCCAATCTCCACACCGCAGATGATTGTCGCATTTGCCCCAATGGAAGCTCCGTTTTTGATAAGGGTAGGGCGGAAGCTATCTTTACGCGAGATAAAAGCTCTGGGGTTAATGACATTTGTAAAAACTACACTTGGTCCCAAGAACACATCATCGCAGATTCTTACCCCCTGATATATGCTGATATTATTTTGTGCCTTGAGATTATCGCCAATGATGACATTTTTGCCTACCATACAATTTTGCCCTAAAGAGCAGTTTTTACCTATAATGCTCCCACTTAGAATATGGCAAAAATGCCAAATCTTACTGCCCTCACCGATGATGACATTTTCATCAATAATGCTACTTTCGTGGATAAAAACCGCCATTTAAAGCCTTTTGTTTAAGGGGTGATAATCGCCCTGTAATCCAATGGGCGTGGCATTTCTAATATGATAAGTAAGCTCAATAGCCTTTCTTGAATCTTCGCAGCTAAAGCCTTCATTATTTAAAATCTTCGTATAACTTAGCGTGTGTAAATCATTAAACCCATCGCTAAAGGCAAACTCTTCGCCTTGTAAAGACAAGGAGCGATACACTCTTTTATTTTGCTCTCTTATATGCTGGGGCAAGAGATTTTCATCAATGGAGAGAAACCACCTAACCCTTGCCTTTTTTAATATTAAGATTCCACTCACGCTTGAAGCAGAGCGATAATGCACAATGCTTTGCTCTATATCGCCAAAAATCCAAATCAGCATATCAAAAAAATGCACCCCAATATTAGTCGCAACCCCACCACTCTTACTTTCATCTCCCTTCCACGAGTGAAAATACCACTTGCCCCTAGCGGTAATATAGCTTAAATCAATATCAAACACAGAATCTTTGCTTGATTGCTCTATGCGTGTTTTAAGTGAGAGAATGCTTGGGTGCAAACGGAGTTGCAAAATGCTGTAAATGTGTTTGTTTGCTTCGTTTTGAGCCAATAAGAGTGCGTCTAGATTCCAAGGATTAAGTACAAGGGGCTTTTCACAAATCGCTGAAGCACCATTCCGCAAAGCAAGGCGGATATGCGTATCGTGCAGATGATTTGGAGAGCAGATACTAAGATAATCAAGCGGTGTGCTAGTGCGTTTGAGTTTGTCAAGGTGGCGTTCAAAGCGTTCGGATTCTGTAAAAAAATCAGTCTGTGGGAAATAGCTATCTAAGATTCCCACAGAATCGTGTTTGTCAATCGCACAAAGAAGCGTGCCATTATTTTGCTTAATGGCTTGAAGATGTCTAGGAGCGACAAAGCCACCCACACCGACTAATCCAAAGGTTTTACTAGGCGTTTGGCTCATAAATTATTTAGTATTATTTGTGTTATTTAACTTCAAAATGCACCGGATCAGCTACAAGGCTTTTGAAATTTGGCAAATCTCTAGCCGCTTCTGTGCGTGAATTATATGGACCGATGAGATATTTTGTCGTTTGTTGTCCATTGCTTGATGTCCCTGCATATACGCGGTAGCTGTAATTGCCTATTTTCTTTAAAAACTCTTCACTTGGTTTGTTGGCAAAAGAGCCTACTTGCACATAAAAGCCTTTTGTGGCGACTTGCCCATTTTTTGAGCGATCCATAGGGGAGGTGGCGACACCTTCAAAAGCATTGGCAACGCTATTTGTAGGCGTAGCTGTTTGGGTAGGCTGTGGCTTTGGTGTTTGAGTTTGAGTAGGTGCTGGAGCGGATTTGGCTGACTCTGGCTTTTTAGTTGTGTTTGTAGAAGTTGTGTTACTTGTTGTTTGAGCTGGTTTAGACGGCTCCGGTTTTTTGGTTGATGTTGTGTTGTTTGGCAATACAGGTTTATTTTGGCTTGTTTGCTGCGTAGGCTTAGGCTGGGTGGTTTGTTGCGTAGGTTTGGGTTGGTTTTGTATAGGTGTTGTTAGTGGTGGAGTGCTGGGAGCAGTGGGCTGCTGTGTTGTGTTTTGCGCCACTTGATTATTTGAATCGCCATTGCGGTTGCGAATATCATCAAGAATCTGCTGAAACCTATCATCACTACCTGTATTATTGTCAATAGGCACATTTACAAAACCACCATTTTGTGGCTCTTGGATAGGGGTAGATCCCATTGAGGTCAAGCCGTTGTTGTCTGCTATGTTTTTTTCACTAAGATCCTCTTCATCGCGGGTGATAACAAAAATCACCGCAATTAAAATACATAAAATGATGATAGCTACTCCCACCATCATCATAAGCTTTTTGGTGCGATTTTGTTGTTGCAAATCATCATCATTGATTAAAATATCATTTAATTCTCGTTTTGTTTCCATTTTTTTCTCCTTAGTTTAGGGTTTTTTGCTTACATATGTCTTGCCCAAGATGCCCCACGCTCTTTTGCATAGACATCATAGGGTAGGCACAAAATATTAAAATATGAAGGCATTTCATCATTTGGAAATACTCTCCATTCCTTTGGACAATGCTGGGCTAACTTCATTGAAAGCGTTTTAATAAGTCGCTTACCCTCGTTAATCTCCGTATGTCCTTTATGCACATAAAGATGTAAATGTCCCGGAGTCTTTGTAGAAAAAGCAGTAAAGTTCAAAAAGCCCTCTTCACGCAAAAGTAGCTGTGCGCGATGATAGAATCTCTCTGGATTCCGCCCATTATAGTCAAAGACGATATTTTCAACCTTCGTGCCTTTGCCAAGCAAAAGTGAATGAGCAATTGTAATCTCTTTGCGAAAATGCTTATTAATCAGCATAGAAGTCAGCATAGAATCCACTCGCTCATATTTATCATAGAGAATCCGCCCCATATGACTTACCTTTTTGCCTAGTCCGCTGACACGCTGATAATAATGGGAAGTATCCATTTTTATCAGTTTCAGATCCATTTCTGTCACAATTTACCCCCTAAAAAATTGGTCGTTCATAGATTCTAAAATCTTTTGAAAAATCTTTGATCTCTTTTTTGATTTTTTGCTGTAAATCAACATTTGAAATATCATCAAGAATATCAGCAATCCACTTGGCGATTTGCTCAAATTCTTTCTCTTTCATACCCCTTGCCGTGAGAGCTGGAGAGCCGATTCTTATACCGCTTGTAACAAAAGGAGATCGCGTTTCTCCCGGAACAGTGTTTTTATTCACAGTGATTCCTGCATTACCAAGGGCTAAATCCGCATCTTTACCGCTAAAGTCGTTATTAAGGAAGCTCATAAGCACAAGGTGATTTTCGCTCCCTCCACTTACAAGATTATAATTGCGTTGTAATAACACCTTTGCTAGAGCTTGGATATTAACCTTAACTTGCTTGGCATACACTTTCCATTCGGGCTTAAGATTCTCTTTAAACCCTACTGCCTTACCAGCTATAACGTGCATAAGCGGTCCGCCCTGAATCCCCGGAAACACAGCTTTGTTAATCTTTGCCATTAGCTCTTCATCATTTGTAAGAATAGCCCCACCACGTGGTCCCCGCAATGTTTTGTGTGTTGTTGTCGTAACGATATGGCAATGTGGAAAAGGATTTGGATACTCTCCAGCCACTACAAGCCCAGCTATATGGGCTACATCACCCATAAGCAAAGCCCCAACAGAATCCGCAATTTCACGCAATCGCTTAAAATCAAGCTCACGCGTATAAGCTGAAAATCCACACACAAGGATATTTGGCTTAACGACTTGGGCTTGAAGTGCGAGTTTATCATAATCAATGTAGCCATTAAGCTCCACACCATAAAAAAAGCTTTGATAGAGTTGCCCAGAGCTGCTGACTTTTGCTCCGTGTGTGAGATGTCCACCGTGGCTTAGATCCATTCCTAGAATCTTATCATAAGGTTTAAGGAGCGCAGCATACACAGCTGCATTAGCTTGTGAGCCTGAATGAGGCTGGACATTGGCAAAACTTGCTCCAAAAAGTTGTTTTGCCCTATTGATAGCAATCTCTTCAATCCTATCTACAAATTCACAGCCACCATAATAACGCTTAAAAGGATAGCCTTCAGCATACTTGTTTGTCAAAACACTACCCATAGCTTCCATAACGCTAGGAAATGTGAAATTTTCACTTGCTATCATCTCCAAGTGATCATTTTGTCTTTCAAATTCTTTTTCTATGAGTTCATAAATTTCAGGATCTTGCTCTTTTATTGCGTAGTTCATCATTTCTCCTTATTTGCGTGATTTGGGCTTCCTTGATTGGCTTGAGCAGTATCATCGCTTGGCATTATATCAAAATTTGTTTTACTTGGCTTTAAAGCAGGGAATAAAATCACATCTTTAATGCTTTTTGCATCGCTTAAAAGCATAACTAGCCTATCAATCCCTATGCCTTCACCCGCAGTTGGGGGCATTCCGTGTGCTAAAGCCCATACATAATCTTCGTCCATATATTGAGCCTCTTCATCTCCTGCGTCCTTTGCCTTGACTTGTTCTTTAAAACGCTCAAGCTGGTCAAGTGGATCATTTAGCTCACTAAATCCATTGGCTATTTCCTTACCACCGATAAAAAGCTCAAACCTATCGGCAATCTCTAGATTCTCATCATTGCGTCTTGCAAGTGGGCTAATGTCAATGGGATATTGCGTGATAAAAGTGGGATTGATAAGTTTAGATTCTACAAACTCATCAAATGCCTCTCCTAAAAGCTTTCCATAGCTGAAAGAACTATCAATCTTGAGATGTCTCTCTTGGAGTGTTTGAAGCAATAATTCCTTGTTTTCAATGATATGTTTATCTAATCCGCCTATGGATTCTAAGGCTTCTTTGTAGCTTAGAATCTGCCATTTGCTAAAGTCAATCTCTGTGTCGTTGTGCTTTAGAATCTTAGGGAGTTTAAGCTCTTCTAAAAGATATGTAAAAAGCTCTTGGGTGAGTGTGATGAGATCTTCATAAGTCTTATACGCCCAGTAAAATTCAATCATACTAAATTCGGGATTATGCGAGTGGTCCATTCCCTCGTTGCGAAAATTACGATTCAGCTCAAAAATGGCTTCAAATCCGCCTACAATAAGCCTTTTAAGATATAACTCTGGGGCAATGCGTAAATACCGCTCCACATCAAGGGCATTATGATGTGTGATAAAAGGACGCGCATTTGCACCGCCGGGGATTGGGTGAAGCATAGGCGTTTCTACTTCTAAAAATCCTTTTTTTTCAAAAAACTGCCGCACACACGAGATGATTTTACTGCGTAATTTAAAGGTTTCTTTGACATTCTCATTTACAATCAAATCCACATAGCGTTGGCGGTAACGCAACTCTATATCGCTTAGCCCGTGGAATTTCTCCGGCAGTGGCACGATACTTTTGCTTAGAATCTTAAAGCTTAGCGTGTGGATACTTAGCTCCCCGGTTTTAGTTACAAACGCATAACCTGATACATTGATTATATCCCCCACTTCTAATATCTTTTTGATATACGCAAAATCTTCGCCCACATCGTTCTTTGAGATATAAGCTTGAAGCACCCCGCTTTCATCTTGAATCTTCACAAAACACGCCTTGCCCATAAGACGGATAAATCGCACTCGCCCCACAATAGATTCTATGGGTTGAGATTTTGTTGAGCTAGAATCTGCACTCTCTGCCCCTTGCTCTTGGGATTTTAGAAAAGCATATTTTTGTAAAAAGTCATTATTGCTTATGGTGCGTTTTGTGTCATTCGCATAAGGATTCAAGCCCTCCTCACGCATAAGTTGCATTTTTTTAATGCGTTGCTGTATGTAAAAATTAGAAAACATTTATTGCCTTTCTAGCTGTGTAGATTTGTCATTGGAATCTTGGCTTTGAGTTTCTCTAGTTTGATTTTGTAAAAGATTCTCCGCTTCTTCAATAGCCTTTTGCCTAGCTTTTTCAAGATTCTCGCTCAAATCCTTAATTTCATCTTCAGCATTATTAAGCTTCTTGTCAAGGTTGAGATTCTCTTTCACTTCCTGAATCTGCTCAAGATTCATAATTTTGATAGAGAGATTTTTCATCATAGGAAAAATAGAGCTATTTTGTTCAACATTTTGTGAAAAGTTCTTAAGCCACGCGATTTGTGAGATTCCAAAAACAATAATGGATAAAAGCAAAAACGCCTTGCAGAATCCAAAAGCCAAGCCCAAAGCCACATCAACGCTCACAAGCGGCGTAAATCGCACCATACGGAATAAAATCTCCCCAAGGAGTAAAAACCCCGCCCAAATGAGCGTGATAATAATCACAAAGCCTACAAGGGCGTTTAGCTCTGGGGAGCCGAGATTGTAAATATTTATCGCAAACCACTCGCCAAGCCCATCATAGAATCTTGAAGCAAAAAATATCCCAAGCAAAATACCTAAAAAACTTGCCAATCCTCGTATAATTCCCTGCCAAATACCCTTGAGTGAAAGCAAAATAAGCAAAACAATAATGCCTATATCTATGTAACTGAACTTATCCATAATGTTAAATCCTTGCCCTGTGTAAAATATAAAGCGGTGGTTGCCTATGCCCATAAATCTATGAAATCTGTAAAGATTCTATACATTGAGATTTCCAAACTTAGAAAATATTTCATTTGGGCTTTAAAGGCGATATATTAAACGATTTTGTGTTATTTTGCAAGAGTTTTAGCTTATTTTTTGGTAAGGTATTTTAGAATCCTGCTTTTCTACCCTTAAAGTTATTGAAAAATAAGAACAAAAACTAAGGAATCCGCACAATGAGTGTTTTGCAGAATTTAAGCAAACAGATTAAAAATTTCAGTGAGCTTGTCGCATTTGAACATACCATTTTTTCAAGCAGTTTTATCCTTATTGCTATGGTTGTAGCGAGTATGCAGCAATATGGTGTTGCGTGGTGTGGCTGGGAAACATTCCTGCTCTGTGTTTTAGCTTTAATCACTGCTAGAAATTTTGCAATGGGTTTTAACCGATTTAAGGACAGAGATATTGACGCACAGAATCTCCGCACAAATAGCCGACCAAGTGTTGATGGACGCATTAAGCTATCTGCCCTTATTGCTTTTAATATTATAAACGCACTGCTTTTTGTGGCGGTGTCGTATTTGATTAATACTCTTGCGTTTTATTTGAGTGTGCCATTTTTAGCCATTTTGGCGTTTTATTCCTATACAAAGCGTTTCAGTGCCGTGGCTCATTGGGTGCTTGGCGTGTGCTTGGGACTAGCACCTATTGCTGGGGTAATTGCCGTTATGGGAGAAGTGCCTTTGTGGAGTGTTTTACTCTCTCTTGGTGTGCTGTTTTGGGTGGCTGGGTTTGATTTATTATATTCCATTCAGGATATGGACTTTGATAAGGCTAAGAATCTCCACTCTATACCTGCGTATTTTGGGCTTAGAGCGACATTGTGGATTTCGCGTTTGTGTCATATTGTAGCGGTGCTTTTTTGGGGCTGCTTTGTGTATGAGGCTCATCTTGGGGTAGTTGCGTGGATAGGCGTAGGGCTAGGGGCGTTAATGCTAAGCTATGAGCAATATCTTGTAAGTGTGCATCTTAAAAACATACCCAAGGCATTTTTTGTTACAAATGGATATTTGGGTATTATATTTTTTGTATGTATTTTGCTAGATTCTGTGGTGGGCTAGATTCTTATGGAGAAAATGTAATGGATATTAAGGGAATATTACAAGCCCAAGGGATACAAACGCGGATTGTGCCTTGCGAGATTGAAGTAGCCTTTGCAAAGGCAGAAGAGAATCTAGAAGCGTATAGAAAAGAGTTTATCGCACTCTCTCAACATCGCTATGGCTCTATCACACAATGGCTCAATAAAAATAAATCTAAAAATCGCCTAGAAGATACCGATGAAGTCTTGCTTGAATTACTTGTGGAGCTGTATCAAAAGGTAGAAAATATTGAGCAGATTCTATTAAATAAAAGCTTTGCCTATGTGTCTTTGAGTGGGGAGGGCATAGCAAACTTCGTGGGACATAGTGTGCTATGTATGCCGGAGAATGTCTTTGAAAAGGGACAGGAATATTATTTGCGGATATTTTTAAATGCCTTTCCAAAGCGTTATGTCGGTATTTTTGCAAAGGCTATTGATGAAAGGATTGTTGTTTTTACGCAGATTCATCAAAGCGATGTTGTGGATTTTGATAGCTTTGTGGTACAAATGGAGCGATTAATGATTTTAGATTCTAAAAGTGCGTTGAAAGGAGTGGAGTGATGTTTGGGGTTTCAATGAGTTCTATGGCGATGATTGTCTCGCTTGTATCCATAGCAATTGTGTGTTTGGTGGCATTTTTGAGTTATAGTCGTTCTTTGGAGCTACATAAACGCATACGCCGATTTGAAAAGGGTATGGAAGATATTAACGGAGAGATTTTTAAGATTCACAAGTGGATTAAAGATAGTGAGCTTGAAAGTCAGCTAAGTTCTACCGCACTTAATACCAAGATTAAAACAGAATCTGCTGATGCGGTAAATAACTCGCTAGTGAGCGTGTATCGGCAGATTGAGATTTTAGAAGCACAATTTAATAAAGAGCGTTCATATATTGAAGAGAAGCTTGTAAGCTTAGAAGAGAAAATCCGCGAGTTTGGCTACTTCCCAAGCTCAAGCACAAATATAGACCAAAAACGCATTTTAGGAATGTTTCGCGATGGGTGGAGTATAGATGCGATTGCAAAAGAGATGCGTTTAAGCAAGGGTGAGATAGAATTTACCCTAAAACTTGCGGACATTAAGGAATAAATCCACACAAAAGGAGAAAAACAATGAAAAATCACAAATACGCCAAACGCGTGGAACTGCTTCAAGAATCTACAACAATTGCTATAAGCACACTAGCTAGAGAGCTAAAGGCTCAAGGGCAAGATGTTTTAAGTTTTTCAGCTGGAGAGCCGGACTTTGACACGCCAGAAGTGATAAAAGATGAAGCTATAAGGGCGTTAAAAAGTGGCTTTACAAAATATACTGCGGTGGCTGGGATTCCCGAGCTGCGAGAGGCGATTCAAAATAAGCTTTTGCGTGAGAATGGATTGGCGTATGAAAAGAACGAGATTCTTGTGAGTAATGGTGCGAAACATTCACTTTTTAATGTCTTTCAGGCTTTAATTGATTCTGGTGATGAAGTGATTATCCCTTCACCTTATTGGGTTACTTACCCAGAGCTTGTAACTTATAGCGGTGGGAAGCCGGTGTTTGTGGAGACTTCACAGCAAAGCAATTTTAAAATAACGCCTAAGCAGTTGCAACAAGCCATTACACCAAAGACAAAAATTTTTGTGCTTAATACCCCTTCTAACCCAACAGGTATGGTTTATACTAAAGAGGAGCTAGAAGGCTTAGCAGAGGTGCTAAAAGATACAAATGTATGGGTTGTGAGTGATGAGATGTATGAGAAGCTCACTTATGGGGTGAAATTCACTTCTGTTGCGGTGATTAGCCAAGATATGTGTGAGCGCACTATTACCATTAATGGTTTAAGCAAATCGGTGGCGATGACAGGGTGGCGTATGGGCTATTTGGCGTGTAAGGATAAGAATCTTGTCAAGCTTATGGACAATCTCCAAAGTCAATGCACTTCAAATATTAACTCTATCACACAAAAGGCTGCTGTGGTAGCCCTAAAGGGTGAGGCGGATAATGATATTGAAGAAATGCGAGTGGCATTTGAAGAGCGTATGCGTTTTGCGTGTGATGTGATTAATAACATTCAAAATCTTAGCGTTATAGCTCCACAAGGTGCGTTTTATCTTTTTGTCAATATCTCTGCCTTGCCTCAATATGGCACAGATTCTATGGGCTTTTGCCAAGCATTGCTAAAAGAGCAAGGCGTGGCGTTAGTGCCGGGCTGTGCCTTTGGTATGGAGGGCTTTGTGCGGCTTTCTTTTGCGTGTTCTTTAGAGCAGCTTGAAATGGGGATAGTGCGTATTTCTAAGTTTGTTAAAACACTTCTTTGAATCTCTTGTGGATAGCCTTTGTAGAATATGCTGGGAAAGGGAAGTGTAAGTTTTATTGGGGTTTTGCTTTTGTGTGCTTGGTGGTGTATTGCCACCGATGAAAGCCCTAAAACTACGCTTGATTTAAGCAAACACACCCTTGTTTCTGCACTCATTTTTCCAAAAGATTCAAAGTGGGAATCTCTAGCTACAAGCTCACACGCTTTAGATTCTATTACCTATTTTGATATTCCAAATACACAAATCTCCGCTCACGCAAGTGCGATTACAAATGTTAGCTCCGTGAGTGATAAGGACTTTATGCTGCTGTATTTTGCAGGGAGTAGGGAAGGGGCTAGAGATGTGGGGATTTATCAAAGTTTTTTTACTTTTGAATCTCAAAATAAGACTTTAGATAATAGCACCCTAAAAAATAAGAATCTTGGCACTTGGAGTGAGCCACACCGCCTTTTAGACGCACAAAAACTATCCCAACTTAGTGGAAAATTTATAAAAAAGCTAGGCAATCCTATCACTTTTGTGGATAGGCAAAATCGGGTGCATTTGTTTGTTGTGGGAGTAAGTCTAGGCGGCTGGGCTACAAGTAAAATCTATTGGTTGTGTTTAGATTCAACATTGCAAAATCTTAGCTTTGTTAGGGAGCTACATTTAGGCCCGTTTTTTAATTTTTCTCATCTTGTCCGCACACCGCCGATGTTAAAAGAAGATGGCGGATTCATTTTGCCAATCTACCACGAGCTTGCAAATAAATATCCGCTTTTGCTTGATTTTAGCCCCACATTACAGCTAGATTCTATTACAAAGCCTTTAGAGCTTCACTCACAGCTTCAGCCGAGCTTCATTCCATTAGATTTGCATACTGCCTTTGGTGTGTATCGCAATCACAAGGCGTATAATAATGTGCTTTTTACATCATTATGCGATGAGCTTTGCCAAAGCCCAAAGTCGAGTAATTTGCAGAGTTTTGATTTTTCTTCCGTGCTTTTTAGGAGTTTAGATTCTACATATTTGCTTCATAATCAAACACAAAGGGAGAATGGCAATAAACGCGAGGAGCTGTGGATTATGAATCTTAATGAAAAAAGCTTAGATTCAGAATCTATGAGCTTTGAGCCTGTGTTAAAGCTAGATTCTTTTTTAGGTAATGAAGTGTCTTATCCAAGTGTGGCAGAGAGCAGCGAGTATGTCGCTGTGGCTTATACCTATGGGCGTTTGTATATTCGTGTGGCTTTTGTGCCAAAGGCGATGTTAAAAAAATATACTACACATTCTACATATTATCACACACAAGGGGAGCAGAAGTGAATCTCGCCATAAGCATTGGGCTAAATATCATTACTCTTGCAGGAATTGTGTGCTGTCTCTCTTTTGTTTTTGCTTCAAAAAAACTTCTAGCAGGGCTTAGTCTAGCGTGGATTTTTCTCTTTAATATACCCTTTATGGAATGGAGCTTGTGTGATTATGTCTATGCCCTATTTGATGTGCCTAGCGTGATGTTAATTTTACTATGCTTGTATTATTTGCTAAGGTTTTGGGTAAGCGATTGTGTAAGGCAAGATTCAAAACAGAAATTACAAGTCTTTTTGCATAAGCCATTTTTTCCACCAAATGTGCAATGTGTGTGGATTGTGCTTGGAATCTTCTTGTATTTTGGAGCATTGGGAATTTTTGGAATCTTGGGCTATGGTTTTGTGGATATTTACCATTTAGAGTTTAGAATAACGCTTTCTATTTTATGCGTAATATCCATTATATCCTATAGCTTGAACGCTCTAACAGGCTGGGGAATAATCCTTTGTATCATTGCTTACCAAGTGCAGATTCTAGGTGAGATGAGTATTTGGCAGTATTGCATTGATCCGTTTTTGTGGGTTGGGTGCATAGTGTTGGCTTTGTGGCGTGGCTTTTGCTTTGTGTATAGAATCTTTGGTGGGGTGAAGAATGGAAAAAAAGTGGCTTGAAAAACTACTTGTCAAATCAATCGTATTTGCGTTATTTTTGTTTGTTTTGTTTTTTGTGATGAAGCTGTGTTTCGTGCTGTATAGTGGGGTGTATCACGGGGCAATTGGGGAAGTTAAGAGCTATATGGAGTATGTGAATACTTTTTTAAATGGATTGCGTTATGATTCAAGACATATTGCGGGGCTAAGCCTTGCATATTTTGTGCTTGGGCTATTATTTTTTTGGACGGAATTTCGTTGGTTTGTGCTGTGGATATATGCGTTAATTGCCGTTGTGCTGACTTTATTTATAGGTATTTCGGAGATTGTTTTTTACCAAATTTATAATGATGTATTTAATGCTAATTTACTAGGACTTATTTTTGATGATCAAAAAGCGATTTTTCACACAGGCATAAGTGGGCAGTATGGCATTACTTCAAAGGTGTTGCTTTGGCTTTTTCTTAGCCTTGTGTTTATGTGGATATATACAAAAATATCTGGGAAAATCACGCGTGAGTATGGCAGAGATCCGCTAAGCTCTATCCGCTCTCGTTCAACACGCAAAGAATCTGCCCTTGCTAGTCTTATCCTTTTTGTTTTATTTGCGTTTATGATGATGATTTGTATTAATTCTGCTTTTAGTTTTAAGGGCATAAGTTTAGATCAAGCCTTAAAGCCTGTGGAAAATACCTTTTTGCGTAAGGCTTCGCCCGGGGCATTTAGGGATTTGTATCTTGTGTATCGTGGATATGCCAAGATTTCAAATTCACGCTTTAGTGATTATACTTCGCAAAGTCCGCTTGAGGTTGTAGAAGAGTATTTTGAGCTAGATTCAAAACAAAGTCAGTATAATCTTAAAGATTTGCTAGAAAAGAAGGTTGGCAATAGTAGCGGAGAAAAAATAGAGTATGTTTTCTATATCGTGGCTGAAAGTTTGAGCGAATGGCATTTTGATGAAGAATTTGATGATCTTGGACTGACTTCTGGGCTAAAATCACTTCTTAATGATAATCACGGAGCAAAGATTGGCGTGTTTTTAGAAAATGGTGGAAGCACGATTAAAAGTATGGATGTGCATCTTACAGGGCTTTTTCAAACTGAAATACCGGTGAATTCTGTGCTTGGTGCGTTAGATTCATTTGTAACGGCTCCGGGCTTTATTATGAAAGATTTGGGCTATAAGAATAATTTTTATTATGGCGGAAGTGGAATCTGGCAAAAGCTGGATCAATACACCGCCACACAGGGCTTTGAAAAGATTTATTACAATACCCAAATTATTGAAAATGCAAAGCTTAATGGCTACTCTGCACCTTATGAAGGCTTATGGGGAGCGTATGATCATCATCTTTTTGCACTCGTGCGGGATAATACTTTTAAAGAACGCAACAAGCCAAGCTTTAATATGATTCTCACAACCTCTAACCACCCACCCTATGATGTGCCTTTAGAGCAGTTTAATGTCCCGCTAAAAAAGATTGAAAAGTTTTTTGCTAACTCATCAAAATATAAAGAGAAGAATCCTCGCCTTATAGGGCATATTTGGTATCAAGATAAGATGATTACGCGTTTTATTGAAGAGGTTTCAAAAGTCTTGCCTAACTCCTTATTTGTGGTAACAGGCGATCATTATGATAGAGAGTATCCAAAGGTGGGTGCGGCACTTAAGGCAAGTAATACTATTCCGCTCATTATCTATTCCCCAAGCCTTGAGATAAAAAAGCTTACAAATATCGGTTCTCACATTGATATAACTCCAAGTATTGTAGAACTCATCGCACCAAATGGCTATACATACCATAGCTTTGGCACACCGCTTGTGAGTAATGATAATATGGCGTTGAGTGAGAAAAATAGCGCGTTGGGGTATTTTGCTATTGCCACAGATAGATTTATCGCTAATAAAGATGGCGAGATAGAGTATTTTAATGAAGGCACAGCACAACATAATGATAAAGAATTAGCAAAATCGCTTTACAGACGCTTGGAGCAAGCTACGGCACTCAGCTGGTGGATTCTCAAAAATGGCTATGAAGTGAATAATGAGGAAAAAACCAAATAGCCTTTGGTTTTAAAAGTTTAGCTTTATAAAGTATAAAATGGATAATACAATCAGTTTTCGTCAAAGTGCCGATGGCTCTATGAGTGCGTATAATGCGAAGTTTGATGAGTGCTATCATAGCTTGAAAGATGGGGCGTTGAATGAGACGCTCTATAAACATATTTACCCCTCTTTAGCACATAGTGTAGGGTGCTTTGGCGATGCGTTAGAGAATCTACCAAATACTTCAAATACTTTATGTGTGCTTGATATATGCTTTGGTTTAGGCTATAACACCTTGACACTTTTAAGCACACTCGCAAAAGGGCAGATTCCACAACAACAGATTCCAAACAGGCAGATTCTAAAAACACCCTTTAAGGGTAAGGTGAAAATCTACTCGCCAGAAATTGATGAAAATGTATTTCGCACATTAAGGGAGCTTGCTTATCCGCCTTTTATTTGTGAGACTTTACCGCTAGAAGAGATATTAAAGCATTTTGAATCTGCTAGGCAAGTCAGTCAATATGATGGGAAAATAGGCGATATGGAATTTGAGATTTATCTTTATAAAGGCGATACACTTGTGTTTTTGGAAAATCTTAAGCGGGATTTATGCGGTGAGTTTCACATTATTTTTCAAGATGCCTTTAGCCCTAAGAAAAATCCAACTCTATGGAGCAAGGAATATTTTGCCTTGCTTTATCATCTTTTACACCCACAGGGCATTATCACCACTTATTCCCAAAGCAGGGCAGTGCGGGAAAACGCCATAAATGCGGGATTTAGAGTATATGACTATAAGGCAAATAATGTTCGTGGAAGTAGCCTTATAAGCAAAGAATCTTTGAATTTAGAAAAACTTAAGGAGATAAAATAAAATCGCAATTTAGTATAGAGAGTGCCTCGCTACCCTAGCATAGCCATTAAACATAAAATCAAAAAATAATGAAAGTTAAAGAGAAAGTGATACAATGCCTTTTTGAGGTTGTCCTTAAGAGGTGGCAGCCTCTTAAGTGATAGCCTACTTTATTGTAAAGGAGGCTAGAATGGATAAGATTTACTCCAAAATCTTAGCTACCATTATACTACTATGTCTTATAGTAGTCAAGTGTTGCTAAGATTATCCACGCTCTGCCCTTTGACTAGGGGGCAGGGCAGTCTTATCCAACCTCTTAACCAGTCGCCTTTTGTATTTTATGCTATTGCAAGGTTTTTTGTTTTGGCATTGCCTTTTGGTGCTTATATGGCTTATGCTTTATCATTTGTTTGAATCTACGATAGTATCTTGCAATGAGGAATATGAGAATCTTAAAAAAAACTTTACACTTCCCAAGTTTCATACGCTTTTTTCACAACCTCAATCACACTATCCATACCACCAGCAAGGGAGAAAAGCCAATATTTGTGTGCATAAATAAGCTCGGCTTGTTTCTTAAGCTTAGATTCTTCATTATTTGTAGGCATAACAAGAATCTTAGCAATATCCATTTCTTGATGAAAGATATAAGATTGTATCGCGTCCATAAAGCATTCTCTAAACTGCCTATT
The DNA here is from genome assembly GCF_000155475.1 of Helicobacter cinaedi CCUG 18818 = ATCC BAA-847. GTDB lineage: Bacteria > Campylobacterota > Campylobacteria > Campylobacterales > Helicobacteraceae > Helicobacter_C > Helicobacter_C cinaedi. The sequence goes on along the minus strand of NZ_DS990392.1, from coordinate 527,030 downwards.
ATCAAACAAATCTTTAACTTTTTGGATTCTATCAATGCACTTTTCTAATTCTTCTAAATCTAGCTCATCTAATCGCCCCTCTTTATTGAGCAGCTCAAATCGCTCTGTGAGTGCGGCTACTTCCAAAAACACTTCTTCAACAAATGCCTTGTCTTTTAGCCCAAGTTCAATCCAATCCAGTGTCTTTTGTCGCACTTTTTTAAGATTTGCTTCATACATTTCTTGCGTGGGGTAGGTGAGTTTTATAGGCTGCTTTTTATGCGAAGTGTCAATGAGTTTAATAGATTCGGCAAATGGAATCTCCTTTGTCCCAGCGATTCTAGCTCCGCCTTCAGTTGCGTTAATCACTTCAATGGGGTAGGGGGTATTAGCAATATCGCGTTCATAGAATGTTAAAAATAGCTTCCACACGATTGTAGATTCTACCTCGCCTCCACCGCCATATTTTTCCACCATAACCTTTTGCCCCTTTTGCTCTATGGCTTTGGGATTTATCTCATTTGCACCATACACAGCATTTTTAGCGTGAGAAGTGCCATCTTCCCCAAAGGCTAAATCCTGCCCGATGATAATGCAGCGTTTGAATCTAGCGTGAGCGACTAGCTCATAAGCCATATTTGCCGCACTCATACCAATACCCAAATACCCATATTCAGCAATCTCAAAATAATTCGTATAGCCAAATGGACGCAGTGAGTATTGCACCAAATCCCCTTGCAGTGCGTCTTTTAGCCTTTTATGCACGATAGAAGTAATCGCAAAGACTATGCCCTCCCTTGCCTCCTTTGGCGTCTCTTCATAGAATCTTGCCGTTGGCTCTACGCGTTCTAATGAAAAGACAATATCAGGCTTAATACCCTCCCTTATGAGAATAGGCAATGAAGCGTCAATGCAAAAGATAGTCGCATAGTCTTGAATCTGCTTTAAAAGCGGAAGTTGTTTGCTAAGGCTTGGACCGGTGGCTACGATAATAGCTGTATCTCTGCCTTTAATCTGTGCGAGTAAATCAAGCAAAGTCGGGCTTTGAATCACGCTTGGGAGATTTTGTATATGCTGTTGAATACCAACAATAGAATCTCGGCTATCATTCCCCACACTGATGACACTATGCTCAATAGCACGGATAAAAAGCTGATTGATTTTGATATATAAATCCGCATAAGCGTTATAATAGGCATTAAACAAATGCAAATCATAGACTTTGGAGTAAATTTTCGCATCACGATTAGTGGAGAATAAAATATCAATGCGTGTGAAATCCACACTTGTCGCATCAAGAAACATAATGCGTTGCTCTAAAATATCTTTGCTAAAATCCATAAAATGCAGCACAATAAAAAGTAGCTCTAATTCCGGCTCAAGCACGACTATGCGTTTAAGTAGCTCATTTTGTAACAAAACCTTAAACAGCACACCATTGCCTACACCAAAAAAATATAAATATGGATAGTGTGAGTATGCTCCAAACTCGGCGATTTTGGCATTTGTCTCGTCAAGGGGATTGTGTTGAAATAAAGGCGTATTTGTGCGTTTATCAATGATATTAATATTTAAAACATCACTGCCTTGAAACACTTCATAGTTTTGATTTGGAGTAAAATCTTTAAGCTTTAAGGCAAGAGCGGGGGAACGCACCGCAAAAGCTGAAAGATTAAGAGAGAAAAAATCCTGCATAGCGTATTCTTAAAGTTTTAGGTTATTAGAACTTTAGGGCGATTATTGAAGCAGTCTAAGAACATTTTGTTGCACGGCATTAGCTTGAGCCATAGCGAAGCTACCACTTTGTGCCAAAACATTATGCTTAGAGAATGTCGCAGATTCTGAAGCAAAATCCACATCGCGGATTTGAGATTCTGCAGCTTTGACATTAACTTGCGTAACAGAGACATTGTTGATTGTTGAAACAAGCTGAATCTGTGCTGAACCAATATCTGCCCTAAGCTTATCAAGCTGAATCCGTGCAGATTCTGCCATATCCATAACAACCATCGCTCCCTTAAGGCTTGTAACCCCAGCACCAATACCATCAAAATGCAGGTTTGCTTGAGCGACATTGGCATTTGCCCCACAGGCTGAAGCGATATTAGCGTCCATTTCTCCACGCACAGAGCGGAGATTAGCCGTGTATTCTGAAATGCCTTGTGCGGAGTGAAATCCTATGTGGCTAAAGTTTATCCCGCTTACAATAATATCTCTTGCATCTGTTCTAATAAGTGTCAAACGCCCCACAATGGCGTGATCTGTCCCGGAGATTCCAGCAAAGTTCCCTCCACCAAAGACTTTACCGCTATCGCCCTCTGTTTGAATGGAAATTGCTCGTCCATCAAGGCTACGCACATTTATCCGTCCTGTAATATCTGTGTAAGCCTCACAGCCTGTTCTTTCTTTGATTGAATTTATCGCATTAAGCAAACGCCCATCGGAGTCGTTTTTACGCACATCATTAACATTCCCAATCGTTACACCATTGATGACAAGCCCACGCACCGTTCCAGATAAAACCGGCACATCACCTGTTGCCATAACATTCCACGCAGCACGCACTCCTAGTGTATCGGCGTGTTTGTTAATAACTTCTGTGAGAACACCAATGCCTGTCCCAGCGGAAGTAGAGATTTTTACCGTTTCAAGTTCAAAATCGTGCTTTCCATCAACTTGGCGGAATTTTAGCATTACTTCACTTAGGTTGTTTGCAGCACCAGAGGCAAGCATTCCCTCCCCTGCAAAGGAGCTACTCTCCATTCTCACATGTCCTATTTTATCCGAGCTTGTTGGACCAATAGAGGCTTTGACCGTTGTATTTGAGTAAGCACCGATTTGAAATTCTTTATTTGAAAATGCACCGGAAAGCATTTGCTGTCCGTTGTAGCTTGTAGTGTTGGCGATATTGTCTAGCTCCTCTAAAAGGCGGATAATATCACTTTGCAATGCCTTTCTTGTTTCTGTGCTTTGCCCATCTTGTGCGGCTTGAATGGCTTTAGTCTTAATGGTATCTAAGATTTTAAGCTGCTCGTCCATTGCCTTATCAGCTACTTGAATCATACCAATAGCGTCGTTGGCATTTCTTACAGCTTGTCCCAAGCTCTCACTTTGACTTCGCAAACTATCGGCAATCGCCATACCTGAAGCGTCATCTGCGGCTTTATTTAGTCGCAAACCAGAGCTTAGCTTTTCAAGTGAGCTATGCAGACTTCTATTATTTTGCACACCAATGGTGTGGGCAGTTAGGGCGGAGATGTTTGTGTTTATCCTAAAACTCATTTTTGCATCCTTTGCTAAAGTTCTTTTTGTTTATGCCGATTAAGCAAAAGACATTCCAATTTTTACAGATTCTATTTTGCTTTTTTAGTAGAAATTCTATTTAGAATCTGTGCTAAAATCCGCTTTTACTTTTTATATGGAACTAGGGGCTTATCTTATGAAAGACTTAATCATCGTAGAATCACCGGCTAAAGCAAAAACAATCAAACATTTTTTAGGGGATAAATATGAAGTCCTTGCATCAAAAGGACATATTAGAGATTTGCCAAAATATAGCTTTGGCATAGAGATTGAAAATCAGCATTTCACGCCACAGTACACTATCAGTAAAGACCACACTGAAATTGTTGAAAAGATAAAACAAGCCCACAAAAAAGCAAAAACAACCTACATCGCAACCGATGAAGATAGAGAGGGTGAGGCGATAGGCTACCATATTACACAGGCTTTGAAGCGTCCTTATGATGAGTTTCCGCGTATTGTTTTCCACGAAATTACTAAAAATGCCATTACGCATTCCCTGCAGAATCCTAGGAAAATTGATATGGCAAGGGTGAATGCACAACAGGCTAGAAGACTGCTTGATAGAATCGTAGGCTTTAAGCTCTCACAACTTATGAACTCTAAGATTCAAAAAGGGCTATCAGCTGGGCGTGTGCAAAGTGCGGCGTTAAAAATTATTGTGGATAGAGAAAGGGAGATAGAAGCTTTTAAGCCGACAATTTATTTCAATATAGGGGCGATTTTTGCCACACAGGGCGGAGAAAAAAATAGCGATATAGAATCTGAACTCATCGTGTATAATCAAAAGCTAGAAAAGCTCTCACTCCAAGATTCTAAGGTTGTGGAGCAGATGTGTGAAAATATTAAAAGAGAGCAATTTTACATTAAAGAAATCACTACAAAAAGTAAGAAAACGCCCACCCCTCCGCCTTTTATGACTTCTACATTACAGCAGAGTGCTTCAAGTCTGCTTGGCTACTCGCCCACACGCACGATGAGTATCGCTCAAAGGCTTTATGAAGGGGTGAATACGAGCTTTGGGACGATGGGGGTTATCACCTATATGAGAACAGATAGTCTTAATATCGCTAAGGAAGCCAAAGATTCAGCAAGAGAGCTACTTTTAAAAACTTATGGCAAGGAATATGTCCCTACAAAGACTAAAAATTACAGCACAAAATCAAAAGCTGCCCAAGAAGCCCACGAAGCTATCCGCCCCACAAATCTAGCCTTTACTCCGCAACTTGCCAAAGACTATTTAAAACCAGATGAGCTAAAAATCTATACCCTAATCTACAATCGCTTCCTTGCTTCGCAAAGCCAAGATGCGGTGTTTGAGACGCAAAATATTCTTTTTGCTTCAAATGGGGCAAATGATGAGATTGTTTTCAAAGCAAGTGGGCGAAAACTTGTGTTTGATGGATTTTATAAAATTATGGGGAGTGATGATAAGGATAAACTTTTGCCCGAGTGTAAGCAGGGGCAAAGTGTAGTGCTAAAAGAAGTTAAAAGTGAGCAAAAATCCACTGAGCCTTCCCCTAGATATTCCGAAGCGAGTATTATTAAAAGTATGGAGAGCCTAGGTATAGGGCGTCCATCAACCTACGCACCAACAATTGCCCTGCTTGTGAATAGGGAGTATGTGAGGGTTGAAAAAAAGCAGCTTGTGCCGCAAGAGAGTGCCTTTAAAGCCACAGCTATGCTTGAAGAAAATTTTAATGAGATTGTAGATTCGCATTTTAGCGCAGGGCTTGAAGATAAGCTTGATGAAATCGCACAGGAGCATATAGATTGGCAGGTGGTGCTTTGGGATTTTTATGATCCATTTATCAAAAAAATAGAATCTGGGAAGAAAAATATCACTTCGCAAAAGGTGAGTATCCCCACAGGTGAAATGTGTCCGCAATGTGGCAAGGAACTAGTGCAGCGGCAAAGTCGCTATGGAGAATTTATCGCGTGTAGTGGCTACCCAAAATGCAAATACATCAAGCCTAGTGAGACTAAGCCACAAGAGAATGAGCAAGGGGATTCTAAGGCGTATGGGGAATGTGAGAAATGCGGTAAGCCTATGGTAAAGAAGTTTGGGCGGAATGGAGAATTTATCGCGTGCAGTGGCTATCCAAAGTGTAAGAATACAAAATCGCTTCAAAACAAGGCAGAGCCAAAGAGTGTGGAGGGTGTGGCGTGTCCGGAATGTGGAGGGGAGATCGTGCAGAGATTTAGCCGCAGGGGAGCATTCTTTGGCTGTAAGAATTACCCAAAATGTAGTTTTATCTCAAAGTTTCAGCCTATTGGCGATAGATGTGAAAAATGCGGTGGGGCAATGTGCGAAAGGGAATATCGCAAAAAGCAAATGCATGAGTGCCTGAAATGTAAGGACAGAGTGGAGATTTAATCTAGCTTTAGAGCGATTAAAGTTAGCCGAAAAGAGATTTGAGAGATTCTAGCTTTTATAGGTGGCTTAAAAGCTAGAATCTTGGTGGTGTTGAAAGCTTGAAAATTTTAGTGCGGAAGCTTTGTAGTTTGTTGTTTTTTACATTAGGGTTTGAAACAAATAAAATCCGCTAGATTCTCACACTCACAGGTTGTTTGTTTGTAAAATACAAGGCGTGGGTGTAGCCGATACTTTTGGCTAAATGACATAGCTTTTCATAGCCAAAGCCTATATGCTCTAAAGCGTGAGCGTCTGAACCAAAAGTAATGGGAATGCCCTTTTTGTAGGCTTTTTGCAAAATCTGTGCTGATGGGTAGGCTTCTTTGATAGGCTTTCGCAGTCCGGCTGGGTTTAGCTCTATGGCGAGATGATTGTCAGCAATGGATTCTAAAGCAAGATTAAGATTAGGGATTTGAGAATCTGGAAGTGTGTGTCCAAAGAGTTTCAATAAATCTATGTGTCCAACGATTTGAAAAAGCCCTGTTTGTGCCATTTGTGCGATAGAATGGAGATACTTTTCCCAACATTGCTCCATATTGATTTGAGCGTATTTGCCGATAAACTCGGGATTATCAAAGCCCCAATTATCCAAGAAATGCACCGAGCCGATGAGATAATCAAAGGGGTATTCTAGCACTTGAGATTCTATAAGATACTCTTTATTTGAAATATAATCCACTTCTAAGCCACAGAGAATGTGAATCTGCCCTTGATAGTTGGTTTTAAAGCTTTCTATCTTTTCACAATAGCTTGGTAGCTCATCTTTAGACATACGATATGCTTCATCAAATGCCATAGGTGCGTGACAGGAAAAGCCAAAGACATCAATCTTTTTTTGTACCGCAAGGGCGATGTATTCCTCCATAGTTCCTGTGGCGTGGCGACAAAGGGTTGTGTGATTATGTAGGTCAATACGCATATTTTGCCTTTGTTGTGTGGGGTTTGTTTGCAATGGGATTCTATAATGGCAGACTTACAAATGGCTTAGATTCCAAATATTACTTAAAATTATTACCAGGGAGTTGTTGAATGAAAATTTTACATTTATGCTTGAAAGTTATTGTGCTTGTGGTGGCTTTGATGTCAGTGCAGGGGTGTTTTGTGGATTTGGTAAGGCAAGAGAATAAAGAAAATCTTTTAGAATCTAAAAAGCAATGGTATGTGTCCAAGATTATCTTACGCGACGGGCTCGAGCTAAAGCCTATATGGGAGGGTGCAAAATCTACGATGAGCTTTGATGCTGATGAAAATCGTATTTTTGGCGTGGGTGTGTGTAATAACTACTTTGCCACCTTTGCTTTAAAAAGCAAAAAGCTACAAGTGAGCGGGATAGGCTCATCTCGGCGTATGTGTGAAGAGAATGAGGGAATGAATTATGAATTTTGGTTTTTTAAAGCACTTGATGGGGAATTTGCTATCAAAAAAAGAGGTGGCAAAATGGAGCTAAAAGGGGCAGGGGCGACTTATTATTTAGAATAGTATTTGTTTTTTTGCGTGATGATAAAGCGTGATTTATTGAAAGTAATACGATGAAAACTCTGCATTCTCATATACAGGGGAGTTTTGAAAGCAAGGGGTCAAAATTTTTAGCTTTTCTACTACCTTATAGTGAGTTTGAATCTACCCTTGCTTTGCTGAAGCAAGAACATCTTAAGGCGGTGCATTTTGTGAGTGCGACGCGACATTTGAATGAGTTTAATCAGATTCTAGAATCTTTTGATGATGATGGAGAGCCAAAGGGGAGTAGCGGAATGCCGAGCTTGAAAGTTTTGCGTGGGGAAGAGCTGATTAATGTTGGTGTGATTATAGTGCGGTATTTTGGCGGAACATTGCTAGGTGTGGGAGGGCTTGTTAGAGCTTATACAAATGCGGTGAAAGACGCCATAGATGGAGCAAAGTCTCAAGGGCTTTTGGAGAATTTTGTCTTATGTGAATCCGTGTGTTTTGAGATTGAGTATGCTTTGCTTTCACAATGTGAGTATATGGCAAGGAAGCTAGGCGTTGAGCTAAGAAAAGAAACTTTTTTGGAAAATGGCATTAAGGTGCGAGTGCAAGGGGAAGGGGATAAGATAGAGAGTGTGCGTGCGACATTTGATAGATGTAAGTTTGATAAATGAAATTTAATGTGAAATTTTAAGTGGGGCGGATAAAAGCCTATTCATTCAAAATAAGTATAATGCCGACTTTAAGATTCTACATTTTGTAAAGATTCTAAAAGGCAAGATTCTAAGTAGGGAGTAAAAATGGAGTATTTGTATATCAAGGCGTTTCATATTGTGGTGCTTGTATCGTGGATGGCTATGTTGTTTTATCTGCCACGATTATTTGTGTATCACGCTACACATAGGGATAATGCGGATTTTGTAGAGATTGTCAAACTTCAAGAGATAAGGTTATTTAAATTTATCGGTATGCCTGCAATGGTGCTGACACTTGCCACAGGTGTAGCGATGATAGCTTTGAGTCCAAGTTTGCTAAAACCCGCAGATTCTGGAATCTGGCTTCATATCAAGCTTACAATCGTGCTGTTGCTTGTGGTGTATCACTTTGCTTGTGGATATTTTATTAAAACTTTAGGGAATGGCTCGTGTAAGAAGTCGCATACATTTTTTAGAATCTATAATGAGATTCCTACAATCGCCCTTATTGTCATTGCGTTTTTAGCAGTGTGTAAGCCTTTTTAGGAGGGAATTATGGCAAAGCTTTGGGGAGGGCGATTTGAGCTAGAATCTAGCTCACTTTTAGAAGAGTTTAATGCTTCAATTTTATTTGATAAGATTTTGTGGCGTGAGGATATACAAGGCTCAAAAGCCCACGCTCAAATGCTTGAAAAAATCGGTGTTTTAAATAAAGATGAACTAGCACAGATTTTACAAGGGCTTGAATCTATCGCACAGGAAATAGAATCTGGTGATTTTAGCTTTAAGATAAGCGATGAAGACATACATATGGCAATAGAATCTGCCTTAACAAAGCATATCGGTGAAGTGGGCAAGAAACTTCACACCGCAAGATCTCGTAATGATCAAGTGGCGGTGGATTTTCGGCTCTTTGTGCTAAGAAATAATAAAGAGATTAGGATTTTGCTTTTAGATCTTATGCAAACACTTTTAGACATTGCACAAGAGCATACACAAAGCATTATGCCCGGAATGACACATTTGCAACACGCCCAACCCATTAACTTTGGCTTTCATCTCGTAGCGTGGGCGTGTAACTTTAAGCGAGATGTGGAGCGTTTGGAAGATGATTTTAAGCGGAATAATTTTTGTCCGCTTGGCAGTGGGGCGTTAGCTGGGACGCCTTATGGGAATGACAGGGAGTTTTTAGCTCAAACGCTTGGCTTTGCAAAGCCTACGCTTAATGCAATGGATTCAGTAAGTGATAGGGACTTTGCCCTTGATATGCTTTATAGCCTATCAATGATTGCTATGCACCTATCGCGTGTGGCTGAAGAGCTGGTGCTATGGAGCAGTGCGGAGTTTAAGTTTATATCCCTTAGCGATGCGTATGCGACAGGAAGCTCCATTATGCCCCAAAAGAAAAATCCCGATGTGCCTGAACTCCTGCGTGGGAAAAGTGGGCGAGTGTATGGCTCACTCATAGGACTGCTTAGCGTGATGAAAGGTTTACCTTTTGCCTACAATAAGGACACGCAAGAAGATAAAGAGGGCGTGTTTGATGCGATTAAAAATGTAAAAATTTCTTTGCGAATTGCTAAGGAGTGCATTCAAACTATGACAATCCATACAGAAAATATGGCAAAAATGGCAAAATGCGGACATTTGAGTGCGACTGATTTGGCGGATTTTTTGGTGCGTGAATGTGGCGTAGCATTTAGAGACGCACATCATATCACAGGGCAGGTTGTAGCGTATGCGGAGCATAAGGGCGTGGATATAAGTGAGTTAGCTGAATCTGAAATTTTAAGTATAGATTCTAGGATAAAGGCGGGGGTAAAGGCAGTGCTAAGTTTAGAATCTTCTATGAACGCAAGAGACACACTAGGCGGGACTTCAAGCAAACAAACACAGACTCAAATAAATGAGCTTATGGGCTTTGTAGCACAAAGATTAAAGGAAAGTAATGGATAAGCAAAATCTTCACAGCACAGCTCCACAAGAAAAGCAAGAAAAAATTGTCAATATGTTTGATGAGATTGCCCCAAGCTATGATAAGGCAAATCGTGTGATGAGCCTAGGCATTGATGTGAGTTGGCGTGTGAGTGCGTGTAAAAAGGCGTTTGAGGCGTTGGGAAAGGAAAATATTGAATGTGTACTTGATGTAGCTTGTGGCACGGGCGATATGCTTTGGCATTGGCAAAATGAAGCCAACAAGGCACAAAAGCATATTGCACATTTGCGTGGGATAGATCCATCAAGTGGTATGCTTGAAGTGGCTCATCAAAAGCTAGAGACATTGCTGAAGCAGGGGAGTCTTAGGCTTGAGAAGGGCGAGGCAAAGGCGTTAAATATAGAATCTCAAAGTGTAGATATTCTCTCAATCGCTTATGGATTGCGGAATGTTGTGGCACTTGAAGAAGCATTAGATGAGTTTGTGCGTGTTTTGAAGCCCGGTGGTGTGATTGTGATTTTGGAATTTATGAATAACGAGAAAAGGGGCATTTTTGATTCTCTTATGCGATTTTATACCTCTAAGATTCTGCCTTTAGTGGGTGGGCTTGTGTCAAAAAACTATGCGGCATATAAATATTTGCCAGATTCTATACAGCATTTTGTAAGCAGTGAAAAACTCGCACAGAAGCTTTTAGATAGAGGCGTGAAAAGCTACTTCGTAAAGTCATATAGTGCGAATATTTCCACATTGTATGTGGGCGTAAAAATTTAGTGAAGCTTTAATTTTAGCCTTAGAATCTTCTCTCAAGTCTCACGGGAGAGTTCAGCAAATGTGGTAAATTCTCCCATTTTTCTAAAGCAAGTATGTAAAAAAGTGATTTTGGTAACAAAGTTATTCTTTTATTTTACTTTTTTTTATACTCATTTACAAAAATGTCCTAACATAAAGAGAACTTCAAATGCAGGTTCAATACATAATAATCCCCTAACGCACAAAGCATTTAAGCTTATATAAGCCTAGCCCAAAGCGTGAATATAAGGAAGGAGCAAGGAAATGAGCGAGGATTCAGAAGTAGTTTTAGTTGGTGGAGGGATTATGAGCTTGACATTAGCAGCAATGCTAAAAGAGCTTGAGCCTTCAGCACATATTAGTGTATATGAAATGCTTGATGATGTGGCGTTGGAAAGCAGTATGGTATGGAACAACGCTGGGACAGGACATCAGGCACTTTGTGAGTTAAACTACACGCCAAAAAAAGAAGATGGTAGCATTGATATTTCAAAAGCGGTAAGAATTAATCAGCAATATGAGCTTAGCAAGGAGTTTTGGGCATATTGTGTAGAAACTGGAATCTTAAAAGAACCACAGACTTTTTTAAATCCCGTGCCACATTTAAGCTTTGTGGTGGATCATATCGTGCCGTATTTAAAGCAACGCTACGAGACACTTACATCAAGCTGTCCGCTTTTTAAAAATATGATTTATTCCGAAGATAAAGAGCAGATTAAGCAATGGGCTCCGCTTTTGCTTGAAGGGCGAGATACGAATCAGCCCATTGCTGCGACATATATGCAGGAAGGCACAGATGTGGATTTTGGCGAGATTGTAAGGCAGTTTAAAGAAAAGCTTAGCCAAAAGGATAACTTTAATGTTTATGTGAATCACAAAGTGCAAAATCTTATCAAGCAGGGCAATGCTTGGCTCTTAGATGTGCTAGATACAAAGAGTGGAGAAAAAAAGCAAGTTAAGGCGAAATTTGTATTTTTAGGTGCAGGTGGTGGATCGTTTCCATTATTGCAAAAAAGTGGCATACCCGAAGGGCGTGGCTATGGTGGATTCCCTGTGGGTGGGCTGTGGCTTGTGTGTAAAAATCGCGATGTTATTGATAAGCATAATGCAAAGATATATGGCAAGGCGTCTATTGGCGATCCACCGATGTCAGTGCCACATTTGGATACGCGTATTATTCAAGGTAAAAAAGAGTTGCTTTTTGGTCCATATGCGGGATTTAATACGAAGTTCTTAAAACACGGCAGTTTGCTTGATTTCCCTATGTCTGTGCGTTTGAGTAACTTTTTGCCTATGTTTCAAGCAGGTATTGATAATGTGCCTTTGACGATTTATTTGATTAAGCAGATTCTAATGTCAAACAAGCAGAGAATGCGTAAGCTTCATGTGTTTTTCCCTGATGCGAAGCTGGAGGATTGGGAGGCGTTATTTGCTGGACAAAGGGTGCAGATTATCAAAAAAGATAGCAAGGGCAGGGGAAGTTTGCAATTTGGTACGGAAGTTATCACTTCAAGTGATGGAAGCTTGGCAGCATTGCTTGGAGCATCGCCGGGAGCTTCAACAGCTGCGGATATTATGCTACAAGTGCTTGAGCGATGTTTTGGTGAAGAGATGAAAAGTAGTGAATGGAAAGATAAACTTGCCGAGATGATACCATCATATAAACGACCATTGGAGGAGAAAATCACGCATTTTAACGAGTGGCGTTCCAAAACAGCCCAGATTCTCAAAATGCCTTTTTGTGCGATTTAGCCTCAAATCCGCTTTTCCCACAGCTAAGATTCTAGGTTATATGCTTAGAATCTTAGCTCATTAAATTCCCACATTGAGTTAGTTGATACGATAAAACACTCCAAAATCTTGAATCTTGCGTTGAGTGAAACAAAATAAGTATTTAAGAATTTGTTTGATAAGCCCTTGAGTAAGTGGGCGTTTGTTTAGAGTTGCCATATATAATTCTCATTTACTTTTTGATTATGGGGAAAAGAATGAAAATCCTTGATACGCATACTTGTGAGTTTGATAAAGAATTTGTAAAGATTCTAGAGCGTGGCAAGATGGATATGGGAGAGGTTTCATCTATCGTGCAGAGTATCCTTGAAGAGATAAAAAATGAAGGTTTTGGAGCTTTGCAAAGGCATATTGCTCGTTTTGATAAGTGGGAAGCAAAAAGTTTGCAGGATTTGCAAATCTCTCAAACGCAGTGTGCCAAAGCCTATGATGATTTGCCAAAAGATTTAAAAAATGCTCTGCATTTAGCCTATGATAGAATCTACGCCTTTCATCAAAAGCAAAAACAGCAAACTTGGATTGATTGTGAGCTAAATGGCACTATGCTTGGATCCAAGCTTACACCTATGGAGCGTGCGGGGCTATATATCCCCGGTGGCAAGGCTGCCTACCCAAGCTCGGTGCTTATGAATGCAATCCCTGCTATTGTTGCTGGTGTTAAGGAGATTGTGCTTTGTTCTCCTGCTCCACATAATGAGCTTAATCCACTTCTTTTAGCAGCCCTGCATTTATGTAATATTACAGAATCTTATAAAGTCGGTGGGGCAAGTGCCATAGGGCTTATGGCGTATGGGATTGATGGGGTGAAAAAGGCAGATGTTATCACAGGTCCGGGCAATATTTTTGTCGCTTGTGCGAAGAAGCTTGTGTTTGGTGAAGTTAATATTGATATGGTGGCAGGTCCTAGTGAAATAGCCATAATCGCCGATAAGAGTGCAAACCCGCAATATGTGGCTTATGATTTACTCTCTCAAGCTGAACACGATGAAATGGCAAGCTCCATTCTTATAAGCGATGATATAGGCTTGATTGAAAAGGTAAAAGCACAGATAGATGAGATTCTGCCTACAATGCCTCGCTATGAGATTGCTAAAAAAAGCATTGAAAATCGTTCCGTTTTGATATATACGCGTGATATAAATGAAAGCATAGAAATAGCAAATGCTCTAGCGGCTGAACATTTGGAGATTCTAACGCATTCACCTTTTGATGTATTGCCTTATATCAAACACGCTGGAGCGATATTTTTAGGGGAGTATTCAAGTGAGCCTATTGGCGATTATCTTGCTGGTCCCAACCATACGCTGCCAACGGGTGGTAGTGCGAGATTCTTTTCTCCTTTGAGCGTGGAGCATTTTATGAAAAGAAGCTCTATTATCTCATTTTCACGCAATGCGTTAAAGCAAATGGGAGAATCTTGTGCGATTTTAGCAGAATGTGAATCTCTCCACGCTCACGCACAAGCAGTTTTAAAAAGACTAGATTCTATAAAGGAGTAGGGCAGATATGGAAGATGCGTTTTTTGAGGGAAGTCCATTACAAAAGTGGCAGGAAATTATCCGCAATGCTTCGCCCACTTTAGTTGGATTGGAATTAGAGCGGTTATTAGAACGCGTGGTGGTGTATGAGGCACTTTTGGAGCAAAAGGGTGTAGATGTAGATAAAGCCTTTAAGGCGTATTATTTTGATGAGACGCGTAAAGAAGAGATAGAAAGTGGCAAACAGAATCTTGCAATAACTTCTATGGCAACTATATTGGGAAATTATGAATAAAACAAAGTTTGTCTTTATTGTGTGGGCTGTGTTTTTTATGGCACAAGCTTATGGGGCGATTCCACAATGGAGCTGGGAGAAGAGTCTTGAGCTTAAAAAAGAGCAGGTGTATAGTGCGAATTTTGACTTAGGTAATGTGCAAAAAAAGCTAGAGTTCCGCTGGACATTGTTTAAAAATCAAGGGCTTGTGTTGCATATCCGCTATGATAAGTTTAATCATCAAGTTGTGTTGTATAAAGACTATCAACGCAATGCTTTTAGAATCCCGCTTGCTAGGGGGGACAATACGCTTAAAGACGATCCGCAGCTACTTTTGTATTTTAAAGATTTTGCTGATAAGAAGGCACATTTGAAGCTGTATATTGAGGGGCTTGGCGTATCTGTGCTTGATGAAAATCTCTTACAAGGAGTGGATTGATGGGCTTGGAATTTGCGTTGGAGCGGATTAAGGCGTATATTGATATGTATATCAAGGAATGTGGCAATGATGAAGTGCTGAATCTTAGCTCTCATCTTAGCCAAGGTAAAATGCTACGAAGTAAGCTTTTACTCGCTATTAGCGGTGTGAGTGAAGATTCTTTAAGGGCGTGTGCGTTAATAGAGATGATTCAAAGTGCTTCACTTTTGCACGATGATGTGATTGATGAGGCACAAACACGGCGACAAAAGCCATCAATCAATGCTCTTTTTGGGAATAAAAATGCCATTATGTTAGGTGATGTGCTGTATTCTAAGGCGTTTTATGAGCTAAGCTGCCTTGATGTGCGATTAGCCCAAAGTGTGTCTTCAGCGGTGGTGAGACTATCCATTGGCGAGATTGAAGATGTTTCACTTGCTTCAAGATTCCATATTGATAAACAAGCTTATATCAAAATGTGTGGGAATAAAACCGCTGCTCTTATTGTCGCAGCAGCGGAGTGCGGAGCAATACTCAAGGGGCTAAATAAAAATATATATAGAATCTATGGCGAAAATCTAGGTATTGCCTTTCAAATTATTGATGATATTTTAGACTTCACACAAGATTCTAAAACGCTTGGCAAACCTTCAATGAGCGATTTTAAGGAAGGTAAGGTAACGCTACCGCTTATGCTTATGTATGAAAAGCTAGATGAAAATGAGCGTGAGATCGTGCAAGGTTTATGGGCAACAGAATTAAGTGAAGAGCAAGAGATTTGGATAAAAGTGCGAATGCAAAAACACAATGCTATCTCTCAAAGCATAGATGAAGCAAAAGTATATGCCAACAAAGCCCTTATGGCTGTGGCAAATGAGAGTAATGCCAAACTACAAGAGATTATCACGCAGATGATTGAGCGGACATTTTAAGGGTGTAGGGGTGGATATGCAAAGACAAGAAGAACAAAAAACGCAATATATGGTTATAAGTTTTTCACATAAAAATACAGATATTGCTATGCGTGAAAAGCTCAACATCACTCAAGCTAAGATTCTACCCTTTTTACAAGAAATAAATGAAAGTGAAAGCATAAGTGAAAGCATTTTGCTTTGCACTTGTAATCGCATTGAAATTTATGTGAGTATGTATGATAGGAAAATAGCTAGAAGCCACATATACGCTACTTTAGCAAAATACACAGGCTTAGATTCTGCACTCATAGAGCAAAATGCCATTGTGCGTTTAAATGAATATGCGATTTATCATATTTTTGGTGTGGCTTCAAGCCTTGATAGCCTCGTGGTGGGTGAAACGCAGATTACAGGGCAGCTCAAAAATGCCTATAAACTCTCTTTTGACAACAAACTATGTAGTAAGGATATGACGCGTTTAATGCATTTTGCCTTTAAATGTGCGGCAAATGTGCGGCAGGAGACGGATATTTCAGCCCATAGTGTGTCGGTGGCTTCCACAGCGGTGCGTATGGCAGAGCATAAGCTTAAGCAAATGGGGCAGAATCTAGATTCTACTCACGCCCTAGTCATTGGCAGTGGGGAAATGGGACGCCTTGCGTGTAAGCATTTATTAAATGCAGGAGCGAAAATCACACTGATCTCTCGCACAAAGCAAAACGCTTATAATCTTGCTAAAGAGTTAGATTCTAAGAATGTCAATATAGAATCTTTTGAAAATCTCTTTCAAATTCTCAATAGCTTTACTTTGCTTTTTAGTGCGACAAGTGCGACAGAGTGTGTTATTAAAGCAAATATGGTAAAAGCATCTCAAGTCAAGCGTTTATGGTTTGACTTAGCCCTGCCGCGTGATATAGAATCTGTAAAAATGGCGGATTTGGAGATTTTTTGCGTTGATGATTTGCAAGAGATTGTCAAAGAGCATAAGGGTGTGCGTGATAAGAGTGCTAAAGAAGCACATAAGATTCTAGAATCTTATACGAGAGATTTTTTTACTTGGTTGCAGACTTTGAGTGTTGAGCCTATAATCAAACATATCCGCTATTTAGCTAAGCAATCTTCGCTCAAAGAGCTTGATAGGGCGATTAAGAAAGGATTTTTACCAAGTGAGTATCGTCAAAATGTAGAAAAGATTCTGCACGGGGCGTTTAATAGCTTTTTGCATAATCCCACGATGAGACTAAAACAGGCAAGTGAAAGTCATCAGGGCGATCCTATCATTGAAGCGATGAAAAGTATGTTTGATATTGGCGATGAAGTTGTTATATTAAGTAACTACAAATGCGAAAAAGACACCACAATTGTAAAGGAAGATATATGAGATTTTCACAGCTTTTTGTTAATACCTTAAAAGAAGCCCCAAAAGATGCCCTGCTAAAAAGTCATCAATATCTTGTGCGAGGTGGGTTTATCCAGCAGGTGGGCAGTGGGATTTATAACTTTTTACCACTTGGAAAAAAGCTCCTTGATAAAGTGCGTTTTATCATTAAGGAAGAAATGGATATAACAAACGCACAGGAGATTCTAATGGGTTTTGTTACCCCTGCGGATTTATGGCGTGAATCTGGGCGATATGAAAAGTATGGGCGAGAGCTTTTGCGGCTTGTGGATAGGAAAGAGAATGAGTTTGTGCTAGGACCTACGCACGAAGAGGTGGTAACTTTCATTGCTAAAAATGGTGTGAAAAGCTATAAGCAACTTCCCGTTCATCTTTATCAAATTCATACGAAGTTCCGCGATGAAGTGCGTCCGCGTTTTGGGCTTATGCGTGGGCGTGAATTTATTATGAAGGACGGATATAGCTTTCATAGTAGCTTTGAAGATTTGGATAGAGAGTTTGATGTAATGGAGCAAACTTATAAAAAAATCTTAGAACGCATAGGTGTGGATTTTAAAATTGTAGAGGCGGATTCTGGGGCGATTGGCGGGAGTGGAAGTAAGGAATTTATGGTGCTAGCTCCTTGTGGGGAAGATACGATTGTAGTGTGTAAAAACTGCGAGTATGGGGCAAATATTGAGATAAGCTCAAGGGCTTTGCGTCTCTCCCCTCGTCCAAGTGAGCTAAAATATGATGAAAATCCGCCAAAAGCGGAGTTTGGGCGATTCTACACGCCAAATGTGAAAAGCATAGAATCTTTAAGCGAGTTTTTTAAAGTGGATAGATTCTATCTTTTAAAAGCTGTTGTGAAAAAGGCGTTAAGGGCTGATGGGAGCTTTGAGCTTGTGTATGGCTTTGTGCGGGGTGATGATGAGATTGAAGAGACAAAATTACTCAACACCATTAATCGTGTGGATAGCTCCTTTATAAGCCTAGAAGATGCAGAATCTAGCGAGATAGCACAAGCTGGAAAAAATGGCGTGCTAGAGGTTGGGTTTATAGGACCTTATGGCTTGGGGTATATTACGCAAAGTAGCCATATTTATTTTGATGAGAGTTTAAGAGAAGCTAAGGGGCTTATTTGTGGAGCGAATGAAAAGGATTATCACTTTGTGGGTGTGGATTTAGACACATTTGAAAATCTTAACTTTGCAGACTTAGCTCAAACACAAGAGGGGGATTTGTGTCCTAAATGTAATGGGGAGTTGTATTACACAAAGGGCATTGAAGTGGGACATATCTTTAAGCTTGGCACGAAGTATTCTCACGCGATGAACGCACAATTTTTGGATAAGGACGGCAAGGCGCAGGATTTGATTATGGGGTGCTATGGCTTTGGCGTATCTAGAATCTTACCGGCAATTTTGGAGCAAAAAAGCGATGAGCTAGGCTGTGTGTGGGGTAAAGAAGTTAAGGTTTTTGATTTAGCCATTATTATTTCAAATGTCAAAGACATAGCACAAAGTGAGTTTGCTACAAAAATCTATGAAGAGTGCAAGGCTAGGGGCATAGATGTCTTGCTTGATGATAGAGATGAGCGATTTGGTGTAAAGATGAAAGACTTTGAATTACTTGGATTTTCATTTGCTTTGATTGTGGGCAAGGGCTTAAATGAGGGACGATTAGAGCTTATTAAGCGTGAAGGGTTAAAAAAGTTTGAGCTTCAATGCGATGAAAACATACTTGAAAATCTGCTTGGGATTCTAGGGCGGAATAGCTAAGGGGGTAAAAATGCAAAATGTTGCGGATAGAAAACTTATCATCGGCACACGCGGAAGTGCGTTGGCATTGTGGCAAGCTCAATATGTGAAAAATCGCTTGAAAGATGAATGTCGGCTAGATTCAGAATTTAAGATTATCAAAACGCAAGGCGATAAAATACTTGATGTGCCATTGGCAAAAATCGGTGGCAAGGGGCTTTTCACAAAGGAGCTAGAACAAAAGCTTTTGGATAAAGAGATTGATTTAGCTGTGCATAGCTTAAAAGATGTGCCCGTGGAGATATTGCCCTTGCTTGATTTGGCGGCAATTACAGAGCGAGAGGATTGCAGGGATTGTTTTTTAAGTATGAAATATGAGAGTTTAGAATCTTTGTCGCAAGGTGCTAGGGTGGGGACAACTTCACTTCGCCGCTCTATGCAGATTAAAGCTTTTCGTGCGGATTTGGATACGCTAAGTTTGCGTGGGAATATACAAACGCGTTTAGAAAAGCTCAAAAATGGCGTATTTGATGCGATTATCTTAGCTCAAGCGGGTGTAAAGCGGCTAGGCATTGATGTGAAAAAAAATGATATGGGGATTTGCCATATTGTGCCTTTGGATTTTATGATACCTGCTATGGGACAGGGGGCTTTGGGTATTGAGATGAGAAAGGATAGCCCATATTTTGAGACTATCTCAAGGCTTACACATAAGAGAAGTGCGTTGTGTGTGAGTGCGGAACGCTCTTTTGTGCGGGAACTTGAGGGTGGCTGTCAAGTGCCAATAGGTGTGCAAGCAATGTATGAAAATGGGATTTTAAGGCTTAGGGCTATGGTGGGATTGCCAAATGGGCAGGAAATTTTGCAGGAGAGCTTGGAGGATTCTATATTGGAAGAAGACAAGGCAAAGGCAGAATCTCTTGGTAAAAATCTCGCTCAAAGCTTTATTGCTAAAGGGGCCAAGGAGATTCTATCTCGTGCAAGAGATATGGCATTTGCGTAACAAAATTGATTTTTAGATAACAAAGTCAACTTTCACACTTCTGTTGATGTGAAGCCGTATTTTTCTTCAAGTGTTTTGCCAAAGTTTGTCCCAAAGCCCTCGCAAAATCGCATTCCATAGAGCAATACAAACCACGAGATATAAATCCATAACATCATAAAAAGAAAAATAGAGATAGGTCCATAGACGCTTTTGTAAGTCTCATTATAAAAGACATAATACACAAAGCCCCATTTTGTGATAAGCCAAACCGCTGTGGTAAGCACACTAGAGACAAGCAGGGCTAGAATCTTCAAAGGCTTGTTGGCTGAAAGCTTAAAAAGCAAGAAAAACATAATCCAAGTCAGCAGATAAGGGATTAAATCAAAAAGCACACTTAAATCCGCAGTGCCTTTGAGTGTCTTTTGCACCTCGCCACTAAAGTAGATTGAAAAGGCTAAAACCACAGGAAAAAGTGTAATCATTGTCCAATACATAACAAGTGAGTCAAAAAACTTTCTAGGCGTGGAGTTAAACATCTTTGCAGCGATGTATTCGTAGTTACGAAAAAACATAATTGACGCAATAAGTGTATAGCCAAGCCCCATCATACCCAGAGCAGAGCTGTTTTGCATAAAAGTATCAAGATAGCTAGAAATGACTTCAGTGTGCGTTGGTAGGATATTTGAAAGGATAAGGGTGCGGATTTGCTCAATTTGGGATTGGAAGTTTGGGAGATTCACAAAGATAGAAAAGAAAATCATTAATAGTGGGATAATGGCAAAAATGGTATAAAAGCTTAGAGATGCCGCATAAAAGCTTAGCTCCTTATCGGCTACGAAGTTCCAAATGCTTTTGAGTTTATCCCAGACAAGAGTAAAAACCTCTTGAGTCTTACCTAGAAATGTGCGGATAAGCTTGTCTTTTTGTATATCCATTTATTCTCCTTTAGTGGCAGTGTGCGGCTGGAATATAGCCATAAGATTTTAAAAGCTCAATATCTTCTTGTGGGGCTTTGCCATCTGTGGTGAGATAGTCCCCTAGCACAATGGCGTTAATCCCCGCTTCATACAGGGACTTTTGATTATCACCAAAGATGACTTCACGCCCACCAGCTATCATAAGACGCGTATTTGGGAGATACTCTCTAGCAAGGGTAACGCACTCTAGGGCTTCATCTTGGCTCAATGTCTGCGGGGGCAGGGGCAAAGCGTCATTAGGGATATAAAAATTAATCGGTGAGCTATGTGGAGATAGAATCTGCAAAGACTTTAAAAGCTCAATCCTATCGCTCCAGCTCTCCCCTAAGCCAAAGATTCCACCAGAACATAAGCCTAGCTCGGCTTTGAGTGTGTTTTCACAAGTTTCAAATCGCTCCTGCCAAGTGTGTGTGGTGCAGATATGCGGAAAAAAATCTTTGGAGGTTTCAAGGTTGTGATTGTAGCTATCTACACCTTGTAATTTAAGATATTTGAGCGATTCCAAATCCGCACTGCCACAACACGCGATGATATGTAGCCCCAAATCAGCTTGTTTAATGGCGTGTGCGACTTTAGCAATGTATTCACATTTTTGAGAATCTAGACTGCGACCAGCAGTAACCAAGCAAAAGCCCAAAGCCCCAAACTCCCGCAATGCCTTTGCTTCTTGTAAAATTTTATCAATACTTTTATTTTTATAACGCTGAATCTGTGTGCCATAATGCACACTTTGTGTGCAGTATTTGCAGTCTTCTGGGCAGTCTCCGGATGCGACATTGCAAATAGAGCAAAGGAAAATCTCATTATCTGTCATAATAAACCTTTGATTTTAAGATAGTTTTAGGAAATGTGATGTCATTATAGCAAAAATGCCATAGATTTATGGCAAAAGTCTTTAAAAGTTAGCCTGTGGTAGAATCTGTGATAAGTCAATATAAAACAACAACTATTCATCAAGGAAGTTTAATGAAAGCTTTGAAGGTCAGTGAGCTAAACACACAGATAAAAGCGATTTTGGAGCAGACTTTTTTAGATGTGTGTGTGCAAGGCGAGATTAGCAGTGTTAAGGTGCATACGAGCGGACATATTTATTTAAGCATTAAAGATGAGGATTCAAATATCAAATGTGTGATGTTTAAGGGAAATGCAAGGGGGTTAAAGATTACGCTTGAAGTGGGGCAGAGTATCGTCATTATGGGGAGCGTGAGTGTCTATACACAAAAAGGGGAATATCAGATTCTATGTAAAAGCATTACTCTTGCGGGGGTTGGCGAGTTTGCCTTGGCATTTGAAAATCTTAAAAATAAGCTTCAAACTAAGGGCTATTTTGAATCTTTTCACAAAAAGCCTATGCCGAAGTTTCCCAAACGCATTGCCCTGCTGACTTCAGCCACCGGAGCGGCAAAAGAAGATATGCTAAAAGTGGCTCAAAAAAGATGGAATCTCGTGCATATCACGCTTTTTGATACGCTCGTGCAAGGGGAGAATGCTAAGGAATGTATTGTAGCAAATTTAGCTTTAGCCGATAGCTTTTTTGGCACAAAGGAGGGCTTTGATGTGATTGTGCTAGGGCGAGGTGGAGGCAGTATGGAAGATATGTGGGCGTTTAATGAAGAGTGTGTGGCAGAGGCGATATACAGGGCTAAAACACCCATTATATCGGCTGTGGGACACGAAGTAGATGTATTTATTAGCGATTTTGTAGCGGATTTACGAGCGCCTACACCTTCAGCGGCGATGGAAATGCTTTTGCCCGATAAGTTTGAATTTTTGCGGATTATTGATGAGATGATGAGTGCGTATTCTAGCGTGTTTGAAAGGTATTTGGGGCAGAAGCAGAGATTGATAGGGCAACTCAAGGAGTATTTTAAACTCTATAATTTTCAATCGCAATATATAAACAAAAGAGAGCAGATTCAGGCTCTAGGGCAAATATTTGTGGAAAATTTTAGAAATATTTTAGAAAAAAAGCAAGGAGAGATTGAAAGGGTAAAAATGCTTATAGATGTGGCATTTGAAAGAAAGCTCACTCACGCACAAATGGAATGTGAGCGGCTTTTTGAAGCCTTAAAAGCGAGTAATCCACGCTCACTATGTAAGAACGGATACGCACAAATAAGCAAGGAGCAAAAAGTCTGCGTTTTACAAGATATTGCTGTAAATGAAGTGTTTGAACTTAGTGATTTAGATTTGCATATATTTGCTAAACGCGTGAAATAGAGCAAAACAGATAGATGATAGGGCAAATAGGATTAGATTCAACACTGTGTTCTAAAGTAGAATCCTAGCGTGTACTGCCCACAGATGTAATGTGGGTTTTTGTCCTAAAGACAGGGATTGAGTTCCAAATAAATACAAGAAGTAAGCGTTGAGCGTCTTCTATATTCATAAACTTATACTTAATTAGCACCTTGCAGGTAAGAAACTCAAAATATGACTTGCCCACACCCTTATCATCAAGATAGGCTTTTTCAAAATCGCCACCAAAATACCGTGCAACATTGCTGATATTGATTTCCTTTTGGGCGAGAGTTTTAAGATAATCATCCGGAGAAGTGCTAGGGGGGAATTTACTTACGCGTGAAACAAGAAAAGTGATAAGTTTTTCTTCAATGCCCTTAATGAGATCTAGGAATACAACGCTATTTTTATCTACATTTTCTCTTATGCGGATAGCTTTTTCAAGGGTTTCTGGCTTTGAGCCTTTGAGTAAGACAGAGGCGATTTGCGTGATTTTTGGCTCTGATAAGATATTGATGACATATTGCTTATTTGCCCTGCCACTAGTGTAGGAACGCTTGATACTATCAATGGCTTTATCAAGATTATCAGCTTCAAACATAGCGTTAAAAATAGCAAATTCCTCTTTGGCAAGGAGATTTTGCAGATCATCTTTATAGTTTTGATTTGCTACAAAACCCTCTTCTTTGAGAACATAAAACTTCCGCACCAAAGTGTTTATCATATTAAACTGCATAGTATTCTCCAAGCCCAATAAGATTCTAGTTGAGAACATCGGCAGAATCTATGAAGAATTAATGAAATCCTTGTTTTTACTCTCTTTTGTGTGATGTCAATCTAGTTTTGTTTTAGCCTAAAATAATAGCCTTTTCTCGCTTGGGTAGAATCTCACCAACAATATTTGCATAAGCGATTCCAGCCTTGCGTAAGTCATAGGCAAATGCTTTAGCTTGAGCAAATGGCAGGGCAAAGAGTAATCCGCCAGAAGTTTGTGCGTCATAGTAAAAAATATCATCATCTATTTGTGATTGAATCTGCACTTGATGGGACAAGGCATTTTTATTTTCATACGAGCCACCCGGCACAATTCCCATTTTTGACAGCTCTTTTGTGTTTTCAAAAAGTGGAATCTGTGTCGTGTAAAAAAGTATGCTTTTATCATAAGGAGAATTTTGCGTGGAATCTGGCAAAGGATAAGATGATTTTTTTATCATATTTGCACGACACATCTCAAGTGCGTGTCCTATAAGCCCAAAGCCTGTAATGTCAGTGCAGGCGTGAATCTCATAGTTTTGAGCGACTTGCATTGCATAGAGATTAAGCATTGCCATTGATTTTATAACTTCTTCTTGATTGTGAAGCATTCTTGCTTTAATTGCCGTGGTGAGAATCCCACTCCCAAGCGGCTTCGTCAGCACTAAGACATCACCTTCTCGTGCGGTATTATTCCGCCAGATTCTATTCTTATGCACCACTCCATTGACAGAAAGTCCATATTTCTGCTCGGTATCTTTAATCGTATGTCCGCCAAGAAGCAATGCTCCAGATTCGGTAATCTTATCTAGCCCACCTTTTAAAATAGCATTTGCTACTTTGACATCAAAATGTGTGCTATCCCACATCAGCAGATTTAAAGCACTTTTTGCAATGCCCCCCATAGCAAAAATATCGCTTAACGCATTTGCCGCAGCAATTTGCCCATAAATATAAGGATCATCAACCACAGGCGTGATAAAATCCACACTTGAAAGCATAGCGTATTCATCATTTTCATTATAGAGTATAACGCCACAATCTTCATTGTTTTCAAACCCTGCAAGTAACAACGGACTTGGCTTTTGGGTGAGTTGGCTAGAGATTTGTGATAGATCTTCCAGACCGACTTTAGCCGCTCACCCAGCACATTGAATATGTTGCGTTAAATCTGAATCTGCCATATACAATCCTATTATAAAATTAAAGAGAGATGAGACTATCGCTTGTTAGCATATTTTGCACACCATCTATGGCATTGCCTATCATACCGACTTTAAGGCGTTCCGTCAAAGCAAAATAGCTTAAGCACGAGCCGCAGGAATAAATCTCAACGCCCTGCTTTTCAAGCTCTTTTAACACTTCCACAATTTCTGCATTATCTACTTCTTTGTTATCCGTTGTAAGTAAAACACCGCGATTGATAAAGAGAATCTTATGTGGCAAAACTTCAGTTTGCAAAAGTGATTTGATAAAGCCATTTATCAGCATACCGCCAAGCTCCCCTTCGCCTACGCGATCATTTTTAATAAGCATCATTTTGGGAATGATCTTATCCTTAGATTCTTTGCTAAGCTTACCCACCTTACCTTTAAGAAAGATGATGAACTGCTCATCTCGCCCAAGCCCAATCTCAAACTCAAAACCTTCAGTCTTAAGAAAACGGCTAAGATTTTCCTTTGATGAAGGGGAATTGCCGATAATTTCATAACTATGGAGTTTTAAGGAATGCTCATTGACACCAACGAGTGCTTTTTTAGCCTTAACAACAGGCTCAGGGCAGGGTAAATCACGCACATCAATTTGGATAGTATTATTCATAAAAATCCTTAAAAGGGGAGATTCTCGTTTGTAAAGTGGCATTATACATTAATTTTTAAAAGAAATTAGAAGTTTTTATGAGAGAAAGAGCTTGTATTGCGTGAAAATATGGCTTCAATGTGGAGCTAAATGAAAATATAGAATCTAGCCTTGTAGATTTAAGGCTAGATTCTAGGTATTTAGAGAGCAAAATCTTGCATAAGGTGGAAGTTGAGATAAGTATAGATATTTTCTTTCTTATCATCAATTTTTTGTGGGGCGATTTGTAGATACTCTTCAGCTGTTGGAAGCTTACCAAGCATAGCACACACTCCGCCAAGCTCCGCACTACCAAGATAGACTTGTGCACCTTTGCCCATTCTGTTATCAAAGTTTCGCGTTGAAGTAGAGAATACCACAGCATTATCTCGCACTCGTGCTTGATTCCCCATACATAGACTACAACCCGGAGCTTCAAGCCTAGCTCCTGCTGCACCAAAGAGTGAGAAATATCCCTCTTTTGTGAGTTGTTTTTCGTCCATTTTTGTCGGTGGGGCAATCCAAATTTGCGTTTTGCTTTGCCCTTCATTTTTGACAATCTCACCAAACGCCCTAAAATGCCCGATATTTGTCATACAGCTTCCAATAAAGACTTCATCAATACTTTTAGGTCGTTTTGGATTAGCGTGAATCTCACTCAAAGTCGCCACATCATCTGGGTCATTTGGACACGCAAGAATAGGCTCTTTAATATCAGCCAAATCAATCTCAATGATGGCTGCATACTCCGCATCGCTATCTGGCTCTAAAAGCACAGGATTTTTAATCCACTCTTTCATTTTATCTGCCCTGCGTTGCAATGTTTCGGCATTTTGGTAGCCATTTTTAATCATAGATTCTATAAGTTTAATATTTGAGCTAAGATATTCAATAATCGGCTCTTTATTTAGCCTTACACTACACGCTGCTGCACTTCGCTCCGCACTCGCATCACTTAGCTCAAAGGCTTGTTCAACTTTCAAATCACCTAAGCCCTCAATCTCTAGAATCCGTCCGCTAAAGATATTCTTTTTACCTTTCTTTTCAACGGTCAAAAGCCCTTGCTTAATCGCATAATAGGGAATAGCATTAACCAAATCACGCAGTGTAATACCCGGATTGAGCTTGCCTTTAAACCGCACAAGCACAGATTCTGGCATATCAAGTGGCATAGAGCCTGTAACCGCAGCAAACGCGATTAGTCCGCTTCCTGCTGGGAAACTAATGCCAATAGGGAAACGCGTATGAGAATCTCCGCCTGTCCCAACCGTATCTGGCAAACACATACGATTAAGCCACGAGTGGATAACGCCATCTTTTGGGTGCAGAGCAACACCACCACGCTCGGAGATGAAGTTTGGTAAAGTGGCGTGTAAGCTTACATCAGCTGGTTTTGGATAGGCTGCGGTGTGGCAGAAGCTTTGCAATACAAAATCCGCTCCAAAATTTAATGCGGCAAGTTCCTTAATCTCATCGCGTGTCATCGCACCTGTGGTGTCTTGGCTACCAACGGTTGTTGTCTTTGGCTCACAATAACTGCCCGGACGCACACCTTCAACGCCACAAGCACGACCTACCATTTTTTGTGCTAATGTATAGCCTTTTGTGCTTGGAGCTGGTTGTTTAGCTTCTTTAAACACGCTAGATTTGGGTAGCTTGAGATATTCCCTTGCCTTTGCGGTTAAGCCTCTGCCGATGATGAGTGGGATTCTACCGCCTGATCGGATTTCATCAGCGAGTGTTACGGGATTGAGCGTGAAAGTTGCTACAACCTCACCATTTTTGCTAATCTCGCCCTTAAGTGTGTCAATCTCAATAATATCGCCATCTTGTAGCTTGCTCACATCAGCTACGATTGGCAACGCACCGCTATCTTCACAAGTATTAAAGAAAATGGGTGCAATTACGCTACCAATGACAATGCCACCACTTTTTTTATTTGGGATAAATGGAATCTCTTTGCCAAAATGCCACATAATGGAATTGCACGCAGATTTTCTACTGCTTCCTGTTCCTACTACATCGCCCACATAGGCTACAATGGCGTTATTTTCTTGTGCTTTTTTCTTGGCATTTTCAATGCGAGATTCAAAATTTTCTATACGACTTTTTAGCATTGCCTTAGCGTGAAGTGGAATATCACTTCGTGTAAAAGCATCTCCTGCTGGGCTTAGGTCATCTGTATTTGTCTCGCCATCAACCTTAAATACGCATACTTTAATCTTTTCTTGTAAGCCCTCTTTGCATTTAAACCACTCTGCATCTGCCCAAGACTGGATAATCCCCTGTGAAAGCGGAGTGTTTAAAGCAGCAATCTTTTCAAAATTATCATAAATTAAAAGTGTATGTTTTAAGGCTTCTGCACAGGCTTTTGCTAGATTGTTATCACTAAGAGAAAGCCCTTTAATGAGAGGAGCGACATTATAACCCCCAAGCATTGTGCCTAGATATGTGATTGCTTCGGCTTGGCTAAAGCCCCAATCTTGCTTATTTTCAAGCAAGATTGCACCTAAAAACTCCGCTTTTAGCTGTGCTGAAGTATCAACGCCCGGATTCACTCTGTGGATAATAAGTTCCTTTGCAAATGCCTTATACTCGGCACTTACACTAGAATTTTTACACATTTCAATGGCATTTTGTGTTTGGGCTAGGCTCAAAGGCAAAGGTGGAATGCCTTGTGCAGTGCGTTCCTTGCTGTGTGTCTCGTAGTCTTTGATGAATTGCTCAAATTCTTCTCTCATTTGCGTTCTCCTTGCTTTTTTTGTGTTGTTATGTAGAAACCAAAACTCTGTATAATGGTTTGGCTCAAATTGTATAACAAAAATACCAAACAAGCAGGAAAGTAAAGTGAAAGTTATCCAAAAGTGAGCTTCAAAACTTCCCAAAATTCTTTTAAGTTATTTGTTTTTGTGTTGTGTTTGTGCGGATTTTAAGTCATTTTTCAAAGTAGTTTTTGGCTGATATATTCGTGTATATAGGCTTTTTGTATGTGGCACTTGGAAAATATGTTTAAAAGCGATACATAAAGTAACATTACAGACTTTTGGTAAGTTGTTGGTAGATTCTAATGATTGCTAGATTTCATATCCAGATGAAAGCAAAGATTCTAAAATATCTGCGATTTTGTATGGGTTTGTGTAATGCTGTACGCAATAAGAAATGATAGGAGTAGGAATAATGCAGATTTATAAAAAGCGACATTATGATAGGCTTTTAGATTGTTTGTTTGCCCCGTTGCTTGATGATGGCGATTTGCTCACACAGCTACGGGCAAATACCATTCTTATTAAAGGACAGCGTTATTTTGATTTTACCGCTTCGGGTTTGGCGTATAAAAAGATTGAAAAACGCATAGATTCTATTTTGCCCTATTATGCTAATACCCATTCGCGTTTTGCCACGCATTCAGCATTTATGAGTATAATTTATGAAAGGGCAAAAGAGCGATTAAAAAGAATGTTGGGGCTAGATGATGAGTTTGTATTGATTGCTGGAGGGAGTGGAGCGAGCTTTGGGATTAAAAAATTCCAAGAGCTTATGGGGATATATATATCTCCAAAGAGTTTGGCACATTTTGATTCATTTTTTCAAGGAAGTGAAGGCTTAGATGATAAAAAAAATTGTGTTTCACAAAATCCATTGCTTGAAAAACTGCGGGTATATGATAAGCAAACAAAGGCTTTAAATCTGCCTTATGTGTTGCTTAGTGGGTTTGAACATCATTCAAATGAGATAAGTTTTAGGGAAGGGCTATGTTATATCCACAAAATAGGCTTTGACAAGGCAGGGCTACCTGATGTAGGGCATTTGAAAAAGATATTGCAGAATCTTAAAAATGAAAAAATCATTGCGTCTTTAAGCGTGGCTTCAAATGTAACAGGATTGCTTGCTCCCATAGAATCTTATAGCAAACTTTTGCGTGAAAATAAAGCCACTATCGCCTTTGATATGGCAAGCTCTTCATCTTATATGCAAGTAGATTCTCATTTGTATGATGCTGGATTTTTCGCACCGCATAAGCTTTTGGGTGGGGTTGGTTCGTGTGGGCTTTTAGCAATAAGAAAAAACTTGTGTGATACGCAGATTCCACCAAGTTTTCCTGGAGGCGGGACAATGGAGTATGCTAGTGATATGACGCATTCTTTTATTGATGATGAGGCTTTAAGAGAGGAGGCTGGGACACCTAACATTTTGGGGCTACTGCGTGCGGCTTTGGCTTATTCATTGCGAAATGAGATTGGCTTTGCGTGGATAAAAAGGCGGGAAAAGGTGCTTACAGAGATATTCTTACACGAGCTAAAAAAGATTCCAGCGGTCAGTATTTATGGGGATTTAAAGGTGGAGAGACTCGGCATTGTGAGTTTTAATATTGGCTCAATCTCCCCTCTTAATCTTTCAATGCTTTTAAGCAAGAAATATGGCATACAGACGCGTGCTGGTTGTAGTTGTGCCGGTCCGTATGGGCATTATCTTTTAGGTAATGGGAGCAAGGATAAAAAGCCTATGTGGTTGCGAGTAAGTATCCACTACACACATACTTTGGAGGATATTGAATACCTTATAGAATCTATTAAATCTTGTGTAAAAATCCTTCGTGGTGAGACAGGAGAAAAATGGCAATTTTGATAAATATTTAATGATTATTAAGGGTAATCTATAATAGAATGTCGCCTTTAATTTTTTAAATGAAAGCAGAAAAACACAATGCAAAATATACGAAATATCGCTGTGATAGCACACGTAGATCACGGCAAAACTACACTAGTAGATGGGCTTTTAAGTCAGTCTGGGACATTTGGCGAGAGAGAGCAAGTCGATGAACGCGTAATGGATTCTAACGATTTGGAGCGAGAAAGGGGCATTACAATCCTTTCAAAAAATACAGCCATAAACTACAAAGGCACAAAGATAAATATTATTGACACGCCCGGACACGCCGATTTTGGCGGGGAGGTGGAGCGGGTGCTAAAAATGGTAGATGGCGTCTTATTGCTTGTAGATGCACAAGAAGGCGTTATGCCTCAAACGAAATTTGTCGTCAAAAAAGCCCTTAGCTTTGGAATCCGCCCCATTGTCGTGGTAAATAAGATTGATAAACCTGCCGCAGAGCCAGATAGGGTTGTTGATGAAGTGTTTGATTTATTTGTATCAATGGACGCCACAGATGAGCAGCTTGACTTTCCCGTGATTTATGCTGCTGCGCGTGATGGCTATGCGATTAAAGATTTAAATGATGCTAAAAAGAATCTTGAGCCATTGTTTGAAGCGATTTTAGAGTATGTGCCACTGCCTAGCGGAAGTGCTGATAATCCACTGCAAATGCAGGTTTTCACACTTGATTATGATAACTATGTAGGTAAAATTGGCATTGCACGGGTGTTTAATGGACGCGTGAAAAAGGGTGAGAATGTAATGCTTGCAAAAAGCGATGGCGAGAAAGAGACAGGGCGTATAAGCAAACTCATCGGCTTTATGGGACTAGCAAGGACAGAGATAGAATCTGCTGAAGCGGGGGATATTGTAGCCATTGCTGGATTTAACGCCGTTGATGTGGGAGATTCTATTGTATGTCCTAATAATCCTATGCCACTTGATCCTATGCACTTAGAAGAACCCACAATGAGCGTGTATTTTGCGGTAAATGATAGTCCTTTGGCGGGATTAGAGGGCAAACATGTAACGGCAAATAAAATCAAAGATAGACTGTTAAAAGAAATGCAAACAAACATTGCTATGCGATGTGAAGAGATGGGTGAGGGGAAATTTAAGGTAAGCGGAAGGGGTGAGCTACAAATCACTATTTTAGCGGAGAATCTAAGGCGTGAGGGCTTTGAGTTTAGTATCTCACGCCCCGAAGTGATTGTGAAAGAAGAAAATGGCGTGAAAACTGAGCCTTTTGAGCATTTAGTCATTGACACACCGCAGGATTTTAGCGGGGCGATTATTGAGAAGCTTGGTAAGAGAAAGGCGGAAATGAAAGCTATGAATCCTATGAGTGATGGCTACACAAGGCTAGAGTTTGAAATCCCTGCACGAGGGCTTATTGGC
Organism: Helicobacter cinaedi CCUG 18818 = ATCC BAA-847; assembly: GCF_000155475.1. GTDB lineage: Bacteria > Campylobacterota > Campylobacteria > Campylobacterales > Helicobacteraceae > Helicobacter_C > Helicobacter_C cinaedi. The sequence continues at coordinate 495,610 of NZ_DS990392.1, read as the reverse complement.
TATCGTAGCGAGTTTTTGACAGATACAAAAGGTGAGGGGGTAATGAATCATAGCTTTTTAGAGTTTAGGGCATTTAGCGGTGGGGTAGAATCGCGTAAAAATGGTGCATTAATCTCTATGGAAAATGGTGAAGCAACAGGATTCTCACTCTTTAATATACAAGAGCGGGGTGTGCTATTTGTAGCCCCACAAACGAAAGTATATATCGGTATGGTAATCGGCGAACATAGCCGCGATAATGACTTAGATGTTAATCCCATTAAGGCAAAGCATTTAACAAATATGCGTGCAAGTGGGAGTGATGATGCCATTAAGCTTGTGCCACCGCGAGAACTGACACTAGAGAGAGCATTAGAGTGGATAGAAGATGATGAGATTTTAGAGGTAACACCGCAAAATATTAGAATCCGCAAGAAGATTCTAGAGCCAAATATGCGTAAGAGAGCAAAGGCGAAGTAGGGTTTTGTGTGTTGTTTAAATTTACATAAGGAGTAAGTGATGAATAAGTTTTTAGATTCTATATATTTCCGCCATTCGTGCAAACTTTTTGATGAGAATAAAAAGATTCCAAAAGAAGTGTTTGATGAGATTTTAGAAGTGGGCAGATTATCGCCAAGCTCCTTTGGGCTAGAGCCTACAAGATTACTTGTGTTGCGTAGCGATGAGGCAAAGGCAGCACTTCGTCCATTATGCTGGAATCAGCCTCAAATCACAACAGCAAGTGAAGTTGTAATATTTAAAAGTTTGCAAAATGACTTAGTCCCACCGAGTGAATACACAAAGCAAAATACCTTTAGACGCAAAATGGATTTGGGTGCGTATCAGGCATTTTGTGATCGTTTGGGTGGATACTTGAAAGAGCGGGGACTAGATTCTGGAGAATCTCTAGCACACTGGAGTAGCAAACAGGCTTATATTATGGCAACTTATATGGTAGCCTATGCGAGTTTCTTAGAGATTGATACTTGCTATATTGAGGGCTATGAGAAAAGAGCGGTAGAAAAGCTGTATGGGCTTGATCCATTTAAAGAGCAAGTGAGCCTTATTGTGTGCTTTGGCTATCGCGGCAAGGAACAGCAACCAAGATATAGAATCTCACTTGATGATTTGGTGGAATATAAGTAAGAAGGGGAAAGAATGCTAGATACAATCACAGTTGTTAAGAGAAATGGGCGTATAGAACCGCTTGATGTTTCAAAAATACAAAAACACACTTCTGCAGCAGTTGAGGGTTTAGAGGGTGTAACGCAAAGTGAGCTTGAGGTTGATGCGAAAATTTTATTTAAAGATAAGATTACGACAGAAGAGATTCAGCAGACTTTAATAAAAACAGCCGTGGATAAGATAGATGTTGATGCACCAAATTGGAGCTTTGTCGCGGCTCGTTTGTTTTTGTATGATTTGTATCATAAGGTAACGGGCTGGACGGGTTATAAAAAGCTTGAAGATTACTTCATTCAAGGGGAAAATGAGGGGCGATTGCTTCGTGGGATTAAAGAAAAATATGACTTAGCATTTTTAGATTCTCATATTAAGCCTGAACGCGATTTGCAGTTTAATTATTTAGGTATTAAAACGCTATATGATAGGTATTTGCTTAAAGATTCTAATAATCAGCCCATTGAGTTGCCCCAGCATATGTTTATGGCGATTGCTATGTTTTTAGCTCAAAATGAAAATGATTGTAATGCGTGGGCGGTGAAGTTTTATGATATGATTTCTCAATTTGAGGTGATTTGTGCGACACCAACTTTAGCAAATGCCCGCACAACGCGACATCAACTAAGTTCTTGCTTTATTGGTAGCACACCGGATAATATTGAGGGAATTTTTGATGCGTATAAAGAAATGGCACTTTTAAGTAAGTATGGTGGCGGTATAGGCTGGGATTTTAGCCAAGTGCGTGGGCTTGGAAGCTATATTGATGGACATAAAAATGCAGCTGGTGGCGTTGTGCCGTTTTTGAAAATAGCTAATGATGTGGCGATTGCTGTGGATCAGCTAGGTACACGCAAGGGAGCGATTGCGACATACTTAGAAGTTTGGCATAATGATGTGTTTGAGTTTATTGACTTGCGTAAAAATAGTGGTGAAGAGCGTAGGAGAGCGCACGATTTGTTCCCCGCATTGTGGATTTGTGATTTGTTTATGAAGCGAGTTGAGGCAAATGAGTTTTGGACACTTTTTGATCCTTATCAATGCCCTGAACTTACGGAATTGTATGGAGAGGAGTTTGAAGCAAAATACCTTGAATACGAACAAAATGAACATATCTTAAAACATCGTGTTGTGGCAAAAGATTTGTGGAAAAAGATTCTAACGAATTATTTTGAATCTGGTTTGCCATTTTTGTGCTTTAAAGATAATGCAAATCGTGCTAATCCAAATGGACACGCTGGGATTATCCGCAGCTCAAACCTTTGCACAGAGATTTTTCAAAACACGAATCCAAATCATTATGTTGTGGAAGTTGAATTTGATGATGGTTCAAAGGTGATATATGATGAAAAGCAAGAAGTAGAGCTTGATAATGGTGTGCGTAAGGCGGCAAATAAAATTACAAGCGTAGATTCTTTGCTGGGCAAAAAAGTCTTTATTACAACGCGTATTGCACAAGGTGGGGATACGGCAGTATGTAATCTAGCGAGTGTGAATCTTAGTAAGATTCACACAAAAGAGGATATTGAGCGTGTTTTGCCTATTGCGATTAGAATGCTTGATAATGTGATTGATCTTAATTTTTATCCTAATCGCAAGGTAAAGGTTACAAATAAAAAAAATCGTGCCATTGGGCTTGGTGTGATGGGCGAGGCTGAAATGCTTGCGTGTGCTAAGATAGAGTGGGGGAGTGATGAGCATTTGGCAAAGATTGATGAAGTAATGGAACTTATTAGTTTTTATGCGATTAGTTCTAGCTCAGATTTAGCACAAGAAAAGGGTAAATATCCGCAATTTGATGGCAGTAACTGGAGTAAGGGGATAATGCCTATTGATTTGGCGAGTAAGGAGGCATTAAAGCTTGTTGATAGAGGTGGGCTTTTTTCGCAACAATGTGATTGGGAATCTTTGCGAAAAAAAGTAAAAACGCAAGGTATAAGAAATGGCTATCTTATGGCGATTGCACCTACAAGTTCTATTAGTATTCTTGTTGGGACAACGCAGACTATTGAGCCTGTGTATCGTAAAAAATGGCTAGAAGAGAATCTTAGCGGAATGATTCCTGTTGTTGTGCCTCATTTAAGTGCAGATACTTGGAATTATTACATATCTGCGTATGATATTGATCAAACATTATTGATTAAGGCTGCGGCAGTTCGTCAAAAATGGATAGATCAAGGACAAAGCACAAATGTCTTTGTAAGGCTTGATAAGGCAAGTGGGAAAATGCTTAATGACATCTATATGCTTGCTTGGAGGTTGGGGCTAAAAAGCACTTATTATCTCCGCTCACAAAGTCCTGAGATTGAAAAAGATGATATGATAGATAGAAGTGTAGAGTGTGTGAATTGTCAATAAGATAATTTAAAGGAAAGAATATGGCATTACAAGAAGAGCTAAAAACGCAAGGCGATATTTTGTTTCGTTATAGGAGCTATCTGCCTTTTTGTATTTTACCACTTTTTATTTTGGTAATTTTGACTTCCGAGACTTATTTGTATTGTGATGGGGTGTATAACACATCTTTGGTTATTGTTGCAATTTTTGTGGGATTGCTTGGGCAGGGGGTTAGAATCTGGGTGGCTGGATTTGTGCCTCGTGATACTTCAGGGCGTAATACAAGAGAGCAAAAAGCTAGTGTGCTTAATCATACTGGCTTATACTCTGTGTGTCGTAATCCACTCTACTTGGGGAATTTCCTAATGATGCTTGCACCGATTATTTTGCTTGGTAATTGGCTCTTTATTGTAGTTTTTGCTTTGAGTTTTTGGCTCTATTATGAGAGAATTATCTTTGCTGAAGAGAGTTTTTTGCGTGTAAAATTTGGTCAAGAATATATTGATTGGACTTTGAAAACCCCGCCATTTTTTCCAAAGTTAAGTGGTTATATTCCAAGTGATATGGACTTTTCCTTTCGCTCAATGATAAGGCGAGAATATAATTCATTTTTTGGCTTAACATCTTCGCTTTTTGTGTTTCACTATATAATTGCTGTGATTGTAAATTGGCAGAGGGGGGGGGGTGTAGAGTTTATTGCACCGGATTCTATTTTGACATATTTGTTTATTATCTCGGCTGTGTTTTATTTACTTATTCGTATTATGGTAAAGACAACAAAATTTTTTGAAGTGGAAGGGAGATAGGTTGGAGATAGGTTGCAATCATTGTATTTGTGATATAGCCAGAAAGCCTTATAAATGAGAAAGTTTCATAGCATCAAAAAGATTTAATATTTAATATATGTTCTAAGTTTTTGAATGGGTATTTTAAAAATATTTGCAAAGCCGTTGGCTATTTTTCTTGCTCTTTGGAATTTTTTATATCTTTTTTCAAGATTATATCGCCATTGTCCAAAACCCCTACGATAAGCCTTTTTGATAGGTTGGCTAAAAATATGGAGTAAAAAATTTTCAAGCCTTTCATCAAAAATCTCTTCGTGATTGGAATCTAAAAAACTTGGCTCTTTTAACATAGAGAGATAGGCTTCATCATCATTATCAAGTTTTTGTATTTTTTCAAGTGCTGTGTCAAAATCATTGACACTTTTAATATGTATAAAAGCCTTTGGATTTACCCCCCCCCCTCCCCCGCTTGAATCTAAAGGTTTGCTAACGCATTCATCTCCCCAATAAATAGGCACAGTTTGCGAACTAAGGGCTTGAATAAGCTTTTCTGTCGTGTAGCCATTGGTGTTTGAATTTTCAAAAGCAATGTTGAATTTCCCAATTGCAAGGAAGCTTGATTTGTCCTTTATGGGTTTGCCAATATTGTTTTTATACTTTCCGCCACTATCTATGTGTTTATATTGACTTAGGAAGTCAAAAAATTGTGTGCGTAGCTCATCTGCCTTGCCATTACTGACAACAAAAGTGCAGAATCTATCCTTGTTTTGTAATGTTTGTGTGTTTATTGCGAGATGTTTGTTTTTTGCTTTTTGCATATCCTTTGTATAGTGAAGATAGAGTGGATAACGCAAATATCTATCATCAAACTGTATATAATCAAACCCAATAGCATAATCGCAAAAATTAAAATCCGCCCGAACATTCTCGCCCGTGCTAAAGATTCTAATCCCATCATATTCAATATGTTTTTCACCCATAACAGAATAAAAAATATAGTCTGGATCTCTATCTGTGAAGATAAGATTGTAATGCTTTTTTAGAATCTTTACTATCTTTCCTTCAACCGCTCCATCGCAAAAATACACTTTTTTGATAGGCTTTTGCATTGCTATTCCACTGCACCCATAGCTTGACTTTGAGCGTGGGCGATGAGTGGATTGATACATTCATCAAGCAAACCACCAAGCATAATCTCTTCAAGGCTATAAAGTGTCAAGCCGATGCGGTGGTCTGTGAGACGATTTTGAGGGTAGTTATAAGTGCGGATTCGCTCACTTCTATCACCACTCCCCACTTGTGTTTTACGGGCTTCTTTGTTTTGGGCATTTTGTGCTTCAAGCTCGGCTTCATAAAGTCTGGCTTTTAGAATCTTTAAGGCTTTATCTTTATTTTTATGCTGGGATTTTTCATCTTGCATAGATACGCTTATGCCCGTTGGGATATGCGTGATTCTCACCGCTGAATCTGTCGTATTTACGCTCTGTCCGCCGTGTCCGCCACTGCGAAAGACATCAATTTTTAAATCGCTTGGATTGATATTCACCTCCACATCATCAACTTCAGGCATTATCGCTACGGTGATGGCTGAAGTGTGAATCCGCCCTTGAGATTCTGTCTCTGGGACGCGTTGGACGCGGTGGGTGCCACCCTCATACTTGAGCTTAGAATACGATCCTTGCCCTTTTATAAGCGCGATAACTTCCTTGTAGCCACCCACATTATTTTCACTTGAGCTGATAATCTCAACTTTCCACTTTTGTAAATCTGCATAGCGACAATACGCCTTAAATAAATCGCCCACAAAGATTCCCGCCTCATCTCCGCCTGTCCCTGCACGGATTTCAAGATAAATATTTTTACTATCATTGGGATCTTTTGGGATCAAAAGAAGTTTAATCTCTTCTTCAAGCTCTGCTTTTTTAGATTCTAGCTCTTTTAGCTCTTCCTTAGCAAGCTCTCCTAGCTCTTTATCTTCAAGCAAGGCTCTATTATCCGCAATGCCTTCAAGCACGGAAAAATACATTTTCGCACTTTGGACAATAGGCTCTATGTCGCTTTGTTCTTTGCTCAATTGTGTGAGTTGCTTGACACTGGATAGAATCTCTTGGGAAAGTAGGAGGCTTGAAATCTCATCATACCTTGCCACAATGGGCTTGAGTTTATCAACAAGCATTCAACCTCTTTGAAGTTAGTTAAATAAAATTAGGCAGATTGAGCAAGTTTTTTCACACTTGCGTTAAGGCGAGAGACTTTGCGTGAAGCCGTATTTTTCTTTAAAATCCCCTTACTTACATATTTGTGTAATTCCCTATTGGCGATTTTTAATGCTTCTTGGGCTTTGGCTACATCTTTACTTGCAACAGCCTCTCTTAGGTCTCGCACGATGTTTTTAATACGCGTTTTATAGTAGCGATTGCGTTCAGTTCTTGTCTTGGTTTGACGAATGCGTTTTTCCGCAGATTTGTGATTTGCCATTTTTCATTAGTCCTTTTTAAAAAAAATTAAGGCAAAATTCTGCCAAAAGTTTGATTAAACGCAGTTTAAAAGCACAAAGGAGTTTTGATGAAAAAGGAAGCAAAGGCAAAAGAGATAAAGCTTTTTGGCACTGATGGTGTGCGAGGTAAGGCAGGAGAAGTGATTACGCCTTCAAGTGTTATTGCATTGGGCTCTAGTGCTGGGATTCACTTCCGCAAACATTCTTTGACAAATAAGATTCTTGTAGGTAAAGACACTCGCCGCAGTGGCTATATGATAGAAAATGCCCTTGTGTCTAGCCTTACTTCTGTGGGCTATGATGTGATTCAAATCGGTCCTATGCCAACTCCCGCAGTGGCATTTCTCACAGAAGATATGCGTTGTGATGCAGGGGTAATGATAAGTGCAAGTCATAATCCTTATGATGATAATGGAATCAAATTTTTCAACCATTTTGGCTATAAAATCGCCCCAGAAGAAGAAGAAAGTATAGAATCTCTCTATCATAATGCCACTTCTTTGCAAGCGGCATTAAAAAGTGGCGAAGAGATTGGCAGCTCAAAGCGTATTGATGATGTGGTGGGGCGATATATCGTGCATATTAAAAATTCATTTCCAAAGCATCTTGCCTTGCGTGGTTTGCGTATCGTGTGTGATTGTGCTAATGGAGCGGCATATCGTGTCGCACCCATTGTATTGCGTGAGCTTGGGGCAGATGTCATTGCGATAAATGATGAGCCCAATGGTTTTAATATCAATAAACAATGTGGGGCTATGCATCCAGATGGCTTGGCTGAAAAGGTTAAAACTTATCGTGCCGATGTGGGTTTTGCCCTTGATGGTGATGCCGATAGGCTTGTGGTGGTGGATAATGAAGGCAATATCGTTAATGGCGACAAGCTCATTGGGGCTTTAGCCTTGTATCAGCAAAGTATCAAGGCGTTAAAAAATAACGCCATTGTCGCCACGCTAATGAGTAATCTAGCCCTTGAAGAAACACTCAAAAATCATCATATTACCTTGCATCGCTGCAATGTAGGAGATAAATATGTGTGGGATAAAATGCAAGAGTTTAATCTTAATTTTGGAGGCGAGAGCAGTGGGCATATCATCTTTAGCGATTATGCTAAAACGGGCGATGGCTTGGTGAGTGCATTGCAAGTTTTAGCCCTTTTGTTACAAAGTGGTAAGAATGCTAAAGATACGCTTAATCCCTTTGAGCTTTATCCTAGTGAGCTTATCAATCTCCAAGTCTCTCAAAAAAAGCCGCTTGAAAGCATTGTTGGTTTGCAAGAGAAGCTAGATTCTATTACCAAAAGTGGCAATCGTCATCTCGTGCGATATTCTGGCACGGAAAATAAGCTTAGAATCTTGATAGAAGGCAGAGATTCTAAAATCGTAAGTGAGCAGATGAAAAGCCTTGTAGAGTTTTTTCAAAAGCAACTTTAAAGAGGCTATGTAAGGGGCTGATATGCTTTCAATGCGATATATTAAATCTATTTCAAAAGCACAGATTCTTATTTTTATCTTGCTTTTTTGTATGAGTCTTGGGCTGGATCAGTGGGTAAAAAATATTATGCTAAATGGCTTTGCGTGGGATAGTCAGGCGTTAAGCATTGGCGGCAAGGCGTTAGTGTATAACACAGGCGTGGCATTTTCTATGTTTAGCTTTTTAGCCGAATCTTTAAAGTATATTCAGATTCTATTTTTGTTTGCTTTATTGCTTTTTGCTCTAATGAGTGATTTTTTTGTAAAACATTACATTCCACTTGGAATCTTGCTCGGTTCTGGGTTATCAAATATCCTTGATCGCTTTATGTATGGGGGTGTAGTGGATTATGTGTATTGGCATTATTGGTTTGATTTTGCGATTTTTAATCTTGCTGATGTGCTGATTGATGTGGCTGTTGTGATTATCATCTGGCAAATGCTAAGAGAGAGAAGTGTCAAGCCCATAACATAAGTTTGGGAAATATTTGTTAAAGCCGACTATAATCCTAGGAACTAGAATAGGCTTTGGAGGGAGTGTTATGAATTTTGAAGAGATTGTTGGGGTATTGTGTGAAAATACGCAGACTAATGTTGAGCAGGGTAAGAGATTTGAAAAGTTAATTAAAAAAATTCTGCAAGTTGATTCTTTTTTGCGGGAAGAATTTAATATCAAAGAGGTATATTTGTGGAATGAATTTAGTGATAAGTTTCAAATAAATCGCCACGATTTTGGTATAGACATAGTTATTTTAAGTAAAGAAGAAGAAATCCTTGCTGTGCAATGTAAAGCTTTCAGTCCCACATATAGTTTAAGACTTAATGATTTTAAAAATTTTTTAGGGATTAATAGTTTTGTTGATAATAATGACAAGATATTTAAGATTTCTCAATCTCTTATTTTTCACACTTGCAAGAGTGTAAGCGGTGAAGTTGGAAAGGCATTAGAGCAAAATGCAAATGGGGAAAAGGCTAAGGCAATAGCCTTTGGTTACAATGAACTCAAAGATTTGGAAATTGATTGGCAAAAAATTAATCTAGATGCCATTGAGCAAACGACACAATCAAAAGATAAAAAGAAATTACGCCCTCATCAACAAGAGGCTTTTGAAGCAATTAGAAAACATTTTGTAGAGCAGGATAATGCACGAGGCAAAGTTATTATGGCGTGTGGCACAGGCAAAAGTCTATTAGCTATCCGCACCATAGATGATATAGTAAAAGACGGAGAGATTGCTGTGTTTTTTACCCCAAGTCTTGCACTTACCAATCAAATGATAAAAGAATTTTTCGCACAATCTTTAAGTAAATCTTATAAAGTCTTTGCCGTGTGTAGTGATAATAAAGTCGGCTTACCTAACTCTACAAATACTGAAGATATGAATAGTGATGAGTTATATATCGCACCCACCACAGATTCTAATGTTTTAGCAAGAAAGATAGCTCACCTACTTCATAAAGAGGTAGATAATTCTCACTTCACCCCCCCCCCCCCTCAATAATCTAAAAGTAAAAGATTCAAAAGACTACAAAAATCCAAAAATTATTATATTCTCTACATATCAAAGCATAGATGTCATCATAGAAACTCAAAAGCTTTTCAACCAAGAGTTTAAACTCATAATAAATGATGAAGCCCACCGCACCGCCGGCGTGCAGAAGCTTGATGAGCAATGGAATGCTAAAGATATAAGTGTATGGCAGAAAACCCACGATAATACTCTCCTTAAAGCAAAATACCGTCTCTATCTTACCGCTACGCCTAGAATCTACTCTTCTAAGGCAAAAGATGAGCTTGGCAAAAAGTCCAAGGGCAAGGATTTACTGCTTTTTTCAATGGACGATGAGACTTTGTTTGGCAAAGAGATTTATGAGCTTAAGTTCAGTAAAGCAATAAGCGAAAAACTTTTGAGCGATTTTAGAGTGGTGATTAGCTATATACGCGAAGAATATTTAGCCGAGTATTTAGGCAAACTCACCAAAGCTCAAGAAAATTCAAAATTAACTATAGAAAATGCAGGAAAAATGATTTCCTTTGCAAATGCTTTAAATAAAATCAATATGAGCTTTGTTGATGAAAATGGCATACACGAAGCTTATAAAGATGACACAAAGCCTATGAAAAAGGCAGTAGTTTATCACTCTAGTATTAGAAATTCAAAATTTGTCACAGAGAAGTTTCCTAAAATCAGCAGAAATATTATCTTGCGGCATATAGATGGCACACATAACGCTTACAAAAAAGCAGAGCAGTTATTTTGGTTAAGTGATAATGGAGATGAATGCAGAGTGCTAAGTAATGCTAAATGCTTAACAGAGGGCATTGATGTGCCTAGTCTTGATGCGGTATGTTTCTTTGACAAGCGAGATTCTATGGTAGATATAGTGCAAGCCGTGGGGAGAGCGATAAGAAAGAGTGAAGGCAAGAAGTATGGCTATATTATTTTGCCCTTAGTGCTAAGTGATGAAGAGATAAAAAACTACGACAAAACCCTTAAAGGCGATAAATTCAAAATCGTATGGCATACACTCAAAGCCCTTAGAAGCCACGATGAGCGGCTCATTGATGAAGCGAGAATTGCTGAAGTTGTGTCATTATTGACAGATTCAAGTGGTATAACAGAGCTCCCAGAAGCCACACTTTTTACCCTTGAAGAGCTTTTTAATGAGATGAAAAACGCCGTGCCTAAAAACTTAGGCGACCTGCAGTATTGGGAAAATTACGCAAGCAAAGTCGGCGATATTATGCAAAAACTAATGCTCCGCATACAAGCCTTACTAGATTCTAGCTCCGCGATACAAAAGCTCTTTGCTACATTTTGTAAAGCTCTGCAGAGCAACCTAAACGCCAGCTTCAACGAGAGTGAAGCCATAGCCCTAGTAGCCCAGCACATCATCACAAAGCCTATTTTCACCTGTATATTCCCAAGCCTTGATTTTGCCACCTTTGACAAAGTCTCTGCCGAGCTAGAGAAGCTCCACAGTAAGCTCCTAGAGCAAGGGCTAAGTGCCGAGACACAGACACTAGAGAAATTCTACACCTCTGTGCAGGAGAGTGCACACTATGCCAGAAGCGACAAATCCAAACAAAACTTAATCAAAAATCTATATGACACCTTATTCAAAGAAGCATTCAAAAAAACACAAGAAAAGCTAGGCATAGTCTATACTCCCATAGAGGGCGTGGATTTCATCATTCACTCAACTCAATACCTTTTGCAAAAGCACTTTGGCAAATCGCTGGGCGATAGGCATATCCACATAGCAGACCCATTTGTAGGCACAGGCACTTTCATCACCCGCCTTATCCAAAGTGGCTATTTAGATTCTAATTTAGAATCTAAATTTACCAAAGAGCTATGGGCAAATGAGATTACGCTGCTGGGATATTACATCGCACAAATCAATATCGCCACGACCTACCACGAAAGACTCGTTGCTTTGGGGGATTCGGATTTGGGCGAGCAATGCGGCAGTGTTGTGGATTTTGTGAAAGGCACGAACGCCAAGTTCGCTAACCTTCCCCAAAATCCACAAAGCTCCCACAGCCCCACCGCAAATCTTAGAATCCTTGAAGAAGAAAAACAGGCTGGGCGTGAAAACACCCCCCCCCCCCCTTAGAATCCCAAGGTGGTGATGGAAAACAACAAGCCCCAGAATCCACTTTTGACAACGCCCTTTCTCCGTCATTGCGAGGCGATGAAATCGCCGAAGCAACCCACAAATCCACGCAAGTGGATTCTAGTGCCTTGCCTAGCACAGATATTTCGCCTTTTACAAAGGCTCAATATGACAAGGCAGAATCTAGTGCATTTTGTCATTTTGAGCAAAGCGAAAAATCTCACGCCCAATCCAACAAAACTGCACCAAAAGCTGAATCGCCCACAGAAATCAAGCTCTTTGATAATCTACTATTCACCGACACCTTCAACACCTACACCCCAGACTCCAAAGGCTTCATCGGTAGTAAAGATGGCACACAAACGACCGTAGATTCTCTCCCTTATTTGGAGAAAAACTACGCCAAAATCCAAGAGTTTAAAAACACCGAGTTTAAAATCTTTATGAGTAATCCTCCTTACTCCGCTGGGCAAAAGTCCGCTAATGATGATAACGCCAATGAAAAATCCCCCCATATTGACAAACGCATAAGCGAAACCTACCGAGCCAAGTCCTTAGCCACTAGCACCAAAAACACCAGCTTTGACTCCTTCAAACGCGCCTTGCGTTTTATGAGCGATAGGATAGGAGAGAGCGGGGGGATTATAGGGCTTGTAGTCAATGGCAGTTTCTTAGATAGCAATAGCGATGATGGCTTGCGCGCGTGCTTAGAAGCAGAGTTTGACTATATCTATATCTTTAATCTTAGGGGCAATCAACGCACTTCCGGCGAGACTTCACGCAAAGAAGGCGGCAAATTCTTTGACTCTGGCTCACGCACCCCTGTGGCGATATGCTTTTTTGTGAAGCTAGATTCTAGTGCCTTGCCTAGCACAGATATTTCGCCTTTTACAAAGGCTCAATATGACAAGGCAGAATCTAGTGCATTTTGTCATTTTGAGCGAAGCGAAAAATCTCACGCCCAATCCAGCGACAAGCCAACGCCCAGCAAAGCCAAAATCTACTACTACGACATCGGCGACTACCTAGACCGCCAAACTAAGCTAAACATTATCCAAAACTTCAAATCCATAGAATCTATGGAAGCCCAAGGGCTTTTCACTCTCATCACGCCAAACAAAGATTACGATTGGATAAATCAACGCGATTATAGCTTTATGGCTTTCACTCCTATGGGTAGCACAGGGCAGAAGCTAAAGCCCCTAGCCATAAACGCCAAAGACGAATTAGAGCTAGAAATCTTTGAGCTTTTCTCTCAAGGCGTGGTAACAGGCAAAGATAATTGGAGCTTTAACTTCTCTAAAGAGAATTTAGCCAAAAACATTGCCCTTTGTATTGATACCTATAACACCGAGCGAGAAGCCCTAGTAGCAAACCCAGCTTATAAGCTCTGTAATGACCTAAGCAAGGTTACTTGGAGTGGGAGCTTAGATAAAAGAGTGAGAGCAAATAGAGAGCTAGTCTTTGATGAAAGCAGGATTAGAATCTGCTCTTATCGCCCTTTCACAAAGGAGTTTTTATATTTTGACAATGGCTATAACCATAGCCATTGTCAAATGGATAAAATTTATCCATTTGGTAATAAAGGCGAGGCGATAGTCTGCATAAATGGGGATTTTGAAAATGTGGCAATACAGGTTTTAGGCGTAGGTGCGACACATCAATTTTCTGCTCTTACTAGCAATGGCATCGTAGATTTGGAACATATTTCAAAAGGGCATTGCTTCCCACTCTACTACTATGAGCGAGTAGAATCCAGCACAGAAAATGGACAGATGACTATGGACTATGACAAGGCAGAATCTAGTGCATTTTGTCATTTTGAGCAAAGCGAAAAATCTCACGCCCAATCCAGCGACAAGACTCGCAATGACAATAAAACCGCCTACTATCGCAGAAAAGACGCCATAAGAGATGAAGCCCTAGCATTTTTCCAAAATGCCTATAACGACAGCAGTATTACCAAAGAAGCGATGTTTTATTATATTTATGCAATCTTAAATCACAAAGATTACATCGCTAAATACAAAGACAATCTCTCCAAAATGCTCCCTAGAATCCCGCTTATGCAGGATTTCTGGGGTTTTGTGGCAAGCGGCAGGGCATTAGCAGAGCTACATATCAACTATGAGAGCCATAATAAGCTAGATTCAGGGGCTTTTTCGTGTTTGGCAAAGGACTTGCACGAGTTTAAGACAAGTGCTAAAGGCTTGTTTGAAAAGGACTTTAGGCAAAAGGCTAGAGAAGATATAGAGCATTTAAATGAAGGGGACTTTAGGATAGAGACGATAAAGTTTCACGCCAAAGGCGTGAAAGATAGTATTTTGCTTAATGACACAATCGCCATAGTTGATATCCCGCACAAGGCTTATGCGTATAAAGTCAATGGCAAAAGTGCTATAGAGTGGATACTAGATAGGTATAAAATCAGCACTGATAAAGCAAGTGGCATAGTCAATGACCCAAATTTATATGAAAGCACAAGCGGAGCATTGAAGGGGCTAAAGGGCGGGCGATATGTGCTAGAGCTACTTCTAAGCGTAATCCAAATGAGTGTGCAGACAATAGAAGTTGTAGAATCTATGCCGGAGTATAAGCTACTCTTTCACAATGAATAATGAAAAATCTAAAGATATAAAAAAATTATGGTGATCACGACTGGACTTGAACCAGCGACCACTACCATGTCAAGGTAGTGCTCTACCAACTGAGCTACGCGATCTTAGAAAATGCTGTAAGCAAACGAAGTTAAAAGCACGGATTGTATCTCAAAATTATTTAAAATTTATTAAAGATTCTGCAAAGTGGCTTAAATTTGACTTATTTTAATGCTTTTTTCATCTATTTTAGCGTAAAATCCGCGTTTTTTTATCACAATAGAATCAAATGAAAATAATAAGATGAAAGGAATCTAATGTCTCTTCTCACAAATGCAGTGGTGTTATCTGTGCTTGTTATGGCGGTGTTGTGCGTTTTGCGATTAAATGTTTTGCTATCTATTATTATAGCCGCACTTGTGGCTGGGTGGCTATCTCCCTTGCCTTTAGAATCTTTATCTTCTGGGGCAGATTCACAAACTTCGCTTTGGCAATATTTCCTGCTTAAAACTACTGCAACGGGTGAGATTTTCACTAAAGGTATGGCAAGTAATCTCAATATCGCATTAAGCTATATCTTGCTAGGTGGCATTGCGGTGGCGATTTCTCGCACACATTTAATGACTTTTTTGTTATCTGCCATTGCAAATGTGATAAGTAATAGAAAATTTATTTTTATCCTTAGCATTGCCCTTATTGCGTGTTTTTCGCAGAATCTTGTGCCTATTCATATCGCTTTTATCCCCATTCTTATCCCTCCGCTTCTAAGCCTTATGAATCGCTTAAAAATTGATAGACGCGCTGTCGCTTGTGCGCTTACTTTTGGGTTACAAGCCCCTTATGTAACGCTTGGTGTGGGCTTTGGGCTGATTTTTCACACGACTATTAGTGAGCAGATGAAGGCAAATGGTATGCCTGTGAGTTTGAGTGAAATTAGCTCTGTGATGTGGATTGGTGGGGCGGCTATGCTGCTTGGGCTGCTTTTTGCGGTGTTTGTGCTGTATGCAAAGCCGCGTGAATACGCACAAAAAGAGGAATGCTCTATGGGCGATGCGAGTATGGGTTGGCGTGAATATGCGACACTTTTTGGCATTATCATGCTTTTTGTCGTGCAGCTTGTTACGCATTCTCTCGCTATTGGGGCGTTTGCTGGGCTTATGTGTATGATTGTGCTACGAGGGGTTAGATGGAGTGAGATAGATTCTGTTATGGAGGGTGGGCTAAAAATGATGGCGTTTATTGCCTTTGTTATGCTTGTGGCGGCTGGATATGGGGAGGTGCTGCGTGCAAGTGGAGAGGTGCAGAATCTCGTGCAAGTGGTGGCAAACTTCACACATCAAGTCGGCGATGGTGCTATGAATACTATCGCTTCAAATGGACTAGATTCTAATGCGACTATGGCTTCAAATCCTGCGACTTTAGATTCTAATGGAGCGTCTTTATGGGCGAAATTTATAGGGGCGAGTTTAATGCTGCTTGTGGGACTTTTAATCACCATAGGCATTGGTACGAGCTTTGGGACGATACCCATTATTGCGGCAATTTATGTGCCTTTTGGAATCTCGCTTGGCTTTAGTGTCCCTGCGATAATTTTGCTTATTGGCATAGCTGGGGCGTTGGGCGATGCAGGAAGTCCTGCGAGTGATAGCACTTTGGGTCCTACTTCTGGACTCAATATGGACGGACAGCATAATCACATTTATGATACTTGTATCCCTACATTTTTTGTGTATAATATCCCGCTTTTAGTCGCCGGCACTCTTGGAGCGATGATGTTTTAGGGATTAAATCCTAAACAAATTTAGAATAAAGGAGTAAAAAATGCAAATAAAAGAATCTGTCATTATAAATGGCATTACATATTTTGCCCCCCCCCCCCTATAAATCTACGCTAAAAAGCCAAACTTCTCAATTTACAGAGCAAACTTTAGAATCTAATGCGAACTTTCACTTCCCAAGTGAAGGTATGGATATGCTATATCTAGCTGAAAATAAGCATTTTTGGCATATTGCAAGGCGAGAGTTTATCTATCAAGAGATAAGCCGTATTTTAGTCTCTTTATATCCGCAAGATAATGGCAAAAGCACAAAGGTTCTAGATGTAGGGGCTGGGACAGGAAGTGTTACAAGGCATTTTTTATCGCAAGGTTTTAATAATATCGCATTAGGTGAAATCCACCCGCAAGGCTTAGAATACGCTAAAACCTATGGTATAAAAGACTTGTATTGTATGGATTTACTTGATGTGCCTTTTGCAAATGAGTTTGACTGCATTTTTGCCTTTGATGTGTTAGAACACATTGATGATGATTTAGTAGCGTTAAAAAATATGAAAAGTATGCTAAAAAATAATACAAAAAGCCTTTTAGCTTTAAGTGTCCCAGCACATAAATGGCTGTGGAATGCCCACGATGTGAGCGTGCATCATAAGCGGCGATATACTAAAAAGGAGCTTGTCGATCTTATGCAGCAAAGTGGCTTTGACATTATATGTGCGAAGTATTTTTTCATTTCTATTACGCCATTGCTTTGGGTTAGGGCATTGCTGCATTCTGCACCATATCCAACGCAAGATTCTCATATTGCAAAAGCACACATAGCTACACAAAATAATACATTAGATTCTCATACAGAATCTGTGGCAGAATCTCACAAAGAAGAACTACACGATACGCCACCGCCCGCACTTATCAATAAAGCATTACTAGGAATCTGTCGGCTAGAAAATAAGATTCAGCACTATCTCCCACAGAATCTTAATGCCCCATTTGGTGGCTCACTGCTTGTAGTAGGCACAAGCAACAAGTAAGTAATTAGCTATTAATTCAAAAAACCCTGCTAGAATCCGCACTCGTTCGTAAAAATCTAAATTAAAGGGGGTAGTGTTTGAAAAAGTATGTTGTTGGTGTTGTGGGTGCGAGTGGAGCGGTTGGCGAGGAGATATTCCGCGTTTTAGAAGAGAGAAAATTTCCAGTGAGTAAAATCGTGCCTTTGGCAAGTGAAAGAAGTGTGGGTAAGGAAGTGGAGTTTATGTCACAAAGCCACAAGATTTTGCAAACTACACACGATGTTTTTGCTAAAGAGGGCGTGGAGATAGCCTTTTTTTCCGCTGGTGGTTCTGTGAGTGCAGAGTATGCACCAAGTGCGGCAAAAGCTGGTGCGGTGGTGATTGATAACACAAGTCATTTTCGTATGGATAGGGATATTCCCCTTGTTGTCCCTGAAGTCAATCCCCAAGACATAGCACAATGGAAGCAAAAAGGCATTATTGCCAATCCAAACTGCTCTACGATTCAAATGGTGCAGGTGCTATCCCCCTTGCATAAGGCATTTACTATCAAACGCGTTGATGTCAGCACCTATCAAGCGGCAAGTGGAGCTGGTAAGCGTGGAATGGAAGAGCTTGTAATGCAAATGCAGGCATTTTTTGCCTTTAAACTTGATGAAGTAGAATCTGCTGTATTCCCTCACCGCTTAGCGTTAAATGTGATTCCACATATTGATAATTTTATGCCAAATGACTATACAAAAGAAGAGATGAAAATGATCAATGAGACAAATAAAATTATGCACTCAAATTTTGCCATAAGTGCGACTTGTGTGCGTGTGCCTGTTTTACGTAGTCATAGTGAATCTATTAGTATTCATTTTGAAAATCCTGTGAGTGCTAAGGAGGCAAAGGAGATTCTATCTCGCGCATCTGGTGTTGTGCTATGTGATGAGCCAAAAGAGAAGCTATATCCTATGCCGATTCTTGCCACAGAGACAGATGAAACTTATGTGGGGCGTGTGCGTGAAGATAATTTTGATAAGCATATTTTACACTTGTGGTGCGTGGCAGATCAAATTCGCGTAGGGGCAGCGACAAATGCGGTAAGAATCGCACAAAAATGGATTGAAATGCAAGAAGCGTAGAGTTTTTAGCATTTTGGGGTAAATTTTAGAATCTATGAAATAGATTCTAAATGTCAAAAGAGAATCTAACTAAAGGAATGGAGAACAAAAAATGATTTTTATTGATGCGTGTTTTAGGAAAAAAACGCCCTATACGCCTATTTGGCTTATGAGACAGGCGGGGCGGTATCTTAGCGAGTATAGAGCTACTAGGGCTAAGGCTGGTGGGTTTTTGGACTTATGTAAGAATGTGAATCTTGCCACGGAGGTAACCTTGCAGCCTGTGGAGATTCTAGATGTTGATGCGGCGATACTTTTTAGTGATATTTTGGTTGTGCCGCTGGAAATGGGTTTGCCATTAGAGTTTTTGAGTGGTGAGGGTCCGCATTTTAACCGCACAATTACCACACTAGAAGATGTAAAGGCTTTGGGCTGTGCTAAAGACAAGCTTGGCTATGTGTATGATGCGGTAAGCTCTATCCGCTCTAAACTCCCTAAGGATAAGGCACTCATTGGTTTTTGTGGTTCGCCTTGGACATTGGCGACTTATATGATAGAGGGGCAGGGGAGCAAAACTTATGCTAAGAGCAAAGCAATGTTGTATAAGCAACCGCAGGTTTTGAAAGCCCTGCTGGAGCGTTTGAGTGATGAACTCAAGGCATATTTGGAGGGGCAGATTCAAGCCGGGGCTAATGCGGTGCAGATTTTTGACAGCTGGGCTGGTGCGTTGGAGCAGGAGGCATATTTGGAGTTTAGCTGGGGGTATATGAAAGATATTGCAAAGTATATTAAGGGCAAATATCCACATATTCCGGTTATGCTTTTCCCTAAGGGGATTGGTGCGTATTTGGATAAGATTGATGGAGAGTTTGATGTCTTTGGCGTGGATTGGGGGACGCCGATGAATATGGCAAAAGAAAAGCTAGGCAAAAAGTATGTTTTGCAGGGGAACTTAGAGCCATCGCGTTTGTATGATGTAGATTCTATGAGAAGGGGCGTGAAAGAGATTTTGGAGATTATGGGAAAAGATGGCGGACACATTTTTAATCTAGGACACGGAATGCTACCAGATTTACCACGGGAAAACGCCATAGAGCTAGTAAAAATGGTGCGTGAAGCTACAAGGCGGTAGTGGAAGCTAGAATCTTTGCGGGGTTTAGTTTTGTGAAAAGATAAGTTGCGAAAGAGTAGTTTGTAAGTGCTGTGAAAAGCAAGATTATATAAACAAGATTCTACAAAAACTAGAAACTTGTTTGGCTTTTTTTAAGATTCCTGCTGTGTTTGTGGTAGGGCAGTGGCTTTAAGCTTTTTGATTCTTGCTCCGTCCATTTCAAGCACTTCAAATTCAAAATGTTCATCGCAAATCTTATCTTTTATTATCGGTAGTCTTCCAAGTAGCCCAAAGACATAGCCACCGATTGTAATATGGTCATTTGTGTTGCTGAAAGTGATATGAAGCATTTCTTCAATACTTTCTAAGTCCAACTTGCCATCAAACTCATAAGTTTTTTCATCAATTTGCCGCATATCCTCTATTTTCAAATCGTGCTCATCAGAAATATCTCCGATAATCTCTTCAATAATATCTTCCATTGTCAAGAGCCCAGATGTCCCACCATACTCATCAACCACAAGAGCGGTGTGAATCTGCTGACGATTCATCGTGGTAAGAATCTCTGAAATATGAGCGGTTTCAGGCACGATAATCATATTTCTTACAAGCTTTGAGAGATTAGTCTCCCCATTTTTAATGGTATTTTCAAATAAATCGCGGATATGAATCATACCTAAAATATTATCTTTAGAATCCTGATAATAAGGGTAGCGTGTGTGATTAGTCTTTAATACAATAGCGATATTATTTTCATAGCTTTCTTGTGCATCAAGGCATATCATATCTTTGCGGGGCGTCATAATCTCTTTAGCCAAAGTGTCTGAAAAATCCACAGCATTTTTGATAATCTCACCCTCTATTGAATCTATATAGCCTTCTTTCAAACTTTCGCCCACAATGATTTTGAGCTCTTCATCAGAATGTGCCAACTCTCCTTCTCTAGCAGGTTGAATCCCCATAAGCTTAAGGAAAAACGCAGCCAAAATATCAAATAGTCTAATAAGTGGGGAAAAAACAATCCAAAATGTGTAAAGGGGCTTAGCGATGAGTAGCACGACAGATTCAGTCTTAGCAATAGCTATGGACTTAGGCACAAGCTCCCCTAGCACAACATGCAAAAGCGTAACAAATATGAATGCAATAACTGAAGCAATGGAATGCACTAAAATGGGCGAAGATTCTACAAAAAAGTAAAATGGGATTGAAATAAGCTTAACAAATGCATTTTCACTAATCCAACCCAAAGCAAGGGAGGCAAAGGTTATCCCAAGCTGTGTAGCACTAAGATAACTATCAAGCGAATTGGTAATTTTAAGAGCAAGAGAAGCATTTTTAACTTCATTTTTGGCTAATTCTTCAAGCTTAGATTTTCGTATTTTAACAATCGCAAACTCCGAAACCACAAAAAAGGCATTGAGAAAAACTAAAAACAATGCCAACAAAAGCATCAAAACCGACGAATACGGATCCAAAGATTCTCCTTAAATAAGAAAAGATAGACTTGAATTGTAGTCAATCTAATCTTTTAAAACTTTTAAAGTGCTAAATATCAAAACCAGCACTGGTAATGATAAAATAAGTAAGCCCACCAAGCAATGCTGACACAGGAACAGTGATAAGCCAAGAAGCAATGATTTTATTTATTGCACTGCGTTTAACAAGCTCTTGTTTATAGGCTTTTTTGAGTGATTTTCGCTCTTTTCTATCAAGCTTTGGCGTATCTTTAAGTTTATTATTGTTTTTAAGAGATTCAAGCATAACCCCTTTTTTCTTTATACTTGCTTTATTGAATCTATCTAGAAATGCTTCAACTTCTTGCGCATCTTTGCCTTTATGTGCTTCAATGATTGTTTGTTGCATTTCATAATAGCGTTTTTTCAAATATTCCCTTAAGAATCCAACACCAAAAATAGCCCCTAAAGCAATATGTGTTGAGCTTACTGGCAAACCAAGCTGTGAGGCTAAAAGCACAGTGAGAGCTGCACTCATTGCAATGCAAAATGCCCTCATCTTATCAAGCTCTGTTATCTCGCTGCCAACGGTGCGAATAAGTCTAGGACCATACAAGGCAAGTCCCAGTGAAATGCCCAGTCCACCGATAACCATAATCCACAAAGGCACACCTGCCTTGCTAACAGACAAAGATTCTCCAAGGTTGTTTAATGTCTCATTAATCGCTGCGAGTGGTCCAATGGCGTTAGCCACATCATTTGCCCCATGAGCAAAGCTCAAAAGTGCTGCTGCAAAAACAAGGGGAATAGTAAAAAGGGAGTTTATATCCTCTTTTGTATTAAGCAGAGTCTCCGCTTTTTTGGCAATTATTGGACGCACAAGTAGATATACGACAATGGCAATAAACAGGCTAATCCCAATAGATACGCTAAAATCAAGCTTGGGTAAAACTTTTTTAAGTCCTTTTAAAATTAAATATAGACTAAAAGCCCAAGTCATCACAAAAATAAGGATTGGCACTATCTTTTTCGCCGCTTGCCGCTTATCTTCCTTGTAGGTAATACTTTTTTTGATAATAAGCAAAAAGATAACCGCAATAACTCCACCAAGCACAGGCGAGATGATCCAGCTTGAAGCAATACGCAAAAGTTCTGCCCAATTCACCACGCTAAAGCCACCGGCAACAATCCCTGCTCCCAAGATTCCACCTACAAGTGAATGTGTCGTAGAAACAGGTGCACCAATAGCCGTTGCCAAATGTAACCAAACCGCACCAGAAGCAAGGGCGGCAAGCATTAAAGCCACGAAAACACGAGGTTCTGCAAGATGGGTAGAATCTATAATGCCAGACTTGATTGTCTCTACCACTTCACCACCGGCGATTATTGCACCCATTGCTTCACAAATAGCTGCGATGAGAATCGCTCCAACAAGCGTAATAGCTTGAGAGCCAACAGCGGGTCCAACATTATTAGCTACATCATTTGCACCGATATTCATCGCCATATAGCCACCAATAATAGTTGCAAAAACAAGCAGTAGTGTGTTATGCCCAGTGTGAGCCATAATCGCTACTAGAGAAATGACAAGAAAAAAGATAAGCACAATAAAGAGCTTGACACCATCTTTTTGATTAAAGCTTTGTGCTTTTTCAATTTGTTTAATGTCCTTAAACTCCATAAATCCCCCTCCCTTTATTTGATTTGATTAGGTAGCCATAGTGAAATATCTGGAATATAGGTTATGAGTAATAGCCCAACAAGCATTACACCAAGCCAAGGCAACACAGAAGTCATTACATCTTTAAGACTTAGCCCGGTAAGCGAACTCGCCACAAAGAGGTTAAGCCCCACAGGTGGAGTAAGCATACCTAGCTCCATATTTACCACCATCACAATACCAAAATGTATAGGATCAATGCCAAGGGCTAGGGCGATGGGTAAAAGCAAAGGTGTCATAATCATAATAACAGAGCTAGGCTCCATAAACTGCCCCATAATAAATAGCACGACATTCACAAGGATAAGGAACATCCACCAACTCATCTCTTGTGCTACAAGAAATTCTGCGATTAAATGTGGGATTCTCTCATTTGTTAAAAAATGTGCAAAAACAACAGCAAAACCAATAATGAAAAATATCATTGCCGTTGTAATCGCCGCGTCTAAAAATACAGCATATAAGTCTTTAAATTTAATATCTCTATACACAAAAACAGAAATGATAAAGGCATATACAGCACTAATACCCGCAGCTTCAGTGGCAGTAAAGATTCCGCCATAGATTCCACCGATGATGACAAAAATAATCAGCAGTGCCCAAAATGCGTCTTTAAATTTTTTAAATCTTACTTTAAAAGTTTCAGGCTTTGTAGCTTTGAATCCTAGCCGCCTTGCCCCCACATATGCATAAATCATCATCATAAGTCCAATCATCAAGCCCGGCACAACTCCTGCCATAAAAAGCTTTTCAATGGATACTTCAGCTGTTACTCCATAAACAATCATCACAACAGAGGGTGGGATAAGAATCCCAAGACTTCCTGCAGAGGTGATCGCCCCAACGGCGTAGCTTTTTGGGTATCCAGCATTTTTAATAGCTAAAAACATCACAGAGCCAACAGCCACCACCGTTGCAGGAGAGCTACCGCTTACAGCAGCAAAAATAATACAAGCCAAAATCGCACTGATAGGCAAACCACCGGGCAAATGTCCAACAAGCGATTTGGCAAACTCCACAATGCGCGTTGCCGAGCTACCCTTACTCATAAGAGAACCCGCCAAGATAAACATAGGAATTGCCATAAGTGCAGGTTTTAAGCCATTAAACATAATTTCAGCCGAGCCTATGACATTGTAGGGAGTAAAGAAGAAAAGTGCGCTTATGGCACTCACACCCAAAGCAATGGATATAGGCACACCTAAAAGAAGTAATCCAAACAAAACAAGTAATAAATATGCAACGCTCATTAATGCCTCATTATTAGTCTTTAATCTTTTATTACAGAATCGTGAATCATCTCAACTTCCGCATTTTTCACAACCTTATTTGCTTCGGTCCAAGATACTTCATAGATTTTTTCAACAGAGCGGTATGTTGCACCAAAAAATGCCAAAGGCAAACAGAGCAGAAAAATCCATAAAGGCACATTGTGCAATGCTTCACTCATATAGCCAAGCAAGTAGTTATCATAACACACCATTGCTCCAGCATACGCCATAAAGGCGAGAAAAAATGAGTTAAGCGTATGTATGCCTATAACACAAGCTTTGGCGATTTTAGGCGGAAAACGCTCTAAAAGCATAGTTACGCTGATATGCACACCCTTTCTAAAGCCATAAGCCGCACCAAAAAAAGCCGACCATAAAAAGCAATATCTAGCCATTTCTTCTGCCCAAGTGAGTGAAAGATGAAAATAATCTGGGAAAAGTCCGCTAAGGTAGCGACAAAATACATTTATAGCGGTGATAATAACCCCCGCAAGGAGTCCTACCACAGCTACATTTTTGTTGATAGAAGCGATAAAGATATCCAAAAGAGCAAAAACTCTATTGACTTTTGGGCTACGGTGAACCCAAATAAAAGGTTTAGCAATCCAAGAAAGCATTTAATCCCCTCGATTCTAGATTATTGCACTTGAATGATTTTTTCAATCAAATCCTGACTAACAATATCGTAGAATTTTGGGTAAATTGCCTGCATAGTTTCCTTCCACACTGAAACTTGCTCTGGAGCAAGTGTGATAACCTCTGTTTTTGATGTATCATCTTTTTTAAGTTTTTCAAGCAGAACTTTTTCTTCTTTTTCACTTTCTTTACGCTCAAACTCTGTGGCTTCGTGGAGAGCTTGTTTGAAAATCTCTTTTAAATTATCTGAAAGCTGTTTCCAAAAGCCATCACTTACCACAACAAGATAGCCTAAATATCCGTGATTTGAAAGTGTGATTGATCTTTGCACTTCATAGAATTTAGAGTTGTAGAGATTAGAGAGTGGATTTTCAGCCGCATCAACAACACCTGTAGAAAGGGCTGAATACACTTCTCCAAATGGCAATACTTGAGGGATCGCTCCAATGGCTTTTGTTTGCTCTTCAAGCACTTTTGAGCTCATAATTCTCATTTTTTGTCCTTTTGCATCTTCTGGGAGAACAATAGGCTTTTTATTTGTGCTGAATTGTTTGAATCCTGCGTCCCAATAATCAAGAGCAACAATACCTTTTCGAGATACGACATCTTTTAGAATCTGTCCCACTTCACTATCCATTACCTTGTGTAAATGCTCCGTATCGCGGAATAGAAACGGCACATCCCATACATTAAATTCTTTCGCAATAGGTGTGAATTTTGAAAAGCTCGGTGCCGCCATTTGCACATTATTGCGTGTTAGCTCTTGAAAAACTTTATCATCATCAACAAGCTGTGCACTTGGGAAAACTTCCACTTTGATTTTTCCATTACTTAACTCATCAACGCGTTTAGCAAAAAAATCAGCAGCCTGCCCTTTTGGCGTATTAGCACTAACAACGTGAGCAAATTTCACTTTATACACTTCTTGTGTCTTATCTTCACCACAACCTAAAAATCCTAAGCTTACAGCACAAGCCAAAGCCATAATTGAGATTTTCTTTAACTTCATTTTCACTCCTTTTGTAAAATCCGTGTTCTATTCTATATAAGGATTGAATACAAAATGAAGTCCATTGCGGATATTTTATGGTAAAAAAAGCTTCTTTGTGTAGTTTATAAACATTTTTAGATTCTGTGTTGGGCTGTGAGTGGAAACAATATACATTTGAAAAAATACGCTAGAATACGGCGGTTTTTAAGTATATTAAAAATTTTATGGATATAAAAAAGGAGCAGATATGTTTCCCTTTAGTGATGAAGAGTTGCAAACTCCCGTTGAGCTAGTGATTGATAAGGTGCGTCCTACGCTTACGCTTGATGGTGGGGATATTACCTTGCTTGGTATTAGAGATGCGAAGGTGTATGTGCGTTTAGAAGGGGCTTGTAAGGGTTGTCCTAGCTCGGCAAACACGCTGAAATATGCTATTGAAAATCGTTTAAAAGAAGAGATTCACCCAGATATTGCCATCGT
Organism: Helicobacter cinaedi CCUG 18818 = ATCC BAA-847; assembly: GCF_000155475.1. Lineage (GTDB taxonomy): Bacteria > Campylobacterota > Campylobacteria > Campylobacterales > Helicobacteraceae > Helicobacter_C > Helicobacter_C cinaedi. The sequence goes on along the minus strand of NZ_DS990392.1, from coordinate 469,589 downwards.
GCATATCCCACACGGAGAATCTTTTTAAGACTTTTTGAGTATGGATAGACTATGGAAGTTATAAAACTCACAGACACACGCACAAGGCAAGTTATCAATAGAAATAATAAAAAGGCATTTGAGCTTTTTACTGCTAAGCAATACAAAAAGGCATTTGAGCTTTTTACGCATAATCTCACACTTGAGCCAAACAATACCGAATCTACAATCGGTATTTTGCTTGCTGATATGGCAGAAGACTTCGAAGAGCAGGCGGTTGGCTTATATGAATATTATCAGATTCTGCTCTCCCAAGAAATCAGCAAGGCAAAGGCAAGAGAGCAGATTCTAAAAACGATTAAAAGTTTTGATAAAAGCACAAATAGTATTTTTTCTATGCTAAAGCACCTTGAAAGTCTCCGTGCAGATAGCTTGAATGGAATCTTATATGAAGATTTTAAGCAAATTGCCAAAGAAAAGAAAAATTTTAAAGAAGCCTTTGAAGATTTGATGTTTAGCTCAAAGATTATTTTTACAAGCAAGAATGAATTTTATGAATTTTTAAATGAACTCATAGACAATGACTATCAAGATATATCAATGGAGTATATTGACTCGCTTAAGAAAAATATCATTTATGATGGTGAGATTGAAAAAATTTTACAAAAGGTGGCAAATGATAATAAAAAAAAACATAAACTATAAGAGCAAGACTTTTAAGATTCTTACAGATGATACGCGTGTGGCTTTAGAAAATGGGGTGGTAAAAGAAGAAGCTTTGCTTGTGCGAAGTAAGCAAAATATGGCATTTATCCCAAGTGATTTTCCACAAGAAAATCTTATAGAATCTTGTGATTTAGGCAAGGTGCTTTTAGATTCTATTCCCGGGGAAAATCCACGCATTGTAGGCATTACCGGCACAAATGGCAAAACCACCACCGCAGCGATTATCTACTCTCTTTTGCTTGATTTGGGCTATAAGGTTGCCCTGCTTGGCACAAGGGGCTTTTTTATTAATGAAAGCACAATCAAGCCAAAAGGGCTTACAACACCTAGTGTGCTTGAGCTGTATGAGAATCTTAGTTTTGCTAAGGCTAAGGGCTGTGATTATTTCATAATGGAGGTAAGCTCACACGCCATTATCCAAGAGCGGATAGCGGGATTAAACTTTGAGCTAAAGATTCTAACAAACATTACAAGCGATCATTTGGATTATCATAAGAGTGTGGAAGAGTATCGGCGAGTGAAAAATAGCTTTTTTGAAGAAAGGGGGCTAAAGCTTATCAATGCTGATGAGAAATACGCACAATGCCAAGATCAATATGGGGACATAGGGGTGTTTTATTATGGTGTGGAGAAAAAGGGGCATTTGAGCGTTGGAGCTTACGCGTTAGAATCTGGCATTGATGCACATATTGCGTGGCGAGACAATAAAGAATGTAGCCAAGAATCCTGTGCGCTGCAAACCTATCTCTATGGCAAACATAATCTATACAATGCCCTTGCTGGTATTGCTGCGGTTAAGATTCTTACAAACAAGCCCCTTTGCAAGATAGCACAAGCAATGGAAAATTTTGGCGGAGTGAGTGGGCGTATGGAAGTGGTGCATCATAAACCGCTTGTGATTGTGGATTTTGCACATACGCACGATGGTATGAAGCAGATTTTTGAAAGTTTTAGACATCAAAAAATTGCTGTTGTGTTTGGGGCTGGGGGCGATAGGGATAAGAGTAAGCGTCCTAAAATGGGTGCTTGTGCGTTTGAATACGCTGATAAACTCTACATCACAAGTGATAATCCAAGAAGTGAAGATCCTAGTGAAATTTTACAGGACATAGCAAGTGGGCTGCCAAAAGAGTGTGGGCGAAAACTTGTCGTTATGGAAGTGGATAGAAAAAAGGCGATTATTCAGGCTTTAAATGAGTTGCAAGAAAATGAAGTGCTGTTGATTTTGGGCAAGGGCGATGAGGACTGTCAAATCATAGGCAACAATAAGATTTATTTTGATGATAGGGAAGTGGTAAGGGAGTATTATAAGAGCTAGGGCTTAGATTCTAGCCTTATTTTAAAAAGCTAGAATCTTGCAATAATAGAATCTAGCAAAACCACACCGACTTTGTAGCTATTCCTTGTATGTAAGAATATTGCCATTAAAGTCTTGTAGTCTCGCACTGATATTTTCAAGGTAGAAAACCGCAAAATCTGGGTGATTTGGGTTATTTTCAAAAGCGGTGGCTATACGCCCATACTTTGCCATAAAAGCTTCTTTGACATCAAGGTGATTTGCCACCCTTGCTTCCCCACGCACACGCAAAGCCAAAATATCTGCCGTGCTGATACAGATTTCAACACCACTAAATTGCATAATATGCTTAAGGAGATTCTTGTTGTGCGTTGTGCCAAAATACAACTTGCCATTATGCACGATATTTGAACGCATAGGACGCACTCGTGGATTCCCACAAGTGCCTTTTGTGCCAAGATAAAACACCCCTAAATCTAGAATCTTGCCAATCTCTGCTAATGTGAGATGTTCCACCATACCCTACTTAACACTTTCAAGCGCTTTTTGATAGTCTGGCTCATTTGTGATTTCTTCGCATACTTCTACATAGACGACTTTACCCTGTGGATCCACCACAATCACCGCACGAGTGAGTAACCCTGCAAGTGGGGAAGATTCTAAAATCAACCCATACGCCCTGCCAAAGTCTTTTGCCTTAAAATCGCTAAGCGCTATTACATTCTCAATGCCTTCAGTGCTGCAAAATCGTCCTTGAGCAAAAGGTAAATCCAAAGATACCACATACACTTTTGCGTTTGTCAGTTTTGCTGCTTCTTCGTTGAATTTACGCGTTTGTGTCGCACATACGCCTGTATCAAGGCTTGGCACGATATTGATGATTTGGTAGCTTTCACTTGCACCACCTACTTCTACTTGTGATAAATCTTTAGCTACAAGAGCTACTTTTGGGGCGTTATCGCCAACTTTAATTGTATTGCTACTTAGTTTTGCTGGAGTGTCTTTAAATTTTACTTCCATCATTCTATCCTTTTACATTAGATTATGTATCTTTTGATACAATAGTGGGATTTTAGCCAAAGGGAGTTAATTGATTACAAATGATTACAAAGTGTTATTTGCTTGATACTTCTATTATCCTAGATGATACGCAAAATATCATCTTTTTGTGGCAAAACGCCCAAAATCAGCTGTTTATTTGTGATGTTGTTATTGAAGAGCTTGATAAGAAAAAAGATTTACAAAATGAGACGGGGTATTTTGCACGCGAGTTTTTCCGCTGTATTAATAGCGATAATTTAAGTAAGGGCGGCAGTAAGGGGGATAAAATCGCTACTATCGCAAAAGAAAATAATGACTTTATCCAAGAGATTCTATTTAAATTTGAAAATTACAGCATTCCTTTATTTCTTATCTACCGCCCACGCTACAAGCTCCCACCGCAAGAGCATAGCTATAATGATTCTAAACTGATTGAAATCGCAAAGGATTACAATCTTACCTTGCTTACTAATGACATTTCACTCAAAGTCCGCACTCAAGCCCAAGGGATTCCCGCACAATCGCTTTTTAGAGATAGAGTCGAAAATCCAAGCGATATTGATTTTTGGCATTCCTTTGAAGTGCATAAAGACAAGGCTTTGACGGATTTAGCTAAAGATGAGAATTTTTCTAAACTCAAGCAGTGGAGTTTAATCCAAATTGATGAAATGGATAATACTGATAGTGCGTTGTATAGAACAGGCAAAAAAATCTTTGGCTTAAAGGTTGGCAGGGAGTTTGTAGAGCTGAATCTTGATGAGATTCTAAAAGCTCATCAGCCCTATATCACGCCCATTAACTTAGAGCAAAAAATGCTCTATGCCCTGCTTACCCACCCACAGAATAATCTCACCATTGCCACAGGCTCAACAGGCAGTGGCAAAACGCTCATCGCCCTGCAGGCTGGAATTACACTTGTGAAAAATGGTGTGGTTGATGGCATTGTGTATATGCGTAATACGATTACGGCTAATGACAAAGAAGCCGAGCTAGGCTACCGTAAGGGCGATGAAAGCCAAAAGCTAGGCTATTTTATGTATCCGCTTTATAGTGCGATAAATTTTACTATTGATAAGCTCCAAGAGAGTTCTCTGGCTAAACGCATTGAATATCGCGGCGAAGTCAATGGCATACAAAAACAAGCTGCGACAGAATATTTTATCCAAAAGCATAATATTGAGATTGTGGATATTGCCCACGCAAGGGGCATTAGCATAGGGAATAAATTTGTGATTTTTGATGAAGTGCAAAATGCTTCAAATGCGACTATAAAGCTCATAGGCACACGCATAGGGCAGGGAAGTAAGATTGTGTTTTTGGGCGATTGGGCACAGATTGACCATCCGTATTTGAGTAAGTTTAGAAACGGGGCGTTGAGTCTTTTAGGCAAGGCGTTGAAAGATGACTTTATTGCTGGGATTCAGCTACGACAGACGATTCGCAGTGATGTGGCAAGCTGGTTTGGGGAAAATTTCTAAATGAAGTGTGGTGTAAGATTCAAACAAGCCCAATACGCATTTATCGCATTTGCCTTGTGTCTATCTTTTTATCCATTATATGCCGCTAGACCGATGATAACCGATGATGCGCGCGTGGTGGATAGGCATTCCTGTCAGCTTGAGACTTGGGGTGTGTATGATGGCGAAATAGGTGAGTATTGGGCGATACCGGGCTGTAACTTGCTTTTTGATATTGAGATGAGTATGGGCGGTATGTTTAGTAACACTCCATATAAGCAAGATGATACAAACGCTCTTTTTGGTGCAAGGCAGTTTATTATAGGGGCAAAAAAGATTTTTAATGATTTGGAAAAAGATGGATATAGTTATGGACTTGTTATAGGCAATGCCTATAACTTTAAGCGTTCTAAATATCGTAACGATCATTATCTCTATGTGCCTGTTAGTGCAGCATTTTTTGATAATACTTTACTTTTGCATTCAAACTTTGGCTATAAACTAGAGCGAGAATCACACGATAGTCATATTTATAATGTCGGCTTGGGCTTAGAGCAGCAGCTCACCCAAAGGGTGTGGATTTTGGGGGAGAGCTTTTATGAGCGGTTTGATAATGCAAAATTTCAGCTAGGGCTTAGAATCTGGCTTGTGCAGGATAAGATTCAGCTTGATGGCACTTATGGGAATGCCTTTAGAGGTAAGGAAGGCTGGGTATCTGTGGGGCTACGATTCCTTGGACCTGTAATGTTTTAGTTTTTAAGGAGTGAAATGCGAAAAATCATTGTGTATATATGGATAGGTGCAGTATTTTTATTTGTAGGTTGTGCGTCTTTAAACGCACAAAAGCCTCTTGCATATAGTGTGCAGGTGGGGAGTTTTAGCAATGTTGAAAATGCAGGAAGGCTGGTAGATTCGCTTAATAAAAAGGGGCTTGATGCATTTTTGTTTAAAGAAAAAGGTATGTATAAGGTGCGATTTGGAAACTATGAAAGCCTTGAGATTGCTAAAAGTAAAGCTCAAAGGTATCAAAAACAAGGGCTAATTGGCGTTTTTTTTATCTTATCGCCGCAGAAATATGCTATTAATCAGCAGAATGTTCCTAAACAAAAAAAGTCCAAAGACATACGCGATGATTTGGTAGAATCTGCCCACGATTATCTTGGTGTGCCTTATAAATGGGGTGGCACTTCGGAATCTGGCTTTGATTGTAGTGGTTTGACGCGTGCAGTCTATCGTCTCAATGGAATCTCTTTGCCTCGCACTTCATTTGATCAATACGATGATGGCACTGCGATTAATAAGAGTAAGCTTCAAAAGGGTGATTTGGTGTTTTTTATCACAAACAAAGGTAGGAGAATTAATCACGTGGGAATCTATATCGGTAATAATGAGTTTATCCACGCACCAAGTAAGGGCAAGGTCGTCAGCAAGGCAAGACTAGATTCTAACTACTGGAGCAAGGCATACAAGGGATCTAGAAGCTATTTGGAAAACTAGATATTTTGTAGATTTGTTTTTTGTGTGGTTAGAATTGTTTTCAAAGTTTTTTTGAGTAAGCTAATGAAACTTGTTATTTTTTATTTACGGCTTCGTGGGAGAATTAAGCTTTCTTAATCTTTAGGAGGTGTGTTATGATGAATGATGATGAGATTATGAGTGCGGTAGTTGATTACTCTGTATCCACGGGAATGGATCCATTAGATTTGATGAGTAATATTAATGATAGTTATAGTTCATTTGAGGATTTGAGCGTTGATCTTGATATGACAAAGGGGCAGATGGACTATGAGAATGATTTTTTTAACAATAATAATTAAAGGCTTTTAACTTTCTGTGTGCCTTATAAGCTTGAGCTTTAGTTTTGCTCGGCATAAGCCGAGCGGACTTTAATACTCGTTACAACCAAGAAGTGGTTGTGGTGAGCTTCTTAGATTCTTGCTCTTTTTTCTTCTTAATTTTGTTTTACCTATTTTTTGAAACTTGATTTCGTTGATATTAGAGGTTTGATTAGGAGAAATTCTCTACTTTTTTATACAAAGCAGAGAATGGAGTAAAAATTAGCCTTTGAGCCTTTTTTCTATTTCTACAACCTTTTGCCAAGTGGCGATAACTGAATCTGGATTGAGTGAAACAGAGCTTATACCCTCTTTAACAAGGAATTCTGTAACCTCTGGATAATCACTTGGAGCTTGTCCGCAGATTCCACAATATTTATTATGTCGCTTACAGGCTTCAATGGCTTTTTTAAACATCGCAAACATAGCTGGATTTCTTTCATCAAAAATATGACTTACAAGCTGTCCGTCCCTATCCACGCCAAGTGTAAGTTGCGTTAAGTCATTTGAACCAATAGAAAATCCATCAAACATACTTAAAAACTCATCTGCCAAAATCACATTCACAGGTAATTCGCACATTACATAAATCTCTAGCCCATTTTTACCGGATTCTAGCCCATTGCGACGCATAATCTCAAGCACTTTTTTACCCTCTTCTGGTGTGCGTAAAAATGGAATCATCACTTTCATATTGGTTAGCCCCATTTCATCACGCACCATAGCCAAAGCTTGACATTCCCATTCAAACGCCGCACGATACTGCTCGGAATAATACCGACTAGCACCGCGATAACCAAGCATTGGGTTTTCTTCGTGTGGCTCATAAGGTGTGCCACCAAGCATACCGCGATATTCATTTGATTTAAAATCACTCGTGCGGACAATCACAGGATTAGGATAAAAGGCGGAGCATATCATACCAATGCCTTCAGCGATTTTCTTTGTGAAAAAGTCCTTTGGATTCTCATATCCACTCATTATCTTTTCAATCTCTGCCTTTTCCTTTAAGCCCTTTGTATTGCCATTTTGTATATCAAGCAGGGCTAGGGGGTGAGCTTTAATTTGATTTAGTACAATAAGCTCCATACGCGCTAAGCCCACGCCGTGATTTGGAATCTGTGAAAATCCAAAGGCTTTTTCTGGGTTGCCTACATTCATATAAATCTTTGTCTTTGGGTCGCCAAGATTATTTAGCTCAATACTTTCAATCTCGTATTCGCAAATGCCATCATAGATGTAGCCCTCTTCGCCCTCGGCACAAGAGACCGTTATCTCCATACCGCTATATAGCCTATCTGTCGCCCCAATCGCCCCAACAATCGCAGGCACACCAATTTCCCGTGCCACAATCGCGGCGTGGCAAGTCCTACCTCCGCGATTTGTGATAACCGCTGCTGCCTTTTTCATCGCTGGTTCCCAATCGGGATCGGTATTATCCGTTACTAGAATCTCACCTTCTTTAAAACTATCCATATGCTCTATGTCGTTGATAATCCGCACCTTACCCGTGCCGATTTTCCCACCGATAGCTTTTCCTGTGAGAATCACTTCTTTTTTAGCACTAGGATTCACAAATTTAAATTTTTCTAGCTTTTGTCCATCGCTTTTTTTGCTCTTTTGACTTTGCACCGTTTCTGGTCGTGCTTGAACGATGAAAATCTCCCCGCTCTCGCCATCTTTAGCCCATTCCATATCCATAGGGCGATATTCTCCAGCCTCTTTTGTGTAATGCTCCTCAATTTTTATAGCATATCTCGCAAGGGTTAAAATATCTGAATCTGTGATAGAAAAGTTTTTCATTTCGCGTTGAGTGGTTTTAATATTTTTTGTAGGATGTTCGCTACCGCGTGGGGCATAGACCATTTTTTGATGTTTATGTCCTAGCTGTCGCTTGATAATAGGGCGTTTGCCCTCTTTGAGTGTGGGTTTAAAGACATAAAATTCATCAGGATTCACGGTTCCGCCTACGACATTTTCGCCTAATCCCCAAGATGAAGTGATAAACACCGCGTCCTTAAAGCCTGTCTCTGTATCAATGCTAAACATAACCCCAGCACTGCCTTTATCGGCACGCACCATTTTTTGCACACCCACAGACAAAGCCACTTTAAAATGATCAAACCCACGAGATGCACGATAGCTCACTGCTCTGTCAGTAAAAAGCGAAGCAAGGCAAGACTTGATATAGTGAATAAGCTCGGTTTTTCCTTTGACATTCAGGTAAGTATCCTGCTGTCCGGCAAAACTCGCATCAGGCAAATCTTCCGCAGTAGCCGAGCTTCTTACCGCTACATCGGCTTCTTTCATACCGTATTCAGCACTTAAAATCTCATAGGCTTTAAAAATCTCTTCACGCAAATCCGCAGGAAAAGGTGTGCCAAAAATCAACTCTCTTATCTTCTTAGAACGCGTCTTTAAAACATCAATTTCAGTTACATCAACGCCATCAAGCAAGTCAATGATCTTTTGGCGTATGCCACCAGAATCTAGCAAATACCAATACGCATCGCTTGTAATGGCAAAGCCATTTGGCACTTTTATGCCTTCACTCACAAGCTCTTGAAACATCTCACCAATGCTTGCATTTTTACCGCCAACGATAGGCACATCTCTGTTGTTAAGTTCCTTAAAAAACTTAATATACTTCATTTCCAGCTTCTCCTACTTATTCTTATGCTTTGTGTTACAAGTCGCACATTGTATTGAATGAAAGTTTATCGCAAACTTAAAAAATCCAACTTTTAGCTTAATCTTGCGTTAAAAAGAAAAAAAAGTTAATTTATGCTAAAATCCCAGATTTTTGAAGTTTAGCTTCAAGTGCTGACTTCAAGCTTAGATTCTACATTTATGAGGTAAAAATGGTAAATATTACACATCTTTTAGGCGAGATTGACAATCTTAGTGAGAGTTTAAAAGCCCATAAGCTTTCATCGCAGGACTATGAGGAGATTCTTAAGATTTTAAAACGCCCTCCAAATCTTATAGAGTTAGGGATTTTTTCAGCGATGTGGAGTGAGCATTGTAGCTATAAATCAAGCAAAAAATATCTTAAAGGTTTCCCTATCAAAGCCCCTTGGGTCGTGCAAGGACCGGGTGAGAATGCAGGGGTAATTGATATTGGTAATAATCTTTGTGCAGTGTTTAAAATAGAATCTCACAATCACCCAAGCTTTATTGAACCTCACGCTGGGGCAGCAACGGGTGTTGGCGGCATTATGCGAGATATTTTCACAATGGGTGCGCGTCCGGTGGCAAGTCTCAACTCTATCCGTTTTGGCGATGTGGCAGATTCTAGCAGCCTTGGCAAAAAGCACCGCTATCTTTTGCGTGGCGTTGTAGAGGGCATAGGGAGCTATGGAAATTGTATGGGGGTGCCGACAATTGGCGGAGAGATGAGCTTTGAATCTTGCTATAACGGCAATATCTTGGTTAATGCCTTTTGCTTGGGGCTAGTGAAAAAGAACGAGATTTTTTATGGAAAGGCTCAAGGTATGGGGAATCCTGTGATTTATGTGGGGAGTAAAACAGGGCGAGATGGCTTGGGTGGAGCTGTTATGAGCAGTGATAGCTTTAGCTCAAATTCAAAGGCTATGCGTTCAGCAGTGCAAGTGGGTGATCCATTTGCTGAAAAGCTTTTACTAGAGGCGTGTTTGGAGCTTTTTAAGCAGGATTTAATCATTGGGATTCAGGATATGGGAGCAGCGGGGCTTACAAGCTCTAGCTTTGAGATGGCGGGGCGAAGCGGGAGTGGTATGATACTGCACCTAGATAAAGTGCCTATGCGTGAAGGCGGTATGAATCCGTATGAGCTAATGCTTAGTGAATCGCAAGAGCGAATGCTGATTTGTGCGAAAAAGGGCTGTGAAGATCAGGTGCTAGAGATTTTTAGCAAATGGGAAGTTGATGCGGCAATTATTGGGGAGGTTACAAAAAGTGGCAATATGGAGCTATTTTGGTATGGGGAGAAATGTGCGGAGATTCCTATCTTAGAGCTTAGTGAAAATGCCCCTATGCTGGATATGCCTACTCGTGCAATTCCACCACAAAGCCATAAAGCAGACCGCCTTGAGACAGATTTAAGCACACAAGAGATTTTTACGACATTACTAGGAAGCGTTGAAATTGCTAATAAAAAATGGGTGTATGAGCAGTATGATAGCAGTGTGCAGGGCAATACCATAACCCCTGCTGGAAGCGGCGATGCGAGTATGATACGCATAAAAGGCACAAATACGGCTCTTAGTATGAGCGTGGATTGCAATATGCGGTATTGTCAGCTTGATCCACAAAATGGAGCAAAAATCGCCGTGGCAACTTCTGGGCGAAACTCTGTTGTCAATGGTGCAAAGCCTTTAGCTATAAGTGATTGTCTCAACTTCGGCTCTCCGCAGAATCCTGAAGTGATGTGGGCATTTAGCGAAGTGTGCGAGGGCATTAAACAAGCGTGTGAGATTCTAAACACACCTGTGGTAAGTGGCAATGTCTCTTTACACAATCAAAGCGATGGTGTGGATATTTACCCCACACCCTCCATTGTTAGTGTGGCTTTGCTTGGCGATATACAAAAGGCTATCCCTTCACAATTCCAAACGCAAGGCAATAGCATTGTCCTGCTTGGCGAGATTAAGCCTGAATTTGGCGGGAGTTTAGCTCAAAAGATTCTAGAAAAACGCATTTATGGGCAGATACCTGCTATTGATTTGCAAAAGGAATTAAACTTGTGGAATCTGCTTTTAGAATCTGCAGAAAGCTCCCTTATTAGCTCGGCTAAGGACATAGGCGAGGGGGGCTTGGCAATCACTCTAGCTAAAATGGTGTTAGGTAATGGTGTCAATAAGCCCATAGGCTGTAATATCCATACAAATCTCCCCTCTCAGCTACTTTTCTCGCAATCGCAAAGCTGTGTCGTGGCGGAAATCACAGCGGAAAATTTACAAAGCTTTATGCAATTAGCTAAAAAGCATAAAGTCCCTGTGTGTGAAATCGGCTGTGTGGGTGGGGAGATATTCTGTGTTGATGAGATTAATATGAATCTTACTGAAATGGCGGAAGTGTATTTTGAAAGTTTTGAAAAGCTTATCAATCAAGATTTGTAAATCTAAGATTCTGTAATGCTACTTATAGCCTTGCAAAAAGCCTGTGCTTGTGTGTATATATGTCTATGTGTGTTGTGCTTAGACATATATGCGTTAGGCAATGCAGTGGTCAATCAGCCTCCAAACCCCTTTAGTCTACCCAAAGATGGCAGTTATTATTTAAAGCAATATGCCCCTATGCTACGCTCCTATGTGGAGCAGGTTAAAAAACAATCGCTAGAGCAAGATTATCCTTATTATGATAGGCGTCCTGTGATTGAATATAGCGTGTATCGCGGCTTTACAGATATTCAAAGGCTTCAATGGCGTGGTGGGATTGTGCTGATAGGGGCGTATATGGCGGAGTTTATTAAGTATAGCCATTTGGGCGGTGTGGGCATTGGCGCTAGGCTTACGCCAAATGATGAAAGCTTCTACCTTAGCTTTGATGGGCGGTATTTAAGCGATTTAGAATCTTTTGGGCTAGGGCAGGAAATATTTGCGTATTGTGTTTTGCCCCGCTTTGATAAGTGCATAATGCTGGGCATTGGGGAAGAGTGGTAAAGGTTAGGTGGAGTAATAAGCAAAGTGTTAAAATCCATTTGTCATATTGAAGGACTTAGTCCTAAAATATCTCTAACAAAATTTTCTTTCTTTTTTTATCTTTAAGGGGAGGGGCTTAAATTTGCAAGCGTGGGTTCGTAGCTTCGCTACTGCACGCGAAGTCGGTTCGCAGATATACCGCTTACTCCCCCTTAAAAATCGTTCGCAGTCGTGCCGCTCACCCCCTACAACGCTTTACAAGGTCTGCACTTCGTGCGATTTATTTTCAACACGCTTTAAGGTTGTGCCTTAAGCGTAAGTTAGACTGATCGTTTTGATATTATGAATTTTTGCGTTGGCAGATTGTATAACCCAAATGTAGTCTTTGTGATTGTGTTTTATCGCTTTTTGTCATTTACAATACTGTTGCAAAGCTTTTGCGTTGTGGGTAATAGAATCTAAGCGGTTTTGCAGAGTAGATTCTGTATAAGTGGAGTTTGTGCGTGTGGATTCTAAGGTGCTAGAATCTTGTGAGTTATTAGCCCATAGAGAGCTTATTACTGCGTTCATATCGGCATTTTTTAGCAGATGAATATTTTGAGTGCTAATGCCACCGATGGCACAGATGGGAATCTTGAGTGTTTGTTTAGCTTGGATTAGAAGTTCAAGCGGAGCGGCAGCGGCATTTGGCTTTGTAGGAGAGGGAAAAAATGCACCAAAAGCTACATAATCCGCCCCTAAAGATTCTAAAACCTTTGCCCTTTGTAAATCCCCGTAGCTTGAAGCACCCAAAATCCCGCTAAATCGCTCTCTCACACGGGAAAATTCCCCATCATCTCTGCCGATATGTAGTGCTGGGGCATTAAGCCTAAGAGCAAGGTCTAGCCTGTCATTAAGGACAAAAAGGGCGTTATATCGCTCACACAGCTTTAAAAGCTCCTTTGCAATGGGGCAAAGCCACTCATCGCTATGGCTTTTGTCGCGGAGCTGGAAGATTCTTACTCCAGCTTTGAGAGCAGATTCTACACATTGAGATAAAATCTCATAGGGAGTTAGAATCTCATCACTTATAGCATAAATGCCTTGTAGCCTTGTATTTACACTCATCTTAATCCTGCTTGTCTCACATTAATTCTATTGTGGCAATGCGAGATTCTATCTCTAGGCTTTTATGCAAGGTTTGGATTATCTTTTGAAAATGTGTGAAGTCTATCTCTTCGCCTTTGTGGGATTTAAGATGTTTGTCTAAGACTTGATAACCGCCGATTTTATACTCCCACACGCTAGATTCTACTTTGTCAAAATATAAGCTTTTGTTGATAAAAAGCCTTTTAGATTCTGAGTTGTAGCTGGGCTTTTCTATAATGAGATTTTTATCATTTTTGTCATTATAGAGTGGCTCGCCGATAGATTCTAACTCATTCATTCTATATCCTTTGTGTCAAATAAAGTGGGAAAACATAGCTCCCACTGCCTACTAAATGCAAATCAACAATAGAATCTGTGATGAAAATATTATCAATTTGAGATAATTTACTCCCCCTATCACAGACTAAACCGATATTTTTCATCAAGCTTCCTTTATTGCAAGTCATTCTCATCATTTTCTGTTCTCTCTCTCTCTCTCATTAAATGCGTATCAAGTAGCTCTAAGCCTAAATCGCTTAAGGCTAGAAATTTCTCTTTAGATTCTACAAAGGGGATTTTAGGGAAGTCAATTTTCAAAAAGTCTAAATACTTCTCTCTATAATCCTTATGAAATAGCACTGCATAAATATAGCCTAGAATCTGCTCGGGGCTAAAATGCTCTTTATACTTAGAATCTATAAAATCCCTAAATTCTTGTGTAAAGTTTTCTATCCACATATCATTGTCAAAATCGTGTAGAAAATGCTCTGATACAATAGGAACAGGCCACCCTACAAACTCCCTAGATTTGCCACTATAAAATATATATCTAATATCGAAAGGGCGATAATGGATTTTTCGAATCGTGCTTTTGTCATTATTGTCAAGTACATCTTGTTTAGCCCACTCATAACGCCAATCTCTCACATCTGGAGGTAAGTCATATTTTTTATAAAAATCTTGTTTTTCTAAATTGATAATATCTTGCATTGCTTCCCATACTTTATCTTTGGTTTTTTGGATACACAATTTATCTCTCTTAGTTACAACGCCCGTATTTGAAACCTTAAAAATATCCTTTACACTCCAGCCTTTATCATATTCTACTCTTAATGACTCATTTTGTGGGATAAAGAGATAAAAGGGGGTTTGTGGGGTTAGAATCTGCCAAGGGATAGAATCTAAAGTATTGCTATATAAAAATTCATATTTATCCTTGCGTTTGCCATAGAGATCATAGTGGTAGATTGTCGCTAGATTGTTAGAATCTTTTGTGGTTTTTATAAAAATATTGATAGAAACGCCTTGCATAATGTCAAACACATTGTCATCTTTATCGCCGCTTGGTGTGGTCTCTTTCTTACGCGTATTGCCGTGCAGGTCTAAAATATAGATTTTATCAAATGTCCTTAGCAGGTGATAACGCATACCGCGAAATGTGGGGTTGTCTAAAAAGGCATTGTTGGAAATAAAGGCAAAGATTCCGCCCCCTTGCTTTTCAATTTTAGATTCAGCAAAGCGGATAAATTTTACATAGTCATCTAGTAGCATTTTAGGATTTTTCTCATTTTGGAGTTTGTGTCTATCAAGTGTGCTTTTAAAGGTTTTTACATTGTCTTTGCTTTTGTTTGAAAAGTAGCGTGATAGGCTCTCTATCTCGGCTTTTGTAAGCTCGGCTAGTTTTGGCTCTAGCCCATAGGTGATACGCACTTCATCTTCATATAAGCCCTTGTTTGCACTAGCTCCGCTATATGGGGGATTGCCCGTGATGATTAAAATATCTTTGCCTTTAATCTCTTGGGCTTTTTCAAACTCCTTTGTAAGCTCTGCCATACCTACAAAGAGATTGCTTTGCTTATTGATTTCATCTGCTTTGCTGCTCACATAGAGTGTGTTTGTCAGCGTGATATTTAGGCTTTCATTGTCATTTAGCTCGGCTTCAAACTCTTCTTTAAAAGCTTGAGAGATTTTAAGATGTGTTATGGTGTAGGGTGCGATTAAAAACTCAAATCCATAGAATCTTTGTATCAAGGCTTTTGGGTTGTATTTCACGCTGTTTTTATTGCTAGATTCTAGGGCTTTTCTAAAAGCTTCTAGTAAAAATGTCCCTGTGCCTGTGGCAAAGTCTAAAAGCGTGATATTATCATCAGTGATGGCGGATTGTAGCCCTTGCTTATTAAAGTCTTTTTGCAGGGTTAAATCAATAGAATCTATGATGAATTTCACCACTGGAGCAGGGGTGTAATACACGCCTCGCACTTCTCTTAAGCTCTCATCATATTCTTTGAGAAAGTCTTCATATAAATGTAAATATGGGTCTTTGTAGATATGCTCTCCTAGCAAGTCTTTTTGCGAGAGTTTGTTGAGATCGTGGATAATGGCGGCGATGTCTATGTGATTGATAATAGCGATGATTTCTTCTAAAAGCCATTTGATAGAATCTAGCTCTTTTAACTCGCGTAAAAATTTACTCATCGCTTGGATAAGTGAGAAAGATTTAGGGATAAAGTTGTAGGCATTATCTAGGGTGATTGTTTCATTTGCGTTGTTGTTAAGCCTAGCGAGAAACAGGCTATAAGTCAGCGTCTGTGCGAAGCTATCGGCAAAAGTGATGAAGTCTAAATCTTTATATAACGATTCTTTAAAGGCGTTAAAAAGCCTTTGAATAGAATCATTAGCTTTATTTTCTATCATTTCATCTTTTAGGATTCTAGTCCTTTGAGCTAAGGCGTTGGCAAACTCTTTAGCTGTGTTTATGGGGTTTAGACTTTGAGAGAAAAAGAGTGTAAAAAGCTCATTTAGCTCTTTTGCTTTAGAATCTAAATCATAAAGTTTAGAATTTTTCGCTAGGGCTTGGAGCTGTGAAAGTTCACAGATTCTGCACTCTTGCTTTATACTTATTTTGCCCTTTTCATCTTGGTGTAAAAGGCAGAATCTAAGATAATCTGTCAAAATGATATTTGAGCTTAGGCGGAAGTATTTTTGAATCTGCTTGTCTTGTGTGATTTCATCTAAAGGGGCATTTATGCGCTTGTTTTCAATATAACCAAGTGTAAGAGAATCTTTTGTGATTAAAAAGTCTGGTGCACCCCTGCCTTCTTTATCATTATTTGGCTCGTGCTTGATATGGATAGTTTTAGACTCTCCTTTTAATGCGTTTAGTAAATTTTCTAATGGTGTGCGGTAGGTAAGCTCCTTATCACTCTCCTGCATATTCTGTATGGTTTGTATATATGCGTGTAAATTTTCCATTTTCTCTCCTTTTCATTCCTTAGTATAAAACTCCCAAATGGGTGGCTCAAAAATATCTGGGGCGTTTTTAAGCACTTCAAAGGGCGTAAAACGCTCCTTATAGCCCATACAATAATGATTTTTAATCCAATATCCGGGGTAAAAATATTTCAGTCCAAACTCCCGCCCTATGCTGATTTGCTTTAAAATATTAAGTGTGCCTAGGCTGTAATGTGAAAAATTATGATCATAGTAAAAATACACTGCTGTAATGCTTTGCCCCAACGCATCAACAAGCCCAACGCCAATAAGCTGAGAATCTATAAAGTATAAAAACTCATAGCCAAAATCTTGATGTCCATCTACAAACATATCCATATAAGATTCTGGCGTTGTGGGCGTGTAATCCCAACCTTTTTTATCTCGCATAGTTTGATGATAGCGGTTGTAAAGCTCTATGTGGGCTTGTGAGATAGTGGGCTTTTGTATCTGTATATCTATGTTTTGAGCTTTTTTTAGCACTCGCTTATGATTCTTGCTAAATTTAAAATCATCAATCAAAGTACGGATTGAGATACAATCATTACAGCCCTGACACATTGGCACAAAAAAGTAATTCCCAAAGCGTCTAAAGCCCCGCTCCAAAAGCCCGTGGTAGAAGCTAGGCTTTACATTTTGAATATGAAAATATCTAAAAATGCTTTTTTTAGAATCTATGTAGCTACAAGTTTTTTCTTCGGAGTAAAATTCTACTAATCTCATTCATATACCTTTAACGCACCCACCTCATTTTTTAAACCGCTCTTATTTAATATGCTCGTAATTTTTCTTATGTGTGGTTACTTTCACAAGGTAGCGTCTACCCTCGCTAGAGGGGAGTTTTGATTGAATCGTGTCATAGACTTTTTTTGGAGACATAGCATTTATGCGATTGAAAGCTTCATTCTTATCATTTGCAAATGTTCTTAGCACACTTCCAGCCCCAGCGTTATAAGCAGTAATCACGCAGTATTCTTGGCTTTGCTTATCTTTTATTGACGCTAAATAGCGGTTAAAAAGAATGCTAAGATAGGCTACGCCATATTCAATATTTGTTTCAGGGTTAAAAAGCATTTCTTTTGTTGGCATACCTTTTTTGCCATTTATGAGTTCATACGCATCAGCCCCCGCTGTGCTTGGCACAACCTGCATAAGCCCATAGGCAGGCGCACTACTTACCGCATAGGGATTGAAGTTAGATTCTGTTTGGATAATGCCTAACACAAGGGCGGGAGAGATATTGTATTTATGAGCATATTTCAATACAAGATCTTCGTATTTATGCTCGCTCTTACTTTGATAATCTCCCACCATTTGCAAATCCACATAGCTCACAAGCTTACCCTTGCTATCCTTGCGGGTTTTTAGCTCATTTTCCACAAGATATTTAGCATATCGCTCTGCACGCCATTGTGTCAAAATATCTTGCCCATCGTGGTCTTTAATCAGCCCTGCTAGAAAAGGTTCGCCATCAAATTTAAAATCATCAGCAGAATACAAATCCACTTTGCTTGGATCTTGGGGCAAAAGAAGTGTATTTGTAATGGCTTGTTCTAGGGACTTTGTGGGGTTTGAAGTATCAATGGTTTCAATGCGTATTGCACCGCTATGGAAGTTGATAGTTGCTTTGGATTTATAGTTATTTGAGTATTTGACATAAGATTCTGCACTTGGCAAACTCACATCTTCCTTGCTCCATTGCTTGGCAACATTGCCGCTTAGGTCATTTGCGACTTTTGCGTATTGTCGCTTGGCTTCCTTAATATCTCGCATAAGGGCTTTGCTGTCTGTGGCGTAGATTCTAAACTGATTTCCTGCGATTTGTCGCATTGCGTAGTTTGGATCATCGGCTATGGCGATTTTTACGGCATTTTCTGGCGTGAGTGCAGAGCAGCCAAAAAAGCCTAAAGTTAGAGCAAGGGTTATGCTAAGTTGTGCGTATTGTTTCATATTGTCATATCTCAATTTGGATTTAGTGTGTCAAAATCAAAACGCCCATTGTAGCGTAAAAAGTTAAGCTTTGCCCTACAAGCTTTATCTCAATAAATAGAAATATGCTATACTCGCAAGATTTTAAATCTTAGAGAAAAAGGCGTGAAAGGAAAAAGCGTGGAAATTGTATTTGGTCCTATAAACTCTCGGCGTTTTGGGCGATCACTTGGCGTGGATTTATCCCCGAGTAAGAAGCAATGTAATTTTGACTGCGTGTATTGTGAGTTGCAATGGGCAAAGACTATGGAGCGTATGGAAGAGATTGTGAGCGTGGATTCTATCTTACAAGCCATTCAATCTGCCCTAAAAACGCAGAAATGCGATGTTTTGACATTAACAGCAAATGGTGAACCAACGCTGTATCCGCATTTGTATGAATTAATTAGCAAACTTGAAGAGATAGTGCCAGATTCTATAAAGTTGCTTATCCTTACAAATGGCTCACTTTTATGGAAGAAAGAAGTGCAAGATTCACTTATGCTTGTGGATATTGTGAAGTTTTCCTGCGATAGTTTGGAATCTAGGGCTTTTAAGAGAGTGGATCGCCCACATAGGAGTTTGAATCTTAGCCAAATTAAGCAGGGCATAAGCGAGTTCTGCCAAAGGTTTAATGGGGAGATTGTGAGCGAAGTGCTGTTTGTGAAAGGCATAAATGACACAATGGAACAGGCTAAGGAAATTGCTGAATTTTTATCAACGCTTAAAGGTTTAAAACGCGTGGATATAGGGAGTATTGATCGCCCGCCGGCTTATAAAGTGGAGGCAGTGAGTGATGAAAAGCTAGAAGAACTCGCTTCGTGTTTTTATGCTTATCCACATCTTACTATTTCACTTCCAAAACGCACACAGACTAAAGAGAGTGGGAATCTAGCCTTGCAAACTTATGACACAGATGGGCTAATAGGGCTTATCAAAAGGCGTCCATTAAGCACATTAGACGCACAAAAAATGCTAGATTCAAAAACTTTAGCACTCTTATATCAACTTTGCCAAAAAAATATTGTAAAGCAATGCAGTGTGGGAGAAAATATATTTTATAAAATTGTGGAATAAAAGTTAAAAGATTTTGATTATAATGCCTTGCTTTTTGTTATGGATTCTGTAATCTTTATGGAATTTGCTTGGCAAGGGCAAACAACACAATAAAACTAAGGAGAGACTATGTTTGAATTACGCAAATTGCCTTATGGCACAAACGAATTTGGTAGCTTTTTAAGCGAACAGACTTTTGAATATCACTATGGCAAACATCATCAAACTTATGTGAATAATCTCAACAACCTTATCAAAGGCACAGAGTTTGAAAATGCGGAGCTTGGCGATATTATCTTAAAATCAAGTGGCGGTGTGTTTAATAATGCGGCTCAAGTGTATAATCACGACTTTTATTGGGACTGCATAAGCCCTAAGGCAAGTGAGCTAAGTGCGGCGCTGAGTGCGGCGATTGATGCGGAGTTTGGCTCACTTGATGGATTGAAAGAAAAATTCCTTGCTTCAAGCACAACACTTTTTGGCTCTGGCTGGAATTGGCTTGTGTATAACACACAAAATAAAAAGCTTGAAATCGTGCAAACAAGCAACGCTGCAACTCCTGCGACAGATTCTAAAGTGCCACTTTTGGTTGTTGATGTGTGGGAACACGCTTATTACATTGACCATAGAAATGCGCGACCTGCGTATTTGGAAGCGTTTTGGAAGCATATTAATTGGGCTTTTGTCTCTGTGTCTTACAAATGGGCGTTGGAAAGAGGTATTGAATCTTTTAAATTTTACGCAAATGAGCTTCACCCTGTTAAATAAGGACAGGAATGACACTCACGCTTGTGAGTGTCGCTATGATATTTTCTCATTTTATAAAACTCATCATAAAACTAGGGGCATAAGATGACACAATATCATATTCAGCAATTTATCATTCAAGCTTTGCAAGAGGATTTAGGTAGGGGCGATCTCTACGCCTTAATCGCACAAGATAGGGAAGCAAAGGCTTATGTTTTAGCTAAAGAAGAGGGTGTGTTTTCCGGCTTTGTGTATTTGGAGGCATTGGCAAAGCATTTTGATATAAAGATTTTAGAATCTCATAAAGATGGGGAGTGTTTCAAAAAAGGCACAAAGCTTTGTGTATTAAGTGGAAGTCATATTGCACTTTTGCAAATGGAGCGGGTGCTACTGAATATCCTAGCTCATAGCAGTGGAATCGCCACGCTCACCTATGCTTATAGCTCAAAAATTAGCAATCTACCCATAAAGTTGCTAGATACACGCAAGACTCGACCATTATTGCGGGAGTTGGAAAAATATTCTGTTGTGAATGGCGGAGGGAGTAACCATCGCTTTGGGCTAGATTCTATGCTGATGCTAAAGGATACGCATTTAGCTCATATTACTGATTTACGGGGGATAATTAGCACTACTAGAGATAGAGTGCCATTTATGTGTCCCATTGAAGTGGAATGCGAAAGCTTAGAATCTGCGATTAACGCAATGGGGGCTGGAGCTGATGTTGTGATGTGTGATAATATGTCAATAGATGAGATTGAAAAAGTTGTGGCGTATCGCAACGAGTATGCCAAGCATACTAAGCTTGAAGCAAGTGGGAATATAAACCTTGAAAATATCGTAGAATACGCACAAAGTGGCGTTGATGCTATCAGTGTAGGCTCACTTATCCATCAAGCAAAATGGCTTGATTTGAGCCTTAAAATCCACCCTTGTTAGATTCTAGGCACAAAATGGCTTGTAAAGTGGCGTTTGACAAAGAAGCATTTTTTATCCGCTTATTAGAGCAAAGTGGCGTTACAAAGGGCATTGGTGATGATTGTGTGATTTTGGGCAATGTGAAAAATGCCTACCCACGCACACACAAAGCACAGATTCAGGCAGGGATTCAAAAAACGCAATTTTGTAAATCACAAACTCCACAGCCGCAGATTCAGCATAAATCGCACAATGCTTTAAAATCCCCGCATATTCTACTAAAGGGCAAAGCTCCTTTGGTCATTGGTATGGATAGCTTTTGTGAGGGAGTGCATTTTTTGCAGGAGTGGTTTTCCCCCTATACTCTTGCGTATAAGGCATTTTTGGTTAATTACTCTGACATTGTGGCGATGAATGCCACTGCTGCTTATGCTATGTTAAGTATTGCCTTGCCACGAAAATGGGGAAAAAGCGAGATAAGAGAATGCGTGCAGGGGATAAGTGATTTTTGCAAAAAGTTCAATATTTTTCTTATCGGTGGTGATACGATTAGCTCTCAAACTTTAGCGTTTCATATTACATTGTTTGGTTTTGCCAACAAACGCACGCTCTTTCGCGATAGAATCCCGCTAGATTCTGTGTTATACGCCACTTGCGATAGGTATCCTAGCAAAACTATCACTCAAGGACTAAAAGTGCTAAAAAATCTTTTAATAAACGATAAGCAAAGGCTTACAAAGATAAATCTCAAAGCAAAAGGACGATTTTTAAAGCCGGAGATTAGAGCGGAGTTTGTGCAAAGCTGTGAAAGATTCTTAAAAGGAGGCTTAGACATATCTGATGGAATCTTGCAAGAGACAAAGCGGCTTTGTGTGCTTAATCAATGCGGATTTAAAAGTGCTGTGCCGCTTTTTGCTCCTAAATCAAGGGCGTTACTACAAAGTGGGGAGGCGTATGAAATGCTTTTAGCCATAAGCCCCAAGGATAGCTTAAGATTCAAGCGACAGGCAGCACGACATAGGATTAAGCTTCTTAAGCTAGGAAGTTTAAGAAAAAAACGCACGATTTTACCTAAAAACACACTTTGGCATTGAATTTGATATGACGACAAAGGAGAATAAATGACTATTATTTTAGCCACAGGTAATCATAATAAAATCCGTGAGTTTAGGGCGATTTTGCAAGAGCAGATTGAGGGCTTGTCTCAAACTCCACAAGATTCTATAAATGTCTATGCGTATAGCGATTTTATTATGCCCTTTGAGATTGAAGAAAATGGCACGAGTTTCAAAGAGAATGCCACGATTAAGCTAAAGGCGGTTTATAATGCGTTTTGTAATAAAATGCGAGATGATAAAACTAAAGATTCTATGCGACATCTACTCCAAACGCCCCTTGTTTTTATCGCTGAAGATAGTGGGCTATGTGTGCCTATGCTGGATAATGAGCCGGGTATTTATAGTGCGAGATATTATGAGTTTTTACAAGCACAAGGGCAGATTCAAAAGAGTGCGGTGAAGTTGAGTAATAGTGCTGATGAAGTCAATCTTGTGTGTTTATGTGAAAGGCTTTCAGCGTTAGCGAATAAGAAGCAGATAAAAATCCCTGCGTTTTTTACCGCTTATATTGCTTTGCTTATCGTGCCAATATCTGCCACGCTAGATTCTAAGCTAGATTCTATGTTGCCACCATTTGAGCGTTTGGTAGTGGAGTATAGTGAAGGAGTTTTGCACGGAGAAGTGATTGATAAGCCAAGGGGCAAAGAGGGCTTTGGCTATGATCCTATTTTTATTCCCGCTCAATCTAATCCGCAAAAGCAAACATTAGCAGAGTTTTCACCAAGTGCTAAAAATGCCATATCTCATCGCAAGAAAGCCTTTTCTCAATGTATTAAAAAGCTTCTTTCTCTGTAAAATTTGTGTATTTTTAAGGTAAAAACAAATCTTTTGCAGATACAATCCCAAGCTTTAAAATCTCAAAATAAAAAAGGACTTCGTATGCTAAAAACAACGACTTGGCAGCTTGCACAACAAACCCATACACAGGTGAATCTCAAGTGAGCAAAACTGCTATTGGTGCGCTTGGCACAGTGGCAGTTGGTGCAGGTATTGGTGCATTAGTGAATAAAAAAATAGGGCTAAAGGTGCAGCTATTGGTGCTGGTGTAGGTGCATTGGCTGGTGGTGCTGTAGGTGGATATATGGATTATCAGGATAAACAACTTCGCAAAGAGCTTCAAGGCACAGGCGTGAGTGTTTCAAGGGAAGGCGATGGGATTATCCTTAATATGCCCGGTGATATTACCTTTAAAAGTGGAAGTGATGATTTGAGTTCTGATTTTTATAAGGTGCTAAATAAAAAAGTGCTAAATAAATATGATAAAACAATCGTAACCGTTGTTGGATTCACAGACAATACAGGTTCCGATAAAACAAACCTTGCCCTTTCTAAAAAACGCGCAGAAAGTGTTGCGGCTTATCTTCAAAATCAAAAGGTTAAGACTGAACGCTTTGTGGTTGATGGGCTAGGTGAGAGTGAGCCAATCGCTTCAAATAAAACAGCTGAAGGCAGAGCGAAAAATCGCCGCGTTGAAATCTCTCTTACTGCGATTCAAAATAAAAGTATTCCTAGCTTTCTAAGTTAGGATTCTGCAATGATGAAGCGTATTCTTTCTCTCTCTTTTTTTATCTTAAGTCTTATTTGTATTGTGTCTGTTGGATATTCTCCGCAATATTGTATTTTACTCTATCCTGCGTTTTGTATGCTTTTTATCGCACTTTTTATACAAACCTATGAAGTGCTAAAGGTAAAAAAACAAGCCACGATTAAGGCATATTACAAGCAAGATTCTTGGCTTTCAAGGCATTTTGGACGCTTTTTATTTATAAAGATTATAAGTGGAATCTTTGCGTGTATGGGAAGTGTGTCATTATTTTTTATGCTACTTTTTCCTAGTGGCAGTGATATTTTTATCTTTTGTGTGTTAGTGCCTTGCTCCATATATACCTTTAAGGTAGCAAAAGTCATTTGCAGGGCGAATATTAGCCTAGATTTTGCCTCTATTTTAGCGAAAAAATATACTGCGTTATTTTGTGCTGTGTGTGCTTGTGTGGGGGAATTTATACTAGAGGGCTTTGCTTTGCAACAGATACATATCACTAGCTTTCAAGGGCATTATGAAATGCTTTTAGAATCTTTTCATATCGCACAAATGCCTTGTCAATGGTGGCAGGAGCTTTTTGGTTTTATTGTGCTAAAAAAGGCTATTGTGGATATGCTCTATTTCAGCAATGATTCTTTACGCATTATTTTGAATGTGCTTTTTGCCTTTGGCTATTTCAGCTCTTTTGCGAGTTTTTCTTTACTTGTTTTGAGTGGTTATTCCACCAAATTAGAATCTAAAAACAACCCAGAATCTCACCAAGATTCTAAGATTCAGCCCCTTTACAAAAGCAGGGCTTTTAAGCAGTTTTTTGCCGTTATATTTTTCTTAATTTTTGTTTGCCTTGCTTTTTATGTGAGTTCTTTGCTCCAGCCCCTTGCTAAGTCAAGTAAGTTTGCAGCGGAGATTCTAGCACCGGAGATTCTAGCCACACAATTTTTAGCTCAAAATCAGCAGTATATTGAAGTGAGTATTCAAGGGGTGCAGAGCTTTGTCAATACCAAAGATATAGCGGATTTACAGCACAAGATTAAATCTACGCTTAAAGATTTTGAAACAAATCTTAATCACTCTACACAAGCAAGTTTGGAAGAATATCTTGCTAAAAAGGAGATTATTATTGATGAGTATTCTAAGTGGTATTTTAGCGTCTATGGGGAATATACGCGACTTTTTTATGCGGCTATTGGCAGGGGGGAGGACATCGCACAAGAACAGTTTGTTTTTCTGCTTAAAGCCTATACGCCAAATGATTTACAAGAGCGTTTAAATCGTGTGTATGATGCAGAGTTTGATAAGCTTAAAAAGCGTTTAGAGCAGGACTTTAGCTTTTTTACAATAAACAAAAAGCCTAACAATGCCTTTATCTCGCATTCCTTATCTTTTGATGATTTTACGCAAAATCTTAATGTGCTAAATCCTAGGGCAACTGATGGTGTAGCCGCACTTTTGGGGGCAAGTGTGGTTGGAGCGATGATTATAAAAACTTCTAGCAAAGCTATGGCAAAAACGGGAGCAAAACTTGTGGGAAAAAGTGTAGCTAAAAAGGGACTAAGTGGTGCGGCTGGGGCAGGGGGGTCGCTTGTGTGCGGACCTTTTGCCCCATTATGTGCGATTGGATTTTTTGTCGCCGCTGATGTAGGTATTAATAGTGTTGATGAAGCACTCAATCAAGAAGCATTTAAAAATCAAATGCGTGAAGGCTTTACGCAGTGGGAAATTCAGCTAAAAAACAGCCTTGTTAGCTATAATTCCCAACTTTCAAAGCAAATTTATGAGAATCTTAGGCTAGATTCACAATCACATCAACAAAAGGAGCAGTAATTGTCAAATCTTAAACAAGAAAAATCTATGAGTAGTGTGGTGTTTGCAGGAAGTTCACTACTTTTTGCGTGTATTGTGGTTTTGGCAAATTACACCGTGCAGTATCCTATACTCAATACTCCGCTCACTTATGGAGCATTGACTTATCCCATTAGCTTTTTGCTTATGGATATTTTGAGCGAAAAATATAATAAGGCAGAAGTGCTAAAAACACTTTGGGCAGGGCTACTTCTCGCCTTTATCCCATCACTTTTAGCAAGTGAGCCACGCATTGCTATTGCAAGTGTGTGTGCATTTTTTGTCTCACAGAATCTTGATGTGCATATTTTCTTTTATCTTAAAAATCGCTTTCCTAAGCTGTGGTGGCTACGCAATAACGCAAGCACGATGGCTTCACAGTTCATAGATACGATGATATTTTTTCATATCGCTTTTTTGTTTGTGTATCCGTGGGAGCAAGTTATTGCTATGTTGTTGGCTGATTTTTCTATTAAGGTGTTTTTGGCATTGTGCGATACGCCATTGTTTTATGTCTTTGCCATTAAAAATAAGCCTAAAATCACAAAAATGAGGTGAGTATGAATCTGTCTAATACATTCTCTCGGCTTTTTGGTCGTTTTGCGAATTATGAGTTTTTCTCTCCTTTTCAAAAGTTCATTAACACCACTTATGTAAAGATTTTTAAGATTGATTTAAGTGAGTTTGCCCCTGCTTCAAGCTACCCCTCACTTAATGCCCTTTTTACCCGCTCTTTAGTCGCTAAACGCCCTGTGAATGCTAATCCTATTGTGCTTATCTCCCCTTGCGATTCTCTTATCACACAGCTAGGCAAAAGCAGTGATAAAAATGCTTTGCAGATTAAGGGAATGGAATATTCCATTGAAGAGCTTTTGGGTCAAAAGCTTGATAGAGAGCTATATTATATTAATTTTTATCTTTCCCCAAAAGATTATCATCGCTATCACGCACCTTGTGATTTGGAGATTTATGAAGTGCGGTATTTTGGTGGGGAGCTACTGCCTGTGAATCTCCCATCACTTCGCAAGAATCAAAGCCTTTTTGTGAGGAATGAACGCGTTGTGGTTGTGGCAAAAACGCCAAATAATAAATGGGTGTATTTTGTCGCGGTGGGGGCGTTAAATGTCGGCAGTATGGTAATGCACTTTGAGCCAAAAATCAAAACTAACGCCGGACTCCATAATACAAATTATGTGTATCTCACGCCCATTTCTATGAAAAAGGGGCAGGAGTTAGGAATGTTTCAAATGGGTTCTACAATCGTGCTATTTATGGAGCAGATGATTGCAGATGTGAATATGAATGATCAAGTCAAATTCGCTCAAGACATAGGCACTTACGCATAAAGGTAAGCATTAAAGGATAGGTAAAAACAATGCAGGAATTACAAAATAAAATTAAAGATTTATTACAAAAACTTGATGGACTTTTAGTAGCACATTATTATCAAAAAGATGAAGTGGTAGCCTTAGCGGATTTGTGCGGCGATAGTTTGGAGCTTTCACGCAAGGCTTCAATGAGTGAAAAAAACCTTATCGTGTTTTGTGGCGTGGCGTTTATGGGGCAGAGTGTGAAAGTCTTAGCACCGCATAAACGCGTGATTATGCCCCGTTTAGCCTGTTGCTCTATGGCAAGAATGATTGATAGTGAATATTTTGATGAAAGTATCGCACTTTTAGAATCTTATGGTTTGAGCAGAGATCAGATTTTCCCCATTACTTACATTAACTCAAATGCCGATGTCAAGGCGAAAGTCGCTCAAATGGGTGGGCTTGTCTGCACAAGTGCTAATGCCTCAAAAATCTTTGACTTTGCTAAGGCACAAAATAAGAAAATCTTTTTTCTCCCAGATAGGTGTTTGGGGGAGAATCTAGCCAAGGCGGATAATAAAAAATCAAGCTTACTGCGGGTAGATTCTAAACAAAAAGTGCTAGATTCTGATGTGATTTGCTATGATGGATTCTGCTCCGTGCATCAGCTTTTCACACCTGAAGATGTTGCGTTTTATCGCAATAAGTTTGAGGATATTAAGATTGTCGTGCATCCAGAATGCGATCCTAGCGTGGTGGATTTGGCGGATTTTGTCGGCTCTACAAGCCAAATCATCAAATATGTGCAAGACTTGCCTTTAGAGCAAAAGGTTGCTGTTGGCACGGAATTTAATCTCGTCAATCGTTTGCGTCCTAAGTTTGAAAGCAAACAAACTACCTTTGTGCTAAGCTCTAGTAAGCCTCAATGCCCCACGATGAACGAGACAACACTGCAAGATGTGTATGATGTGCTTTTAGCCTATGAAGATAATAAGCCTATAAATGAAGTATTTTTAGATTCTGAAGTTCAAAAGTGGGCGAAAATTGCCCTTGATAGAATGTTAGAGCTATCTTAAAATGGGGCTTATCTTAAGGCTGTTTAGAGTAGGGCTAAATTTTAATGCTAGATTTTTAAGACTAAAAAGTCGCAGATTCCACAAAATCGCCTTTTAGGCTTTTTGGGGCGATTTGGGCTTCAAGCAATGGGGTAAATTCATCTCTCAAATAATGCTCCACGCCCACGCGTCCTATCATCGCAGCATTATCAGAGCAAAACTCCAAATCCGCTAAGTATAGCTCCTTATCAAACTCATTACAAAGCTCACTCATTCTTTCACGCAGATATGTATTCGCACTCGCCCCACCGACAATGGCGAAGTATTTGCCTTCAAAATGTTGAAAAAATAGCCGAGTTTTTCTCACAATATGCTCACACGCTGCGTTTTGAAACCCTTTAGAAATACTTGCGATGTCCTGCAAACTAAGCGGTTGCTCCATCTCCTGTATGGCTAGTCTCACCGCATTTTTTAGCCCTGAAAAACTAAATTCCAACTTTTTATTATGTAAAAGTGGGATAGGAAACTCATAGGGTTTATATTGATTGATTTCACAATTCTTAGCGTAACGCTCCACTTGCGGACCGCCCGGATAGCCTAGATTCAAATGCTTTGCAACCTTATCAAAGCTTTCCCCAAAGCTATCATCAAGGCTTTGAGCGATAATGCTGATATGATGAAAATCATTAACTTGCAGAATCTGCGTATGTCCGCCCGAGACGAGCAAAACGCCTAGAGAATCTTGCTTGTTTTGCCGAGATTCTAAAAGGGATTCTGTATGAGATTTTAAATGAGATTCTAAAAGCGGGGGCGGGGCGTTTTTCCTAGAATCTTTAGCAGAATCTGTCGCAAAATCTTTGCTAATACAAAGTGAGTAAATATGCCCCTTAAGATGATTGACACAAATGAGTGGAATCTGCAGTCCAAGACATAAAGTCTTTGCCATCATTAAGCCTTCAATAAGCGTTACACTAAGCCCCGGACGCGTGGTAACAGCCACGGCTTTGATGAGTGATAAATCATTATTTAAAAACATTTTTAGCTTTTTTAGAATCTCTGGAAGCCTTTTAGCGTGGAGTCTTGAAGCGATTTCTGGCACTATACCACCATAAGTGCTATGCTCAGAATCTTGAGAGATTTTAATATGATAAATAAGCTTTTTATCAATAATACGCGTTAAAGCCAAAGAGCTATCATCACAACTAGATTCTATACTTAAAATCATCACACCCCTTTAAAAACCCTAAAATAAAATGTTAGAATTATTCCACAAAATGATAAAGGAAGTTTATGGCGATGAAAAAGGGTGTGAGATTAAAGGCGGAGTGGGAGAAGCAACTTGCTATTTTTATGGCATTCCCACATCAAAATAGCGATTGGGCGGAGCATATACACAAAGCAAGGGCGTGTTTTTTAGACATCATAGAGCATATTGTGTGCTTTGAATCTGTGATTTTATGTGTTGATACGCAAGATGATGAAGGCTTTGAGATTGTCAAAAAGTATTTTAGCAAGGCTTTAGATTCTGCGGATTCTAGGGATTCTACGAATGCTGACTTTATGAAAACGCAAGATGATGAGTATATTAAGAATCTTTTTAATCAATCTGTGCCTCATACCCTGATACAAAATCCTAAGTCAAAATATCTTGCCAACTTTGGGGGCAATAGTGCTTTTAGTCTGCATATTGCGCGAGTGCCTACAAACGACACTTGGGCTAGGGATTTTGGTGCGATAAGCGTAGAATTAGAATCTCCGCAGAATCTAGCACAGAATCCATCTCAAAATATGGCTCAAAACAAAGCGGGGCAGGGGGATAGGCAGATTCAACTGCTTGATTTTACATTTAATGGTTGGGGGCTTAAATACCCCGCATTTTATGATAATGCCATCACAAGGGCTGTGTTTAGACCAGAGCTTACAAGGCAAATGGATATGGTGCTTGAAGGTGGGAGTATTGATAGCAATGGGGCAGGGGTGCTTTTGACAAATACGCAATGTTTGTTAGAATCTAATCGCAATCCGCATCTTTCCCAAGTGGAGATAGAATCTAAGCTGAAAGCATATTTTGGGCTAGATTCTATGCTATGGCTCACACAAGGCTACCTTGCCGGAGATGACACTGATAGTCATATTGATACACTAGCGAGATTTATTTCAAAAGATACGATTGCGTATATAAAATGCGAAGATGAAAAGGATGAGCATTTTCAAGCTTTAGCACTTATGGAGAGTGAGCTTCAAGTCTTGAATCAGCCAAATAGAGAGCCCTACAAGCTTGTAGCCCTGCCTTTTACAAGGGCGATTTTTGATGAAAATGGGAAACGACTACCAGCAAGCTATGCGAATTTTTTGTTTGTGAATAACGCCCTGCTTGTGCCAACTTATGATGATATAAATGATGAAAAGGCGTTAAAAATTCTAGCTCAAGCTTTGCCTAACCATAGGGTAGTGGGGATAGACTGCCGCTCACTTATTCTATGGCACGGAAGTTTGCATTGTGTAACTATGCAGATGTATGGGGCAGGGCTTTAAGCGTAAAGCTTAGGGCGTAAAATTTAAGCGGAAGTATGGAGAAACTCGCTTAAGGTAGGCATTTGCAGTTCGTCATACAGCTCTTTTGCTTTTGTTTCGCCACAAAGTTCTTTTGTCAGCTCAAGGGCAAATACAACCGCTGTGGCAGGACCTGTGGAAGTAATAATGTTACCATTTTTAACAACAGCACTTGATTTTTTATTTTTCTTTTCCATATTGATTTGAGATTCACAGCCCGGATAACAGGTAAAATCCCCCTTTAGCACCCCTGCCTTATCAAGCACGATAGGGGAGGCACAAATAGCAGCAATAAGCTTTTGTGAGTTTTCAAACTGCTTGAGCCAAAGTGTTACGAGCTCGTTGTTGGCAAGATTCTGCATACCATTATAACCCCCGACTAAGATAATCGCATCAAAATCTTCACTATCAAACTCTGGCAAGGCATTATCAGCTTCAATAACGATATTGTGTGCTCCAAGCACTCGTTTATGAGAATCTAAACTTACCAACACAACACGCACTCCAGCACGGCGTAAAATATCCACCACGCTCACAAGCTCTATTTCCTCAAAACCCCTAGCAATCGGCACCATTACATTTTTCATCACAATTCTCCTTGAATCCTTGAATTTTGCAAACACATTCTAGCATTGAAAGGGTAATATTGTGAGACAAGGGACGCACTATGGCAATGGCAATATATAAAAAAGTTTGAAAAGTATAGTAATCAAACTTTGAGAAAAACAGAGAAAAATAAGAAAAACAATATAAATAAATGCTATAATAGAAAGAAAATAGATTTAAAGAGGCCAGTAATCGTGCAACTTAATGATTTTTCTTATGCCCGTTTCAATATGAGTGTATCTGAGTTTAAAATACTCCTTGCAATGTTAGCTACGCTTGATTCGGTCAATCAAAGCGAATTTATAGAGCAAGAAGTTACAACAAGAGAATTAGCAGAAATTTTACAACACGAGAAAAACATAAATAACGAATCCTATTTATACGATATTATGCAGAAATTAGCTGAAAAAACCTATTTTAGCGATAATGGGGAATCTGCTATTGCTGTTCCATTTTTTAAATATATTAAAAAACAAGATGATAAAGCATTTTTAAAATTTAAATTTAATGATACGCTTAAGCCTTTTTTCTTAGAGCTTAGGCGTGGTTTTGTAAAATTTAATTACACAGAAATCAAAGACTTACGAAGCTTTTATAGCATACGACTTTATATTATGCTTCTCACAGAGCTAAGACAGAATCGCCAATGTTTAATTATTGATTATAAGACACTATGCGATACTTTGGGTTTGCCACGACATAGAGCTGAACGAAAAGATTTTGGAGTATTTAATCAAAAAATCCTCACAAACTTTAGAAAAGATATGCTACTTAATGCTTTTAATGTGGAGTTGCTAGACATACAAACCGAAAAAGTAGGCAAGAAAGTAGATGAGCTTATTTTTACCTTTGATTATAAAGGAATAAATAAGCGATTAGAGGGGCAGAATAAGCGACTAATGGCACGATATAGGAATATCGCAGATAAGGCAAAATTCTTAATCAGAGAATCTTTTGCAATGGGTAAGGCAAAAGATTTTAGGAATGTATGGCGCATCATAGACACAAGTCATAATGAAAATGGCGTTTTTATCCTTGTGGAGAATTGGAGAGCCTTACGCGTAAAAATCCCTTGCAGGGATTGGAACGCAATAAAACATATAGAGCATTTATGTAATACCTACAAAGCGGCTCTATATACTAGGCTCACAATAGGAGATATAGAAGCGATGAGCGCGGAGAAGCTAGAGCTATACGAAAAAAGCAAAGCCTTAAAATCACTTTTGAAATAAAGGGGCAAAGATGACTATTACCATAGAAAATGCAAACAAAGAATTCTTAAAGGCAGTGCGAGAAATGGCTAAGATTGCAAACCTCAAAGTTAAAGCCACAAGGACCGAAGCGGATTTAAGCAAAGCCGATACACAGAATCTTAAAGAGATACATACGCAATACAAGCACGGAGAGCTAGAAATCATAAGCTTTGAAGAGCTTGACAAACAAGCTCAAGCACATTTAAAGAGCCTAAGGGCAAAATATGCAAATTAGTTTCAGTAAGCATTTTAGCACTTCTTTAAATGCTATTTTGGACTATATCGCACAGCACAGCCCTAGCAATGCAGAATCTTTTCATAATGAACTTATGGCAAAAATCCATGCTTTACGCTCAAGACCAAAAGCTTACAGAAAGAATCCACAAATCAATCAAGAGGACATAAGAGACCTTATATATAAAGGCTATGTGATACCTTTTGCCATAAGTAAAGATTGTATCACTATTCTAGCAATTTATAAAAGCAATCTTTGGAAACCTACAACCCCTAAAAAATAACCCCTTATTATTCTATTGTCGCTATTCGTAACACATTGAAAAATGTAGAATAGCAAAAATTAAGCTCGTAAAATAGGGCTTTGTAAGCCTCGTAAAAAGAGTTAAAAACAATATTAGTTAAAAAGAGAGCCACGCAGAAAATTAAGACTTTGTTAAGGTTGCGATTCAGTCATTCTTAATTTTTTGTTGCAAAATTAAAGAGGAAATTTGCTCAAAATGCTTTAAAAAGCTTTGCAATTTTAGGATAATTACAAAGCTCATCTTTTGACATTAAAGAGCTTGTGGGATTATCTCTTAATCCCACTCTACATTTTTACTTCTAAAGGCAATTCTATGTTTTACAGAGTGTATTACAAAATAGGCATAGGTGGTAAAATAAATGAAGCCAAAGCACAACTCAAAAAAGATATTGACAATATACAAAGAAATTTTAAAGAGCCAAAACATAAAAAAAGACGAGCAGAACGCGAGGAAATGCTAAAAGAGCTACAAGAGAATCTAGACAAACAAATACAAGAAGCAGAACAAAGCCAAGAGCCACAAGAAATATCAAAAAAGAAAACCCGCACTTTTGGAAATCCTAAACCAAAAGTGCAGAATCCACAACCAAAACTACAAAGTAGGCACTTTACCAAAAAAGACGAAGCTTTTAGATTTATGAAACAGCATTACGAGTTTTGCCAAATAATGCTTATTTACAAATATAGCAATAAATACGGGTGGCAAATGGTATTTGACAAATACACGCCAAATGATTTTTAAAAGGGGAGAAGATGAAATCTATTCAACACAAACTACTTCACATTGCTTTTTGTTTAAGCATAGGCTTTAGCATAGCTCAAGCAAATCTTCCTGTAATTGATGTAAGCTCAATCGCTCAAAGTATAATGCAATACACACAAATGATACAAGAATCAATAAAATATGAAAAAGAATTGCGAAAAATAGGTATTGACACAGGACGAATAGGGGGAATACTACAAAATATAGATAATATCGGTAGGGATATGATACAAGGCATTGACACACTCAATAAAACACCTAATGAGTTTGCTCAAATGTTCCAGCGGCTTAATAAGGGCTGTGAGTTCTTTGCTCAAACTGAAAGGTTCAAAAATGCACAGGAGAATCTTCTTAAAGGATATGAAAATATAGACAAAGATAGCGCACAAGTGCTATCTTGCCTTAATGCTTTTAATAATCCTCTTTTAATGATTGATATTAAAAATGAGATTCAAGCAAAGGCAGATGAATATAAAAAGAAAGGTGATTTTGTTAAATATAGAGAGGAGCTAGACAAAATCAAAGATATAGAAACAGAAAGAGCTTATCAAAGAGCAGAAGTTAAAGATGAAAAACTTAGGCAGTGGGCTAAGTTTTATCAACAATATCAAGGAGTGCAAGGGGATAAAAATAATCCTTATAATATCTACAATATCCGCGAGAATATGAAAATAATCATTGAAAAGGCAGGAAAGGCAGAAACCCAAACAGAAGTGCAAAACTTAACCAATGCACTTTTAGGGCGGATTCTAGAACTTGCCACAATTCAATATGAAATGCTTGCGACTTCAAACAATGTAATGATTGAATTTTTAGACAAGCAAGAAATGGAATCTAAGCGTACCATTACAAGAGGGAGCAGAGCCAAAGACAAAGAGAATCAAAAAAAGATATTTGAAGAATATGAAGCATTCTCTCAATACAGGGAAAAAGTGCAATACAATAATGCAGGTTTGCCTAAAATGTTTGAATAAGGGGAGAAATGGAAGCAAATATATTTGAAATCATAGTTAATCTACTGAAGCAAACAGGAAAAACTATCGTTGCGAATATTTATAATGCTATTGGGGACTTATATTCTAACAATATCGCTTATACACTCTTAGGATTAAGTCTTGTTTTATGGGCTTTTATGCGCATAAAAGGTGATGGATTTAGCAAAGATGATATGTTTAAGGCTATGATATGGATAAGTGTTTTTATCGTAATCAAAGTCGCATTAAGTAGCTACCAAAACTATATGGACTTTTTACGCATATTTCAACTTCCTTACAAGTGGGTAAGCACGGGAGTAAGTGCTTATGGCACAGCAGGAAATTCAAGTGCTTTAGTCAATAATATGTGGAGTATCGTAAGTGATACAGCCTCAAAATATGCAGAGGCAATAAGTTGGAAAAACTTAGCAGCGTGGGCTATTTTAGGATTGTTTTTAGCCGCAATGCTTATTCTTATGATAGCTATTGTAGTGATGACATATTATCTCAATTAATGGCAACAATGCTTCTAAGCCTTTGTGCATTAGTTTTGCCATTAATTTGCTGGAAAGAAACAAGAAGTGTATTCTTTGGTTGGCTTAAGCTCTATACAGGTATGAGCTTATGGGCGCCGCTTTGTTTATTACCATCTGCTTTACCTCAAAGTGCATTAGCACAATTACAAGCTTTAAGTAGCCCAACAAACGATAATGCACATTTACTCATAGTGCCTATGGTAGTAGCAATTTTTGCATTATTCCTCCTCACAAAAATTCCTGCGTGGGTAAGTGCAATTATAGGCAGTGCAGATTCTAGCGGTGGAGGAAGCGGACTTACAGGACTTGCAAGTGCTGGAGGAATGACTATGAAACGAATAGCAGAGGGAGGTAAAGCATATCAAGAAGCCCGCAAAGACGGAAAAGGTATAGGTGCTTCAATAGGGACAGGAGTAGGCACAACATTGGGAGGCAGTATGGGAGGTGCTATTGGTGGCACAATAGGAGATGCTGCTAAAAAAGTAGGAAGATTTTTAGCTAAATCTACTCCACATATAGGAAAATAAAATGAGTAAAGCAGAATCAATATTTTCTACTTACGAGAAACTTTTAAAAGGAGTAGGGCGTATTAAAGATGAAAATTTACACAAAAAAGCTAAGGCATTATCAAAATCTCTTAGCTTTTTTAAAAACAAACCCGCCCAGAGCTCAATTCACTTTAATAGCACTAAAACCAAAGGAGCAAGAAAGAATCCACCAAAGATAAATCTCTCTTATGCTCACAATACTAGAGAGTTAGACACAGACTCTAGAATCAAAATAGCAGAGCTCACACAAGAGCTCTCTAAAATTCAAAGTCCAACTTATGCCATTGATACGCCAGAAAATAACGAGTATTATGGCGTATCAATGCAAGATTTAAGGATATTTGAAAGTAGAGCAAGAGAAGATTATTTCAAAGCTCACTCTCAAAGAATGCAAAAAAAGGCTCAAATCATAAAAGAGAGTATCGTAAATCTTAATGCTAATCACACAATGCAAGATGTAAAAGCACTCACTCAAGCTCTTTACAAAGAATTTGGATTAAAAACCTTGCATATAGCAATCCACAGAGACGAAGGACATTTTAATAAACTCACAGGTGAAAAACAATATAACTATCACGCTCACATAATGTTTGCGAACTATGATTTTAAAACACATAGAAGTGTATTTAGAAAATTTACCAAAAAAGATTTATCGCGTATGCAAGATTTAAACGCTCAAATCTTAGGAATGCAAAGAGGAAAGAAAAATAGCAGAGCTCACATTAATCGCTATCAAATAGATTATAAGGCTAAAAAAGAGTTAGAGAATATAAAAACATTCCTTGAATCTTCACCGCATCAACAAAAGAAAATATTAGAGAATCTCACAGACGCACAAGCTCACGCAATGAATAAGATTCTAGCCACTGCTAATAAAGCAGACTTACCCTTAGATAAAGAGCCTAAAATGCTCTTAATGTTAAGGAGTAAATGGCAATTAGCAGAGGGTAGGGAAGCTAACCTTTCCCCTTTTAAGCCCTTGCAAAAGGGCAAAGTTAAATCTAAAACAAGGAGTAAAACAATGGAAAAACAAGATGTTATGCAAGAGCAGGATACACAAATACAAGAACAGCAAGGACAAGAGGAGGAAGTCAATCAACCAAACTTACCTTTTGATGATAACTTCATAGAGTGCAAAAGCCCACAGGAAAAAGATGAACACGCAGATAAGATTCTTAAAGACTTTGAAAGTCATTATAAAGATATTGATAAAGTCATTAAAATGGCACAAAGGCAAGAATCTAAACTACCACAAGAGAAGCCACAAGCAGAGCAGGATAAAGAATTGACAGAAAATAAAGAGCAAGAGGGCAATAGTAATGAACTTGATAGAGCCATTAATGAAATCACACAAGCACGAAATATATTTGAAATCTTAAGTGCTCTTTATAGCATAGAAAAGGGAATGTATGAGTTAGGTATAGGAGAAAAGCCAAAGATTGAAGATTTTACTAAAAAATTCAATGAGATGAAAGATAATGCTTTAGATTCCAAGTTTCTTACTCAAAGCATTAAGGCACTCAAAGAGGGCAAAGAAAAAATACAAGACTTCTCTAAAAACATCAAATTAGAGAGAGCTTTAGCTAAAGAGCTCTCAAAAGATATAAAAATGCACGACTTGGTAAGCGAGAGCTCTAAGAGTGCATACATAAGAAAAATTGATAAAAAATTAGAATCTGCACTCTTGCAATGCCCTCAACTTAAAAATGATTATCCTAAGATAATTAAACAAGCAGAAAGCATTTGCAAGGGAAAAGAGAATGGGAAACATCAAAATCAAGGAATGCAAAGATGAAAGAACTCACACATTTAAAAATAAAAATTGACGCTAATAGTAAGCAGGGAAAAGATTTGATTAAAAAAATTCAAAAAACTTTTTTTAATCATTGCCTTAATAATGATTTGTATGTTGAAGATGAAATGCAAAATATTGTGTTTGATTTGGAGTTTTATCAAAAAGAAGTGTTTGTGAAAAATAATACAAGTATTAATCATATGCGAAAAATAAAATAAGTGCGAAGTGCTAGGAATTATTTGATATGATTTGCAAACACAAAATAAAAATCGGGTGCGGGTGTCCCGCCTTTAATTTGTCCGAAATGAAGTATAACGAAATGGAGGACAACAAACAGCACTTTAAAAAAATTGAAATTTTTTTAAAGTGCTGTTTGTTAAAATCTCAAAAAGGAGCAAAACTTTTTTGAGATTTTTTAGAAAAGTTTGCTTGAAAATTTTTGCAATCTCTTTGATTTGTTTTTTAATCAAAGAGCCAAAACTTTTACAAACTTTTTGTCCTCCATTTCGTTATACTTTTTTTTAAAAGGTTAAAATGTTATGGGTGAAACAAAATGGGAGTTTCAATTATTTTTAATACTCTATGCAGAGTTTAAAAAAATTGAATCGGAGAGTGGGCATAAAATAATCCAAGACAAAGAGAACCCATATCATTTTTTTATTTTAGATTCTAATGAGAACTTTTTAGAAAAATTTTCATTAGAAGAATACATAAAGGAGCTACAAAATGACAATACCTCTACAAGAAAGAGCGGGGAAAGAGATAGTTATACCCAAAGAGTGGAAAGAGAAAGTAGCCGAGTCATTAGACAAATTAGAAGCACGATTGAAGAGAGAAGCAGACGAAGCAGAGGTGAGAGCAGAGAGGGCAGAGCAATGGGCGAGGGAAGCCAAAGCATTGGAGCAACAAGTAATAGAGTTGGAAAATCCATACTCTCACGCCTAGAATCAGAATCCACGAGCTCACAAAGTTAAGACAAGCCGAGCAAAAACTTACAGAGCTAGAAAGGCAGAAAGCAATCGATACATACAAGCAAATGCAACAAGATACAAGCATAAAACAGATAAACGAGCAAAATAGAGATATACAAGCAACAGAGCAGGGGATACAAGCAGAATCTACAACGCAAACACGATTAGATAGAAATTTAAGAAATTACAGCAAGAGCCAAGAAGCTAAATATCTTGTGCGTTGTAATGCTCTAGTAAAAGAAGCTAAAGACAAAGGCATTACATTAGATTCTAAAAGCCTCAAACTTTTAGAAAGTTTCAATAAAAAAGCACAAGATAAAATAAAAGGTTTAAACAGATGAAAAACTTTTATTTGTTTTTAAGCTTTTTTATGATTAGTTACTTTTTTAATTTTTGTTTGAAAAGTGTTTTTGCTAGTAAAGCTCTACACTTTTCTAAAATATCGTAAATAAGGGGTTTATAGTGTCTAATAATGGAAAAAAGTTTGAAAAGTATAGTTTTCATAACTAAATTATGTTATAATCCCAAAATGTCTTTCAATATCTTTTAAAGAAAACTTTAAAAATTCAAAGATTTCAAGGATTTAATAAACCAAGAATCTAATAAATCAAGGCAAGGCTAAACCAAAATGAAATATCCCTTAAATTATAAAGACGAGTTTTCGCAGACATTGCTATTTTGGATTATGCGTTTTATCCGCTACAAGCTTACGACATTATCTAATCATCAAGTGTTAAATAAAGAGATGATTTTACAGGCGATTAACGCTCTAAGTAATGATGAGATTAGCTCCATACATCAGCTAGAATCTCTGTGTAAAAGTGTAAGAAAAGCCGGTATGATAGGGATAAACACCTACTCTACCCCACTGCTTAAGCTCTACACTTTCCTAACGCAAGGGCATTTTCACACTATGGAATCTATTGATGAAGAGGTGCTAAGCGATTTTTTGAGCGTTGAGACAAGCACGCTTTCAAATGCGAGTAAGAAAAACTACCGCATCGCACTCATCGGGCTTTTTGGCTATATTGATAAGCAAAATGAGTTTGAGGGGAAGTCCTATGTCTATGACATTACGCTAAAAATCACCGCCCTGCAGGGCAAAAGTGGGCAAAAGCTCCCTGCGTATTTAAACCAAGATGAGCTAGAGCGATTTTTACAAGCCATTGATGAAGCAGAGCTTGGAGAAAAGGTTGCTGCGAGAAATAAGCTTATTATCAAACTTATCGTCTATACAGGTATTCGTGTGAGTGAGGCTTTGAATCTGCGTAGGAAAGATATATATCCGCACCTTGATTGCTATATTATTCAAATTCGGGGTAAGGGCAATAAACCGCGTGTGGCAATGATACGCCAAAGCCACATACAAAATCTGCTTGATGTGTGGCTCACACAGCGTCTATCTTTTGCTCCTTTGCACGATTTGCTTTTTTGTAATACAAAGGGCAAGGCTCTTACACAAAGCTATATCTATCAAAATGTAGAAAAGATTCTAGCCCAATCGGGAATCCGCAAGGAGAAAAATGGCGCACATATGTTGCGACACTCCTTTGCCACCCTACTCTATCAGCAAAAGCACGATCTTGTTATGGTGCAAGAAGCCCTAGGACACGCTGATTTGAATACAAGTCGCATTTATACACATTTTGATAGTAAGCGTTTGCGTGAAGTGGTAGGCGTTATGGATACTTTGAGTGATACGAGCGAGATGAGTAACACAGGAGGCTTGAGTGGGAAATCTTTGAGTGAAAAGGCGTTGGGTAAAGACGGCTTGGGCGAAAACATTACAAATCAAAAGGAGAGAGAATGAAAAATCAAGCAATAAGGCAGATTCTATATATTGGGCTTATCGGTGCATTTGCACTGAGTCTATGGCTGTATAATAATGAGCTGTATGGCGATGTGTTTCGCTTTATGCTTATTCCGCTTGGGGCTATGTGGCTCATTCAAAAGCGATTTATTCCGCTTAGAGCGTTGCTTGTGAGTTGTGTTATCATCTTTGGTATTGCCTTTGGGCTAAAACTTAGCTTTAACTATGCGGCACATACTTTTATGGATTCTGCGTGGGTAATGAAGGTTGTTGAGATTGCAAGGCGTCCCATTAATGGCGAATTTAAGGGATTTCCTAGCGGACATACTGCTTCTGCTTTCATCGCTGCGGCGTTGGCTTGGCAATATTTGGGTGTGCAATGGGGTGTATATCTTATTGTTTTGGCAGGATTTGTTGGGTATTCAAGGATTTTAAATTTATGGCACACGCCCCTGCAAGTTTGTGCTGGAGCGATCTTAGGCTTTTTTGGGACACTGCTTGTGCTAAAAGCTGTGAATAAATACCTTGACAAGCACTCAAGAAAAGGGATATAATCCGCCCCTTTAGGTTCTGCTTAGAATCTTAAATGGGGCTGATTGGCTTTCGACAGGAGCAAAGAGGCTTAGGTGCATGTGAGCTGGTAAGCTCTAAAACTACCACAATTCATAAACGCAAACAATACAAATTACGCTCCAGCTTACGCAAAAGTAGCGTAAGTTAATCGCTTTTGGAGCCGGTTTAAGACATTCTATTCTAGCTAGAATCTTAAGCTGTCATTCCCTGCTAGATGCTCTCCTTTCCACACCTTGAGTAAGGAGAAAAGATTTAGGTTGCTTGTGGATTCTGCCTTGGGGTGTTGGGTAGCCACAAAAAGATGTCAATGCCTACTAAACATGTAGATTCTTAAGATTATCTTACTTTTGGACTGGGGTTCAACTCCCCACAGCTCCACCATTTCCCACAATAAAAAATCAATGTGAGTTTTTAAGTATGTCAGTGAATCTGGGCGGATTTGCGGATTCTGTATGCTTTTGAGCGACACGCACTTGAGCAGGTTTTGGCACTTTTGCTACCGATAAATGGCTTATGGCAGACTTGACAATCTTTCTTTGCTTTATCAAGGCTTTTAAGCAGTGAAACCACTTCGCTATGGGTGAGTGAGTGTTTGCAATAAGGACATTCCATGATTTCTCCTTTTGAGCGAATTCTAGCAAAATAGTGCTACAAAATTGCAGAATTATATCACATTTTACAAAGTGTATTGCAACATTTTATAAAATGTGATACACTCCCAGCTTTCAATCTCAAAATTAAGGATTTTTATGACACATTTTTCACTTTTTACCCCATTTACATCAAAACACAAACCGCACAAGATTCTATCTCGTGTAGGAATCCCCACGGGAATCTATATAGGACTTATTTCTTTGTGTGCGAGTTATGTCCTTGCTGATGAACGCTACTCTGCTGAAAGTCGCTCTACCAAACTCTCTCCCCTTGTCTCTATCGCTCACCCCACAAATAATGCTAACATTAGCGTGGTTGATGATAGCTTTGTCCGCAATACACAGGCGAGTGATTTGCGTGAGGTGTTTGCTAAAGATGCGGAGATTCAAGTCGGCGGTAGCTCAAAAATCGCCCAAAAACTCTACATTAGGAGTTTTGAAGATAGAATGTTTCGCATAAAGCTAGATGGCATCACACAAGGGGGGAATCTCTTCCACCATCAAGGCAATTTGCTCTTTAGCCCCTATCTACTAAAAAGTATAGAGATAGAAAAGGGCTTAGCAAGTGCAGAATATGGTGCAAATGCCCTTGCTGGTGGAATCACCATTACCACAAAAAATGCCTTTGACTTACTCGGGGCAAATCGCAATTATGGGGCGTATTTTTCAATTGGCGGACAAAGTAATCGCGGCGTAGATTCAAGTGTGGCAACCTATGGCAAAATAACAAATAATCTAGGGTTGCTTGTAGGCTATGACTTTAATGACACGCCCTATTATCGTGTAGGTAATGGCTCCAAAGTCCCCTCTTCGCCATTTCGAGCCCATAATGCACTTTTTAAACTCACCTTTTTGCCAAATGAAAGCCACAGCCTTAATCTTAACTATCACTTCAATAAAGTAGATTCTACCGCACCTTTTGCGGCAAATGTCATCACGGGGCAGAATCCTGCGTTGTTTGATAACGCCTTGCTTTCGCATAGTGCAAGTCTTCAGTATGCCTATGCTTTGGGGGATAGTTTCAAACTAGAATGGAATAACTACTACTCGCACAAATCCCTTAAACTTTCATCAAAGGCTGCCGCCACAGCACAAAGTGAAGAAGAGAGTGAAATGGATTTAAGCTTACAGAATCTTGGGAGCGATTTAGTGCTAAGACATAGCTTTGGGGAACATAGCTTTAAATATGGGCTAAACTATCAGCTTATCGCCTCTCAAGCACATAATTTAGAAGGACACGCTTTGGAACACGGCAATCGTGGGAAAGAAATGGGGGCGGTATATGGGGGATTTATAGGCTTTAATTTTAATATGCTAGATTCTCTAAGTTT
This sequence comes from Helicobacter cinaedi CCUG 18818 = ATCC BAA-847, assembly GCF_000155475.1. Taxonomy (GTDB): domain Bacteria; phylum Campylobacterota; class Campylobacteria; order Campylobacterales; family Helicobacteraceae; genus Helicobacter_C; species Helicobacter_C cinaedi. The sequence goes on along the minus strand of NZ_DS990392.1, from coordinate 426,774 downwards.
TGATCTTGGCTCTCGCTATGATGTGTATAATTACCAAGATAAAATCTCACAAACCCACAATACTCAAGGCTTTAGCCCTTATATCTCGCTTTTTTATGCCGCTACAAATGATTTAAGCTTTAAGCTCACACATAATTACAACACACGCGGTGCGATGCCCCTTGATGTCTCACTCCTTGCTAATCCCCACTCCCTTGTCCGCCCAAGGCTCAAAGCAGAGGGTATGTATAATACGGAATTAAATACGGACTATGACAATAGTGTGTTGAGTTTGCATGCAAGTGTGTATTATCAATATTTGAAAAACTTTATAAATAGCTATACAAATAGCGGAGCGGAACACGACCACGGAACAGGTGGTGGAGGCACACACGCACACGAAGATGTGTATAGAGCAAATACTGATGGGCATATTGAGATTCTAGGCTATGAGGCGAGTGCTGGGCTTGATTTTTCATTTATAGATTTTCATATCGGCTTAGCTCAAAGTATGCCAAAGTATAATAATAAGCTCATTACCGATACTTTTGAATTTGCCGCTGTGAGTGGGAGAAGCTACTATGCAAGTGTGGGATTAAGACCTTTTAGCTCATTGCCGCAGTTTCAAATTCTATATTTAACACGATTTGTTGAGGGGCTTAAATATCAAGGCTACAATCTCTACTATAACGACATTGATTCTGTGGATAAAAAGGGCTATAACACACATAATATTTATGTAAGCTATGATGTGAGCAAGTATTTAAGTGTGCGTTTGGCGTTTTTAAATATTACCAACCAAACCTACACAAACCAAATGAGTCCAGCTAAAGAGCTATATGCCAAAGGAAGTGGAACCCCCCTTTATGAACCCGGCTTTAATACAAAACTACAAGTCGCACTCTCCTTTTAGGAAAAATAGAATCTAAAAATACATTCTTTTGGTATAATCGCCTACTTTAGATTACAAACAAGGAGTTTAAATGAATCTCTCAAAAGTATCAGTAGGCGAAAACCCAGATAAAGTCAATGTCATCATTGAAATCCCCTATGGTTCAAATATCAAATACGAAGTGGATAAAGATAGCGGCTTAGTTGTCGTGGATAGAGTGATGTATAGTGCGATGTTTTATCCAGCAAATTATGGCTTTGTCCCAAATACTCTAGCAGATGATGGCGATCCTGTTGATGTGCTTGTGCTAAATCCCTATCCGCTTCAAGCTGGAAGTATGATTGCTTCAAGGCTTATAGGTGTGCTTGTTATGGAAGATGAAAGCGGAATGGACGAAAAACTTATCGCTGTGCCTGTTTCAAAGATTGATCCAAGCTTTGATAAGATTCAGTGTTTAGATGATTTACCCCAAATCACACTTGATAGAATCAAAAACTTTTTTGAAACTTATAAGACTTTAGAACCAAACAAATGGGTAAAAGTTAAAGAATACCAAGATAAAGCTGTCGCTCAAGCCATACTAGATAAGTCAATCAAAGCCTACAAGGGCTAAATCCATACGCCAAAATTAAAAGGATTTTATATGTTTCAAAAGATTCTCATTGCCAATCGTGGCGAAATAGCCGTGCGTATTATCCGTGCGTGCAGGGATTTACACATTAAAAGTGTGGCGATATATGCAAGGGCGGATAGAGACTGCCTCCATGTGAAAATGGCAGATGAATCTTATGAAATAAGCGATGATCCTTTGCGTGGATACTTAGATGCGGACTTAATTGTTGAGGTGGCACTAAAAGCCGAGGTTGATGCCATTCACCCCGGCTATGGTTTCTTAAGTGAGAATGCACATTTTGCTAAAAAGGTGCAAGAAGCGGGGATTACTTGGATAGGTCCAGATTCTAAAACGATTGCTAAAATGGGCGATAAGAATGCGGCGCGTGAAATTATGCAAAAGAATGGAATCCCCATTGTGCCCGGAACTGAACCGCTTAATAAACACTCAACACAAGAGATTGCTAAAATCGCACAAAAAATCGGCTATCCTGTGATTTTAAAGGCTAGTAGCGGTGGTGGTGGGCGTGGCATACGCGTTGTTGAAAGGCAAGAGGGTTTGATAGAATCTTTTAATGCGTGTAAGCGTGAGGCAATGGCATTTTTCAAAAATGATGATGTATTTATGGAAAAATATATTGTCAATCCCCGCCATATTGAATTTCAGATTCTAGCGGATAATTATGGGAATGTCATTCATCTCTTAGAACGGGATTGCTCTATCCAACGCCGACATCAAAAGCTTATAGAAATCGCACCTAGCCCGCTCATTAGCGATGACTTACGCAGGAGAATGGGAGCTACTGCCAAAGCCGCAGCCAAAGCCGCACAATACACAAATGCCGGAACGGTTGAGTTTTTGCTTGATGAAAACAACACCTTTTACTTTATGGAGATGAATACACGCATACAAGTAGAGCACGGCGTTACAGAAGAGATTACAGGCTATGACTTGATAGGACGGCAGATTCGCATAGCACAAGGCGAGATTTTGGACTTAACCCAGCACGACATACGCGCCCAAGGCTTTGCGATAGAGGCTAGAATCAACGCCGAAGATGTGGCAAATGACTTTGTGCCAAATCCGGGCAAGATTACCACCTACTACCCTGCCCTAGGACCTTTTGTGCGTGTGGATAGCTGTATTTACAAAGACTATGTGATTCCACCTTTTTATGATTCTATGATAGCAAAGCTTATTGTGAAGGCTTCAAGCTATAACCTAGCGGTGAATAAGCTCTCTAGGGCGTTAAGTGAATTTACCATTAAGGGCGTGAAAACAACCATTCCATTTTTGATGAATATTTGTAATGACAAGGACTTTAGGCGGGGGCATTTTGATACTTCCTATATTGAAAGCAAAATTGCAGAGCTTATGCCAAAGCCTGAATCTAAGCCAGAAGATGATGTGGTAAGCGTCATCGCAGCAGCGTTAAGCGCGAGATATGGGGCTTAAAAGAATATGAAAAATGTCTATCAAAACACTTCACTTTTAGATAAAAGGGCTTGTGAGAAGTTTTCTCTCACACCTGAACTTCTTATGGAAAATGCCGCTAGTGCCTTAGAATCACTCATTGCTAAAATCACACATAAAGGCAGTGTGATTACGATCCTTTGCGGTGGGGGTGATAATGGCGGCGATGGCTATGCATTAGCTAGGCGTCTAAGCGGGGAATACAGCATTAGAATCTATCAAGTCAAAGAGCCAAAATCACCGCTATGTGTGAAAAACTATGAGCGCGCAAAGTTGTGTGAAGTAAAATTTATTAAAAAGATTCTGCCTTGCGATGTAGTGGTGGATTGTATCGTAGGCAGTGGGCTTAAGGGGGAACTGACACGCGAGATTATAGAGATTTTACAAGTGGCTCAAAAAAATGCTTGTTTATGCGTAGCCTGTGATGTGCCAAGTGGTTTAAGTGAATCTAGCACCCTTGCTTCCCATAACATAGCCTTTAAGGCACATCACACACTTTGTATGGGAGTGATAAACCTTGCTTGTCTTAGTGATGTAGCAAAAGATTTTGTGGGGCAGATTCACATTGGGAATCTTGGCATAAGTCAAAATCTCTATCAAATCAGCTCAAATATCAAAATGCTAGAATCAAGCGATTTAAAACTCCCACATAGAAAGATTCAAAATACACATAAAGGCGATTTTGGACATTTGGGCGTTTTTGCTGGAGAAAAGCTTGGTGCTTGTATATTAAGTGCACAAGCTGCCCTGCATTTTGGGGTTGGGCTAGTGAGTGTAGTAGAAAAGCAGAATCCACACACCGATTCTATACCCTTTACTTTAATGCAAAGCCCCGATGTGCCACAAAATGCTACGGCATTAGCCTTGGGTATGGGGCTTGGCGTGGAAAACTCTAAACTCGTTTTAGAATCCCTTATAGATTCTACTTCTAATGCCTTTACTTTGCCCTGTGTGCTTGATGCTGATGTGTTTCATACACCAAAGATTAAAGATTTTTTAGACACAACGCTAAGTCAGCAGACCTTAGACTTTTCACGCGAGATTGTTCTAACGCCCCACCCAAAGGAGTTTAACGCCCTTTTACAACATTGTGGCTTGGGGGAATATAACCCTAGCAAACGCATTCAAGCTATGCTAGATTTTACGCAGAAATACCCACACACAACGCTTTTGCTCAAAGGGGCAAATGTCTTTATTGCTAAGAGTGAAAAAATTTATATCAATCCGCTTGGTTCTAATGCCCTTGCTAAAGGTGGGAGTGGCGATATGCTAAGTGGGCTTATTGCCGCCCTTTTAGCTCAAGGGTATAATGGGCTAGATTCAGCCCTGCAAGGCACTTTAGCTCATAGCATTGCCGCACAAAAATGCTTAAAGCATATCGCAGACTTTGGACTTACCCCAAATCATCTATTACAAGCCATTAGCACACTGCGTTAAAATACATTACAAAGGATTATTATGACTGATACATTGCAAATAGGAAAACACACTTTTACTTCGCGTCTTATCGTGGGGAGTGGGAAATACAAGGATTTTGCCACGACAAAAGAAGCGACTTTAGCAAGTGGAGCAGAAATCATTACCGTGGCGGTAAGGCGTGTGAATATTATGGATAATAAGAGTGAGAATCTGCTAGAGACTTTTAAGGACACAAAGATTGAGTTTCTGCCAAACTCCGCAGGGTGTGTGAATGCTAAAGAAGCTGTTACACTTTTTCGCCTTGTAAGAGAAGCCACAGGTATTGATTTTATCAAGCTTGAGATTATTGGCGATACGCAAAAAACGCTCTATCCCGATGTGCTTGAAACACTAAATGCCACGGAGATTCTAGCAAAAGAGGGCTTTTGTGTGCTGACTTACACAAATGATGATCCCATTATGGCAAAAAGACTTGAAGATGCTGGGGCAAGTGCGGTAATGCCTCTTGCTGCTCCTATTGGCAGTGGGCTTGGGATTCAAAATCGCTATAATATTGCTTTTATCAAAGAAGCCATCAAAGTGCCATTGATTGTTGATGCGGGTGTGGGCTGTGGCAGTGATGCGAGTATTGCTATGGAGCTTGGAGCTGATGGCGTTTTGACAAATACAGCTATCGCACAAGCACAGAATCCCACGCTTATGGCAGAAGCGATGAAATACGCCGTGCAGGCTGGGCGTTTGAGCTACCTAGCTGGGAGAATCCCACGCAAAGCCTATGCGAGTGCGAGTTCGCCCATTGATGGAATGGCAAATCTAGGCTAGATTCTAAAAAATATGTGGTGATAGAATCTAGGCTTGAAAAATAAAATATGAAAGATAAGCTTTTTACCCAAAATACACACAAGCAGTTTGAGTTTGACGCACAAGTAGCAAGTGTATTTGACGATATGCTTGAGCGTTCAATCCCGCATTACAGGGAAGTGCTGGATTTGATTGTGGATTTTTGTATGCTGAATCTAAGTGATGGGATACAAAATGTAAATACGCAATCTCCGCTTATTTATGATTTAGGCAGTTCCACAGGCAGCACACTTCTAGCCTTGTATCACGCAATATATAAAGAAAATAACAATATGAACGCAAAGTTTGTGGGCATTGATAATTCACAAGCGATGATAGAAAAGGCAAGACTTAAAGCACAAGCGTATGGGGCTAAGATTAGCTTTGAATATGCGGATTTGTTAGAATATGACTTTTTGCCCTCACGCATTATTCTTGCCAATTATATTTTGCAGTTTATCCGCCCTATGCAGCGGCAAAACCTGCTCCAAAAGATATATGATTCTTTAGAATCTGGCGGGATTCTTATCGTGAGTGAAAAAATGACAAGTCATCATAGAATCCTTGATAGGCAAATGATAGAGCGGTATTTGCGGTATAAAATGGAGCAGGGCTACACGCAATATGAGATAAACAAAAAGCGTGAGGCATTAGAAAATGTGCTTATCCCATTTAGCCTTGAAGAGAATATGGCACTGCTAAAAAATGTCGGTTTTAGCGGAGCTGAAGTACTGTTTAAATGGGTGAATTTTGGAAGTATTATCGCGGTGAAATAAGTCTATTGCGGAGGTATTTTTAGAATCTAAAATAAATTTTAGAAATATCAATTACTCGTGTCGCAGGGCGTCAATGGGGTTAAGCTTTGAAGCGCGTCTAGCTGGGAGATAGCCAAACAAGATTCCAATAAAAGCAGAAAACAAAAAGGCAACAATGGCTGTTGGCACATCAAAAATAAATGGAATCTCCATATAATAGCTTAATCCAAGTGAAGCAAAAAACGCCCATATAATCCCAATCAAACCACCAAAGGAGCTTAGTGTAATAGATTCAATCAAAAACTGCATAAGCACCTCACTTTGCAACGCCCCAATCGCCATACGCGTCCCAATCTCCTTTGTCCGCTCGGTTACAGAAACAAGCATAATATTCATAATGCCAATACCCCCAACAATCAAACTCACCCCCGCTATCATACCCAAAAGCCCTGTTAGCCTTTTTGTCGTGGAAGTAAGTGTTTGCTCAATTTGCTTAGTATCCATAATCTCAAAGGAATCTTTCTCACCAACGCGGACATTTCTCACTTCACGCAAAGCCTGAGTTAAAACAGGAAGTATTTCTGTGGAATCGGCATTATCCTTTGCCCTAAGCATTAAGCGATTAACAAAAAAGAGTGAGTTATTCCCTGAAACAGAGCGTAAAAACGCCTTCATAGGCAGTAAAATCACATCATCTTGATCATTTCCCATACCGCCCTGCCCTTTAGATTCTAAAACGCCTATACATTCACATACAATGTTATTTAAGCGGATTTTCTGCCCGAGCGGATTACTCTCATTAAAAAGATTTTTTCGCACAGATTCGCCTATCAAGCAGACATTACTCCCCACACGATATTCATTTTCTTCAAAGTCCCTGCCCTCACTACTATCCCATTGCGTTACTTCAAAAAAGCCTTCCGTTACGCCTTGAGCCTGTGTAGTGGTATTTTGAGATTGAAATTGCAGCACAACTGAACTTTGCGAGATGGGTGCAACAGCTTGTATATAATCTTGTGTAAGGGCTTGTAGCCTTTGGGCTTCTTGCAAACTAAAATTACGGCGTAAATTTGCCCCACTTGGATTCATAGCCCTTGCAGGAAACACAAGCAAAAGATTGCTTCCAAGTGAAGAAATTCTATCTGTTATCATTTTGGTTGTGCCATTGCCTATGCTAATCATCACAACAACCGCCCCAACGCCAATAATCACGCCAAGCATTGTCAAAAATGCGCGTAGAAAATTCCGCCTTATCTGCCGAAAGGCTAACATAAAGGCATTGAGTATCATAAATCCCCCTTAGAATCCATCTCTAAAGTATCAGTAGTTATAGAATCCGCCCTTAAAGATTCAGCCTTTTGAGCGTTTAAAGTATCGCTTTGTGAATCAGCCACCAACTTACCATCTAAAAAATGCAATTCTCTCTTGGCATATCTCGCCATATCCGGCTCGTGCGTTACCATAAGAATCGTAATACCTAAACTTTGATTTAAGCTCTTTAGAATCTCCATTATCTCCACACTTCTTTTGGTATCAAGATTCCCCGTTGGTTCATCGGCAAGTAAAAAAAGTGGTTCCTGTGCGATCGCCCTAGCGATAGCCACTCTTTGCTGCTGTCCGCCACTTAGCTTGGCACTTGTATGCTCTGCCCATTCTCTAAGCCCTACTTTATCAAGCGCTTTCAAGGCTATCTCTTCACGCACTGCCTTTTTCACCCCACGATACATCAAGGGTAGCTCCACATTTTCAAGTGCCGTTGTGCGGGGCAGGAGATTAAATCCTTGAAAAATAAAGCCTATATAATTGCGGCGGAGCAAGGCGCGTTCATTGTGAGATAAGCTAAACACATCTATATCCCCAAAGTGATATTCTCCACTACTCCCCACATCAAGTGTGCCTAGAATATTGGCAAGGCTTGATTTACCCGATCCACTAGGACCCATAAGGGCGACAAACTCCCCCTTATCTATCTGCAAACTCACGCCCTTTAATGCTTCAAACGCACTCTCTCCCTTGCCATAAGTCTTATGAATATTTTTTAGGACAATAAAATTACGAGATTCCATATCTCTGCCTTACTTCATCTTTATATTTGTAATGATGGGCGTTGTTTCATCAATTCCACTTAGAATCTGCGTAAAATTCCCATTGCTAATGCCTAGCTCCACGCTCACAGATTCTGCCTTGCCATTGTTTAGAATCCACAGAGTCCCCGTTTTTGTATGAGATTTTTGTTTGCTATGAATCTGTGCTTTGGGGCGAGGTGGCGGGGCAAACATATTCCCAAGAGATGAGCTAGTTTTTTTACCCCCCACTTTTTGCAAGGATTTGTTTAAGTCAAAATACAAAGCCGAGCTTGGCACAAGCAGGGCATTTTCTGCCTTTGCGGTGATAATATCAGCTGTGGCACTCATATCGGGGCGTAAAAGCAAGGATTTGTTATCTACTTCAATTTTAGCACGATAGATGACAATATTAGAGCTAGAAGCACTAGAACTGCTAGAGCTTGAACTTATTGTGCTGCCATCACCTGAACCAAAATTCACACGATTAACCTTTGCGTGAAAGATTCTATCTGGATAAGCATCAACACTAAAAGTAACTTCCTGCCCCTCTTTAACCTTGCCAATATCTGCTTCTGAAATACTCGCATACAGCTGCATTTCTTCTAAATTTTCAGCCACCTTAAATAATGTCGGTGCTTGAAAACTCGCCGCCACACTCTGCCCTACTTCCACATTGCGAGAAAGCACAATACCATCAACGGGGGATATGATGATAGAATTTTTTAAATCAATTTTAGCACTTTCAATACTTGTTTGAATCTCCACAATGGAAGCGCGTTTAATATCCACATCAGCCCCTGCACTTGTATAGTTTGTCTTAGCATTTTGTAGCTCTAAAAGTGAAGGTGAAGCTCCATTAGTCGCATTATATAGCTCTTGTAATCTATCATAATTCCACTTTTTATCCTTTAAAGTTTGCTCACTTGCTTTGAGCTGGGCTTTGGCGGAATTAAGCTGTGCGGTGTATTTAGCAATCTGCTGATTGATACTATCAGGATTGATACGCGCTAGAATCTGCCCCTTTTTGACTTCATCATTTTCTTCTACTAGCACTTCAAGCACAAGCCCGGATATAACACTGCCGATTTCCACTTCATTCACAGGGGAAAGTGAGCCAGAAGCCGAAATGCTTGAATGTATATTGCCCCTTGTTGCGTGTGTGGTTTCAAAGCTAATTTTTTCTTCAAATAGCCACCATACAAGCCAAGAGCTTATAATGATAGCCACTAAAACAACGATGATAATGCCCCACGCTAATGGAGTAAGCTTTTTTCTTATTTTTTTTGGTTTTAATGTTTGGTAGAGATTCATTATTTTTCCCCTTTTGGTAAAGTGTCGGTTTGAGTATTGAGTTGAGCTGAAGTATCTAGTGCAAGATTCCCGCCTAATGCTTTAAAAAGCGTGATAAGTGAGAGAATCTCATTTGTCTTTACGGTAAAAAGCTGTGTTTGCGAAGAAAGATAGGTGTTTTCCTGCGTTAAAAAATCATTTGTATCAAGCAATCCACGCGTATTTTTAGCCCTATTGCTTTCATGGGCTTTTATTGCTACTTCATAGGCATTTTGCGTATTTTGAGTTTGTCGTTTTTTAGATTCTATATCAAATAAGGCATTTTCAATTTCGCCCAAAGCGGTGTTAATATTATTTTGCAAGGTGTAATACGCCTCTTTACTTAGCTCCTTTTGAATAAGGTAGTTTTGCTTTAAAGATGTGCGATTAAGAAGCGGGGCGGTAATGGAATTTGCGATTTGAAACACAAGCGAGCCTGCCCCTGCACTACTATATAGAATCTCGCCCACAGAACCACTTAGAGAAATGCTAGGCAACCTTGCAGCTTTTGCATTAGTTTGCTTGTAAAGTTGAGAATGTAGGGCGTATAGGCTAGATTCAATATCGGGGCGGGATAGCAGAATCTCACTTGGCATTTTATCTATGTAAAAAGTCGTAATTTGCGGAAAGCTATAAGTAGATTCCATAAAATCTATATGTTTATGTAGTTCACCAGATTCGATGTTTAATAGCACAAGCAGGGCGTTTTTATTTTGTTCAAAGGTGTAAAGTAAGCTCTCATAATTGTTTTTTTGTGTCGTGGTATTTGCTACAAAGCTTTGATGTGTCGCAATGTCAATAAGCCCAACTTGCAGTTTTTCTGCATTAATAGATTCTATATGTTGAAGATTTTCAAGTGTGTTTTTGGCTAAAAGCAAGGCATTGGCATTTTCACGCAATGTGAAGTAGAGACTTGCCACTTCAGCAATGAGTGAGATTTGTGCGTAGGCAAGGTTACTTTGAGCGGTAGCATAGTCTTTTTTACTTGATTGTCGCAGGGCATTAAGCTTACCAAATAAGTCAATCTCCCAGCTCATACCCACACTCGCATTTACAGAGTTTGCTCCCGGGCGAATCATCGTGCTTTGCGAAAGGGTGCGTCTATCAATATAGCTTGAGTTGATAGATCCATTAATTGTAGGCAGCATACTTGCGGTGTTGATTTTTACTTGCGATTTGGCTTGTTTGATACGAGATGCCATTGTCAGCACATTGGTGTTGTTTTCTAGTGCTATATAAAGCAGGGAATGAAGTGTCTTGTCATCAATAAGGGCTATAAATTGTCTTAGGCTAAAAGGCTCATCATCTGTGTGATTTTGGGGAGATTGTAGATTCTGTTGCGTTTTGGAATCTTGTGAATCTTTAATGAGTGAAGGGGCGTTGCGAAATTGCTGTGGGATATGCGTTTGCGTAGCAGTCTCTTCAAGGCTTGGAATCTTGGTGCTACACCCTGCAAAAATACAAACAAGCAAGATTTTATAAAAAACCTTAAAAAGCGTTGTTTTATCCACTAGAATCCTTAATAAAAAAATAAAGCTTGGCATACTCTTGGCATACTATTGAAAAAATGTGAATTTTAAGTGAAGTTTAAAAAAAAGAAATACAATATGCATCCTCTCAAAATTTTACTATAAAAGGAGTGTAATGAGGTATGTTTATTCAGTTTTAGTGCCATTATGGCTGATTTTAATGACTGCGTGTTCTCATCAAGGGGCTTTGCAAACTTTCAACGAACACTATTATGGTGGAGAGGATACAAAGGCTTATGAATACGCAAAATCACAAGCAGGAGATTCTGGAGATGTCTTATGGAATCTGCAAGCGGGTGTCAGTGGCTTTGGCTCATCACAAGAAGATGTTGCAACTTTGCTAGAACAAGGAGAGGGATTGTTTAGCAAATATGAATCTGAAGGCTTGATGGGTGGCTTATTTGGCAATGTGGGTGCTGTGCTTGTGAATGAAAATGTCAAAACCTATCGTGGCAATATCTATGAGGGCGTTTTATTTAACTACTACAAAGCGTTAAATGCTATGGAGCTAGGAGATTACGCTTTGGCTCGTGTAGAGTTTAATAGAGCAAATGACAGGCAACGCAGGGCAAAGGAGTATTTTAGAAAAGATATTAATAAAGCAATGGAAGAAAGCAAGAAGGAAATTGCTTCAAATGAGGATATTAAAAATATTAATGCTGGACATACCAAGGAAAGCACAGCTTCCATTTTAGAATCTCAATATAGCAACCTTAAAAACTTTAATATCTATGAAGGCTTTATTAATCCTGCTGTGAGTTATGTGTCTGCGTTGTTTTTTATGAGTGAGGCTGACTACTCAAAAGCGACTGATTTATACAAAGAAGCCTATGGAATCACACACGCTTATGTAATCAATCAGGATTTAGAAGTGATGAATAAACGCAAAAGGGGTGATAAAACAAAATACACTTGGTTTATCATAGAAGATGGCAAAAGTGCTTCACTTGAAGAGCTGTCCATTGACTTACCTGCATATCTTGTAAGTGAAAGTGTCTTGCACGTGGGCGTGTCAATCCCACAACTGAAAGAGGGTATCCCAAGTGCAAGTTTATACCAAGCAGTGAGTCATAAGAACAAGAGAGAATACAAGGCTTTTGAAGTAAGTGATACCGATGGTGTTATTGCAAATGAGTTTAGTGAAAAACTCCCTTTTATCCTTACTCGTGCTATAAGCTCTGCCATCTTAAAGGCAACAACTCAAGCGACTTTAAATAATGTGGGTGGCGATCAGTTTGGTGCGACTGGAGCGATTGTAGGCTCGCTTGTTGGAGCGGCTTATTCTGCAGCTACAAATAATGCTGATGTGCGTATCACAACAGCTCTGCCAAAGCGAGTTTTAGCTCTGCAAGTGCCAAATAATGCGTTAGATTTTGCACTTCAAGCCGATGGCAACACATTGTATGAAGTAAGTTTTTCTTGCAAAAAAGATACAGAAAGCGAGAAAAAAGTAAGCAATGTTATTGTTTTGTGCGATAAAAATGATAACATTCTTTATCTGCGTTCAAAAGGTAAAAATCCAACTTATCAAATTCTAAAAGGAGGAATCAATGAATAAGAAGTTAGTAGCGTGTGGAGTGGCTTTAAGCACACTTCTCATAGCTGGGTGCGGTGGCGGACCTGAATATGTAGATGCGTCAAATTCTAAGGCGTATGCGAGTATGGGCTTAGACTATCACGATATTGAAAAAGCAGCAAGTGATAGTGTGCAATCGCTTCTAAGCAGTGCTCAAGTGCGTGAAATCTCACAAGGTGGGAAGAAAAGAGTCGTTATGATTTCTGGTGTAATTAATGACACTATGCAGACGATTGATACCGACCAGCTTAGTCGTAAGATTACACGCGATATGAGAAATAGTGGTAAGTTTGTGCTTACTCTGGCTCAAGGGGCAAAGACTGAAAAAGGCATTGATATGGCAAGAAGTGCGCGTGATAATGATGAGTTTGATCAACGCACAACCATAGAAAAAGGCAATCTAAAATCTGCCGAGCTTTCACTCTCTGGGAAAATCGTGCAAAAGAACACAAAAGTTGGCTCAAAGCAACGCACAGATTACTTTTTCTTACTTACACTGACCAATCTTAAAGATGGAACTGTTGTCTGGGACGATGAAGTCAATATCATCAAGCTTGGCTCAAACTCATCGGTAACTTGGTAAGATTCTAAAACTAAAAACAAAGGAGATAAAATGAATACAAAGGCAAAATTGTTAGCAGGAAGTGTTGTAGCGGCATTATTACTCATTGGCTGTGGTGGCGATGATTCACTTGGGGTTGGCGGTAAAAGCATAGATAAAAAAGCACTTAAGGCTCTCAATCTTAAAGGTGCGCCAAATTGGGTGCTTAATGCTGGACAAGGCGATATGAGTGCTATTGGAGATGCGGAAATTGTAGGTGGAGATTTAGGCTTTGCGCGCAATGAAGCCCTTGCTTTAGCTAGAGATGAAATCGCACGACAAGTTTCAGTAAGTGTTAAAGGCTCACTTTTAAATGCTAAAAGCAAAACTAAAAGTGATATGGGCGATGCGAGTATGCAGTCTATCACAGAGGAAATTACAAAACAAAGCACAGATACGATTCTTAGTGGGACAAAGCAAACTGACACTTGGATAACTGATGATGGCTCACGCATTTTTGTTCTTGCAAAGCTTGATGAAGGTAACAAAGCAAAACTTGAAGCAAGTGTAAAAAAGCAAATTGCTCAAAACAGGCTTATCCCCAATGATATGAAGCGAGAAATGCTGGAAAACCTTGATTTAAGCTCTAGTGCTGAATAAAGATTGGTAGAGAATGCGGTTAATAGGTATCTTAGCGATAGGGGCTGTTTTTTGGTTGGCTGGTTGCGGTGGCGATTCGCCTAAGCAACCTACTTGGTTTGGTAAAAACGCACAAAGTGAAGCTTTTATGATTGGCTTTGGTAGTGCCAAAACGCTTGATGTCGCCAAAGCAAGAGCATTAAGTGATATAAGCAATCAGCTAAGTGTGCAGGTGAGTTCGCAGTTTAAATCACACACACAAAGGCAAGATTCCCATATCACACATAGTGCGAGTAATGAAGTCAAGCTTGATACGGCTGGGATTGAGCTAAGTGATGTGAGCTATGTCAAAGATGAGTTTAAGGACAATCAATATTTTGTCCAAGCTCAGATTCCAAAAGCTTCACTCATTAAGCAGTTTCAAAACTCATTTAACAAAGAGTATGGTGCTTTAAACTTTAATAGAATGTCGCAATGCAGTAGCATTTCAATCAAAGACAAAATGCGTCTAGCGTATGCATTAGATAAACTTAGTCTTTATGGAATGCTTTTGCACTCGCTTGGTGTGAATACAAGGGATCTTTCAGCACTTGAAGATACGCTTTCAAAAAACTCACCCTTGCCTACTACAAGACTTCAGATTCAGGGTGCAGCTGGGGATATTGTGGCAGCAGAGCTTGAAAAGGAGTTGGGAGAATTCTACAACTTTGACTTAGAAGCGGAAAGTGTGATTCAAGTCAAGCTTAAGATGAATCTTATTAATGGAAATACGATTAAAGCTGATGCGATTATGACTATTTATGATTGTCGCAAAAATGCTGTATTTGCAACAAGTGTGAGTAACACACATCAAGGCAACAATATTGATAATTCTCTTGGCTTTACTGCTAAACGCATAGGTGTTCAGCTCTACAAAAAACTCCAAGAGTGGGTAGAGGGATAAAACTCTCTAGGTATTTTGAAATGGCTTCTCCTTGTGGGGAGCCAAACTTACTTCTTTTTGACTATGGCATTGCTCTAAAGATTTTAGATTTGCTAACACTCATTACAGAGACTTATCCTTACAAATTCCATACAAAACACAAATACTCTAAATCCCACCCTGCACTACTTATACTGAAGTAACTTTGTGATTTTTTGGTTTAAATATAAAGAAGATTTCCAAACAACGCTTATCGCACTATTTAGAAAATAAAAAGCCTAAATCCGTTAAAATTCTAAAACTTAAAAAATCCCACCATTAACACTATCAACAAATCTCATCTTATTCACAACAGAATCTATAAGCCCTTTCATCTCTTTGCTGTGATTGTCATTTGCGGCGATTTTTTCAAATTCATCAAAGCTTAGTTTTGAAGAATTGTTTTTAAGATAATCCATTGCCACTTTTTCATTACTATTGATCAAACCCTCTTGTTTAAGTGTCTTTGCAAGATTCTCAAAAGAAGTCTTATCTTTGAGCTCACCACCGATTTCTTTAGCCTTTTTTAGCTCTTGTGATGGGGAAAATTTATCCTCAATTCTTTTGGTAATATCTATATATTGCAGGGAATGCGTAGCCTTATCTCTATTATGGAGACTATCAACACCATTAATATCCTGCTCACTCTCTCGTGTTTTGTTAGCATCTTGAGGTTGATTAGCAACATTATAAATATTAGCTAGTAGTCCTTGCACACCACCGTGACTAGCTTTTGTAATATCCACCTGTAATCTCCCGCTACATAATCAAATCTAATATAAATAGAACCTAAGCAAATAACATTCCTAAAAATCCCAACCCTTGCGTGATTGATCCTGCTTTATATCTTGCCCCTCGCTCTCATTTCCCTCTTCCTGTTTGCCGACATCTTGCCCTTGAGATTCTGCTAAATCTAGCAAAATCAAATAAGCCTTATCAATCTCCTTAAGACGCGTCAAAGAAGTGTCTTGAAAGCTTTTATTAATATTTTTGTTATCAAAAATATTTTGCTTTGTTTGCTTGATAAGTGCGTGATACTTTTCATTTAAACTCGCTTTATCTAGCTTGTTTGTATCTGTGATATCAAAAATAGCCCTAGCCTGTTGTGTATCCATTTCAATCTCATCGGCATACTCTTTTTCAAATGCGTTGTATATGCTATTAAAATCATCATTAACTATCTCAAAATACGCTGCAATATCAATAATCTGCTCCTGTTCAGAATCTTCAAGCTTCCCATCAGCATACGCAAGAGCGAATAAAAACTCCACCACCTTCAACCGCTTCTTATACTCGCCCTTTGTCAAAGCCACATAGTTTTCACACAATTCATCAAGCTCAACACTTGGTGTTTTTTCTTTTTCAACAATCTCTTCTAGCTCTTCCTTGCTAAGCTTAGGATTCTTAGATTCAGCTGCCATATCGCTTAGTATCTCATCTAAAAGCTGTTTCTCCAAAGGACAGATTTTATCATCACTCCACACCACTCGTGCGATAATCGCCGCAAGGATTGAAAACTCGTTTGATTTGATTTTACTCTCCCAAGTATCCTCCACCTGATAAGGATTATCAAAATTTATCGGTGTATTATCCGCATTACCAAAGCCAAATGATGTATTTTGTGGATTTTGGTGTAATGAGTTTTTGAGATAATCCTGCAAAGTGTTATAAAGAAAATATATCACAACTCCTGCAATGAGTAAAAGCACGATCTCCATAGTGTATTATCCTTTGTGTGAGTTTGGCAAATATTGTAGCAAATTTTACTTTAGCGTTTGTTAATACGCTTTTCAAAATCCTTTTTAAGCTTTTCTTCCTGCTCTCGCTCGGCTTTTCTCAACCGCTTAAGCTCTTCAATCCGCTCATTCTCAAGAGCGATTTTCTTTTCCCTACTATCGCGGATTCTCTGCATATATTCCTCACGCCTTTTTGGGTCCTGATAGCGGATAGGCTTCATAAATAGCACTCCCACGATGATGAAAAAAAACACCAACGCCATTGCCGCATCTTCTCCGCCAAAGTGATACCAAGTCGCTCCAACAACCGCGGCAAGAAGAAGTTTCCAAAAAGCCTGCATTAAAACATCTCCACTTTTTGCTGATGATGGTTAAAGCCAAGTTTTTTATGATCGCTCTCTCCACAAGCAAGGAGCAAAATTTGAGGCAAAAACACAATCGGCAGCGTGATATTATCGCGATTATACGCTTTGCAAAGCTCCGTGCGTTTAGAATCTAGCAAATCAAATTGCCCCAATGAATAAGAAAGGATAAAATCCACACCCAAATCTGCCAAATCAAAAAATAGCTTTGCTCCGTTATACAACGCACTTTGTGGATTGACTTCTAAAAGATGAGTGTAATACTGCAATGCAAGTGGATTTTCAAGCATTTTTAAATCAATTTTTTCATAGATTCTGTGATTCGTGCTTTTTGGTAAATGTCCTTGATACGCCCCACGCACGATAATAGAGCTAAAGGGTGAAAATCTCTTTTGAATAAGATTGTCAAACTCCAAAGTATTAAGCAAATCGGGCAAATAGCTCATCTGCACCTTGCTATCATAGAGCAATTTAAATTGATGTAAAAAATTTGTTTCAATATCACGCATAAGTGTAGAATCTGATTCTATAAGTGTCTTAGCATACAACGCATTAGCATAGGCATCTTCCTCGGCAAACACAAGTGTAGCATTAAGCGAGTTTGCTAAGGCAAGATTATAGGCGACATTATGCACTAAAATGTCTTTTTGTGTGAATCTAGCAAAATATCCGCCACAATCAAGCAAGGATTCTTTTGGTTTTAGCACTTCAAGTCCTAGTCTTGCAAACAATTCATTTGTGCTACTTAGCAACGCCTTTGCATTTTCATATCTATCATATATAATATATTTCATTGCCTAGATCTCCTTTAGTGTATGCAAATGAGCAAATTGCTTATGTTTTGTAGAAAGCACAAGGCTTATAAGCTCCCACATCTCTTCATCAAGCGTATTTCCGCGTGGATACGCCATATCTGCTAAACTCACAAAGTTTAAAATCCCACTTTGAGGTTGGACAATCCACTCCAAAAGCTCATTTAGCTTTTCTGGATGGCGGGAAAGTAGCCACTTAAAATACAAGAAGAATCCATCGCCCAAATACTCATCATTACTCATTGGTGTAATGAGATTAAGCAATAGATATTTATCCAGCTCTTCTCTTTCCTCCGCATTCAAAAAGTCCGCCCACGCAAAAAACGCATCATATTTTTTTCTCAACGCTTTTTTATCCACAAGCAAATCTTTATACGCATAATACACGCTAATAGGTTCAATCTGCCATTCATCACCAAATCGCTGGACTACATCAATCAAGTTTAGATTCTCAAAAATAGCAATACCATTAATCCTTAGTGCCAAATGCTCTATATCACAAACATATCCGCTAATTTCCTGCTGTAAAAATACGAGTAAGTCTCGCAAAGTTTGATTATCTTTTATCTGCAAACATAGCTTTTTATAATAAGGCAGATAATCCACACCTGCTTCAAACGCAAAAACTTCAAGTTGCACCTTATTCATCAAAACTCCTTATCTTATTTAGAATCTTGTCTCAAATGCCCTGATTGTAACACATTTCATTTACACTATCCCTTAAAAGGTTAATTATTTTTTAAAAAATCTACCATTTTCTGGACTTGAAGCAAAGGCGAGATTAGACTGCTCCAACCCCTCTTTTTGGATCGATTCAATCTCTTCAAGCTCCTGTTTTGAAAGGTTATAAAAACAAGGGTGGCTTACATTTGTAAAAAGTAGAATCTCACGCAACAATTCATTATCGTGAAGTAAAATCTGCACAATCCCTTCATACTTAATATTCACAAAGCTTCCAATATTCTCACTGCCAAATCCCGCTTCAAAGCTCATACCGCTATCGTGTAGCTCTATACTCTCAAAAGTATATCCTGCTAAGACAAAAAGTGTAATATCATTAAAAGTGCTTGTGATATGCTCTGGCAGCTGGGGAGAGAAACTTGCCTTTTTCATATCGCATAGGATATTAAAATTCACGCCATTATTAAGCAAAAACTGCAAAATATCCCGCGTATGTGCGGTCATCACCGCCTTAAATTGTGGCTGAAAAAGTATCTTGTGCATTGACTAGCTCCTTAAATTCCATAAGCATTTTTTGCACTTCATTCATACCAATAAGCCAAAATTTATCGCTTTCTAAATTGAATCCAAACGCACTAATAAGCTCTTTGGGACTTTTACTTCCGCCAAGTGAAAGAAACTCGGTATATTTTTGGATAAACTTCTCCCTATTGCGTGGTGTTTTTTGTGCCTTATACAAGCCAAATAACGCCAAAACAAGCAGCTGTCCATAGCTATACGCATAGCAATAAAAGGGTGAATGCACAAAATGGGGGATATAGCACCACCAACTTTCATAATTTTTAGTGAGTATGAGACTATCCCCAAACATTCTTTCATTTTCTTCACGCCAGATTCTATCAAAGTCCTCAGGCTTCAGTTCATCGCTTGTAGCGTGAATCCTCCGCTCAAAATGTGTCATCGTAATCTGCCGAAAAAGCGTTGAAAAAATATCTTCTAACTTTCCTGCATAAAGTGGGATAAGCTCATCTTTGCTTAAAGATTTTTTTAATGTATCAAAAAGTAGCATTTCAGCAAAGACCGAAGCTGTCTCTGCCGTAGTCAGTGGCGTATCCATATTGAGATAGCCTTGCGTTTTTGATAACTCTTGGTGAATCATATGACCAAACTCGTGAGCGATTGTAAAGACATCGCGGCGAGAATTTGTGTAGTTTAAAAGCACATAGGGGTGTGCGGTTGGCACACTGCCGTGGCTAAATGCCCCTCCTCTTTTATTTGGGGTGGGGTGGGAATCTACCCAGCCTTTTTTTAATGCCTTTGTAGCTATGTCTTTAAACTCCTTGCTGAAATCCCCAAATGCCTTTAGCACAAGCTTTAATGCGTCATTGTAGCCAACTTCACTTTGGCTAGATTCTAGCGGTGCATATCTGTCATAATCTTTTAATTGCTTAATGCCAAGTAGCTTTGCCTTTATCGTGTAATACTCGCCAACAAGACCATAATGTGAGCTTACAACATCTACGAGCTTATCTACACTTTTTTGCGTTGCAGCATTGCTTAGATGTCGAAAAGATTCAGGGAGCTTGTATCCACGCAATGACTGCATAATACTTAAATCCTTACGCACCATATTAAGAATATAGCTCAATAAATGCCGAGATTTTTTTAACTTTTTTGTAAAAATCTTTTGAGCTTCCTTGCGGACATTGCGTTTGCAATGATGTAATAGACTTAAAATCTCCTCTTCACTTATAGTAGTTTTTAAACTCGCCTTTGACTTTTTAATCTTTTTCTGCAAGGGACTTTTATCATTTGCTTTAAGATTTGACACAGGATTTTTAAAACTCAAATGCGATAAATGCTCATCAAAAAGCCGAGAAAACGCCCCCACACCCACAGGTGAAGTCACTAAAAGCACCTTTTCTTCTTTCAACGACAGGCTAAACTCATCTTGTTCAATGAGTTTTTGTAAAAAATAGGCATATTGTGGGCTAGATTCAATACATTCTTTTTGTTGATTTTGTGAGAGTTTGCAAAACTCTAGCTCAAAAAATAGCACAAGATTGTGAATCTGCGTTGTTTGCATTTCATATTTAGCATACACATCGCCCTGTGTGCTATCCTTGGCAAAGCCCAAAAACACATAGGTCATCACCCGTCCAATACCCTCTAAAATCTCTTCATACTCCCTAATCACTGCACAAAAATCCTGCGATTTTATCTCGCTTAACTTACCTTCATAAGCCTTAGCAAACTGCCTAGCATTGCGTTTAAGAGAGCTCATAAATCGCTCAAGCTGTTCTTCACTCCTAAAAAGTGCTTTTAAATCCCATTCTGTAACTTCTATCATTTTATCTCCTTTTTGGATTCTGTAATCGCTTAAATTTTTAGCTCTTCTGGCTCATCTTCTTGAATCAGTGTCAAAGCCTTAAGGAAGCTGAGTTTATCCATTTGCATACCTGAAGTCATATTTTTCAAAGTCAGCGTTTTTGAATTAAACTCGCTCTCACCAATAACGATGACAAACTCGTGTCCCTTAGCATTAGCATAGCCAAATTGTTTTTTAAGCTTACTTATTTCCGGATAGACTTCAATGGGGACTTTTGAGCGGCGGAAAGATTCTGCTAAAAAATGTGCGTAGCCAAAATATGTAGAATCCATACAAACAATAAGCGCACGAGCTGAAGTTGCCTTTTTATCAAGTAGATTTAGCTCTTCTAACGCTGCCAAAAGCCTATCGATGCCGATACTCGCCCCCACGCCGCTCATTTTGTCCT
The DNA here is from genome assembly GCF_000155475.1 of Helicobacter cinaedi CCUG 18818 = ATCC BAA-847. Lineage (GTDB taxonomy): Bacteria > Campylobacterota > Campylobacteria > Campylobacterales > Helicobacteraceae > Helicobacter_C > Helicobacter_C cinaedi. The sequence goes on along the minus strand of NZ_DS990392.1, from coordinate 405,794 downwards.
TAGAGAAAGTGCGTGTGAGATTATCATACCGCCCACCTGAACACACGCTCCCTATGCTTTTTAGGGCATTCAGCGTTGTTTCATACACGATTCCTGTGTAATAGCCTAGCCCTCTAGCGATTGAAAAATTCACACGATAAGTATCCCTATCCATTTGTAAAGGCTCTAGCACCGCATACAAGGCTTTTAAATCCTTTATGCCTTCCCTTGTATTTTCATTCCACTCTTCCATAAATGATATTTGTTTGAAAAAGCTCTCACTATCGCCCTGCTGCTTGATTGAAGTATATTCTAGCAGATTATCAGCTTGAGTGCTAGAAAGACTAAGCTCTTTTTGTAGTTCCGCACTTACAGCCTCTTTTCCAATCTTATCTAACTTATCAATAATCCGCAAAGTCGCATTGACATTCCGCTCCCCTACAATGCCGCAATACTCGCAGATTCCATTTAAGATTTTACGATGATTAAGCCAAATAGTAAATTCATCTATGCCAAGCCCCACAAGCGAAGCGTATATCACTTGCAGAATCTCCGCATCACAAGAGATACTATCACTCCCAATAAAGTCAAAATCACATTGTGTAAATTCCCTATATCGCCCCCTTTGCGCTCTCTCTCCACGAAACACATTCCCAATAGCAAAGCGTTTAAAAGGCAAATCCACTTCGTTTTTATATTGCGAGACAAAGCGTGCTAAAGGCACAGTCAAATCAAAACGCAACGCTACATCTCTATCCCCGTGATCCTTAAAGCGATACAACTCTTTTTGAATCTCTTCACTCCCCTGCTTTACAAGCACTTCAGCATATTCCAAATGCGGCGTCTCAATGGGGACAAATCCAAAGTTCATAAACACACTGCTAACCTTACTTAACAAATGAGCTTTAGCAAGAGCCTCTTTGGGTAATCTATCCTTAAAGCCACTAAGTGTGCGGGGCGTGATAAGTGCCATTATAAAACCTCCTAGAATAAAAAAGCAAAATTTTAACCTATTAAAATTCCAAAACTCTACATTTTTTGGTGCGATGTTTAGATTTTTTAAGATAAATGCAAGATTTTATCTTAAAAATGTTGTATTTCGGCTATATTTTTAACTATTTTCATTCTCACATACTTTAATTTTTGAATTTTTTGGCTTTTTCTTTGCTACAATTTTGACTTTATTGCATTATGCTAATTTGTGGAGTTAGAATCTTGTTTCAATCTCATCATACAATTCATACCAAAGATGTTAAAAGCATTTTGTTGCGGCTGCCAAATTGGCTAGGCGATAGCGTTATGGTGTCTTCTGCGTTTGAATGGCTTAAGCTTAGCTTCCCCTGTGCTGATTTTAGCCTTGTAGGCACAAAGGCGAGTTGTGGAATCTATGAGCGAGATTCACGCATTAAACATATTTTTATTGATGAAAGCAAAAAGGCTAAATCTAGAATCCTAGCCACAAAAGACTTAGCCAACGCCATAGGCAAACACGACTTAGCCATTACTTTTAGCAACACCTTTTTTTCTGCCCTGCTTTTGTATCTCATAAAAAGCCCTGTGCGTATAGGTTACGCAAAAAACGCTCGTGGATTCTTGCTTACCCACGCATTAAAATTACAAAAGCAAAATTTACAAGGCAAAAAATATCATCAAGTGCTTTTATATCTCTCTCTCATCGCCCCACTTTTACAAGTAAGAGAGCAAGTCGCACACATACTTTCTAACACTCTTACAAGAACATTGCCAAATAATGCCCCAAAAGAGCCAATTTCACATAAGATTCTAATGCCAAATGAAATCCTAGAAGCCCTTTCAACAAAGCCTTTAACGCTTATCTCACATTCCATAGATTTAGCACATTTAGCTTCCTCAAAAACAAACTCAAATCAGCCAATTATCGGTATAAATCCCGGTGCTGCCTTTGGGAGTGCGAAGCGATGGGAGCAGTCGCATTTTGTAAGCGTGATAGAATATTTTTTAGATAAAGAATATCAAGTTTATCTTTTTGGATCAAGTGCTGAATCTAGTGCAAATATAGACATTGCTAACGCCTTAAAGAATCATAAAAACTTACAATATTTTCATAATCTCACAGATAAAACAGGCTTAAGCGAATTAATTGACTATATCAACGCTATGAGTGTATTTGTTACGAATGATAGCGGACCTATGCATATCGCCACAGCGTTGAAGGTCCCAATAGTAGCCATTTTTGGACCAACAGATATAAATGAAACTGCCCCATATACCCCAACCCACACAGAGCAGTCTATTGCCCTACTTCACGCTGACTTGCCCTGCTCTCCTTGCAAAAAGCGTGAATGTCCGCTCAAACATCATAATTGTATGAAGCTCATCTCGCCACAGGAAGTTATCACTTCCACTCTAAGAGTGCTAGAAATCAACCAAAAAAGGCTAAATGATGATAATTGACGCACATAGCTCCACACCATTGCAACGCTACAAGATTCTAAGTAATACCATAACCCCCCGCCCAATCGCGTGGGTTAGCACGATTTTTCCAAATGGTGGGATAAATCTCGCACCCTTTAGTTTCTTTGCACCCATCAGCGTGAATCCGCCTATTTTTTCGCTCTGTATAATGCAAAAAAGTGATGGCAGTCAAAAAGATACTTTTAGGAATATCACACAATCAAAAAGAGCTACCATCAGTATGTGCGAGCTTTCGCATTTAGAAGCCTTGCAGAATTCTAGCAATGAACTTGATTTTAATGTGAGTGAAGCGAGTGAGTTTGGTATTTCGCTTGAGATTATAGAATCTAACTATCCACCCGTGCCGCAAGGAATAAAAGTCGCTTTTATGTGTGAGCTGTATGATGTGCTAGAGCTTGGCGATAGTAAGAGTGTGCTACTTGAAGCAAAAAGCTTTTATATCGCTGATGAAATTTATACGCAGGATTTAAACTTTTTGCCACAATTTATTGGACGCGTAGGGCGGATTTACAAAAGCCCGGGCAGTCAAATATTCTTACAAAACAACCACGAAAAAAAGGATTGATTATGCCCTTGTCATTATTAAAAGATTTAGTCAAGCTCCCTAGCATCACCCCGCAGGAATGTGGAATCTACACTATGATTAAAGAAAAATTTAGCCAGATTCAAACCCCGCTTTTAGAAAGCCTTGTCATTGAGCAGGAAAATAATGGTGTGAAAAATCTTTTTTACCTTTTCTATCCAAAGGGGGCTGATATAAGTGCATTGCCCCATTTATGCTTTGCTGGGCATATTGATGTCGTCCCCACAGGGGAAAGTTGGCAGTATGAACCATTCTCTGCTAAAGAAGTAGATGGATATATCTATGGCAGGGGAACACAGGATATGAAAGGCGGTGTGAGTGCGTTTGTGAGTGCAATTTGCCAAAGTTTAGAATCTCAAAGCCTTGAAAATTGTATGCTCTCTATCCTACTTACAAGCGATGAAGAAGGGGAAGGAACTTATGGCACAAAAATTATGCTAGAAACGCTACAAAAACGCCACTTACTGCCCCATTGCTGTATTGTCGCCGAGCCTACAAGCACACATCACACAGGCGATACGATAAAAATCGGGCGTCGCGGATCCATTAATGGCACACTCATCATTGAAGGCAAACAAGGGCATGCCGCCTATCCGCAAAAATGTCTTAATCCCATAGAATTGCTTGGGGGCAGACTTGGGTTTTTGGCTGGAGTGAATCTTGATAATGGCAATAGCTATTTTGAACCAAGCAAACTTGTGATAACCGATATTCGCGGGGGTATGGAGGTTGTGAATGTAACACCGCAGAATCTTAAAATAATGTTTAATGTAAGAAATTCCCCTTTAAGTGATGAATCTTCTATCCGCATATATGTAGAATCTACTCTTGCCACACTGCCCTATACGCTGACACTCAAAACAAGCTCTCTGCCCTTTATCACTGAAAGCAACACAGAGCTTGTAAAATCACTCAATGCCGTGATTGAAGCAAAGGTGGGTAAAAAGGCGGAGCTTAGCACAAGCGGTGGGACAAGCGATGCGAGATTTTTCTCTGCTTTTGGTGTCAAAGTGGTAGAACTTGGCGTCCCAAATGATAGAATCCACGCCATCAATGAGCGAGTAAAAATAGATGATATTCTCATACTGCACGATATTTTCATTGATTTTCTAGCAATTTTTAAAAATAGTGCTAAAAAATTTGTTTGAGTTTAGAATCTACACAATCTATAAAAGGAGTTATAAATGGCAATTATCGCACAAGCTAGGACATTAGAGTGGTTTTTTAAAGCTTACCCACAGCTCAATGTCGTAAAAGAATATATCTCTCAAGCTCTCAATCCGCAAAGTGAGATTCATAAAAGAATTTCAACACTTCAAATTCCACAATCTCAAGATAGAATTGAAGTGAGTTATCCCCTTGAATACGGCATTAGAGCCATTGAGCAAAGCTATTATCTTAAGCCTATGAAAAACGCATTTTTTGAAACACACAAAGCCTATTTGGACTTCCAGCTTGTGATAAGTGGCTATGAGTATATGTGTATTGGCGATAAAGACACTTTTGATGTGAAAATCCCTTATAATGAATCTAGGGATTTAATCGTGTATGAAAACACCCTACCACAGAATCTTTGCTTAAGTAATACAAATACCAAAGGAACGCAAACACATCAAGATTCTAGCAATAATCAAAATAGAATGCTAGAATCTTGCTATACACTCCCAAACAACGAAACTTTAAATGCCCCTTACCGCACACAGATTCTTTTAAGTAGTGGGGATTTGGCTATATTTTTTCCAGAAGACACACACGCTGGGGGCTTAGAGCTAACACCTGATATACTCCCACATTCTAAAATTATCAAAAAAAGTGTGCTAAAAGTCCCGGTAAGCCCGATTCTCTAAGGCAAGTGGTAAATTTAAAAACTTGTAAATTAGAATCTCTAGCAAAACTCAATCAATCACTTGCGAGTCTGCTTTAAGTCCAAAATCTTTAAAATAAATATGCTTTCGCCTAGAATCTCAGCTTAACTTTCCTGCATACACGCCATAAACTCTTCCTCACTCAAAGTCTTAACACCTAGATTCTGTGCTTTTTCAAGTTTGCTCCCTGCCTTTTCTCCATAAATCACAAAATCCGTCTTCTTACTGACACTTGAGCTTATCTTTGCCCCCTTAGATTCTAGCATTTCAACAATCTCATCTCGTGGCTTATTCAATGTGCCTGTTAGCACGATACTTTTGCCATAAAAAATATGCCCACTATCAAGCTTTATCTGCTCAATTTTTGGACTAATAATTTCAAGCAATTTTGCTATAAGCTCCTTATTTGCGTGGTTAAACTCCACAAGTGAATACGCCATCTCTTCCCCAAAGCCATCAAGACCTAGAATCTGCTGAAAATCCGCACTAAAAGTATCTCTGCCAAAGCTTTGAGCTAATCTCTTACTTGCCCCCTCGCCTATATGCTCAATCCCAAGTGCATTGATAAAACGCCATAGTTCCACGCCTATGGTATTTTGTATGGCTACAATAAGATTTTTCGCCCTTTTTTCTTTCCAGCCCTCAAGGGCTAAAAGCTGAGATTCTTCTAAAGCATAAATATCTAAAATACTTTGGATTAAGCCATTTTCAAAAAGCTGAATTACAATCTTTTCGCCAAGCCCATCAATATTGAGTGCTTTTTTTGAAGCAAAATGGATAATAGATTCTATCACTCGTGCTTCACAGCTCAAATTTTGACATTTGATAAAAATCTCTTCAATCAATAGCTCCTGCCTACAAACAGGGCAATGCGTGGGCTTTGTGATAGGGATTTGTGTGCCATCACGCAACGCAGTTATAGGCTTAATAATCTTAGGTATCACATCGCCACTGCGGATAATAATCACTTCATCATTTATGCGTATATCCTTGCGTTCAATCTCGCTAAAATTATGCAGTGTCGCACGAGCAATCATCGCCCCTTCAATCTCCACAGGCTCTAGTTCCGCCACAGGTGTGATAATCCCCGTGCGTCCCACTTGCAAGGTAATATCTAGAATCTTAGAGCTTTTCTCCACCGCTGGAAACTTAAACGCACACGCAAAACGCGGAGCTTTAATCGTCCAGCCCAGCCTTTGTTGAATCTCTATTTCATCTAGCATTATCACCATACCATCAAGCATTATGGGATAGTCATCGCGTTTTGATATAAGTATTTTATACATCTGCATAATATCATCACTTCCCTCGCAGTGCGTAAGGAAAGGCACAGGAGCAAAGCCAAAATCTGTAATTTTTTGTAACGCTTCATAAAAGCTACCAAATTGACTAAGCCCCGCCCCAATCCCCCAAGGCATAAAGCGGAGTTTCCTTTGAGCCGTAATCTTAGAATCTAGCTGTCTTAGGCTGCCAGCAGCGGCGTTTCGTGGGTTAGCAAAAAGGCTTAGATTCTGCTCCAATCGCTCGTTATTTATCTTTTCAAAATCATCTTTAGCTATCACAACTTCTCCGCGTATCTCAATCTCACCTTTATAATCAATGCTTAAAGGAATGCTTTGAATCGTCCTAGCATTGCTCGTTACAAGCTCTCCTACAATGCCATCGCCCCTTGTAGTCGCACTCACTAAGATTCCATCACGATATAAGAGATTGAGACTTGCCCCATCAAACTTTGGCGAACAGGTAAAGTGTGAATGCGGATAGCTTTTATAAATCCTTTCACACCACTCTTGCATCTCCGCTTGATTAAAGACATCTTCCAAGCTCCACATACGCTCTATATGGGAATTTTTACTAAAAGATTCTAAAGGTGTGCCACCTACGCGTTGGGTTGGGGAGTTTGGGCTAATCAATATTGGGTTTTGCCTTTCAAAGTTTAAGACTTGATGATACAGCTCATCATATTGGCTATCCGTGGCGATTGGGTCATCAAGCACATAGTAATGATACGCCATTTTTGTGAGCTTTTGAATGTTTGAGCTGTATTCTTGCTGCGTCATAAGTTGCCCTTTAGATTCTAAGTTTTTAGGATTTAATGCTATTTTATGTATTTTGCGATAGAATTATAGCACTTTCATTCAAATGCTACATTTTGCAAATGCTAAGTTTTGAAAATACCAAATTTGGAGGCAGGGTTTGACACAGGGACAAAATGCAATTGACAAAACCACTTCGTTACACCTTAATAATGAAGTGCAGTTTTTATGCTTTACACTTGAAGAGGAAAAAGATGGCACAAATCAGCTTTACGCAATGAATGTATTTAAAATCCGTGAGATTATCTACTATGATAATGAGCTAACAGAAACCGTTGGGGATAATAGCGGAATTATTCTAGGCTATCTCACGGTAAGAGATGAGACAATTCCGCTTGTAGATATGCGGCGATGGCTGTATTATAGCAAGGACGATCCTTGCAGAGATTTGCGAGAATACTCACTCAATACCGAAAAAAGCCTTGTGATTATTTGTAGCTTTTCAAACAACACCGTGGGGCTTAAGATTATGGGTGTGAAACGCATTATTCACAAAAGCTGGAATGCTATTAGTGTCGGATCGGAATTTGGCATTGATGGCGATGCGAAAATCACAGCAACAACAAAATATGATGATGGCTCTGTGATACAGATTCTAGATGTGGAGCGAATGCTTACAGAAGCCTTTCCTGTAGGTAATGCTGCAAATGAGCTTGAGATTAACGACTTGCAAAGTATTGCTAGTGATAAAATCGTGCTTTTGGCTGAAGATTCTAAATCGGCGGCAAAATCCTTGCAAAGAATTATAGAAAAGCTTGATCTAAAATACTTTAGCTTCCCTAATGGTGAAGCTTTACTTGACTACTTGCATAATCCGGGTGTGGCAGCAAAGATTGGTGCGATTATCACGGATTTAGAAATGCCTGTTGTCTCTGGCTTTGAAGTGTTAAAACGCATTAAAGAAACACCATCAACTTGCCATATCCCTGTGATTATCAATTCATCAATGAGTAGCGATAGCAACCATCAAATGGCGGAGCGACTGAAAGCCGATGGCTTTGTTAGTAAATCAAATCCTACCGAGATAGAACAAGCATTGCGGCAGATTCTCGTAGATATTGATTTTTAGAATCCCAACATCATATTGAAAAAGGTAAAAAATGTTAAGAACTCATTTGTGTGCAGAATTAAATGAAAAACATATTGGCAAAGAAGTGCAGGTATGTGGCTGGTGTAATACTTACCGAGACCACGGCGGCGTAATTTTTATTGACTTGCGTGATAAAAGCGGGATTATCCAGCTTGTGTGCGACCCGAATAGTCAGGCTCATAGCATTGCTTCAAGTGTGCGTGATGAATATGTGCTTATCGCTAAAGGGAAAATCCGCGCTCGTGGTGAAGGGCTAGAAAATCCAAAGCTCAAAACGGGAATGATTGAAGTCGTGCTTGAAAGCCTAGTGATTGAAAATAAATCGCCCACACCTCCCATTGCCATTGGCGATGAAAGTGTGAATGAAGAGCTAAGGCTTAAATATCGCTATTTGGACTTACGCTCTCCTAAAGCCTATAATATTTTTAAAATCCGCTCCGATGCGGCAATCGCAGCAAGGAATAGCTTACAAAAAATGGGCTTTCTTGAAGTGGAGACACCCATTCTCACAAAGGCTACACCTGAAGGAGCAAGGGACTATCTCGTGCCTTCTCGCGTGCATTCTGGTGAGTTTTATGCCCTGCCCCAAAGCCCACAGCTTTTTAAACAGCTCCTAATGATGAGTGGCTTTGATAAATATTTTCAAATTGCCAAATGCTTTAGAGATGAGGATTTGCGTGCGGATAGACAGCCCGAATTTACTCAAATTGACATTGAGATGAGCTTTTGTGAGCAAAATGACATTATTACTATGGCGGAGACATTATTGCAGGATATTTTTGTAGCCTGTGGCGAAAGCATACAAACGCCTTTTATGCGTATGCCTTACACTCAAGCAATGGAATCTTATGGGAGTGATAAGCCGGATTTACGCTTTGAAATGCCCCTTGTGGAAGTCGGCGATTTATTTTTAGATTCTAATAATGAGATATTTAAAAATATCGCTAAAGATTCCAAAAATAATCGCTTTAAGGCACTTTGTGTCAAAGGTGGAGATAGCTTTTTTACACGCAAAAGTTTGGGCGAGGCAGAAGAGTTTGTGCGGAAGTTTGGTGCTAAAGGTTTGGCATATATTCAAGTGAAGGAAAACGAATTGAAAGGTCCGCTTGTGAAATTTATTTCAGAATCTGCTATGAGTGAGCTTATCTCACGCGTGGAGGCGGAGCCTAATGACATTATTTTCTTTGGTGCTGGGGCTAAAAAAGTCGTGTGGGACTATATGGGGCGGTTGCGATTAAAAATTGCTATGGATATGAATCTTATTGATGAAAATATGCGGAAGTTTTTGTGGGTGGTGGATTTCCCAATGTTTGAAAAAGAAGATGGCAAGGTCAAAGCCCTGCACCACCCTTTCACAATGCCAAAAGATTTAGACAAAGATGATGTTGAAGAGATAGAATCTATCGCCTATGATGTGGTGCTAAATGGCATTGAACTCGGCGGTGGAAGCATTAGAATCCATAAAGATAGCATTCAAAAACGCGTGTTTGAACTGCTTGGCATTAGCAATAATGAAGCACAAGATAAGTTTGGATTCTTGCTTGAAGCCCTAAGCTTTGGAGCGCCACCTCACGGGGGAATTGCCATAGGTTTTGATAGGCTTATTATGCTTTTAGCTAAAACGCAAAGTATCCGCGATGTGATAGCTTTCCCTAAAACGCAAAAAGCTACCTGCCCACTTACCCTTGCCCCAAGTGCGGTAAGCGATGAGCAGCTAAGAGATCTTCATATCCGCCTTAAAGGGGAATGAGTGGATTCTCATAACAATATAAAAACAAAGAGTTTCTTTCTCTCTTTGCCCTTTCTCTTTGTGCTTTATGTGATACTTTGCATTCTTGGCATTTTAGCTTACCGATACTTCATCACACAAACGCCACTTTTTGAACACACTTATTTAGAACTTATATCAAGGGGAATTGTCCTTGTTTTTTATCTTTTTGTCGTGAATCTTCCTGCATTTTTTCTTATATTTATTCCCATATTGCGACAAAGTCTTGTTGTTTTTGGCGTATGTCTTGCCCTTGTTGTTGCCTTTTCTCTCACGGGGTTGCCTGCTACCCTAACTCTCAGCAATCAAATTTTTATGATTCCTTGGTTTGTGATATGGGAAAGCTTTATTATAGTCGGCATTGTGTGTAATACCTTTTTCCGCAACACACCCAAGCTCAATGCATCTATCGTGCTAGCTTCAAGCCTTACAATCATTTTTGGCTTTTGCCTTGGCGTTGTGCTTTTTATATTTTGCATAGCATTTCAATTCTCTATCTTTGACAAATATGATTTTACCGGCAAAAACTATGGGATACCATCTTATAAACAAGTTCTCTTTCAAAACTCGGGATTTTAGATTCTAAAATCCGCTAGATTCTATTCTCTTACAGAATCTAGCACCGCAACCTTTAGAATCTATTTTACTCAAATCTTACTTTTAATAAAGGCTTCCATTTCACTTACAATCGCTTCAATGCTCCGCTCACCATTAATTCTATGTAGCACATTGCTTTGTGTATAAAATGCTTCAATCTCTTTAAGCGGAGTGAGATACACCTGCATACGATTATTAAATACTTCTGCATTATCATCAGCCCCCCTAGCTCGTCCTAGAACTCTATCTCGTGCCACAGATTCACTCACTTCAACTTCTATTACGCTTATAAGCTTAACTTCGCTTTGAGCTTTAAGCTTCTTATCCAAGGCTTCCATTTGCTCCACACTTCGCGGATACCCATCAATGATAATCACATCTTTTGGGGCGTTTGCCATAGCCTTTACAATCGTGCTTACCACAATATCAAGCGGCACAAGATTCCCTTTACTGATAAAGCCATCTATGATTTTCCCTTGCTCACTGCCACTTGCGACCTCTTCTCTTAGCAAATCGCCCGTGGAATAATGCACGATAGAATCCGCACTATTCTTTGCGATAAGCTGTGCGTCTGTGGTTTTCCCACTGCCCGGTGCTCCAATGATTAAAAACAACTTTTTCATAAACTCTCCTTTACATTGTTTTATGATTTTCAACAGAGCTAAAATTATAACTTGTGAAACCTTAAGAGTATATGCTTTCAGCAATTTTTCAGCAAAAAAATAAGAAAATCCCACCTTTAAATTTTCACAAATAAGGAGTTTTTATGCTAAGACATAAGCTTATCGCTACACTTGGGGGGGGGCTGCTTCTGCTATCTTCTTCTACTTTGGCTGCGACATTAGATTCTCTTCAAAAAGACATTGATGAACTCAATGATCGCGTTGATGCAAATGAGCTTGCCGCCACACTTAATAAAGTGAAATTTGGGCTTGAATTTACCACAGCGTTAAATAACATTCAATCAAAAGCAGAAGGCACAACGGAAAATTACAAAAACCGCTGGGCTATGGGACTTTACCTTAATATGAATGCCGATGTGAATAGATATACAAAATTCACAGGGCGTCTTTCTATGACAAAAGCATTTGGTGATATTGATTTGGGTTATCCTGCAGTTGGGACGATCGGTTCGCTAGATGCAGGACGCGGTATAGCCGGAGGAAGTGCTATCTATGTAGAAAGAGCCTATGTAGATATTTATATGGGGAAATATACCGCCCTTACTATCGGTCGTTTGCCCGGCACTGATGGTCCCGGATCAAATCTCCGCAATAGCTCGGCTCGTATGAGCACATACCCTGCCCTTGCGGTAAATGCACTTGGCGATGGTGCTGTGCTAACACTCAAACCTTATACAAACGCAGCCCTAAGAGCTGGATATTCTAAAATCTATCAACCCTTGAATCCAAATAGTTCTTCTGCTGGTGGAAATATTTGGGGTAATAAAGGTGCAAGTGATGCAAATCTGTTCTTTGGTGCGTTTGAAACACCTTTTGCACCAAAAAGCTTTGGGCAAAATCTCTTAATGCTGACTTATATCAATCTCCAAAACTATGCCACACCTTATATGAGTAATATGAGTATGGGAAACAATCAAACAACTTCTCAAACAGCACTTCCCGCCCAAAATATTGGCGATATGCAATATGTGAATCTTCATATTGAAAATGACAAAATGCTTGGCACAGGGCTTAACTGGTTTGTATCAGCGAGTTATTATAAAGGTAGTAATGGTAAGTCAAGCAAGCTAGCAGAAACAATAGCAAAAGCACAAAATACACAAAATACACAAAATGCGGATACGCCTTATGTCAAGTTTGCCAACGAAAATGCGTGGGCAGTTCACGCTGGATTGCGTTATGATATTGGCTCGGCTTTCAAAATCGGCTATGAGTATTTCAAAGGTAGTCAATATTGGTATGCCTTCTCTCGTGTAAGCATTAATGATCCATTCAACTTCCGCAATACACGCGGTGATGTACACGATGTCTATGCGATTTGGCAGCTTGATTTGAATCAATTTTTCCGCCTAAGCTACACAAGACAACATTTTGATTATAACACAGCTGCTATGCCTACGCCTACACCAAAAGCAGATATTACAAATCAAAACATCGCTCTTGCGTATCTTTTGAGATTCTAAGAAAGGAGTAAGAAATGAAAAAATATATTGCAATCGCCCTTATCGCTGGGCTTCCTAGCTTTATGTTAGCAGATTGTGCTTCACTTATGAAGCAATATAATGCTCCTGATCCATCATCTAAGACAATGGCTCAAATCAATCGTTGGCTAAAAAAAGTGGATAATGCCGCTGATGCCAAAACGCTTGAAAGCTGTATGATAGCTCAAGCTGCTGATAATCCAAACAAAGCACAAGTTGCTGGTAAATAACACTTCTATTTGCCCCTGTATGCTATCATATCGGGGCAGTTTCTCTTTTTTCCGCTTATTTATAAATACTAGAAATTGTGAATCTAAAACCTATGGTGCAACAATGTTAAGACAATTTATAATGCGATTTTGCTTTTTCTTTGCCTATCCCATATTCCTTTGTGCAGAACATTTTGATTACAGCTCATTACAACCCTTAGAGCAAGATTCTAAGAATCTAACAAACTATGAGAATCCTTACATCTATGAGCCTACAAGTAGGCTAGGCTACCTTAGCGTTGGCTCTGGGCTAATTTTAGGCGGGACACTTGTAGGAGCTGGTGTGCTGTATCTTATGCCGGAAAGTGTAACAAACTGGGATAAAAAAGAGATTTATAATCTTGGCGATAATTGGGCTAGGAAAACTGTGCGTGGTCCTATCGTAGATGGTGATGATTGGTATTTAAACTGGATTACTCACCCATATTGGGGTGCAGTGTATTATATGCAGCCGCGTGTAGCAGGATATAGCTGGGCTGAATCTGCTCTGTATAGCACTCTTGCTTCTGCACTCTTTTGGGAATATGGTGTGGAAGCCTTTGCCGAAACGCCCTCTTGGCAGGATCTTGTCATCACCCCTGCGGTTGGCTCAATTCTAGGAGAGCTATTTTATCAAGCGAGTATGAAGATTCACAAAAATCACAATACTTTGCTTGGCTCAAGATTCCTTGGCAAAACTGCATTGCTTCTTATGGATCCTGTGGGTTTTATTTTGCAGGATTTGAGCCTTGCAAATGCCTTTGGTGTGAAAAATAAAAATGATATGCAAAGCTTTATCACACCCACAAGTGGCAAAAGTGGCTCTGGAGCTAGGCTTGTTGTAGTGAAATATTTCTAATGCCAAATCCCCAACATATCCAACATCTCCACTATATCTATGGTGGCATTTACACATTATTATGGGATAATACGCCCATATCTTTAGGAATCTACACAAACGCCACACATATCACACACATCACTTGGGACAAAAAGCTTTTAAATAAATTTCACAAAACGCCCTTAAGTGATGAATGTGCCTTGCAGATTCAAGCCTATTTTGATAAAAAACTTCTCTATTTTGATTTGCCCCTTTTGCCACAGGGAAGTGCGTTTCAAATGCGTGTATGGGAAGCTTTAAGGCAGATTCCTTATGGGGAGAAACGAAGCTATAAAGACATTGCTAGAGCTATTCATAATCCTAATGCTTCACGGGCTGTTGGCAACGCAAACAATGCAAATCCATTAATGATACTTATCCCTTGTCATCGTGTAGTGCGTGAAAATGGGGACATTGGCGGATATGCCTTAGATATATTCAAAAATGCAAGGGGCATAAAAGCTAAACTTTTAGAGCTTGAATCTAGCCCTAAATACTAAAATCATAAAAACTCACACTTAACATAATGCCTTGTGTATCAAAAGATTCACCTTTAATCTTTTTGCTTTTTTCGTTAAACCCTCGTGTATAGCCCACACTTAGCCCATAGCCTTGTGCAATATCTATAAAAAGCTCTGCTCTTGCTAATCCACCATAGATGTTATATTGCTCTTTTGGAATATGTGGCATAGCAAGATTACTCATCTCAAATCCCCCACCAAGCAACACAATCACTAACCCATTAAACAAACGATAGCCAATCTGTCCGCCCACAGAGCCACTATACAAGCCATTTTTGTTTTCAACCCCAGCACTCCCCTCAAGCCACGCGTTTAAAAGCACCTTTTTAGAATCCCCAAGCAAAAATCCACGCTTTAGCCCAAAAAGCACTGCCCCGCGTGTATTATCATAGCCCTGCTTACTTTTGACATTATACGCCACACCACCAATACTTACACTGCCAAAAGTGGAGTTATTCTCATAAATGGGTGCGGGTGAAAAATCCACTGCGAGAAGATTCTGCCCCACACTCAACACAAAAAGTGAAAGTAAGAATCTCTTAAGTATTCCTCCCACAGCCACTACCCCCAAATGCTTCCTGTGTATGGCTGACTTTTATCCACATCATCATAACGCTTTCTGCCTCTTTTATTTCCGCCCATATCTCTACCATTACCCCTGCTATTGTTTCTTTGAGATTGTGGCTTAGACTTTGCATTGTGTGAAAATTTGCTAGATTTTTTATTGTGTTTTTGCTCTTTAGATTCGGATTGGGATTCAAGCTGGGCGATTTGCTCTTTACTTAGCCCAATCTTATTTTGCTTACTTTTTTCCAAATGCAAGGCAATGAGCTTAAGGCAAAGTTGTGTTGTATCAACCTTATCTTTAAGCTTTTCATAAATCGCCACAGATTTATCATTAACCTTAGCGTGGGAAATCTCTTGTGAAAACGCATCATCGCTGTATTCCTGCGTAATCTCACACAATGTGAGCTTTGCTTTTGTAATCTGTTTAATCTTGCTTAAATCTTTATATTCAAGCGGTGTGGCAAGGGTGATAGCCACACCCTTTTTCCCTGCCCTGCCTGTTCGCCCTATGCGATGCACATAGCTTTCAGGATTCAGCGGTATGTGATAGTTAAACACATGGCTCACATCGCTAATATCAAGCCCACGCGAAGCCACATCAGTTGCCACAAGCAGTTCAATCTCATTTTCCTTAAACGCCTTAATGGCTGTGCGTCTATCCCACTGCTCCATATCGCCGTGCAGTGCCATAGCCTTGAATCCCTTTGTAACAAGCCTTGTCGCCAATGCATCGGCTTCTTTTTTGGTGCGTGTGAAAATAATGCTTTTTGTGGGATTTTGCGTCTCAAGTAGCCGCACAATCGCTTCATCTCGCTCCCCTTCATTGATAATGTAGTATTGCTGTTCTATGTCTTTATTTGTAATATCTGTGGGAGTGATTTTTACAAACTCCGGCTTATCTAGAATCTTCAAGGCTAGATTCTTGATAGGCTCTGGCATTGTGGCGGAAAAGAGCAAGGTTTGGTGCGTATTTGGCAAAAACTTAAAAATCTCTTCAATATCATCTAAAAAGCCCATATCAAGCATTTCATCAGATTCATCAAGCACTACTACCTTTGGAGCGAAATTCTCTATCCTGCCATTTTGCAAGTGATCAAGCAATCTGCCCGGTGTAGCTATCATCACCTTTGGCTTTTTCTCTAACAAATCACATTGCCGCTTGATACTCTGCCCCCCATACATACAAATGGTTTTAATACGCCCAAATCGCCCAAGCTTTAGCACCTCTTCGCTAATTTGCATAGCAAGTTCTCGTGTGGGTGTAATCACAAGGGCTTCAATCTCTTTGTTGCGACTAAGGGCATTTAAAATGGGGATACTAAAGGCAGCCGTTTTGCCCGTGCCTGTTTGAGCTTGAGCGATTAAGTCTTTGCCTTGTAAAACAATAGGGATACTTTGAGCTTGAACGGGGCTAGGAGAGCTAAATCCCGCTTCTTTAATGCCCTTTAACACAAAATCTTTTAAGCCAAATGTTTCAAAGCTTTGTTCGTTTTGGGCTGGAGATTCTTGAGTGGGTGTTTGTGAATCTTGTGTCATTAGTTGCCTTTATGTAATGGATTTGATAATGTTATTTTCATAAATTTGAAGCAATTTAAAAAACGCGATTATAGCAAAAATTGTGCTTTTTGGGATAAATTTACAAAAATATTATAAGCCTTAGCTATAATGCTAATGCTTTAATAATTTTTAGCACAATCAAATAAAGGATAAAAGTGAATCTGGAAAGCACCCTTATCACACTCTATGATTCTACGCCTTTTGGGGCAAGTTTTTTAGCTGGGATTCTTACCTTTCTAAGCCCTTGCCTACTGCCGCTTATCCCCCCTTATATCTCTTACATCTCTGGCATAAGTATTGAAGAGCTACATCAAAAAACAACACACAAATCCCGCATAATCCTAGCTTCACTTTTATTCATCTTTGGTTTTTCAGCAACCTTTATAACCCTTGCTCTCTTTGCTGAATCTACCCTTAGCTCAATCCTTAGCTCATCTATTATGCGGTATATTGCTGGGGGGGTGATTATCCTTTTTGGGATTCATTTTTTGTTTCAATTTAAATTTGCCTTTTTGTATAAAGCCTTTCATTTTAGCCCAAATCACACTGCCTTTGGCTTTTTATCCCCCTTTGTGCTAGGCGTTGGCTTTAGTATCGGCTGGAGTCCTTGTGTGGGTCCCATTCTTGCTTCAATCTTAGCTCTTGGGATTTTTAATCAAAATAGTGCATTGTGGCTCATGCTATGCTATTGCTTGGGGCTTGGTTTGGCTTTTTTGCTCGTGGCGATTTTTATCAATACTGCCCTTAAAATGCTCAAAAAACTCACGCCCTTTCTTAAAGTCATTGAAGTGATTTCGGGGATTTTGCTTATTCTTATAGGCGTGTTGATTATGGCACAAAAGAGTGATTTTTTACTGACCTAAAGGAGTTTTATGCTGTTTAAAAATGCGATACTTTGTGATTATCAGGGAGTAAAAGAGGCGGACTTACGCACACAAAATGGGTTGATTTCACATATAGGCTCTTTAAGTCCTATGGAGAATGAAAAGGTGCTTGATATACAGGGTAAGATTCTATTTCCTGCGATGATTGATTTAAATATCGCCCCAAAAGCCCTATCTCTCTCAAGTAAAACGCTCATTTCCTTAGCACAAAAAGCCCTAAAAGGCGGTGTTGGCACAATTTTACTGAATCCTTATACAAATCCACCTTGCAGTGAAAATGGCTCTATTGAACTCATAAAAAGCCTAAATAGCAAATCCCCTATCCACCTGCTCCCCGCGATTAATCCACTCACGCCTAATGATAGACTTAGCGATATTAGCTCACTTCATCAAAGTGGGGGCAAAGCTATTTTTGTAAAAAGTGATTATGACGCCCATACTTTTATGCGTATCGCACAATACGCTCAAATGCTTCACATTCCGCTTATATGCTTCCCTCAAGATTCTACTCTCGCTGATGGGGCGATGAATGAAGGACTTTTAAGTGCGGAGTTAGGACTCCCTTCAATCCCCACATATAGCCAAACCAAAGAGATTCCAAAAATCGCCGAAATGCTAAAAGATTTACCCTTAAGGCTTATTTTTGATTCCCTTACCTATCCGCGTAGTTTTGAATTATTAGAATCTTACAAAAACAAGGGCTATGCCTGTGAGTTTTTTACCCAAAGCCCAATCCATCATCTCCTGCTTGATGAAAGCCTATGTCAAAACTACAACACCGCTGCCAAGCTTAACCCTCCGCTTGTAGATTCTATCTCACAAAAAGCATTGCTAGAAAAGCTTAAAAATGGCGAGATTGACTTGCTTGGCTCTTTGCAGTCGGCAGATTATAACTCTAAAAAGGACCAAGTTTTTGAGCTTGCAAGTTTTGGTATAGATGCCCTTGAATCTTACCTATCACTTCTTTATACATTTTTGCATAAAAGCCACAAGATTCCATTAGAGATAATCTCAAAGCTCACAAGCTTCACGCCCTCGCAAATTCTAGGACTAAACAAAGGAGCATTGCAGGAAGGGAAAATCGCCGAGCTTGTGCTATTTAATCAACATCAAACATACATTTGTAGCGATATATTCTCTCCTTACTATCAACAGGAGCTTTGCGGTGTTGTAGAAGCGTTTTTAAGCAATGAGATTCTACACGATCCCAACAATAAACTTTAAAGGATAAAAAATGCAGGATTTTAAAAGCTTTCTTACAACTTTTATTCCACAGCTAGAACATTTAGGCATAGCTCTTTTCAAAGCTTGTATTATTTTGATTGTGGGCTATTATCTCTCGCGTTTTTTAAGCTCTAAAATCCGCAAGATTGTCGCCAAAAAAGATGAGATTCTATCCCGCTTTATCTCTCAAGTTGTCTTTATTCTCTGCCTTGTGGTGATGATTGTCGCTGCACTTGGCACGATTGGTGTGCAAACAAATTCCATCATCGCCGTGCTTGGGACTGCGGGTGTGGCTATCGCCCTTGGACTTAAAGATTCTCTTTCATCTGTGGCAAGTGGCATTGTGCTGATTATCTTGCGTCCATTTAAAAGGGGGGATTTGATTGAAGTAGGCGGTTTGGTAGGGAGTGTGGAGGCGATAAATCTTTTTACAACAAATCTCCGCTTAAATGATGGCAAGGTCGCTATTATCCCAAATAGCAATATGGCAACAGCAAATATCATAAATACCACTTTCAACGACCAAAGACGCATTGAGCTTATCATCGGTGTAGGTTATGAAAGCGATATAGAATCTGTGAAAAAAATTATCATTGATGTGCTAGAAAACACGCCTGAAGTTGATCCAAATCAACAGCATTTCATAGGCTTAACCGAGCTTGGAGCAAGCTCACTTAACTTCACACTCCGCTTTTGGGTGAAAATAGAATATGGCATTTTAAACACACAAAGCAAAGTGTTAGAATCTATAAAAATCGCCCTTGATAAAAACGGCATTGAGATTCCATATAACAAGCTTGATGTGAATATCACAAGCACAAAATAGGGCGTATAATGATTGAAATATTTGGTGCGGGACTAGTGTTTGTATGTAATGAAAAGTTTGAGATTTTGCATAATGGTGGCATTGCCTTTGAATCTAGCAAGGATAGCATTTTACGCGTTGGGGATTATGAAAGCCTAAGTGCTGAGTTTAAAAACGCAAAAAAGACTTTTATCCCTAATGGAATCTTGCTTCCTGCCCTTATTAACGCCCATATACATTTTGAGTTTGGCGGGGTTTTGGCGGAGTTTTGCTATGGGGATTTTGGAAAATGGCTTGATAGCCTTATGGAAAATCGCGATAATGTGTTAGAAAATGATGCGTTTGAATCCATTATCAATCAAGGGATTAATGAGCAGTTAAAATCAGGCGTAGGCTCTGTGGGGGCGATAAGTAGCTATGGTAATGATATGGAGATTCTAGCCCATAGCCCTTTGCGTTGCGTGTATTTTAACGAAGCCATAGGGAGCAACGCAGAAGTGATAGATTTCCTTTACGCTAATGTGCTAGAGCGATTAAATAATGCTAAGAATCTCAAATCGCCCACTTTTACCCCCGCCATCGCCCTACACTCGCCCTACTCGCTCCACCCCATTATGGCAAAAAAACTTATAGAACTCTGTGTGAGTGAAACCCTCCCACTATCTGCTCACTTTTTAGAATCTCCACAAGAAAAGCAGTGGCTTACCCAGCAAGATGGCTATTTTAAGGGCTTTTTTAAACGCTTAGCTAACATTGAAAACGCAAAGCCCTTTTATACACCACAAAGCTTTTTAGAAATGCTCTTGCCTATAAAAAATGCCCTTTCACTCACACATTGCTTACACATCACGCAAAAAGAGCTAGATTTATGTGAGAATGCGACACTCATCACTTGTCCGCGGAGCAATCGGCTTTTAAACAATGCTTTTTTGCCCCTTGAGATTTTACAAAATCGCCCAACCGCCATTGGCACTGATGGCAAAAGCTCAAATAATAATGTTAATTTACTTGATGAGTTACGCACAGCCTTATACGCCTATCCGCAAGCTGATATTTTAGAGCTATCTAAGACTTTATTGCTTGGTGCTACACTCTGTGGGGCAAGAGCTTTAGGGCTAAATAATGGAATCTTGGCTAAAAATAAAAGTGTAGATTTTGCGATTTTTGATTTTGAAAAGCCACTTTTTTGCGAAAATCAAACCCATTTAAATCAAGCTCCGCTGCATTTTATCCTTAATGCAAACTCCCCCACTCATCTCTATATCAACGCAAAGGTGGTAATATGAAAGAAGTCTCTAGTATTTTATTTGTATGTTTAGGCAATATCTGTCGCTCCCCACTAGCTGAAGGCATAGCAAGGGAGTTTGTGAAAAAATATAATCTACCCTTAAAGGTAGATTCAGCAGGGACAAGCGGTTGGCATATTGATGAATGCCCCCACGCTGGGTCTAGACAAATAGCAAAAAAGCATAATTTTAGCATTGATGATTTGCGTGGTAGGCGTGTGAGCGTGTATGCTGATGATAGTTTTGATATTATCATCGCCTTAGATTCAAGTAATTACAAGGATTTATTGCAGCTTGGCTTTGATAAAGAGAAAGTAAAAAAGCTAGGCGATTTTGGGCTAAATGGTGTAGATGTCCCTGACCCTTATGGCTACAAGGATATGGATGGCTTTGAAAAGGTGTATCAAATGATTGCATTTTGCGTTAGAAATCTGCTTTGTATGCACTATCCTGTGATAGAATCCGATTCAAATTTTTTAGATATTAAGCAACCAAACTTTTAAAGGCAGGATAATGACAATCATACTCTATGGTATCAAAACTTGCGGTAGTGTCAAAAAGGCAATAACCTTGCTAGATAAGCATAGTATTCCATTTCACTTTATTGATTTAAAAACCACTACGCCAAGTCAAAAACAGCTCAAGTCGTGGATAGAATCTAAAGGTATTAAAGTCGTTCTTAACAGCAAAGGCACTACTTATAAAAATCTCAAAAAAGAAGGCAAAATCACAGAATCTATCCTAGATTCACATATACAAGAGCAAATTGATATACTTTTTGCCACGCCTATGCTTTTAAAACGCCCCATTATCACAAGTGATAAACGCCTCATCATCGGCTATAATGAAAGCGAGATTTTAGAGCTTATCCACGCCTTTCAACAAAGGGCATTATAATGACATTTCGCCCTGCTTTCATCATATATGCTTTTTTTCTCATCTTAGGTTTGAATGCCTGTGCGGATAAAGTTATCCCTAGCCATCAAGTCAAAGATTTACAGACTTTGCCTCAAGATGCACTCTTTTATCTCCCAGCGGATTTAGAATCTAAACGCAATGACAAAGTCCTAGCAAAACTTCAAAAAGACTATTTGCAAAAACATTTCTCTCCGTGGCATCAAAAGCCAAATCCTAAAAAAAATGAAGTCTTTTGGATTGTGCCTTCACTGCAAAATCTTGCCACAAATGAGAGCAAAACCAAAAGCAAAAATAAAAGCTATGGTGAAGATCTCCAAGAGATAAGCCCACAAATCGCACAAAATATTATAGATTCTATGAATCTTAGCTCCTATCCAAACCAAAATCAAAAAGCCATTATCACCACAACGACTGCTGTGCGTGCCGTGCCGACAAACAAGCCCTTGTTTAATAAGATAAATGGCTATCCATTTGATAGGTGGCAAAACTCCCTTATCTTTGCCAATACACCTGTGCTGATTACACACATAAGCAAAGATAAGCAATGGGTGCATATACAATCAAGCTTTGTGTATGGCTGGGTAGAATCTACTCATCTTGCCACGCTTACATCTAAGCAGATTAGCGAGATAGAGAGCTACACACAATACATCAGCCCAAAGATTGATAAGATTCCACTCTATAACTCACAGCATCACTTTATCTCACAAGCACGCATTGGACAGATTTTCCCCAAATATGGCACACAGCTAAAGCAATCTGTGGGCGTAGCAGTCTATGTGCGTTTGCCAAATGGAGAAGCTAAAAGAGAACAGGTATATTTGCCTAATGAAATGATGAAGCCTTTCCCACAAATTGCAGATTCTAAAGCCATTGCTGAAATCATCAATACAATGATAGGGGATAAATATGGCTGGGGCGGATTCTTAGAAAGTCGTGATTGCTCGGCTTTTGTCCGTGATATTTTTACAAATTTTGGCATTCATCTTCCGCGTAATTCAAAAGCCCAAGTGTATTATGGAAATAATCAAGTTGATTTAAGCAATCTTTCACGCAAAGAAAAAGAAAGCTATATTATTGCTAATGCTACGCCTTATCAAACAATCCTTTGGCTACAAGGGCATATTATGCTCTACATCGGCGAGTATGAAGGCAGGGCGATTGTGGCTCATAGTGCGTGGAGTGCGACTACGGGCAGAGGCTATGAGAATATGCTAGGCGGTGTTGTTATCACAAGCTTGTATGTGGGGGAAGAGCATAATTCATTATTTGCAAAATCCCCACTTCTGCTTGATAAGGTTAAGGCAATGTCTAATATCTCTCAACTTGCTGAAAAAATCACCGCCCCACAAGAATTTGGCAAGAATCTAAAATGAAAGAAGCTCAATGAAAAAAATAGCTTATATTTTACTTTTACTCTGTCTTTGTGGCTATGCCGAGCCTATTAAGGTGCTTGTGAGTGTTCTGCCACAAAAGCAAATGCTAGAATCTATCGGCAAAGAATATGTAGAAGTAGAAGTGCTTGTCCCGCCTAGCAAATCCCCTGAAATCTATGAGCCAAATATACAACAAATGAAGCATATTCAAAATGCTGAAGTGTTTTTTGGCGTGGGAATGCCTCTAGAATCCACTTGGCTTAAGAAATTCCACAGCATTAATCCAAAACTAAAATATTATAATCTCTCAGAATCTCACGCTCACACTTTAGATTCTAGCTCACTTTCTCACTCGCAAGATTCTAAACATTCTAGCACACACACTCACAATCCACATATCTGGCTTTCTCTTAAAGAATCCCAAGCACAAATAGCATTCATTGCCAAGATTCTAAGCACCTTGCAACCAACGCATAAAGACTTTTTTACCACACAATCAACACAACTTACAAAAGAGCTTGAGCAGATTTATATTCAAGCTCAAAATCTTTTTGCCAAATACGCAACAAAAAGCTTTCTTGTGTATCACCCAGCCTTTGGGGATTTTGCTAGGGATTTTGACTTAGAAGAATTAAGCATAGAAAAAGATGGCAAAGAAGCTAAGGGTAGAGACTTGAGAGAGCTTATCGCACAGATTAAACAAAGACAAATCAAAGCCCTTTTTATCCAACCACAATATTCAAAATCTCGCGTCCAAAGCCTTGCGAATGAATTAAAGCTTGAAATTCTTACTCTCAATCCACTCAAATCCCAATGGCTTAACTCCTTTGCTCTCTATGCGTGTCAAATCGCCCTATCCCTTGATGAGAATAATCCCAAACTACAAGAATGCCTAGAAAAGCACTTTAGCAAAGAGAGAAACAAATAATGCTAGAGATGAAAAATGTAAGCTTTGCTTATGGGGCAGAAAATGTGCTAGAAAAGATTAACTTCAAGCTAGAATCTGGCGATTTTTGGGCGGTGATAGGACCAAATGGCGGGGGCAAGACAACATTTGTAAAGCTTTTGCTTGGGCTACTAAAGCCAAATAAGGGCGAGATTAGCTACACTTCAAATATACAGCCCTGCCATATCGGCAATGTCCCACAAATGACTTATCACAATATACAATTCCCCATTTGCGTGAGAGATACCATTGCCCTTGGGCTGCTTAAACCTAGAATCTTTGGGTTCAATCCAAAAAAGAGTGAATGTTCTATTTTTCAAGCAATGGAACTTTTAGAAATCACTCATCTTGCTAAAAAGCCCTTATATGCTCTATCAGGCGGAGAGCGGCAAAAGGTGCTTATCGCAAGGGCAATTGTGAATAATCCGCAGATTCTTATCCTTGATGAGCCAACGGCAAATATTGACTCTAAAGCACAAAAAAGCATTTATGAACTGCTCAAAAAGCTTAATCGCACGATGAGTATTGTTGTGGTAAGCCACGATATTTCACTCACACTTGGCTATGCCAAAAAGGTGCTTTATGTCAATAAGAATGCTGTTATACACGAGATTCCACATTTTGAGCTTGATATGAGTGGACATATTTGTGAAGTAGATTTGCTAACTCATTTTGCTATGCAACCTAACAATTCGTCTTTGGGTAATCATAGCGTTGATTCCACACTTTGTCATTTTGAGTGTAGCGAAAAATCTAAAAACTTAGAATCTAAAACAAATCTCATAATTTCCGCAGTAGCAAAGCACGACTTTGCTACCATAAAAATCAATGGTGGCAATTCACAGGCAAATTTACGCAATTTATCGCCACAAAAAGCGATGGATAATCTCAAGGATTTAAAATTATGATTGAACTCTTTTCATATCAATTCGTATGGGTGGCATTATTTGTATCATTTCTTGTGAGTATTTGTAGTGGAATCATCGGCTCTATGATTGTGGCAAATAAAAATGTCTTTATCGCTGGGGGCGTAGCTCATAGTGCTTTTGGCGGTGTTGGATTAGCTCTTTTTTGTGGCTTTAGCACGATGCTTGGAGTGTTGTGCTTTGGGGTGCTTATGGCGATATTTTTAGCCTATGCGTTTTTATACCAAAGAGAAAGGCTAGATGCCTATGTGGGTGCAAGCTGGGCATTTGGAATGGCAATAGGCATTATTCTTATTGACTTAAGTCCGGGATATAATAGCGATATTTCAAGCTATCTTTTTGGCTCAATTCTCGCTGTTGGCACAGATGAAATGATAGCAATGGCGGCATTTGATATTTTCCTTATCATTTTTGTTAGGCTGTATTATTATGAGATTCTAGGCTTATTTTATGATAGTGAGTTTTGTCAAACAAAGGGCTTAAATGTGAATATGTGGATAAGCATTGTCTTTGTGCTTATCGCCATTGGTGTGGTGCTGTCTATGAGCGTGGCTGGGCTTATTCTTGTTTTGGCGATTTTATCAATCCCTGCATATATTGCCAATCTCTTTTCCCACTCGCTTGGCTCTATGATGTTTATCTCGTGGCTTATTTCACTTATTTTTATGTGGGCTGGGTTTTTTATCGCCTATTATTTTAATGTCAGTATTGGGGCGTGTATTGTCGTGCTGTTGGCACTTGGAATGTTTAGTGCTATACTTATTCATAAAATTACAAGGAGGCTTTTATGAGAGAAGAGGATTCAAACAAAATCGCTAAAAGAGCGGTTAAAATTGCGTTGTTTTGTGTGTTTGCTACTTTGCTTTTAAGCCTTATTAATATTTACATCTTAATTAACCAAGTCAGTGCCACAGCGGCTATGAGCAAAGAAATCAAAGCCTTGCAAGAAAAAGTTGGCATTGAGCGTGAGAAATTCAACTAGCACAAAGTGATGTTTTCTATAAACTCAATATGCCCACCTTTGATGATGAGTGCATCAAGGCAATATTCTTGCGTGAGATTCTGCGTTGAAAGATAGAATCCTATTGTGGATATAAGCTTTTCAATCTTGCTTGGCGTGATGTTATAAATAGGCTCAAAGCCACTTTTAGCCCCAACACTCGCACTTTTGACTTCAATAAAATGTAAGATTCCATCTCTTTGAGCGATAATGTCAATCTCCCCATATCGTGCAAAAAAGTTCCGCTCTATAATCTCAAAGCCATTTTCACGCAAAAACGCACACGCCTTGTCTTCTGCCTCTTTGCCCTTTGCCCTACTCATACTCATCTTCAAGCCGCATTTTGAAAGGCTTTTGGGTAATGGATTCTATATTTTCAAGCTCACACAATGCGTGATTTATCTCTCTTTCAAAGCAATGATGTGTAGAAAATAGCATTGTGGCGATATTTTTCTTATCTGTCTCTTTTTGCAAAAATGCACCAATAGAAATATTATGTCGCCCTAGAATCTGTGCTACCTCCCCTAACACTCCGGGCTTATCTCTCACATAAAGGCGTATGTAGTAGCGTGAGTGAATCTTTTCTTTATCTTTCAGTCGCAATTTACCCTCTTCCAAAGGTCGGCTAAAGCCAAGCATTGCCGCACTCTCCCCCCTAGCAATAGCGACAATATCACTTATCACCGAACTTGCTGTTGCTTCCCCTCCTGCTCCCGCTCCATAATACATACTCTCCCCCACATAATCGCCTATCACACTAATGCCATTCATCACGCCATCAACCTTGCTAATCATAGATTTTTTTTTAATCATACTTGGATGGACGCGTAGCTCCACTTCATCATCTTGCTTTTTAGCAATGCCTAGAAGTTTAATCACATAGCCAAATTCATTCGCAAACTCCATATCATCAGGCGTTATATCAGCAATACCTTCAATCAATATATCTTCGGGCATAGCGTGGATTCCATACGCAAGGGAAGCAAGGATTAAAAGCTTATGCCCCGCATCGCCACCATTAATATCAAGGCTAGGGTCAGCCTCCGCATAGCCAAGATTCTGCGCTTCTTTAAGGGCGGTGGCAAAGTTTTTGCCAAACTGCTGCATTTGAGTTAGGATATAATTACTCGTGCCATTGAGAATCCCGCGTATGGCTAAAATATGATTAGCACTTAAGCCATCTTTCAAAACGCGTATAATGGGTATGCCACCACACACGCTTGCTTCAAAGCCCACAGGCAAACCACTCGCAAGGGGTGCAATATCACTTCTATGGTAGGCTAACATTGCCTTATTAGCGGTGATAAAAGCTTTTTTTGCTTTCAATGCTCTTTGTGCTATTGTGTAGGCAAACTCCACACCGCCCATAAGCTCAATGACAACATCAATCTCACTATCTTGTAAAATCTCATCTATATTCGTGCTAAGGGCTACATTTGCATTCATATCGGCAAGTTTTTTTGCCGCTTTTGCTTTATCACGCACAACAATACTTTTTAAAACTATCTGCTTCCCTGCCCTTGCATTAATAATCTCACCATTTGCTAAAATTGCCTTTAACACACTGGAGCCAACAACCCCAAAGCCAACCATTCCCAAAACAAGCTTTGACATCAAATAATCCTTAAAATCTTAATAAAATCTTATGAAAATTGCTTCAAAAATGCCTTGAGATTCCGTGCGGATTGGCGGATTCGCTTTTCATTTTCAATTAACGCAATTCTCACATACCCTTCTCCATAATCCCCAAAGCCCACACCCGGACTCACAGCAATCTTTGCCTCTTTTAAAAGCCTTTTTGAAAATTCCAAGCTACCCATATCACCCACACATTCAGGCAACTTTGCCCAAATAAACATACTTGCCTTTGGTTTTTTCATCTCCCAACCCGCTTCTTTAAAACTCTTAATCAGCACTTCCATACGCTTTTCATACTTACCCTTTATCTCTTCCACACAGCTTTGATCGCCATCAAGGGCGATAGTAGAGGCAATTTGCAAAGGCGTGTAGATTCCATAATCAATCCAGCTTTTAATCTTTTGCAACGCTTCAATAATTTTCTTATTCCCCACCACAAAGCCAACTCGCCAACCTGCCATATTATAAGTTTTACTCAGCGTATAGCTCTCAACAGCTACATCTTTAGCTCCGTGGATTTCTAAAATACTTGGTGTTTTAAAGCCATCAAAGCAAAGCTCGGCATACGCAATGTCCGAAATAATATAAAATCGCTCCTGCTTTGCCATAGCCACTAAGCGTTCATAAAACTCCCTATACACAACAATAGTCGTGGGATTATGCGGAAAATTCACAACAACAAATTTTGGACGGGGCATTACTTCTTTTAGCACCCTTTTAATATTTGCAAAAAAATCATTTGCATCAAGCTCCATTTCATCATTCCACTTTAGCCCAAAAGTAGAGACATTCGCTCCATTAAGAATAAAAGCATAATAATGAATAGGATAGGCAGGCTCGGCTACAATGGCATTATCGCCAGCATTTGCAATAGCTTGGACTAAATGCACATAGCCTTCTTTACTCCCCATTGTTACACACGCTTCAGATTCTGGGTCTAAATCCACACCATAAGTCCGCTTATACCAATTACAAATGGCTAAACGCAACTTGTAGATTCCACGGCTTACAGAATAGCCTTGATTCTTATCTTTTTGTGCGGCTTCACAAAGCTTTTGGATAATATGTTCAGGCGTCTTACCATCTGGATTCCCCATAGAAAAGTCAATCACATCTTCATTATTGCGACGCATTTCAAGTTTAATCTCATTAATTGCAGCAAAGACATATTTTGGCAAACGCTTTATTTTGTCAAACTCAATCTCATCAAACATAGCTCTCTCCTCATTGTTAGATTCATAATCTACTTCAAATTCACAGCAATACCACCCTTAAGATTCTCCGCCCCATCATAATCTGTAATCATCACAAACTTCACACCTTGTGGAATCTTAACTTTCAAGCTTTCATTACTACCGGCATTACTTATCATATCTATAATGCCAAGATTCTTATCATACAACACAATATGTGGATTCCACTTTGGAAAATCCACAGCCTGTATATATAAATCTCCGCTTGTATTGACACTGACCCAATATTCCCCGGAGGCATCACGCCATTTAAGTGCTGCTGATTTTGCTAAGAATTTTGTATTTGGCAGACGCGACTCATTGACTTCAAGCATATATTCCCACTTCTGTGCATTGATACGATTAATATCAAGGCAAACAAAACCCCTTTTACCTAACTCATCAACAATAATCCCCATATCAGGGCTATGCTCGGTATTAAAAGAAAACTCCACACTTGAAAGCCCACCACTTAGCTCCGCTCTGCTTACTACAAAGTATGAATATCCCATCGTGCTTAAAATATTATTCCCAATCTTTGTTAGTAACACGGGACTAGTCCTTGCACTAAAGCTAAGTTTTACCTCGCTTGGTTGAGAAAAGCGCGAGCTAAGTAGCCCATTACTTTTTAGCGCATAAACAATTTTAGCAATATCCAATCGTCCGCCTGTATAGTATATATTTCTATTTGCAAAGATTCTATTAATGAAATTTGCGTTTGTTTGGTAGCTTTGCTCCCCCATTAGATTTTTTATCTTATCATCAAAGGCATCAGCCCACGCACCCGCTACAATACAAAAAAGAATGAAGATAAGCCTTACCATTCAAGACCACCATTCAGCTGTTTAAAACGCGTATAATTCACATCTACAAGGCTTGAGCCATCAAAATACATTCTCACTGGATGTTTGCTCCCGTGAGCTACTTCCTCGCCATTGAGTGTGAGCTTAAATGCACTATGCCCCATCACAAAAAGCATTTTATTGTTTAATGGAATCTCATAACTATTTTTATATGCAAACTGCTCCTTGCTTCCTGTCTCAAGATTAATCACGCCAAGCCACAAATCCTGCTCGGCTTGGATATATAAGATATTATCACTCGGCTTCTTTTGACTATCTGCTTGAGAATCTGCTTGACTAGGCTTAGGGCTAAAAAAGAAATTTTGCTCTGGGTGGCTTGATTGATGAGTTTCTTGAGTTTGCGTTGTTGTATTTTGTGGGGCTAAAGCTTGTGGCATAGAATCCTTACTTGTAGATTCTAAAGGCACATCTTGAGATTGCACTTCCTGTGTATTTTGTGTTGGCTTATCTGCTTGTTGTGTTGGGGCATTATCTAGCGGTTTTGTTGCATCAAAAAATACACCATCATACCCCTCATCATTCTCATTTTGTGCTGTGCTACTAGACTGCGAAGTAGGCGGAATAGGACTATCCTGCATAAAAGCCTTGTAGGCAAAATATCCCATAAGTGCAAGAAAAACAAGTCCTAAAATCACATAAAGCCAAGAGTAAGATTCTGCGTGAGACTTACTTTTAGATTCATTTTTTAATGCAATCTCAATCACGTAATGCTCACGCTCTTTTTGTAAATCTTTCTTTCTCTCTTCTTCTTTTTCTCTCACAATCGCTACATTTTCAATAAGCTTTTGAGATCGCTCTTCTTGATCCTGTTTGCTTATCACCTCTGCAACACTACTTATATCAGGCTTTTGCAACTGCTCTTTAGAGAGAATCCAATCACGCAAATCAACACCATACTCACGCTCCAAAATCGCAATGAAGCCCTTTGCCCGCACACTATCAATCTTATCAAATCGCTTTTCTAGCACATCTTCAATCTTAGAACTCGCAAGTTTAGTTGTTTTGCTTAGCTCCTTTAGCCCAATTGCCTTAAGCTTCCCTAGTTCCTCATCAAGTAATTGCATATTAATGTTTCCCTGCATAATTAATCCTATCTATTAAAATTCCCGTAGCCACCGCTACATTGAGCGAATCAAAGTGATGCTTCATTTTGATAGAGAGCATTGTATCAAGTTTGTGCTTCAATCGTGCTGATAAACCCATAGATTCACTTCCTAGAAACAATGCCCATTTTTGTGGATTTTCTATTCTCTCTTGCCCTCGCATATCCGCACCTACAAGGGTAAAGTTTGCATTTTTAAGCTCATTTAGCACATCAAAGACTTGTGTAAAAACCCCATAAGGCATATTTAAAAACGCCCCACTTGAAAGACGCACTATACCTTCTATCGCTTTTTGACTAAGGCTTGGCAAACAAATGACTATTCCGCCCACACCCAACGCGTAAGCTGTGCGAAAAATTGAGCCAATATTCCCCACATCGCTAATCTCACATAGCACCAAAAGTGAATCTTTCTCCTTTAGTTCTTTAAGACTTAAAGCTTGTGGCGGGATAATTTGCGCGAGAATCCCTTGATGATTACCGCCACGAGAGAGAGCTTGAGCTTTTTTATTATCCACGCGTTTAATGGGCTTGTCTAATTTAGCAAGTTGTGAAAATAAATCTCTAGGCAATTCTTTTGCGAGATAAAATTCTGTAATACTGCAAGGGCAAGTCTCTATGGCATACAAAATAGGCTGCTTACCATAAATAATCACTACTTACTCCGCACTCAAAATTTCTTCATAGCATTGCTTGATACTTTTACCACTCATCTTGCTTAGAATCTTTGCCTTAATCTTTGGTGGAATATCAAGCATCAGGGCTTCCTCATACTCTAGCGAATATTCCTTATGCTCCAAAGTATGCGAAAAATCAAGGATAAGCACCCACTCTCCTCGTATTACAGAATCTTCTAGCATTGTGCCAATCTCGTGTGCTGTGCCATAATATCGCTGCTGATGAAGTTTTGTAAGCTCTTTTTGCACGGCAATGCGAGTATGTGGAAGTAAAAATGCAATATCTTGCAAGGTCTCTAAGATTCTATGCGGACTTTCATAGCAAATCGCACTATACGCACCGCCCATATTGAGCCTAGCAATCTGCAAAAGTTTCGCTTGTCGCTCTAGCTTTTTATGTGGTAAAAATCCTACAAAAACAAATGGTGTAGATTCTACACCACTCCCACAAAATGCCACATTTAACGCACAAGCCCCGGGCAAAACATCAAAGGCAATGTGATGTTCTATCGCATAAGATACAAGCTTTGCACCAGGATCACTAATACAAGGCATTCCCGCATCGCTAAGATACACGACATTTGTATTGAAAAAATCCTGCGACAAGATGGAGAGAAACTCATCTTGATTATGTGAGTGAAAGGATTTGATTTGCTTAGAATCCACAAATTCCTTAGGATTCTGTTCATTTGGAAGTTCAAGGATATTGCGTGAAATGAGTAGCTCTAAAAGCTTTTTAGCCACTCTTGTATCTTCACACAAAATTACATCAGCTGACTTTATGGCTTCCAACGCCCGCAAGGTAACGTCTTCAAGGTTTCCTATGGGGGTTGGCACAAGTGTCAGCATAGATTTATTTCATATTATATTTTTGGCGGAATTTCTCAACGCGTCCAGTGATGTCAGTGATTTTATCACTTCCTGTGTAGAATGGGTGGCAAAAGCTTGAAATATCAATGCGTAGCTCACTCTTATTGCTTAAAACCTCAATTTGCTTTCCGCTTGTTACGCAGGTTACCTTACAAGGGATGTATTCTGGGTGGATTCCTTTTTTCATTCTATGTCCTTTGTTTTGTGTTGATGTAAAAAAGTTGGGGATTGTAGCAAAAAATGTTTTAATTCCTGCTTTAATAGAGTAAATTTTATAAAGTGGTGTGTATATAAAACTACAAGGCTAGAAGCCTAGCCTTGTAAGGATTCTTAGAATCCAAATTTAGCAAATGCAAGTGCAGAGTTTTGCCATTTGCCATTCCAAGAGCCGATTATAGCATTTTCGGCTGTTGAATCTGTGCTAGCTTGTTTGCCTGTCCCAACATATCCAGCACCGACTTTGAAATACATCTTATCACTTCCTTGCCAAAGCGTGAGTGAACCAACTGCAGAGATTTCCTCATAATCACCACCAGAGTAAAGCACATCAAGGGCTACTCGTTTAGATTCAATACCACCGAAGATATACCAAGTATCACCATAACCAAGTGAAGCACCTACTCCAGCTCCACTCATACCGCCACGATAACCATAGAATCTTGCTCTATCACCATAATTAAGAATATATGAATCCTTGTCATTTGAGACATATCCTGCACCAAGCTTAAGCCACTCATTTAAACGCAACTCTTCATCAATCCAAAAAGTCATACCACTTGCGGTATCTGCTTTCCCTGTAAGATTAGTCATACTATACACAGCACGCAAAGTCGTCTTTGACTGCACATTTCCAGAGCCAAGATCAAGCTGTGCTTTTGCACCTGCATTCAATATATCATCAACGCCTTTTGTATTTTTACTATAATCTACACTCGTATTTGTATCTGTAAGATAGCTCACAAATGGAGAAACTTTAAACATTTCACCAAATTTGATATCCACACCACCACTTACAAGCTCACCTTTCTTACCTTTTTGGTGTTGATAAGTATCAAAGCTTGAAAGCTCATAGCCCATTCTGTTATAAGCCTGTCCTGCTCCAAGCTGAGAGTTTCTCCAATATGCCCATAAACTTATAGCCCCACCATCTACATTTAACGCACCACCTTGCACATTGCCATAGATCCAATCTACACCCGTATAGTTTTTACCATCAACGCCTAGGAAAAACTGCCCTATATCAAAGCGTCCAAGCACAAAGCTTAATCTCCCGCCATCATATCTAAAATACGCATCAGACACATCAGCATAATTTGGGAATGCACTTTTAGTGATAAAATCATTTTGTGAAATATCATAGAATGGGTAAGCACCCCAGCCACCAAGACCAATGCTTACATTTTTGCCCAAGCCTAGCTCAATCCCTACGCGTGCAGAAACATTTCCATAGGCTTTTTGCACTTCCTTGCCTTTATCATTCAATGTGCCTAAACCACCAAACCCTTGATGATAAAATGCTCCTAAATGCCCAAAAGGATTCACCTCTACCGCATTTGCACCAACCGCCATAGCAGAGACTAAAGCAAGTGAGACATATACTTTTTTCATACAAACTCCTTAAAAAGATTTAAAAACTAACTTGTGCAAAGACACGAGTTAGTAGATAATTCCTACCATCATTGGCAAAAATTGAATTATCGAGCGTAAAATCGGCATTATTTATCATTCCTATAATCTTTGCACCCAACTTGATATTGTGTTGAGGTTCAGAGACAAGTCCAATCTCCCAGTTAAATATGTTTTTGCTTCCTATGGTTGTATGCCTAATAGCTGCATCAAGCTGCACATATTGCCTTAAGTCATATTCTAAGAATCCATAAAGTGATGTGGCATTATTGTAAAAAAGCCCTTCTCGCCTTTCAAAATAGCTACTCTGCCCAAACGAATCAATCCCCCTAGCTCCATTTTCAGCCACAGAGAGAACACCACCTCCAACATTCATACCCAGCCACTTTGCTCCACCCTCAAGCCATACAAATCCTCCATCGCCTTTTGTGCTTGAATGGTCAATGATTTTATCATTCCTAGCACTAAAAGACAAAAAGTGCATTTTCCCATATAAAAGTGCAGTATTTACAGGCACAGCCACAAGCACTTTTGCACCAAAGGCGGTAAAATCATTAGGAGCAGCATAAATATATGGGGTAATTTGCAAAGGAGATTCGGGAAGTGTGATAGTTGCCCCTAGATACAACGCACCCACACTACCAAATGGATTTGAAAAATTATCCATTCTATAATTTGTTACATATGCATTTTTATATGCCCAGATAAAATCAAGCTTTAAATTTTCTATATCTTCATAAGTCGCTGACACACCTTGTGTATAATGCTTAATCCACTCGCTATTAGTTTGGAATCTCCCTGCATACACACTTAAGCGATTGGGATTCACAAAACTTGCATAAAGCTCTGTGAGAACAAAATTATCTTTCACTTGCGAAAAGTCTCCGCCGTGTGCTTGATATAGCTTTGTTGCAGCCCACATAGAGCCACCAAGTGCCACACCTTGAAAGCGTTGGGTTTGATAGGCTAAAGACACATTGGCATCAGCGAAACTTGGTGCACCACCTGTCATACCTTGATAATACACGCCCATATGTCCGCTTGGACGCCCAGTTAAAAGCAATTGTGCGATATTATTTGCATTTGCTACTTCATAGAATCCACATACGCACAGCAAAACTGCTAGTATTCTTTTCATAAAATCCCTTTAATCAAATCCCTAAGTCCTTTTAGAGATGAAGCTTTACTTTTTTAAAGGATTGTCAGCAAAAATAATTCCACTTTTATTTATCTCACAAAATAAGCCTATAACCGCATTTTTCACATAGCTCGCAAGGGGCTTTTCCACGCTTTAATGCCAAAGCAAAATCCACAAACTTTTTACTTTGTAAAATCTCCCTTATGCCCTGCTCTCTCACATTGCCAAAGCTCGTCTTCCCACCATGATCAATACAGCAAGGCACCACATTGCCATTACTTAAGATTCCAAACTGCTTTATCGCCCCATAGCAAAACACTTTTATATTACTTTTTTGAGCTTTTAGCCGATAAGTTTTCACCCCGCCACTTTGCTCCCATTCAAATGAAGTTTTAGGATTAGCAAATACCTTTGCCCCAAGCCTTACTCGCCCTTTTTTAAGACTTTCCATAAATACATTAGAATCTAGCCCAAAAAATCTAGCCACAAAGCCACACAACACCCTAAACTTCACACTATCAGCAAAAATATCATCACTATGCAGACGCAGATTCACAAAAATGGGCGAATTTTGAGAGAGATTAAACGCACAAAATTTTAGAATCTGCTCCAAATGTCGCTTTTTCAAAAGATTCTCATTTGCCAAAAACGCACTTAAAGAAAACGCCACCTGCACAAAAGGCTTTTGTGTGAGTAGCTCAAAATGCCACTCTTGCAAAAAAAGCCCTGTGGTAACAAGCTCCACTGCCAAATGATATTTTTTCAATATCTCAACATAAGAGATAAAATCTTTTACCCCCAAAGGATCGCCCAAAATATGCAAACACACCCGCTTTGTGTGAGACTGAATCTCATAACATATCTTTTCAAACAGCTCTAAATCCATAGCTCCGCGTCTTTGCTCAATATTTGCACTCGGGCAAAATCCACACTTCAGCCCACAATAATCGCTTATTTCAATATAAATCTTTTCAAATTTTAGCTTAGATTCTGGTTTGCATTGTGGCGTAAATTTTGCTTGAAACTGCGGATTGAATCCACCCTCACATAGACTTTCCCTCACACTCCGCCACCTTGCAGTTCAAAGCAAAAGAGATGAAAAAACGCCCATATAATCTTTTTATCACTTTGATAAACATTTGGCAGATTCAAAGCCTGAAAAAACTCCGTCTTTTCCTGCCTTTGCGTATTTTTAGCCTTAAGCTCATCTATTATCTCATTAAGATGATATATCCTTTTACGCTCATAGTCATACTGCCCCATCATCAGCTCTACAAGGCAAAGCACCATAGCAGCAAGTTTTGATTGATTAAAAATCATTTGAGATTTTTCATTGTGAATCTCGCCTAGATTCACACTCATCATTTCATTATGAGATAAAAGCTCTAAAATCCGCTTAGATTCTAAAGGCATAATAAATTCCAAAGCTTTATGCAAAGCAAAAGGCAATTCCTTTGTATTGTGTAATTCTTTTTGCATTACAATGCTTAATGCCCTACTCATCGCCATAAGATATTGTGGCATATCTTTAGTGTTAGGATAAAAGCTGTATGTAAAGCCCTGCAACTTACCAAAAGCCTTGAGCGTGTCAAAATAGCCAAGCTCCAAGTTCTCTTCAATACTCATTTTGTCAAAATCAAGCATACCGCCAAGGGGCTTAAGGGGGTAAATATTTTTCACAAGCGGATGATGACTAAAGGGGTGAGATTCTGGATTTAACGCTATGGCGATAACCTGCTCTGCACCTAGCTCAAAAGCAAGACTAATAGGGAGATTGTCATAATATCCCCCATCTATGTAGCCCCATCCATCAATCTCACATACCGGAAAAGCCGGAAAACACGAGGCTGAAGCCAAAATCCACGAAGCGAGATTCTCCATTGAAAGCTCATTTTTATATTTTTTTACAGGCACAAAGCTAGGGAATCTTACACTCATTAACGCATAATCCACGCTAGAGCTAAAAAACCGCTCATCAACGCATTTTTGAATAATCTTTTTAAGCGGAGTGATATCCATACCCTTATTATCCTTGTAGCTTTTGATAAAGGGCAGAAGTTTCTCACTATTTTCATAATAATATTGCAAATCTGTGCGGAGATTTAGCCCATTTAGCACCACCTTATCTATATCTATCTCACGCCATAACTCCAACGCCTTTTCATAATCGCCAAGCACCATTAATGCTCCATTCAAAGCCCCAATGCTTGTGCCTGTAACCATATCATACTTTATACCAAGCTCCCTTAATGCCCTCCACGCTCCAATTTGATACGCCCCCTTAGAGCCTCCACCACCTAGCACAATAGCTACTTTCACTTTTTTCCTTTATGTTTTTTTATTATGTTTGTCTTAGAATCTCACCATAGATTCTATAAAATTTTATAGAATCCACCCTTCAATCCCAACGCTAAAAATCCCAAGATTCTAGCTTGTCATTACTTACAACTCGGCCTGTATAACTTGTATAATAAATATTCTTAGAATCTTGCTTTGTTATTCCAAATATCATACAAAAAACTTAGTTTTTATTATATAAACTCACTCATTAAAGTTTATAGAATCATTATAAACTTTACACATAATTTAATATTTTCTGCTATGATTGC
Source organism: Helicobacter cinaedi CCUG 18818 = ATCC BAA-847 (assembly GCF_000155475.1). GTDB lineage: Bacteria > Campylobacterota > Campylobacteria > Campylobacterales > Helicobacteraceae > Helicobacter_C > Helicobacter_C cinaedi. The sequence continues at coordinate 368,305 of NZ_DS990392.1, read as the reverse complement.
CACTTCAATTTGAATTTTAAGGAGAAAAAATGGCAACAAAACATCAATTTCAAACAGAAATTACACAACTTTTAGACCTAATGATACATTCCTTGTATTCCAATAAAGAGATATTCTTGCGAGAGCTTGTAAGTAACGCATCTGACGCACTTGATAAGCTCTCATATCTCACGCTCACACAGGATAATCTCAAATCCCTAAGCTTTGAGCCACGCATTGACATATCCTTTGATGAGCAGAAAAAAACACTCACCATAGAGGACAATGGCATTGGTATGAGTGAATCTGATATGAAAGAACATTTAGGCATTATCGCAAAGTCTGGCACAAAGAGCTTCCTTAGCCAACTGAGCGGGGATAAAAAGAAAGATTCAGCACTTATTGGGCAGTTTGGCGTAGGCTTTTACTCAGCATTTATGGTAGCACATCGTGTCGTGGTGCAAAGCAAGAAAGCAGGTGAAGAAAAAGCCTATGCGTGGGTAAGTGAAGGCAAGGGCGAATATGAGATTGGCGAGTGTATTAAAGAATCTCAAGGTACGCAAATCACGCTGTATTTGCGAGATGAAGATGCACACTTTGCGTCTCGTTGGGAGATTGAAAACATTATCCATAAATATTCCCAGCATATCGCATTCCCTATTTATCTCCATTACACAGAGACCAAGAGTGAAAACGCAGAAGATTCTAAAAAAGGAGATTCTACAAAAGAGAGCAAAGAAAACAAGCAATCCCAAATCAACACCGCTAAAGCCCTATGGAAGATTCCAAAATCCAAGCTTAAAGATAAAGATTACAAAGAGTTTTACGCCACACTCTCACACGATAATAATGAGCCTATGCGGTGGATTCACACAAAGGTTGAAGGCAATTTAGAATACACCACACTTTTTTACATCCCTAGCAAAGCTCCATTTGACTTATTCCGCGTGGATTATCAATCAGGTGTGAAGCTCTATGTCAAGCGGGTATTTATCACTGATGATGACAAGGAGCTATTACCGCCATATTTACGCTTCGTGCGTGGGGTAATTGATAGTGAAGACCTGCCTTTGAATGTGAGCCGCGAGATTTTACAGCAAAATAAGATTCTAGCTAATATCAAATCCGCCTCCACAAAGAAGATTTTAGGCGAGATTGCTAATATCGCAAAAAACGAAGAAGAGTATAAGAAATTTTACGAGCAGTTTGGTAAAGTGCTGAAAGAAGGCTTGTATGGTGACTATGAGAATAAGGACAAGATTCTAGAACTTCTGCGGTTTGAGAGTGTAAAGGCTGAATCTATCTCGCTTAAAGCCTATAAAGAAGCAATGAGTAGTGAGCAAAAGAGCATTTACTATATGCTAGGCGAAAATAAAGAAGCGATTAAAAATGCACCACTGCTTGAAAAATACGCACAAAAGGGCTTTGATGTCTTGCTTTTAAGCGATGAGATTGACGCGGTTGTAATGCCGATGATTGGCGAATATGACAAAACTCCGCTAAAAAGCATTAATAGCAAAGAAGCCTTAGAAGAGCTAGGGGAGCAGAGCATTGATGAAGCCACACAAAAAGCCTATGAGCCGCTGATAAAAGCCTTTAAGGACACCTTAGGAGAGCAAATCAGCGAAGTCAAACTCTCACAACTAGGCGATTCACCAATCACGCTGATTAAAGAAGACAGCAATCCAATGATGGCAAATCTTATGGCACAAATGGGGCAGAAACTCCCCGAATCTAAGCCTATCTTAGAGCTTAACATCACTCACCCACTTTTTGAAAAGCTTAAAACCGCAAATGCGGAAAAAATCGCACAAAGTGCTACTTTACTCTTTGGTGCGGCAGTGGTGCTTGAAGGCAATAACCTTGAAAATGCTAAAGCTTTCAATGCTGAACTCCACGCCCTTCTACTCCAAAGCCTTTAAGGCTTTGGTGGCTTGTTTATCAAACTTTTTTGCTTTTTCTGCGTGTCTTATTTAGAATCTAGCTCACAAGCCCAAGCTGTCAATTATCCTAAATATCAAAAATAGAATCTGTGTAATTTTAAATCAAAACTCCCCCATATACATTTTGTAGCCACTGATTACTTTTAGTAACAAAATCCCACAAACAAAAAAAACATTTTATCTATCTTTCAATAAACTTGACTAGAATACAGCAATTATTTCTCATTTTTTTGAAATAAGTTGGAGGTCATTATGCTTACATCATTAAGAAAACTCAAATTTGGCACTAAAATGAATCTTATTGTTGCTATTGTCGTTTTAGTCTGTATTGGTATTATGGCACTTGTCATTTTCTCACAATCTCGCTCCACGCTTGATAAGGAAGCTAAAACTATGCTCTATAATGTCGCCCAGCGACACGCAAACAAGATTGCCCCGATTTTTGATGAGAGTTTTGCACTTTTGGAAAACACACAAGGTGTAATCAATAACTTTCTTAAAGCTGGAATCACGCTTGATAACAAGACGATTGATGAAAGCGTATCAAGCCTACTAGATACATCAAATTGGGCAAAATATGCCTATGTATTTTTATTTGAGCCTTACGCTCACAATGGTTTGCAAAAAGATTTTGTTTCCAAAAACGGCAAAAGTGGATATTTAATGATTTATCGTGATGATGATCCTACGCGTATCGGCGGTGTCCATCGTGTTAATGCTGAATCTAAGGTGCTTGATTTTTCAGCTGTGCAAAATGCGATACAAGAAAAACGCTCTATCTTTGGTGTGCCTGTTGAAATTACCCTTGAGGGTGAAAGCTTCCACGCAGTCAATGCTGTCGTGCCACTCTTTAGCGGGAATCAACTCATCGGTGTGCTTGGTATGTCAATCAACCTTGATACGATTATCCAGCAAATCGTGCTAAATAAAGAAAATAGCGTGTATGAAAATGACTTTATCTTAATCCTTTCAACCGGTGGTGTGTATGCGGCAAGTGATGATATTAGCCTATTTGGTAAAAAGATTGCCGAAGTCAATACTCACCCATCACTTCAACAAATCACAGACGCTCAAGCTGCACATACAAGTGGTGTATATGAATACATAAATCGCCACGGCAAAGAAGCAATCGGTGGAGTTTCTACCTTTGAAGTGTGGCGTAATACTGGCTCGTTTTGGAGTGTGCTTGTCTCTGCACCGCAAACTTCAGTCTATGCACCATTAAGAAAAATCACAATCACTATGCTTGTGTCCGTCTTGGCAAGTTGTGCAAGTATCGTATTTATCATTTCGCTCTTTGTGAGATTTGCCCTTGTAAAGCGTCTATCTAG